>NZ_JABFAJ010000018.1 GCF_013085345.1 Isoptericola sediminis | reverse complement strand
GGGCGGGACGGACCGTCCCGCCCGACGTGGCCCTAGACAGGAAGGGCCGCGACCAGGCCCTCCTTGAGCCGGTCGATACCCGAGGGCGGGCGAAAGCGGTCCCGGACCAGGTCGACGACCTGCGCGAGGGAGCGGTCGCGCACGTCGTCCGGCCGGACCGGGTCCTGGTAGCGGTCCGGACCGAACGCCGAGCAGTAGTCGCGGAACTTGAAGTCCCCGCCCACCAGCTTGTTGCTGACCTTGAGGCGGACGTTCGGGACCCCGAGCGAGTCGGCGAAGATCAGCCCGTGCATCGACGACGACACGATGACCTCGCACGAGGCGATCTCGCGGGCCACCTCCTCGGGGGACCACGCGACGTCGATGCGGCGGACCGACGGGCCCAGGTCCGTCAGCGCGCGCATCGTGCTGTCGCCTGCGTCCTTGTAGTGCGGGACGACTCCCAGCGCGTACCGCTTTCGCACGGGACCGTCGACGAGCCGATCGGCGAGGATGCCAGGGTCTCCGAGCGCCGTCGCGGCTCGGGACTCCGGGGACAGCTGCTCCAACGACAGCCGGCCACGCACGGCGAGCGGGCGGAAGGACGGCGGTGCCGCGTCCTGGAGGGGCGCGATCATGCCCGTTCCCCAGATCTTGGGCATGCGGTCCGGACGGCTCCGCAGGACCGTCTGCAGCACCGACCCGGCGCCGACGACGTCCGCCTGCTCCAGCGGCGACCACTCGACCGGCCTGCCCGTCAGGCGCTCCAGGAGCGGAGTGGTCAGTTCGTCACCGAAGTTGAGCTCTGTCGGATAGCGCCAACGCCACCACCACAGTCGGAGCGGGCTCACCAGTTGCTCCCTTCGCGCGGACTGGCCGCGGTTGCGTGGGCGTCCGGCACCGGACGACGGCGCGCGACGTGCGCGACGGCGCCATGGGCGGCGTCGGCCGGCGTCGCGGTGGTCAGGATCTCGGGCGACTCGACCGACAGGTTCTGCGCGACCACGACGGGCAGCAGCGTGCCGTCGAGCGAAACGTTCAGCACGATCTCGGTGTCAATGGCGTCGAAGGGCACGGGGAGACGGGCGGCGAGAAGCCCTTGCGCCACCTCCCGCCAGGGCAGGCGGTACCGGGCATCACGCCCCCCCGCGGGGTCGACGGTCGCGTAGGCCCGGACGTCCGCGCCCGGACGCGGCAGCGCGATGACGGCCTCCGGGCGCCCGTCCTCGTCGAGCCGGAGTTCCTCGAGGGTCGCCGCCTCGACGGGATGGACGGACCCGTCCCGGTCGAGCGAGAGGTTGCCGTGGCTCGCCGTCCCGTACAGGACGGCACCGACGGAGATCAGCACGACGGCGTCGGTGTCGACCGACCGCGTCCGTGCGCTGCCGAACCGCACCGCAGCACCGGCCTGCGTTCCCCAGAGAGGAGTCAGGTACAGGTCCCAGACCCCGTGCGGCGGCAGGGACTCGGGACGTGTCCTGAGGCCGAAGGTCAGGGCATCGTGCCCATCGGCCCCCCGACGGGTGCCCAGGTCGCCGACCTCGGCGGGAACCGCGTCGTCCGTGCCGCGTCGGCGCCACGACGCGTGGACCGTCGTCGGCGCGGGGCGGTCGTCGGGGCCCTCGACCTGGCCCCGCAGCGTGATGTCTCCCGCACGGTCGACGTTGAGGCCGGTGAGCAGGTGCTCGATCGGGGGCGCCTCGACGTGCAAGACCTCCGGGCCGACGATCGCCCCGATGGACCTTGGGACGTCGAGGACGAGCCCCTCGTCGCGGGCCTCGACCGCGAGGTGCCGGACGTTGCCGCCGGCGAACTCGACGAGCTCCGTGAGAGGTTCGGGATCGCCACGGAACACGAGCTCGAGCAGGGGGCGGGCCGGCGCGGCGAGTCGTCGGCGCAGGTCCGGTGTCCACAGGTGCCCGAACTCGTCGACCACCTGGGCCACCAGGCCGGCGCGTTCCTGCGGATCGAGCTTGAGGTAGCCCTTGCGGAACACCCCCTCCAGAGCCGCACCGCCGAACGGCCTGACGAGCAGTGCCTCCCGGGAGGGACCCGGCTCCGTATGACGCACGATGACGGCGGAGAGGAGCCGTGCCTTCATGAGCTTGTCGTCGATCGTCTCCGACGTCCGTGACTGGTGCTCCGCGACGTCATCGTCATGACCACGCACGAGGTAGTAGTCGGAGTCGGCGAGCACGGCGATCCGATCCGCGGTGAGCTCGGCCTCGGCGACGAATGCCTGGTCCTCGCCGTTGCGCAGACCTGTGGGGAACCTCAGGCCATGGCGTCCGACGTGGTCCGCGTCGAACAGCTTGGTGGGGCCGAGCGCCGTGATGAGGTGGTGCTCGACCATGTCGGCGTCAAGGGTCGTGCGACGGAAGGCACGGCGGGGCACACCGACCCGGTTGCCGAACCCTTGCATCCGTCCGAGCACGACCTGGGCGCCGGAGGCGGACGCGACGTCGGTCATCGTCTCCAGCGCGTGCGGCGCGAGGAGGTCGTCGGCGTCGAGGAAGAAGAGATAGCGCCCGGTCGAGAGGTCGATGCCGTCGTTCCGCGGAGCTGCTGCGGAGCCGGAGTTCTCGCGGGACACGACCCGCATGCGGGGGTGGTGTCGCGAGAGCTCCTGCAGGATCGCGGCCGACTCATCCGTCGATCCGTCGTCGACGGCGACGATCTCGATCCTGTCGGCCGGCAGCGTTTGTGCGAAGACCGACCGGATCGCGTCCTCGACGAAGCTGCCGGAATTGTAGACCGGCACGACGACGGAGACGACCGGGCGCTCGACCGGCGCGGACATCGCCCGGGACTGCTCGGTCGGCAGCACCTCCACCTCGGCGTCTCCGCCGCGGTCGATCCTTACCATGAAGGGTGCCGGTCGGCGCCGTCCCCCGTCGGTGAGCACGACCTGCCAGAGTCCCGGAGTGGCCGATGCCGTGACGGTGAGGTGTGTCTGCGGTCCTTCGGTTTCGAGCCTGAAGCGGCCCGGTGCCGTGGAGGCGCCGAGGCGACGACGGACCTTCAGCGCCGTCCGCCGCACGATCGACCCGACGGGCGCCACGAGCTCGGCCGTCCCGGACGTGGGCCGGCGTCGGCGCCCCTCGGCCGGAGCCACGTGGACGCCGTCCAGTGGGACGGAGAATGTGACGCGGCTGCGGCCCGCGTCATCGGGGCGTGTCTCGAGGTGGACGTCGGCCTGTCTCGGCCGGGAGTCCTCGACGACCGTCCGCAGCGTCCCGCTCGTGTCGAGGCTCAAGGCCCCGGCCTGGTTGCGGTAGGCGACGATCGGACGGTCGCCGACGACAGCCGGCCGGGCTGCTCCCTCGTGGCGCAGGCCGCTGCGCGTCTCGACGCCGTCCTCCGAGGTGACGGCCATGACGTCCCACACGCCGTTCCTCAGCGGCTTGCCGCCCACGACCTCCCGCGGGTCGAGAGTCGCTTCGGAGCGGAGGCGGACGGCGACGCGCCCGGGGGACACGGGAGCGAGGACGCTGAACGTCCTGCTCGGGACGTCCACGGCGGTCGTGCCGGACCGCGACTCCAGCGCGATGCCCGCGGAGGCGGGGGCCGACGCGTCGCCCGCACCGACCCCCGTCCCGTCGTCGGGCGAGGGAACCGTACGCTCCCGCCCCGCGTCGTCGACCCATCTCGTGGTCGACCAGATCCGCAGCGCACCCTCGACCCACACCGTCGCGGTCACGTCCGAGACGGCGTGGAAGGCGCCGTCCACCTCAACTGATCCCCTGGGGGAGTCCACCGTGCCTCCGTCGTACTTCGTGAACCGAAAGACCGCGATCAGCGCGACCCGGACTCGGCCAGGTAGCGCGCTCGCCACTCGGCGTTCACGGCCGTCGCCTGACGTGTCGTACCCGGCTCCGGGAGAACGGCGGGCACGGGGACGTCGAGGCGTGCGCAGACATCGGCCACGGTCCGCGCGGGATCCTCCAGCATCTCTTCGTACACCACCACGTGCGGGGTGATGCCTCTCGTCTCGAAGAAGGTGTCCCAGGCGGACTCCTGCTTCTGGAAGGCGCGGATGCCCTTGGTGATGGCGTCGGCGTCGTAGACCGGCTCCCCCTTGGCCTGGTGGAAGCTGATCCACGCCTTGGTCTGCTGGGCGATCACCAGCGACACCGCCTGCGCGACCTTGTCCGACCGCGTGATCCGGATCCAGTCCTGGGGACTGAGGACGGCCATGACCTCCTGGTCGTCCATGACGTCAGCGAACTGCTTCCAGTGCGCCTTGACCCCGAACCAGCCGCTCGGCGAGGTGCGACGTCGCATGACGGCCTGCAGCGTCGCCGCCCGGGTCGGCTCTCCGAGCCGCTCCTGCCAGGTCGCGAGGTGCTGCGTGTGGATGTACTCCAACGGGCTGCCGAGCTGTCCCGTCCCGTGGAGCAGGTGCCCGAGCATGTGGCTGCCGGATCGCGGCATCGAGGCGATCACGTAGGTCCTGGGCGTACCGGAGAAGGTCGGCTGGTCATAGGCGTCGCCGAACTGGTCCCACTTCTGGGAGCCCGTGTCGCCGGATCCTGGCCGACCTGCCTGCTGCTGGCTCATGGGTTGATCTCTCCTTCTCCCGTCACGACGAGGGAGCGTAGGCAATGGCGGGAACTCTACCGGACGGTCGGACCGCGGGGACGTCGTCGAGCAACGCCACGAATGCCGGGCCATGGTCTCCCGGGCCATCCTGGCGTGCAGTGGGGAGCGCTACAGTTGTCCCTGTTTCCTCCCGCAGCAGCGCTCCGGCCGGACGGCCGGTCCGACAAGACGTCTTGGATGTGGAATGACCGCGATCGACGCCCGGCAGAACTCGCTCCTCTTGCCCGAGGGGGCCAGACTCTTCCACATCGGACTTCCCAAGACGGGGACGACGCACCTGCAGAACGCCGCCGCGGCGCTGCGTGAGCCCTTGCTCGAGCACGGGGTGCTGTACCCCGGCCGCACCTTCAACCACCGTCGCGAGGTGTCCTCGTTCATGGGGCGCGGCTGGGGGTGGGGCCAGAAGCCGACCCTCGAGCACTGGGAGCGCCTCCAGGCGGAGATCGAGGCCGACCCGGGGAACCGGATCTGGTTCGGGCACGAGTTTGCCTCCGAGGCCTCCGTCAAGACGGTCAAGCGGTTCCAGGAGGCGATCGGCGAGCGGATGCACGTCGTGGTCACCCTGCGGCACTACGGCTCGATCCTCGCCTCCTCCTGGCAGCAGTACATGAAGATGGGCGCCACCGTCGACTTCGAGAGCTGGCTCGAGGCCGTGCTGGCTGACCCGCCGGACCGGAGCGTCACCCGGACCTTCCACACGCGCAACAACCAGGGCCTGGTCCTGTCGCGCTGGGCGAAGATCGTCGGCGCGGAGAACGTCACCGCCATCGTGATCGACAAGGCGACCCCCAACCTCCTGACCGACGCGTTCGAGGATCTCCTGGGGCTGCCGCGGGACTTCCTCACGGCGCACGAGCAGGACGGCTTCTCCTCCAACCGGGGCATGTCGGTGGACGAGGCCGAGCTGCTGCGCGCCGTGAACACCGAGCTCAAGCGGCAGGACCTGCCGTGGTCGGCCTACGAGCACTGGATGCGCCAGGGTGTGGCCGGGAACCTCATGACGGCGCGGAAGCCCGGTGACCACGACGCGGCGTTCGAGCTGCCGCGCTGGGCCGCCGAGAAGGCCACCGAGCGGGGTACCCGCTACGCGGACAAGATCGAGGCGACGGGTGTCCGCGTCGTCGGCGACCTCGACGTGCTGCGCGCGCCCGCCCGATGGAGCGACGACCCGGTCTTCACCGTCGACGAGGTGCCGCTGGAGGCGGCGAAGGCAGCGGTGCTCGGTGCCATCGAGGCGGGTCTGGAGAAGGGTGAACGGCTCGAGCGGACGACCGGTTCGCTGGCCGAGAGCCGCGAGGACCTCAAGAAGGAACGGCAGCGCCGCGACATCGAGATGCTCGAGCGGTTCAAGGCCACCGAGCTCGCCTCCGAGGTGGCCCGCCGCGCGGTTCGACGGGTCAAGGGCCTGGCCCGACGCGGCTGAGGGCGCACCCCGGGCCGCGGGGAGGCCCGGGCTCAGTCCTGCCGGCGGACGGAGACCGGGCGACCCGCGGCCACGGTCAGGGCCTGCGCGGGGCCGAGGTCCTCGCTCCGACCTCGGTCGTCGCCCGCCGGGCCCAGGACCTTCGTCGGCTGCCCCACGACGGGGCCCCACGACGGGGTGACCTGGACGTGCCAGGTGCCCGGCTCGAGCATCGGCAGGTCCAGCTCGACGCGGGCCGTGCCCCGGTCGTCACCGACCACCGTGGCCGGAACGTCGACGGCCGCGCCGCCCGGCGTCCTGAGCAGGCGCGCGGCGACGGCGTCCGGCGCGGTCCGGACCCGGCGCCCCTCCACGTCGGCACGCAGCCGGGCCGGTGATCCGTCCGAGGAGGGTTCTGCCGAGACCAGCGTGCTCCTGGTCACCACGGGGCCGGCCCGGCGCCACTCCAGGGGGACGCTCCGGGCCAGGTCCGCCGGGAGGTTGACGACCAGCTCGTCCCCGTCCCGGACGTAGCGGAGCCGGCGGACGTCGCCCCTGACGTGCCGGGCGACGGCCAGCGCCTCCTCGTCCCGACCGGCGAAGAGCAGCCAGAGCGGGAGCTGGAGGTGCGGCTCCAGATGGGCCCGCACCCCGTCCGTCCACAGGTAGCCGAACCGTTCACGGATGCGGTCCAGCCGGACGGCCCGCACCTGCGGGTCCTCCTCGAAGGACAGGCTCCGCAGCATGCCGTGGTAGACGTAGCGGAAGGCCCGGCGCAGGAGGGCGTCCCGGGTCCGACGGGACGTGACGTGCTCCTCGATGAGGTCGACGAGACGTGAGGACTTCTCGAAGATCGTCTCGAACCCGGCACCCGACTTCGACAGGTGCCCCCCGTCGTCACGCAACCGCCACAGGTAGTACGGCCTGTCAGCCAGGATCGCGACACGGCGGGCCGTGAGCTCCGCCGCCGCGACGAACAGGACGTCCTCACCGACGCTGATGTCCTCGGGGAACCGTAGGCCGTGCCGCTCGATGTGGGAGCGCCGGAAGAGCTTGTGCGGCGTCATCGCGTGGAACAGGTGGTCCCTCGCCAGCTCGGCGTCCAGGACGGTCCGCCGGAACGTGGTCGACGGCTGACCGCGGCCGCCCATCCCCTGCATCTTGCCGAGGACGACGTCGCTGCCCGTGGCATCCGCCGTCTCCACCAGCTCCTGCAGCGCCCACCGGGTGAGCTGGTCGTCGGCGTCGAGACAGAACACGTAGGTCCCCGTGGCGTGGTCCAGCGCGACGTTGCGTGGACGGGACGCCGAGCCGGAGTTCTCCTGGGCGATGACGCGCATCCCGGGGTGCTCGGCCGCCAGCTTCTCGAGGATCGCGAGCGTGTCGTCCGTGGACCCGTCGTCGACGACGATGATCTCGATGCGATCCGCGTCGAGGGTCTGCTCGAAGACCGACCTGACCGAGTCCTCGACATACCGGGATACGTTGTAGGCCGGGATGATCACCGACACGGTCGAGCGCGGGCCGCGGCGCCGTGCGACGACGCGGGCCGCGCGCCGGGCCAGGAGGCCCACCGCCCGGAAGGGCCGCCTCGCCACCGTCCGGACGTCGGGGGCCGGGCTCATGCGCCGGTGTCCGCCCGGGACCCGTCGGCCCGGAGGCGCTCGTCGAGGTTGCTCACGGCGCGCTCCGTCCGGGCCGCGTCGACGCTCGGCGCGACGCCGCGCTCCCGGGCGTCCTGCCGCGCCCGTTCGAACACCACGTCGTAGAGCTCGGCGACACGACGGTTGTCGCGCCGCAGGGCGTCGACCTCGCGGCGCAGCTCCTGCAGCTCGCGCTCGTAGGCGACGAACCGGAGCGGGCCCACGGCGTGGTCGGAGGTGAGGTCGCTGAGGGCCTCGAGGTTCTCCACGGTCCTCGGAGCGAACCGGCGGGCGATACGGGCGAGGAAGGACTTCATGTTGCGGGCTCCTTGCGGGGTCAGCGCCAGATCAGCGTCGTCAGGGTCTGCCGGTCGCCGATCGACGTCGGCTGGTCGTCGGACTGGACGGTGTGCAGGCCCATCCCGAACCGACGCGCCTCGGCACGCAGCTTGGTGGCCCGGAGGCTCCACGTCTCGGGGTTCTGGGGGTCGCGCAGCGGGTCGTCCGTGCACACCGTGGCGTAGCAGAAGGTCTGCTTGTCGATCAGGCCGGTGAACAGCGTCTGGAAGAGGTCGGATCGGCCGAGCTCGGGCATCTCGTGCAGCAGGTGGTGCGCGAAGAAGTAGGGCTGCCGCCCCTGGTCGATCAGCTCGAGCGTCAGCTCCAGCAGCATGTGCCGGTTGTTGAAGTTGCAGAACCGGTACTCGACGCCCTCGGGCCGGTGCTGGCGCGCCAGGCGCAGCGCCTCGTAGCTGTAGTCCAGGCCGAGAACCTCGTGCCCGGCGGCGGCGATCCGTTCGGTGAGCCGCCCGTCGCCGCAACCCAGGTCGATCACGAAGGACTCCGGCGGGAGCAGCGAGACGAACTGGTCGACCTGCTCCTCGCCGCCGCTCGGCCCGGCCGGACGGGTGGGCTGCTTCTCGTAGTGCTTCTCCCAGTAGACGCGCTGCCGGTTGAAGACGCCGAAGTAGTTGTCGAACCGGCGGCGCGTCGACCGCGGCGAGACGAAGACGAAGGACGGGTCCGGGATGCGCCAACCCTTGCCGTAGGCGAACTCCAGCCACGCCTCGGGCCGGGCCGGCGCGGGGAGCTCGACCCCGTCGATGGTCATCGTCGAGACGGGCACGAGCGTCTCGCGGGGCAGCTCGCCACGGAGGGCGAAGGGCTGGTTGTAGAGGCCGTCCTCGGTGTGGTAGCCGGTGAAGATGTCGACGTAGTGGTCGGTCTCGCCGGTCTCCGTGAAGAAGGTGACCTGGATCTGCGCGAGGCTCAGCACGATGGCGGTCATCCCGGCGTCGGTCAGCCGGCGCTCCAGCTCGTAGCTGACCCGGCCGGCCTCCCAGTCGTCGGTGGCCCCCGACAGGAACGCGAAGTCGATGTCGTCGTCGTGGGGGAGGAGGCCGCCGTTGCGCATCGCCCCCAGCAGGCTCCCGCCGACCATGTAGATCGGGTAGCCCCAGGACTCCATGAGGTCGGCGATGTGCCGTGCGTTGGCCAGCAACCGGTCACGCACGCCGTCGTCGGAACCTTCGAGCACCGGGCCGAGCCGGTCCCACTTGTTCATCGCGAGCCACCGGCCCTGCGCGTCGACGACCTCGACGCGCCGTCCCCGCGCCGCGCCCCCGAAGACGACGTCGCCCCTGCCGAGCACAGTGTCGTCCGCCGAGCGCCGCACCGTCACGGTGCTGCGGCCACGAAGATGCGGACGCAGGGCGTCCGGCCACGCGAGCCGGCGGCCCAGCGGGTGGCGGGTGTGACCCGGCAGCTTCGTGGACCACACGCGGTGTCCGTCGAAGAGCACGTCGACCGTCTCCGAAGGCTGGTCGGCGGGAACGCGAACACGCATGCCCAGGCGGGAAGCGGTCACGGAGCTCATCGCAGGAAGGGCCCTTCATCGGCGATAGTGGCAGGTCGCGAGTCTACGGGACGTTCCCGACGGGGTTCGACAAGGGGCGGTCCCGGCAGCGCTGCGCGCCCGCTACTGTGGGCGGGCCCAGCGAACCGCCTGACGAAAGGTGCCCATGCACGTCGCCAACGTGCTGTCCGTGCTCGACATGCCGGACCGCCGCGCGCTCTACCTCGAGGGGAGCGCAGCCGAGGACGCGGATCGTGCCGTCGTCGCCCCCGACGGAACCGTCGTCGTCCCTGCGGGTACCTCCCAGGGCTTCGCGACCTACTTCGGGGCGTTCCCCGCCTCGTACTGGGTGCGCTGGACGGGGACGACGGTCGCGCGGCTGGAGCTCTCGCTCGAGGGTGCGGGGACGGTCCGGGTCTCCCGGAGCGCACCGGACGGGTCGTCCGCCGTCGTCGCGACCGAACCCGTGGCGGCCGAGCTGGCGATCGACGTGGACGTCCGTGACGCCGCGGACGGCGGATGGCTCTGGTTCGAGGTCGAGGCGACCGACGAGGTCCGCGTGCGTTCCGGGCGGTGGCTCGTCGACGTGGCTCCGCGGCGCGAGGGCCGTGTCAGCCTGGCGATCACCACCGTCAACAAGCCGGACTTCTGCCACGCCACGTTGTCGGCGATCGCCGGCTCGCCGGCGCTGCGCGAGGTCGTGGACACCGTCTACGTGATCGACCAGGGGTCCGACAAGGTCGTCGACCACCCGCGCCACGCGGAGGTCGCCCGGGCGCTCGGCGACCAGCTGACAGTCATCGACCAGGGCAACTTCGGCGGGTCCGGCGGCTTCTCGCGCGGCATGCTCGAGACGCTCGAGTCCGGCGCGGACGCCGTGATGCTCATGGACGACGACGTCACCGTCGACCCCGAGGCGCTGCTGCGCGCCGTGCGGTTCCACCGGTCCGCCGTGGACCCCGTCATCGTCGGCGGGCACATGCTCGACTACTACGCCCCGACGGTGCTGCACGCCTTCAGCGAGCACGTCGACCAGCGGCACTTCATGTGGGGCTCGGTCGTGCGGGAGCAGGAACGGCACGACCTCGCCACGGCGCCCCTGCGTGACACCCCCTGGTTGCACGCCCGCGCGGACGGCGACTTCAACGGCTGGTGGATGTGCCTGGTGCCGACGACCGTGCTGCGGGAGGTCGGGCTGTCGCTGCCCTTCTTCATCAAGTGGGACGACGCCGAGTACTGCCTGCGGGCGGGTGAGGCGGGGTTCCCGACCGTCTCGCTGCCCGGCGCGGCGCTGTGGCACGTCGCCTGGGTCGACAAGGACGACACGGTCGAGTGGCAGGCCCGCCTGCACACCCGCAACCGCGTCGTCACGGCGCTGCTCCACGCGCGACGGCCCCGCGGCGGCACGATGCTGCTCGACCTGCTGGCCACCGACCTCAAGCTGCTGCTGGGGATGCGCTACTACCCGGTCGACCTGCACGTGCGCGCCCTGCACGAGGTGCTCGACGGCCCGCTGCAGCTCCACCAGGAGCTCGAGCGGACCGTCGCCGACGCCCGCGCGATCGGCACGGAGTACGTCGAGACGGTGCGCCACGGACCCGGTGACGAGGTGTTCGACGCGCCCGACCGGGCCGCCGGCGGGCAGCCGGTGGCGCCCAAGCCCGAAGGGAGGGCGCGGCAGGCCTGGTTCGCGTTGCGTAGCATCTCGCGGACGTTGCGTCCGGTGTCGGCGGCGGACCGCCGTCGGCCGTCGGCCGTGCTGCAGCGGTCGGAGGCGGCCTGGTGGGAGGTGCCGCGGCACGACTCGGTGCTCGTGCTGTCGGGCGACGGCGGGTCCGGGACGTGGTTGCGCCGCGACGTGCGCACCTTCTGGCGGTTGCTGGTCGCGACGAGCGTCGCTCACCTGCGCCTCGCCTTGCGGTGGCGCTCGACGGCCGCCCGGTGGCGGGCCGCGGCGCCCGAGCTGGCCTCCGTGGAGGCGTGGCGCCGGACCTTCGGTCGCTGACCCGCCCGAGCCTCCCCGTCCGTGCCTCTAGGATGTGCGAGATGTCCGCACCCACCGTCGTCGCCGTCGTCGTGTCGTACAACCGAGCAGAGCTGCTCCGCTGCGCGCTCGACGCCCTGGCCGCACAGACCCGTCCCGTCGACCGGGTCGTCGTCGTCGACAACGCCTCGACGGACGACGCCCCGCGCGTGGCGCGCGAGCACCCCGCCGTACCGGAGGTCGTGGCGCTCGCCCGCAACACGGGCGGCGCCGGCGGGTTCGCGGTCGGCATCGCGACGGCGGTGACCGACCACGCCGCCGACCTGGTCTGGGTCATGGACGACGACACGATCCCCACCCCCAGCGCGCTGTCCGAGCTGCTCGCCGCGCGCGAGGCGTACGACGGGGATGTCGTCGCGCTCTGCAGCAAGGTGGTCTGGACCGACGGTTCCGACCACCCGATGAACACGCCCCGGTCACGCCCGGGGGCCTCGTCGGCCGACGTCGAGCGGGCGAGGGCGGCCGGCGCGATGCCGGTCCGCTCGATGTCCTTCGTCTCGATGATGATCGACGCGGCGGACGTGCGCCGCGTCGGCCTGCCGGTGACGGACTACTTCATCTGGAACGACGACTTCGAGTACGCGACCCGCCTGCTTCGCGACCGCGTCGGTCTGTACGTCCCGGGGAGCGTGGTCGAGCACCGGACGAAGAAGCTCGGCGCCACCGACGCGGACCCCGGGCCGCGGTTCTACTACGAGGTCCGGAACAAGGTCTGGATGTTCACGCGCTCCGACGCGCTGAGCATCGGGGAGCGCGTCCTGTACGGGGGATCGACGCTGCGGCGCTGGGTGCGCACGGTCCGGCGTTCCCAGGACCGCGCCACGCTGGCCCGGGCGGGTCTGCGCGGGCTCCGGCACGGACTGATCCGCGGCCCCCGGCCGGACACCGAGGTGTTGTCGGGCGTGGGCACTGCCGCACTGACCGTGGCGCGGCTAGAGGCCGGAGCCTCGGCGCCCGCTCCTGTACCCGTCGGCCGCATCGCCCAGGCCGCCGGGCCGTTCGTCGCGGGGGAGCAGCTGGAGGACCGCAGGTTTTCCGTGCTACTGCCGGTGTACCGCGGTGACGACGCCGCGCACCTGGAGCGCGCGTTCCGGTCGGTCACGACCGACCAGACCTTGCGTCCCGACGAGGTCGTCGTCGTGCGCGACGGCCCGGTCGGCGAGGAGCTGGCGAAGGTGCTCGACCGGCTGCCCGGCCTCACGGACGTCCCGGTCACCGTCGTGCCGCTGCCGCGCAATCTCGGGCTGGCCAGCGCCCTCGAAGAGGGTCTGGCGGTGTGCAGGCACGAGATCGTGGCGCGGGCCGACGCCGACGACATCTCGCTGCCGGCCCGCTTCGCGGAGCAGGTGCCGCTGGTGGCCTCGGGCTTCGACATCGTCGGCTCGGCCATCTGGGAGTTCGACGAGGACGAGCACCACCGCGGCCTGGTCCGGGTGCCGCCCACCGGGGCCGGCATCGCGGTGGCGGCCCGGTTCCGCGACCCCTTCAACCACCCCTCGGTCGTGTACCGGAAGTCCGCGGTCGCCGCGGTCGGCGGTTACCAGCACCTCGACCTCATGGAGGACTACCTGCTGTTCGCCCGGATGCTGGCCGCGGGTGCCCACGCCGAGAACATCACGGACCCGTTGGTGCTGTACCGCGTGGGTGCCGGCGCCTACGCCCGGCGGGGTGGCCGCCGTCTGCTGGCGTCCGAGCTGGCACTGCAGCGGACGCTGCACGACGAGGGTTTCGTGTCCACGCCGCAGCTGGTGCGGAACGTGCTCGTCCGGGCCGGCTACCGATTGGTGCCCGAGCGGATCCGGGCGGCCGGCTACCGGGCCTACACCCGCCGGCGTGGCGGTTATCTCTCCAACGACCTGCAGGAGCTGAACGGATGAACGCCGACCTCGTCGTCGTCGGGACCGGGTTCTTCGGCCTCACGGTGGCCGAGCGGATGGCGTCCGCCGGCCGCCGGGTGCTGATGATCGATCGCCGCGAGCACCTCGGCGGCAACGCCTACTCCGAGGACGAGCCGACCACGGGCATCGAGGTGCACCGGTACGGCGCGCACCTGTTCCACACCGCGAACGAGCGGGTCTGGGAGTACGCCAACCGGTTCACGGACTTCACCTCGTACACCCACCGCGTGTACACCACGCACCGGGGCGAGGTGTTCCCGATGCCGATCAACCTGGGGACCATCAACCAGTTCTTCCGGTCCGCGTACGGGCCGGAAGCCGCGCGCGCCCTCATCCGTGAGCAGGCGGCGGAGCTGGGGGACAAGAACCCTGAGAACCTGGACGAGCAGGGGGTCCGCCTCATCGGCCGCCCCCTGTACGAGGCATTCATCCGCGAGTACACCGCCAAGCAGTGGCAGACGGACCCGCGGGATCTGCCGGCGTCGGTCATCTCGCGTCTGCCCGTGCGCTACACGTACGACAACCGGTACTTCAACGACCCGCACCAGGGTCTGCCCGTGGACGGGTACACCGCCTGGCTGGAACGCATGGCGGACCACCCGAACATCGAGGTGCGCCTGGGCACGGACTTCTTCGACACGTCCCAGCCGGTCCACCAGCGGGCCGTCGTGGGGCAGGTGCCCGTGGTGTACACCGGGCCCGTCGACAGGTACTTCGACTACGCCGAGGGCGAGCTGTCGTGGCGGACGCTGGACTTCGACACCGAGGTGCTGGACGTCGGCGACTTCCAGGGCACGTCGGTGATGAACTACGCCGACGCCGAGGTCCCGTACACCCGCATCCACGAGTTCCGGCACTTCCACCCGGAGCGGGACTACCCGAGCGACCGCACGGTCATCATGCGGGAGTACTCCCGGTTCGCCGAGCGCCAGGACGAGCCGTACTACCCGGTGAACACTCCCGAGGACCGGGAGCGGCTCCGGCGCTACCGCGCGCTGATGGACGGCGAGCAGGACGTGCACTTCGGCGGCCGCCTCGGCACCTACCAGTACCTCGACATGCACATGGCCATCGGGTCGGCGCTGTCGATGGTGGACAACAAGCTCTCCTAGCGGGCGCCGTCACGGCACCCAGGCGCACGCCAGCCGTCCGTCGCCGTCGGCGGTGACCGCCCCGGCGGCGTCGGGGACGAGGCAGGACTGACCCCGGTGCAGCGAGGTGGTCCCGGCCTGCGTCAGCAGCCGGACGTCACCGTCCAGCACGAGCACGACGCGCGGCCCGTCCGCCGGCAGCACCACCGGCTCGGCCGGGTGCAGGTCCGCGGTGAGCAGCGCGAACTCGCTGACGGGCGTCCGGTAGCTCGTCACCAGCGAGGACGTCCCCGCCACGACGGTGTCCGGCCGTACCGGGGGCCGCGGTGCGAACGCGGCGCACCCCAGCAGCGCGTCGGCGTCGACGTGCTTCCCCGTCAGCCCGGCGCGCAGCACGTTGTCGGACGCCGCCATGACCTCGATCCCCAGGCCGGACAGGTAGGCGTGCACCTCTCCGGCCGGGATGAAGATCGCCTCCCCGGGTTCCAGGGAGACCCGGTTCAGCAGCAGCGACGCCACCGCACCGGGATCCCCGGGGTGCTCCTGGGCCAGCTGCAGGACGGTGGCGTCGGCCCGGGGGTCGGGCGAACCCGTGGCCAGCCGTTCGGCGACGGACGCGACGGTGGCGGCGACGTCGTCCGCGCAGGCGGGTTCGTCGCGGGCGCCGACGAGGGCCGCGAGCGCGGCACGCATCCCGGGTCCCGACCGGGTCCCGCGCACGGAGGTGCGCACCTGCTCGACCAGGCGTCCCTCGAGGCCCTCCAGCAGCCCGAGCACCGTGCGCGGGCTGCGGAACCCCGCCAGACCCTCGAACCGGCTGAGCGCCACGATCATCTCCGGCTTGTGCTGCTCGTCGTGGAAGGAGCGGTCCGGGGCGTCGGCGGGCAGGGCACGCTCGCGGCGGTACCCGGCGCGCGCGTCGTGCGGCCGCGGGTGCACCTGCAGGGACAGGGCGCGGCGCGCGGCGAGCACCTTGAGCAGGTAGGGGAGGCGCGGGCCGAAGCGGTCGCTGGTGCGTCGGCCGAGGATCTCATGGGGTGCCCGGGCGACGAGGTCACCGAGGCTCGTGCCGTCGGCGAGCCGCGAGGGCGCGGCCGGATGGGCGCCGAGCCACAGCTCGGCGGCGGGTCGGCCGTCGACGGGCAGGCCGAGCAGGTCCTGGATGTGCTCGAAGGACCCCCAGTCGTACGACCGCACGGAATTGTCCAGAAGATGAATGGAATGCGCATCGACATCTGCCGTTCGCGCAGTGTTCATCAGCATGTCATCGTCCTTTCCGGCGGCGAGGTATATTCCTCGGCGATCGGGTATCGTCTCGATTCTTCATCGACCTTGCGGAGCTGTCGTGCACGCTTTTCACACTCTGGCCTATCTCGACGTCGAGAAGTCGGGATCCACCTATGTCTCGCAGTTCCTGCGCGACTTTCTCGACGACGACGAGGTGTGGTGCCGCAAGCACCACGAGCTGGAGGACCGTCCGCCCGCGGGACGCCTGCACGTCCTGTCGGTCCGGGACCCCGTGGACACCTACCTGTCGCTGTTCTCCTACGGGTGCCAGGGCAGGGGCGGGCTCTTCGGCCGGCTGCGCGACGCCGGCCACGGCGCGCTGTACGACGGCACGGCGGCCGGGTTCGACCGGTGGCTCGACGTGGTGCTGGACCCCGCCTCCGCAGCGGTGCTGGATCCGCCGAGCTACCACCGCCGCGGGGTGGCCGAGCACACCGGCCTGCTCTCCTACCGGGTGGCGCGCCTCGCCGCACCGCGCCCCGACCGGTGGATGCGCGACGTCGGGTCGCCGGAGGAGTTCGTGGCGGCGTACCGTCGGCACCACGTCGTGGACGTGGTCCTGCGCAACGAGAGTCTCCCGCAGGACCTCGAGGCGCTGGTGCTGCGTGACGACCTCTCGTGGCGGCCGTCCCGCCAGGCGGCGCTGACCGCCGTCCGGGCCCAGCAGCGGCTCAACACCAGCGCACGGCTGGACTCCGTCCCCGGGTTCGCCGTCCCCGCGGACCTCCGTGGCCGGGTGACCGCGCGGGAACGTCTGCTGGGGGAGGTCTTCGGCTACGACCACGGTCATCGCACACCGACCAGCGAGTCGATCCAGGCCAGGTCGCGGGCGTAGCGGTCCCGGAGCTCGGCGGCGGCGCCCGGGTCGAGGAACGACGCCGGGACGTCGTCGGCGGCCGGACGCCGTCCGAGGGCCTCCGTCACGAACCGGTGCAGGGCCGCTCGCTCGTCGGCGCCGTCCAGCAGCGGCAGCACCGCGACGGACAGGTCCGCCATCCGCTGCGTGTACCGCGTGTTGGTGCGGCGGGAGACCTCGTCCCCGACGGTCGCTCCCGCCGCGTCCAGGAGCTGCAGGGCGTCGGTGAGGATCTGTCCCACCAGCGGCCGCTCGGGTGCCGGGCGGGCCCGGTCGTAGTCGTAGACGGTCACGTTCCCGGCGCCGAAGGCCTCGACCAGCCGTTCGACCGGTGCGCGCCACGAGAGCCCGTCCAGGACGCGGTCGGCCAGCTCGTCGAACCGGGCCGGGCGGCCGTGCTTGAGCTGCTGCTGGTACGCGGACTCGAGGAAGTCGCCGTAGCTGCGCACGGTGAACTGCACGTGGCGGTGGACCCCGGCGGTGGCGCGGTCGATGCCGGCGACCGCCTCGGACAGCCGCGGGTACAGCACCGGCGAGTCCCGGACGAACGCCGGTCCGACGTTGGACTCGCACGAGTAGAACAGTCCGTCGGCGCGGCTCGCGCTCCAGGCGGACTCGAGGAAGCTCCTCAGCCGGGCGTCGGCCCCGGGCCGGGAGGTGTCGTACCAGCCGCCGAGCGCGGCCCGGATCTCCGGCTGGGTCGTGCGGACCGCGACCCCCTCGCGCGCCAGTGTCTCGGTGTGGTCGCGGCACCAGGCCTGCACGGCCGTGGTGCCGGTCTTCTGGGACCCCAGGTGGAGCACGACGCGGCGGTCGGCGGGGGCTCGGCGCCGGCGACGCAGGGCCGCGGTCGTGCGGTCGATCAGGTTCATCGGACCTCCACCAGGGTGCGGATGCGGGTGCGGTCGGCGAGGTCGCGAGCGGCCAGGAGCTCCTCCTGGCGGGCCGTGAGCGGCCAGGCCGGTGCGCCACCGACGTCGATGCCGTCGACGAAGGTGCGCAGCATGCGCCGTTCGTCCCAGGAGCGCAGGTGCGGCAGCGCGGCCAGGGCGACCTCGGTCTGCCGGCCCGACCAGACTCGACGGACCGGGTCGGCGGTCGCGTCCTCCCCGAGCCCGGTCGGCCCGCCGAGCAGCTCGCCCAGGGCGGTGGTGAGCACCGAGGCGGCCGCGTCGCGGCGGTCAGGGTCGGTCGCCACGTCGTGGACCGTCACCCGGTCGGCGCCGACCGTCGCGACCACGTGCTCCACGAGCGGGACCCAGGAGGCGTCCTCGGTCGTTGTCAGGAAGTCCTCGAACGTGACCACGTGGCCGTGGCGGACCGCCGTGACCCAGGCGTCCACGAGCGTCTCCGCCTGGCGGCCGATGGACAGGTGGAGCGTCCAGGGCACGTCCTCCAGCGCGGCGGCCACCCCGTCCACGCCCGCGGCGGCGGTGGGGTGCAGCGGCCCACCGGTGTGGCGGAAGGCCGGTCCCAGCGGTGCGTGCGAGGAGAACAGGGCCGGCCCCTCGGCGGTGAGGTACTCCCGGACCTGGCGGCGGCTGCGGTCGCTCCGCCAGTCGAGGGCGGGCACCGCCCGGCGGAGCTCCGACCAGGTGGTCCGCGCCGTCAGGCCGTGGCGCCGGAGCGTCCGCCGGTGGGTCCCGCACCAGTCCTGGACGGCGCGGGCCGTCGGCGGGTGGGCACCGAGATGGACGGCCACCGCCGGTGCGGTGGCAGGGGGCCGCGACGTCGTGTCCGGCATCGTCGTTGCTCCTGTTCTGGGAGTTGGTCAGAGGAATGGTGGCACCGAGAGGGCCCTGAATGACATTCTCGTGGCCGGGCACAGGGTCCGTGGTGCCATTCCGAAGAATGTTCACCGATCGGCCACCGACTGTTCCGTCCGCGTTACCGGGAATGGGCCGACGGCGTCGTCCGGGCGACCTAGAGTCGCCGACATGCACCATTCCGTCCTCGTCGTGATCCCCGCCCGTGGCGGGTCGGTCGGCGTCCCGCTGAAGAATCTGCAGCACGTCGGCGGGAGCTCGCTGGTCGCCCGCGCCGTGCGGGCGGCGACCGCGGCACCCGCGGTGACCGACGTCGTCGTGTCCACCGACGACGACGGGATCGCCGCCGAGGCCCGGCGGCACGGTGCCCTGGTCGTCGAGCGCCCGGCGAACCTGGCCGGCGCGACCGCCAGCTCGGAGTCCGCCGTGCTGCACGCGCTGGACACGCTCGCGGCGCAGGGCCGGCCCGACCCCGCCGTCACCGTCCTGCTGCAGGCGACCAGCCCGTTCGTCGACCCCGCGGACCTCGACGCCGCGATCGGCCGGGTGCTCGACGACGAGCACGACGTCGTCGTCGCCGTCACCCCCACCCACGACTTCCAGTGGCGCCTGGACGCCGGCGGCCCCGTCCCCGTCGGGCACACGACGGACCACCGTCCGCGGCGCCAGGACCGGGCACCGCACTTCCGCGAGACCGGAGCCTTCTACGTCATGCGCACGGCCGGGCTCCGGGCGGCCGGGAGCCGGTTCTTCGGGTCGGTCGGCCTGCAGCCCGTGGCGCCGGAGCGCGCGCTCGAGATCGACGAGCCCCGTGACCTCTGGCTCGCCCGGGCCCTGCTCGACCGCCCCGCGGACGACGTCGCCGGGCCCGCCCCCGTGCCGCAGGACGCCGCGGCGCTCGACGTCGACGCCCTCGTCACCGACTTCGACGGCGTGCACACCGACGACCGCGTCCTCGTCGACTCCGGCGGTGTCGAGACGGTGCGCGTCCACCGCGGCGACGGTCTCGGCATCGGCCGGCTGCGCGACGCCGGGCTCCCGGTCCTCATCCTGTCCAAGGAGACCGACCCCGTCGTCACCGCCCGGGCCCGCAAGCTCGGCGTCGAGGTCCTCCAGGGCGTCGACGACAAGGCCGCGGCCCTGCGCGCCTGGTGCGCGGCGCGCGACCTCGACCCCCGACGGGTCGCCTACGTCGGCAACGACCTCAACGACCTCCCCGCCCTGGGTGTCGTCGGCTGGCCGGTGGCCGTCGCCGACGCCCGTCCCGACGTGCTCGCCGCCGCGCGGGTCGTCACCGCAGCCCGCGGCGGCCACGGCGCCGTGCGCGAGATCTGCGACCGCATCGTCATCACCCATCGGAAGGACCCCGTCATGACCACCACCACGACCACCGCGGCGCTGCAGCCCGTCCAGATCGGCGAGCACCAGGTCGGTGCCGGCCACCCCGTGTACGTGATCGGCGAGATCGGGATCAACCACAACGGCGACGTCGAGATCGCCAAGCAGCTCGTCGACGTCGCGGTCGCCGCCGGCTGCCAGGCCGTGAAGTTCCAGAAGCGGACCCCGGAGATCTCGACGCCCCCGGACCAGCGCGACAAGATCCGGCAGACGCCCTGGGGCGAGATGACCTACCTCGACTACAAGTACAAGGTCGAGTTCGAGCACGACGAGTACACCGAGATCGACCAGTACGCCAAGGCGCAGGGCATCCAGTGGTTCGCGTCGCCGTGGGACGTCCCCTCGGTGGCGTTCCTCGAGGAGTTCGGGGTGCCGACCCACAAGATCGCCTCGGCGTCGGTCACGGACCACGACCTGCTGCGGGCGCTTGCCGACACGGGCAAGCCGCTCATCCTGTCGACCGGGATGTCGACGCTGGAGCAGATCGACGCCGCCGTGGAGATCCTCGGGACCGACGGTCTGGTGATGCTGCACGCCACGTCGACCTACCCCCTCCCGCCGGAGGAGGCGAACCTGCGCACCATCGCCACGCTGCGCGAGCGCTACGGCGTGCCCGTGGGCTACTCCGGCCACGAGACCGGCCTGCAGATCTCCCTCGGTGCCGTCGCCCTCGGTGCCGTCGCGGTCGAGCGACACATCACCCTGGACCGGGCCATGTGGGGTTCCGACCATGCGGCGTCCGTCGAGCCGAAGGGCCTGAACAACCTGGTCCGGGACATCCGCATCCTCCAGGACGCGCTCGGCGACGGCGAGAAGCGCGTGATGCCCGGCGAGCACGCCCCCATGTCGCGGCTGCGCCGCGTCGCCGGCTGACCGCGTGACGGACGGGGAGGTCGCGGACCCGATGATCCACGCTCGACCCCAGGTGTCCGTCGTCGTCCCCGCGCGGGACGCCGGCGGGCACCTGCCCGACGCCCTGGGCTCCCTGCGGCGCCAGGGCCTCGACCTGGACCAGGTGGAGGTCGTGGTCGTCGACGACGGGTCCACGGACGACACCGGCGACGTGCTCGACGCCGCCGCCGCGACGTTCCCCGCGCTGCGCCGGCTCCACCATCCGACGCCTCGCGGGGTCTCGGCGGCCCGCAACCGGGGGATCGCCGCGTCCACCGGGCGGTGGATCACGTTCCTCGACCCGGACGACTGGTACTTCCCCGGTCACCTGGCCGCGATGGTGCGGGCGGCCGAGCAGCACGACGTCGACTTCCTCGTCTGCGACCAGGTGCAGGCGCACGGCACGGGTCGCCGGCTGGTCCGGGCCCCGGAACCACGTCGGCACGTCGCCCTCGACCCGCGGACCGGCATCATGCCGACGAACCGGTCGACCATGGTGAACTACGTGCAGGTCTCCTCCCGGATGCTCGCGCGCCGGGTCGTCGACGCGGGGCTCGCCGTCTTCGACGAGAGCCTCCCGACGGCGGAGGACCGCGAGTGGGCGTGGCGCCTGCTGCTCGGCACCCGGTCCTACGCCGTCGTCGACGCCCCCGGCTACGTCTACCGGCGGGCCGTGGACGGCTCCCTGACCGACATCGGTGACGCGCGCCAGCTCGGGTTCCTCGAGGCCTACGACGCGGTGCTCGACCAGCTGCGCGACCAGGACCTGACGCGGTACGAGCCGAAGGTCGCCCGCGACCTCCTGGCGGTGCTGCACCACCACGTGAAGCGACGGGCGTCCTACCCGGACGCCGTCTGGACGCAGATGACGGGACGGACCGCGCAGGTCCTGGCCCGTCTCGACGACGCGGTCCTCGCCCGGCAGGTCGCGGGCATCGGCCCCGAACGTGCCCGGGCGATCCGCAGGCAAGGAGTACGGCTGTGACCATCGGGACGCAGGTCGTGACCGCCTCGACGCTGTTCGGCACGGCCACGGTCGTCGCGGCGTGGGACGCCGGTGTGTTGCCGCGCCGCGACCGGACGGTGCTGGTGGTCCAGCACAACGTCCCGGCACCGGAGGCGTCGGAGGACTTCACCCGCGGCCCCGGCTTCGCCGCGCTGGCCGACCGGTTCGACCACGTCGTCGCCTGGAACGACGTCGTCGCGCCGCACCACCCCAAGTCGTGGACTCCGCGTCCGGCCGACGCACCGGTCTGGGAGCGGCTGCTGCGCGAGCGGTGGCGGCTCGGCGACGGCCCGCTCGAGCTCGTCGGGGAGTCCGTGGCGACCCCGCCGACCGGGGCGCTGGTGGCCATCTTCGCGAGCGCGGCCCTGACCGTGTACGCCGACGGGCTGATGGTCTACGGGCCGACCCGGTTCGACGTCGGCCACGAGGTCGGCGGACGGGTCGAGCGCGTGCTGCACCCCGACCTGCTGCCCGGCGTCCGCCCGACGCTGCTGGCCGAGTGGGACGTGCCCGGCGCCGTCGTCCCCGGCGAGTCGTTCCGCAAGGTCGTCGCCGCGGTGACGGACGCCGTCGAGCGGGGTGGCGCGGCGCTCGCGGGCGTGCTGCCGCCGGCCGGGTCGTACGCGCTGGTCCTCGGGCAGTACCTGGCCGCGGTCGGACTCCTGACCTCGCAGGAGGAGCAGGCGCTGCACCGGCGGATGGTGGACGCGGCGGCGGACCGGGGGTTCACGCGCGTGCTCCTCAAGCCGCACCCGTCGGCGCCGAGGCAGGGGACGCGGGACCTCGCCGCCCACGCGGCCGCGCGCGGTGTCGAGCTGGACGTGGCGCCCTCGGCCGTGCTCGCCGAGTCGGTGTTCGACGTGTCGGCACCCGGACTGGTCGTGACCTGCTTCTCGACGGGCCTGGCCACCGCCCGCGCCCTCTACCGGATCCCCACGGTCGGCGTCGGCACCGAGACGCTGCTCGACCGGCTGGAGCCGTACCCGAACTCGAACCGGGTGCCGGCGGTCGTCGTCGACGCGCTCGAACGGACCGACGAGGCCTGGGGCGAGGACCCCGCGCGGATGCAGCAGCTCGTGCGTGCCGTCTCCTACTGCCAGCAGCCCGAGCGCCTGGCCGCGTTCCGTGACGAGACCGCCGCGCTGCTGCGCGGCCTGGACGACGCGGAGCTGCGCCGGTGGTTCCGACGCCGTCGGCTCACGGCGCTGGGCCTGCCCGGCGGGTTCCCCGTGCCGTGGTGGCGGTCCACGCGGCTGGTCGCCGCGCTCGACGGTGCGGACCGGCGGCTGCTCGGCGGGCGCCTGCGACGGCTCGTCGCCTCCCGGGCCTCCGGCGGCGGTGACGACCTGCGGGCCGCCGTCGGCGTCGCGCGGGCGAAGGTGGCCTCCCGTGGGTGACGCGGACCTCGCCGAGGTGCTCCGGCAGCCGGAGGCCTTGCCCGACCGCTGCGGGGTCACGGTCGTGGCCTGCGTGCGCGACGAGGAGGCCTACCTCGAGGCCGCGATGCGCTCCGTGCTCGCGCAGGACCACGACGGGGAGCTGAGGCTCGTCGTCGCCGTCGGCCCGTCCCGCGACGCGACCGAGCGGATCGCGGCCGGGCTCGCGGCCGCGGACGACCGGGTCGTGCTCGTCGACAACCCGACGGGATCCCGCTCGATCGGGCTCAACCTCGCGATCGAGCACGCCGACGGCCCGGACGGGCACCCCGTCGTCCTGCGGGTGGACGGGCACACCGAGCTGCCGCCCGGCTACGTGCGCCGGTGCGTCGACCTGCTGCGCCGTACCGGTGCGGTCGGGGTCGGCGGGGTGATGAACCCGGTCGGCACCGGGACCGTCCAGGAGGCGACGGCGCGGGCGATGAGCCACCCGGCGGGTATCGGCGCGGCCTCGTTCCACGTCGGGGGCGACCCCGGGCCGGCGCAGACCGTGTACCTGGGGGCGTTCCGGCGGGAGGCCGTGCGCCGCGTCGGCGGGTACGACCCGACGCTCTTCCGGGCCGAGGACTGGGACCTGTGCCTCCGGCTCCGCCGGGCCGGCGGTCTGCTGTGGTTCGACCCGGCCCTCGTGGTCGAGTACCGCCCGCGACGGACCGTGCGGGCCGTCGCCAAGCAGTTCTGGCGCACCGGGATGTGGCGGCGCGAGGTGGTCCGCCGGGACCCGTCCACGGCGGGTCTGCGCTACCTGGCACCGCCCGTGCTGGTGACGGTCCTCGGGATGTCGGTGCTGGTCGGGGCGGCAGGGCTGCTGACGGCGGCACCGGTGCTGACCGCGGTCGGGGCCGTGGCGCCGGCGGGGTACCTCCTCGGCGTCCTGGCGGCCACCCTCCACGCCGCGACCCGTCGGCCCCGGCTCGCCGCGCGTTCCGCCCTGGTCCTGCCCGTGGTGCTCATGACGATGCACCTGTGCTGGGGCGCGGGGTTCGTCCGGGGTCTGACCGCCCGGGCGGCGGTCGACCACCGGGCCTGATCCGGGTCACGGCCGGCGACGAAGGCGTGCCGAGACGGCGGTCGGCACGGCGCTGCGCGCTGCTGCCCAGACGTGCCGTGGCCACGACCACGGCGCGGTCGTGGCCGGCGGCAGCGCGCCCCGGCGGGACAGGTCGCCGAGCACCGCGACCGCGGCGGGCAGGTCGTCACGCGTGTGGAGGTAGCCGTCCGCGCACCAGGCCGGGTCCGGGACGGGACCGCCATCGCGCAGCGTGTCCGCGATCTCGTCCAGGCGTCGCAGGCATCCGGAGCCGGCGAAGGCCTCGTTGAGCTGGTCGGGACCCACCCCGAAGTCCTGGACCAGCACGGTGGGCAGACCGCGGGCGAGTGACTCCAGCGCCGCGGTCGAGCTCACGGTCACCAGGGCGGTCCCCGGCCCGAGATGGTCGGAAAGCGCGCCGACGGCGAAGTCCAGGTCGCCGGGCGAGCGTCCGAGCCGGCCGTGCTCGGCGTCCCACAGCACGTCCAGCGGGAACGGCTCGTTGTGCGTCTGCCGCTCCCCGCCCCGCCCTCGCAGCTTCACGACCACCCGGTACCCGTCGTCCGTCAGCGTCGCCAGACCGTCGAGCAGGCGCAGCCGCTCCGCGCGGGTCGCGGGAACCTTCGCCTGCGCGGCGAACACCACGCGGCGCGGTGCGACGGGCGGGTCCGGCCGGTCGGTCCCGGCCCGCGGCATGAACGGCAGGCGGGACAGCACGAGGCGAGGACCGACACCGTGAGCGGCGAAGGCCTCGGCGTAGGGGGCCACTTCCTGCGGGCCGTGCACGACGAAGGCGTCGGCCCACCGGCGCCACCCGGTGCCGTGCGGGGTGGCCGGCAGGGCCATCCCGGGCAGCCCCGTCACCAGCGCGGGTCGACCGCCGCGCCGGGTGGCGCGCACGACCTGGCGTGCGACGAGCTCGGCGACGGGACCCGTGGCCGCTACGAGCACGACGTCCGGTCGCGTGTCGGCCACGAGACGGCCGACCCCCCAGGGCCCGAGGACGCGGGGGTCCGGGATCGCCGTGCCGACGGTCGCGGCGTGCCGCTGAACTGCGCTGGGTGCCAGAGGAGAGCGCACGACGACCACCTCGGCGCCCGGCGCATTCGCCGGATCCGCGAGCCGGAGACCGGCCAGGGTCCACGCCGCCCACTTCAGGTAGGAGTCCGAGTCGGCCACCGCCAGCACGCGGGGGACGCTCATGACACCCGGACGCGGGCCGGTGACGGGCGCCGCGACGGGGTGGCTGCCCGGGCGAGCAGGGCCGCGCGGCGGAGGTGGTCGCGCAGCGCCGGGGTCGCATGCGGTGTCCACCAGGAGTCGGGGACGTCGTGCGTGGTGACCCGGACACCGCGGGGGCCGAGCAGCCGCGTCAGCGTCACCGCCGACGTCGACGGCAGCGAGACGACCTGCTGGTCGGGGTCCAGGCCGCGCAGACGCAGCTCCACCGGGGCGCCGGGCGCGTCGACCCGGACGCCGGGAAGCGTCTCGACAGCGGCGGTCACGAGCGGGTGATGACGCCGGTGCGGCACGTACCGCACCGGACCGTCGGCGGCGAGCCCGCGGAGCCAGGTGAGGTAGTGGTCGGGGTGCACCAGTCGGTCTGCCACGAGCGCGGACCCGACCACGACCGTCGGTTCGGCGCCGGCGGCGCCCGGACCGGTGGGGGTGTGGGACGCCAACCACTCGAAGGAGTGCTCGACCACCTCCACGCCGAGCCGGGACAGCGCCGCACGGCGGGCGTCGCCCAGCGGCAGCATCGTGCAGAGGGTGAGCCCACCCCGAGCGGCCTGTCGTCGCAGCCGTCGGGTGGTCATCGCGCCCAGGACTCGCCGGACGGGGTGGCGCGGGGCGGAGAGCCGGACGAGTGGCCGGCCCGACACGAGCCGGTCGACGACGTCGAGGGTGCCCAGGCCGTCGTCGACCACCACCTGTCGCAAGGGAGTGCCCGTCGACAGTGCCGCCTGGTACGTGCCGGAGAAGGGGTCGCCGCACACCCAGGGCTCCTCCGGAGCCAGTGCCCGGCGCGCGGGCCCGACCTGCACGTCCACCCCGTCGGGCAGGCCGAGCTCGCGAAGCGCCGCCACGGTGTCGGGCATCGTGGGCACCCCCTGGCGAGCCGTGATGCGCAGGCGCCCCTCGGTGTGGCCGGCGGCGTGCGCCTCGACGGCGCAGAGCAGTTGCAGCGGGGACTCGACCAGTGCGCTCACGCGGTCAGCGTCGCAGCGCCGGACGACCTCGAGACGGCGTGGGGATGGCGCCCGGATGAACGGTGCTCGACATCGGACAGCATGTCCGACCTGGTTCGGAACGCCTCACGCCCTGTAGGTACGATCGGACCGTCGGATTCCCTGAGAGACAGGTTCGCACCGTATCGTGACCCCCGTGAAGACCGCGACCTCGGGTACGCAGGGCGCACAACGTCCATCATCGCCGGAAGCACCCGCTCCCGTCGTGCCGGCGACCTCGTCCGCCGAGCGGCGGGCAGAGGCGGAGAAGTACGGCCTGACGAAGATGGGCGTCCGCCCGCCGTTGTGGACCTACATCAAGGACGTGGCCCGGCGAGGACCGTTCATCCGGGTGCTCGGCACGTCCACCGCGTACGCCCGCAACCAGAACACCTACCTCGGCCAGCTGTGGGCGGTGCTCAACCCGATCCTCAATGCTTCGGTCTACGTGCTGATCTTCGGCATGCTGCTCAACGTGAGCCGTGGTGTCGACAACACCATCGCCTTCATCGTCATCGGCGTCTTCCTCTTCCGGTTCGTGGAGCAGTCGGTCAACGGCGGGGCGCAGTCGATCGCCAAGCGGTCCAACCTGATCCGCTCCCTGCACTTCCCGCGTGCGGTGCTGCCGCTGTCGAACGTCATGTCCCATCTGACGACGCTCGTGCCGTCGCTGGTGGTCATGTGCCTGATCGTCCTGGGGTCCGGACTGCTGCCCGGCTACGACCCCGTGCCTCTGACGTGGGAGTGGTTGCTGCTGGTCCCGGCCGTCGGTCTGCTCTGGGTCTTCAACATGGGGATCGCGTTCATCATGGCGCGGCTGGTCGCGATCACGCCCGACCTGGACAACGTCATCAGCTTCGTCCTGCGTCTCACGATGTACGCCTCCGGTGTCATCTTCCCCGTGGTGCGGTACGTCAACGAGCTGCCCCAGTGGATGCAGGGCTGGACGACCACGATCCTCGAGTACCAGCCGGTCGCGGTGTATCTCTACCTGGCCCGGGCGTCGCTGATGAACGAGGACGCGTTCCTGCAGGACCCGTTCAAGTGGTGGCTCGGCATCATCTGGGCCGTGGTGTTCTTCGTCGCCGGATTCATCATCTTCTGGCGCGGTGAGGAGAGGTACGGACGTGACTGACGACGTGTCCGAGGCGGACGCCCACCTCGACTTCGACATGGAGGACGAGGCCGACGACGCCGGTGAGCACGCTGAGGCGATCCCGCTCGGTGATCCGTGCCTGGTCGTCGACGACCTGCACATCGTCTTCCGGGTGTTCGGCGGCAAGACGGCCGAGAGCGCCCGCGCGCAGGGGATCCACGTCCAGGACGCCGAGCCGCCCCGGCGCAGCCTCGTCAAGCGGTTGCTCGGCGCCGGCCGCCAGCACGTCGGGGCCGTCTCCGAGGTCCATGCGGTCCGCGGCGTGTCCTTCATGGCGCGGCACGGGGAATCGATCGGGATCGTCGGCATCAACGGCTCGGGCAAGTCGACGCTGTTGCGGGCGATCACCGGCCTCATCCCCCCGCACTCCGGGTCGGTGTACGTGGACGGCGAACCGGCGCTCCTGGGGGTCAACGCCGCGCTCATGCCGCAGATGACCGGGGCGAAGAACATCGAGATCGGTGGCCTGGCCCTCGGCATGACACCCAAGCAGGTGGACGAGAGGTTCGACGAGGTCGTCGAGTTCGCGGACATCGGCGACTTCGTGGACATGCCCATGAAGACCTACTCCTCCGGGATGGCGGCGCGGCTCCGCTTCGCGATCAGCTCGGCGGCCATCCCCGACATCCTCATGGTCGACGAAGCGCTGGCCACCGGTGACGCCGCGTTCAAGGCGCGTTCCAAGGCACGCATCGCCGAGGTCCGACAGCAGGCAGGAACGGTCTTCCTGGTGAGCCACTCGATCTCCACGATCGAGGCGATGTGCACCCGGGTGCTGTGGATGCACCAGGGCCAGCTCGTGATGGACGGACCTGTCGAGGAGGTCACGGCGGCCTATCGCGAGTTCGTCCGGGCGCACCGGCAGGCCCGCTCCGGCGGACAGGCCGGGGGGCGACGCCGGAAGCGCAACGGAGGGGGCGGCAGCCAGGGCTCGGGCGGCAGGGCTCGGCGGCAGGACAAGGCGCGGGCGCCCGACGCCTGACCGTCGCCCGGGCTCAGAGCAGGTTCTTCACCTGCGCCACGGCGGCCTCCACCGAGGTGACCGACGTGTCGACGACGAGGTCGGCGTCGGTCGGCTCCTCGTACGGTGACGAGATCCCGGTGAACTCGGGGATCTCCCCGGCACGGGCCTTGGCGTAGAGGCCCTTGCGGTCCCGCGCCTCGCAGACCTCCAGCGGTGTGGAGACGTGCACGAGGACGAACCGGCCGGCGGCCTGGGCCATCTCCCGCACCCGGGCCCGCCCGGACGCGAACGGGGCGATCGGTGCCGCGATCGCGACACCCCCGTGGTACGCGACCAGCGAGGCCACGTAGCCGATGCGCTCGACGTTGAGCTCGCGCGACGCCTTGTCGAACCCGAGACCCTTGGACAGGTGCTGTCGCACGGCGTCGCCGTCGAGGAGCGTCGTGTGGCGCCCCTCGTCGTCGAGCTCGGCCGCCAGCGCCTGGGCGACGGTGGACTTGCCGGAACCGGACAGGCCGGTGAAGAACACGACCGTGCCCTCGGACCGGGCACCGCGCGCGGCGTGCTCCACCTCCCGGGCGACCGCGTCGGGGTACAGGGTCCCGACCTCCCTCGACCACAGCGTGCTCAGACGTGCCACCCGCTCGGCCGTCGGGGGAGTCCGGTGGTCGGCCAGGCGCTCCACGCGGTCCGCGCCGTGGTGGGTGGCGACGTCGTCCCAGCGCAGTCCGGCGCCGTCGGCCCAGGGCACGACGACGGTCCGGACCGGCCCGTCGAACGCGGCGGCGACGGCGTCGCCCACCACGGTGCCGACGCGCGCGAGGCCGGGCGCGCCGAGGTGACCGGGCTCCGGGTGCCGCCGGGACGCGGGCACCAGCACCAGCACGGCGGCGGCCCCGGCGACGAGACCGTCGAGGGCGTCCAGCTCGTCCCGTGTCGGGGCGGCGTCGACCAGGAGGGCCAGCACGTCACCGACGGGCCCGACCTCGCGGCGGATCTCGTGGGCGACGTCGTGGGCGCCGCGGCGCACCGCCGGGTCCCAGTGCGGCCCCGCGGCGCGGGCGATCGGCTTGAGCGCGGTCGCGTGGCCGTCCTCCCCGACGACGGCCAGCGGCGTGTTCTCCGCGTCGGTGAGCGTCACGGGTCCCTGCACCGGGCGGTCGAGCAGGGTCAGCGTGTCCGTCCCGCCACCGAGGTGGAGCTCGAGCAGGTCGAGCTCGACCGGGCTGAGGACGTAGGTCGTCTCCGGTGTGTTCATGGGCGTTCGGTGTCGTCCTTCGTCGTCGAGACCGACGCCCGGTCCGGCGTCGGCGGGGTACGTGGTGGGTGGTGGGCCAGCCGGTCCCTGATCAGGACCCAGGCGATGTTCCCCCCGACCAGCGCGACCGCGGCGGCACCCAGCACGACGGCGAGCGGTGCGCCCAGCAGCTTCAGCCCGGAGGCGAGCAGGAGGACGGCGAGCGCGCGTCGGATGAGGCCGCCCGGGGCCCGGCTGGAGACGTGGGCGCCGGCCCACGCGCCGGGGACGGCGCCGATCAGCAGCGAGGTGGTCAGGTCCAGCGAGAAGTCCCCGTACATCAGGTGGCCGAGCGCGGCCGCGGCGACCAGCGGCACGGCCTGCACGAGATCGGTGCCGACCAGGTTGGAGGCCTTGAGCGCGGGGTAGAGCATCAGCAGCGCCACGATGACGATCGACCCCGACCCGACCGACGTCATGCCCACGAGCAGACCGGCGACCGCCCCCAGGGCGACCGTGGGGACCGGGCGGACCACCACCCCGGCGTTGGTCGGACGGACGGGCCCCTCCCCGAGGGCGCGCTGGTGCTGCACCATGCCGATCGTCGCGCGCACGACGAGCATCGTCGCCGCGAGCAGGAGGGCGACGCCGAGCACGAGGCGCAGGGCCTCGTCGAGGGAGTCGCCGAAGGGGAGCGCACGGATCAGGAAGACGCCGCCGAAGGCCGCCGGGACCGACCCGACGCAGAGCCAGCCGACGAGCCGCAGGTTCGCCGTCCGGCGCCGGAGGTGGACGACGGCCCCCGCCGGCTTCATGAAGAGGCTCGCGACGATGTCGCTCGAGACGGCGACCAGGGGGTCCACCCGGAACACGAAGATCAGCATGGGGGTCATGAGCGCCCCGCCACCCATGCCCGTCAGACCGACCACGAAGCCGACGACGAGGCCGCCGAGCGCGAGGGCGGGATCGACGTCGATCACCGGTGCGGCCCCTCCGTGCTCCGGGCGGGCGGCGGGTCCGTCGGCGCCGTCCCGCGCGCCGCCCCGGCGGACCGGGGCAGGACGGGCCCCGCACGGCGGATCGAGGCGTGGCCAGACATGGCCGCAATGGTAGCCTCGGCCGAGTCCTTGGCCCCTCGCGTGCCAAGCCCCGAGACACGAGGAGCTCGATGACCACGCCATCACCGGCGCTTCCTGACCCGACGACGGGCGACGGCGAACTGGCCGCCGCTCTGGCCGAGAAGGCGGGACGCGTGCTGCTCTCGCTGCGCGCCGACGTCGACGCCGCCGGGGGCGAGTTCGACCCCCGGGAGCTGAAGAACGCCGGCGACGCGGCCGCCCAGAGCTGGCTGGCCGCCGCCCTGACGCACGCCCGCCCGGAGGACGCGGTCCTGTCCGAGGAGGCGAAGGACGGCGCGGCTCGGCTGGACGCCGACCGGGTCTGGATCATCGACCCGCTGGACGGCACCCGTGAGTTCGCCGAGCGCACCGAGGACGGCTCGTGGCGTGACGACTTCGCCGTGCACGTCGCCCTCTGGGTGCGCGGCCAGGAAGACGCCACCGCTGGTCCGGGAGGTCTCGCGGCGGCCGCCGTCGCGCTGCCGGCTCGTCAGGTCGTGCACACGACGGTGACGCCGTCGTCCGCCGCGGACCTCGACGAGTCGGTGCGCGCCGTGCTGGCCGGTGACCGCCCGCTCCGCATCGCCGCCAGCCGCTCCCGGCCCCCGCAGTTCGTCGCCGACCTCGCCCGGCGCGGCGACGTCGAGCTGGTGCCGATGGGCTCGGCCGGCGTCAAGGTGGTCTCCGCCGTCGACGGCACGGTCGATGCCTACGTCCACGGTGGTGGACAATACGAGTGGGACTCGGCGGCGCCCGTCGGTGTCGCGCTGGCCGCCGGCCACACGGCGACCCGGCTCGACGGCTCCCCGCTCGAGTACAACCGCCAGGACCCCTGGCTCCCCGATCTGTTCGTCTGCCACCCGGCCCTGACCGCGCACCTGCGTGCGGCGCTGCAGGAGGTCGGCGTGGCGATCAAGGAAGGTGCCCAGTCGTGACGTCCCACGTCCTGAGCCAGCTCCGCAGCCTCGAAGCGGAGAGCATCCACGTCTTCCGGGAGGTGGCGGCGGAGATGCAGCGTCCCGTCCTGCTGTTCTCCGGCGGCAAGGACTCCATCGTGATGCTGCACATGGCGGCGAAGGCCTTCGCCCCGGCGCGCATCCCGTTCCCGATCATGCACGTCGACACCGGTCTGAACTTCCAGACCGTGCTCGACTGCCGTGACCGCTGGGTGGAGAACCTCGGGGTCCAGCTCGTCGTCGCCTCCGTGCAGGACGCGATCGATCGCGGCCTGGTCCAGGAGGAGCCGAACGGTTCGCGCAACCGCATCCAGACGCCGGTGCTCCTGGAGGCCGTCGAGAAGCACGGTTTCGACGCCGCGTTCGGCGGTGGCCGGCGTGACGAGGAGAAGGCCCGTGCCAAGGAGCGCGTCTTCTCGTTCCGCGACGACTTCGGTCAGTGGGACCCGAAGAACCAGCGCCCCGAGATCTGGAGCCTGTACAACGGCCGGGTCCACCAGGGCGAGTCGATCCGGGTCTTCCCTCTGTCCAACTGGACCGAGCTGGACATCTGGTCCTACATCGCGGCCGAGCAGATCGACATCCCGGACCTCTACCTCGCCCAGGAGCGCGAGGTGGTGGAGCGCGACGGCATGCTGTTCGCGGTCAACGAGTTCACGCCCCTCAAGGAGGGGGAGACCTCCGAGGTCCGGTCCGTGCGGTACCGCACGGTCGGTGACGCGAACCTGACCGCCGCCGTCGAGTCGAAGGCGACCACCCTCGAGGCCATCGTCGAGGAGGTCGCGGCCGTCCGGATCACCGAGCGCGGCGCCACGCGTGGCGACGACAAGGTGAGCGAGGCCGCGATGGAGGACCGCAAGCGAGAGGGCTACTTCTAAGCCATGACCACGACCGAGAACACCACCGCCGAGGCTCTGACCGACGGCTCCATCGACCTGCTGCGGTTCGCGACGGCCGGGTCCGTCGACGACGGCAAGTCGACCCTCATCGGCCGCCTGCTGTTCGACTCGAAGACGATCTTCGAGGACCAGCTGGACTCGGTGGAGCAGGTCTCGAAGGACCGCGGCAACGACTACACCGACCTCGCGCTCCTCACCGACGGCCTGCGCGCCGAGCGGGAGCAGGGCATCACGATCGACGTCGCGTACCGCTACTTCGCGACGCCGAAGCGCAAGTTCATCATCGCCGACACCCCGGGGCACATCCAGTACACCCGGAACATGGTCACGGGCGCCTCGACCGCCGACGTCGCGCTGATCCTCGTCGACGCGCGCAAGGGCGTCATCGAGCAGTCGCGCCGACACACGTTCCTGGCGACGCTGCTCGGCGTGCCGCACATCGTGGTCTGCGTGAACAAGATGGACCTCGTCGACTACGACGAGGAGGTGTTCGAGAACATCCGCCGAGACTTCACGGAGTTCGCGTCCCGCCTGCGTGTCCCGGACCTGACGTTCATCCCGATCTCCGCGCTGGAGGGCGACAACGTCGTCAACCGCTCGGAGAACACCCCCTGGTACGACGGGCCGGCGCTGCTCAGCCACCTCGAGCGGCTGCACGTCGCCTCCGACCGCAACCTCATGGACGTCCGGTTCCCCGTCCAGTACGTGATCCGGCCGCAGTCGCACGACGCCCGTGACTACCGCGGGTACGCGGGCACGGTCGCGTCCGGCGTCATGAAGCCCGGTGACAAGGTCGTCGCACTGCCGGCCGGCCTCGAGACGACCATCGAGGCGATCGACACCGCCGACGGTCCGGTCGAGGAGGCCTACCCCCCGATGGCCGTGACCGTCCGCCTGGCGGACGAGATCGACATCTCCCGTGGGGACATGATCGCGCGACCGAACAACACGCCGGCGGCGCTGCAGAACATCGACGCGCAGATCTGCTGGATGGACTCCGAGTCGTCGCTGGTCAAGGGCAAGAAGTACGCGATCAAGCACACCACGCGGTGGGCGCGGGCGATGGTCAAGGACATCAACTACCGCGTCGACGTCAACACGCTGCACCGGGACGAGGAGGCGACCGAGATCAAGCTCAACGAGATCGGCCGCATCCAGCTCCGGGTGACGCAGCCCCTGTTCGTCGACCCGTACCAGCAGAACCCCCAGACGGGGTCGTTCATCCTCGTGGACGAGTCGACCAACCGGACCGTGGCGGCCGGCATGATCGGCGGGCTGCCGCACTCGTCCTGATCGGTCCGGGGGTCGGCCCGCGCGGGGCCGGCCCCCTCGTTCATGCTTGGAGATGAGAATGACCGGTGGTCCGACCTCGGCTGAGGCAGCCACGTTGCGCAACACCTGGGTGTTTCCCGACCAGAAGATCCTGTACACGCAGTTGCCCAAGAACGCCTGCAGCAGCATCAAGTGGATGCTGGCCGAGGTCAGCGGGCAGGACCCCCAGGGGTTTCGTCGAGCCCTGAGCGACGAGCAGAGCCGCAGGATGCTCGTCCACAACCGGCGGTTGTGGAAGGGGGTGGGCCGGCTCTCGGAGATGTCGCCGGAGAGCCGGGCCGAGATCTCGCAGGCCAACGGCTGGTTCGTCTTCGCGGTCGTCCGCGATCCCCGGCTGCGGGCCTGGTCCGCGTGGCAGTCGAAGTTCCTCGTCGGTGACCCCGTCTACGTCCACCGCAAGTTCGCCGACGCGCCGTGGTTGCCGCGAGTGCCGAAGGACGCCGGCGACGTCCTGGACGACTGGCGGCGGTTCGTCGACGCCCTCGCGGCCGGTGACGGTCCCGTGCGTGACGGCCACTTCCGGTCGCAGGCCGACCGGCTCAGCGAGAACCAGATCCCGTACGACCGGATCTACGAGATGCGTGAGCTGTCACGAATGCTCGAGGACCTCGGCGCGCATCTGGAACGGCGCGGTCAACCCCACGACCTCGCCATGCCGCGCGAGAACGACACGCCCCTGGCGGCCGGGCGCGAGGTCTTCGACGACGGTGTGCTCGAGCAGCTCGAGACGATCTACGCGGGAGACTTTGCACGGTTCGGCCACCTGTGGGACCTGGGTCCGACCCTGGCCAAGGAGATCTCCTGGGACCGCGCGGCCATGACGGACATCGGGCAGCGGGTCGCGCACAACGAGCGGATCGCCGACCTGTTCTCCATCGGACGGCGTGAGCGCTCCAGGCGCCGCGACCTGGAGGACGCCCTGGCGGACAGGGTCGCCGTGGGCGACGCCCCGGCGAAGGACCTCGTGAACGAGCTCGGGCGCCGGGTCCGTGGCCGGGTGCGGGGCGTCGTCGGACGCGGTCGGGCCTGACCAGGAGATTCGACAGAGGGGCGGGTACGGACGACGGCCGCGTGGCCGTCGCACCGTGCAGCGTGCCCGCCGGACCCGCCTAGCGCCCGGACGCGTAGCCCTGTGCGCCGCGCGGGTTGGCGGCGGCACCGAGCAGGCCGTCGGCCGGGTCCCGGGTCACCGCGGACAGCCGGCCCAGCGACCACGGCCCCGCCTCGGTGAGCACGTGGCCGCGCCGTGCGAGCCCGTCGATCACGTCGGCGCCGAGCCGCGACTCGACGACGGCGCCGCCCGGTGTCCAGGCGCGGGGCCAGAACGAGTCGGCCATCGAGGTGGTGTGCAGCGTCGGGGCGTCGATCGCCTCCTGCGGGGTGTACCCGCCCACCAGCACGCGCAGCAGGAACGGCAGCTGCCACTGGTCCTGCTGGTCGCCGCCCGGCGTGCCGCAGGCCATGACCGGCAGGCCGCCGTCGAGCACGAGGGTGGGCGACAGCGTCGTGCGCGGCCGCACGCCGGGGGCGAGCCGGGACGGCGAGGACTCGTCCAGCCAGGTCATCTGCAGCCGGGTGCCGAGGCAGAAGCCGAGCGCCGGGATCGTGGGGGAGGACTGCAGCCAGCCCCCGGAGGGGGTGGCGCTGATCATGTTGCCCCACCGGTCGACGACGTCGAGGTGGCAGGTGTCGCCGCGGGTGGTGCCGTTGACCTGGACGGTCGGTTCGCCGGTGCCCGAGGCGGCGGCGTCGGCCGTGCGCAGCGGCGGGAGCGGGGGAGCGGTGCGGCCCGGGACGCTGCCCGGCCGCAGCTCGTGCGAGGCCCGGTCGCCGACGAGCGCGCGACGGTCTGCCGCGTAGGCGGCGGACAGCAGGTGGTCCAGCGGCACGTCCGTGTCGCCGTACCAGGCGTCCCGGTCGGCGATGGCCAGCTTGAGCGTCTCGAGCACCGTGTGCGCGCCGAGCTCGGTGGCCACGTCCAGCCGGTCGTCCTCGAAGCCTTCCAGCAGGCGCAGCGCCTGCAGCAGCACGGGCCCCTGGCCCCAGGCGCCCGTCTTGACGATCGTGCGGCCCCGGAACTCCGTCGTCGTGGGCTGCTCGTAGCCCGCCCACGACGACGCGAGGTCGGCCGCCGTCATCACCCCGGCGTGGTCGCGCCCGTCGGCGTGCCGGTGCGGCGTCGCGACGAACTCCTCCACGGCGGGCCCGACCAGCTCGCGCCAGGCGGTTCGGGCGGCCTCGACCCCGGCGCCCCGGGAGGGTGCGCCGTCGGCGGCGTCACCGAGCTGCTCCAGCAGCGCGGCGTAGGCGGGGTTCGTGACCGTCTCGCCGGGGCGTGGCGGCCGGCCGTCCGGCATCCACCGCGCCGCCGACGTCGGCCAGTGCTCGGCGAAGAGTCCGCTGACCCGTTCGACGGTCGCGGCCACGGCCGGCAGCACGGGGTGGCCGTCGCGGGCGTAGCCGACGGCGTAGGCCAGCACGTCGCGCACGGTCCAGGTGCCGTGATCGCGCAGCAGCACGAGCCAGGCGTCGACCGCGGCCGGGACGGCGGCGGCCAGGGCGCCGGAGCCGGGGACGAGGTCGAGTCCCTCGGTGTCGCGGTAGTGGTCGATCGTCGCGCCCGCCGGTGCCGGGCCCTGCCCCATGAGGACGCGGGGGTCGTCGGGTTCGTCGGCGGTGCTGAACAGGCCGACGAGGTCGCCGCCGGGTCCGTTGAGGTGCGGCTCGACGACGTGCAGGACGAACGCCGCCGCGCAGGCGGCGTCGAAGGCGTTGCCGTCCCGCTCCAGCACCGACTGGGCGCTCGCGGTGGCCAGCCAGTGCGTGGAGGCGGCCATCCCGAACGTGCCCTGCAGGTCGGGCCGGGTGGTCGAGGCGGGTGGTGGGGTGAAGGTCATGCGGTCTCCCGTCCGCGAAGGTGTCCGACGACGGTCACGGCCAGCGCGATCACTGCGCTGACGGCGACGCCGAGGGCGAGGTGGATCTGCAGCAGCGCGGCGCCGACACCGGCGCCGGCCCCGAGCAGGACGATCGCCGCGACCCGGCGGCCGACGTGACGTCCGTGGCCCCCGACGAGTCGCGAGTCCATGGCCAGCCCGGTGATGGCACTGGTGACCACGACGGTGGTGATCTCCTTGACCGCGAGGTGTCGGGCCGCGGCGGCCTGGAGACCCATCGCGCCCGCCAGCATCCCGGTGACCGTGAGCTGGACGCCGTGCGGCATGTCGGTGCCGTGGACGCCGAGCAGCACGGTCAGGGCGACGAGAACCGCGCCGACCGCGCCGAAGCAGGCCGTCGTGCGTCCGGACCACCCGACGTCGTCGGCGCGCAGCACCAGGCCGCCGAGCCCGGCGCCCGCGAGGAAGGTGACGAACGCCAGCAGCGGGCCGACGACGGGGAGGTCGTCGGCCCCGGCGACGCCCATGCCGAGGATGACCACGTTCCCCGTCATGTTGCCGGTGAAGACGCGGTCCAGGCCGAGGAAGCCGACGGCGTCCGCGATCCCCGTGGAGAACGTCAGGGCGAGCATGAGGCCGAGGTGGAGGCGGTCGCGGGGCACGCCGCCACCCTAGGCCCGACGCGGACACGTCGTGCACACGGCCGCCCGGATCATCGTGAGACCGCTCACCGGTCAAAGGGCGCCCATGTTTCCGATATGTCTTGCCCCGAGGCGCGCCAGATCACATCTCGATAACAAATTGGTACACATCGTGATAAAGATCATCGGCCCGCTCCAGGGGTCCCCGCCGGTCCCCGCGAGATATCGCTTAGTGTGATGGGTAGTGCGTGAGTGTCGACTCGTGACCGACCGGCCCGACGAGCCGGTGGTCGCAGCCTGCACGGGCCTGGCCCCGGCCGAGTCCGACGACCAGTAAATGCCCCCTGACCAGGGAGAATTGTGCCAGCCATCGAGGCAAGTGGCCTGACAAAGATCTTCGGGCGCCGACCGCAACGCGGCGTCCGGATGCTGAAAGAAGGCGCGGACCGCGATCAGCTCCGCAAGGAGGGACTGACCGCCGCGGTCATCGACGCCACCTTCGACGTGAAGCCCGGCGAGATCTTCGTCGTCATGGGTCTGTCCGGTTCCGGTAAGTCGACGTTGATCCGCATGGTCAACGGCCTGCTCGAGCCGACCGACGGCGTCATCACGATCGACGGGCAGGACGTCACCCACCTGTCCAAGAACGGCCTGCGCGACGTGCGTCGCAGCAAGGTGTCGATGGTGTTCCAGCACTTCGCCCTGCTGCCGCACCGCACCGTCGGCGAGAACGCCGCCTACCCGCTGACGCTGCGCGGCGTCAGCAAGGCCGAGCGCGAGGCCAAGGCCGAGGAGGCCCTGAGCATGGTGGGCCTGGGTGGCTGGGGCGGTTCCATGCCCGGCCAGCTCTCGGGCGGCATGCGCCAGCGCGTCGGCCTGGCGCGCGCCCTCGCGGCCGGCACGGACGTCATGCTGATGGACGAGGCGTTCAGCGCCCTGGACCCGCTGATCCGCAAGGAGATGCAGGACCAGCTGCTCGAGCTGCAGGCCGAGCTGGGCAAGACGATCCTGTTCATCACCCACGACCTCAACGAGGCGATGCGTCTCGGCGACCGCATCGCGATGATGCGCGACGGCCGGGTCGTCCAGATCGGCACCTCCGAGGAGATCCTCAACGAGCCGGCCAACGACTACGTGGCCCAGTTCGTCGCGGACGTGGACCGCAGCCGCGTGCTCAGCGCCGGCGCGGTGATGGAGCGTCCCGTCGCCGTCGTGGGCACCGAGTCCGGCCCGAAGGCTGCCCACAAGCTGATGCGCGAGCACCAGACCTCCTCGCTGCTCGTGACCGGCCGCGACCGGCGCGTGCAGGGGATCGTGTGGGAGGACGACGTCGCGGAGGCGGTCCGGGCCGGGAGCGACCGGTTGCCCCTCGGTGACACGGAGGTGGCCGAGGTCGGCACCGACACGCCGCTGGCCGAGCTGTTCCACCACGCCGCGGCCAGCAAGGCCCCGCTGGCCGTCGTCGACGAGAACCGCCGCCTGCAGGGCATCATCCCGCGGGTGACGCTGCTCAGCGCGCTGTCCGGACCCACCACCGACGACCTCGACGAGTCCGTCGAGCGCGAGGGCGACGGCCCCGCCGACGGTGAGCCCGTTCTCGACCCGGCAGGAGCGAAGTGATGACCCCGATGTCCGCCGTCCCCAACATCCCGGTCGGCAACGCCGTCGAGGACGGGATCGACTGGATCACCGACAACTTCGGCGGGGTGCTGGACGGGATCAGCACCTTCTTGTTCACCTTCGTCGACACGATCACCGAGCTCCTGCTCTCGTGGCCGCCGCTGGTGGGGGTCGCGATCTTCACCGTGCTGGCGCTGCTGGTGCGGTCGTGGGGCCTGGCGGTCTTCACCCTGCTCGGCACCCTGCTCATCGTGAGCATGGACATGTGGGAGCCGGCCATGGAGACGCTCGCCCTGGTGCTGGTGGCCACCACGATCGCCGTGGTCATCGCCGTGCCGGTGGGCATCCTGGCCGCCCGCAGCGACAGCGTGAGCACGGTGGTCAAGCCGATCCTCGACTTCATGCAGACGATGCCGGCGTTCGTCTACCTCGTGCCGGTCGTCATCTTCTTCGGCATCGGCGTGGCGGCCGGCGTGTTCGCCACGATCGTCTTCGCCCTGCCCCCGGGCGTCCGGCTCACCGAGCTCGGCATCCGCGGGGTGGACTCCGAGACCGTCGAGGCCGGCGAGGCCTTCGGCGGCACGCCCTGGCAGATCCTGCGCGGGATCCAGCTCCCGCTGGGCCTGCCCACGATCATGGCCGGTGTCAACCAGGTCATCATGCTGGCCCTGTCGATGGCCGTCGTGGCCGGCCTGGTCGGCGCCGGTGGCCTCGGCCAGCAGGTCGTGTCCTCGATCTCCCGCATCGACGTCGCCCTCGGCTTCGAGGCCGGTCTGTCGGTCGTGATCCTGGCGATCTTCCTCGACCGGGTGACCGGTGCGATCGGCCAGCCCACGGGGCGTTCGCTGGTGTCCATGGTGCGCAAGCGCCGGGCCGCCCCCGCCACGGTCTGATCCCTCACCCCCAGAACCCCTGCACGTCCTGCCCGGGCAGGACAGTCCCGCCCGGGACGCACACGTCACGGGACACCGTCCCTGACCGGGGACCTCGTCCCCCGACACGGAAGGAACTCATCACATGAGCACCCATCGCAAGCATCTTCGCCACGGCGTCGCCTTCGCCTCCGTCGCGGCGCTCGGCCTGACCCTGGCCGCCTGCAGCTCCGACGACGGCAGCGGCTCCGGCGAGGAGTCCTCCGCCGAGGGCGGCGACAAGGGCACCATCACGCTGGGCTACATCCCGGCCTGGACCGACGGTCTGAGCACCGCCTACCTGCTCGACGCGAAGCTGACCGAGGCCGGCTACACCGTCGAGCACCAGGAGATCAGCGAGGCCGGTGTGCTGTACACCGCCCTGGCCGACGGCGACGTCGACATCTACCCGTCGGCCTGGCCCGAGGTCACCCACGCGGACTACATGGAGCAGTACGAGGGTTCCATCGAGGACCTCTCGACGTACTACGACAACGCGAAGCTGACCTTCGCCGTGCCGGAGTACACGGACATCGACTCGATCGACGAGCTCGCGGACAACGCGGACATGTTCGACAGCACCATCGTGGGCATCGAGCCCGGTGCCGGCCTGACCCGCGTGACCAAGGAGTCGGTCATCCCGACCTACGGTCTGGACGAGGCCGGCTACACCCTGCAGGAGTCCTCCACCACGGCGATGCTCACGGAGCTGGAGCAGGCCACGGAGAACGAGGAGGACATCGTCGTCACGCTGTGGCGGCCGTTCTGGGCGAACTCCGCCTACCCGGTCAAGGACCTCGAGGACCCGGAGGGTGCGCTCGGCGACTCCGAGGGCCTGCACTTCCTCGCCACCGAAGGGTTCTCCGACGAGTACCCCGAGGTCGCTGACTGGATCGGCGGCATGACGCTGGACGACGAGCAGTTCGGCACGCTCGAGAACTCCGTCGTCAACGACAACCCGGACGACCCGGCCGCCGGTGTCGAGGCCTGGCTCGAGGAGAACGGGGACGCCGTCGGTTCGATCGACAGCTGACGCCTCCACGTCACCGCCCGACGACGTCGGGCACCGCAGCGCCCGTCCCGGTCCGCCGGGGCGGGCGCTGCGTCGTGCGGGCACCTCTCAGCGCAGCATCGCGTGCAGCGGCGCCGTCCCGGCCGTCGTGCCGGCGACCACGCGACCGTGGTCGTGCGCCGCGCCCCCGGACAGCGTGGGACGTCCATCGTCCGGCAGGGCCGGGGGAGCGAGCGGAGCCGCGTCCTGCAGGCGCTCGGTGACCGCACGGCGCAGGGGCCGGGAGGACGGCTGCTCGACCCCGTGATGGATCGCGGCGGCCAGCAGCAGCGAGACGCCGACGGCGGCGGCGAGGGTCGGCCACGTGCCGACGCCGGCCGTGCTCAGCCACTCGGTGACGGCCCACCCGAACTGCGTGTGCACCAGGTACAGGGGGTACGTCAGCGCGCCGGCGGTGACGCACGCCGACGCCGCGCCACGGTGGCGCACGGTGGCGCGCGGATGGGTGGCGGCGGCGACGAGGGCGATGCCGGCCAGGAGGACGCCGACGGAGACCACGGGGTCCACCTCGACGCCCTGCAGCTCGGTGGCGAGCCCGGCGGCGTGCACCACCCGCTCCGCCCCGGCGACGACGAGGACGGCGAGGGCCGCGCCGACCGCCCGGGTCGACGGGGCACGTCGTCCGACGGAGGGCTCCTCGCCGCGGCTGGTCAGGTCCCGCCAGAGCACGAACAGCAGCATCCCGATGCCGAAGTAGACGGCGTGCCGGGCGGACAGGAGCTCGGCCAGCCAGGGGTAGCCCAGACCGCTGATCACCATGCCGACGGCGGGCCAGCCGAGGGCCAGCACGACCGCCCGGCCGCGGGTCAGGGGACCGACGGCGAGCGCGACGCCGATGAGCAGGTAGAACTTCAGCTCGACCAGCAGCGTCCAGTAGACGACCTGGGAGGGTTCGGCGCCGAAGAGGTCGGGCGCCATGGTCGCGTTCGCGAGGGTCTCGGCCGCGCTCAGGTGACGGCCGCCGTCCCAGAGGCTCTGCAGCGCGGCGGTGGCGGCCACGCAGGCCCAGAACGCCGGGTAGAGGCGACCGACGCGGGAGCCGGTGAACTGGGCGAGCGTCCGTCCCTGGACGCTCCACAGGATCGCGAAGCCGCTGATGACGAAGAACGCCTCGACGGCGAGCCAGCCGTACCGGGTGACCTCGTTGACGCCCGCGAAGAGGACGGAGACGTCGACGCCCCAGTACCGGTCCGCCGTCGGTGTCGCGGTGAAGTGGTAGAGCACCACGGCCAGTGCCGCTCCGAAGCGCAGCACGTCCAGGAGGTGCATGCGCGGTGCCGTGTGGGTGCTCGAGACCATCCCCGGGACTCTAGGTCACGTTTGGGTAACAATCCAGCGAGAGGGCCGGAGTGGTCGCCGCTAGGCTGGGACCAGCGCCGACGGGAGCCCCCAGCGCGCGACACGAGACCCACGACGTCCCAGGAGGGCACCCATGACCGACACCGCTGCGACCACCGGCCGACCGGCCGCCGGCTTCGACGAGGTGCCGGGCCGCTACAAGGTCCGCTCGCTCGCGCTGGCGGAGTCCGGCCGGCACCAGATCCGGCTCGCCGAGCACGAGATGCCCGGCCTCATGGCGCTGCGCGCCGAGTACGGCGAGGCGCGGCCGCTGGCCGGCGCCCGCATCGCCGGGTCGCTGCACATGACCGTGCAGACCGCCGTGCTCATCGAGACGCTGACCGCGCTCGGCGCCGAGGTGCGCTGGGCGAGCTGCAACATCTTCAGCACCCAGGACGAGGCGGCGGCCGCCGTCGTCGTCGGCCCCGACGGCACCCCGGAGGACCCGCGGGGCGTGCCCGTCTTCGCCTGGAAGGGCGAGACGCTCGAGGAGTACTGGGACTGCACGCAGCAGATCCTGGTGTGGCCCGAGGGCGAGGGCCCGAACCTGATCCTCGACGACGGCGGGGACGCGACCCTGCTGGTCCACCTCGGCCTCCAGTACGAGCGCATCGGTGCCGTGCCGCCGAACACGCTGCCCGGGGAGCCGGACCACACGCACGAGATGAACGTCGTGCGGGACCTGCTGCGCCGTGACCTCGAGATCGACCCCCTGCGCTGGACCGGCGTCGCCGAGCAGATCGGGGGTGTCACCGAGGAGACCACGACCGGTGTGCACCGCCTCTACCACCTGGCGGACTCCGGTGAGCTGCTGTTCCCGGCGATCAACGTCAACGACTCGGTGACCAAGTCGAAGTTCGACAACAAGTACGGCATCCGCCACTCGCTGCCGGACGGCATCAACCGCGCCACGGACATCCTCATCGGCGGCAAGGTCGCCTTCGTCGCCGGCTACGGTGACGTCGGCAAGGGGGCCGCCGAGGCCTTCCGCGGCCAGGGCGCCCGGGTCATCGTCTCCGAGGTCGACCCCATCTGCGCGCTGCAGGCCGCGATGGACGGGTTCCAGGTCGCGCGGCTCGAGGACGTCGTGGGCGAGGCGGACTTCTTCGTCACCACCACCGGCAACAAGGACGTCATCCGGGTCGAGCACATGCTGGCGATGAAGGACAAGGCCGTGGTCGGCAACATCGGCCACTTCGACAACGAGATCGACATGACCGGCCTCGCGGCGGTCCCTGACGTGGTCAAGACCGAGATCAAGCCCCAGGTGCACGAGTGGACGCTGCCCGCCGCCGAAGGTCGTGCCGAGCGGTCGGTCATCGTGCTCTCCGAGGGACGGCTGCTCAACCTGGGCAACGCCACCGGCCACCCCTCGTTCGTCATGTCGAACTCGTTCGCCAACCAGGTCATCGGACAGCTCGAGCTGTTCGCCGACATGGCCCGTCCGGCCGACGAGCGCCAGTACGCCCGCCAGGTCTACCGGCTGCCCAAGGCGCTCGACGAGAAGGTCGCGCGGCTGCACCTGGACGCGCTCGGCGTCCGACTGACCGACCTCAGCAAGGAGCAGGCCGACTACATCGGCGTCCCGGTCGAGGGACCGTACAAGCCGGAGCACTACCGGTACTGAGCCTCAGCGGGGCACGTCGCGGTGGCGGAAGCCGGCCAGACCGGCGATGAGCAGCGCCACCGCGACGGCCCCGACGACCGTCACCGCGCCGCCCGTCGGGTCTTCGGTCGGGAGGCGGCCGATGGCGTGCAGGGGGGAGACCTCCAGCGCCGCGTCCGGCATGCTCAGGGTCTCGCCGAGGGTCTCGACGACCGCGATATAGGCGATCGCGACCCACATCAGCGCCAGCGCACGGGGCAGCAGCCCGAGCAGCGCCACCCCGAGCGCGGCGACGACCACCACGGCGGGCAGGTACTGCACCGTCGCGACCAGCGCTCCCGCGTCGTCGCCGGTGGTACGAGCGGTGGTCGCGGCCAGCCCGGCCCCACCCGCCAGGGCCACGAGCGCACCGCCGAGCACCGCGACGGCGGCGTGGGTGCCCAGCCACGTCGTCCGGCGCACGGACAGGGCCAGCACGGCCTCGAGGCGGCCGTGCGTCTCCTCGCGCCGCACGCGGGCCAGGACCTGGGCGGACGCCCCGAAGGCCATGAGCATGACCAGCACCAGCGTGAACGACACGTACCAGCTCGTCGGGTCCCCGACGACACCAGCGGAGAACATCTCGGTCAGCTCCGGGTTCGCCGCCACGACGTCCGCGATGTCGTCGGTGAAGGCGCCCATCATCGCGCCGACCAGGGCGGCGCCCACCAGCCAGGCGACGAGGGTCGCGCCGTGGCGGCGCAGCGCGAGCCCCGGTCCGGTCGTCAGGAACCTCCCGGCGGAGGCCGGCCCGGGCCGACTCGTCACCATCGCGCTGCCCAGGTCACGACGGCCGACGAGTGCGAGGCCGAGCGCGCCGAGGGTCGTCGCCGCGCCGAGGGCGAGCAGCAGCGGCCAGACCCGGGGGTCGTCGGTGAACGGCCGGGTCTCCTGCTGCCAGGCGAGCGGGGACAGCCACTTCCAGCCGTTGTCCTCGACGTCGCCGATCGCCCGGAAGACGTAGGCGACGCCCAGCACGACGACGCCCACGGCGATGACACCGGCGGACCGGCGCAGGAGCTGGCCCGCCAGGGTCGCCAGGCCGGCGAAGACGAAGCCGAGGGCGGTCACGGACGCGCCGTAGAGGACGGCGTCGGCGAGGTCGACGCCGTAGGCCGTCAGCGAGACGACCATGCCGAGCCCGACGAGGAGCAGGGCGCTCGCGGTGACGAGCAGCGCGGCCACCCACGGGGCGCGGGAGCCGATCGCCCGCGACCGCAGCAGTTCGAGCAGGCCGTTCTCCTCGGCGGCGCGGGTGGAACGTGCCACGAGCAGGAGGCCCATGAGGGGCACCGCGATGGCGGCGATGAACCCGAACTCGTTGGCGGCCACGCCACCGAGGGTGTCGGCGCCGTACGGCGTGCCGTTGATGGCGGCCATCGTCGGGTCCGACCCCACGGTCGCCTCGTAGGTCGCGAGCTGCTCCGTGGTGCCGTAGGTGGTGTCGATGGCGGCGACCGTCGCGGCGTAGGTGCCGACGATGCCGCCGACCCAGGCCACCAGAGCCTTCCAGCCGGTGCGCAGCTGGAGCCGCAGCACCGTGCCCAGCCCGTCGCCCGTCCGTCCGGTCATGCCGGTGCCTCGTCGTACTCGGACAGGAACAGCTCGTCCAGGCTGGGCGGACGGACCGTGAGCCCCCGGAGCCCCCCGTCGACGAGCGGGCGCAGCACGCGGTCCAGCTGGTCGGGCTCCACGGTGAAGGTGATCTCGCGACCCGACCCGCCGTCGGACACGGGGGAGACCTTGAGGTCGTGCAGGTCGAACCGGTCGAGGTCGGGCGGGGTTCCCGGCACGACCGCGCGCACCGTGGTGCGGGCGAGACCCCGCAGCTCCGCGACGGATCCGGCCTTGACGGTCCGGCCGCGGCGGATGATCGTGACCGTCGAGCACAGCGCCTCGACCTCGGACAGGATGTGGCTGCTCAGCAGCACCGCGGCGCCGTCGGACACCCGTTCGGTGACGCACTCGCGGAAGACCTCCTCCATCAGAGGGTCGAGGCCCGCCGTGGGCTCGTCCAGCACGAAGAGGTCGGCCCGTGCGGCGAGGGCGGCGACGAGGGCGACCTTCTGCCGGTTCCCGCGGGAGTAGTCGCGCACCCGCTTGGTGGGGTCGAGGTCGAACCGGTCGACGAGCTCGGCGCGCCGCGCCGGGTCCAGCGGCGGCCCGGACGCGCCGAGCACGTCGATGCACTGCCCGCCGGTCAGGCCGGGCCACAGGGCGACGTCACCCGGCACGTAGGTGAGCCGCCGGTGCAGGCGTACCGCCCGGCGCCACGGGTCCTGGCCGAAGAGCCGCACCCGCCCTCCCGAGGCGCGGATCATGCCGAGCACGACACGCAGGGTCGTGGTCTTCCCGGCGCCGTTGGGCCCGAGGAACCCGCGCACCTCCCCGGCCTCGAGGCGGAGGTCCAGCCCGTCGAGCGCGCGGAACGAGCCGAACGTCTTGACGAGCCCGGAGATGTCGAGCACGGGGTCGGACACGCCTGCTCCTCGCCTGTCGGTCACTGCCCGTTTGTCAGCGACGGTACTCCCGGCGCGGCGCGCTCGCCCAGGTCGGAGGCGGGTGCGGGGCCGGGTCAGTTCCGGGGGTCGGGGACGCCGTAGGGCAGCCGGTGCAGGGACGCCGCCTGCGCCACCGCCCGTTCCTGCTCCTGGCGGCCCCGTGCCAGCTCCCGGTCGCGGCGCTCGTGGAGCACCGCGTGCAGGAACGACTCGGCCGGGGTGCCGGACGGCGGCCCCGGGGCCACGTAGGCCTCCATCTGGGCGGCCAGCTCGTCGGTCAGCCGCGCGCGCGACGCCGGGGCCAGCCGGGGGGCGCGGTCCAGCACCTGCCGGGCGCGCAGCGCCAGGCCGTCGGGCAGGCGTCGGATGTCGGCCGACCGGGCCCAGGTGGCCAGGGCCGGGGACATGACCAGCGGCTGCTCCCAGCTGCGCGCACCGCGGACCCGGACCGCGTAGGTGCCCGCCAGAAGATCGCCGAGACGCTTCCCGCGGGCGTTGGCCAGCGAGGTGATGACCGCGACCGAGCCCGCCGTCAGCCAGATCTCGAAGACCCCCACCAGGGACCGGACCAGCGCGTGCCGCACCCGGACCGGGCCGCCGTCGTCGCGCACCACCCGCAGCCCGGTGGCGAGCTTGCCGAGCGACCGTCCGCGCGTGAGCGTCTCCACGGTGGTCGGCAGCACGACGAGCAGCAGCACGACGATCGCGATCACGGCCGCCCGTCCCCACTGCGACGCCGCCGCGACGTCGGACTGCCAGACGAGGATCCCCGTGACGACCCAGATCGCCAGCACGAGCCCGCCGATCGTCACCGCCACGTCGATGAGCGCCCCCGCCGACCGGGAGGCGAACGAGGCCGGCCGGGCGTCGAGCAGCACGCCCTCGCCGATGAGGATGCCGTCGGTCACGGTGCTTCCGTCCGCTCGGTGCGTCGCCACATGTGGCAGGGTATCGGCCGTGGACCTGGACGCCTTCACCGCCGTGCACCGCCCGGAGTGGGACCGCCTGGCGGAGCTGTCGAAGCGCCGGCGGCTCGACGGTGCCGAGGCGGACGAGATCGTCCGCCTCTACCAGGCCGTCGCCACCCATCTGTCCACGGTGCGGTCGGCGGCACCGGACCCCGCGACCGTCACCCGGCTGTCGGAGCTGCTCACCCGGGCCCGCACCAAGATCGCCGGCTCGCACGAGCCGGCCTGGTCGGACGTCGTCCGGTTCGCCGTCGTGTCGGTCCCGGCCGCGCTCTACCGGATCCGGTGGTGGATCCTCGCCGTCACCGTCGCCTTCCTCGCCGTGGCCGTCACCGCCGGGGTCTGGGTCGCCGTCGACCCCGACGCGCTCGCGGCGATGGGGACGCCCTCCCAGCGCCAGCAGTACGTCGACGAGGCGTTCGCGTCCTACTACGACCCGCAGCTCTCCTTCGCGGCGATGGTGTGGACCAACAACGCCTGGATCGCCGCCCAGACGATCGCGACCGGCATCACCGGGGTGTTCCCGGTGTTCGTGCTGGGCAACAACGCGGTCCAGATCGGGGCCACCGGCGGCATGATGGCCGCCCACGGCGAGCTGCCGCTGTTCCTGCAGCTCATCGCCCCGCACGGGTTGCTGGAGCTGACCAGCATCTTCGTGGCCGGTGCCGCCGGGCTCAAGCTGTTCTGGACCTGGGTCGACCCTGGCCCGCGGCGGCGGGTCGTGGCGCTCGCCGCCGAGGGGCGCGCGATGATCACCGTGGTCGTGGGACTCGCCGCCGCGCTCGGCCTGTCCGGACTGGTCGAGGGCTTCGTGACGGGTTCCGCGCTGCCGTGGTGGCTGAAGATCACGATCGGAGCGCTCGCGCTCGCGGCCTTCCTCGCGTACTTCCTCGTCCTGGGACGCCGCGCCGTGACCGCGGGGGAGACGGGCGACCTCGATGCCGACCGCGCCGGCGCGGTGCTGCCCACCGCCGGCTGACCGGGCGGCTCAGAGCCGCCCGGCGGCCTTGAGCGCGAGGTAGGTGTCGGCCAGGCGCGGCGCCAGCTGGTCCGGCAGGGCCTCGAGCACCTCGGCGCCGTGCTGCCGCAGCACCGCCGCCACCGCGGACCGGTCCAGGTCCCCCCGGGAGGCCGCGGCCGCGTCGTACACCTCCTCGACGGTGTCCCGGCCGGCCGCCAGCGTCGTGACGTCGGCGTCGGCGACGGCCGCCACCACGACCTGGTGGGTCCCGGTGAGCCGGTCCACGACGGGCAGCAGGCCGGTCTCCACCGCCGCGGGGTCCAGCGAGGTGAGCAGCACCACGAGCGACCGCTGGCTCACCCGAGCCCGGACCTGGCCCACCAGCCCGGTCCAGTCCGTCTCGAGCAGGACCGGCTCGACGGCGGCCAGCGCGTCGGCCATCGCGGGCAGCAGCCGCGGCCCCGAGGCCCCGGCGACCCGGGCGCGCACGGTGCGGTCGTAGGCGAGCACCTGGACGCGGTCGCCGGCCCGGTCGGCCAGCGCGCCCAGCAGCAGGGCCGCCTCCACGCTCGCCTCGAAGCGGGTGCCGCCGACGTTCACGGACCCGTCGTCGACGGTGCCGATCCGCGCCGCCGAGGTCCGGCCGGTGTCCAGCACCACGACGACACGGCGGTCCCGCTCCGGACGCCAGGTGCGCACCACCACGTCGCCGCCCCGCGCGGTGGCGCGCCAGTCGATGGACCGGACGTCGTCACCGACCACGTACTCGCGCAGCGAGTCGAACTCCGTGCCCTCGCCGCGCACCTGGACGGCGGCGCGGCCGTCCATCTCCCGCAGCCGGGCCAGACGGCTCGGCAGGTGGCGCCGGGAGGTGAACTCCGGCAGGACGCGCACGCGGCCGCCCACGGGGATCGCAGCCTGCCGGCCGGCGACCCGGAGCGGCCCGAGCGTGCGGACCGTGACGGGTCCGGCGTACCGGTCGCCGCGGCGCGTGGGCAGCAGCGGCGTGCGCAGCCGCACGGAGTCGCCGGGAGCGAGGTCGACCGGGTGCCGGGCGTCGCGGACCGGCCGGGACGGGTCCGTGTGGGTCTGTCGCGAACCGCTGTCGTCCCGCGCGGCCAGCGAGGGCGGCCAGGCATCGCGGACGACGGCGCGCAGCCGCCGCCCGGCGGCGTTCGTCACCACCAGGCGTGAGTCCACCGGCGTGCCCAGCCGGACCGACGTCGGGACCGTGCGCTGCACGGTGACCTGCCGGGGCGAGGCGGCCAGCGCGACGTCGAGAGCGCACACGGCGGCCACGACCAGCAGCCAGACCAGCACGACCCCCGGCACGGGCCACAGCGCGACCGGGACGGCGCCCACCGCAGCCAGCACCACGGCGCGCCAGGTGAGCACCATGTCAGCGCGGGACCGGGACGGCGGCGAGCACGGTGCCGAGCACGGACTCGGCGGTCACACCCTCCAGCTCGGCCTCGGGACGCAGCTGGACCCGGTGCCGCAGCGTCGGGAAGGCCAGGGCCTTGACGTCGTCGGGCGTGACGTACATCCGGCCCGACAGCCAGGCCCAGGCACGGGAGGCGGCGAGGAGTGCGGTCGCACCGCGGGGGGAGACACCGAGCTGCAGGGACGGCGACTGGCGGGTGGCGCGGCACACGTCGACGGCGTAGCCGAGCACCTCGGGGGCGACCTCGACCTGGCGGACCTCCGCGCGCGCCGCGGCGAGGGTCTCCGGGCCGGCCACGGCGTGCACGCCCGCGGCGGCCAGGTCGCGCGGGTCGAACCCGGCGGCGTGCCGCGCCAGGACCTCGATCTCGCTGTCCCGCTCCGGCAGGGGGAGCAGCACCTTCAGCAGGAACCGGTCGAGCTGGGCCTCGGGCAGCGGGTACGTGCCCTCGTGCTCGACGGGGTTCTGGGTGGCCACGACGACGAACGGCTCCGGCAGGTGCCGCGGAGTGCCGTCGACGGAGACCTGCCGCTCCTCCATGGCCTCGAGCAGGGAGGCCTGCGTCTTGGGCGGGGTGCGGTTGATCTCGTCGGCGAGCAGCAGGTTGGTGAACACCGGTCCCTCGCGGAACGAGAACTCGGCGGTGCGGGCGTCGTACACCAGCGATCCGGTGACGTCGCCGGGCATGAGGTCGGGGGTGAACTGAACCCGCTTGGAGTCCAGGTCGAGCGCCGCGGCCAGCGACCGCACGAGCAGCGTCTTGGCGACTCCGGGCACGCCCTCGAGCAGCACGTGGCCCGAGCACAGCAGGGCGATCAGCAGGCTCGTCACCGCCGAGTCCTGGCCGACGACGCCGCGGCCGACCTCGGTCCGCACGGCCGCCAGGGCGCGGCGCAGCTCGAGCGACGGCTCCGGGGTCGCCGGGGCGTCGTCGGGCCCGTCGGGGGACGTCACCTCGCGGCCGCCGGGGTCGGCGCCCGGCGCGAGGGTGTCGGGGTCCGTGCCGGGGGCCGGGGACTCCGTGCCGGGGGTGTCCGGGCTCGGCTCGGCGGTCTCGACCGGGTGCTCCCGCGGGGTGCCGGCGGACAGGTTCTCGTCGGGGTGGGTCACGGTCGGTGAACCTCGCTCTCCAGGGTGTCGAGCCGGCAGGCGAGCTCGGTGAGCGCCACGTCGTCGGCCGGGGGTGATCCGTACAGCAGGGCGGAGACGTCGTGCGGGTCGCGGCCCGTGGCACGCTCCACGGCGGCGACCACGGTGTCGCCCCCGGCGGACCGGGGCAACCCGAGGCGGCGAGCGATCCGGTCGGCGGTCGCCGCGCGCAGGGCCGCCGCGGCGTGCCCGCGGGACCGGGCCCGCCGGTAGAGCCGCCCGCGTCCACGGGTCGCCTCCGCGGCCGGCACCACGACCGGCAGGTCCTCGACGAGCAGCGGGCCGAGGCGACGCGCGCGCCAGACCGCGGCGACGGCCGCCACCAGCAGGGCCCACCACGCCACGGCCGCGAACCACGGCGGCACGAGGTCCAGCAGCCCGGCACCCTCACCGGGCGCGCCGGGGCCGCTCGGCGACGTGCCCCCGAGCGCACTATCGTCCGCGGGGTGCTGGACCAGCCAGACCAGTCGCTCCTGGGCGCCGAGCAGGTGCAGGGCGAGCGCGGCGTTCCCGTCGGTCAGGACGTCGCCGTTGCGCAGGAAGGCGGCGTCGGCGACGGCCGTGACCGACCGACCGTCCCGGACCGTGGTGGCCAGGGCCACCTGGCGTCCGTCGGGGACGGGCCAGCAGCCGGCCACCAGGTCGCCGGCGACGAGGAGTCCCGGTGCCAGCCGGGACGGCCCCGCGGCGACGGCGGCCGGTGCGTCGCACTCGGCGGGTCGGGGAGCCTCGGGAGCCGACGCCTGCTCGTCCAGGGCGATGGTCCCGCCGGACACGGCCTCCAGCAGGGCACGCCCCGCCTCCGCGACGACGACGTCGCCGGCGGCCGTGGCCAGCAGCTCCGCCTGTTCGGGACGCAGGAAGGGCGACGGCGGGACGAGCACGGTGGTGCCCGGACCGGCCGCGGCCACCGCGTCGTCGACACGGTCGACCTGGACGACGGAGACGCCCTGCTGCTGCAGCACCTGGGCCAGCGCCCGGGAGCCGTCGTCCCGGGTGTTCTCGACGTCGTAGGGCGTGGTCGAGGTGGGTGGGCGCAGCAGGGCCAGCACGGCCACGAGCGCCGCGAGGCTCAGCAGCACCAGCAGCGTCCAGCGGACCCGGCGCCATCGTCGCCGGGTGCGGGAGCCGAGCGTGCTGCCGTCCCCGGTGGCGGTCGACGTCCAGGTCCCGGTGGTCTCGGTGGCGGGCACGGTCACGAGGCACCGGCCGTCGTCGGGGCGGGGCGTGCGGCGGACGCCCGCTCGTCCAGGGTGCGCAGCCGGTCGTCGTCGGCGCGGCCCGCCGGCCGGTGGCCGTAGCAGACGGCGTCGAACAGCCGGGCGGCGGCGCCCAGCGGGTCGGCGAGCTCCGGCACGCGGTCGCCGGCGTCCCGTGCGGCTTCCTGGGCGGTCCGGCCGGCGCGCTCGTCCAGCACGGCGCGCTCCTCGAGCACGCGCACGACGGCGCGGAAACGCTCCAGGACGGCGGTGTCCCAGTCCTTCCGTGCGGCCGCGTCGTCGGCCGCACGACGCATCTCGGCCGCGGTGCGGGTGTCGTCCTCGTGCACGACGACCGAGCGGGCCGCGGAGCGGCGACGGAGCCGGGCGGGGCCGGCGACCCACCAGGCGACCCCCACGACCACGGCGGCGAGGGCGACGATCACGGCGGCGAGCACCAGGGGGTCGGCGTCGACGGCACCGACGCCGTCGAACAGCCCGAGGAACCACTCCAGCAGGCGCATCAGCCACGACTGGTCCTGCGCGTACTCGGGCCGCGAGAGCTCCTCGACCAGCCAGCGACGCGCCGTCTCCCGGTCGGGGTCGACGGGCACCTCGGCAAGGACCGCCGCGGTGTGGCCGGTCACCACTGGCCGGCGGGCCCCGGAGGCGGGGTGCCCGGTGCCGTCGGGCCGCCGGGGCCCTCCGGTGCCGCGGCGCGTTCAGCCGCCTGCGCGAGGCGGACGTCGAGACCCTCGCGGCGCATCCGCACGTCGGTGTAGACCAGTGCCACCACGCCGGAGACGAAGATCAGGTAGATGAGGGTCGACAGGACCGAGGCGACGACCGTGGCCAGGAGGTAGCCCCACCCGAAGACGAGGGGGCCGTCGATCGACTGGCCGGCGAAGGCGAGCGGGACACCGACGACCTGACCGGCCAGGAAGGCGATGATGCTGGCCAGCAGGATGGTGCCGAGGATGCGCCAGTAGCTGCCGCGCGTGAGTCGCCAGGCGCGGGCCAGCGTGCGGCCCAGGCCCCGCCCCTCGAGGACGAGGGCCGGGGCGACCAGCAGCAGCCGGACCCACAGCCACAGCGCCCCGGCGACGACCGCGGCGAGGCAGGCGAGGCCGACGAGCACCGTGGCGCCCGTCGACCCGGTGGCGGCGTTCGTGCCGGCCACGACGAGGACGCCGACCACCACGACGGCGACGTACCCGACGAAGAGACCGATCGTGCGCAGCACCATCCAGCCGATGAGGACGCCGAGGCGGGGCCGTACCCGCGTCCAGACCTCCCCGACCGACAGCTTGCGGCCGATCACCGACTGGCTCACGGACACGGTCACGACGCCCTCGGCGATCGGCTGCGCCACGACGAGCGTGAGCGACATGCCGACGGAGATCGCGATGACCTGGGCGAGGGAACCGGCGTCGGGGAACAGCATCCCGAGCTCCGGGTCCTCGGCCGGCAGCGCGCCGATCTGGCCGGTCAGCCAGGGGACGGCGACCTGGGCGAGGATCGTGCCGACCGCCGTGGCGATGACGACGACGAGGCTGACCAGCCCGAGCATCACGGCCGGGTTGTGCCGGACCGAGGAGAACGACCCGTCGAAGATCTCGCCGAGCGACAGCGGCCGCAACGGGACCACGCCGGGCTTGCTCGCCGCCGGGCCGTAGGGCGAGGGCGGCGTGGCCTGCGTCCCGCTGTCGTACTGACCGGACCCGCCGCCGTACTGGCCCGGGCCGTACTGCCCGTACGCGGGCGGGCGCGGCGCCTCGCCCCAGCCCGAGGGCGGGGTCGGCTGGTCGGGCGAGCTCATGTGGACTCCTCGGACGAGACACGGGCGGTGCGGGACCGCCACCGACCCTATAGCCTCCAGGGTTCCACGGGCGCGCCCCGACGTGCCTGTCCGCGCCACCTGGCAGACTGTCGCCATGAGGTCCCGTGTCCTGGTGGTCGACGACGACACCGCGCTGTCCGAGATGATCGGCATCGTCCTGGAGTCGGAGGGGTTCGAGACGAGCTTCTGCGCCGACGGTGACGAGGCCATCGGCCAGTTCCGGTCCATGCAACCCGACCTGGTGCTGCTCGACCTGATGCTCCCCGGCAAGGACGGCATCGAGATCGCCCGGGAGATCCGCGGCGAGTCGGGCGTGCCCATCATCATGCTGACGGCCAAGACGGACACCGTCGACGTGGTGCTCGGCCTGGAGTCCGGCGCCGACGACTACGTGACCAAGCCGTTCAAGCCGAAGGAGCTGGTCGCGCGGGTCCGGGCCCGGCTGCGCCGCTCCGACGAGCCGGGTCCCGAGCGGCTGAAGATCGGTGACGTCGAGATCGACGTCACCGGGCACGCGGTGACCCGGGACGGCGAGCGCATCAGCCTGACGCCGCTGGAGTTCGACCTGCTCGTGGAGCTGGCGCGCAAGCCGTGGCAGGTCTTCACCCGTGAGGTGCTCCTCGAGAAGGTCTGGGGCTACCGCCACAGTGCCGACACCCGCCTGGTGAACGTCCACGTCCAGCGGCTGCGGTCGAAGATCGAGAAGGACCCCGAGAACCCTGAGGTCGTCCAGACGGTCCGGGGCGTGGGCTACAAGGCCGGTGCCGCCCGCTGACGAGCCGGCGGGTCGTTCGGCCGTGCCCGACGACGTCACCGCGGCGGAGGCCCCCTCCGGCGATCCGCAGAACCCGTTCGTCGCCGGGGTGCGCTCGCTCGTGCTGCGCTGGCGCTCCTCGATGCAGGTCCGCGTGGTCACCACCGCGCTCGCCCTCGGAGTGCTGGTGGTCGTGGTCCTGGGGCTGTTCCTGTCGGACTCCATCCGGGACGGGCTGTTCGAGCAGCGCATCGAGCAGATCGAGGCGGAGAACGCCGCGCTGGTCCAGGAGACCCAGTCGCGGTTCAGCGCGTCGACGGCCACGACGATCGGGGAGCAGCAGTCCTTGCTGCGCGACGTGATCCTCGGCCTCAGCGCGATCGGCTCGAGCGCGCAGGACTACTTCCTGCGCCAGGCGCCGGACCAGAGCCTGCCGCTCGTCGACCCGTCGTCCCGGCAGGACCTCTCCGTGCGGGACGTCGTGAGCCCCGCGCTGCGCGAGGCCACGCTCACGACCGACGGTCCCGTGCTGCAGTCGGTGCTCATCCCGGCCGCGTACAGCGAGTCCGGGGCCGACGAGCCGGGTGTCGTGTTCGGCACCACGGTCGAGCTGGCCTCTGCGGGGACCTACGAGCTGTACGCGCTGTACTCGCTCGCCTCCCAGCAGGAGACCCTGCGATTCGTGCAGCGCACCCTCGCGATCGGGGCGGCGGTCATCATCGCGATGATCGGGCTGCTCACCTGGACCGTGACCCGCCAGACCGTGGCGCCGGTGCGCCGCGCGGCGACCGCCGCGTCGCGGCTCGGGGAGGGACACCTGGACGTGCGCATGCCCGGTTCCCGCGGGCAGGACGAGATGGCCACCCTGGCGCGGACCTTCAACGAGATGGCCGCCAGCCTCGAGGACCAGATCGCGCGCATGGAGGAGCTGTCGACCTCCCAGCGCCGGTTCGTCTCCGACGTCTCGCACGAGCTGCGGACCCCGCTGACCACCGTGCGGATGGCCGGTGAGGTCATCTACGCCGCCCGCGACGACCTCGACCCGGCGGCCCGCCGGTCGGCGGAGCTGCTGCAGACCCAGCTCGACCGGTTCGAGGAGCTGCTCACCGACCTGCTGGAGATCAGCCGGTTCGACGCCGGCGCGGCGGTGCTGGACGTCGAGCACCGGGACCTGCGCGACGTCGTGACCGCCGTCGTCGACACCGCGGCCCCGCTGGCCGAGAGCAAGGGTGTGTTCCTGTCGGTGGACATGCCGGGGGAGCCGGTCCGCGCCGACATCGACCCGCGCCGCGTCGAGCGCATCCTGCGCAACCTGGTGGTGAACGCCGTCGAGCACGCCGAGGGCAACCCCGTCGAGGTCACGGTGGGCGGCGACGACGAGGCGGTCGCCGTGGTGGTCCGCGACCACGGGATCGGACTGACCCCCGACGAGCTCAACCGGGTCTTCGACCGGTTCTGGCGCGCGGACCCCGCCCGCGCGCGCACCACGGGCGGGACGGGGCTGGGCCTGGCCATCTCGCAGGAGGACGCCCGGCTGCACGCCGGCCGGCTGCAGGCCTGGGGCAGCCCCGGCGCGGGGGCCAGCTTCCGCCTCACGCTGCCGCGCCGGGCCGGCATCCGGCTGACCGGGTCGCCCCTGCCCCTCGAAGGACCCGACCGCTCGGGCGAGCGGCTGCTGGAGACGGGGCAGGTCCCGGTGGTCAACCCACCGACCGGACCGACGCCGACGGCGATCCCCGACCTCTCGGCGAGCCACGAGGAGACCCCATGACCGTGCACCGGACACCACGGAGGGCCGCGGCCGCGCTGGCGGGACTCGTCGCGGCGGCGCTCGCCCTCGTCGGCTGCGCATCGATGCCGACCTCGGGCGACGTCATGCAGGGCGAGGTCCGGGTCGACACCCCGGTCGACGTCGGTTTCAACGTGCAGGGACCGTCACCGGGCGCGGACCCGCAGCAGATCGTCCAGGACTTCGTCTCCGTGGCGCAGTTCGGGCCGGCCTCGGCCAACACGTTCGCCGTCGCGCGGGAGTACCTGACGCCCGTCGCCTGGTCGCAGTGGAACCACGGCGCGCCGGTGCTGGTGCTCACGGAGTACCCCGACTGGACCGTCGAGGAGTACGACGACGCCTCGGCGACGACCTCGGTCCACGGCGAGGCCCTGGTCGCCGCCAGCATCGACGAGACCGGCGCGTACACCGAGCTGCCCGAACCGAGCGCGGTCGACCTCTCCTACGACCTGTCCCGCGGCACCGACGGCGAGTGGCGGATCACCGGGCTCGAGGACGGCCTGCTGGTGCTGGCCAACTTCCTCGCGGAGGCGTTCCACCGCACGACCCTGTACTACCCGACGCCGGACCGCCGCTGGTGGGTGCCGGACGTGCGCTGGTACCCCGAGCAGTCCTGGCGCACGGCCGCGACCCAGGAGATCCTCGCCGGTCCTCCCGAACCGCTGCAGCAGTCCGTGGTGTCCGTGGTGCCGGAGGGCACGACGCTGGCGATCGACTCGGTGAGCGTCGACGACCGGGGCGTCATCGACGTGTCGGTGACCTCGGCGATCTCCGCCGCGCCCGCCGAGGACCGGTCGTTGCTCGTGGCCCAGCTGGAGGAGACCCTGCGGGAGGGCGACGGGCGCAGCGTCGAGCTCTCGGACGGCAACAACCCGCTCGCCGTCCAGGCGAGCGACGCCCCGTCCCGGCCCGTCACGATCGGCGACGCCCTCGCCGTCGTCGACCGGGGCGAAGAGGGACCACAGCTGCGCAGGGTGTCCGGCACCGAGCTGGTCGAGCTCACCGAGCCGCCGATCACCGCCGGCCTCGATCTGACGGCGGTCGGCGCGGGCCCGGGGGACCGCCCCGTCGTCGTGCGGGACGGCGACGACCGTCTCCTGCGGGTGGCCGCCGACGCCGAGCCCGTCCAGCTGCTGCGCGGCGAGGGCGTCCTGCCACCGTCCGTCGACCGTTTCGGGACCGTGTGGACGGCCGTCGACGGCGAGCTGTGGGTGGTCCGGGAGGCCGGTGCCTCGTCACGCCTGGAGGTCGAGTGGCTGGTGGACCGCCGGGTGCGCTCCGTGCGGGTCTCGCCCGAGGGCGCACGTGTCGTGCTGGTCGTCCAGGGGCCGGAGGGCCGGGAGGTGTGGGCCGCGGCGATCCAGCGCGACGCCGAGGACGTCCCGACGGGGCTGTCCACGCCGTGGCGGATCGGCGCACCCGTGCCCTCGGTCTCCGCGGCGGACTGGTCCGGCGAGACCACCGTCGTGCTGCTCGGACGTGCCCCGGACGGGAGCCAGGTGCTCTCGCTCGCCGGCATCGGGGGACTCGCGGGCACCTCCGACGCCGGGGCCCGCGAGCTGGTGACCCCGGGCGAGCCCGTCCATGTGGCCTCCGCGGTCGGTGCCAGCCCGATGCTGGTCCTCGATACCGGCGGTGTGCTGCAGACGCGTCAGAGCTCGGCGCTGTGGCCCTCCGTGTCCGGCGGCGTGGTCGCGGTCGCGTACCCGGGCTGAGACCGCCCTCCGGTCACCCCCAGGAGCCGGGAGTCCGCGGGGGTGCCGCTGCGCGCCCCGACGCCGCGTGGCGGGGCCGTCGTGGGTGGCATCGTCCGCCGGGTGCTCACCGCCCTCGCCCGCCTGGTCGTCCCCGTCGCCTGCCCCGGCTGCGGCAGGCACGACGTGCGCTGGTGCGCGTCCTGCGCCCGCACGGCCGCGGGGGGCGCTCCGTGGCGCGCCGAGGGCGGGGCCCCCCGGCTGGACCGGTGTGACGGCCGCGCTCCGCTGCCGGTCTGGGCGCTCGCGGACGGCACCGACGACGTCCGGGCGATCGTGGTGGCGTGGAAGGACCACGGCCGGGCCGATCTCGACGGGCTGTTCCGGCCGGCCCTGACGCGGGCGGCCGCGCGCACCGCCCCGCGGCTCGCCGCCGTCGCCACGGGTGGTCCCCTCGCCGTTGTGCCGGTGCCCTCGTCGCCGGGGGCTCGGTGGCGCCGGGGACGGGAACCGGTGCGGTCCCTCGCCGCGGCGGTCGCCCGGGGGCTGACCGCCGGCGGCGTGCGTGCGGAGCCGGTCGCCGCGCTGCGTCGTCGTCCGTCGCGCGACCAGGTCGGGCTCGGCGCGCGGGAGCGCGGACGGAACCTCGCGTCCGCGCTGGTGCTGCGCGAGCGGCCCTCGCGAGCCGTGCGCCGGTGCGTCCTCGTGGACGACGTGCTCACCACGGGCGCGACCCTCGCCGCGGCCGAGGAGGTTCTCGAGCGGGCCGGCCGGGCCGTCGTCGGCGCGTTCGTGCTGGCGGCGACGCCGCCGCCGGGAGGCAGCGGCCGACGTGCGACGACGGATCCTCGCCAGCAGTTCACCCTCGGGTCACCTTGGGGTTAATGTGAGAACCCGACGACGCCCCACCGCACCAGCGGGACGGACGTCGCATCGCACGAGCGGACCGGGCAGCGGCCCGGCACCCGGGAGGTGGTGCCCACCCGGCACCGGCAACGGTGCCCAGACAGCCCGATCCGGCCGACCGTGCGAGGCGCGGCGGCCATCTGATGAAGTGGAGCGACACGATGGAGATCGCCGTCGTCGGCAGGCACACGGACGTGACGGACAAGTTCCGGGAGCACGTCCAGGACAAGCTCACCAAGGTCACCCAGCTCTCGCCGAACACGCGCCGCGTGGACGTCGAGGTCACGCACGAGAACAACCCCCGGCTGTCGGACGTCAGCGAGCGGGTCGAGCTCACGGTGCGGTCGAAGGGGCCCATCATCCGCGCGGAGGCGGCGGCGGACGACAGGTTCGCCGCCCTGGACCTCGCGATGGAGAAGCTCAGTGAGCGTCTGCGGCGTTCTCGCGACCGGCACAAGAAGGACCACCGCCGCCGCGGCGCGGAGGACGCGCGGCCGTTCGCCGACCCGAGCACGGTCGACGAGGTGCTGGCCGAGCGCTCCGAGCCCGAGCCCGCCGTCCTGGAGACGCCCGGTGACTCCGTCGAGCACCAGCTGGGCGACTCGCCGGTCGTGATCCGCCAGAAGCTGCACCACGGGGAGCCGATGACGGTGGACGACGCCGTCGAGCGGATGGAGCTCGTCGGCCACGACTTCTTCCTCTTCATCGACAAGGAGTCCGCGCGGCCCGCGGCGGTCTACCGGCGTCGGGGGTGGTCGTACGGCGTGATCGAGCTGGACACCACCTGCGCGGCGGCCGCACCGGTCACCCAGCTCACCTGAGGGACCGGTCGGGTCCGACGGGGCCCCGGGCACGAGGACGATCGTGCCCGGGGCCCCGTCGCGTCCCCGCGTCTCGACGGGTCTCGCGGCGCGGGACGCTCCGTGGCGGGTCACCGCCGCTCCTCGCGGGTCAGGACGTGTCTGGTCGAGTCAGGACGGATTCCCCCGGGTCAGGACGGATCCTGGCGGGTCGGCACGGCGCGGCGTGTGCCTGTCGGGGTCGACGGGCAGGATGACGACCGTGGAGACGATGTCCAACGCACAGGCGCGCCGGGTCGCGCTGCGCGCCCAGGCGCTGGACCGGCCGCGACGCGACGCGCCGGTGACCATGCGCCGGCTGACCGCCACCGTCGACCGGCTCAACCTGCTCCAGATCGACTCGGTCAACGTGCTCGCCCGGGCGCACCTGATGCCGCTGTACTCCCGGCTCGGCCCGTACGACACCGGCCTGCTCGACCGGGCGAGCGGACGCTCACCGCGGCGACTGGTCGAGACCTGGGCCCACGAGGCGTCGTACGTCCCGGTCACCACCTATCCGTTGCTGGAGTGGCGACGTCGGGCGGCGCAGCAGGAGGCGTGGGGTGTCATCGCCGCGACCGCGCACGCCCACCCCGTCGAGCTCGACCTGGTGCGGTCGCTCGTCGCCCAGCTCGGGCCCGTCACCGCGGGTCGGATCCACGCCGAGCTCGAGTCCGCCGGACGGGCGGGGTCCCGGCCCCGGGAGGACTGGGGCTGGAACTGGTCAGTGGCGAAGCGCTGCCTGGAGTACATGTTCTTCACCGGCGAGGTGCTCTCGGCCCGGCGCACCGAGTCCTTCGAGCGCTGCTACGACCTGGCCGAGCGCGTGCTCCCGCCGGCGGTGCGGAACGCCCCGCCCGTCCCCGACGACGTCGCCGTGCGTCGCCTGCTGGAGCTGGGCGCGCGGGCGCACGGTGTCGGCACCGCCCGGTGCTTCCGCGACTACTTCCGGCTGCGGGGACCGGCCGCCGCCCGGGCGCTGACGGAGCTGGTCGACGACGGGACCCTCGTGCCCGTCGACGTGCAGGGTTGGAGCGAGCCCACCTACCGCCACCGTGACGCCGTCGTCCCGCGCCGCGCCGAGGGTGCGGCGCTGCTGAGCCCGTTCGACCCGCTGGTCTGGGAGCGGCGTCGCCTGCAGTCCCTCTTCGACGTCTTCTACCGGATCGAGATCTACACCCCGGCGCACCGACGACGACTGGGCTACTACGTCCTGCCGTTCCTCGAGGGAGACCGGATCTCGGCGATGGTGGACCTCAAGGCCGACCGGGGAGGGCGGGTGCTGCGCGTGGCGGCCAGCCACCGCACGGGCGGCACGGGAGCCGACACCCCTGGCCGGCTCGCCGACGAGCTGTGGACGCTCGCCCGGTGGTCGGGTCTCGACGACGTCGTCGTCGAGCCGCCCGGCGACCTGTCCGACGCGCTGCGGGCGACGATCCGGGGCGCGACGTCGGACTGACGACCCACGGGGCCGCCACGGACCGTAGGATCGGCGGCTACAGGGGAGGAGGTGCCCGTGGAGACGCTCGCTCTCTACGTCGGCGTGGCGTTCGTGGGTGGTGTCGTCGCCACCCTCGTGCGGCTGCCGCCTCTGGTCGGTTTCCTCGCGGCCGGCTTCGCCCTCGGCGCGGCAGGCGCCCCGGAGCTGCCCGGTCTCGCCACGATCGCCGAGGTCGGTGTGGCGCTGCTGCTGTTCACCATCGGTCTGAAGCTGGACGTGCGCTCGCTGGTCCGCCCGGAGATCTGGCTGACGACGGTCAGCCACATGGTGTTCTCGGTGGCGCTCGGCATCGGGTTCCTGGGTGTGCTCGCCGCGGCGGGGATGGCGCTGGTGGCCGGCGACGGGTTCGGCACGATCGCGCTCATCGGGCTCGCGCTGTCCTTCAGCTCGACGGTCTTCGTGGTCAAGGTGCTCGAGGACCGGTCGGACGCGACGAGCCTGTACGGACGGATCGCCGTGGGCATCCTGGTCATCCAGGACGTCGTCGCCGTGACGTTCCTGGCCATCGCCGAGGGGCGCCCGCCCAGCCCGTGGGCGGTGGCCCTGCTGCTGTTCATCCCCGGGCGCCGGGTGCTGCACGCGGTGTGGTCGCGTGTCGGCCACGGCGAGCTCCAGGCCATCTTCGGCGTCGCGGTGGCGCTGGGGCCGGGGTTCTACCTCTTCGAGCACCTCGGGCTGTCCGGGGACGTCGGCGCGCTGGTCATGGGGGCGCTCCTCGCCTCCCACCCGAGCGCCGGTGAGATGTCACGGTCGCTGATGACGTTCAAGGACGTCATGCTCGTCGCGTTCTTCCTCGAGATCGGGCTGCACGGGACGCCGGAGCCGCAGCACGTCGGCCTGGCGCTCCTGCTGCTGCTGATGCTGCCGCTGCAGGCCGCCGGGTACGCCGTGCTGCTGTGGATGGCGCGGCTCCGCCGTCGCACGTCGTTCCTGACCGGCCTCGTGCTCGGGAACTACTCCGAGTTCGGCATCATCGTGGTCGCCGTCGGCGTCGAGGTGGGCATGGTCGACGACGACTGGCTCGTCGTCATCTCGTTGGCGGTCGCTGCGAGCTTCGCGCTCTCCGCGGCGGTGAACCGCCGGGGCGTGGAGATCGCCTCCTGGCTCACCCGGTTCCTGCCGCCGAAGGACCCGTCCCGGCTGCACATGGACGACCGCGTCGTGGACATCGGCGACGTCGACGCCCTCGTCATGGGACTGGGCCGGGTCGGCTCGACCACCTGCGCCCGCCTGCGGGACGAGTACGGCCTGCGCGTCGTCGGGGTCGAGCACGACCTCAAACGCGTCACGGCGCTGCAGGGCGAGGGTTTCGAGGTGGTCCGCGCCGACGCCACCGACGTCGAGTTCTGGGCCCGCGTCAAACGGGCCGGGCACGTCCGCCTCGCCGTGCTGGCCATGCCGTTCCACAACGCCAACCTCATCGCCCTCTCGCGGCTGCAGGAGGCCGGTTTCGAGGGGTACGTCGCCGCGATCGCCCGGTACGACGACGACGTCGCGGAGCTGCGGCGCCACGGGGCGCACGCGGTGTTCCACATCTACGGGGCCGCCGGTGCCGAGCTCGCCGACCGGGCGGCCGAGGTGCTCTCGACGGGACGCTGAGGCCTCCGGCGCCGGGGCGGGTCGTTCGTCGGTCGCGAACCCGGCCCACCGGAGCCGTGAGACCGAATAGGATGGCAGGCGGTGCGACGGGCGACGAGGGCGACGCCAGCAGATCCCGTCGGCACCACCGAACGGGCTCGGGGCCACCCGGGCACCACCGACCCGGGAGTACTGCGTGCCTGCGATCCTCGAGAAGATCCTCCGCTTCGGCGAGGGGCGGACCCTCAAGAAGCTGACCGGCCTCGCCGAGCAGGTGAACCGGCTCGAGTCCAGCTTCGTCGAGCTGAGCGACACCGAGCTGCAGGAGGAGACGCAGCGGTTCAAGGACCGCCTGGAGCACGGCGCCACGCTCGACGAGCTGCTCCCGGAGGCGTTCGCCACGGTCCGTGAGGCCGCGCGCAGGACCCTCGGCCAGCGCCACTTCGACGTGCAGCTCATCGGCGGTGCCGCCCTGCACGAGGGCAACATCGCCGAGATGAAGACCGGTGAGGGCAAGACGCTGGTCGCCACCACCGCCGCGTACCTCAACGCCCTGACGGGCAAGGGCGTGCACGTCATCACCACCAACGACTTCCTGGCGAAGTACCAGGGCGAGCTGATGGGCCGTGTCTACCGGTTCCTCGGCATGACCACGGGCATCATCGTCTCCGGCCAGAACCCGGACGAGCGCCGGCGCCAGTACGCCGCGGACATCACCTACGGCACGAACAACGAGTTCGGCTTCGACTACCTGCGCGACAACATGGCCTGGTCGCCGGACGACCTGGTCCAGCGCGGTCACCACTTCGCGATCGTCGACGAGGTCGACTCCATCCTCATCGACGAGGCGCGGACCCCGCTGATCATCTCCGGTCCCTCGTCCGGCGACGCGAACCGCTGGTACGTCGAGTTCGCGAAGGTCGTCAAGCGACTGACGCGCGAGACCGACTACGAGGTCGACGAGAAGAAGCGCACGGTCGGCATCCTCGAGCCGGGGATCGAGAAGATCGAGGACTACCTCGGCATCGACAACCTGTACGAGTCGCTCAACACCCCGCTGATCGGTTTCGTCAACAACGCCATCAAGGCGAAGGAGCTGTTCAAGCGCGACAAGGACTACGTCGTGCTCAACGGCGAGGTCATGATCGTCGACGAGCACACCGGCCGCATCCTCGCGGGTCGCCGGTACAACGAGGGCATGCACCAGGCCATCGAGGCCAAGGAGGGCGTGCAGATCAAGGCGGAGAACCAGACGCTCGCCACGATCACCCTGCAGAACTACTTCCGGCAGTACGAGAAGGTCGCCGGCATGACCGGTACGGCCGAGACGGAGGCCGCCGAGTTCCAGGGCACCTACCAGCTCGGCGTCGTCCCGATCCCGACGAACAAGCCGATGATCCGCATCGACCAGCCCGACCTCGTGTACAAGGCCGAGGAGGGCAAGTTCAACGCGGTCGTGGACGACATCGTCGAGCGGCACGCCAAGGGTCAGCCGGTGCTGGTCGGCACGACGAGCGTCGAGAAGTCCGAGCTGCTCTCGACGCTCCTGCAGCGCGCCGGCGTCCCGCACGCCGTGCTGAACGCGAAGGAGCACGACCGCGAGGCCGCCGTCGTCGCCCAGGCCGGGCGCAAGGGCGCCGTCACGGTGGCGACGAACATGGCCGGTCGAGGCACCGACATCATGCTCGGCGGCAACGCCGAGTTCATCGCGGTGGCCGAGATGGCCGAGCGCGGTTTCGACGCCGCCGAGGACCCCGAGGCCTACGAGGCCGCGTGGCCCGAGGTGCTTGCCAAGGCCGAGGAGTCGGTGGCCTCGGAGCACAACGAGGTCGTCGAGCTCGGCGGCCTGTACGTGCTCGGGACCGAGCGCCACGAGTCGCGACGGATCGACAACCAGCTGCGCGGTCGTTCCGGCCGTCAGGGCGACCCCGGCGAGTCGCGGTTCTACCTGTCGATGCAGGACGACCTGATGCGGCTGTTCAACTCCGGTCTGGCCGAGTCGATGATGGGCCGGGCCGGCTTCCCGGACGACATGCCGCTCGAGTCGAAGATGGTCACCCGCGGGATCCAGAGCGCCCAGTCGCAGGTCGAGTCCCGCAACTTCGAGATCCGCAAGAACGTCCTCAAGTACGACGACGTCCTGGCCCGCCAGCGCACCGTGATCTACGACGAGCGCCGCCGCGTCCTGGAGGGGGAGGACCTGCACGAGCAGGTCCAGCACTTCCTCACCGACGTCGTGACGGCCTACGTCGAGGGTGCCGCCGACGACGGCAACGCCGAGGGCTGGGACCTGGACTCGCTGTGGACCGCCCTGAAGTCCGTCTTCCCGGTGTCGATCACCGTGGAGGACGTCGTCGCCGAGGCGGGCGGGCGCGACCGTCTGACCAAGGAGATGCTTCTCGAGGAGCTGCTGTCCGACGCCCGTGTCGCCTACGCGGCGCGCGAGGAGTCCCTGGGCTCACCCGCGATGCGCCAGCTCGAGCGTCGTGTCGTGCTGTCGGTGCTGGACCGCAAGTGGCGTGAGCACCTCTACGAGATGGACTACCTCAAGGAGGGCATCGGGCTGCGCGCGATGGCCCAGCGCGACCCCCTCATCGAGTACCAGCGCGAGGGCTACCAGCTCTTCCAGGCCATGACCGAGGCCATCAAGGAGGAGTCGGTCGGCTACCTGTTCAACCTCGAGGTGCAGGTGAAGCAGCCCGGCGAGGACGCGCCCGCCGGTGCGGGGCCGCAGGTCTCGGTCCAGTCCGCGGCGGCCACGGCAGGTTCCTCGGCCGCTCAGGGCCTGGCGGCCGGCGCGGCCTCGGTCGCGGGTGCCGACGCCGTCGAGGACGCCCCGGCGGAGGAGGACGCCGCTCCCACGGAGCAGGAGATCCCGGCGGCCTTCGGCGGCTCCGAGGAGCCGACCCTCGTCGCGAAGGGTCTCGAGACCCCGCAGCGGCCGCAGAACCTGCAGTACTCGGCGCCCAGCGAGGACGGGTCCACCACCCGGACCGGGGACACCCGGGCCGCCCGTCGCGCGCTGCACGGCGAGGCGACCGCGGCGAACGCCGACGGGCGCACCTTCCCGGGGACCCCGCGCAACGCCCAGTGCCCGTGCGGGTCCGGCAAGAAGTACAAGGTGTGCCACGGCGCCAACGAGTGATCGGGCGTCCGTTCCCGGACGTCCTCACCCCAGCTCGAGCACGGTGACCCGCCAGGTGCCTCGGTGCACCTCGAGCCGGGCCGCCGCGGCGCGGACGCGCCCGGAGTCCTCGAGCACGACCGTGGCCTCCGCCGTCCCCGGGCCGAGCCGGACGGTGCGCACGCGGCGGACGGTGACGGGGCGGGTCGGTCGGGCGGTCGTCGCGGCCCGCAGCAGACGTGCCCGGTGCGCCAGCTGATCGTGGACCTGCGGCGTGACCCAACGCGCCACCTGCGCGGCGGGCCGCTCACCTCGCAGCACCTCGACCGCCGCCCGGACCACGGAGCAGCACAGGGCCGTGGGGTCGCTGGGGTGCGGTCCGTCCACCTGCCCGGACGACGCCTCGGCCAGGGGGCGCCCGGGGACCGGTGTCACCGGTGCGTCCCGGCCGACCCGGACCCGGCGCACGGGCGCGCGCCGTGCCGGCGCCTGCGGTGGCCGGGCGGGTGGCCGGGCACCAGGGGTCGCCGCGACGCGGAGCCGACGAGCTGACGTGTCGTCCTGCGGGTCGGCGGGACCGGACGTGATGCGCGGAAGGGTCATGAAGGGCTCCGTACGGGCGTGGCGGGGTGGGCGGCGTCGAGCAGGGGTTCTCAGGGCGAGCGCAGGACCTGCCCGGGCAGGATCTCGTCGGGGTCGTCACCGATGACGTCACGGTTGGCCGCGTGCCACCGGACGACCTCCGCCAGGACGTCGCCGTCCGAGGCCGCGTCCGGGAGTCCGCGGGACGCGATGCCCCACAGCGTGTCCCCGCGGACGACCACCACCTCGTCGCGGTCGGGCGGTCCGGGCCGCGCCTCGGCGCGGCCGGCGCTGTCGGCGGACCCCGCGGGGACGTCGGTTTCGAGCGGGCTGCTGGTGAGCTCGGCGGTGTGCGTCGTCGCGGGCGCGACCGGTTGTGCCGACGCCGCGGTGTCCGGGGGCGCCGGGTCGGTCGTGGACCGCCATCCGACGTCGAGCACGACGGGTGCGTCAGCACCGGGGGGCTCGTCCGCCAAAGCGCCCACCGGCGTGAGAGCCAGACCGGCGCCGACCCCGACGCCGACGGCGCCACGCGCGAGCCGGTGCACGAGCCGCGGGACCCAGGGGCCCAGCGCCGTGTCCAGGACGTGTCGGCCGTCCCGGCGGGCACGAGCGACGCAGGCCAGCGCGACGGCGGCTCCGACGGCCAGCCGGCTCGCGGCGCCGGCGCCGACGAGCAGGACGCCGAGCTCGACCCATCGCTCGATGTCGGTGCGGGCGGCCTCCGCCACCCCGCGCGGGACGATCGACTCGGCACGCAGGCCGAGCAGCGCCAGGACGGCGGCACCCCCGAGGGCGCACGCGAGGAGGCCTGCGAGGGAGAGGCCGGGTCGCGGCGCCGGCCGAGGGTGCTGGGTGATCTCGTCTGTCATCTGATCCACTCTGATCATGACGCTTGATGTCGTTTGATGTCTTCTGGTGGCACTGATCTCACCAGAGTTCGATCGCCGTGTCCAGAGCGGGCATGCTGGTCCGGTCCACCAGCCGCGCGGAGGGGTAGGTCGATGGTGTCGTCCGAGAGGTCTCGCTGGGCGCTGCTCTTCGCGGACCTCGAGGCGCAGCTCGCCGCGGGGGAGGCGGCCGAGCGGGAGGGCGCCGTCGCCGAGCTCACCCGCGCCGAGCAGGCCGCCGTCCGCTGGACCGACCGGTTGCGGGCGACGCGCGGTCCGGTGCGCGTGGAGCTGTCCGACGGAGAGGTCCTCGAGGGGCGGGTCGCCCACCTCGCCGACACCTGGATGCAGCTCGACGCCGGAGGGACCCGCGGACGGGTGCAGCATGTCGTGCCCGTCGCCGTGGTGGCAGGGATCGTGGGCCTGGGCTCCCAGGCGCTGGCGTCGCAGGCGAGGACGGACCGGCTCGGTCTCGGCACGGCGCTGCGCGCGCTGCAGCGCGACCGTGCCCGGGTGCAGGTGCGGACGACGTCCGGTCAGGTCGTTGGCCGGATCGCCCGGGTGGGCGCGGACCACCTCGACGTCGTGGAGGTCGACCGGGCGCGGCCGGTCGACCGGGTCGTCCCGTTCTCCGCCCTGCTGCGCGTCAGCGAGGCGTGATCACATCTCGCCGGAGGCGATGCGCTCGCGGGTGCGGGTGTACTGCTGCTCGATGTACTCCTCGAGCTTGACCGCCTCGACGCGCCACACCTTCTTCGGGCCGACCTGGATCGCGGGCAGCTCGCCCGAGCGGACGAGCGAGTACGCCTGGGCGGCGGAGATGCTCAGCATCTCCTGGACCTCGGCGAGGGAGAGGAAGCGACCAGCCATGCAGCCATGGTCGCACGGCGCCGTCGGTTGATCTCGCTTGTTCACAGGCGATGGTGGATGGTGGCGCGATGGCGTCTTCGTCCCGGATGATGGATCTCACCGCATCGTCGCTGGTCGCAGCGCTAGGGTGACGACCGACCGACGGCCCCGCCCCGCCGGACGCGACGACGCGACCGGCCGAACCGAAGGACCGATCCGTGAGCAACGACGCCCTGCCCTCTCCCGTCGCGCCCCGCCTGCGTCGGCCCACCTGGCGCGACCCCCGTCTCGTCGTCGGGCTGCTCCTCGTGGCGCTCGCCGTCGCGCTGGGGGCCTGGGTGGTCTCGGGCGCCGACCGCACGGTGCCGGTCTACGTCGCCGCCGGCACGCTCACCCCGGGAGAGCCCGTGGCGGCGGAGGACCTGCGTGTCGTCGACGTCAACCTCGGCGCGGAGACGGCGCGGTACCTGCGGGCGGACGTCGGGCCCCCGGCGGACCAGGTCGCCCTGCGGGTCGTCGAGGACGGCGAGCTGGTCGCCGCGGGGGCGCTCGGCCCGGCCGAGCGCGTCGACGTCCGTGCGGTGGCGGTCCCGGTGAGCGCGGGACTGTCCGAGCGGATCCGGGCCGGAGCGCTCGTCGACCTGTGGTTCGTGCCGGACGTCGCGCCGGGGTCGAAGGGCGGCGCCCCGGAGCCGGAGCCGCTGGTCACCGGTGTCGTCGTCGAGCAGGTCGACGTCTCGGACAGCGGTCTCGTCGTGGCCGACGGCGGCACCGTGCACGTGCTCGTCCGCAGCGAGCGCCTGCCGGCCGTGCTGTCGGCCCTCGGCGCCGACGGGTCGATCGCGGTCGTCCCCGTGGCGGGCGCCTGATGGCGGCGCCGATCACCGTGCTGTGCGCGGTGGAGGGGCCGGAGGAACCCGACGTCGTGGTCGCGCTCGGCGCTCCCGGAGCGGGCACCACGGTGACCCGCCGCTGCGGTGACATGACCGAGCTGCTCGCCGCGGCAGCGGCCGGGGCCGGGACGGTGGCCGTCGTGACCGCCGACCTCCCGGGCCTCGACCGGGAGGCCGTCGGTCGTCTGCACGCGGCCGGGACCCGCGTCGTCGCCCTCGCGGACGTCGGCGGGGCCGACCGGGCCGAGGCGCTCGGCGTCGACGCCGTCCGCACCGGGCCGCACGACCCGGGTTTCCTCGACGCCGTGCGCGACACCGCACCGATCGACGACCCGCTGGCCACCGGGGAGCTCGACCTGGCGTCGGTCCTCGACGCCGAGGGAAGCCCGCCGGAGCCGGGGCGTCGTGGTGACGTCGTGGCGGTCTGGGGTCCGGTCGGCGCCCCCGGTCGCTCGACGACGGCCGTCGAGGTCGCGGCCGAGCTCGCCGGGATCGGCGGGACCCGCGGACGTCGACGGCGGGGCCGGGCCGGTCGCACCGCCCCCGCGGCGCCGGGGGAGACGACGCTGCTGGTCGACGCCGACACCTACGGCTCGTGCCTCGCCGCCCGGCTGGGCCTGCTCGACGACGCCCCCGGGCTCGCGGCCGCCGCGCGCGCCGCCTCCCGGGGCGGCCTGGACCTGACGACGCTCGCCCGCCACGCACCTGTGGTCACGGGACGGCTCCGCGTCCTGACCGGCATCACGCGGGCCTCCCGGTGGCCCGAGCTGCCGGCCAGCGCCCTCGAGGTCGTCCTCGACCGGGCGCGCGACCTGGCGCGCTGGACCGTCGTCGACTGCGGGCCGCTCGTGGAGGCCGACGAGCTGCTCATGTACGACACCCACGCCCCGCAGCGCAACGGCGCGACCCTCGCCGCCCTGGAGGCCGCTGACGTCGTGGTCGTCGTCGGTGCCGCCGACCCCGTCGGCATCCACCGTCTGGTGCGTGCCCTGGAGGACCTGGCCGACGTCCCGGTCCCGGTGGCCGGTCGACGGCTCGTGGTCGCGAACCGCGTGCGCTCGACGGCGGTGGGCCCTGACCCGGCCGGGGCCGTCGCGGCGGCGCTGGCCCGCTACGCCGGGGTGGACGACGTGCACCCGGTGCCCGACGACGCTGCTGCCTGCGACGCCGCCGTGCTCGCCGGCCGTAGCCTGGCCGAGCACGCACCCTCGTCGTCCGCCCGGGACGGCTTCGCGGAGCTGGCGGGCCGGGTCCGCGCGCTGGTGGCGTGAGCGGCGTCGGGCAGACTGTCCCCATGCGCATCTACGTGCCCGCGACCCTGGACGAGCTGGACACCGCCGTGGTCGGGAGCGTGACACGCTGGCCGGTCGGGCCGCGCGGTGCGCACGCCGTCACGCGGGCGCTCGCCGGTGAGCTCGCCGACGCCGACGACGAGGGGCGCGAGTACGCGGCGTTCCTCGCGGCCGCCGACGACTCCCTGTCGCTCGTCGCGGGCCGTCCCGGCGTGCCGCCCGTGCGGGTCGTGGTCTCGGTGGACGTCGAGCAGGACGTCGTGGGCGTCGACCCCGAGGGTGCCTCGGCCTCGTCGGTGCTGGTGCTGCGCGACGTCCCGGACGTCCCGCTGGCCGCCGTGCACGTCGACGAACCCACCGCGGCCGACGACGTCCGGGCCGTGCTGGCGGCCGTGGACGCCGACGACGACGAGGCGCTCGCCGAGGCCGTCCAGCGGGTCACCGACCGGGACCTGCTCTGGTACGACCCGAGCGAGGTCGGCCAGATCCCGCGCCCCTGAGACCGCACCCTCCGCTGTGGGCATGAAATCTGCAGCCCTCGGGTACCCCGGGGCTGCAGATTTCATGCCCACAGCGGGTGAGGGTCAGCCGAGGTAGACGAGCGCCTTGTCGTGCAGCAGCCCGTTGGTGGCCAGCGCGTTGCCGCCCCAGGGTCCGTCCGACCCGTCCAGCGAGGTGAACCGCCCGCCGGCCTCGACGACGATCGGCACCAGCGCCGCCATGTCGTACAGCTCGAGCTCCGGCTCGGCGGCGATGTCGGCCGCGCCCTCCGCGACGAGCATGTACGACCAGAAGTCGCCGTACCCACGGGTGCGCCAGCACTCCCGGGTCAGGTCGAGGAACCCGTTGAGCTTGTCGCGCTCCTCCCAACCGTCGAGGGAGGAGTAGGCGAACGAGGCGTCGTCCAGCGACGAGACGCCGGACACGCGCATGCGGGTGGCGGCGGCGATGGACTTGCCGGTCCAGGCGCCGGAGCCTTTGGCGGCCCACCAGCGGCGGCCGAGCGCCGGGGCCGAGACGAGGCCCATGACGACCTCGTCGCCCTCGGCCAGCGCAATGAGGGTGGCCCACACGGGCACACCCCGGACGAAGTTCTTGGTGCCGTCGATGGGGTCGATGATCCACCGGCGGGACCCGCTGCCGGCCTCTTCGCCGAACTCCTCGCCGACGATGGCGTCACGCGTGCGCGCGCGGGCCAGCTGGGCGCGGATGAACTCCTCCGCGCCGCGGTCCGCGTCGGACACCGGGGTCTGGTCCGGCTTGGTCTCGACATGGAGGTCGACCGCGCGGAACCGGGACATCGTCATCGAGTCGACCTGGTCGGCGATCACGTGGGCCAGACGCAGGTCGTCCTCGTACGTGCGCCCGTGCCCCCGGGGACTGGGTGTCTGCTGGAAGGTGGCCACCCTCACACGGTAGCGGTCCGGGAGGTCGGCAGACGGCGGAACGACGCCAGGCGAGATGCGCGTGTCGCCGGTCCCGGGGGCTCCGGAGCGCCCGCGCGCCGCACCGTGGGTGGGTGGCACTCGATGCTCCGGGCGGCCGTCGAGTTCCGCGGGCCCCGAAGGACCGTGCCGACGACGGCTCCTAGCCGGCGTCCGTCCGGGAGGTGAGCAGGCGGCGGAACGACGCCAGGCGGGCAGCACGTGCCGCCTGCCCGTCGCCATCCTCGGCCGCCTCGACCCACTCGTCGAGCGCGCAGTCGGGGGCGTCGGCGAGGTGCGTGCACCCGCGCGGGCACTCCTCGGCCGCGGCGTCGAGGTCCTCGAAGGCGCGCAGCAGGTGCTCGGGCTCCACGTGGGCGAGGCCGAAGGACCGCACGCCCGGGGTGTCGATGACCCAGCCGTCGTGCCCCTCGCCGTCCACCGAGGAGCTCGGACCCACCGGCAGGCGCAGCGCCACCGCCGACGTCGAGGTGTGCCGCCCTCGACCCGTCACGTCGTTGACGACGCCGGTCGCCCGCAGGGCGTCGGGCACCAGGGCGTTGATGAGTGTCGACTTGCCGACGCCGGAGTGGCCCACGAGCACCGACGTCCGGCCCAGCAGGCGCTCGCGGACCGTCTCGACGGACTCCGCGTCGTCCCGTCTGGTCACCACCACGTCCACGCCGATCGGCTCGTACAGGTCGCGCAGCTCGTCGGGGGAGGCGAGGTCGGCCTTGGTCAGGCACAGCAGCACGTCCATGCCGGCGTCGTAGGCGGCCACGACGCAGCGGTCGATCATGCCGGTGCGCGGCTCGGGCTGGGCGAGCGCGGTGACGACGACGAGCTGGTCGGCGTTGGCGACCACGATCCGCTCGTACGGGTCGGTGTCGTCGGCCGTGCGGCGCAGCGTCGAGGTGCGGTCGGTGATGCGCACGATCCGGGCGAGCGTGCCCTCGCGGCCGGAGGTGTCCCCGACGACGTCCACCCGGTCGCCGACCACGGTGCGGGTCCGCCCGAGCTCGCGGGCCTTCATGGCGAGGATCTCGCGCTCCTCCGGGCCGCCGTCGTCGACCACGAGGGTGTAACGACCCCGGTCGATCCCGGTGACCATCGCCGGGACGGCGTTCGCGTGCTCGGGACGCTGCTTGGACCGTGGGCGCGACCCGTGCTTGGAGGGACGCGAGAACCGGTCGTGCTCGTCACGGGCCCGCGCCATCAGGCCAGGTCCCCCGTGCCGAGATCGAGCATCCGTGCCCAGATCCGGTCGAACCCGGGCAGGGTCTTGGCGGTGGTGGCGACGTCCTCGACCTGGACGCCCGGCACGCGCAGGCCGAGCAGCGCCGCCGAGGTGGCCATGCGGTGGTCGGCGTAGGTGCGGAACGTCCCGCCGTGCAGCGGGCGCGGGGTGATGACGAGCCCGTCGCGGGTCTCCTCGCACCGGCCGCCCAGCCGGGTGATCTCCGTGGCCAACGCCGCCAGCCGGTCGGTCTCGTGGCCACGCAGGTGCGCGATGCCGCGCAGGCGGGTGGGGGAGTCGGCCAGCGCCGCGAGCACGGCGAACGTCGGGGCGAGCTCGCCGCCGGCCTGCAGGTCGACGTCGATGCCGTGGATCTCGCCCGTGCCGGTCACGCTCAGCACGCCGTCGGCGAGCGACGCCGTGCCGCCCATCCGCTCCAGCAGCCCGGGGACCATGGCACCCGGCTGGGTGGTCGACGTCGGCCAGCCGGGCACCCGGACGGTGCCCCCGGCGACCAGCGCGGCGGCCAGGAAGGGTGCCGCGTTGGACAGGTCCGGCTCGACGCGCACGTCCCGGGCGGCGATCGGACCGGGGGTGACCTGCCAGATGCCGTCCCGGGAGTCGTCGACGGCGACGCCGACCTCGCGCAGGGTCGCGACGGTCATTTCGATGTGGGGCAGGCTCGGCAGCGTGGTGCCGATGTGCCGCAGCATCAGCGGCCGGTCGAACCGGGCCGCGGCCAGCAGCAGCGCCGAGACGAACTGGGAGGAGGCCGAGGCGTCGATGTCGACGGCGCCGCCGGCGACGTGGCCCCGGCCGTGCACGGTGAAGGGCAGGTGGGCGGGGAGCGTGTCGCCGGCCTCGGCGCCCTCACCGGTGACGCGGACGCCGAGGCCGTGCAGCCCGGCGAGCACCGGCTGCATCGGCCGCACCCGCGCCTCCGGGTCGCCGTCGAACCGGACGGCGCCGTCGGCCAGCGCGGCCACGGGGGGCAGGAACCGCATCACGGTGCCGGCCAGCCCGCAGTCGACGGCGGCGTGGCCGGTGACAGGCCCGGGCGTGACGTGCAGCGTGCTGGCGGTCTCACCCTCGGTGATGGTGGCGCCGAGCGACCGCAGCGCGGCGATCATGAGGTCGGCGTCGCGCGAGCGCAGCGCACCGCGCAGGGTGCCCGGCCCGTCGGCCAGCGCTGCGAGGACGAGCAGCCGGTTCGTCAGGGACTTGCTGCCCGGGACCTCGACCGTGCTGTCCAGGGGGCCGTCGGCGACCGGGGCGTCCCAGAGCGGCAGATCGGTCGGTGCCGGCGCAGTCGTCATGTCCCCGAGGGTAGTTGACGGCCTGTCGGCGCGGTGTCGTGTCCGGAGGTCAGGACACCTTCGCCGCGGCCTTCTCGGCGGCGGCCCGTGCGCTCTTCGCGCCGGCCCGTGCGCTCTTCACGGTGGAGCGCAGGTCCCGCTCGACCTGCTTGCGCGCGCGTCGGGCCGACGTCGAGGCGGACTTCTGCGCGGTCGTCGCGGACCGCTTGGCGTTCTGGACCGCGTACCGACCGGTCCGCTCCGCGTTGCGGACCGCGTACTTCCCGGTCTTCTCCGCGCTCTCGACGGCGTGCTGCGCGGACTTCGACGCCGACGACGTCTTCTGCGCGATGCGGTAGCTCATGCCGGGACGGCCCTCGAGGTCGATCCCGGCGATCACGGTGGCGCCGATCGCGCCGAGGTTCTTGACGAACTTGAGGGTCTTCTCCTTGCGCTCGTCGCCCTTGCTGGTGAAGGGCTGGTTGACGACGGCCAGGGGCGTCGTCAACGCGGCGAGCGCCAGGGCGGCGGTCCGCGGGGTCCGGCCGACGGCGAGCAGCAGGCCGGCGAACGCGGTCACAGCGCCGTGCGCACGGACCAGCAACGCGACCTGGGTGTCGTCGAGCCGGTCGACACCCAGGGTGTCGGTGACCGTGTCGGCGCCCTCGCGGGCGGCGTCGGTGTGCTCGGCCGGTCGCAGCGCGGTGGACACGCCGTCGTAGATGAACGGGACGGCCAGCAGGGGTCGGGCGAGACGTCGCAGCAGCATGGCCCCACTGTGGCAGAGCCGCAGCTGACATGCCCACCGATAGGCGCGATGGTTGACGCCGCGAGCAGCGATGCGGTCCGATGACCGTCGTGACCTCGGCCCTCCGCCGCAGCGCGGCGCCCGCTGCCCTGCTCGCCGCCGCCGTCGCCCTGTCCGGGTGTGCCGGCACCGTGCTCGCGCCTGACGAGCCGTCCGACGTGCGGGGCGTGGTGGCCGACGGCGGCTCGGTCGACGACGACGCCCGCGCGGGGCAGCCGGTCGTCGTGCAGGCTTCTGACCCCTACTACGAGGGGATGGCGCTGCTCACCGACGGCACCGAGGTGCTGGCGGCGGACGGCGACGCCGCGGACCCGGACGTCCTCGTGGCCGGGGTCCTGGTCGAGGTGTGGGTCGACGGGGTCTGCCAGGAGTCGTACCCCGTGCAGTGCGGCGTCGAGGTCGTGCAGCTCCTCGAGCCCTAGTCGCTCCGCGGCCGACGTCAGCGCAGCTCGACGCCTTCCCACCAGTCGGGGTGGGAACGGGGCGGACGGCGGTGCCCGAGCCCGTCACGACGGACGGCCCGGGCGGAGGCCGCGAGCGCGGCGACGGTCAGCAGGAGCAGCAGGAGCAGGATGATCGTGGTCATGGCAGCAATCATGCGATCGTCAAGATAGCGCCACCAGTGGCAGAGGTGACACTACCCATCGACATTCTGCCAATGTCCTGGGACGATGGACGGATGATCCAGAAGGTGGCCGCGGTCGTCGTCCCGGGCGTCGCCCCGTTCGAGATGGGGATCGCCTGCGAGGTCTTCGGCATCGACCGCCGGGACACCGGGGGGCCGGCCTTCGACTTCACGCTGTGCACCCCCGACCCCGGTGCGGTGCCGACCCGGGGCGGGTTCGCCGTCCAGGTGGACGCCGGGCTCGAAGCGACCGAGGACGCCGACGTCGTCGTCGCCGTGGCCTACGACGTCATGGACGACGACCACCCTGTCGAGCTCTCGCCCGCGTACCTCGACGCGATCCGCCGCGCCCACGACCGCGGCGCCTGGGTGGTGTCGCTGTGCTCGGGCGCGTTCGCGCTCGCGGCCGCCGGCCTCCTCGACGGTCGGCGCTGCACGACCCACTGGTTGTTCGCGGCCCGTCTCGCCGCCGCCGCACCACGTGCCGACGTCGACCCCGACGTGCTCTACGTCGCCGACGGCCGGGTGCTGACCAGCGCCGGCACGGCCGCCGGGATCGACGCCTGCCTGCACCTGCTCCGCACCGAGCTCGGGGGCGAGGTGGCCCGGGCCGTCGCCCGCCGCATGGTCGTCCCGCCGCAACGCGACGGCGGGCAGGCCCAGTTCGTGATCGACCCCGTCCCCGAGTCGGGCGAGTCGCTCGCCGGTCTCCTCGCGTGGATGCGCGAGCACCTCGAGCAGGACCACAGCGTGCCCGCGCTGGCGCGTCGCGCCACGCTGTCGGAGCGGACGTTCGCCCGCCGGTTCCGCGCGGAGACCGGGACCACCCCCGGCGCCTGGCTCACCCGGCAGCGCGTCGCCCGCTCGCAGGAGCTCCTGGAGCGCCCCGACGTGCCGGTCGAGGAGGTCGCCCGTCTCGTCGGCTTCGGCAGCGCCGCGGTGCTGCGACACCACTTCGCGCGGGTGCTCGGCACCAGCCCCACGGCGTACCGCCGCCGGTTCGCCGACGTCGCGTCCTGACCCGCGGCGTCGGCGGCGCGACGACGGCGCTCACCTGGTGGGAATGCACGCCCGCCGCCGACGGTTGCACCGCAGTGTGGAAGCCTGCATGACCCGAGGAGCCCCCGCACCGGCCGGGGCGCGCGACGTGACCCTGTTCTCCGTCCCCTCCGACCTCGGCGGGGCGGCGGCGTCGAGGTCGGACGGACGCCGCACCGCCTGGCCGCGAGAGCTAGGCTCGAGAGCGATGAGCACCCATGACGACGCGGAGACGACCTCGCCGGCCGAGGACGAGGTCGGCGAGGACACCGAACGCGCTCCCGACGAGGAGTCGGCCACCGACCGGGTCGCGCGGTTCGAGCGCGACGCGCTGGAGTACGTCGACCAGCTGTACTCCGCGGCGCTGCGCATGACCCGGAACCCGGCCGACGCCGAGGACCTGGTCCAGGAGACGTTCGCCAAGGCGTTCGCCGCCTTCCACCAGTACAAGCCGGGGACGAACCTCAAGGCCTGGCTGTACCGGATCCTGACCAACACCTTCATCAACAACTACCGCAAGAAGCAGCGGCAGCCGCAGCAGGCGCAGACCGACGACATCGAGGACTGGCAGATCGCCCGGGCGGCGACCCACACCTCGCAGGGCCTGCGGTCGGCCGAGGTCGAGGCCCTCGACCGGCTCCCGGACTCCGACGTGAAGCGGGCGCTGGCCGAGCTGCCGGAGGACCGCCGCATGGTCGTCTACTACGCCGACGTCGAGGGGTTCCCCTACAAGGAGATCGCGGAGATCATGGGTACACCGATCGGGACCGTGATGTCCCGGCTGCACCGTGGACGACGGCAGCTGCGCGACCTGTTGTCGGACTACGCGGCTGACCGAGGACTCGCCGGAGCACGCGGAGGAGAATCATGATGAGCGGGGACGTGACGCCCATCCCGCACGAGCCCGCCGAGGGCGAGAGCGAGTGCGAGCACGCACTGCACCACCTGTACGAGTACCTCGACTCGGAGATGACCGAGGCCGACGAGGACCGCATGCGCGCGCACGTCGCGCACTGCTCGCCCTGTCTGGCCGAGCTCAGCGTCGAGGAGCTCGTCAAGAAGCTCGTGAAGCGGTCCTGCGCCGAGCAGGCGCCGGCGACGCTGCGGCTGCGCATCCACGAGCAGCTCACCGTGATGCGCACCTCCGGCTGAGCGCACGGAGCACCACCGGGTCCGTGCCGAGGCACGGGCCGGGGACGACGACGGGCCGGCACCCTGCAGGGTGCCGGCCCGTCGTGCGTGGTGACGTCCTCAGGCGTTGGGACGCTTGCCGTGGTTGGCGTTCTTGCCCTTGCGGGCACGACGCTTGTTGCCGCGCTTGCTCATGATTTCTCCTCACGAGAAGGTGTTCGGGGGTCGCACCATGATCCCACAACCGCACGTCCACCCGCGTCATCGGCCAACGGAGGCAGCATGAGCACCGAGTCCTGGGCGATCGCCGCCCCGCAGACCGTCGAGATCACCGGGGTGGGCGGCCTGTCCGTCCGGCTCCAGGACGGTCGGGTCGACGTGGCGGTCGACCCGGAGGCGGAGCACGTCACGCTGGAGGTCGCCGAGGTCGGCGAGAAGCCGCTCCAGGTCGACCGTGACGGTGACCGCCTGCGGATCGGCTACGAACGCTCGATGGTGGAGGCCTTCGTGGCCCGGGTGCGGTCGCTGGGCAGCTCGGAGCGGGCGGTCGTCCGCCTCACGGTCCCGCCCGGGGTCCGGGTCGACGTCGGCACGATCGAGGCCGACGCCGACGTCAGCGGCACCGCCGGGACCGTGGTCAAGACCGTCACGGGGGCGGTGCGCACGGCGGGGACGTCGGGGTCGCTGTACCTGAAGTCCGTCTCCGGCGACGTGGCCGCCTCGGGACACACCGGCGACGTGTCCGCCCAGGTCGTCTCCGGTGCCCTGGCGCTCGAGGGGGCCCTCGGCAGGGTCTCCACGAGCAGCGTGTCGGGTGCGGTGGCCGTCACGGCGGCCGGCACCGTGCCGATGGTGTCGGCGAAGTCGGTCTCCGGCGACGTGGCGATCCGGCTCGACGAGGGCACCCCCCTCAGCCTCAAGGTCCGCGGTGCCGCGGGCCAGGCCGTGGTCGACGGCGAGGTGCTGCCCTCGACCACGCGCACCCTGTCCGTCGACCGCAGCGAGACCCCGACCGACGGGCGCAGCATCGCCTACGTCACCGCCGCCGTGACGAGCGCTCGGGTGATCGTCTCCCGCGGCTGAGCCACGGCCGGGTCGCTACTCCGTGTCGTGCGGCAGCCCGAGCCAGGCGTGCCACCCGGTGTGCAGCACGAGCCAGGCCATCAGGCCGTAGCCGGCCTGGCCGGGGTAGGTCGACCCGGTGGTCGCCAGGTCGGCGAGCCACTGCTCGTGCTGGGCCAGCGGCGTGTACGTGTCCACGTAGGGCACCCGGCGACGGCTGGCGACGTCGGAGAACGCGGCCGAGAGCTCGGCGATCCGGTCCCCGTCCTCCGGCCGGCCGGGCGGGGGACCGACGACGAAGGTCGACAGCCGACGGTTGTCGGCGACGTCGAGGATGTTGGCCAGGTTCAGCCGGGAGCGCGCCACCGACAGGCCCGAGTCGACGTCGTGGCGACCCAGGGCCACCACGAGCCGGTTGTCATGGGTCGAGTCCGGGCCGAACCGCGGCTCCGTCTCCGCCTCCCAGCGGGCTCCGAGGGTCGACGTCGTCTCGCCCGGCACCGCCAGGGTGAACGTCATCGCCGGGCGGTCGAACCGGGTCCGCGCCAGCACCCGGCCGGTCCAACCGAGCGCGCGGCCGTCGCCGACGCCCACGGCGAGCTCGTCGCCCACCACGCAGATCCGCACCTCGCGGTCCGTCACGACCTGTCACCGTCCCCTGCCGTGTCCCAGTCTTGCGCCGCCATTGTTCCGTGACCTGGCACGGCACGGCATGATCCCACGCCGTGGCGTGCGGTCACCCGGTGACAGGGAGGCGTCCCCGCCGGGTTCGTGACGTCGTGCCGGGGACCGGCGGTCAGGGCGTGGTCCGTCACAGCAGGGTGGCACCCCAGCGCACCTCGTGCTCCTCGCCCGGGGACAGACGCACGAGCCGGTCGCCGGTGTTGAACGCGTCCGCGTAGCAGCTCATCGGCTCCGCGGCCAGGCCGAGACGCTCGTGCCCGGTGATGTGGTCGGCCGAGCAGACCTGCCAGCAGTCCATCGAGGTGTCCGCCCAGACGGCGGCGGTCCGGCCGTCCGGGCAGCCGAGCCGGCACCAGGACAGGCCCCGCTCGTCACGGGTCGCGCCGACCCAGGCGTCGTCGAGGTCGAGCCCCGCCAACGAACGCGTCGTGCGCAGGTCGTGGTCGCCCGCGACCGGCTCGACGCCGGTGGGCAGCAGCCGGTCGTCGACCGTCACGTGCTCGGTCGCGTCCAGGCGGACGGTGCAGTCGTCGAGGTCGGCCCCGCCCGCGGAGAGCCAGGGGTGGAACCCGACCCCGTACGGCGCGGTGCCGGTGCCGACGTTGCGGGTGGTCACGCGGACCTCGAGGCCCTGCTCGGCGTCCAGGGCGTAGCGCACCCGGGTCGTGAGCTGGAACGGCCAGCCCTTCTGCGCGGGCAGCGCCAGCTCGAGCGTCACCGCGTGGTCGGCGACCTCGACGGCGGACCAGCGGTACCAGCAGCCCAGGCCGTGCAGCGCCGTTGCCCGGTCGGGTTCGCTCAGCGGGAGCTGGTGGGTCTCCCCGTCGTCCGTCGTGTAGCGGCCGTCGCGCAGCCGGTTCGGCCAGGGCACCAGGACGGCGGCGTTGAAGACCGGCGCCGGCTCGTGCTCGTCGAAGGGGACGAAGACGTCACGCCCGTCCACCGAGTACTCCCGCACCATGGCACCGACCTCGGTGATCGTGGCGCGGTGGGTGCCGGCGGACAGGCGGTACTGGGTGCCGGACGGCGCGGGCGCCGTCGCGGGGAGCTGGCTCGTGTTCACGGTCACACCGTAGTCGCCGAGCCCGATCGGTGCGTGCCGCGTACCGTGGGAAGGTCGACCCCACGGACTTGGAGAAACAGATGGAGAAGCGGGTACTCGGCCGGACCGGCCGGATGGTGTCGGTCGTCGGCCTGGGCACCTGGCAGCTCGGCGGGGACTGGGGCGAGGTGAGCGACGCCGAGTCGCGCGCCGTGCTCGAGGCGTCGCTCGAGGCCGGCGTGACCTTCTACGACACCGCCGACGTCTACGGTGACGGCCGCAGCGAGCAGGCGGTGGGCGCCTTCCTGGCGGACCACCGTGACGAGGGTCTCACCGTGGCCACGAAGATGGGACGCCGGGCGGACCAGGTGCCGGAGAACTACGTCCTGGAGAACTTCCGCTCCTGGACGGACCGATCCCGGGCCAACCTCGGGGTCGACACGCTCGACCTGGTGCAGCTCCACTGCCCGCCCACGCCGGTGTACTCCCGCGACGAGGTGTACGACGCGTTGGACACCCTCGTCGACGAGGGCGTCACGGCCGCCTACGGCGTCTCGGTGGAGACCGTGGACGAGGCGCTGACCGCCATCGCACGGCCCGGCGTCGCGACCGTCCAGATCATCCTCAACGCGTTCCGGCACAAGCCGCTGGAGAAGGTCCTGCCCGCGGCGTCCGAGGCGGGTGTCGGGATCATCGCCCGCGTCCCCCTGGCCTCCGGCCTGCTGTCGGGCCGCTACACGAAGGACACCACCTTCGCTGAGGACGACCACCGCACGTTCAACCGCGGGGGAGAGGCCTTCGACGTCGGCGAGACGTTCTCCGGCGTCCCGTTCGAGGTCGGCGTCGAGGCCGCGGCGTCCTTCACCGAGCTGGCCGAGGGGCTCGAGCAGGACCTCACCCCGGCCCAGGCCGCGCTCGCGTGGGTCTGGCAGAGCCCGGGCGTCTCCACCGTGATCCCCGGTGCGCGCACCCCGGAGCAGGCGCGGCTCAATGCCGCCGCGGGCGGCGCGCACAGCCTCGGTCCGCTGTTCGCCTCCCGCGTGCGCGAGCTCTACGACGGGTCGATCCGCGAGCACGTCCACGACAAGTGGTGAGTCGATAGCGCAGGACGCACGAGAAGGGCCCGGGAGCGGATGCTCCCGGGCCCTTCTCGTGCTGCCTGACCGGACCGTCAGCGGGTGAAGACCTGGTCGAGCAGGATCTCCTGCTCCTCCTTGTGCCGCTTCGCGGTGCCGGCGGCCGTGGACGCCGACGCCGGTCGGGAGATGACCTGGACCCGGGGCAGGTCCTCCGGCATCGCCAGGTGCAGGTAGGACCACGCGCCCTGGTTCTGCGGCTCGTCCTGGACCCACACGACCTCGGCGTCCGGGTACGTGGCGATCTGCTCGCGCACCTGCTCCTCGGGGAACGGGTACAGCTCCTCGAGGCGCACCAGCGCCGTGCTGGTGTCCCCGCGCTTGCTGCGCTCGGCGGCCAGGTCGTAGTAGACGCGACCCGTGCAGAGCACCAGACGGCGGACGCCGGCCGGGTCGACGTCCCCGCGGGCCACCGCGGGGTCCCCGAGCACCGGCTCGAAGGTGCCGGTGGTGAAGTCCTCCACGCTGGAGGCGGCGGCCTTGAGGCGCAGCAGCTGCTTCGGGGTCAGCACCACGAGCGGGCGCCGCGGACGGGCGTAGGCCTGGCGGCGCAGCAGGTGCGCGTACGAGGCCGGCGTGGACGGCTGCGCCACGCTGATGTTGTTCTCCGCGGCGAGCTGGAGGAACCGCTCGGGCCGGGCCGAGGAGTGGTCCGGACCCTGTCCCTCGTACCCGTGCGGGAGCAGCATGACGACCGAGGAGTTCTGGCCCCACTTCTGCTCGGCGGAGGAGATGAACTCGTCGATGACGGTCTGCGCGCCGTTGACGAAGTCGCCGAACTGCGCCTCCCAGAGCACCAGGGCGTCCGGGCGCTCGACCGAGTAGCCGTACTCGAAGCCGAGGGCCGCGTACTCGCTCAGCGAGGAGTCGTACACCCAGAACTTCGCCTGGTCGCCCGACAGGTACAGCAGCGGGGTCCACTCCGCACCCGTGTGCCGGTCGTGCAGGACGGCGTGGCGCTGCGTGAACGTGCCGCGGCGCGAGTCCTGTCCCGCGAGCCGCACCGGCGTGCCCTCGATGAGCAGCGACCCGAAGGCCACGAGCTCGCCGAAGCCCCAGTCGATGTCGCCCTCCTTGGCCATGAGCTGGCGCTTCTCGAGCAGCTTGCCGAGCTTGGGGTGGACCGTGAAGCCCTCGGGCGGCTGGACCTGGACGTCACCGACGCGCTCCAGGACGGCGTGCGGGATCGCCGTCTTCCAGCCGACCATCGTGCCGGCGTCCTCACGCTGCGACTCCGGACGCTCCAGCCCGGCGATCTCCTCCGTGCCGGAGGAGCGGTCGGACGAGGACGAGCCCTTGGTCTCGGTGAAGACCCGCTCGAGCTGTGCCTGGTAGTCCTTGAGCGCCTGCTCGGCCTCCTCGACGGTGATGTCGCCGCGGGCCACGAGGTTCTTCGTGTAGAGCTTGCGCACCGACTGCTTGGCCTCGATGAGGTTGTACATCAGCGGCTGCGTCATCGAGGGGTCGTCGCCCTCGTTGTGCCCGCGCCGGCGGTAGCAGACCATGTCGATGATGACGTCCCGGTCGAACTGCTCGCGGTAGGCGAAGGCGAGCTCGGCCACGCGGACGCAGGCCTCCGGGTCGTCACCGTTCACGTGGAAGACGGGGACCTGGTAGCCCTTGGCCACGTCGGTGGAGTACGTCGTCGAACGCGACGAGGACGGGCCCGTGGTGAAGCCGACCTGGTTGTTGATGACGACGTGGATCGTGCCGCCGGTGCGGTAGCCGCGCAGCTGGGCGAGGTTGAGCACCTCCGGTACGACACCCTGGCCCGCGAAGGCCGCGTCGCCGTGGATGAGCAGCGGCAGCACGGAGAACCCGTCGCCGCCGAGGTCGATCCGGTCCTGCTTGGCCCGCACGATGCCCTCGAGGACGGGGTCCACGGCCTCCAGGTGGGACGGGTTGGCGGCCAGGTAGACCTTCGTCGTGGCACCGGACTCGGCGGTGAAGGTCCCCTCGGTGCCGAGGTGGTACTTGACGTCGCCGGAGCCCTGGACGGACTTCGGGTCGATCTGGCCCTCGAACTCCTTGAAGATCTGGCCGTAGCTCTTGCCGGCGATGTTGGCCAGCACGTTGAGACGACCGCGGTGCGCCATGCCGACGCCGACCTCGTCGAGCCCGTTCTCGGCGGCCTTGGACAGGATCGCGTCGAGCAGCGGGATGACGGCCTCGCCGCCCTCGAGGGAGAACCGCTTCTGGCCGACGTACTTGGTCTGCAGGAACGTCTCGAAGGCCTCGGCCGAGTTCAGCCGGCGCAGGATCCGCAGCTGGTCCTCGCGCGGGGTACGGGCGTAGCCGTGCTCGAGCCGGTCCTGCAGCCACTTGCGCTGGGTCGGGTCGGACAGGTGCATGTACTCGATGCCGATCGAGCGGCAGTAGGAGTCGCGCAGCAGGCCGAGCGTGTCGCGCAGCGTCGCCTTCGGGGTACCGCCGAAGCCGCCGGTCGGGAACGACCGGTCCAGGTCCCACAGCGTCAGCCCGTGGTTCTGGATGTCGAGGTCGGGGTGCTTGCGCTGGCGGTAGGCGAGCGGGTCGGTGTCCGCCATGAGGTGGCCGCGCGAGCGGTAGGAGTGGATGAGCTCGGCGATCTTGGCGGGCTTGGCCGCCTCGACGTCGGCGTCGACCGTGTTGTCGCGGACCCAGCGCACCGGCTCGTAGGGGATCCGCAGCGCCGCGAAGACGCGGTCGTAGAAGCCGTCCAGGCCGAGCAGCTTGCCCGCCAGGATCTTGAGGAACTCGCCGGACTGCGCACCCTGGATGATGCGGTGGTCGTAGGTCGACGTGACCGTCATGACCTTCGAGACGCCCATCCGGGCGAGCTGCTCCTCGGAGGCGCCGGCGAACTCCGCCGGGTAGTCCATGGCGCCGACGCCGATGATGGTGCCCTGCCCCTGCATGAGGCGGGGGACCGAGTGCACGGTGCCGATGCCGCCGGGGTTGGTCAGCGAGATCGTGGTGCCGGCGAAGTCGTCCATGCCGAGCTTGCCCCCGCGCGCCTTGCGCACGAGCTCCTCGTAGGCGGCCCAGAAGCCCGCGAAGTCGAGCTCCTCGGCCTTCTTGATGCTCGGCACGAGCAGCTGGCGCGAGCCGTCCGGCTTGGCCAGGTCGATGGCGAGGCCGAACCCGACGTGCGCGGGGTGGACCACGTGCGGCTTGCCGTCGGTGTGCTCGTAGTGCGCGTTCATCACCGGCATGTCGGCCAGCGCCTCGACGAGGGCGAAGCCGATGAGGTGCGTGAACGAGATCTTGCCGCCGCGGCCGCGCTTGAGGTGGTTGTTGATGACGATGCGGTTGTCGACCATCAGCTTGGCGGGGACCGCGCGCACCGACGTCGCGGTCGGCACCTCGAGCGAGGCCTCCATGTTCGTCACCACGCGCGCGGCGGGACCACGCAGCTTCTGCACGTCGTCCGTGGCCTCGTCCTCGTCGGACTCCGGCTCGGTGCGGGCGACCTCGGCGTAGGGAGCCGTGGCGGGCAGTGCCTCGGCGACCGGTGCGTCCGCCGCGGAGATCTCCGGGTCGGCCGGTACGGGGGCGGGCGCGGACGCCTGGGAGACCTCCGCCGCTGCGGTCCCGTCCGCGGCCGAGGAGGTCCCCTGCTCAGCACGCGAGGGCTCCTCGGTCTCGGCCTCGGTCTCCGCCTCGGCCGGGGCGGACGCGGCCGAGGCCGCCGTCGTCTCGGTCGGCGCCGGGGAGCCGTTCGACGGCGTCTCGTCCGACTCGCCCGGGGTGTAGTCCTCGAAGAAGTCCCACCACGCGGGGTCGACCGCGTTCTTGTCCTTCAGGTACTGCTCGTAGAGCTCGTCGACGAGCCACTCGTTGGCTCCGAACGACGCGCTCTCGGCGCTGATCGACTCTGACCCTGCCTTGGGGGACACCACGCCCGGATCGCCCACTTCCCAGATTGCATGCTTGGTACTGCCGCCCGATGGTCGGACCCCACCAGCGTAAGCCGTCCTGCCGGTTCTGCAGCGCCCGGGGTCGGCGCCCTGGCGCGGTGGACAAGGTCTTGCCCACCCGTGCGTGACGGGTGGGTAATCGGTCGTCAAAGGTGCGGGTGTCGTTGTCTCGTCCGGCGTCATGACCGGCTCACGGCCGCGGGTCGGACGGCGGCCCGTGTGACCGATCTCACGATCGGCGAGGTGCTCCTACTCGGTGGTCACTCCCGGAGCGGGGCGCGCCTCGGCCGGCAGGGTCACCCGCATCGTCGCGCCGGACTCGGTGTCGGCGACCGCGACGTGACCGCCGTGGAGGTCCACGGCCCACCGCACGATCGCCAGCCCGATGCCGGTGCCGCCGCTCGTGCTCGCCACCGACCGGACGCTCGGGGCGCCGCTGGCGAACCGTTCGAAGACGCGCTCGCGGTCCTCGGGCGCGATGCCGGGCCCCTCGTCGCTCACCTCGATGACGACGTCGTCCTGCTCCGGGTAGGCGTCCAGGCGCACCGTGCCGCCGTGCGGCGAGTGCCGGATCGCGTTCTGCAGCAGGTTGGTCACCACCTGCCGGATCCGTTCGACGTCGGCCTCCAGCACGAGGTCCTCGGGGGTGACGTCCACGACGTAGGCCAACCCCTTGGCGGCGTCCACCATCGACATGGACTCCGCGCACTCCTCGAGGAAGTCGCCCACCGAGAACTGCGTCAGCGTCAGCGCCGACGCGCCGGCCTCGACGCGCGACAGGTCCAGCAGGTAGGTGACGAGCCGCGTGAGCCGCTCGGTCTGCTGCAGCGACAGCTCGAGCGTCGCCGGGGTGGGTTCGGAGACCCCGTCGACGAGGTTCTCGAGCTGTGCCTGCAGGGCGGCGACGGGCGTGCGCAGCTCGTGCGAGACGTTCGCGATCAGGTCACGGCGGATCCGGTCGGACGACTCCAGGTCGCCCGCCATCGTGTTGAACGCCTCGGCGAGCTGGCCGACCTCGTCGCGGCTGGTCGAGCGCACCCGGATCGAGTAGTCGCCGTCCGCCATGGCCCGTGCCGCGGCCGTCATCTCGCGCAGGGGGGACGTCATGCCCCGGGCCAGGAGCTGCGTGAGCACCAGCGAGACGATGATCGCCAGCGGGAACGTGCGGCTGGGGCCGAGGTCGTTGCGCAGACCCACCCAGGTGATGAGCACCCCGACGGTGACGCTGGCGACCACCAGCAGCCCGAGCTTGGCCTTGAGGGAGTGGATCGGGTCGAGGGGGCGGACGTCCCGGAGGCGGTGCTCGCGCCGTCGGTCACCGCCGTCGTCGTGAGCGGATCCCACGCTCAGTCCGCCGGGGGCTCGAACGCGTAGCCGACCCCGTGCACCGTGCGGATGAGCTCCGAACCGAGCTTGCGACGCAGCGCCTTGATGTGGGAGTCGACGGTGCGGGTGCCGCTGGCGTCGGCCCAGTCCCAGACCTCCGCGAGCAGCTTCTCCCGGGTCTGGACCGTCTTGGGCGCGCTGGCCAGCATGACCAGCAGCTCGAACTCCGTCGGCGTCAGGTGCACCTCCTCGCCCTCACGGTGCACCCGTCGCTGGGCGCGGTCGATCGTCACGTCGCCGGCGACGAGCGGGGGCTCGGCCGGTGCCGACGCCGCGGCCTGCGCGGCACGCTCCACGCGGCGCAGCAGGGCCTTGACCCGGGCGACCAGCTCGCGCATCGAGAAGGGCTTGGTCATGTAGTCGTCCGCGCCCACGCCGAGGCCGATGATCATGTCGGTCTCGTCGTCCCGGGCGGTGAGCATGAGGATCGGCGTCGGGTGCTCGGCCTGGATCCGGCGGCAGACCTCCAGCCCGTCGAGCCCCGGCAGCATCACGTCCAGCACGACGGCGTCCGGGTGCAGGCGGGCGGCGGCGTCCACGCCGGCGAGCCCGTCGCGGGCGACCTCGACCCGCCATCCCTCCGCGGAGAGGCGCTGCGCGATGGCCGTCGCGATGGCCGGCTCGTCCTCCACGACGAGGACGGTGGCGTTCTGCTGGCCCTGGCCGGGCCCGCTCGCAGTGGTGGTCATGACCCCATCTTGCACGCACAACCTGAGGTTTCGCTGGGCAGAGGCTGGCGTGGCGGGCGCTGCCGCGGAGCCGATACGATCTGCCCACGATGGACGACAGTCGATATACCGGTCCGCCGAGCAGCTGGAGCCTGCCGTGCTGACCGACGTGCTCATGCTCGGTGTCGGTGTGCTGCTCACCGCCGGTACCGCGATCTTCGTGGCCAGCGAGTTCTCCCTGGTGACCTTGGACCCCGCGGTCGTGGGGGCCGACGACGAGGAGGGCGACAGTCCCTCGCCCGGCCGGAGGGGCCCCGATCGTCGGGACCGCATCGTCCGAGCCGGGCTGAAGCACCTGTCCACGGAGCTGAGCTCCGCGCAGGTCGGGATCACCGCCACCACCATCCTGCTGGGCTACACCGCCCAGCCGGCGCTGCTGTCGCTGTTCGGGGCGTCCTTCGCCGGGACGCCGTTGGGCGAGGGCGTGTCCGCCGTGCTGGCCTTCACCCTCGCGCTCGTCGTGGTCAACGGGTTCTCGATGCTCTTCGGCGAGCTCATCCCGAAGAACTTCGCCCTCTCGGCGCCGCACGGCACCGCGCGGGCGGTGGTGCCGCTGCAGCGTGCCTTCACGATCGCCGCGGGGCCGCTCATCCGCGTCCTCAACGGGTCCGCCAACGCGATCCTGCGCCGGATGGGCGTCGAGCCGCGCGAGGAGCTCTCCGGTGCGCGCTCGGCGACCGAGCTCGTCTCGCTGGTCCGACGGTCGGCCCAGGAGGGGACGCTCGAGAAGGGCACGGCGACGCTGCTGGCGAACCTGCTCGAGCTCGACGAGCTGGTCGCCCGGGACGTCATGACCGATCGCACCCGCATGGTGGTGGTCAACCGTGACACCAGCGCGACGGAGGTCGTCTCGCTCGCCCACCGCACCGGCCACTCCCGGTTCCCGGTGATCGGCGACGACCGGGACGACGTCGTGGGCCTCGTGCACCTGCGCCGTGCGGTCTCCGTGCCCTTCGAGCGCCGCGACGAGGTGCCGGCCGGTGCGCTGATGGTCGAGGCCCCGCGGGTGCCCGAGACCGTCAGCCTCGGCCCGCTGCTCGTCGAGCTGCGGGGGCTGGGCCTGCAGATGGCCGTCGTGGTCGACGAGTACGGCGGCACCTCCGGCGTCGTGACGCTGGAGGACGTCGTCGAGGAGCTCGTCGGCGACGTCACCGACGAGCACGACCGCCGCCGTGGCGGGGTCGCCGGCCTGGCCGACGGCGCCTGGTCCGTCCCCGGCGTCCTGCGCCCCGACGAGCTGGAGGAGGCCACCGGCCTCTGCGTCCCGGAGGCGCCCTCCTACGAGACGCTCGGCGGTCTGGTGATGGCGCACCTGGGACGGCTCCCGGAGATCGGGGACGAGGTCCAGGTCGACGACGTCGTGCTCCGTGTCGACCTGATCGACGGACGACGCATCGAACGGCTGCGCGCGCGGTCGCGGCAGGGGGGATCCGCATGAGCACCGGGAGCGCCCTGCTGATCGGTCTGCTGCTGCTGGTGGGCAACGCCTTCTTCGTGGGGGCGGAGTTCGCCGTGCTGTCCGTGCGGCGCAGCACCATCGAACCCCGGGCCGAGGCGGGGGAGAAGCGCGCCAAGGTCGTGCTGTGGGCGATGGAGAACGTGTCCCTGATGCTGGCCTGCGCCCAGCTGGGCATCACGGTGTGCTCCACGGGGCTCGGCATCATCGCCGAGCCCGCCCTGGCGCACCTGCTGGAGGGTCCCTTCGAGACGATGGGGATCCCCGAGCAGCTCGTGCACCCCGTGGCGCTGGTCATCGCGCTCGGCATCGTCGTCTACCTGCACGTCGTGCTCGGCGAGATGGTGCCGAAGAACCTCGCGGTGACCGGTCCGGAGCGTGCCGCCCTGTGGTTCGCGCCGCCGCTGGTCCTCATCGCGCGGTTCGTGCGCCCCGTCATCGTGGCGCTGAACTGGATCGCGAACCACGTGATCCGCCTGCTGGGCGTCGAGCCCAAGGACGAGGTGGCCTCCGCGTTCACCGTCGAGGAGGTGCAGTCGATCGTCGAGGCCTCACGCGCCGAGGGCGTGCTCGAGGACGACGAGGGACTGCTCACGGGAGCCATCGAGTTCTCCTCGCGCACGGCGCGGGACGTGATGGTGCCTGTCGACGCCCTGGTGACCGTGTCACCCGGAGCCACCCCGGACGACGTCGAGCACGAGGTGTCCCGCACGGGCTACAGCCGCTTCCCGATGGCCGCACCGGACGACGACGCGGGTGCGGCGAGCCTGCTGGGCTATCTGCACCTCAAGGACGTGCTGTACGCCACCAACGGCAACCGTTCCCGGCCGGTCCCGACGTGGCGCGTCCGCGCCATGGCGACGGTCGCCCCGACCGACGAGGTCGAGGACACGCTGCGGGCGATGCAGCGCTCCGGTGCGCACCTCGCCCGGGTCGACGACGGCGGACGCACGGTCGGCGTGGTCTTCCTGGAGGACATCCTCGAGGAGCTCGTCGGCGAGGTTCGTGACGCGATGCAGCGCCGGCGTTGAGGCATGAACAAGGTGTGAACAAGGGGGGACTTGGACGGGGGGCGGGCCACCGCTAGGGTGCGGTCACAGACCGACACCGGCGGTTCGCGGAAGCGATATCGTCGCAGGTCGACCGGGAGATGCACGACATGGCCGCGCAGGGCGCGGCCGGACGCAGGAGGTGGAGTGGACGCGACGCCGCAGGGTGACGCCGCGACCCCGCGCTCCCGTCGAGAGATCCGTGAGGCCGAGCAGGGCCGGTCGGGCCGGACGGCCCGCACCCGTCGGCCCGCGGGGGGCCGGGCACGGTCCCGCGGGGCCCACGCCGCCCCGGCGGGGCACACCTGGATCACCCGGGCGACCGTGCTCGGCTCCCTGGCCGCCGCGACGATCGCGGGGCCGCTGACCGCCGGAGCGCAGGGTGACGAGCGGTCGCCCTTCGACCTGGACGACCCGACGTCGTCGGGTCCCTCCACGCTCGCGCTGCTCCAGTCCGGCGCGTCGACGCCGCCCACCGCGTCCTCCATCGCCGCGGTCCCGCGCGAGCGCAACACCGTCGACGTCGCGAGCCGCGCCTCGGCCGACCGTGAGCCGCTGCCCGACTGCGACCCCTCGGCCCCGGTCGACGGCGGCAACGGGCAGCTCGCCGACCACTCGCTGTGCGACCTCTGGCAGCCCGGCGAACAGCTGCGGCCCGACGCCGCCGTCGCCCTGAGCGCCCTCAACGAGGCGTTCAACGCGCGGTTCGGCCGCAACCTCTGCCTGGTCGACAGCTACCGGTCCCTGTCCTCCCAGTACGCCGTGAAGGCCAGCCGCGGCTACCTCGCGGCGACGCCGGGCACCTCGATGCACGGCTGGGGACTCGCGATCGACCTGTGCTCGAAGGAGACGGGGAGCTCGGAGGTCTACGGCTGGCTCTGGGACAACGCGCCGGCCTACGGGTGGGAGAACCCGCCGTGGGCCCAGCGGGGCGGGTCCGGCAAGTACGAGCCGTGGCACTTCGAGTTCCGTGCCGGCGTCGAGGAAGTCTCCTACTGGCACTGAGCCGAGCACGGCGGCGTAGTCTCGACCCATGGCCACGGACTACTCCGACTTCGAGTTCGAGCGGCGCTTCCTGGTGCGCGACCTGCCCGACGTCCTGCGCGACGCGCCGTCGTTGATCGTCCAGTCCTACTACCTGTCCGACGGCGGCTACGCCCTGCGCGTCCGTGCCCAGGCCGGGGGAGTGGAAGCGGCCCTCGACGCGACGAGCGACGCCCGCGACGTCCTCGCCCGGTGGCGTGACCGGGTCGACTTCGCCGCGATGACGGTCAAGGGGCCCTCCGCCGGCGGCACGCGCTACGAGGCGGAGCGGGAGCTCGACCCCCTCGTCGCGGTCGAGCTCGTGCGCCGGGGCGGCGCGCGCGTCGTCAAGACGCGCTACGCCGCCTGGCTCGGCGCGGACGGCTGGTCGATCGACGTCTTCGGCGGCGCGAACCACCCGCTGATCGTGGCCGAGTGCGAACGGTCCGGCCCGGTGACCGAGCTGCAGATCCCCGACTTCTGCGTCACCGAGATCACCGACGACCGCCGCTTCTCCAACGAGTCCCTGGCGGTGCGGCCCTACGGGGAGTGGGCGGCCGCCTACGCCGAGGAGCTGGCCGCGCACGGGCCCGCGTTCCGGGAGGACTTCGGTCCGAACCAGGAGCTCGGCGGCCTGTAGCGCGGCCGGCCCTCCGGTCAGCCGCGCAGCCGGGCCATCCAGGCCTCGACGTCCTCCGGCCGCCGGGGGAGCGCCGCCGAGAGGTTCTCGTTGCCGTCGGCGGTGACCAGGACGTCGTCCTCGATGCGCACGCCGATGCCGCGGTACTCCTCCGGCACGGCGAGGTCGTCCGCCTTGAAGTACAGGCCGGGCTCGATCGTGAACACCATCCCGGGCTCGAGGACGCCGTCGAGGTACATCTCGCGGCGGGCCTGCGCGCAGTCGTGCACGTCGAGGCCGAGGTGGTGCGAGGTGCCGTGCACCATCCAGCGGCGGTGCTGCTGACCTTCCGGCGACAGGGACTCCTCGGCGGAGACGGGCAGCAGGCCCCACTCCTCGAGCCGGGCGGCGATGACCTCCATCGCGGCGGCGTGGATGTCGCGGAACCGCGCCCCCGGCCTCGCCACGGCGAACGCGGCGTCGGCGGCGTCGAGCACCGCGGTGTAGATCCGGCGCTGGACCTCGGTGTACTCGCCGTCCACGGGCAGGGTGCGGGTGACGTCGGCGGTGTAGAGCTCGTCGATCTCGACGCCCGCGTCCAGCAGCACCATCTCGCCACGGCGGACCACGCCGTCGTTCGTGATCCAGTGCAGCGTCGTGGCGTGATCGCCGGCGGCGGCGATGGTCTCGTAGCCGACCGTGTTGCCCTCGAGCCGGGCGTGGGCGTCGAACGCCGTCTCGATGACGCGCTCCCCGCGGCGGTGCTCCACCGCGCGCGGCAGGGAGCGGACGACCTCCTCGAACCCGTCGATGGTGCGGGCGACGGCGTCACGCATGAGCTCGACCTCGAGCTCGTCCTTGACCAGGCGCAGCTCGGAGGCGGCTTCGGCGAGGGCGTCGTCCTGCGCCTGCTCCTGGGTGCCGGCCTCGGTGCGGATCGCCTCGATCACCGCCGTGATCTCCTCGTCGGCCTCGGCGATCACCAGCACCTGCACGCCGTCGGTGCCGACGTCCTTGGCCAGCGCCTCCCGCAGCTCGTCGACGTGGCGGGCCTCGATGCCGGTCGCCGTGGTGACGTCGTCCAGCGTCGGACGGGCGCCGACCCAGAACTCGCCGTAGCGGGAGTCCGCGTAGAACTCCTCGGTGTCGCGCGGTGCGAGGGGACGCACGTACAGCACGGCGTGGTGCTGCGAGCCGCCGTCGCCCTCGCCCTCGGCGGTCGGGTGCAGGACCAGCACGGCGTCGGGCTCCTGGTCGGTGCCGAAACCGGTGAGGTGAGCGAACGCCGAGTGCGGCCGGAACCGGTAGTCGGTGTCGTTCGACCGCTGCTTCAGCGGCCCCGCGGGGATCACCAGGCGGGTGCCGGCGAAGCGCGCCGAGAGCCGGGCCCGCCGGGCCGCGGTGAACGGGACGGCCCGGCCCGGCGTGACGCCGAGGTCCTGCCGGGGCGCCCACCGGGAGGTGATGAACTGCTTGAACGCGTCCGAGGTCGGGCGCTGCGAACGGTTGCTGCCGCGCTCGGTGATCGTCTCGTCGCTGGGTCGGTCGACCGGGGTGGTGTCGCTCATGGGCCCAGTCTCGCACCTCGGGAGGGCCGGGTGAGGCTTCCCGGACCGGCGGGGGTCAGTCGCGGGCGAAGTCCGCCAGCGCGCGGCTCAGCACGCGGTTGTAGTCGTCCGGTGCGTCCAGGTGGACGTCGTGGCCGATCCCGGGGACGACGACGAGCGCACCCCGGTCCGCGGTCCGGGCGAAGCGCTGCTCCTGCCAGCGCAGGTGGCAGCGTGCCCCGTTGACCAGCCACACCGGGACGTCGACCGCCTCGAGGTCCGCCAGCGCCGACCAGCCGGACAGCTCGCCCAGCGCGTCGGTGACGAGGTCCCAGCCCGGCCGGTCGTCCCGGTCGTTCCCGGCTCCGGGAGCCAGGCGGCGCATGACCGAGCTCCCGGCGCGGACCAGCCCGTCGGCCACGTCCCGGTACAGGCGGACGGGCTTGCCCCGCGGCTCGGTGCTGCACCCGGAGGCGACGACGCCGAGCAGCGGTCGGTCCTCGTCCGGCGTCGTCCGCTGGGCGGCCCAGCCGAGGGAGACGTAGCCGCCGAGCGACTGGCCGACCATCATCACCGGGGTGTCGCGGGGGAACGAGGCGACGGCGTCGTCGAGGTGGTCCCAGGCCCGACGGAACGAGAAGCGCTCGGACATCCGCCGTCCGTGACCGGGCAGGTCGACGGCGACGGCCGAGTGCCCCAGCGACTCCAGGTGGTCCACCTGCCGCGCCCAGGCCGAGCCGTCCTGGCGCATGCCGTGCACGAGCACGACACCGACCTGTCGGGTCGGTGTCGTCGGGGCGTGGGGTTCGAGCAGGGCGGCACTCACGATCTCCATCCTCCCCCTCCGGTGCGCCCGCCCGCCGGGGGGCGCGTGGAGAGCGTGTGAGGGCATGGCGGCGCTTCCCTACACTTGGCGCGTGATCGACCTCCATACCCATTCCCGTGCCTCGGACGGCACGGACACCCCACGCGGCGTCCTCGAGGCCGCGGCGTCGGCCGGCGTGACCGTCGTGGCGCTGACCGACCACGACTCCACCGCCGGGTGGGACGAGGCGGCGGCAGCCGTGGCGGACACCGGCGTGGCGCTGGTGCGCGGCATCGAGATCTCGACGCGGGCGCGCACGCCCGAGGGCGGGATCAGCGTGCACCTGCTCGGCTACCTGCACGACCGGGAGCACCCCGCGCTGCTGGCGGAGCTGCAGCGCACCCGGGACGACCGCGTGCAGCGGGCCCGGCGCATGACCGAGCGCCTCGCCGACGACTACCCGGTGACGTGGGAGGACGTCGTGGCCCAGACCCACGGCGGCGCCACGGTCGGCCGGCCGCACCTGGCGGACGCCCTGGTGGCGGCCGGGGTGGTCGCGCACCGTGACGAGGCGTTCGCGACGATGCTGCACCCGGGAGCCCCGTACTACGTGCCGCACTACGCCCCGGACACCGCGGACGCCGTGCGGGCCGTGCTGGCCGCGGGCGGTGTGCCCGTCATGGCGCACCCGCGGGCGGGCCGGCGCGGGCGCGTGGTCACGGAGGAGACGATCGCCGAGCTGGCCGAGGTCGGCCTGGCCGGGCTCGAGGCCGACCACCGGGACCACTCCGCCGACGACCGTGACAGGATGCGGGGGCTCGCGCGCGAGCTGGGGCTGCTCGTCACCGGTGCGAGCGACTACCACGGGGTCGGCAAGCAGAATCGCCTGGGCGAGCACACCACCGACCCGGACGTGCTGGCGGAGATCGAGGAGAGGGGAACGCTGGAGGTGCTGCGGCCGTGGACACGATGATCGACCTGACCCTGTTCACCCAGGTCTTCGTGACGCTGTGGGTGATCATGGACCCGCCCGGGACGATCCCGGTGTTTCTCGCGCTGACCTCCACGATGGGGGCCAAGCAGCGCAGCCGTGCGGCCCTGCAGGCGGTGACGGTCGCGTTCTGCGTGATCGTGGTCTTCGCGCTCTTCGGTCAGCAGCTGCTGTCGTACATGGGGATCTCGCTCGCCGCGCTGCAGGCGTCGGGGGGTCTGCTGCTGCTCATCGTGGCGATGCAGCTGCTCATCGGCCACTTCGACACCGGCGAGGCGACGGCGGCGACACCGGGGGCGAACGTGGCCCTGGTCCCGCTGGGTACGCCCCTGCTGGCGGGACCGGGCGCGATCGTGGCCACGATGGTGTTCGTGCAGCAGGCCGACATCGAGGGGGACTGGGTGCCCCCGGTGGGGGCCATCGCGCTCGCCATCGTGCTGGTGCACGTCTCGCTGTACCTGGCGATGCGCTTCGCCGAGGTGCTGCACCGCGTGCTCAAGGACTCCGGCGTCACGCTCATCACCCGGATCGCCGGCATCCTGCTCGCCGCGATCGCCGTGCAGCAGATCGCCGACGGCGTCATGGAGTTCATCGCGACGGCGTGAGGGTCCTGGGGTCAGGCGTCGAGCGGGGAGAGGGTGACCTCGACCGCGGCGCCCGGCTCCAGGCCCTCGGCCTGTCGCACGGCCTTCTTCATCGGCAGCACGTAGCCGTTCTGGTCCTGGGACGGGAACACGGACGTCTGCCACGTCGTCGACCCGACGCTGACCCGGACGCGGATCGACCCGAAGCCGCGGGGCGGCAGCGGGACGTCGGCGAGCAGGTCGGACTCGTCCGGCGGCACGGTGACGAACCACCAGGAGTCGTCCTGCCGTGCGTCCCACCGCCACAGCGGTGCGGTGAACGTGAGCTCCACGGGCTCACGGTACGTCAGGCCCCCGACGGCGGCTCAGAAGACGTCCAGCGCCGCCCCGACCGACTCGATGCGTTCCATGCGCCGGTGCGCGACGTCGCCGAGCTCGGCGAGGACGGCCGACACGACCGCTTCCACCAGCGCCATCGCCGGCGCCATCGCGTCGTAGGCCGAGGCGGTCCCGGTGTCGCTCGGCAGGACCGCGTCCGCCAGGGAGGCCACGGGGGAGAGCCACACGTCGGTGAAGAGCACCACGGACGCCTTGCGGTCGACGGCGAACTGCGCCAGGCGGGCGGAGTCCTTCTCGTAGCGTCGGTAGTCGAAGACGACGAGGACGTCACGATGACCCAGGTCGGCCAGGGCGTGGGTGCGTCCCTCGGGGCGGTCCGTGACGTACTCGACGTCCGGCCGCATCTGCTGCAGGTGCTGGACGAGGTACAGCCCGACCAGCCGGCTGAACCGGCCCCCGACCACGAGCACGCGCCGTGCGTCGCGGGCGAGCAGGTCCACGGCGCGGGAGAAGTCGCTCGGCGGCAGGTCGGCGAAGGTCCGCCGGACGGCTTCCTCGGCGGCCGGCGCGTAGCGTGCCAGCGCCTCGTCGGCGCCGGTCGCGTCGGCGACGTCGCGGGACCGGTAGAGCGACAGCGGGGACGCGCTGCGGTCGTCGAGGTCGGCGCGCAGCGCGGCCTGGAAGGCCGGGAAGCCGGAGAAGCCGAGCCGCGAGACGAACCGCACCACCGTCGGACCGCTGACCCCCGCCCGTGCCGCGAGGACGGCGACGGTCTCGAACCCGGCCGACGGGTAGGCGGACAGCAGCACGCGCCCGACCTTGCGCTCGGCCGGCGTGCAGTCCCCGAGGCGGCGACGGATCTGGTCGGCCAGGCCCGACGGCTGGGTGCTCGTGGTCACGGCACCTCCTGTCTGTGCTGGTGCCGGGCAGCGTAGCAAGCGGCGGTCGCCGTGCTCGCCACGCCGCCCGGCGCGGGTCACGGTGCTCAGGGACGGGGCCGGAGGGACACCGTGAGGTCCTCGAACGACGTCGCCCGGGCGCCGTCGGTCGACCGTGCCCGGAAGCCCGCCCCCTCGAGCAGGCGGACCTCGTAGGTCGGGTCGTCCTCGACCGTCGTCCCGGTGGTCGTGCGGTCGCGCGACGACGCGAGGTCGAGCGCGAGGTCGGTGAGCACGAACTCGGTCCCGTCCCCGTTCAGGGAGGAGAACACGTCCGTGCTCCGGGACTCGACGCCGTGCGTGTCCGGGCGCAGCACGGTCGAGCCCTCGGCGGCCACCGGGGCCCACGTCGCGGCGTCGTAGCCGTCACCCGCGCTCAGCCACGACCAGCGGACCGCCGAGATCGCCCATCCGTCGGCGGTGGTCCGGTGGTGCGCCTCGCGCAGGTCGAGCACGTTGACGCCGTTCGCGCCGAGCACGGTCAGACGTTCGTGGTCGGTGCCGGCCGCGTCCACGACGAGCGCGGTGTCGGGGTCGACGCCGAAGACGCGGTCCTGGCCGGTGTCGGCGGCGAGGCGGATCGCACGGCCCTGCCGTCCCCAGGCCCCGAAGTGGGTGTCGAGCAGTCCCGAGGTGAAGAAGCCGAACCCGCCCTCGGGCAGGTACCCCAGCTCGGTCGGGTCGGCGAAGTAGCCGGGGGCGCTGCCGTCGACCAGGGCCTCCCAGCTCTCGCCGCCGGTCACCATGTCCTGCCCGGCCATGATCTGCATGCCGGCCGAGGTGCCGGCCACGACCGCGCCGGCCTCGAACCGGTCGCGGATCGCCGCCAGCAGGGGGGTGTCGGCCTGCGCCTCGCCCTCCGTCATCAGGGTGACGTAGCGGTACTGGTCGCCGCCCCCGAAGAAGAACCCGGTCATGTCCGCGACCCGGGCGGCGACGTCGGGGTCGGACGCCACCTCGGGGTGGTCGAGGTCGAGCGGGATCCACGTCGTCTCGCCGGCGCCGAAGCCCTCGAGGATGTCCGCGTAGTAGGTGCCGTTGAACTCGGAGTTGTTGGCCCACTGCGTCCCGGCGTCGGGGTCCTGGGAGGCCGGGATCGCCGCTGCGGTGACGATGCCGATGTGGGCGTCCGCGCCGCCCGCCCGGTCGACGATCTCGCCGTAGATCTCCTCGTTGTCGTCGTCGAGGGAACCGCCGACCAGCACGAGCTGGCCGCCGTCGGGGTCAGGTGCTGCCTGGGCGACGGTGGCCGCCGTGAGCGGTACCGCGAGGGCGGTGCCCAGCAGGATCGCGATCGTCCGGGAGTGCCGTGCTGACGTCATCGGTCGTCCTTTCGTGCGGGTCGGTCGTGCGGGGTGGTGGTGGACCGGCCGACGTCGAGGACGAGGCCGGCGAGCAGGGCGACGCGTGCGGGGACCGAGGACAGGTCGAGCCACTCGGCGTCGCTGTGGTCGCCGCCGCCGACCGGACCGAGGCCGTCCAGCGCCGGCGTGCCCGTGGCGGCGGCGAAGTTGGTGTCGCCGACCCCGCCCGTGGCGGCGCCGGAGACCGTGAGTCCGAGGTCCTGCGCCCGGCGGACCGCGCGACGCAGGAGCTCGGTGGAGGCGGGCGTCGGCTCGAACGGTGGGCAGTGACCCGACCGTGCCGTCGTGCCGTTCACGCCCGCCGCGGCCAGGTCGTCCACGAGCGCGTCGACGGTGCCGAGCATCTCGTCGAGGGCGACGGCGGTCGTCGCGCGGACCTCGAGCCGCAGCTCGGCCACGTCGGCCACGACGTTCGGGCGGGACCCGGCCCGCACGACCCCCACGTTGAGGGAGACGCCGTCGCGGGTGCGGGCCGCCTCGTGCAGCGCGACGACGAGCCGGGCCGCGGCGAGCGCCGCGTCCGCGCCGCGCTCGGGTTCGATCCCCGCGTGGGCCGACCGGCCGCGCAACGTGATGTCGACGTCGCACACGCCCTTGCGCGCCCGGACGAGGTCGCCGTTCTCGCGCGCGCACTCCAGGCCGAGCACGACGTCGGCCGTCCTGGCCAGGGACGTCAGGAGCCCCACGCTGCGGGGGGAACCGACCTCCTCGTCGGGACTGACGAGCAGGACCACCTCGCCGCGCCGGGGGCCGGGCAGGTCCGCGAGGAGCTCCATGGCGTGGATGCCGGCGAGCACCCCGCCCTTGTCGTCGCTGACGCCCGGTCCGAGGACCCGTCGCCCGGCACGGCGGGTACGGCGCCGCGCCGCGGTGCCGTCCGGGTAGACCGTGTCCGCGTGGCCGACGAGCAGGACCTGGGCGTCGGTCGGCACCGCCAGACGCGCGACCAGGGCGGGTCCGACGGCGGGACCGTCACCGTCCAGCTCCACGATCTTGGTCCGTGCACCGAGCGCCTCGACCCGGGCGGCGCACCAGGCGACCACGCGACGGGTGCCCGCGGCGTTCCAGGTGCCCGAGTCGAACGACGTCAGCTCCGTGAGCTCCTCGGCGTACCGCGCGAGCGAGCTGGTGGCCCGGCGCAGCAGGACCGAGCTCTCGGCCGAGGGGCCGGCGGTGGCCGTCGCCTGCCCGACGCCCGTCACAGGACCCTCGCGAGGAAGGACTGGGTGCGCTCGTGGCGGGGGTCGCCCAGGACCTGTCGGGGGTCGCCGGACTCGACGATGACGCCGTCGGCCATGAACGCGGCGACGTCGGCGACCTCGCGGGCGAAGCCGACCTCGTGCGTGACGACGAGCATGGTCATGCCGTCGGCCGCGAGGTCCCGCATGACGTCGAGCACCTCGCCGACGAGCTCCGGGTCGAGCGCGGACGTGGGCTCGTCGAAGAGGAGGAGCCGTGGGTCCATCGCCAGCGCCCGCGCGATGGCGACGCGCTGCTGCTGGCCGCCCGAGAGCTGCGACGGGTACGACGAGGCCTTGTCGGCCAGCCCCACACGGTCGAGCAGCTCGCGGCCCCGGTCGGCGGCCTCGGTGCGGGCCCGGCGGCGGACGACCACCGGCCCTTCCATGACGTTCTCCAGGGCGGTGCGGTGCGGGAACAGGTTGAAGCGCTGGAAGACCATGCCGATGTCGGCCCGGCGTCGCGCGATCCGGCGTTCGGACAGCTCGTAGAGCTTGCCGCGGCGCTTCTCGTACCCGACGTCGTGGCCGTTGACGAGCAGGCGGCCGCCGTCGATCCGTTCGAGATGGTTGACGCAGCGCAGGAACGTGGACTTGCCCGAGCCGGAGGGGCCGAGCAGGCAGACCACCTGTCCGGGCTGGACGGCGAGGTCGATGCCCTGCAGCACCTGGGTGCTGCCGAAGGACTTGACGACACCGCGGGCGTCGACCAGCGGGTCCTCGGGCCCGGCGTGGGCGAGCGGCGCGTCGGTGGCGGGAGCGGTCATCGGGTCCTCCTCGGCATCAGGGCCCGCGACAGCGGGCGACGGGTGGCGCCGGGGTCGACGCCGCGGCCGAAGCGCTGCTCGAGCCATCGCTGGGGGACGGTCAGCAGCGTCGTCAGCACGAGGAACCAGATGCTCGCCACGATCAGCAGGGGGATCACCTTGAAGTTCTGCGCGTACACGGCCTGCAGGTTGGACATCAGGTCCTGTCCGGCGATGACCGAGACCAGCGCCGTCGTCTTGAGCATCGTGAGGGTCTCGTTGCCCATCGGCGGCACGATGACGCGCATCGCCTGCGGCAGCACCACCCGGCGCAGCGTCTGGGCGGGCGTGAGGCCGAGCGACTTGGCGGCCTCCGTCTGGCCCTTGTCGATGGACTGGATGCCGGCCCGGACGATCTCCGCGGCGTAGGCCACCTCGTTGAGGCCCAGGGCGAGCAGGGCCGCGACGGTGGCCGGCACGAGCTGGGACGTGGGGGCGGAGAACAGCACGACGTCGGTGAACGGCACCGTCACCGAGATGGTGGGGATGAACGCGCCGAGGAACCCCCAGAAGATGATCTGGATGAGGATCGGCGTCCCCCGGAACGCCCAGATGTACACGCCGGCGACGACGCGCAGGACCGGGTTCGACGACAGCCGCATGACGGCGACGACGGTGCCGCCGACGATGCCCATGACCATGCCGGCGAACGTCAGCCAGACGGTGACGAACAGCCCGCGGAAGGTCAGGGGGGCGAAGAGGTACTCGCCGACGGTGGGCCAGTCGAGGTTCGGGTTGCGGCCCACGGCGAGCAGGAACCAGACGGAGACCGCCAGCACCAGGGCGCCGACGGTGAACCGTCCCCAGTGCCGCAGGGGGACGACGGGGAGCTGGGCGTCGGTGGGGGTGGTGGCGGGCTCGTGCGGGGCGACGGTGGTCGGCATGTCAGGACGTCGCACCGTTGATGGTGGCCTCGTCGATGGCGATGCCCGTCAGGCCGTACTCGTCGAGGATCGTGGTGTAGGTGCCGTCGTCCATCAGGGACTGCAGCGCGGCCTGGATCGCCTCGGGCAGCCCGGTGGCGGAGTTGGCGATCCCGATGCCGTTGAGCGTGGCGTCGTAGCCGTTCGGGGCGGCGGGGTCGTCGATGCTGTCGAAGGCCGCCCCGTCGTCGGCGGTCTTGGCGACGTAGCCCGCGGACGGCTTGGTGAGGACCGAGGCCACGACGGCGCCGCTGCGGATCGCGAGCTGAGCGTCGGAGTCCTTGGGGTACGTCTTGAGCTCCACCGGCTCGGCGCCGGACTCCTCGCACTCGGCGGCCCAGTCCTGCACCAGCTCGACCTGCTTGGACCCGGCCTGCGCGGCGACGGGTCGGCCGCACAGGTCGGTGTAGGTCGTGATGCCCTCCGGGTTGCCGTCGGCGACGAGCATGCCGGTGCCGGACGCGGAGTAGTCGACGAAGGTCAGCGCCTCCTGCCGTTCGACGGTGTCCGTCATGGCCGAGATCGTGACGTCGTACTTGCCCGCCTGGATCGCCGGGATGATGCCGTCGAACTTCTGGGCGGCGAAGGTGAAGTCGACGCCCAGCACGGCGCCGATCGCCTGGCCGAGGTCGTGGTCGAGGCCCGTGATCTCGTCGGACCCCTCCTCGACGTACATCTCGAAGGGCGGGTAGGGGACGTCGGTCGCGACGCGGACGACGCCGGCGTCGAGGTACTGCTGCGGCAGGAGCGCCCGGATGTCGGGGTCGACGGCGATGTCGACACCGGCCACCTCCGTGGTGGCGCCCGGGGTGGCCCCGGCGGACGACCCGGCCTCGTCCGCCTCCGAGGGCGAGCAGGCGGCGAGAGCGAGGACGGCGAGGGCGGCCACCGGGGCGGCCAGCGGTCGTGCGATCGGCGAGCGGTGCATCGTGTCAGCTCCTGTCGGTCGGTGTGATGTAACAAACATTCCAGCCCGAGCAGAAGGATGTCTAGATGTAACGCTTGTTGTTGACCATTTCGTGACCTTGGGCCACGAGAAAGGGCTCGGACCGTGACGGTCCGAGCCCTTTCCGGTCGTGCGCGAGGGGAGCTGCCCTCGCCGACGACGATGTCAGTCGGTGCCGGCCGACGGCGTGCCGCCGCCCTGGCCCTCGGCGGAACCGCTGCGGCGGCGACGCCGACGCCGGCGGCGCTGGCCGCCCTCGCCGTTCGCGTCCTGGCCCTGGGCAGGTCCCCCGGCGGGCTGCTCGGCACGCGGGCCGGCGTCGGAGCGGCGCTCCTGGCCGCCCGCGCGCTGCCCCTGGCCGCCGCGTCCGCCGCGGGAGCGACCGCCCCCGTTACGGCCATGGCCCTCGCCACGGCCCTGGCCCCCGCGGCCACCCTGGCCGCCGCGGTCCTGGCCACCGGTGCGCTTGCCGGTCTCGCCCAGGTCCTCGAGCTCCTCGGCCTCCAGGCCGCCGAGCTTCTGGGCGCCCTTGGGCAGGCGGCCCTTGGTGCCCTCGGGAATCCCGAGGTCCGTGAACAGGTGGGGCGAGGAGGAGTACGTCTCGACCGGCTCCGGGAAGCCGAGGTCGAGCGCCTTGTTGATGAGCTGCCAGCGCGGCACGTCGTCCCAGTCGACGAACGTGATCGCGGTGCCCTTGTTGCCGGCGCGGCCGGTGCGGCCGATGCGGTGCAGGTAGGTCCGCTCGTCCTCGGGGCACTGGTAGTTGATCACGTGCGTGACGTCCGTGACGTCGATGCCGCGCGCGGCGACGTCGGTGGCCACGAGCACGTCGATGTTGCCGTGTCGCAGCGCGCGCAGCGCCTGCTCGCGGGCGCCCTGGCCGAGGTCGCCGTGGATGGCGCCCGCGGCGAACCCGCGCGAGCGCAGCTCGTCGGAGACCTTCGCGGCGGTGCGCTTCGTGCGGGTGAACACGATCGTGCGGCCGCGGCCCTCGGACTGCAGGATCCGGGCCAGCACCTCGACCTTGTCGAGCGCGTGGGCCCGGTAGACGACCTGGCGCGTGTTCTTGACGGTGGCGCCCTCGTCGTCCGGGTCGGCGGCGCGGATGTGCGTCGGCTGCTTCATGTACCGGCGGGCCATGGAGACCACGGGGCCGGGCATCGTGGCCGAGAACAGCATCGTGTGCCGCACCGCCGGCGTGCGCGCCAGGATCTTCTCGACGTCGGGCAGGAAGCCGAGGTCGAGCATCTCGTCGGCCTCGTCGAGCACGACCGTCGCGGCGCGGGAGAGGTTGAGGTGGCCCTGGTTCATCAGGTCGACGATGCGGCCCGGGGTGCCCACGACGACCTCGACGCCGTTGTTCAGCGTCTCGATCTGCGGCTCGTAGGCGCGGCCGCCGTAGATCTGCACGATGCGGACGTTGCGGCCCCTGGACGCGGCCTCGAGGTCCTTGGCGACCTGGACGGCGAGCTCGCGCGTCGGGGCGACGACGATCGCCTGCGGCTTGCCCGGGGCGGGCAGCTCGTCGTACTCGGGCTCGCCCGGGGCGGCGACCCGGTGCAGCAGCGGCACGCCGAAGCCCAGGGTCTTGCCCGTGCCGGTCTTGGCCTGGCCGATGATGTCGTGCGCCTGCAGCGCGACCGGAAGGGTCATCGCCTGGATGGGGAACGGGTGGGTGATCCCGGCGTCGCGCAGGGCGGCGACGATCTCCTCGCGGACGCCGAAGTCGGCGAAGCTCACGTCCTGGGCCTGGATCGCGGCCGCGGTCGAGTAGTCGGGTTCTTCACTGGTGCCGGTCGCCGCGACGGCGTCCCCGGCGGTGGTGTCTGTGGTCACTGGTGCCTTCACATGTCGTCGGCGCGGCGGACCACACGGTCTGGCCGCGGATCGCACGCTGCGCCGGAGTGGTCGGCAGCCGATCGCGGAAGTACGTCGCGCGGTGTGCGCATCAGGTCAGCATCGAGACGACCGGGCAACCGAGGTACCCGGCCATGGTATCGGACACGTCGTGCCGCCGGGTGAGGCGTTCGACACGGGCACCTATCCTGGTCCGGTGAGCAGCCAGCGCCCCTCCGCCGTGCCCGCGTCCGTCGTCGACCTCGTGGGCTTCGCGGCCTACTCCGAGCTGGCCGAGTTCGGCCTGCTCGCCACACGGTCCGTGGACGCCCCCGACCTGGACACCCGCCAGGCCCTGGCCGACGGGGCCGAGCGCGCGATCGAGCGTGAACGGGCGATGCTCGCCGTCGTCGGCGGACCCCGTGCCGCGGTGATGGCGCCGTTCGCGGACACGCTGACCGAGTTCGACGCCCGCACGCGGACCGACGACTGGGCCGAGGGCCTGCTCAAGGGCGTCGTCGGTCACGGCGTCGCGCAGGACTTCTGCCGCACCCTGGCGGCGGCGATCGAGGATCCCGTCGGGCGCCGGCTGCGCGAGGTGCTGGACCGGCCGGTTCCCGGACCCGCCGCCGTGGCCGAGGCGGGTGCCGACGCCGAGGCGATCGAGGTGCTCGGCCGCCTCGGCGCCGCCGACGAGGTCCTGGCGTCCCGGCTGGCCCTGTGGGGTCGTCGGGTGGTCGGCGAGGCGCTGAACCTCGTGACCGTGCTCCTCGCGACGCACCCCGGCCTGGACGACCTCGCGAGCCGGGCGCCCGCAGCGCTCGGGGCCGACATCGGCGACGGCGGGTCCCGCGCCTGGATCGTCGCGCGGCTCACCGCCGAGCACACGCGGCGCATGGACCGCCTGCAGCTCGCCGCCTAGCCGACGGGCGCGCCCGGCGGGTCCGCGCGACGGCGGTGCGTGCCCGCGACCGTCCGCCGCGCCGACCCGTCACGGCCGCGGGGGAGCGGCCCGGTGGCTCAGAGCGAGCCGAAGCCCACCGGACGCTGCTCGCCGGTGCCGATCTCGACGTAGCCGAGCACCGCGGCCGGCACGAGGACCTGACGGCCCTTGGTGTCCTTGACCTCGAAGGGCTTGCCGCCCTCGAGCGCGGCGCGCACGGCCTCGGCGATCTCCTCGGGCTTCTGGTCGGTCTCCACCACCAGCTCGCGGTTCAGGTTCTGCACACCGATCGTGATCTCCACGTTGTCTCCTTCGCGATCGGCGTCGCGCCTGCGACGCCGGGTGGTTCTGGCTGACCTGATCCTATGCACGGCAGGGCCCTCGCGGTGGTGGCGTCCGCGCAGGGTGAACGGGGCCGGGGCTGTCGGTGGCGCGTGGTCGAATCGCCCCGTGACAGCCACCGCACCCGTCCGCACCACGGTCCGCCTGGTCCCGCCGGCCCCCGCGCAGTCCGCCGGGGCCGGTGTCGTGCTGGACGAGACCCAGGAGGCGGCGGTCGCGGAGGCTCTCGCGGCGCCCGTCACGCTCGTCGTCGGCGCACCGGGCACGGGCAGGACGACCGTGGCGCGGGAGGTGGCGGTCCGCGCGATCCGCGGCGGTCTGGACCCGGCGCGGGTGCTGGTGCTCGCCGCGACCCGACGCTCCGCGGCCCGGCTCCGCGACGACGTCGCCGCCGGTGCGGGCCGCACGATCGGTGCGCCGATGGTGCGCACGGCGGCGTCGGCCGCCTTCTCCGTGCTGCGCACCCGCGCGGGTGCGCTCGGCGAGCCGCCGCCCACGCTCGTGTCGGGACCGGAGCAGGACCTCGTGCTCGCCGAGCTCCTGGAGGGCAGGCTGGCCGGCGACGGAGCGCCGCTGACGCTGCCCGACGGCCTCCCCGAGGAGTCGTTGGGGCTGCGCGGGCTGCGGCAGGAGCTGCGTGACCTGCTGATGCGCGCGGCCGAGCGCGGGCTGACCCCCGCCGACCTCGCCGACCTCGGGCGCCGGCACGAGCGGCCCGAGTGGGAGCTGGGTGCGCGGCTGTACGAGGAGTACCTGGACGTCATGGCGCTCCGGCTCGGCACGCCCGACGCGGGCGAGCGCTACGACCCCGCCGTCGTCGTCGACGAGGCCGCGCACGCGTTGTCCACCTGGTCCGACGAGGTGCCGGGCACCCCGGTGCCCCGCTGGGACCTGGTCGTCGTCGACGACTACCAGGAGGCCACCGTGGCCACGGCGCGCCTGCTCGGGGTGCTGCACGGCGCCGGGTCCCGGCTGGTGCTCCTCGCCGACCCCGACACCGCCGTGCAGGGGTTCCGCGGGGCCGTCCCCGGCCTGGTCGGCCGGGCGGGTGCGCGGCCCGGCGAGGTCGGGGCCTTCGACGCCCGCACCGTCGTGCTCGGGACGGCGTGGCGTCAGCCCGCACGGCTGCGCGAGGTCACCCGCACGGTGACGTCCCGCGTGGCGACGGTCTCCGGGGCGCTGCACCGCGGCGCGGAACCCGGGCCGGACGCCGAGGACGACGCCGCCCGGGTCGACGTCGCCGTGCTGGCCGGCGCGGCCCAGGAGGCCGCGTACGTCGCCCGCGAGCTGCGCGCGGAGCACCTCCTGCACGGGACCCCCTGGGAACGCATGGCGGTCGTGGCCCGCAGCGGCGACCGGCTCGCCTCGTTGCGGCGGGACCTGGTGGCCGCCTCGGTGCCGGTGGCCCTCCTCGGTTCCGACGTCCCGCTGCGTGACGAGCCCGCCGTGGTCCCGCTGCTCGCCGCCCTGCGCGCGTGCGCCGGTCCCGACGCCCTGGACCGCATGCTGGCCGAGGGCGCGGACGGACCGCCGCCGGTGCTCGACGCGGAGACCGCCGCGCTGCTCCTGACCTCGCCCCTCGGCGGCCTCGACGTGGTCTCCCTGCGGCGGCTCCGGCGCGCGCTGCGGGCCGAGGAGCTGTCCGGGGGCGGGGGACGAACCTCGGACACGTTGCTGGTCGAGGTCCTCGGCGACCCGGACCGGGCCGCCACGCTGCCGCCCGGCGTCCGGCGCGGCGCGGTGGCCGTGGCCCGCGTGCTCGCCGCCGGCCGGGAGGCCGCCGCCGTCGAGGGCGCGACCGCGCAGACGGTGCTCTGGGCCGTGTGGGCCGCCACCGGGCTCGCCGAGCGGTGGCGGGACCTGGCGCTCGCGGGCGGCCCGGCGGGCGTGCGCGCCGACCGGGACCTGGACGCCGTGCTGGCGCTGTTCCGCGCCGCCGAGACCTACGTCGAGCGGATGCCGGGGGCGCCCGTCGGCGCGTTCGTGGACTACCTCGCCTCCCAGGACCTGCCCGCCGACTCCCTCGCCGCCGCCGCCACGGGCACCCGGTCGGTCGAGGCGCTCACCCCCGCCGGCGCCGCCGGACGGGAGTGGGACGTCGTCGTGGTCGCGGGTGTCCAGGACGGCGTGTGGCCGGACCTGCGGTTGCGCGACTCCCTGCTGGGGTCGCAGGCGCTGGTGGAGCTGCTCGCGGGCCGGTCCGCCGACGCCCACGGCGTCGGCAAGGAGGCGAGGTCGCAGGTGCTCGCCGACGAGCTGCGGGCCTTCGCCGTCGCCACGTCGCGGGCGCGCCGCCGGTTGCTCGTCACGGCCGTCGAGGACGCCGAGGACAGCCCGTCGGTCTTCTGCGACCTCGTCTCGCCGCGGGGGGACGACGGCGAGGGTCCGGACCCCCGCCGCGTGGCCGTCGGCCCGCCGCTCGACCTGCGCGGGATCGTCGCGGCCGCTCGCGCGGAGCTGGTCCGCGCGGTCACGGCGCGGCTCACCGCCGGTGACGACGACCAGGACGACGCCGACGAGGCCGACGGGGCGTCCGAGGCGGCCGCCGCGCTGCTGGCCCGGCTGGCCGAGGCAGGGATCGCGGAGGCCGACCCGCGCACGTGGTACGGCGTCGCCCGGGCCTCCAGCGACGCCGCCCTGTGGGGGCCGGAGGACGAGGTGACGGTGTCGCCGTCCAAGGTGGACACGGTCGACACCTGTGCGCTGCGCTGGGCGTTCGAGTCCGCCGGCGGCACGGCCCCCGACGCCACGCACCAGAGCCTGGGCACGCTCGTGCACAGCATCGCCGAGGAGCACCCCGCCGCGCCTCTGACCACGCTGCGCGCCGAGCTCGACCGCCGCTGGCCGGAGCTGGCGCTGCCCGAGGGGTGGCCCGCGCGGCAGCTGCGGCAGCGCGCCGAGGAGATGATCGAACGTCTCGCGGCGTACACCGCCGAGCACGGTGCGCCGCTCCTGGTCGAGCCCGCGTTCGACCTCACGGTCGGCCGCGCCCGTCTGCGGGGCAAGATCGACCGGGTCGAACCCGGCGACGGCGACGGGGTCGTCGTCGCCGACCTCAAGACCGGCCGCTCCGTGCCGGCGCAGGCGAAGGCCGCCGAGAACCCCCAGCTCGGCGCCTACCAGCTCGCCGTGGACGCCGGTGCGCTGGACCTGCCGGAGGGCACCCGCAGCGCGGGGGCGCGGCTCGTCCACGTCGCCAACGGCGCTCGCGGCGCCACCCTGCGCACCCAGCCGGCGCTGGACGTCGGGGACGACGGCTCGAGCTGGGCGCGGGCCCTCGTCGAGCAGGCGGCCGACACCATGGCGGCCTCGGCGTTCACGGCCCGCGAGAACGACCTGTGCACCATGTGCCCCGTGCGGCGCAGCTGCCCCGTGCAGGCCGAGGGACGGAGCGTGATCTCGTGACGACGCCGGACGCCGGGCGGTCCCGGCGCGACGAGGAGACGCTGCTCGACGACGGCGCCTGGGCGGCGCTCGGCGGGTCCCACCGCAGCGCGGAGCTCGGGTACCCCGCGCTGGAGACCCCGGACGAACCCGTCGACGAGGAGGCCCGGCCGCGGCTGTCCGCGCGGGACATCGCCGCGCTCCTGGGGCGTCCCGCCCCGACCGACGAGCAGGTGGCCGTCATCGAGGCTCCCCTGGAACCCGTGCTGGTCGTCGCCGGCGCCGGGTCCGGCAAGACGGAGACGATGGCCGCCCGGGTCGTGTGGCTCCTGGCGAACGAGCTCGTCGAGCCCGAGGAGGTCCTCGGCCTGACCTTCACCCGCAAGGCCGCCGGTGAGCTGGCGGCGCGCGTGCAGTCGCGGCTGGCCCAGCTCGCCCGGGCCCGGGACCGCGGTGCGTCGGACCTGGACCTGCTGGCCCGGCCGACCGTCGCCACCTACAACGCGTACGCGGCCTCCCTGGTCGGCGACCACGGCTTGCGGCTCGGCGTCGAGCCCGGCTCGCGGCTGCTCGGCGAGGCGAACCAGTGGCAGCTCGCGGCCGAGGTCGTCGAGTCCTGGGACGCCGACCTGGGCACCGACAAGGCCGTCAGTACCGTCGTCGGTGCCGTGCTGTCCCTCTCGGGGGCGCTCGGCGAGCACCTGCGGGGCGTCGACGAGGCCCGCGCGGCGTTGGAGGACATCGTCGAGCGGCTGGAGAACCTGCCGCTGGGGCCGAAGCAGAAGCAGCGGACCCGTGAGGTGGAGAAGCTGATCGGCTCGGTGGCCGAGCGGGCCCGCCTGCTCGACCTCGTGGCCGAGTACCGGCGTCGCAAGCGGAACACCGACTCCCTCGACTTCGGCGACCAGGTGGCCTTCGCCGCCGAGCTCGCCCGCACCGTGCCGGCCGTGGGCGCGGCCGAACGGGCCCGCTACCGCGTCGTGCTGCTCGACGAGTACCAGGACACCTCGCACGCGCAGGTCGAGCTGCTCGCGGGCCTCTTCGGCGGCGGGCACGCGGTCACCGCGGTCGGCGACCCGCACCAGTCCATCTACGGCTGGCGCGGGGCCTCGGCCTCGGGTCTGGCGCGGTTCCCCGACCGCTTCCGTCACGCCGACGGTGGCGCGGCGGCGGTGCGTTACCTCAGCACCTCCTGGCGCAACGACGACGCCGTCCTGCAGGCCGCCAACGTGGCGTCCCGCCCGCTGCGCGACGACACCGGCGCAGCGGTCCGGGTGCCCCCGCTGGACCTGCGACCCGGCGCCGGCCCGGGTGCCGTCAGCGCGCACGTGGCCGCCACCCTGGAGGACGAGGCCGAGGCGGTCGCGGACTTCGTCGGTGCCCGGTGGCGCCGGGCGACGCGTCCCGACGCGTCGGACCGTGTGACCGCCGCCGTGCTGTGCCGGGCGCGGTCGCAGTTCCCCGCCCTGGAGACGGCACTGCGTCGACGGGGGCTGCCGGTCGAGGTGGTCGGCCTGGGCGGGCTGCTCAGCACGCCCGAGGTCGTCGACGTCGTCGCGCTGCTCGAAGCGGTCCACGACCCCTCGCGGGGCGACTCCCTGCTGCGGCTGCTCACCGGTCCCCGCGTCAACCTCGGGGCCGCCGACCTGCACGCCCTGGGGTCCTGGGCGGCGGACCTCGCGCGCCGTGACGCCCCGCGCACCCACCGGGCCGGCCCCGACGACGGGGACGACCCGGCGGTCGTGGAGGGCGACGTCGTCGACCACCGCTCGATCGTGGACGCGCTCGACGACCTGCCCGACGTCGGGCGGGCCGCCCGTGACGGTCGTGTCCTCACCCCGGAGGGTCATGCCCGGCTGGCCGCGCTGTCCCGGCTGCTGCGGGAGCTGCGGTCGCTGACCTACCTCTCGCTTCCGGAGCTCGTCGTGGTCGCCGAACGCGCCCTCGGGCTGGACGTGGAGGTCGCGACCGCGGACGTCGTCGTCGACCGCCTCGTCGCCGCCGGCGGGGCGACCGCCGCCGAGGGGGTCAGCCGACGCGGGCGCGAGCACCTGGACGCCTTCCGCGACGTCGCCGCCGGGTTCTCCCAGTCCGCCGACGTCGCCACGCTCGGGGCCTTCCTGGCCTGGCTCGGCGTGGCCGGCACGCAGGAGCGCGGCCTGGACATGCCGGTGCGCGAACCCGACCCGGACGCCGTCCAGATCATCACCGCGCACGCCGCCAAGGGGCTCGAGTGGGACGTGGTGGCCGTGCCCGGACTGGTCGACGGTGTCTTCCCCACGACGGCCGAGAGCGCCAAGGGCCGCACCGACTCCGGCTGGCTGACCGGTCTCGGTGAGCTGCCGTACCCGCTGCGCGGCGACGCCGAGGACCTGCCGGAGCTGCCCCTGCACGAGGTCACCGACACCAAGGACCTGATCGCGCGCCGCGACGCGTTCGCGCTCGACTGCGGTGCCCACCAGCTCCGTGAGGAGCGGCGGCTGGCCTACGTGGCCTTCACCCGGGCCCGGCACGAGCTCTTCTGCACCGCCCACTGGTGGGGGACCGGGGCCCGGCCGCGCCGGATCTCCCCGTTCCTGGCCGAGCTGGCCGAGTCGGGGCTCGTCGACCCCACCGGCTGGGAGGCGTTGCCGGGCGCGACCGACCACAACCCGCGTGACGACGCCGAACGGACGGGTGTGTGGCCCGCGCCCGACGCGTCCGGCGGGTCCGCGCCCCCCGAGGGGCCGGACGCGGCGGCCGGCGACGGGGCCGCCCGGCGGCCCGCGCCCCGCGACGTGCTGCGCGCGACGGCGGCGCGGGTCGCCGACGCCTCCCGGCAGGGGGCCACGCCCCGGGACGGCGCGCTGCGCGACGCCACGGGCCACGACCTCGTCGAGCTCTCCCGGATCCTGCTCGCCGAGCGGTCCGAGCGCGACGGGCCCACGGTCGAGATGCCCGCGCACGTCTCCGCCTCGGGCCTGGTGCGGCTGTCCCGCGACCGCGGGGAGTTCGCCCGGCAGCTGCGCCGGCCCGTCCCGTCCGAACCCACCGTGCACGCACGCCGCGGGACGCTGTTCCACGCCTGGGTGGAGCAGTTCTACTCGAAGGCCTCGCTGATGGACGTCGACGACCTGCCCGGTGCCGACGAGCCCGACGCCGCCACCGACCTGGCGCTCGACGAGCTCCGCCGACGGTTCGAGGAGACGCCGTGGGCCGCGCGGACCCCCATCGCGGTGGAGCAGGACGTGGAGACCCCGATCGCCGGGGTCATGGTGCGGTCGCGCATGGACGCCGTCTTCGTCGACCCGGACGCCCCGCCCGCCGCGGACGGCGAGCCGCCCGCCGTCGTCGTCGTCGACTGGAAGACGGGCCGGGAACCGCGGGACCCGGCCGACCGCGCCCAGCGCGAGGTCCAGCTCGCCGCCTACCGGCTCGCCTGGTCCCGCTGGACGGGGCTGCCCGTGGAGAAGGTCAGCGCCGCGTTCGTCTACGTGACGTCCGGCACGACGGTGCGGCCCGCCGAGCTGCTCGACGAGGACGGGCTGGAGGCACTGGTCCGCGGGTCCTAGGCTGCCTCCATGGTCGCAGCCGTCGGTCTCGTCGCCGTCCTCGCGCTGCTCGGCGTGCTCCAGGTGCTGGTCGCCTGCGGCGCCCCGCTGGGTGCGTACGTCTGGGGCGGCCGGTACCGGGTGCTGCCGGCCCGGCTCCGGGTCGGCAGCCTGCTCGCCGTCGCGGTCTATGCAGCGATCGCGGTCGTCGCGCTCGACCGCGCGGGCGTGGTCGACGTGCTGCCCGACGGTGCCGCCCGCGTGACGATGTGGGTCGTCGTCGTGTGGTTCGCGGTGTCGATCGTGCCGAACGCGATCTCCCGCAGCCGCCCGGAGCGGCTCGTGATGACACCGGTCACCGTGCTGCTGACGGTGCTCGCCATCCTGGTCGCCCTCGGCTGACCGGTCCGGTCAGGCGGTTCCCGCGCCGCGTGCTGGCTGCGGCGCCGCTGCGGGCGGGTCCCTCGTGCCTCGGGCGGCCCCACGCTCCGCTCCACCTCCGCCTCACGCGGGGGTGTCCTCGCGGGTGGCCTCGTCGAGGTCGGCGAGCATCGACTCGGCGTCCGCGACGACGTCGGGGTAGCCGCGGCGCACGCCGTGCATCAGCCATCGCGCCAGCGCCAGCTCGCCGACGAGCAGCGCCCGGTCGACGAGACGGGGATCGGTGAGCTCCGTGCGACGCAGCCGGTACGCCTCCATGATCGCGTCGACGCAGTCCGGTGGCGCGGCCGCGAGCAGCCACGCCAGGTCGTCGGCCGGGTCCGCCACCCGGGCCTCGGACCACCCGCTGATGCTGTTCACGCGGCGGCCCGACGCCAGCACCTGGTCCGGGGCGAGGTCGCCGTGGACGACGACCGGCTGGAAGCGCCACAGGCTGATGTCCTCGAGCGCGGCCTCCCACCGGCGCAGCAGCCGGGTGGGCACCCGGCGGGTCGCGGCCGCCTCGTCCAGCTCGACCAGACGCCGCTCGCGGTACTCCGCGGCCGAGTAGCAGGGCAGCCCGCACGCCTCGACCACCGCGGTGGGCAGCTCGTGCACCGCGGCGAGGGTGCGGCCCAGGTCGGCGGCGAGGCCCGGCCCGGGGCGCAGCGAGGCCACGTCCAACGGGCTGCCGCTCAGGCGACGGTGGACGACGGCGCGGCCGCCCTCGGGCAGCAGCGCCGACCCCGCGACCCGGGGCACCGTGAAGGGCAGCACACCTGCCTCGACGTAGAGGTGCAGGGACTCCAGGAGCTCGATCTCGGCCTCCATCGCCGCACCGGCGAGCGTCGTCGACGGTGCACGCACCAGCCACTCCGTCCCGTCACCGGTCGTGACGATCGCGACGTCGTAGTCGCCGGGGACGTCCTCGGGGTGCACGGACCACGCGTCGAGGCCGGGGACGGCGGCCGTCGCGAGCGCGGCGAGAGCGAGTGGACTACGGGGCACAGTGCCACCGTAGTGCGCCCCGAGGGCGCAGCACGGGTGCGCCCTCGGGCGTGTCCTGGCGTACGGTCGCAGGCGTGAACCCCCTGGAGCTGCCGTTCTCGCGCACCCGGCACGACCGTGCGGCGCACCGCCGCACGGAGACCGGTCTCCTGGACAGGCTGCGGCAGGAGTCCACGACCCACGCCCTGGTGCTGCACCGCAAGCGCCTCGCCGTCGTCGGCGCCGACGCGCCGCGAGCGGCCCTGCTCGCGCCCGCCGGGCTGCCCGAGGGCACCTGGGTGTACCTGGGCGAGGACGACGGGTCGACGTACGTGGCGCTGCTGCTGCCCGACGACGTCGAGGACCCGCCACCTCCGGCGGGTGCCGACGGCTGGGCGGGGCTGCGCGAGCTGACCGCCGGGCAGGCCGAGGCGCTCGCCGCCGACGAGGACCCGACGGTGCTGGTGCACGGGCTCTCGGTGGAGGCGGTGGCCCTGGCGGGCTGGCACGGCACCCATCAGCGCTGCGGCCGGTGCGGGACGCCGACCGTCGTCGTGCAGGGTGGCTGGGCACGGCACTGCCCGGTGGACGAGCGCGAGACCTACCCGCGCACCGACCCGGCCGTGATCATGGCCGTCGTCGACGACGCCGACCGGCTGCTGCTCGGGCACGCCGCGACGTGGCCCGAGGGCCGGTTCTCCACACTGGCCGGGTTCGTCGAGGCGGGCGAGGCGCTCGAGGACACGGTGCGGCGGGAGGTCGCCGAGGAGTCCGGCGTCGTCGTCGGGACGGCGCCCGGCGACGTCGTGTACCGCGGTTCCCAGGCCTGGCCGTTCCCGGCCTCGCTCATGCTCGGGTTCCGGGCGCGAGCGGTCGCCACCGAGGTGCGCACGGACGACGAGGAGGTCACGGACGCGCGCTGGTTCGCCCGGGCCGAGCTGCACGACGCGGCCGCCGCCGGGGAGATCTCGCTGCCGGGACGGCACTCGATCGCACGGGCGCTGATCGAGGAGTGGTACGGCGCGGAGCTGCCGGGCGCCTGGTGACCCGGCAGCGTCCGACCGCCGTCAGGACAGGGCGGCCCGGACGTCGGCGAGCGACGGGTTGGTCGCCGCGGAACCGTCGGGGTAGACCACCGTCGGCACGGTCTGGTTGCCGCCGTTGACCTGCTCGACGTAGGCGGCGGTCTCGGGGTGCTCCTCGATGTCGATGACGGTGTAGCCGATGCCCTCGGAGTCGAGCTGCGTGCGCAGCCTCCGGCAGTAGCCGCACCACGGCGTCGAGTACATGGTGATCGTGCCGGGTGCGGGCAGCGTCGGGGCGACGGTCATCGGGGTCCTCCTGTGGAGACGGGGCGGTCGGTGTCGGCACCGGCTGCGACAATCGCAGACGATGTCCCCCACGACCAACTCACCGGGCGCCCTGCTTCATCCCGACGCGATCCTGGACGCGCTCGACCCCGAGCAGCGTGACGTCGCGCTCGCGCTGACGGGCCCGGTCTGCGTGCTCGCCGGCGCGGGGACGGGCAAGACCCGGGCGATCACCCACCGCATCGCGTACGGGGTGCGCACCGGGGCCTACCCGCCGACGTCGGTGCTCGCGGTGACCTTCACGGCGCGGGCCGCGGGGGAGATGCGCACCCGGCTGCGGGATCTCGGGGCGCACGGGGTGCAGGCCCGCACGTTCCACGCGGCCGCCCTGCGCCAGCTCGGCTACTTCTGGCCCCGCATCGTCGGCGGTGCTCCGCCGCAGATCCTGGAGCACAAGGCGCCGGCCGTGGCCGAGGCCGCGCGCCGCATCGGGGCGAGCGTGGACCGCGTCGCCGTGCGGGACCTCGCCAGCGAGGTCGAGTGGTCCAAGGTGTCCCTCGTCACGGCCGAGGACTACGTGCGGGCCGCCGCGGCCGACGACCGTCCGCCGCCGTCCGGCTACGACCACCAGACGGTGGCGCGGCTCATCAGCGCCTACGAGGACGTCAAGACCGAGCGGGGCGTCATCGACTTCGAGGACGTCCTGCTGATGCTCGCCGACATGCTCGGCTCCCACCCGCACGTGGGCGACCAGGTCCGGTCCCAGTACCGTCACTTCGTCGTCGACGAGTTCCAGGACGTCTCGCCGCTGCAGCACTTCCTGCTGAACCAGTGGCTGGGGAACCGGCGCGAGCTGTGCGTGGTGGGCGACCCGTCGCAGACCATCTACTCGTTCACCGGGGCCACGCCGCACTACCTGCTCGACTTCACGCGCACCTACCGCGACGCCCAGGTGGTCCGTCTCGTGCGCGACTACCGCTCCACCCCGCAGGTGGTCTCCCTGGCCAACGACCTGCTGCGCCGGGGCCGCGTGACCGGGGCGCTCGAGCTGGTGGCGCAGCGGCCCTCCGGACCGGCGGTGTCCTTCACCACCCACGACGACGACGAGGCGGAGGCGGCCGGCATCGCCGCCCGGGCGGCGCGGCTCATCGCCTCGGGGGTGCGTCCCAGCGAGATCGCCGTGCTCTACCGCACCAACGCGCAGTCGGCCTCCTTCGAGTCGGCGCTGTCCGAGGCGGGCGTCAGCTACCAGGTGCGTGGCGGCGAGCGGTTCTTCACCCGCAAGGACGTGCGGGACGCGATCGTGCTGCTGCGCGGTGCGGCGCGGTCCGCCGACCCGGACCAGCCGATGCCCGAGCAGGTCCGCGACGTGCTCGTCAGCGCCGGGTGGTCCGCGGAGCCGCCGCACGCCCGGGGAGCCGCCCGGGAGCGGTGGGAGGCGATGCAGGCCCTCGTGGCGCTCGCGGACGACCTGGCGGCCGCCGCGCCCGAGGACGCGCCGGCGACGTTGCCGATGCTGGTCGACGAGCTGGCCGAGCGTGCGGCCTCCCAGCACGCCCCGACGGTCGAGGGCGTCACGCTCGCCTCGCTGCACTCCGCCAAGGGCCTGGAGTGGGACGCGGTGTTCCTCGCGGGCATGAGCGAGGGGCTCATGCCGATCTCTCTGGCCGAGACCGACGACGGCGTCGCGGAGGAGCGCCGCCTGCTGTACGTGGGCATCACGCGGGCGCGCGAGCACCTGGAGATCTCCTACGCCCGGTCGCGCAACCCCGGCGGCCGGGCGACCCGCAAGCGCACCCGGTTCCTCGACGGGATGTGGCCGGACGACGGCCGGGGTCGTCGTGGTGGCTCGCGCGGTCCGCGCGGGCAGGCGCGGTCCCAGCTCTCCGGCGAGGCCGACCTCGCGCTGTTCGACGCGCTGCGGGAGTGGCGCCTGACCGTCGCCCGGGAGGTCGACAAGCCCGCCTTCACGATCCTCGGGGACGCGACGCTCGCCGCGATCGCCGAGCTGCGTCCGTCCTCGACGGCCGAGCTGGCGCGGATCAACGGCATCGGCCCGGCGAAGATCGACCGGTACGGAGCCACCCTGCTGGCGCTCGTCCAGGGGGCTCCCGGTCGCCCGTGAGGAGGCGCCGGACGGGGCGCACCGAGATTCCCGAAAAAGTTCTGGAAAAAAGATGTGGCGAGTCCGCGACCGAGGTCTATGCTCGTGGAGACCGAGTTCGTTGCGGTGACCGCCGAGAGGTGGGAACCCGAGACCAGTGAGGAGGTGGGCACGAGATGGACAAGATGACGCGATTCATCGGCGACAACGGCATCGCGACAGGGGAGAAGTATGCCTTCATCCACGTCGTTCCGTCCGCCCGTCTCCGCACGCCCGGCGGCGGAGCAGGCATCGCTCTCGTCGCTCTCGCACCCGGCTCCGCACCCTGGAGACATCCGGTCCACTGACCGGTCCAGGCCGCGGAGTCCACGGGACCCGCGGCCTTCGTCATTCCTGACCGGGAGATCGGCCTCCACGGCCGGACGAACCGGCCCCTCCGACACACGGGGGGACCACCCGTAGGTCCTGAACACCGACGTTCACACCACACCCAGGACCTGACGGAGGAACATCGTGCGTCTCGCACAGCTGTTGGACGAGCGGCTGGTCGATGCGACCCCCGCCGGCGGCAGCCGCCCGTGGACCCCCCACCAACCCGTGACCCAGGACCCCGCCGAGGTCGCTGCGTTGGACCGGCAGTTCGCCGAGCTGCTGCCGTGCCGGAGCAACGACCCCGAGCTCTGGTTCGCCGAGCACACCGTCGACGTCGAGCGGGCCAAGGCCCTGTGCCGGTCGTGCCCGCTCCAGGCCGGCTGCCTCGCCGGCGCGCTCGACCGGAGCGAGCCCTGGGGCGTCTGGGGCGGCGAGGTCTTCGTCGACGGCGTCGTCGTGGCCCGCAAGCGGGGCCGCGGGCGGCCCCGCAAGAGCGAGCAGGCAGCCTGAGCCGTGCTCGCCGTCGACCCGCGAGGCGGTGCACCACGACCGGTGCACCGCCTCGCCGGCTACCCGGACCGGTCCGCCACCGGCGGAGGTGCGGTCCCGGTGCAGCCGCACGCCGGGTGCGGCGCCATCGCGCGGACCCGGGGAAGCGGGTCCGGCAGGCTGATCTCGAGCACGGCGTCGGCCGCGGCGGGCCGGGCGCCGTCGAGGTGCGCGAGCACCTGACCCACCGCGACGGCTGCCCCGGTCGTGGCCAGGACGGTCTCCTGTCCGGCGTCGCCGGGCCGTGCGGCGAGCTGGGCGACCAGCCGGGGCCAGTCCGGGTCGGCGTCCACCTCGTGGTGGTAGCGGCAGGCGGTGCACGCCGTCGTGCCGGGTCGTACGAACGGCCCGACCTCGATCCCGGCCTCGCCCGCGACCAGCGGCAGGTGGGCGAGGCCGTGGCTCATCAGCCGGGCGAACGCCTCCGGCGGGTCCGTCCCGCCGCAGACGACGACCACGTCGGGCGGTGCCTCGTCACGCCACGTCGACCCGAACCGGGTGCGGGGGTGCCGGGCCGCCAGGACCGACTGCAGGCGGGCGGCGCGGCGGTGGCCGACGTCGGCCTCCCGGTAGAGGCCCAGGCCCAGGTCCGTGAGCTGCACCGGACGGTCGTCGTCGAGCATCACGGCACCCAGTCCGGCGGACGCCAGATGGGCGGCGGTCAGCGCCCCCAGCCGGCCGAGCCCCAGGACCGCCACCTGCCGACGGGCGCGCCGGGTCAACGTGCGCAGCCCGTCGCCGTCGGGTCGGAGGGCGGCGAGCGCCGGGGCGTCCGCCGCGCCGCCGGCGGTCGCCAGGACGGTGCCCGGGGGAGCGGCGGGCGGGACGAGGAAACCGCCCGCGGTCAGTGCGGCGACGATCTGCGCCCGGCGTTCCGGCGCCACCCGGTGCCGTGCGGCACCGTGCTCCAGGTCGTCGTGCCGAGAGGTCGCGGCCTCGCGGAGCCAGGCCCGTTCCCCGTCCGACAGCCCGCAGACGACGAGCGACCAACGGGTGTCGGAGCCGAGCTGGAGCCGGCCGGGCCCGCGGTCCAGGACCGGCACTCCCCGCCGCAGACGGAGCGCGCGCGTCGCGGGACCGGCGTCGGTGACGGGCATGTACCCAACCTCGCACGGCTTTCGTCCGTGTCGTGCGGGTCGTCCACAGTGCTGTGGACAGGTCCGTTATAGCCTGGTTCCGTGTGTCCTGGCACACAGTCTTGACGATCTCCCGGTATTCTCATGAGGTGACCCCGGACACGTTGGCGTCCGTCGAGGTCCGACGGAGCCGCCGTCGGACCGCTACGGTGAGCGCTTTTCGCGACGGTGACCGCACCGTCGTGGCGATCCCTGCGCGGTTCTCCCAGGCGCAGGAGCGCGAGTGGGTCGCCAAGATGGTGGCCCGGCTGGAGGACAAGGAGCGTCGGCGCCGACCCTCCGACGACGAGCTGGTCGAACGCGCCCGGGACCTCTCGGTCAAGTATCTGGACGGTCTCGCCCGCCCCACGAGCGTGCGCTGGGTGAGCAACCAGGAGCGCCGTTGGGGGTCGTGCACGGTCGGGGACGGATCCATCCGCCTGTCGACCCGCCTGCAGGGCATGCCGGAGTGGGTCATCGACTACGTGCTGCTGCACGAGCTGGCCCACCTGCTGCACGCCGGGCACGGCCCCGACTTCTGGCGCCTGCTGGAGACCTACCCCCGGACCGAGCGGGCGCGCGGGTTCCTCGAGGGCGTCTCGTTCTCCGGGGGCGGCGCGCCCGCCGACGACGCCGACTCCGGGTCGTCGGCCGGCTGAACCGCTCCGCCGCCGGTCAGTCCGTCCGGCGGTCCTCGGCGTCCGGGTCGTCGGACGGCTCGTCGCCGTCCGGGCCGGACTCGCCCAGGATCTGCGCCAGGGCCGCGTCGACGTCCGAGTGCTCCTCGTCCTGCGCGCGCCGACGGTCGAGGTAGCCCGTGGGGTCGTCGAGGTCCTCGGGGCCCGGGAGCAGGTCCGGGTGGTCCCACACGGCGTCCCGGGCCTCCGGGCCGCCGGTGGCGACGAGGTGGGCGAACAGCGCGGCGGCGTCCCGGGACCGTCGCGGGCGCAGCTCGAGGCCGACCAGCGACTTGAACGTGTGCTCCGCGGGGCCGCCGGCGGCACGACGGCGCCGGATCATCTCGCGCAGCGGCACCGAGTGCGGCAGGTGGGCCAGCGACGCGGTCGCGGCGACCTCCGAGACCCAGCCCTCGACGAGCGCCAGGGCCGTCTCCAGCCGCAGCAGCGTCGCCTCCTGCTCCTCGGTCGTGTGCAGACCGAAGACGTCCCCGGACAGGGCCCCGCGCAGGGCCTCCTGGTCGGACAGGTCGATGCCGCGCACCTGCTCCTCGAGGGCGTCGAGGTCGATGGTGATGCCCCGGGCGTACCGCTCCACGAGACCGTGCAGGTGGCTGCGCAGCCACGGGACGTGCACGAACAGCCGGGCGTGCGCGGCCTCGCGCAGGGCCAGGTAGAGCTGCACCTCGTCGTACGGGGTGTCGAGCCCCTCGGCGAACTTGGCCACGTTCGTGGGCAGCAGCACGGTGGCGTGGTCCTCGAGCAGGGGGATGCCCACGTCGGTGGCGCCGAAGACCTCGCGCGAGAGCGTGCCGGCGGCCTGGCCGACCTGCATGCCGTAGACCGCGGACCCGAGGCCGCGCATCATCGTCGCCGGGTCCAGATCACCCAGCCCGCCGCCGGGGAACACCGGCATGCCGGGCAGCCCCAGCGCTCCGGCTCCCTCGTCGCCGAGCTGGTCGCGCAGCACCGTGGCCAGCGCGTCGGCGACGGAGGACGCGACGGGGGCGACGAGCCGCTGCCAGGCCGGCAGCGTCGCCTCGACCCACTCGCTCCGGCTCCAGGCGTGGGTCGCGCCGCCCGACGGCGGCAGGTCCGTGACGGCGTCGAGCCACAGCTCGGCGACGCGCAGGGCCTCGGTGGCGGACTTCGCCTGGCCGCCGGTCAGGGACGGGTCGCCCTCGGCGACCGCGACCTGGCGGGCCAGGTCGTGCGCCACCTCGGTGTTCACCGGCCCCTCGGAGGAGGTGAACATGCGCTGCAGCTGGCTCATCAGACGCTGCATGGTCGCCGGGTCCGGTGCCGCTCCGCCCATCAGCGCGGCGGGGTCGAGGCCCTGCGCCCGCATCTGGCTCAGCACCTCGTCGGTCCGGTCGCCGAAGATGCCGCGCAGCGCGTCCCGCAGCATCTCCTCGCGGGCGTCGGGGTCGTCGGGCAGGTCGCTCATGGGTGTCCTCGGCTCCTTCCGCGTGCGGCGTCCGCCGCACGTTCACGGTATCCGGGTCCGACGTCGACGGAGCGGCCGGGGTTCCCCCTTTCGCTCACGGCGCACTGCGCGCATCGGCGATGATGGGGCGGTGAGCTTCGAGGACCGCAGTCATCAGCCGTACGAGAGCTACGGGCAGGCGCTCGCCCCTCTCGACGTGCCCCGTGCCCGTGAGGGAGCGCCGCGACGCCGGATGAGCCCGCGGTCGACGACGCTCGTCGTCTCGTTGCTGATCACCGCCGTCCTGGCGGCCGTGCTCATGGTCTCGCCCGCCCCGTACGCGATCCGCACGCCCGGGCCCACCGAGGACACGCTCGGCACCCAGGAGGCCGCCGAGGGGCAGAGCGCGACGGCGGTACCCCTCATCGAGATCTCGGGTGCGGACACCTACCCGGCCTCGGGGGAGCTCCGCCTGACCACCGTCTCCGTGTTCGGCGGACCGGGCGGCGACGTGCTGTTCGGCGACGTGCTGTGGGGCTGGACCGCTCCGGAACGGTCCGTGCAGCCCGTCGAGTCGATCTTCCCGGAGCCCATCACCTCCGAGGAGCAGCAGGAGCAGGGCCAGGCCCAGATGCTCAGCTCGCAGGAGTCGGCGACGGTGGCGGCGCTGACCGAGCTGGGCTACGAGGTCCCGACCACGATGACCGTGGTCGCCGCGGCGGAGGACACGGGCGCCGAGGGGGTCGTCGAGGAGGGCGACGTCATCGTCTCGCTCGACGGCGAGCCGCTCGCCACCTACCCGGAGCTGCTGGCCGCGCTCGACGGCGTCACGCCCGGCGACGACGTCGTGCTCGGGGTCGAGCGCGACGGCGAGCCGACCGACCTGACCGTCACCACGGGCCAGGGCGACGGTCGCGCCCTGCTCGGCGTGCTCATCGACCCGGTCTACGACTTCCCCGTGGACGTCACGATCCAGATCGAGGACATCGGCGGCCCGAGCGCGGGCACGATGTTCGCGCTGGGGATCGTCGACCTGCTGACGCCGGAGGACGAGCTCGGCGGTGTCGTGGTGGCGGGTACGGGCACGATGGACGTCGACGGTCGCGTCGGCCCGATCGGCGGGATCGAGCAGAAGATGTACGGCGCGCTGCGCGACGGGGCCACCTGGTTCCTCGCGCCGTCGGACAACTGCCCGCAGGTGGTCGGCCACGTGCCGGACGGCCTGGACGTCGTGTCCGTCGGCACCCTCGCCGAGGCTCGCGACGCCATGGAGGCCATCGGCGCCGGTGAGACGTCCGACCTGCCGAGCTGCGAGGGCGAGGCCGGCGACGCCTGAGGGGCGTGCCACCGGGCGGGGTGATCGTGACCGACTCGTGAGCGGCGTGAACCCCTCCCGTGCCGGAAACGTGGGAACCTGGAACGACGCCGGGACGTTTGTCCCGATGTCCGACGCATGTGTCCCGACCCGAGCACGAATGAGGTGCCCGCACCGTGTCCTTCGCCCCGCCCCGACGTCCTGACGGTCCAGCCCCGTCCCGACGTCGCAGCCCGCTGCTCATCACGCTGGTGGTGCTGGCGGCCCTGGTGGTCGTGCTGCTGTTCCTGACGAACTTCTGGACCGAGGTCCTCTGGTTCACCCAGGTCGGGTACGCCAACGTGATCTGGACGCAGTGGATCACCCGCAGCGTGCTGTTCGTCGTGGCCTTCCTGATCATGGCGGCCGCCGTCTACAGCTCCTTCGCCGTCGGGTACCGCACGCGGCCGATCTACGCGCCGTCGACGCCGGAGCAGGCGACGCTCGACCAGTACCGCGAGGCCGTCGAGCCGCTGCGCAAGGTCGTCACCTACGCGGGTCCGGTGCTCATCGGGTTCTTCGCCGGCGTGGCGGCGTCCGCCCAGTGGGAGACCGTCCTGCTGGCCCTCAACGGGCAGCCGTTCGGGACCGCCGACCCGGAGTTCGGCCTCGACGTCGGCTTCTACGTCTTCATGCTGCCCGTGCTGCGGTTCGTCGTCAGCTTCCTCATGGCGGTCCTGGTCATCTCGACCATCGCCGCCGTGGTCACCCACTACCTCTACGGTGGCGTCCGCCTGGGCCCGATCGCCGACGGCGCGTCGCGGACCACGACGGCGGCGCGGGTGCACCTCGCGGTGCTGGGCACGCTGATCATGCTGCTCGTCGCGACGAACTACTGGCTCGACCGGTACTCCATCCTGACGAGCCAGCACGAGCGGTTCGACGGCGCCAACTACACCGACGTGCACGCCGTCATCCCGTCGAAGGAGATCCTCACCGGCGTGGCCGTCCTGGTCGCGATCCTCTTCGTGGTCGCCGCCTTCCGCGACACCTGGCGGCTGCCGGCCATCGGCGTCGGGCTCATGGTCGTCTCCGCGATCGCCATCGGCGCGATCTACCCGGCCGTCGTGCAGCGCTTCCAGGTCGACCCGAACGCCCAGTCGCTCGAGGCGCCGTACATCCAGCGCAACATCGACGCGACGCTCGACGCGTTCGACATCGCCGAGGTGGAGTCCCAGCAGTACGACGCCACCACGGTGGCGGAGGCCGGGCAGCTGCGCGACGACGCGGGTACGACGACCCAGGTGCGGCTCCTCGACCCGCAGGTCGTCAGCCCGTCCTTCCGGCAGCTGCAGCAGAACAAGCAGTACTACAACTTCACCGACAACCTGGCGGTGGACCGCTACGAGATCGACGGCGAGTCGCGCGACACCGTGATCGCCGTGCGCGAGCTGAACCTCAGCGGCCTGGCGGACCGGAACTGGACGAACGACCGCACGGTCTTCACCCACGGCTTCGGCGTCGTCGCGGCCTACGGCAACCAGCCCGGCCCGGACGGGCAGCCGGCCTTCTTCGAGGGCGGGATCCCCACGCAGGGCGCGCTGACCGACATGTTCCCCGGCGGGTACGAGCCGCGGATCTACTTCAGCCCCGAGGCGCCGCCGTACTCCATCGTCGGAGCGCCCGAGGGCACCGACCCGTGGGAGCTCGACTACCAGGCGGACGCCGAGGGCGGGCAGCAGGAGCTGTACAGCTTCCCGACGGACGAGGTGTCGGCCGGTCCGGAGATCAGCACGTTCCTGCAGCGGCTGCTCTACGCGCTGCGGTTCGGCGACGAGGAGATCTTCTTCTCCGACCGTGTCACCGAGGTCTCCCAGATCCTCTACGACCGCGACCCTCAGGAGCGGGTCTCGAAGGTGGCCCCCTGGCTGACCCTGGACAACAAGGTCTACCCGGCGGTCGTCGACGGCCGCGTCAAGTGGGTCATCGACGCCTACACCACGTCGGACGCCTACCCGTACTCGGCGAGCAACCAGATGCAGGAGGCGACGACGGACTCCCTGACCGCCGCCGCCCAGGGTCTGCCGGTCGAGGCCCCGCCGGAGGTCAACTACATCCGCAACTCCGTCAAGGCCACCGTGGACGCCTACGACGGGTCGGTCACCCTGTACGCCTGGGACGACGAGGACCCGCTGCTGCAGGCGTGGAACGACGTGTTCCCGGACTCGGTGCGCCCGATCTCCGAGATGTCCGGCAGCCTCATGTCGCACGTGCGCTACCCGGAGGACCTGTTCAAGGTCCAGCGCACGCTGCTCGAGCGCTACCACGTCACCGAGGCGCAGCAGTTCTTCGCCGGTTCCGACGAGTGGCGCACCCCGGACGACCCGGTCGGCAGCGACGACGCCCTGATGTCGAAGCAGCCGCCGTACTACCTCACCCTGCAGATGCCGGGCGAGGACGACGCGGCCTTCTCGCTGACGAGCACGTTCATCCCGGGTGGTTTCACCGACCGGGAGATCCTCACCGGCTACCTGGCGGCCGAGGCCGACGCGGGGTCGGAGGACGGCGAGATCGCCGAGGGGTACGGCACGCTCCGGCTGCTCGAGCTCCCGCGCGACTCGACGGTCCCGGGCCCCGGGCAGGTGCAGAACAACTTCAACTCGAACCCGACGATCTCCGAGCAGCTCAACATCCTGGGCCGTGGTGACTCCGAGGTCGTGCGCGGCAACCAGCTGACCCTGCCCGTCGGCGGCGGCCTGCTGTACGTCCAGCCGGTCTACATCCAGTCCGGGTCGGGCACCCAGTTCCCGCTGCTGCGTCGCGTGCTGGTCGCCTTCGGCGACCAGACCGGGTACGCCGAGACCCTGGACGAGGCGCTCGACCAGGTCTTCGGGGGAGACTCCGGTGCGGAGGCCGGCGACGCCGACGAGGCCGAGACCGAGGTGCCCACCGACCAGGTGGACCCCGAGACCGGTGAGCCGATCGAGCCGTCCCCGGAGCCCACCGAGGCCGAGCCGACCCAGGAGCCGACGCCGTCGCCGACGGAGACCACCGAGGAGACCCAGGCGCCGCCGGCCGGCGACGCCCAGGCCCGGCTGGACGCCGCGCTGCAGGACGCCAACGAGGCGTTGAACGACAGCAACGAGGCGTTGCAGAACGGCGACTGGACCGCCTACGGCGAGGCCCAGGAGCGTCTGCAGACCGCGCTGGAGGAGGCCCTGGCCGCCGAGGGCGAGCTGAACCCCTGAGCCGGTCGGTCCGGGCAGAGGGACGTGCTGTGACCTGCGTCCCATCTGCCAGGACCGATTGGACGGGGCCGGATTCCGTGTCCTAGAGTTAAGGACATCGCCGCGGGGTGGAGCAGTTCGGTAGCTCGCTGGGCTCATAACCCAGAGGTCGCAGGTTCAAATCCTGCCCCCGCTACCAAGGAAGTATCCCGGCAAAGGCCCTTCCGATCGAGAGATCGGGAGGGCCTTTGTCGTTCCCGGGTCTTGGTGCGGCGTGGCTGGTCGTCGCGGGCGAGGTCGATGAGGACCTCGCGCAGGGTCCCGCCGGTGGCGGCGTTGATGACTTTCCCGTCGTGGTCGTGGATCAGGAGCAGGACGTGGGTTCCGGCGTGGGGCCGTCCGAACCCGTTCACCGGCATCGCGCAGGTTCTGGCGTGGACGGCTGGACGCCGTTACCTATGCGCATTAGGATAAAACCATCAGCGCATAGGAGGGGGGCGGAATGCCTCGTCAAGGACTGACCACCGGTCGCGTCACAGCGGCCGCGGCCGATCTCGCCGACGACGTGGGCCTGGAGCAGGTCACCCTCACGGCGTTGGCCAAGCACTTCGAGGTCGCGACCCCCAGTCTCTACACCCACGTCCGCAGCCAGGCCGACGTTCGCACCGGTGTCGCGCTGCTCGCGCTGGCGGAGACCGCCGACTTGGTCGCCGCGGCCATCGCCGGGGTGAGCGGACGTGCTGCCCTGGCAGCCCTCGGCGGTGTGTGGCGGACCTATGCCGTCGAGCACCCCGGGCGCTACGCCGCGTCCCGGTTGCCGCTCGACGCCGAGACGGCCGCGGCGAGCGCCGGGCGGCGGCACGCGGACCTGTCGCGGGCCGCGCTCCGCGGTTACCGGCTGTCCAGTGCCGACGAGGTTCACGCCGTGCGCTTCCTCGGCGCCACGTTCCACGGCTACGCGGCCCTCGACGCCGCCGGAGCCTTCGGCCACGGTGCGGCCGACGCACCTGCGTCCGACGAGTCCTGGGAGCGCGTCCTGGACGGGCTCGACGCCATCTTGAGATCCTGGGAGGCCCGATGATCGACCCGTTGCTCATCCACGGAGCGCTGGAGCTCGAGCGCACCGACCGTGGACTGCTGCCCCATCGGCTACCGGCCTGGGCGCGCGCGCAGTCCGACGATCCGCAGCTCCACCACGCCGCAGCACAACCCGCGGGTGTCCGCCTCGCGATCCGCACCGCGGCCACTCGGCTGGAGCTCGACGTGCTGCCGACCAAGCGGCGCTACGTCGGTGCGCCCTCGCGACCCGACGGCTGGTACGACGTGCTGGTCGGGGGCGAGCTGGTCGAGCGCCACCAGGCGCCGGGCGGCAACGTGCTCCACGTGGACATGATGACCGGTGCCAGCACGTTCGACGCCGGCGAGCCGACGACCCTCGTGCTCACCCTCCCGGGTGGCGACAGCGAGGTGGAGGTATGGCTGCCGCACGACGAGCAGACCGAGCTCCTCGCCCTCCGCGCCGACGCCCCGGTCGCGCCGCTCGAGGACGACCGCCCGCGCTGGGTCCACCACGGCAGCTCGATCAGCCACGGTTCGCTCGCCACCTACCCCACCGAGCCGTGGCCGGTCGTCGCCGCCCGCCTCGCCCAGGTCGACCTCACCAACCTGGGTCTCGGCGGCAGCGCTCTGCTGGATCCGTTCGTCGCCCGGACGATGCGTGACACGCCGGCCGACGTCATCAGCGTCAAGGTCGGCATCAACCTCGTCAACCAGGACCTGGTGCGCCGGCGCGCTCTGGGACCCGCAGTCCACGGTTGGCTCGACACGATCCGCGACGGGCACCCCGAGACGCCCCTGGTGATCGTTTCACCCATCCACTGCGGAATCCACGAAGCAGTTCCCGGACCGACGGGAGTCGACACGGCCGCCTTCACCGAAGGGCGGGTGGCCTTCCGGGCGGAGGGAGACCCGCAAGGGGCAGCTCGCGGGGCGCTGACCCTGCAGGCGGTTCGCGAGGTGCTCGCTGAGGTCGTCGAGCGTCGCGGCGACCCGCACCTGTCCTACGTCGACGGGCTGACCCTGTACGGCCCCGAGGACGCCGAGCGGCTGCCGCTGCCCGACAACCTCCACCCCGATGCCGCCACCCATCGACTCATCGGTGAGCGGTTCGCTGCGGTGGTGGCGCCGGGGGCCGGGCAGGCCGGCCGGGCTGGACGCACCGTGGGTGGATCGATCATCAGCCCCGAGGAGAGCGCCTGCCGATGATCGAGATCTTGACGCCTGCCCAGGTCGACCGTGCCCGGGTGACCGGAGCCCTGGTGGCGGACATCCTGCAGACCCTGAGGCGCAGGGCCGTGGTCGGCACGAACCTCCTGGACCTCGACGGATGGGCTCGGGACCTGATCCGCGACGCCGGGGCGCAGTCCTGCTACGTCGACTATGCGCCGTCCTTCGGGCGGGGGCCGTTCGGTCACTACGTCTGCACGGCGGTCAACGATGCCGTCCTCCACGGCCGCCCCCGCGACTACCGGCTGGCCGACGGCGACCTGGTCACCCTCGATCTGGCCGTCCTCAAGGACGGCGTGGCCGCCGACTCGGCCATCAGCTTCATCGTCGGCGATCGACGGCCTCCGCAGAGCGTCGCCCTCGTCGAAGCGACCGAACGCGCCCTGGCAGCCGGCATCGCCGCTGCCGGACCCGGGGCTCGCATCGGCGACCTCTCGCATGCCATCGGCACCGTGCTGAGCGCTGCGGGCTACCCGATCAACACCGAGTTCGGCGGGCACGGCATCGGGAGCACGATGCACCAGGACCCGCACGTCGCCAACGCGGGACGTCCCGGCCGGGGATACCGGTTGCGGCCCGGGTTGCTCCTCGCCCTGGAGCCGTGGGTCATGGCGGACACCGACGAGCTCGCCCTCGACGCCGACGGGTGGACGCTGCGCAGTGCGACCGGCTGTCGCACAGCGCACAGCGAGCACACGATCGCCATCACCGACGACGGTGCGGAGATACTCACCCTGCCGACGGGCCGCCTGCGCTGACCACGTCGGGTTGCCCGGGGCTGCTGCCCGCCTCGGACGGGTGTGCGCGGCGCCCGCCCAGGTCGCTTCCCGCAGGACCCGTTCGATCGAGCGCGAGGAGCCGGCACCCGTCCCGGGCGGTGTTCCCGTCCCGGGCCGGGCGCCGGCTCCGTCGTGTCGCGACCGGTGTCAGGCGGCCGGCAGCGTGACCCGGATCGCGCGCACGGCCCCCGTCCGGCGGAAGACCTCGGCGCTGACCTCGGCCGGGATCGCGGCCCCGGAGACGGCCTCCACCCCGTCGGCGCCCTCGACGCTCACCGCGAGGTCGGCGCCCCGCCGGTAGACGACCGGGACCTGGCAGAACGTGAACGCGAGGCTCGAGGCGGGCAGCTCGACGGCCTGCTCGGTCCCGCCGACGTCGACGTACCGGAACGTCGTCGGCTCCGCGGTCCACTCCTCGGCACGGAGCAGGACGGGGCGGAACACGATCCGGCCCTCCTCCACCCGCAGGCCGAGCTCACCCATGCGGGTGAGGACCTCCTCCTTGACCTGGCCCGTCATCCCGGGCTGCTGCGCCCCGCGACCCTTCGGCGTGTGGGAGTAGGGGTCGACCGGGAAGGCGCCGTAGACCTCGGGCGGCTTGCAGTAGCCGAGCCCCTGGCGAACGTCCTCGTACCGGGCCCGGAGCTCGTCGACGACGGCTGCGTCGGCACCCTCGGCCACGGCACGCTCGAGGTTCTCCTGCACCGCGAGCAGCAGCTTGGACACCATGTGCCAGTAGATGCTGCCGAGGCCCTCGTAGGCGAAGAAGGACCCGGACCGACCGGTGAACTCCGCGTGCCGGAAGACCTCCTCGAAGACGGAGAGCAGGGCCTCCCGGCCGGTCGCCACCGCCTCGTCGAGCGCGCCGTCCGTCTCCGGATCCTCGAGGGCGTCGAGCGCCGCGTCGACGTCCCGGGCGTTGTGGATGCCCGGGGCGAAGCGGTAGTCACCCCCCGCGTCCTGCAGGACGATCGACCGGTCCCCGGCGCGCACCAGGGCGTCGATCAGGGGGGCCTGGGCCGCCTGCGCGGGCGAGACCCGGTTCTTGTCCAGGAACCCGGGGAGGTCGCGGTCCGGGTACAGCAGGTAGCTGTGCTGGTCGGCGCGGTACAGCGCGCTCTCGCGCATCGCCCGCAGCACGTCGAGCGACTCGGCGGGCGTCAGGAACCCCGAGGACAGGATCGCGACCTGTCCCTCGAGCATCTCCTGCAGCCGGTTGATCGTGACGCGGCCCGGCCCCAGGTCGAGCGTGTTGTACGAGTGGTAGAGCCCGTCGGCACGGCGGTTCGCCCGCAGGCCCGAGTCGACGTACGCGAGCACGGTGTCGACCACCTCGCGCACCTCCTCCGCCCCGACCACGGTGCGCTCACCGGTGAGCCCGGCGTAGACACGCTCGCGATAGGCCGTCCCGGCCGCGCCCAGGGCGTCGACCACGCGTCGCCGCTCGACGTCGTCGAAGCCGTCGACGGTGCCGGAGCGGTGCCGGCTGAGGACGTCGCCGACCTCCCTGAGCAGCTCCCGGACCTCGATGCCGACGGTCAGCTCCTCGTCCAGCAGGTCGCGCACGGTGCCCAGGTAGCGGCGCAGGTACGCGAGGGTCACGACGGACAGTCCGCGCCCGACGAGCGCGTTGTTCGCGTCGTTCCACTCGGGCCGCTGCGTGTTCATCCAGATGCCGCCCTCGGGCACCAGGTTCACGACCTTCGCCAGGGTGAGCACGAGCAGCTTCTCGGCCAGGGTGACGTGCAGCAGGTGCCCGTCGGGGCCGTGCACGAGCTTGCCGTCCGCGCCCTCCACCTCGGCACGGCGCGCGATCGCGGCCGCGGCCTCGGTGTCGAAGGTGATCGTCGCGTAGGGGTTCTCGACGGTGTCGGCGTAGGACGCGATCCGGTACGGCACGTCAGCGTGCGTGAAGACCGCACGGTTCACCAGGTGCCGCACGCTCCCGGGGTGGAAGCGCTCGGAGGTCTCGAGCAGCTTGACGAGGTAGACCAGCTGGTGGTCGCTCCAGTACCCGATGTTGGACCACGGGTTGTCCGGCTCGGGGACCTCCCAGTCGATCCCTCCGCGTGAGATCCGGTACGGGTTGTACCCGTCGGCGGTGGTGGCGTCGAGGAAGACGGCGACCATCGACTCGACGTACTCGGGGAAGGACCACGCCAGCGCCTCCCAGTTCTGGAAGATGTCGCGCCAGTTGCCCTGGTGGTCCAGCAGGGGTTCACCGTCGGCGTCCCGCAGCGAGATCTGGAACTTGTTCCACGGCCGGCTCGGGTCGCCGTGGCGACGGCCGAAGGTCAGCGGCAGGTACTCGGTGCACAGGCGCCAGAGGTCGGCGTCCCCGCTCTCCTCGGCCGCGGCCATCAGCTCCTCGTGGGACAGGGTCGAGGGCAGCGACGCGAGCACCTCGGCGCAGCGCTCGGCGACGAGGGGGCTCCGGGTGCGGACGAAGGCCCGGACGTCGCCCCCGCGGAGCTGGTAGCCGCCCGCCGGGACGCCTCCGCGCATCGTGTTGAACAGCACGTTGGCACCGTGGTGGGCGGTGGCCAGCTCGTCGCCGGTCAGCTGCGCCGCGTCGGTGGCCGCGAGCAGGTCCTCCAGCCCGCGACGGGTCGCCTCGATGTCCTCGTCGAGTCGCGCCGCGAGCGCCGTGGGGTCGGCCAGCTCGTCACGCAGGGCCACGACGTCCGGTGCGGACCGCGAGACGTCGGCCACGACGCGCCAGGTGCGCTGCGCCCCGGGTTCCAGCACCAGACGGGTGCGGACGAGGTAGGCGCCCCGGCCACCCCGCACGTCCAGCTCCTTGGTCAGCGCCTCGCCCGCCTGCGCCGCGTCGAGCTGCCGCTCGGACAGCAGGTGCTCGACCTGCTCGAGGCCCACCTGCCAGGCGACCGAGGCCTGCAGGGACTCGCTCGCCTCGGCGAGGTCGGTCAGGGCGGAGTTGAGGTAGTAGACGCCGAGGCCGCCCGGGGCGAGCTCGGCCCGCTTGTAGGCGTCCAGCAGGATGCTCAGCTCGTTCTGGACCTGGGCGGTGGTGCCGGCGGGCAGGAGGTTGCGGAACCCGTCCACGACCTCGAGGTCGACCGGGCGCTCGGCGAGGGACGTGATCTGGCAGCTGCGCACCACCCCGTACCGTGCGCTGGTCTGCCACACGACGCGCAGACGCAGTCCGAGGTCGGTCCGGGTCTCCTCGAAGACGACGCTGGTGCCGAGGAAGTCCTTGTAGAGGCTGCGGTCGACGGCCGGGTCGCCCGGTCGCGTCTCGGCGAAGGGCTGCCAGGACACGACGTCGCCGTCCGCGCGGTGCACCCGGACCGTGGTGAGGCCGCCCGTGCGACCCGCCCCCTCGGCGACCTTGTCCTCGGTGTAGTATGGGAAGATCGCGTGGTCGGCGTCACGGCGGCCCGCGGTCAGTCCTCCGGTGCTCGAGATGAACATCCACAGGTCGCTCGCCCCGGCGATGGTCATCAGGAAGGGCGGCATCTGGTCGTACGACGTGATCGCGTAGTAGCGACGGTCGTCGAGACCGAGGTGCGAGCCGTCGACGACGGCGTGGCCGACGAGCCGTTCGGAGGTGGGCCCGGTCGTGGTCATGCGCTGCTCCTTGCGGTTGTGGTGCGGGGCGGACCGGTGTGCGGGAGCGCTCCCACACCGCTGGTTCGCCCAGTGCTGGCATCAGAGGGGAGTGCACGGGGATGCGCGCTCGAGAGCTCCCTGACGCGGGGGGACGCGGCGTCGTCGATGCCGCGAGTAGGGGTGCCGGGACCGGCCGTGTCCGCGGCGCTAAGGTGCGGAGCCGCGGGCGCGTTCCCGTGCTCCGTCGGGTCGGGGTCGCCGACCGGGGAACCGGCGTGGGGGACGACCACCGCAGGCATCCTGCCCATCGCCACCTCCACTGCTCGCGGCCGGAAGGTTCGCAAGGTGCGAGGGGCCGTCGCCGGTCGAGCACACAGGAAATTACCGTCCCCGGAATGCTCGTGCAACAACGTCCCGGGGGACGTCGGACGGGCGAGCCGGGCACGACCCGGCGGGTCCTGCCGGTCGAGGTGTCGACCGGGTCCGCCCGCCTCGCCGGTCGTGCCGGCGGACCTCGGCCCGTCCCGCCCAGGTGCGGACGTCGTCCCGCCGTCCCACGATGGAGGGACGAGGAGAGGAGCACGCCGTGCCACGACAGGATCCCGGCCCCAGCGTCAAGGACGAGGAGCTGTACGAGAAGCTCCGCGACGAGGGCAACAGCAAGGAGAAGGCCGCCCGGATCGCGAACGCGGCCGCGAACCGCGGTCGCGGCGACGTCGGCCGCGAGGGTGGCGAGTCCCCGGCGTACGAGGACTGGACCGTCGACGAGCTGCACGAGCGCGCCGCCGAGCTGGGCATCGAGGGGCGGTCCTCGATGCGCAAGGACGAGCTGATCGAGGCTCTGCGGTCGCACTGAGACGGCCGATCGGCCGGTTGCCCCTGGCGTGCCGTCGTCGCCGGGAGCACCATGGAGGGACAGGTTCCGTGGCTCGACGGGGAGACGGAGGCGAGGAGCATGAAGGCCTCGGTGGGGGACAGGATCATCACCGCGTCCGGCGTGGTGGGAGGCGCGGTCCGTGACGGCGTCGTCACGGAGCTCCACCACGACGACGGGTCCCCGCCCTACACGGTGAGGTGGTCGGACACGGAGGAGGAGTCCTTGGTCTATCCCGGGCCGGACTCGCTCGTGCAGCACGGCGACGCCGGGGCCGCGGACGAGACGGCCCGCCCTGCGCGCGCCGCCACCTGGACCGTCCAGCTGTCGCTGGTGGAGGCGTCGGGCAGCACGACGGCGGAGGCGGTGCTGGTGGCCGGCCCGGTCGAGCACGCCGACGTCGGCCCGTTGCGGTCCGTCGGGCACGCCCGCAAGGACCCCCACGACACGGAGATCCCGGTCATCGGCGACGAGGTGGCCGCCGGGCGTGCGCTGCGGCGTCTCGCCGACGCCCTGCTCGGGCAGGCGGAGGAGGACATCACCGCCTCCACCGGCGTGCCGGCCCACGTGCACGACTGAGCGGACGGCCGGGCGGGACCGGCCGGCGGGGTGACCGGACGCACAGTGCCGCGCGGTGTCCCGGCCGCCGCCGCGCGCATAGGCTCGGTGCGGCTCTCGACGGTGATCCGCGCCGTCGTCCCGACCAGGAGGACCCACCCGTGCGAACCCGTCCCGTTCTTGCCGTCGCCCTCGCGCCCGCCGTGCTGCTCGGGCTGACGGCCTGCTCCACCGCCGACGAGGGTGGTGCGGACGACGCCGCGAGCGCCACGCCGTCCGCGTCCGAGGCCTGCGCCGCGGGCGACCTGCCGACGCTCACCGAGGGCACCCTCACCGTCGGTGCCGGCGAGCCGTTCGAGCCGTGGTACGTCGGCGAGCCGACCAGCGGCGAGGGCTTCGAGTCGGCCCTGGTCTACGCCGTCGCCGAGGAGCTGGGGTACGCGGCCGAGGACGTCGAGTGGGAGACGGTGACGTTCGAGCAGATCATCTCCCCGGCGATCAAGCCGTTCGACCTCGCCGCCTACCAGACCACCATCACCGAGGAGCGGGCGGAGGCCGTGGACTTCTCCAGCCCGTACCTGACCAGCCACCAGGGCGTGATCGTGGCCGACGACGGTGACTACGCCGACGCCACGAGCCTCGCGGACCTGGAGGGCGCCCGCATCGGCGTCACCGCCGCGCAGACCTCGCTGGACGCCGCGGAGTCCGCCTGGGGCGACGCGGTGGAGATCACCCCCTTCAACGCCGCCGGGGACGGCATGACCGCGCTGACCTCGGGCACCATCGACGCGATGGTGATGGACGTCGACCAGGGCGTGGCGGCTTCGACGGTGTACTTCCCGGACACCCAGGTCGTGGGCACGCTGCCGGACGTCGGCGAGCCGGAGCAGCTCGGCCTCGTGCTCGACAAGGACTCGGAGCTGACCGAGTGCGTCTCGCAGGCCGTGGACGCCCTGGAGGCCGACGGCACCCTCGACGAGCTGCGCACCGAGTGGCTGAAGTCGGACGACGTCCCCGAGCTGTCCTGACCGCGCGACGGCGATGACCGGAGCGACGGACGGCCCGGCCCTGTCGGAGCGTGCCCGGGCCCGGGCGGAGTACCGCCGGGCCCAGCACCGGCGCGCCCTGCTGGTCGCCGGGACGGCGACGGCGATCGTGCTGGTCGCCGTCGTCGCGGTCGTCACCACCGCTCCCGGCTGGGAGCGGGCCCGGGAGGCGTTCTTCTCCCCGGAGCGCGCCTGGGAGGTCCTGCCCGAGGTCGCCGAGGGGCTGTGGCTCAACCTGCGGGTGTGGGTCGTGGCCTCCGTGGTGGGCCTGACCGTCGGCCTGCTGCTGGCGGTCGTGCGCACCTCCCGGCTGCCGGCGCTGTTCCCGCTGCGGGTGTTCACCGTGCTGTACGTCGACGTCTTCCGCGGGGTGCCGGTGCTGCTGGTGCTGCTGCTGGTCGGTTTCGGGCTGCCCGCCCTGCGGCTGGAGTGGCTGCCGGTGAGCGCGGCGTTCCTCGGCGGTCTGGCGATCCTCCTGACGTACACGGCCTACCTCGCCGAGATCTTCCGCGCCGGGATCGAGTCCGTGCACCCCTCCCAGGTCGCCGCCGCGCGCTCCCTCGGGCTCACCCGTGGCCAGGCGGTGCGCAAGGTCGTGCTGCCGCAGGCGGTGCGGAACGTCTCGGCGCCGGTGGCGAGCATGCTGGTGTCCCTGCAGAAGGACTCCGGCCTGATCTCGATCCTCGGCGCGGTCGACGCGATCCGGGCCGCCCAGATCGCCACCACCGGCGACTACAACTTCACCCCGTACGTGGTGGCCGGCGTGCTGTTCCTGCTGATCTCGATCCCGCTGACCCGGCTCGTCGACGCCTGGTCGGCCCGGCAGGGCTGGCGCGGCTCGCTCCGCGGCGTCAGCGGTGCGGGGGTGGTCCGGTGACCGCACCGCCGCTGCTGAGCCTGCGTGAGGTGCGCAAGTCGTTCCCCGCGGGACCGGGCCGCCGGGCCGGCCGCCGGACGGTGCTCGACGGCATCGACCTGGACGTGGGCGAGCACCAGTGCGTCGTCCTGGTGGGGTCCTCGGGCTCGGGCAAGTCGACGCTGCTGCGCGTGGTCGACCTGCTCGAGGACGTCGACGACGGCCAGGTGCTCCTCGACGGGGTCGACGTGGCCGACCCCTGGGTGGACGCCGACGCCGTCCGGGCCCGGCTCGCCATGGTGTTCCAGCAGTACAACCTGTTCCCGCACCTGTCCGTCCTGGACAACGTGACCCTGGCGCCGCGTCTCGTGCACCGCCGTCCGCGGGGCGAGGCCGAGGAGGCCGGCCGGGCGCTGCTGGCCAAGGTCGGTCTGGCGGACAAGGCACGCGGCTACCCCGACCAGCTCTCCGGCGGGGAGCAGCAGCGCGCCGCGATCGCCCGGGCGCTGGCCGGTGGACCCGAGCTGCTGCTGCTGGACGAGGTCACCTCGGCCCTCGACCCGGAGCTGGTCGGGGAGGTCCTGGATCTGCTGCTGGAGCTGCGCGCCGAGGGCACCACGATGCTCGTCGCGACCCACGAGATGGACTTCGCCCGCGAGGTCGCCGACGAGGTCGTCTTCCTGCACGACGGCCGGGTGCACGAGCGCGGCACGCCCGCCCAGGTCCTGGACGACCCGCAGCGGGACCGGACCCGGGAGTTCCTGCGCCGGCTGCGCTGAGCCGCGCCGGCTGCGCCGGGCCGACCGCGTGCGTATCACCCGAGGTCGCGCGACGCTCTGGGTAGGCAGTGGGGCGTCGCGCGACGCCCTCCGTCGGCGAGGGGACGTGGTGACGATGAAGCGCCTGATCCTGTGCTGCGACGGCACGTGGAACCATGCCGCCAACCAGTACGTGTCGAACATCGAGAAGATCGCCCGGGTCCTGCGCCGGGGCGCGGTCGACGACGGCGTCGTCCAGGTCGTCGAGTACGTCGGCGGTGTCGGCTCGCAGGGGTACCTGTTCGACAAGGTGCTCGGCGGCGCGTTCGGGTCGGGTCTGACTCACAACGTCGTCGACGGCTACCGGTTCCTGGCCATGAACTACGACCCCGGCGACGAGATCGTGGTGCTCGGCTACTCCCGGGGCGCGTACACCGCGCGCAGCGTCGTCGGCATGGTGGGGGCGGTGGGCCTGCTGACGCGCGAGGCGCTCGTGGCCGGCCGGCTGCACGACGCCGCGGACCTCTACCGCGAACCGGCCGACGACGACGCCGAGCGCGCCGCACGGCAGGAGCGGCGGGACAGGTTCCGGGCCGAGAACTCCCACCCGAGGGACCCGCGGGGGCCGGTGCGGTTCCTCGGCGTCTTCGACACCGTCGGCACGCTGGGCGTCCCCGGGCTGACGCGCCGCCGCTACCGGTTCCACGACGTGAAGCTCGGTGACGGGGTCCAGGTGGCCCGCCAGGCGCTCTCGGTGGACGAACGCCGGTTGTCCTACTCGCCGTGCCTGTGGACCGTGCCGGGCGACAGCCCCGAGGGCCGGGTCCGGCAGGTGTGGTTCCCGGGCGGGCACGGCGACGTCGGCGGCGGGGGACCGCGTTCCGGGCTGTCCGACGTCGCGCTGGAGTGGATGGTGGGCGAGCTGCGCGAGGTCGGCGTCGCGATCGACGAGGACCTGTGGAAGCAGCAGGTGGCGCACCAGGAGGAGCTGGTCGTGGACGTCCGGCCTCGGGTGCTGTTCCGGCTGATCAACCGGGTCAAGCGCCTGCGGCCGGGCAGCGGGGTCGTGGACGGCCGCGAGGTGTTCCGGCACGGCCTGCGGGTGCTGGCCCGGCGCGACGGCGAGGTCTGGGGCGACGGCGTGTGCGTCGCCGAGCCGCTCGTGCGCTACGTCGCACGCGACCGGTACGCCGAGCACGCCCCGAACCTGCAGCAGTGGATCGACGACTGCGGCGGGGTGGACAAGTTGCCGGTCGTGCCCCTCGCGGCGCTGCACGAGGACGAGCGTCACCTGACGGTGCGGTGAGCGTCCCGGTCAGGAGTCGTAGGCGTCCTTGACCACGAGGACCGGCACCGAGGCGTCCAGCAGCACCCGCTGCGTCGTGGTGCCCATGAGGAACGTGCCGTGGCTGGACCGCTTGCGCGACCCCACCACGACGAGGTCGGCCCCGACCTCGTCGGCGGTGTCGAGGATGGCGTCCGCGGGTTCGGTGTCCTCGTCGCGGTAGCTGATCGCGGCGTCGGTGTCCCCGAGGATCGCGGAGAGCTCGGCCGACGGGCCGTCACCGGGATCCTGGGCGTCGAGCACGAGCACCCGCAGCGGCAGGTCGCGTCGACGCGACTCCTCCAGCGCGGTCCGGACTGCCGCCTCGCCGTGCGGGCAGGCGCGATAGGCCACGAGCACCGTCATGGGCCCACTGTGTCACACCTCGCGCCGGCCGCGTCGCAGACCCAGCTCGTAGGCCGTCAGGGCGACGAGCCAGACCGCGGTGACCGGCAGGACGAACCCGAACAGCGCGCCGCCGAACGGCTCCTGGGCGTCGTGGTCGGTCGCGGCGAGCAGCACGTAGGCCAGGTAGGCGACGTACAGGACGACCAGGAGGACGCCCTCCCAGCGCACGATCGCCTGCCCGGTGAACGCGATGGGCAGGAGCACCAGGGCGACGGCCACCATGACGGGCAGGTCGAGGTTCACGGCGGCGGGGTCGACGTCGATCCCGCCCGGGGCGATGACGGCGGTGAGGCCGAGCACGGCGCCGATGTTGAAGATGTTGCTGCCGACGATGTTCCCCACGGCCATGTCACGCTCCCCGCGCCGCACCGCGATGACGCTCGTGGCGAGCTCCGGCAACGACGTGCCTACCGCGACCACGGTCAGGCCGATCACGAGGTCGCTCACCCCGAACGCGGAGGCGATCCGGGTGGCGCCGTCGACCAGGAACCGGGCGCCGCCGACGAGCAGCGCCACCCCGACGACCACGAGGGCGACGTCGACCCCGACCGAGCGCGCGCGGGTCGTGCGCAGACGGCCCAGGGGCCCGCCGTCGTCGTCGGTCCCCGGGACGGTGGTGACCGTCTCCGTGCGCCGGGCGACGAGCGTGGTGAGGGCCACGTAGGCGGCCAGGAGGCCCAGCAGCATGACGCCGTCGGTCGTGCTGATGGTGCCGTCGAGCGCCAGCACGAGGGCGAGCACGGACATCCCGACCATCACGGGGATGTCCGTGCGCACCAGGCGGTTCGTGACCGCGAGCGGGACGACGATCGCCGCCGCCCCGAGGACGAGCAGGATGTTGGCGATGTTGCTGCCCACGACGTTGCCGACCGCCAGCCCGGGGGAGCCGGACAGCGCGGAGCCGGCGCTGACGGCGAGCTCCGGGCTCGAGGTCGCGAAGGACACGACGGTCAGGCCCACCACGAGGGCGGACATCCCCAGGGTCCGCGCCAGCGACGCCGCGCCGCGGACGAGGGCCTCGCCGCCCCCGACGAGCAGCACGAACCCGGCGAGCAGGAGCAGGACGCTGGTGAGGCTCACGCGACAAGGCTACGGGCGGGCCGCCACCGCCGGCGGTCAGGCGGCGGCGAGCTGCTCGACCACCTGCCGCTTGGCCCGGGTGAGCATGCCGGCCATGCCGTTGAGCCGCAGGGCCGAGACCGCCCGGGTGAGGCCGAGCTGCAGCGGGAAGTCCTCGGGGACGTCCAGCACCTCACGGGTGGTCAGCCCGGACAGCCCCTGGGCCAGGATCGAGGCGAAGCCCCGCGTGGTGGGGGCCTCCTCGGGCGCGGTCGCGTAGAAGTGCACGACGTCGCCGTCGACCTCGGCGAAGGCGTGCACCGGGGACTGGCACTCCTCCACCTTCTCCAGCAGGGCGGGGGAGTCCGCGTACCGGGCGGGCAGGGGTGGCAGCTCGCGGGAGAACTCCAGCAGGAGCTGCAGCCGCTCGGACTCGGTCAGGGCCAGGAAGTCCTCCCGGATCTCGGCCAGCTGGTCGGGCAGCGCGGGGGCGTCGTCGGTCATGGGTCCATCGTCTCTCACGTCGCGTCGGGTCCGGGGTTCAGCGGGCCGGCGCCTCGCCGGGCTCCGCGCCGGCCGCGATGGGCACGCGCACGGCGTTGCCCCACTCGGTCCAGGACCCGTCGTAGTTGCGCACGTCGGGGATGCCGAGCAGGAAGTGCAGTGCGAACCAGGTGTGGCTGGACCGCTCCCCGATGCGGCAGTACGTGACGACCCGGTCGTCGTCCGTGATGCCCAGGCCGCCCTGCTGGTAGATGGCCTCCAGCTCGGCCCGCGGCTTGTAGGTGCCGTCCTCGGCGACCGCCGTGGCCCACGGGACGTTGTGGGCGGTGGGGATGTGACCGCCGCGCAGCACGCCCTCCTCCGGGTAGTCCGGGATGTGCAGCCGCTCGCCGGTGAACTCCTGCGGGGAGCGGATGTCCACGAGGGGGCCCTTGCCCAGGTGGTCGAGCACGTCCTCGCGGAAGGCGCGGAAGGTGGTGTCGTCGCGCTCGACGACCGGGTAGTCGACCGGCGTCGGGGCGGGGGCGTCGGTGGTCAGCTCGCGGCCCTCGGCCACCCAGAGGTTGCGCCCGCCGTCGAGGAGGCGGACGTCCTCGTGGCCGAACAGGGTGAACACCCAGGCCGTGTAGGCGGCCCACCAGTTGTTCTTGTCGCCGTACAGCACGATCGTGGTGTCGCGGGCGATGCCCCGGGAGCCGAGCAGGTCGGCGAAACCCCGGCCGTCCAGGTAGTCGCGCTCGACGGGCAGCAGCAGGTCGGTGTGCCAGTCGACCTTGACGGCGCCGGGGATGTGGCCGGTCTCGTAGAGCAGGACGTCCTCGTCGGACTCCACCACGACGAGGCCCGGGTCGTCCCGGTGCGCGGCCAGCCACTCGGTGGTGACGAGGCGCTCCGGGTGCGCGTACTCCTGCAGTCGCGGGGTGGGGTCGAGCGGTGCGGGCATGATCTCCTCCTGGTGCGGCGTGGTCCGGGAGCCACCCTAGGCCGCGGGCGACCAGCCCCGACACCGCGGTTCCACGATGCGGGACCAGCATGTGAGATGGCTGGTCCGTGCGCTCGGGACACCCCGGACGCGACGCCGCCCTACACTGTGGATCACCACCGGACGACGACGTCGGAGGCTCCATGGGGCATCGACCCAGCACCCCGCACGGCGACCTCGCGCATGCGCTGTCGCCCGCCGTCCCCGTCCGGCGCGACCGGCGTTCCGTGCGCAGCGCCCACGACGTGTTCCTCGACACCGGCGCCGTGCCGCCCGGGCTCGACCCCCTCGTCGCCGCCTCCTGGCGCCGCAGCCGCTCCTGCGGCGTCGACCCCGACACGCCGCGCACCACGAGCGGGCTGTCGCCCGACGAGCTCGACGCCTACCGTGCGGCGCACCCCCTGCACGACCTCATGCCCGTCGTGCGCGACCTCGTCGTCGACGCCGCCCGCGACGACGGGCTCGTCGTGGCCGTGTCCGACGACGCGGGACGCCTGCTGTGGGTCGAGGGGGACCTGCGCACCCGCGGTGCCGCCGAGCGGGTCGGATTCGTCGCCGGTGCCGTCTGGCGCGAGGAGAACGTCGGGACCAACGCCCCGGGCACGGCGCTGGCCACCCGGCGGCCGGTGCAGGTGCTGGGGGCGGAGCACTTCTCGCGGCCGGTGCAGCAGCTCAACTGCGCGGCCGCCCCGATCCAGGATCCCGACGGCCGTGTCCTCGGGGTCCTCGACGTCACCGGTGGACGGGCCGCCGGCTCGCACGTCGCGCTGTCCCTGGTGCGCGCCACCGTCGCCAGCCTCGAGCGGGAGCTCGCGGCACGGGCCGCAGGTGCCCGGGACGCGGCCGGTGACACCCACCCCGCCCTGCGGCTGCTCGGCACGCCCGCCTGGTGGTCCCCGGACGGCGAGCGCCGGCTCTCCGGACGGCACGCCGAGATCCTCGCGCTCCTCGGCGCGCACCCGCGCGGCCTCACCGCGGAGGAGCTCGCGGTGCTGCTGCACCCCGGCGAGCTGTCCGAGGTGACGGTCCGCGCCGAGATCTCCCGGCTGCGCCGCTCGGCCGGGTCGGTGGTGACCGGGTCGCGGCCCTACCGGCTCGCCGCCCAGGTGCGCAGCGACGTCGACGCCGTCCGCGACCTGCTCGCCGCCGGTGACGTGGCCGGTGCGGTGCGGGCCTACACCGCCCCGCTGCTGCCGCGGTCCTTCGCCCCCGGCGTCGAGCGGATGCGCGACGAGCTGGCCGCCGAGATGCGCTCGGCGGTCCTGGCCGACGGCGACCCGGACGTCCTGGACGGGTGGACCCGCACGGACGACGGTGCCGAGGACGTGGAGGCCTGGCAGCAGCTCGTGGCGCGGTCCGACCAGGGCGGCCCCCGGTGGGCCCGGGCGCGTGCCCACCTCGCCGTCGTCGACGCCGGCCTGCGCTGAGCGGCGCCGACCGACACCTGCAACGCCGCTGCAACGCTCGCCGCCTAACGTCGCCGGCACGACGCGACGACGCGTCGTCATCATCCCGTCCACCGGACGCGGGTGGTGCGGTGAGCACTGCGAGGAGGCAGGACGCCATGACCGTCTACACGGCACCGGGACAGCCCGGGTCGATCGTGGAGTACCGCAGCCGCTACGACCACTGGATCGGCGGCGAGTACGTCCCCCCGGCGAGCGGGGAGTACTTCGAGAACCCCACCCCCGTCACCGGGCAGACCTTCTGCGAGGTCGCGCGCGGCAACGCCGAGGACGTCGAGCGCGCCCTGGACGCCGCGCACGGCGCCGCCCCCGCCTGGGGCCGCACGTCCGTGACCGAGCGGGCGAACATTCTCAACGCCATCGCCGACCGCATCGAGGCCAACGTCGAGAAGATCGCCGTGGCGGAGAGCTGGGAGAACGGCAAGGCCGTGCGCGAGACGCTCGGCGCCGACATCCCCCTGGCCGTCGACCACTTCCGGTACTTCGCCGGCGCGATCCGGGCCCAGGAGGGGTCGATCTCCGAGATCGACGGCGACACCATCGCCTACCACTTCCACGAGCCGCTCGGCGTCGTCGGGCAGATCATCCCGTGGAACTTCCCGATCCTCATGGCCGTGTGGAAGCTGGCCCCGGCGCTCGCGGCGGGCAACGCCGTCGTGCTCAAGCCGGCCGAGCAGACCCCGGCCTCGATCCTGTACCTGATGGACATCATCGGCGACCTGCTGCCGCCGGGCGTCGTCAACGTCGTCAACGGGTTCGGCGTCGAGGCGGGCAAGCCGCTCGCGTCCTCGTCGCGGATCCGCAAGATCGCCTTCACCGGCGAGACGACGACGGGCCGCCTGATCATGCAGTACGCCTCGGCCAACATCATCCCGGTGACCCTCGAGCTCGGCGGCAAGAGCCCGAACGTGTTCTTCTCCGACGTCGCCTCGGCCCAGGACGACTTCTACGACAAGGCCCTCGAGGGCTTCACGATGTTCGCCTTCAACCAGGGCGAGGTCTGCACCTGCCCGTCCCGGGCGCTCATCCAGTCCGACATCTACGACCAGTTCCTCGGTGACGCGCTCAAGCGCACCGAGGCGGCCGTCCAGGGCAACCCGCTGGACACCGAGACGATGATCGGCGCGCAGGCCAGCAACGACCAGCTCGAGAAGATCCTGTCCTACATCGACATCGGCCAGGCCGAGGGCGCCAAGGTGCTCACCGGCGGGCAGCGGGCCGACCTCGGCGGGGACCTGTCCGGCGGGTTCTACGTGCAGCCGACGATCTTCGAGGGCAAGAACTCGATGCGGATCTTCCAGGAGGAGATCTTCGGTCCCGTCGTCTCGGTCACCGACTTCGCCGACTACGACGACGCCATCAAGATCGCCAACGACACCCTCTACGGGCTCGGGGCCGGCGTCTGGACCCGCAACGGCACGACGGCCTACCGGGCCGGCCGCGACATCGAGGCCGGCCGCGTGTGGACGAACTGCTACCACGCCTACCCGGCCGCGGCCGCGTTCGGCGGGTACAAGGGCTCCGGCGTCGGGCGCGAGAACCACAAGATGATGCTCGACCACTACCAGCAGACGAAGAACCTGCTCGTCAGCTACTCCGGCGTGCGGGACGGGTTCTTCTAGGCCGAAGGAGGATCGATGACCGACGCCGGCGGGCCCGACGGCCCCGCGCGCGTCGCCGTCACCGACGCCGCGGCCGAGCTCCTGGCTCGGCTGCGGCGCCGGCACGGCGAGCTGATGTTCCACCAGTCCGGTGGCTGCTGCGACGGCTCGAGCCCCATGTGCTACCCGGCCGGTGACTTCCTCACCTCGGACGCCGACGTGCACCTGGGCGACCTGGCGCTGTCCGACGGGGAGGATCTCTTCACCGTCCCGGTCTGGATGAGCAGGGCGCAGTTCGAGTACTGGAGCCACACCCACCTGACGATCGACGTGGTGCCCGGCCGCGGAGCCGGGTTCAGCGTCGAGGCGCCGGAGGGGGTGCGGTTCCTCATCCGGTCGCGAATGCTGACCGACGCCGAGCTGACTGCACTGGGCCGCTGAGGCACGGCGCCAGGGCGCCCGGGGCTGCGTCGTCGCCCCGGGCGTCCTAGCGTCGTGCCCATGGCGCAGGACGAGCACGACCCTCACGACGGCCGGGGCGAGCGGTGGTCGCAGGACGTCACCGACCACTCCGACGCCCTCGACCTCGAGCACGACGTCTTCACCCAGGACGACCCCGCGGCGATCGCCGCGTCGCTGAAGCGGTCCGCCGAGGCCAGCGACCGGCGCAAGGGGTCGGCCTACTCCTCGGCGATGTCGATGCTGACGTTCTACCTCAACCGGGCCGGGCGCAACCTGCCGCCCGAGCGCCGCGAGGTGCTGGAGCAGGCCAAGACCGAGCTCCGGCGCGCCTTCGGGCGGGAGTGACCGTCCGACGGCGTTGACCTGGGCATCGGTCCGATGCCCGGTGGGGTGTCGCCGGGCCGTGCGGACCCGCTATGTTGCACCCCGTGAGCACCGAAGCAGAGGCCCTCCCGTCCGTGTCGTCGCTCCCGGCGTGGCTCGTGCCGTCCGTGTACCTGAACTGGTCGACGGACTGGCTGCGCGAGTCGGTCGCCATCGCGACGCGTTCCCGCGAGCACCACCTGCCCGGGGGACCCGACGGTCCCAAGCGCGGGGACGTCGTGGTGACCGTCCTCGGCGAGGCCGGGGTCGTCGCCGCGGTCGAGCTCATGGGAGCCTCCGACGGCGACTCCTGGGTGACCGACGAGCTCTTCGGCCCGGACCGCCCGATCGTGTGGGCGGACCTCTTCGACGGTGCCGACGCCTACATCGGCTCCTCCGGCTGGCTGCCGGCCGAGCACGCCCGCGCCGTCCTCGACGGGGTCGCCAACCAGTTCCACGACGGTCCGGTGCACACGATCGACCCGGGCGACTGCGGCGCCGGCGAGGCCGCCTCGGACGTGCACGCGCTGCGCATCATCGGCCACCGTGCGGTGACCGGGTGGGCGCTGCGGCGCGAGGAGCGCTGCGCCACCTGCGAGCAGTTCGTGGACGTGCGCGAGATGCAGGCGCACGACGACGGTGCGGTGCGACTGGGCACGACGACCGCCGGCGGGCGCACCCTGGAGCAGGTCATCCGCGACGTGCACCTGCTGTGCTCCCACTGCCACGAGCTGATGCACGAGCACTCGGTGACCGCACAGCGCAACCGACTGCGCCCGCAGTGCCCCGGCTGCGGCATGCGCGGCAAGACGAAGCGCATCGTGTGGGGCATGACCTTCTCCGAGGACGTCGTCAGCGCCGAGCCCGACGTCGTCTACGGCGGCTTCGAGGTCCCGGTGCCGACGCCCGAGTGGTACTGCACCGACTGCCACGCGAACTTCGGCAGCACCGTGGTCGCCTCCCGGGTCCTGGACGCCGACGGCCCCGCCGTCCCGCAGCCCGTCACGGGCACCATCTCGATGGTCGGTGATGACGCGCTGACGGCCGGTTCGGCCACCGACGCGCCGCGTCCCGCGGACGACGACCCCCGCTGGGAGCCCCACCCGGGGATCTGACAGGTCCCGACCCCGGCCGGCCCTCCGTCCTGCGACGGGGGCCGGCCCGGCCGGTCAGGCGGCCAGGGGCCGGAGCTGCTGGCGGTGGCGGACGACCCCGTGCCGACCCGCCGCCGGGACGTGCGGGGTGAGGCGCAGCGGCATCCCGGCCTCCAGCGGCGTCCGGTTCGCCTTGCGGTGGTTGCAGGCCTCGCAGGCCGCGACCAAATTCAGCCAGGAGCTGTCCCCGCCGCGCGACCTCGGTATCACGTGGTCCACGGTCTGGGCCGGCCCGCCGCAGTAGGCGCACTCGCCGTCGCGCTGCTTGACGCCGTCCTTGGTGACGGTCGGCCGGGTGCCCCGGTAGATCCATCGCATCGCCACGTATCGCACGAGCCGCAGGACACGGGGGAGCGGGTAGGGGCCGAAGGACCTCCCGTCGACGGACTCCTCGACCACCGCGACGCCGCGCACCAGCATCGTGATGGCGTGCTTGACCGACACGCGGTGCAGCGGCTCGTAGCCGGCGTTGAGGACCAGCACGTCGGCCACGGTCCTGCTCCTTCCGGTGCGGTGCGCACGGGCCCGTGGGCCGGTGCGCTCTCGGCGGCTCCTCGAGGGGTCGGTGTCGGGTGCGGCGGCGATCCGGGCAGGACCTCCGGACAGGCCGGTCTGTGGTGCCTGTCACGGAAAAAATATGAGCGCCTGGCCGGGAAGTCCAGAGTTTCGGGCAGGATCAACCTGACGATCGCCCGGAAGATCCTGTTTCGGGCGGAAAATGACGACGTCTGCCGACCGGTACGGCTACGGAGCCTTCGACGTCAGCTGGTCGACGGCGTCGGGCAGATCCGCGAGGGCGTCGGCGGCCCGCCGTGTCGCGGCGCGGGCGAGCCGGTCGTACGGCGCGGGGTCCTCACCGTGGGCCGCTGCCTCGGCCGCGTGGTCCCGGGCGAGGAGCGCGAGCAGCAGCGCGTCGCGGTGGTCCCCGAGCGACGACTGCACCGCCTTGCCCGCCGCGCCGAGCTCCTTCGCCGACGAGCCCAGCACTTTCGTCGGGGTGCGCGTCACCGCGCGGGCCCCCTGGGAGAGGCGCCGTCCGGCCTTGCGCAGCCGGTGGGCGCGAGCCAGCAGGTCGTCGAGCGCCGCCCGGTCGTCCAGGTCCTCGACGGTGACCTCGGCCAGGGCCTGCAGGTCGAGGTCGGCCGCGGCGCGGCCGACCCGGTCGACGGCCTTGCGCAGCCGCTGGCGGGCGACCTTGCCGGCCCGTCGGTCCGCAGCCTTCCCGCGCGGCGGTTCCCGGACCCAGCGGATCAGCTCCGCCGTCGTCGCCCGCATCTGCAGCCCACCGGCGTAGTCGACGAAGCGGGCGTGCGCAGCCGCGTGCTCCCGGTCGAGCTCCGCCACCAGCCGCGCCCGGGCGTCCCGCGAGACGCTCGCCGCGGCGCCGACCGACTCGACGTCGGCCCGCCGCACCTCCAGGTCGCGCGCCTCGCCCAGCACGTCGCCCAGCTCGGCGAGGCGACGGCGCAGCTGCTTGACCTCGTTGCGGTCGAACACCGGACGGTAGACGGCCAGCACCGTGCGCAGCCTGCGGACCGCGGTGCGCAGCCGGTGGACGGCGTCGTCCTCGTCCGCGAGCGCGGGCGGGAGGCGCTGCTCGATGCGCCGGACGTGCTCGGCCACGATCGTGGTGAAGACCTCGCCGGCGGGATCGGCGCTGTGTGGAGGTGCCATGATCCCGTCAGGCTAGTGACCCGGCGTCGTCCATCGCGAGCGGACGCACCGCCGAGCCCGATCCGACGAACAGGCCGTGCAGCCGGAATCCGTGCGTGGCGGCCTGCTCCCGCAGGGCGGCGTTCCAGGCCCGGTCCGCGTCGGTGATGGTGTCGTCACCGGGTCGGCACAGGACCGCGACGACGCTGCCGCCCGCCGCGGACTGCTCGGTCACGGAGGCGATCACCATGCCGAACCGGCGGGCGTCGTCGACGTCCGGCTTCTTGGGGACCTCGCGGACGGGGACCAGCACACCGGTGGCGCGGTCGTCGCTGCGGATCCACGACAGGCAGAGCGTGCGGGAGCGGGGGAGCGCGGCGGCGGCGAGGGTCGAGGCGAGGGCGAGGCGGTCGTCGTCGGTGAGGACGAGGTCGCCGGGGCGGATACGGGTGGGCGTGGTGTCCATGGCGGCGACGATCGCGCACGGGACGGACCACTGCCGCCGTTCTCCACAGGCATGTGCTCGCCGGATCTTCCGGAGAGGCTGGGGGTGACCGTGGAACGGCTCGACCGGTCAGGCGAGCCCCATCGCGCGGGCCACCTCCTCCTCGGTGACCTGCTCGGGCACCACCACCGCGCCGGAGAGCGAGACCTTCGACTGCAGCAAGCGCTCGAGCCCGACGATCGCGGTGAAGAACACCACGTTGTTCAGGATCGGCACCAGGCACAGGAGCAGGGACACGAGGCCGACGACGAAGCCCGCGACGGCCAGACCGTTGGAGGGGGCGGACGCGGCAGGTGCAGGCGCCTGCGGGTATGGGGTGGACATGGTCATCCTCTTTCGGTCGATGGTGGCTTCAGTCCTCGACGACGATCAGGTCGAGGCCGGAATCGGGGTGGTAGGACCAGGTAGCCGTGAACCGGCCCCAGGTGTCGCTCTGATGCCCGTCGAGCGCGCGGGTGGTACCCATGAGCTCGGTGACGCGAGCCGGTGTCCCGAGCTCGCTCAGGACGCAGGCGAGGTCGTCGAACGTGGCGCCGGAGTAGTCGTCGGAGCCCTGGACGTCGAGCACCAGCGTGGTGCCGCCGTCCTCGAGCCGGATGCCGTCAACGGCTCCGCAGCTGTCGTAGGCCGCCGACAGCTGAGAGCCCGACGCAGCGGGCGGTGGTGCGGCAGCCGACGGCGGTTCGTCCTCGGCGCCGAGGGCGGACCATGTGGCGGCACTCCCGACGGCGGCGCCCAGGACGAAGGCGATGCCGGCGACGAGCACGGTGCGCCGCCCGCTGGTGGCAGCGGTGGCGGCCGCGGCGCGGTGCTGAGGCTGCTCGGGGTGGGGGCCATGCGTGGCCCCCTGGGGCGCGTACCGCCGGACGATGGCGGAGGTGACCCGGTGCCCGGGCTCGCGCAAGGGAGCCATGCAGACCTCGCCTGAGGTATCACGGCCCCGTACGAAGCCGTCCCGTCGTGCTGCTGCCCTGGAGGCTCTGCGCCAGCAAGTCCGTTAGAGCCGAATCCGATACCCCGCGAACGCCTTAGCATCGGTTCCGCAATCTTCCGATGCTAACCTGGACGCGTGTCATCGGATACGACATGGCCCGTGTTCGGCATCGAGCTGCTCGACTGGGAGCCCTCGGACGTCGAGTACGGCCCGCGCGCGGGCCGCAGCCGTCGCCGGGGATCGTACGAGGCGGCCGTGCCGGCGCGCATCGCAGACGCCGAGCTCCGTCTCGACGGGCCGACGGCCGCGCTGGTCGCCGAGGCGAGTTCCGAGATCGCCCGTCTCGATGGTGAGTCGCTCGGCTCTCTGATGTCGTTCGCCTCGCTCCTGCTGAGGACCGAGGCGGCGAGCTCGTCTCAGATCGAGAACCTGACCTCGTCCCCGAAGGCGATCGCCCTGGCGGAGCTGGGACGCCGGGGCCGAGCCAACGCCGACGAGATCGTCGCCAACGTCGGCGCCATGACGCGCGCTCTCGACGTCGCCGACCATCTGGACACCGACGCCATCCTGACGATGCACCAGGTCTTGATGAGGGACCACATGCCGGGCGCCGCCGGTGTGTGGCGGGACGCGGCCGTCTGGATCGGCGGCTCTGCCCGGAGCCCGCACGGGGCGGCCTACGTGGCGCCGCGGAGCGACCTGGTGCCGGGTGCCATGGAGGACTTGGCGGCCTTCATCGCGCGCGACGACGTTCCCGCGCTCGCCCAGGTGGCCGTCGCGCACGCCCAGTTCGAGAACATCCACCCGTTCCCGGACGGCAACGGGCGCACCGGCCGTGCCCTCATGCACGCCCAGCTGCGCCACGCAGGCCTGACCCGACACGTCGTCGTGCCGATCTCGGCCGGGCTGATCGCCGAGACCGAGCGGTACTTCGCGGCCCTGACCGCGTATCGCTCCGGCGATCCCGTGCCGATCGTCACCGAGGTGTGCGAGGCGGTCTTTCCGGCGTTGCAGAACGCACGTGAGCTCATGCGCGACGTGTCCGACGCCCATGCGCGGTGGGTGGGAATCATCCGGGCCCGTCGCGGTGCCGCCGCCTGGCGCCTCGCGGACATCCTCGTCGAGCGCCCCGTGATCGACTCCCGTCTCGCCGCGGAGCTCCTCGGCGTCACGACGGCGAACGCCCAGGTGGCCATCGACCGCCTCGTCGAGGACGGCGTCCTCGACCAGATCGGACGGGGAGCCCGCGACCGGGTGTGGCAGGCGGTCGAGGTGGTCGAGGCGATGGAACGGTTCGCGGACCGTTCCCATCACCGCCTGGTGTGAAGCGCCGCAACTTCGCCGCTTCGGAGGCAGATTGGGCCGATTGGCCCTAGGTTGTCCCACGACCGATGCCAGAAGTGCTCCAGGGCAAGAACGCGGAGTCGGGATCGACGGCGACGAGGCCCGGAACGCACCTGGTGTGAACGCGATCCGCCACGAGGTAGGAGATCAGGTGTCCGAGCAGCCGCCCGTCGCCACTGAGGAGAGGCCGGAACACGCCTCCCCGGAGAAGCCGGATGATGTCCCGCCCCGTTCCCGGGGCGGTGTTTTCCTGAAGGCCTTCCTGGGCGTGATGCTCGGCATCGTCGGCGCGCTGGTGCTGCTCGTCGTACTGGTGTGGGGTGCCATCCGGACCGAGCTGGTCTCGTTGCCAGAGCTGGAGAACCCCTTCGCCACCGAGGAGGTCGACCGCTCCGACCGGCCGGTGCTGCTGGGCATCCAGAACCTCGCCCGGTTCGTCGCGGCCCAGGGGAACTACCAGGTGGTCGTGGACCTGGAGCAGGACACGAAGTACGTGCCGGACTGGCTGATGGGCGAGCGCACGATCTTCCTCGCGGATGGTTCGGTCGAGGTCTACGTCGACTTCCGCGACCTGCCCGAGGAGGCGGTCGTCGTCTCCGAGGACGGTTCCACCGTGACGGTCACCCTGCCGGAGCCCGCTTTCGCGGAGCCGCGGATCGATCTCGAGCAGAGCAGGGCGCTCTCCGACTCGCGAGGTCTGATCAACCGCGCCGAGGACTTCTTCGCCGACGACGACGGCAGCCGCCAGCAGACGCTCCTAAAGGCGGAGGAGATGCTCACCGCTGCCGCCCGGGAGAGCGACCTGGAGAGCCGCGCCGAGGAGAACACGCGCAAGACGCTCGAGGGACTGATCGGCGGGCTGGGCTACGAGACGGTGGAAGTCGTCTTCGAGGGGTCGGCGGGCTGACTCGCTGGCGTCGGTGGAGCAGTGGGCTTTGCGCGGCACTACCCCGAGCCGCTCACAGCCATTACTCGGCCCGTGCCTCGTCGATCTCGGCTTGCCTACGACGGGCTCGATCGGCGAGGCCGCCGAAGAACCGCTTGTGGCCTCGCTCGCTCGGGCGACGCCGTCCGTACCCGTGTTGACCGCTCTTGACCGGAGTCCATTGGACCGCTCGAGAGTGTCCGCACTGCGTCGTCGGGCGGCCTCGTCATCGTCAACGACATGCTGCTCACCAGCTACGACTCGCCGTCGCTGCACACGCTCTACCTCGACTGGCCGCTGCGCGGTGCGCTGCTCATGCAGACGCTCGCCCGGGTGAACCGGACCTTCCGCGGCAAGGACTCGGGGCTGCTCGTCGCCTCCGTGCCCGTGGCCGAGCACAAGTACCCGCCGGACAAGCGGCAAGACGCCGTCGTGCTGGTCATGAACCAGTTGGAGGCGTTGGTGACCCACCGCGCTGCGTGACCGCCGACGGCAGGCGGCGAGCCGACCCGCCCCGATCTACGGTGAGGTCGTGCGCTTGCTGTTCGCCTCGACGGGCAACCTCGGCCATTTCCTGCCGCAGGTTCCGCTCGCCCACGCCGCCGGAGCGGCCGGGCACGAGGTCCGCGTCGCCGCCCCGGCCGGCTTCGCCGACCAGGTCGCGCGGGAGGGCCTCGTCGTGGCGCCGTTCGACGAACCGTCGTCCGACGCGATGGGCCGTGCGTTCGGCGGCATGGCCGGCCTGTCGATGGAGGCCGCCAACGAGCTGATGATCCAGGAGATCTTCGGGCGGCTCGACGGCGGTGCCGCGCTGCCGCGGCTGCTCGACACCGTCCGCTCGTGGCGGCCGGACCTTGTGGTCCGCGACCCCTTCGAGCTTGCCTCACTCGTCGCCGCGGAGGCCGAGGGAATCCCGCACCGGAGCGTCGGGCTCTGCCTCGACGGACTGATCGCAAGCACGGCGCCTTGGTTCACCGACCCGGCGGAGGAGCTGGGTCGGCCCCTCGGGCTCGACGCCGACGGGTTGATCTCCGCGCAGCGTTCCGCGCCGTCCTTCACCGTGCTGCCGGCGTCGTTCGACGACCCGCCGTCGGGCGGGCGCGACGTCGTCCGGTTCCGGCCCGGGCCCACGACGGACGCGCCAGAGGGACGCGGCCTCCCTCCGGAGACGTCGGATCTTCCGCTGGTGTACGCGAGTCTGGGGACCGTGGCAGGCACGATGCCGTCCGCCGAGCAGACCTACCGCGAGCTGCTCGCCGCCCTGGCGTCGCTGGACGTCCGCGTCCTGCTCACCGTCGGCCGCGCTCTGGACCCCGACCGGCTGCGTGCGTGGCCGGACAACGCTCACGTCGAGCAGTGGTGGCCCCAGGAGGAGGTGCTGCCGCACGCGGTGGCCGTGGTCGGTCATGGGGGCTTCGGCACCACCGCGGCGGCCCTGGCCGCGGGCGTGCCCCAGGTGGCTGTGCCGCTGTTCGCGCTCGACCAGTGGTTCAACGCCCGCCGCCTGGACGAGCGCGGCCTCGGAAGGATGGTCACCCCGGGAGAGGACTTCCCGGACCGGCTCGGCCAGGCCGTCGCGGCGGTCCTCGACGACGCGGACGTCCGTGCGGCGGCCGAACGCGTCGCCGGGGAGATGGCGGCGCACCCGCCGCCCGCCGCCGTCATCGGCCGACTGGTCACGATCTCGTGACGGACGCGTTCATCCGGTGACTACGGTATCGGTCGGCCCCGGCTGGGGTGCTCAGTCCTGGTCGGCTCGAGCGCGCGCGTGGGCCTCGATCAGGGAGCGGGGAACGCGGCCCCGGTCGCTGACCTCGTACCCCTGCTGGCGAGCCCATCTGCGGATGGCGGCAGGGCTGTGGTCCGTCCGCGTCGGGGAGGCGGCCGAAGTGCTGCCGGTGGTGTCGTCCGATTCCCCTGTCGTGCTCTTCGGCTGCAGATAGGTGAGTAGCACGTCGAACTGGTCGGGGTGGACGGTGCGAGTGCCCAGCTCGGAGGCCTTCGCCGCTTTGCCGCCAGCAAAGGTGCCATCCGTCACCAGCATCACTGTCGTCCGAGAGACTTTGCCCATCACCCGGACGCCGAGCTCCTCGGCTCGCTTCTCCAGGGCATTGCGTTGGACCTCGTCGCAACCGGTAAAGACCACCTTGTCACCCACCCGCAGGGGTTCGCCGAGAGACCAGTCGTCCGGCAGCGGACGCAGGTCGGCGCTCAGCCGCGCAGCGCGGGCCTCGTCGGCGTGGCTGATGATGCGCCGCAACGTCATGGGCTCGACGTCGAGGATCTCGGCGATCGTGGAGAGTTCAGCACGCTCATCACGGGAAACATGTCCGTCGTCGAGCGCGCGGTGCGCTAGAGCCGTGACGAAGGCGTGGTGTGCCGACGCGACCTCGTCGGACCCGAGCTCGTATGCCTCGATCAGATCGGCCAGGGCACCAGCTTCTTCCTCGGTCATGACACCGTCTTCGAGAACTTCCAGCAGAAGCTCGAGATAGGGAAGCGTGCCCTCCGGGGCACCGTCGTCGAGCAGCTCGGTGAGGCCCAGATTCGTGAGCTGCCCGACCAATGGCCCTTGTCGCTGGCGTCGAGGCGTCGTCCGCCTGAGTTGGGCGCCAACGGTGTTCGGGCGGCGTTCGAGCGGCGTCGTCCGCGGTCGCCGGGTCGGCCCGTCGGGCCAGATGACGTCGCGAGCGTCGGTACGGACCTGGCTGAGGTCGGGGTGCACAGGGACATGCGGCATCGACAGATAGCGGTTCATCAGGTGCCCCGTGGCCCGCGCATCACCCAGAGCCGAATGGGCCCGATCGAGCCGGACACCGGTGGCAGCGCAGCAGTCGGCAAGACGCCGTCGCTCGAGCCATGGCAGGTAGTGGTGGCTTCCCTGCAGCGTGCAGTACGCCGGGACCAGGGGAAGATCCCATCCGCTGCGCTCGTACTCGGCGCGCAGGAATGCGAGGTCGAAACGCGCGTTGTGGGCGACGACCGTGGTGCTGCGGAGCAGGCCGGCCAGTGCGTGTGACTGTTCGCGGAACAAGGGAGCTCGTGCGACGTCGGCCTCGGTGATCCCGTGGATGTGGGTCGCGCCGACCGGTCCCTCCGGGTTGAACCGCGTCGACCACTCGTCCACGATCGACCCGCGGTGGTCGAGACGCACCACGGCCAGCTCCACGATCCGGTCCTGGCGGGGGCTGAGTCCGGTGGTTTCGATGTCGATCACCGCGAAGACAGGCTCGCTCGACTGCTCGTCGCCAGGGTCCCACGGGGCCGCTGAGTGCGGCGTCGACTTCGTTGTCTTGAAGATCCGTCCAAACAGTCCCACGAGCGCACCACACCTTCCAGCAACCGGGTCGGCGTCGACCGTTCCGGCGAGCATGGCACGAGCGGCCGGTGCCACACAGCCCGATGCGTGGGTGAAAGATCCGGATTGGTCGCCTCGTCCACTGGCTCGTCGAACCGCCGATGTCTCCGGGCCGAGTAGTGGACCGGGTACAACGCGACACCTCGACGTGGTCCCCGCCGCGGGTGCACACGACGA
>NZ_JABFAJ010000017.1 GCF_013085345.1 Isoptericola sediminis | reverse complement strand
GCCGCTCGCACGTCCGACCCCGGGCCACCATCCCGTGCCGAGTCAGGACGTATCCCCGTGACTCAGGGCGGCTCCTGCCGAGTCAGGGCGGAACTCCGCGAGTCAGAGGGCTCCGGCCCAGCCCAGACCGATGTCGACGAGGTCGACCCGCGGAAGGTGCGCCACGGCGTCGAGCGGGTGCCACGCCACGTCGTCGGTGGACCCGTCCTGCTCGACGGTGAGCGACCCTCCGACCACACGGGCCCGGTACACGACGCGGATGCCGTGCAGGGGTTCGGCGTCCGGGTCGTCCTCGAAGCCGATGAGGTCCTGGCGTTCCACCACGTGGCTGTCCACACCGAGCAAGCCGTGGAGCTCGACGTCGTACCCGGTCTCCTCGCGCACCTCGCGCACGGCGGCGTCCTCCGGGTGCTCGCCCGGGTCGATGCCGCCGCCGGGCAGCGTCCACCCCGACCGTCCCGTCGCGGACCAGTGCGGCAGGAGCACCTGACCGTCGTCGATGATCACGGCGTAGGCCGCCACCCGAAGGAACATGCCGAGATCCTGGCAGATCGCGACTGTCGCAGACGGGCGGCGAGGGCCTGAGTCGCCGCGTTCCGTCCTGACCGGACGGGATCCGTCCTGACCCGCCGAGTTTCGTCCTGACCCGCCGAGTTTCGTCCTGACCCGCCGAGATCCGTACTGACTCGCGGGAGGCGGGGTGGGGGCGCGGTGGACCGGCGGCGGTGGCAGGATGTCCCGCATGACGGACGACGGCGCCTTCACCGGCCACGACGCACCCCCGCCCGAGGCGGCCGCCACGACCGACCAGGGTCCGCAGCTGGACGACGTGGCCCAGGCCGAGCGGATCACGGCCTTCTGGGACACGGCCCGGCCCAGTGCCGGCCGGACCAGTCACGGCGGAGCCGTGGGGGAGCGGTCGGAGAACGTCGTCCCGCCCCCGGCCTGGGCGTTCGGCGACTCGCCGCGGCTGGCCGACGAGCTGCTCCGTCTGGTGCTCGTGGGGACCAAGACGGCGACGGCGTCGCTCGTCGTCGAGTACGAGGACGCCGGGGAACCCGAGCCCCGCAAGGGGGACCTGTCGATCCTGCTCGACGGGGCGGGCGAGCCCCGGGCGCTGATCCGGACCACCCAGGTCGACCGCGTGCCGTTCAGCGAGGTCACCGCGGAGCACGCCTGGCGTGAGGGCGAGGACGACCGGACGCTGGAGTCCTGGCGCACCGAGCACGAGCGCTACTGGCGCCGCACGCTGGCGGGCACCGCCCACGAGTTCGACCCGTCGCTGGAGGTCCTGTGCGAGCGGTTCAAGGTCCTCTACTCCGAGTGAGGTGATCGCGACATGCCGCTGCGCTGGTACTCGACCGTCGTGGAGTCCACCGACCCGCGTGCCCTGGCGGGCTGGTGGGCGGAGGCCCTGGGATGGGAGTTCGCCTACGAGTCCGACGAGGAGTGCGTCCTCGTCCCGCCCTGGGCCCGGGAGCTGGGCAGGAGCCTGACCTTCCACCAGACGCCCCCGGGGATGGTGTTCGTGCGGGTGGAGCACGAGAAGTCGTCGAAGAACCGCCTGCACTGGGACTTCGCGCCGCACACCAGCGACGACCGCGACGCCGAGATCGACCGGCTGGTGTCGCTCGGGGCGACGCGGATCGACGTCGGGCAGCCGGCGGACGCGTCGTGGACGGTGCTGGCGGACCCCGACGGCAACGAGTTCTGCGTGCTGTCCTCGCGGGAGATGTAGCTCGCGTCCTGTCCGCATGTTGAGACGCGCGTCCGCATGATGGCGTGCCCCCGCGTAGTATCGGCGCATGACGCGCAACATCGATCTGGCCGTGGTGGCAGGGGACGGTATCGGTCCCGAGGTCGTCGAGCAGGGTCTCACCGTGCTCGACGCGGCGCTGACCGGCGCCGACGTCAAGGTCTCGACGACCGAGCTCGACCTCGGCGCCCGTCGCTGGCACCGCACCGGCGAGACCCTCACCGACGAGGACCTCGCGCGCATCACGGACCACGACGCCATCCTGCTGGGCGCGATCGGCGACCCCTCGGTGCCGTCCGGCGTGCTGGAGCGCGGTCTGCTGCTCAAGCTCCGGTTCGCCCTCGACCACTACGTCAACCTGCGGCCCGGCAAGCTCTTCCCGGGCGTCACCAGCCCGCTGGCCGACCCGGGCGACGTCGACTTCGTCGTCGTCCGCGAGGGCACCGAGGGTCCGTACGTCGGCAACGGCGGGTCCGTCCGCACCGGGACGCCCCACGAGATCGCCACCGAGGTGTCGGTCAACACCGCCTTCGGCGTCGAGCGGGTCGTCCGCGACGCCTTCGCCCGCGCCCAGGCGCGCCCCCGGAAGCACCTGACGCTGGTGCACAAGCACAACGTGCTGGTGCACGCCGGTCACCTGTGGCGGCGCACCGTCGAGGCCGTCAACGCCGAGTTCCCGGACGTCACCACCGACTACCTGCACGTCGACGCCGCGACGATCTTCCTGACCACGAACCCCTCGCGGTTCGACGTCATCGTCACCGACAACCTCTTCGGCGACATCCTCACCGACCAGGCCGCGGCGATCACCGGCGGCATCGGGCTGGCCGCGTCCGGCAACATCAACCCCGACCGCACCACGCCCTCGATGTTCGAGCCGGTGCACGGGTCCGCCCCCGACATCGCGGGCCAGGGCAAGGCCGACCCGACGGCGACGGTGCTGTCCGTGTCCCTGCTGCTCGACCACCTCGGGCTGACCGAGCAGGCCCGCCGCGTCGAGGCCGCCGTGGCGGCCGACCTCGCCGAGCGGGGCGACCGGGTGCGGTCCACGGCGGAGGTCGGGCGCGAGCTCGCCGCGCGCGTCGCGGGCTGACCCGCCGGATCTGCCGCCCGGGAGCCGCACGGCTCCGGGCGCGCGAGGGGGCCGGCGCAGGGGCGGCGCCGCACGGGGTCCCACGATGCCGAGAGTCGTGGGACCCTACAGGGGTTACCTGGTGAAAGGCCTCTGATATGACCACGACCTCGCACAACGTGCTCCCCGAGGAGCTCGAGGACCTCGTCGCCCTGTTCGACGTCCGCGGAACCGACGAGCCCACCCCTGACGCCGAGCGCGAAGAAGCGCTCGCGGCACCCCGTTTCGGCACGGTGTTCACCGACCACATGGCCCGGGTGTCCTGGCGGCAGGAGGACGGCTGGCTCGACCGGCGCGTGGAGAAGTACGGTCCGCTGCAGCTCGACCCCGCCACCGCCGTCCTGCACTACGCGCAGGAGATCTTCGAGGGCATGAAGGCGTACAAGCACGCCGACGGGTCGGTGTGGACCTTCCGGCCCGAGGCGAACGCCGACCGGTTCGCGCGCTCGGCGCACCGGCTCGCGCTGCCCGCCCTGACGGTGGACGACTTCATCGGCTCGATCGCCGCGCTGGTGCGGACCGATCGCGCCTGGGTCCCCGGCGGGGAGGACTCGAGCCTCTACCTGCGCCCCTTCATGTTCGCCTCCGAGCCGTTCCTCGGCGTCCGGCCGGCCGCCGAGGTCGAGTACCTGTGCATCGCCTCGCCCGTCGGCCCGTACTTCGCCGGCGGCGTCAAGCCCGTCTCGATCTGGGTCTCCCAGGACTACCACCGGGCCGGGCCGGGCGGTACGGGCAACGCCAAGTGCGGCGGCAACTACGCCGCCAGCCTGCTGCCGCAGACCGAGGCGCAGCAGAACGGCTGCGACCAGGTGTGCTTCCTGGACGCCAGCACGAACTCCTACCTCGAGGAGCTCGGCGGCATGAACATCTTCGTGGTGATGGACGACGGCACCGTCCACACCCCGGAGCTGACCGGTTCGATCCTCGAGGGGATCACCCGCAAGTCCATCCTGCAGCTGGTGGCGGACCGCGGTCACGAGGTCGTCGAGCGGAGGATCTCCCTCGCCGAGATCGAGGCGGGCCTCGCCGGCGGCAGCGTGCGGGAGATGTTCGCCTGCGGCACCGCGGCGGTGGTGACGCCGGTGGGTCGTCTGGCCAGCAGCAACTTCGACCACACCGTCGCCGACGGTGAGCCGGGCGAGCTGACCATGGCGATCCGCAGCGAGCTCACGGACATCCAGTACGGGCGGGCGCGGGACCGGCACGGCTGGATGCGCCGGCTGGCCTGACCGCTCCACGACGAGGGGGCCGGTGCGGACGTCCGCACCGGCCCCCTCGTCGTCGGATCCTCAGCGCGGCGGGACCGTCGGCACCACGAGCGTCCGGGTGATGACGCTGCCGAGCATCGAGGCGACCGCGATCCCCAGGACCGCCCACACCAGCGCGGTCATCGCGCCGGACAGCGGGTCCGGGTTGCCGGTGAACGGCAGCACCGCGAGGATCACCGTCGTCAGCCCGACGAGCCAGCCGAAGAACATCCGCGGCCGCGGGGCCACGACCACGAGCAGGTTGAGCACGATGGCTGCGGCGAGCGCGAAGAGCGCCCCGGCGGCGGCCCACGAGGCGTCGTCCCCGCCGCCGGCGACGTCGGGCGGCGGGATCAGCTCGATGCCGAAGACCTCGTCGAAGATCACCGAGGCGGTGAAGCCGAGCAGGGCGCACACGAGCACGGTGGCGGCGGCCCCGGCCCAGTACCGGCCGATGTCGAGGCGCGGCTCGGGCGGAGGCGGCTTCGGTGCGGCCTCCCAGGTCGGCTTCTGCGCCGGCATCATCCCGGGAGGCTGTTCCGCCGGCTGGTTCACCGGCCGGTAGCGCTGCGTCGGGTCCTCGGACCCGTACGGACGCTGTTGATCGCTCACTGTCCCTCTCCTCGCCGTCGTCGTGCCCCTAGAGGACCACATCCGGGCCGTCGGCGCCCCCCGGACGTCCCCCCGGGGCACGTCACGGCGCCGCGCCGACCGGGTGCGCGAGGCCCTGCAGTGACAGGACGAGATCCTTGACGGACGCGGCCGGCACGGCTCGGTCGTCGTCGTGCACCCACGACGCGACCGGGTCGGGGACGGTCGGGTCGGAGCACAGCACCATCGGGGCGTCGAGGGCGGAGTCCGGCAACCGACCGTGCGTGCCGCCGACCCAGGAGGCGTCGAGCGGCACGGTCGACATCGCGTACCGCAGGCCGAGCTTCTTGCGCACGAGGTTCAGTCCGGCCTTGGCCTTCGCGAACCGGTCCGCGGGGTCGAAGAACAGCTCGGCCGGGTCGAAGCCGGGCTTGCGGTGGATGTCGACGGCGCGCGCGTACTCGGGGGCGCGGTCGTCCTCGAGCCAGAAGTAGTAGGTGAACCAGGCGCCCGGCTCGGCGACGACGACGAGCTCGCCCGAGCGTTCGTGGTCCAGCCCGTAGCGGGCCTGGGCCTCGCGGTCGAGCACCTCGTCGACGCCGGGCACGGTGCGCAGCAGGGCGGCGACCCGGGCCGCGTCGGATGCGTCGTCGACGTACACGTGCGCCACCTGGTGGTCGGCGACGGCGAACGCCCGCGAGGTCCACGGGTCGAGCTGTTCGCGGCCCGCCTGGGTGTACACCTCCAGCAGGCCCTCGCGACGCAGGACCCGGTTGAGGTGCACGGGGCGCTCGGCCCGGGTGATGCCGTACTCGGAGACGACCAGGACGGTCACGCCGTCGGCCTCGGCCTGGTCGAGCAGCGGCGCCAGCACGCCGTCCAGGTCGGCCGCGGCGGCGTCGGCCTGGGGAGACTCCGGGCCGAACCGCTGCAGGTCGTAGTCGAGGTGCGGGACGTAGGCGGTGGTCAGGTCGGCGGCCCGGGTGCGCAGCAGGTGCCGGGTGGCGTCCACGACCCAGCGGCTGGACGTGAGCGACGCCGTCGGGCCCCAGTAGGTGAACAGCGGGAAGTCGCCGAAGCGCTCGGCCAGCTCGTCGTGCAGGCCGGGCGGTCGCACGTAAGCGTCGGGGGACTTGCGGCCGTCGGCGTGGTAGATCGGCCGGGGCGTCACCGTGACCTCCGTGGTCATCCCCATCGCGTACCACCAGCACACGTTCACCGCGGAGTACCCCGGACGGCGCCGCCGGGCCGTCTCCCAGACCCTCTCGCCGGCGACCAGGCGGTGGTGCTGGCGCCACAGGTGGACCTCGCCCAGGTCGCGGAAGTACCAGCCGTTGGCGACGGCGCCGTGCTCGGCGGGGGACAGGCCCGTGAGCATCGTCGACTGGACCGTGCAGGTCACCGCCGGCAGCACGGTCGCCAGCGACGAGGACCATCCGCCGTCGGCGAGACGGCGGAGCCGGGGCATGTGGGCCAGGGCGCGGGGCGTGAGCCCCACGACGTCGAGCAGCAGGACGGGTTTCACGGGGTGCTCCTCCCGGCGGGGGTCAGGACGGTGTCACGGGCGGTCAGGTGGTCGGCGGCCCAGCGCAGCTCGGCGGCGATGCCCGCCACCAGCTCGTCGGTGCCGGACGGCAGGACGTCGGGGGGCAGGACCGACCAGGTGTACGTCTCCACGTCCAGGTGCGCCTCCTCCCCGTGCGGCGCCGCGGCCACCGCGGCGACGGCGTCGCGCAGCACGTCGGTGGTGGCCGTCAGGGGCGGCGCCGGGTCGTGGTGCAGCGGGACGTGGAAGTGCACGCGCCACGGCCCGCGGCCCGGCAGACCGCCCGCCAGCGCCTCGGTCAGGTCGTCGACGCCGTGCACCCGCCCGTCGGCACCGAGCTCGCGGGTCTGGTGGAGGTAGCGCGGTTCGGCGAACCGACGCACGGCATCACGGGCGGCGGGCGCCGCCGGGTCGGCGACGTGCAGGGCGGCGGAGGCCTGCACCTTGACGACCCGGAGCCCGGCCCCGGTGATGCGCCGCACCGCGGCGGCCGGGTCGGCGAACGACACCGCCAGGTGGCAGGTGTCGAGGCAGACGCCGACGAGTGCGGGGTCGATCCGCGCGGTCGCGGGCCGGTCGGCGCCGGTCCGGGCGCCCAGCCACCCCACGACGTCGTCGACGGTGTCCAGCACGCAGCCGGGTTCGGGCTCGACGGCGAGCCGGACGACCACGCCGCTGCGCTCCGCCAGGGCGCGCAGCTCGGCCGACAGGGTGGCCAGCGCCCGGGTGGCGGCCTCGTCGTCCGACGCCGTCCAGCCGGTGCGCCACCCCAGCGGGAGCGTCGAGACCGACCCGCCGGCGCCCGTCGGCAGCAGGTCGGCGAGCACCCGGGCGCAGGCGAGCGTGTAGGCCAGGCGCTCGGGCCGGGTCCAGTCGGGGCTGTAGACGGCGCGGCCCACGACGTCGGCGTGGAACCCGCCGGCGGGGAAGGCGTTCAGCGTGCGGACCTCGAGGCCGTGCTCGTGCAGGGCGACACGCAGGCGGTCGCGGTCGGCCGCGGAGGCGTCGAGGCGGTGGGCGAGACGGGCGGGCAGCCACAGCCCGATCCCGAGCCGGTCCAGCCCGGCGGCGCGGCGGACCGGGCCGGCGCTGCGGGCGAGCTGGTCCAGCACGCCGTCCAGGTCCTCGGCGGGGTGGACGTTGGTGCAGTACGACAGGTGCATGGGGCCCTCAGACGCGCGCGCCGCGCAGCACGGAGGAGCCCTCGAACTCGGCCGGGGCCGGGACCTCGCCGGCGACGACGCCGGGGACCGGCTCCAGCACGAGGTTGCCGGAGGCCCCGTAGAAGGTCACCGGGTTGCGCCACAGGACGCGGTCGACGTCGTGCTCGGTGAACCCGGCGGCGAGCATCTCGGCGCCGGTGCGCGCCGTCAGCAGCGGGTCGCTGCGGCCCCAGTCGGCGGCCGAGTTCACGATCATCCGCTCGGTGCCGTACTCGTCCAGCAGCGCCACCATGCGGTGCGGGTCCATCTTCGTGTCCGGGTAGATGGAGAAGCCCGCCCAGGCGCCGGCGTCGCGCACCATCGCCACGGTGGTCTCGTTGAGGTGGTCCACGAGCACCCGGGCGGGGTCGATCCCGGACTCGCGCACGACGTCGAGGGTGCGGCGGGTGCCGTTCAGCTTGTCCCGGTGCGGCGTGTGCACCAGGACGGGCAGCCCGGCCTCGCGCGCCATCTGGAGCTGGGCGGCGAACACCTCGTCCTCGGCGGGTGTCATCGAGTCGTAGCCGATCTCGCCGACCGCGACGACGCCGTCCTTGAGCAGGTAGCGCGGCACCTCAGCGAGCACCTCGCGGCAGCGCGGGTCGTTGGCCTCCTTGGGGTTGAGGGCGATGGTGGCGTGGTGCCGGATGCCGAACTGCTCGGCCCGGAACCGTTCCCAGCCGAGCAGGGAGTCGAAGTAGTCGGTGAACGAGGACACCCCGGTGCGCGGCTGGCCGAGCCAGAACGCGGGTTCGACGACGGCGCGCACCCCGGCGGCGTACATCCGCTCGTAGTCGTCGGTGGTCCGGCTGGTCATGTGGACGTGCGGGTCGAAGATGCGCATGGTCACTCCGCGGTGGTCGGGGCCGGGACGGCCGGGTCGGGTCGGTGCTGCAGCAGCCGGTCGACGTCGGCGGGGACCGGGCGTCCGGCGGCGCGTCGTTCGGCGGCGAAGTCGGACGCCATCCGCGCGGTCTCGGCGTCGACGCGGTCGGCCAGCCCGGCGACGGCGTGGAGGGGCACCCCGAGGAAGACGAGCTTGAGGACCGTGTGCCGCCACGTGTGCTGGTCCAGGTGCGCCGCGCCGAACGGTCCGACGGCGGCGGCCACGAGGGAGGGGTCGTTGGCGCGGTGGGCGTCGTGGGCGAGCTCGACGCCGGTCCGCGCGAGGGGGGAGCCGCCTCCCACGCCGCCGTCGGACTGCAGGGCGTCGAGGCCGCGCAGCACCCCGCGCCGCTCGCCGGTGTCCCCCTGCCAGAACAGGTCGCGCAGCCGTCCGGCGACGTCCTCGCCGTCGCCGGCGGCGTGGGCCAGCGCCACGACCAGGGCGGCGCGGGTCTCGTCCTCGAACGTGCCGTGCACGAGGCCGTGCGGGTCGGTCCCGGGACGCCGGGGTCCGCGGCCGGCCCGCCGAGAGGCGAGGGCGAAGGCGCGGGGCAGCGTGCGCGGGTCGCGGGCGACCTCGGCCCGGGTCCGGTCGATCCAGGTGTCGCTCATCAGGGGGCCTCCGGGTGGGGGTGCCCGACGACGTCCGCCCAGGCGCGCCGCAACGCGGCGAGGCTGCGGCGGGCGAGCGCCGGGGCGTCGTGGGAGTGGCGGGGCAGCTCGACCGCGGCGACGCCGCGGTAGTCGATGTCGGCCAGGGTGGCGAGCACGAGCGGCAGGTCGAGGTCGCCCTCGCCGAAGGGTCGGTGCTCGTGGTGCGTGCGGGGCATGTCGTCGAGCTGGACGTTCGTCAGCACCGGGGCGGCGGCGCGCAGCGCGCCGACCACGCCGCCGGGTTCGACGACGAGGCAGTGCCCGACGTCGACGGTCAGACCGAGACCGGCGGGGTCGCCGAGGTCCGAGCGCAGCCGCAGGGCGTCCTCGACGGTCTCGACGAGCATGCCCGGTTCGGGTTCGATCGCGAGCTGCACGCCGTGCTCGCCGGCCTCCTCCAGGAGGACCGGCAGACGGTCGAGCAGCCGGGCCCATCCCTCGGTGGGGCGGTCGCCGTCCGGGAGCACGCCGGAGAAGAAGGACACGCACGTCGCGTCGAGGGTGGCGGCGACGTCGATCGCCCGGGTCAGGTAGCGCATCCGCAGGTCGGCCTCGTGGTCGACGAGGGTGGGCCGGTGCTTCGTCCACGCGTCGAGGGTGTAGCGCGTCCCCGTCTCGACGACGACGTCCGCCCCCGCGCCGTCGCGCATCCGGCCCAGGCGGTCGGCCAGCCGGGCCGTCGCGGACGCGGCACCGGGTGCGAACGGGTCGAGGTGCGGGTGGCCGAGCGTGAGGGCGACGGCCTCGTAGCCGAGCGTGTCGAGGACGTCGAGCGCGGCGGGCAGCGGGTGGTCGCCGAACCCGTTGGTGCCGTACCCGAGCGCGAACGGGGGCCGGTCGGGGGCGGGGTGGGTGGTCACGTGATGCTCACCTGCCGACGGCCCCGTCGGTGCAGCAGCCGCCCGGTGAGGGCCGCGCCGGCCAGCACGGCGCTGCTCGCCCGGCGGCCGCCGCGCAGGGTCCAGGCCGCCTGCAGCGGGATCATGGCCTGCAGCCCCGCCCGCGTCGCGGTCCTGGCCGCGGTGGCCGTGCGGTCCGCGGCCGCGGTGCGCTGCGCCGGCAGGCAGGTGGCCACGTATCCGGCGGTGGCGGCCAGCGCTGCGACGCGCCGGACCGTGGGACCGCCCGGCGGACCGGCCGGTGACCGCCACGCCGCGACGGCCGTGGTGGCGGCGACCACCACGGTGCCGGCCACGGCGGACCCTGCCACGCCGCGGGTGGTGCCGTGGACCTCGCCGCGCGACAGCGCCGTCACGGCGAGCGTGTGCGTCGTCAGCACGGCGGCGGTCGGCAGCGCCGTCCGCACGGAGCCCGGGGTGGCGCCCAGCAGTACGTCGAGCCCGCGGCATGCGGCCATCACGACGGCACCGGCGGGCCGGTCCTTCGCCGCGAGGTCGTAGGTGAGCACGCACGCGGCGAGCGGCACCGCGACGGTGAGCCCCCGCCGGCCGCTCGCGGCACCCGCGGCCGCGACGCCGGTGGCGACGAGCCCCGTGCCGACGGCGAGCGCCTGCCGGGGCGTCACGCGTCCGGAGGGGATGGGACGTTCGGGACGTTCGACGGCGTCGAGGTCGCGGTCGCCGTAGTCGTTGAGCGCCATGCCACCGAGGTAGAGGCAGGTCGAGGCGACGGGCAGCAGGGCGTGCCGCGCCGGGCGGAGGTCCGGCGGCGGTGCCGTGGCCATCCCGGCGAGGGTGTCGCCGAGGACGGTCAGCGCCGCCGGGGCGCGGACGAGCTCGACCAGGTCGCCCGCCCTCATGGCCGCCGAGCCACGGCGTCGGCGGTGCGACCGGCCCAGTCCGCGAGCTCGACCGCCTGGGCGGCGGCCCCGTGCACGTCGGACCCCCAGGGGTCCTTGAAGAAGTACCCCAGCTCCGGGACGGGGCCGGCCAGCCCGGCCGCGTGCGCGAGGGCCAGCAGGCGGGCGAGGTCGAGGACCATCGGCGCGGCGAGCATGGAGTCGTGCGCGCTCCACGTGGTCTGCAGGGTGAGGCGCGAGCCGAGGAACCCCTCGACGTGCACGTGGTCCCACGCGACCTTGACGTCGCCGAGGTCGGGGACGTTGTCGATGTGCAGCGGGGTGACGTCGGTGCCGGTCAGGTCGCGCAGGCCGCGGTTCTTGGAGGTCAGCTTGCTGCGGGCCGCCACGGGGTCGGCCAGGGTGGCGCCGTCGCCGCCACCGAGGAGGTTCGTCCCGGCCCAGGACAGCACCCGCAGGCCGCGGGCGGCGAAGGCCGGGGCCAGGACGGTGCGCAGCCAGGTCTGTCCCGTCTTGCCGTCGCGGCCGGCCACGGGGAGCCCGGCCTCGGTGGCCCAGCGGGTCAGGACCGGCACGGTCATGCCGGCCGACGGGGTGAACGAGGCGTAGGCGCAGCCGGCGAGCACGGCGGCGTACGCGGTCACCGAGGAGGCCGGGAGCACGGCGCGGTCGGGGTCGAGCAGCGCGGCACGCAGCAGCTCGGGGTCGTCGTGCTCGGGGACCGGGTCCAGCGGCGGTTCGGTCGAGGCGACGTCGATCACGACGACCCGGTCGAGGCGGTGGCGCTCGCGGAAGGCGACGAGGTCGGCGGCGAGCGTCTCGGCGGCCTCCTGCTGGGAGCCCTGGTGATGGCGGGGGTCGTGGCCGGGCCGGACCTCGGCGTCGGCGGCGGCCAGGGCGTCGCGCGTGCCGGCCAGCAGGTGGCCGGGGATCATGCCGGCGTCGGCGAGCGCCTCGGCCTGCTTGACCACCGTGGTCGGGGCGACGTCGTGCCCGCCGACGACCAGGTCGTCGAACGCGGGCAGGGCGAGCCGGTCGAACGGTTCGGCCGCCGTGACGCAGCCGGTCGGCGGGGCGTGGCCGGCGGCGAGCGCGGCGAGCCCGAGCGTGGCCGTGGTGGCCACCGAGCCGCGGGCGCCGACCAACCAGAGGCCGGTGCGGCCCGTCGTCGCGGGCGGCTGCGTGGCGGTCGTGGTCCCGTGGTGCATCGTTGCTCCCCCCAGAAGCCGGTCGCGCGGACCGGTCGTGGCGTCGGAGGCGTCCCTGCCTCCGGCCGTCACGCTAGCGGGACTTACGGCGATATGCAATCAAAAGATGACCAACTTTGGTTAGAACCGGCGAGGGGTGTCCGCGGCTCGGACGGGGCTGACCGATGGGTGGCCACCTGTGGCACCATGTGACGTATGACTCACGCACGGCGGTGCGACCAGCGCCGTCACTGCCTCATTAGCTAGCGCGTCCGGTGCACCCCCACCGGACGCGCAGACCTTCCGTACCCGGAGGGTCTTTTTTGTTGCCGCCACCGCACCTACGGAGCCACCGATGGCCACCGCACCGTTCCACGTGTACGACACCACCCTGCGCGACGGCGCCCAGCAGGAGGGCATGAACCTGTCCGTCGCGGACAAGCTCGCGATCGCGCCGCTGCTGGACGAGCTCGGCGTCGGCTTCATCGAGGGCGGCTGGCCCGGCGCGATCCCCAAGGACACCGAGTTCTTCCGGCGCGCGGCCAAGGAGCTCGAGCTGAAGAACGCCGTGCTGGCGGCCTTCGGAGCCACCCGGCGCGCGGGCTCCCGGGCGTGGGACGACCCCCAGGTGCGCGCCCTGCTCGACTCCGAGGCCCCCGTGGTGACGCTCGTGGCCAAGTCCGACGTCCGGCACGTCGAGCGGGCGCTGCGCACGACGCCGGACGAGGGACTGGCGATGATCACCGACACCGTGCAGTTCCTCGTGGGGGAGGGTCGCCGCGTCGTGGTGGACGCCGAGCACTTCTTCGACGGCTACCGGTATGACCCGGCCTACACGCGGTCCGCGGTCGCGGCGGCCTTCGAGGCCGGTGCCGAGGTGGTCGCGCTGTGCGACACCAACGGCGGCATGCTGCCCGACTGGGTGGGCGACGTCGTCGAGGAGCTGCGGACCGGGCTCGACCTGCCGCACGGCCGCGATGCCCTGCCGGGCGACCCGCTGCTCGGCATGCACGCGCACAACGACTCCGGGTGCGCCGTGGCCAACACGCTGGCCGCCGTCGCCGCCGGGTGCGCGCACGTCCAGGGCACCGTCAACGGCTACGGCGAGCGCACCGGGAACGTGGACCTGGTGTCCGTCGTCGCGAACCTCGCGCTCAAGCGCGGCCTGCCGACCCTCGCCGGCGACGGGCTGGCCGACTCCACCCGCATCGCGCACGCCGTCGCCGAGATCACCAACATCGCGCCCTACACCCGCCAGCCGTACGTCGGGGCCAGCGCGTTCGCGCACAAGGCCGGCCTGCACGCCAGCGCCATCAAGATCGACCCGGACCTGTACCAGCACATCGACCCGACGGCCGTGGGCAACGACATGCGGATGCTGGTCTCCGACATGGCCGGGCGGGCGTCGGTCGAGCTCAAGGGCCGCGAGCTGGGGTTCGACCTGGCCGGCCAGGGAGAGCTGCTGACCCGCGTGACCAACCGCGTCAAGGACGCCGAGGCGCAGGGCTACACGTTCGACGCCGCCGACGCCTCCTTCGAGCTCATCCTGCGCGAGGAGCTCACCGGGCAGCGGCCGGCTTACTTCCGGGTCGAGTCGTGGCGCGCGATCGTCGAGACCACGGGCGGGCGCGGCGGCGTGCCGGACGCCGACCAGCGGGACGCCGAGGCGCTGGCCGAGGCGACGGTCAAGCTGCACGCCGGTGGCGAACGCATCGTGGTCACCGGGGAGGGCAACGGTCCGGTCAACGCCCTGGACCAGGCCCTGCGGCACGCCCTGCGGAAGGTCTACCCGACCATCGAGACCTTCGAGCTGGTGGACTTCAAGGTGCGGATCATGGACGCCGAGCACGGCACGGACGCCACCACCCGGGTGCTGGTCGAGACCACGGACGGCCACCACACCTGGTCGACCGTCGGGGTCGGGCCGAACATCATCGAGGCCGCCTGGGAGGCGCTCATCGACGCCCACGTCTACGGGCTGCTGCACGCCGACGTCGAGCCCCGCTGACCCCTCTCCTGTTGTGGGCATGAAATCTGCAGCTCCGGGTGCGCCCGGAGCTGCAGATCTCATGCCCACAACGGTCCGCGCGGGGCGGTTAGGCTGGCGGGGTGCATGGTGAGTACAAGGTCCCCGGCGGCAAGCTCGTCGCGGTCGACCTCGCGGTCGACGAGTCCACCGGACATGGCGTCCTGACGGACGTGCGCGTGTCGGGCGACTTCTTCCTCGAACCCGACGAGGCGCTGGGCGTCATCGACACCGCCCTGACCGGGCTGCCGGCCACGACCGGCACCGGCGAGCTCGCGCGCACCGTCACCGAGGCGCTGGAGAAGGCCGAGCAGGGCGGGGAGATCGCCGGACCCGTGGCGATGGTCGGCTTCGACGCCCGGGCCGTGGCCGTCGCCGTGCGTCGCGCGCTGGGCCTGGCCACCACCTGGGAGGACCACACCTTCGAGGTGCTGCGCCCCGGACCCCTGCCCCCGCGCACGCTCGCGGCGCTCGACCAGGTGCTCACCGAGGAGCTCGCGGCCGGCCGCCGCGGCCCGACGCTGCGGTTCTGGGACTGGGACGAGCGGGCCGTGTTCATCGGTTCCTTTCAGTCCTACCGCAACGAGATCGACGAGGACGGCGTCGCCGAGCACGACGTGACCGTCGTGCGACGCATCTCCGGCGGCGGCGCGATGTTCATGGAAGCGGGCAACTGCGTCACGTTCTCCCTGGTCGTGCCCGGCTCACTCGTCGACGGGATGAGCTTCGAGCAGTCCTACGCGTTCCTGGACACCTGGGTGCTCGGCGCGCTGGGCGAGCTGGGTGTGGAGGCGTACTTCAGCGGCATGAACGACGTCGCCTCACCCGGCGGCAAGCTCGCCGGGTCCGCGCAGAAGCGGCTGGCGGGGGGAGCGGTGCTGCACCACATGACGATGGCCTACGACATCGACGCCGACAAGATGATGCAGGTGCTGCGCATCGGCCGGGAGAAGATGTCCGACAAGGGCACCCGCAGCGCGAACAAGCGCGTCGACCCGCTGCGCTCGCAGACCGGCATGACGCGTGACGACGTCGTCGAGGCGTTCGCGGTGTACTTCGCCGAGCGGCACCGGACCGAGCCCTCCGACCTGCGCCCCGAGGAGCTCGAGCGGGCCCAGGACCTGGTGCGCACCAAGTTCGACACCGCCGAGTGGATCCACCGGGTGCCCTGAGCAGGTCAGGCGGGTGGGCGCGCGCCGAAGACGGCGGTCCCGACGCGCACGATCGTGGCCCCCTCGGCGACCGCGAGCTCGAGGTCGGTCGACATCCCCATCGACAGCTCCCGGGCGTCCTCGGTGCCGGGCGTGCCACCGGCCACGACCTCGTCGCGGACCGCGCGCAGCCGGGCGAATCCGGCACGCACCTCGTCCTCGTCGGGGGTGTTCGCCCCGATGGTCAGGAACCCGGTCAGGTGCAGCCCCTCCAGCGCCGCGACGCCGGTCGCGAGCTCGACGGCCTCCGTCGGCGCCACCCCGGACTTGGACTCCTCGCCGGAGACGTTGACCTGCACCATGACGTCCAGCGTCCGGCCGTCGCGGACGCAGCGCCGCGCCACCGCCTCCGCGAGCGAGAGCCGGTCCACGGCGGCCAGCCCCGTGACGGTCGGCAGCATCTGGTTGATCTTGTTGCGCTGCAGGGTCCCGATCATGTGCACCTCGAGCCGGCCGGCGGCGACCAGGTCGGCCAGGTCCGGCGCCTTGGCGACCAGCTCCTGGACCCGGTTCTCCCCGACGAGCACCGGCCGGTCGTCCCCGCGCGCGGCCGCCAGGTCGGCGGCGGCGTGGACGGCCGCGAGGACGGTCCCGGCGTCCTGGGTCTTGGTGGCCAGCATCAGCCGGACGTCGTCGGGGCGCCGGCCCGCCGCGGTGGCGGCGTCGTCGATCCGTGCGCGTACCCGGGCGATCCGGTCGGGGAGGTCGGACGGCATGGCGCCCAGTGTAGGAACCTCCGGGGCAGGATCAGGGACCTCCCGGATGCCCTGCCCGGCCCCACGGGGCACAATCGACGGCGTGAAAGCGATCCTCAACGTCATCTGGCTCGTGCTGTCGGGCTTCTGGCTCGCGATCGGGTACGCCGCCGCGGGCATCATCTGCTGCCTGCTCATCGTGACGATCCCCTGGGGGATCGCCTCGTTCCGCATCGCCGGCTACGCCCTGTGGCCGTTCGGTCGCACCGTCGTGGATCGTCCCGGCGCCGGCGGCTGGTCCGTGCTGGGCAACATCATCTGGATCGTCGTCGCGGGCTGGTGGCTGGCCCTCGGGCACGTCGTCACCGCGATCCCGCTGTTCGTGTCGATCATCGGGATCCCGCTCGGCATCGCCAACCTCAAGATGATCCCGATCTCCCTGCTGCCGCTCGGCAAGGACATCGTCTCCACCGACACCCGGTACCCGACCTACCAGCCCTCCTGACGCCGCCCGTCCCCGCCCCGGCACCGGGCCGCCCGTGGGCCGGCCTCACCGGGCCAGGGGAGCGGTGGTGGCGCCGGTGAGCCGCACCAGGTCCGCGGGGGCGAGGGAGAGGTCCAGGCCGCGCCGACCGCCCGAGACGTAGACGACCGCCAGCGACGTCGCGGAGGCGTCCAGGACCGTGACCAGGCGGGTGCGCTGCCCCAGCGGGGAGATGCCGCCGGCGACGTAGCCGGTGGCGCGCTCGGCCCGGGCGACCGGCGCCATCACCGCCTTCTTGCCGCCGACGGCGCGGGCGAGCGCCTTGAGGTCGAGCTCGCCCGTCACGGGGACCACGGCGACCACCAGCTCGCCGTCGACGTCGGCGACGAGCGACTTGAACACCTGCTCGGGCGGGACGCCGATCGCCCGCGCCGCCTCGAGCCCGTAGCCCAGGGTGCTGCGGGGGTCGTGGTCGTACGGGTGCAGCCCGTGCGGGATCCCGGCCCTCTCCAGGGCGAGCACGGCGAGGGTCGGTGCGCTGTTCCTCCGGCGTGTCACGCGGCCAGTGTGCCCGACGACTCGCCGGCGGGCAGGTCCGCCCCACGGCACGGACCGCCCCGCCCGCCCGCGCGGCGTACGGTGGGGCCGTGCTCGCCCTCCTCGTCCTGGCCATCCTCGTCGGTGGCGTCCTGCAGCGGGTCTCGGGGATGGGGTTCGGCCTGGTGGCCGGACCGTTCATCGTGCTGATCGTCGGCCCGCTCGAGGGCGTGCTGTTCGTCAACCTGGCCGGGGCGACCGCGTCGACCCTCATCCTCGGCCGAGTGGTCCGCGACGTCGAGTGGCGCAAGTTCGCGTGGCTGACCCTGTCGTCGCTGGTCGTCACCGTCCCCGCGGCCCTCGCCCTGCGCGAGGTGAGCGCCCCCGCCCTCGAGGTGACGATCGGGGCGTTCGTCGTGGCCGCGATGACATTGGCGGTGGTGACGACCCGGCTGCGCCGCGAGGGCCGGCACCCGGTGGACGCCGCGGCGGGCTGGCCGCTCGCGGTGACAGGGACGGCCAGCGGGATCGGGTCGGTCGCGGCCGGGATCGGCGGGCCGCCGGTCGCGGTCTACGCGGTGCTCAGCGGCTGGGACCCGAAGCGGTTCGCGGCCACGGCCCAGCCGTTCTTCGCGGCGAACGCGCTGGCGGCCATGGTGGCCAAGCTGGTGCTCTCCGACGCCTCGTTCCCGTCCATGGCGCCCTGGGAGTGGGTGGTGCTCATGGTCTCGATCCTCGCGGGTCTCGTGGTCGGCGACCGGCTCGCCCCGCGGGTCTCGGCGACCGCGACCCGCCGGGTGCTCATCGTGCTGGCCTACGTCGGCGGCGTGGCGACGCTGGTGCGCGGCCTGACCGGCCTGCTGTGAGCTACAGCCGCCCGACCGCGAGGACCTCCAGGACCGGACGGCCCGCCTCGTCGGAGGCCGGCAGGTCCACCAGCGCGGTGATCGCCCAGTCGCGGTCGCCGTTCGCGTCGTCCAGGATCTGACGGACCCACCAGGTGTCGGCCGGCACGGTCGTGGCGTCCGACGGCGGGGCGCCGGCGGGCAGGGCGGCCCCGGGCTCCAGCATGGTCAGCAGCGCGGCCGAGCGGGCGTCCGCCCCGAAGCCGATCGCGTCGTCGCCCTGGGTCTCGAAGAGGTCCTCCAGCGCGTCGGCCCAGGCGTCCCCGTCCCAGCCGGAGGCCTTGTCGAGGGTCTCCAGGGCGTCGTAGTCCTCCCGGGCGGCGAGCTCGACGCGCCGGAACATGGCGTTGCGCACCAAGCGCCGGAACGAGCGGGGGTTGCCGGTGACGGGCCGGGCGGGTGCCTCGGCGCCCGCCTCGGCGAGCTCGCCCTCCACCACGGTGTCGGCGTCGTCGTCGACGGGGTTCTGCAGCCGTTCCCACTCGTCCAGCAGCGAGGAGTCGACGCCGCGCACCAGCTCGCCGAGCCACTCGACGACCTCGGCGACCTCCTCGGTGCGGTGCTCCTCGGGCACGACCTGACGCACCGCGCGGTAGGCGTCGGCGAGGTAGCGCAGCACCACGCCCTCGGTGCGCTCCAGGCCGTAGGTGCTGACCATCTCGGCGAAGGTCATCGCCTGCTCGAGCATGTCGCGCACCACGGCCTTCGGGGCCAGCTCGGCCCCGGCGACCCACGGGTTGGACTGCTTGTACTGCGCGAACGCGGGTTCGAGCAGGTCCGCGAGCGGCTTCGGCCAGGACACCTCCTCGAGCAGCTCCATGCGCTCGTCGTACTCGATGCCCTCGGCCTTCATCTCGGCGACGGCCTCGCCGCGCGCCTTCTTCTGCTGGCCGAACAGGATCTGGCGCGGGTCGTCGAGCGTGGCCTCGATGACCGACACGACGTCGAGGGCGTGGGTGGGCGAGTCGACGTCGAGCAGGTCCATGGCCGCCAGCGCGAACGGCGACAGCGGGGCGTTGAGAGCGAAGTCCCGCGGCAGGTCCACGACCAGCCGCACGCTCGGGCGGTAGCCCGCGGGGCGGGTGTCGTCGGGGACGCGGACCCTCTCCACGACGCCGGCCACCCGCAGCGAGCGGTAGATGCGCAGCGCCTGGCGCACGTGGCCGGCCTGCTGGGCGGCGGTGTCGTGGTTGGCGGTCAGCAGGTGGCGCATCGCCTCGACCGGGTCGGCGGCGGCGCCGTCGCCCGTCCCCCGGGTGCGGGCCAGCACGTTGAGCACCATCGCGTGGTTGACGTGGAACTGGCTGGCCAGCGGCTCCGGCGGGGCGTCGCGCAGGCGGTCGAAGGTCGACTCGGTCCAGTTGACCGCGCCCGACGGGGCCTTCTTGCGGACGATCTTCTTCTTCTTCTTGGGGTCGTCCCCGGCCTTGGCGAGCGCCTTGCGGTTCTCGATGACGTGCTCGGGCGCCATGACCAGCACCTCGCCGAGCGTGTCGTAGCCCGCGCGACCGGCCCGCCCGGCGATCTGGTGGAACTCCCGGGCCGTCAGATGGCGCATGCGCTCGCCGTCGAACTTCACCAGCGACGTCATGAGCACGGTGCGGATCGGCACGTTGATGCCCACGCCCAGGGTGTCGGTGCCGCAGACGACCTTGAGCAGCCCCTTCTGGGTGAGGCGCTCCACGAGCCGGCGGTACTTGGGCAGCATCCCGGCGTGGTGCACCCCGACGCCGGCGCGCAGGTACTTGGACAGGATCTTGCCGAACCCGGTGCCGAACCGGAACGCGCCGATCTCGTCGACGATCGCCTGCTTCTCCTCCTTGGAGGCGAGCTTGGTGCTCAGCAGGGCCTGGGCGCGGTCGACGGCGTCCTTCTGGGTGAAGTGCACGACGTACACGGGTGCCCGGTGGGTCTGCACGAGCTCCTCGATGACCTCGGGCAGCGGCTCCTGGACGTAGGAGAACTCCAGCGGGACGGGCCGCTCGGCGCCGGTGACTTCCGCGACGTCACGGCCGGTGCGCTCGGTGAGGTCCTCGCGCAGCCGGGTGGTGTCGCCGAGCGTGCCGGACATCAGCAAGAACTGGGTCTGCGGCAGCTCGAGCAGCGGCACCTGCCAGGCCCAGCCGCGCTGCGGGTCGCCGTAGAAGTGGAACTCGTCCATGACGACCTGCGCGATGAAGTCGTCGTCGCCCGGGCTCCCGGCCCCGTTGCGCAGCGCGAGGTTCGCCAGGATCTCGGCGGTGCAGCAGATGATCGGTGCGTCGGCGTTGACCGCGCTGTCGCCGGTCATCATGCCGACGTTGCGCGACCCGAACGCGGCCACGAGGTCGAAGAACTTCTCGCTGACCAGCGCCTTGAGCGGCGCCGTGTAGTAGGTGCGCCCGCCCAGGCCGGACCGCCGCGCCGCCAGGGCCGCGAACTGCGCACCCATCGCCACCATCGACTTGCCCGACCCGGTCGGCGTCGCCAGGACGACGTGCGAGCCCGTCATGAGCTCGAGCAGCGCCTCCTCCTGGTGCGGGTAGAGCGGCCTGCCCGACGCGGCCGCCCACTCGCCGAAGCCCTCGAACAGCGCGTCCGGGTCCGGGGCCTGGCCCGTCGGGGCGGGCAGGTGCGGCAGCAGGGTGCCGGCGGGACGCGGGGCGGGGGTGACGGACGGGGCGGCGGTGTCGGTGGCAGTCATCGTGCGGTCATTGTGTCAGCCCGCCGCCGCTACGCCGCGTCCCACAGGCGGCGGTAGAAGGCGATCCGCTCGGCGTCGGGCTCGATGCCGTAGGCCGCGAAGAAGAGCGGCTCGTACCCGTCGCCGTAGTTCCAGCCCAGGCTCAGGCTTGCCGTGGCGAGGTCCGCCCACCGATCGGCGACCCCGAGCGTGCCCAGGTCGACGTGCCCGGCCCAGGTGCCGTCGTCGGCCACCAGGGTGTTGGGGGCGCAGGCGTCGCCGTGGCAGACCACGAGACGGTCGACGGGCGGCACGGGCCCGACATCGGCACGTGCGGCCGACGCGAGCCGCGCGACCCGGTCCGTCACGCTCCAGGAGAACGGGCAGTCCGCGACGGGCAGCGTGTCGTGCAGCGCGCGTAACCCGGTGCCGATCGCGCGGACGGCGGCCTCGGGACGGGCCAGCCACGACGGGTCGACGGCGGACCGGCCCGGCAGCGCCGCCGTCACCAGCCAGCTCCCGGCGTTGTCGCCACCACGGCCCAGGACGCGCGGGACCCGGGTGTAGCGGCCGGCCCAGACGAGGCGTTCCGCCTCGGCGTCCAGGTCGATCTCCGGCGTCCCCGTGGGCACCCACTTGACGTACCGCTCGCCCTGGCCGCCGGAGAGCCGGAAGGTCAGGCCACCGAGGGTGTTGCGCCACACCGGGGCGACGGCGTCGGCACCGGCCAGCGCGGCCACGGCGTCCGGGACGACGACGGGTCCGCGCGGCGGGGCGGCGAGGTCGCGGGACATGTCGTGATCCTGGCAGGTCGTCGACCCGGCGGCCGGGACCGCCGCGGTTGCGCACCGCGCACGCCGAGCTGGTGATCCTCGGGGCGCGCTCACAGCAGGGTGACGTGGCGCGAGCTGCGCAACGTCAGCACCTGACGGTCGTTGAGGTTCGCCCCGTGGCCGGAGGGCGTCATGAGGTTCGACGTGCTGCTGCCCGAGAGAGCGCTGCCCGCCCCGCCGGTGTGCGGGAGTCCCAGGGCGTGGCCGATCTCGTGCGCGAGCGTGCGCCGCGCGCCCAGCCCACCGTCGTCCACGGTGACGTAGTCCGTCAGCGGGCCGAGGGAGCACCCGGCCTTGCCCTCGACGTCCTCGACGACGAACGCCGTCAGCGGGGAGCCGGCGCCCGTCAGCGTACCGACGAGGTTGCTCGTGGCCCGACCCCGGAAGTATCCGCCCGCGTCCGTGAGGTCGTCCTGCAGCGCGCCGCCGTTGCAGCGCACCCGCCGGGCCGGCGCGGGCGCCGGGTCGGAGTCGACGGTGACGAACCGCCGACCGGCAGGGACCAGGCGGAACCGCGCCTCGCGGCGGAAGAGCCCGTCGGCGACCTCGACCGCCTCGCGGACCCGTTCGCGGGCGCGCGCGGCCGACGTCCCCGTCACCGGGGCGCCGTCGGCGCCCGCGAGCACGACCACCCGGAGCCGCAGCTTCTTCATCGGCCGGACGCCCAGCGCGCCGAGCGCCGCTCCCGGCAGACCGGCGGCGCGGTTCACCGTCTCCTGGACGACGTTGAGGCCCCCGGACCCGACCGAGCCGGCGCCCTTGCGGACGCCCCGACCGGCACGTCGCGCGGCACGGCCCGTCGTCCTCGACGCGCGCCGGGCGCTGCGTCCGACCGTCCTGGCCGCACCTCGGGCGCTGCGTCCGACCTTCTTCGCTGCCTTCTTCGCCTTCTTGGCGATCTTCCCGAACGTGCTGCCGAGTCCCATGGCGGGTCATCTCCTCGAGCTCGACCGGGCCCGCCGCCGCGGCCCCCTTTCCTGGAGGGAGGCGTCGCGGGGCTCGGGTGATACGAGAGCGTCGGTGCGACGCCGTCACGGAGCGGTTCAGCCCTCGTCGTCGGCGAGCAGCGCGTCGCAGACGTCCAGCAGCCGCCCCCGCAGCGCCTGCGCCCGTTCGGCGAAGGCGCGCTGGCGCCGGACGTACTCGACCTTGCCCGCCGCCGTCTCGATCGCGACCGCCTCGACGCCGTAGGCCGAGACGTCGTAGGGCGAGGCCGCCATGTCGGTGTACCGGATGTCGCGGGCCAGCTCGAAGGAGTCCAGCAGCAGCTCGCCCGGCACCGCGGGACCGAGCTTCTGGCACCACTTGTACAGGTCCATGTTCGCGTGCAGGCAGCCCGGCTGCTCCATCGCGACCTGGCGCTCGCGGGTGGGGCGGAGCTGGTTGGCGTCATGCGCCTCCGGGGTGAAGAACCGGAACGCGTCGTAGTGCGAGCAGCCGACGCGGTGCGACTCGACGACCTCGTCCGTGCCGGAGGCTCCCAGCCGCAGCGGCAGGGGGTGCCGGTGGTCGCGACCGGCCGCGGCGTCGCGGTAGACCATCGCCCACTCGTGCAGCCCGAAGCAGCCGAAGGTGCCGGGCCGACCGGCCGTGGCGCTCACCAGCGACCGGACGTAGCGCACGGTGTCGCCGCGCCCGGCGAGGAACGCCGCGGTGTCCAGCGTGGCGCCCGTGCCGCCGTCGGGCAGCGTCACCGTGCGGTACCAGCGCCAGGAGACGTGCTCGTCCGCCCCGGGCAGCACCCGGCCTGCGCCCGGGTGCCAGCGCCGCAGGTGGCTGACGCGGGTCGGGTAGTAGGTGAACAGGAAGTCCTCGATCGCGTGCTTCTCGCCCCGGTCGCGGGCGGCGCGCCAGACGGCGGTGAGCGCGTCGGCACGCCGCGCGTGCGCCGCCGCGGGCTCGCGCCAGCCGTCCACGACGACACCCCCGACGGGCTCGCGGAGAGCCTCGGGACCGGCGAGGAGAGAGGGCGGTGTCACCCGGCCAGCGTACGGCGGTCGTCGTACCGTGGAAGGAGACGGGAGGTGGTGACGATGGCCACCGTCGGCACGCAGTCGGACTTCGACCCGCACCAGGACGAGGTCGAACCCACGCCGCACGTCCCGCTGGACACGTGGGTGGAACGTCACGGCACCACGGTCGGTCTGCTGGTCGGGATCGCGGCCGTGATCGCGACCCTGCTGCGCTACGTGGACTGATCCGCGCGGCGCCGGGGGTCGTCCGGCGGTACCTTGCGGCCATGACGAGCTTCCCGTTCCGTCAGGTCGACGTCTTCGGCGACGGTCCCCTGGCGGGCAACCCCGTGGCCGTGGTGCACGACGCCGGGGCCTGGGACGAGCAGCGCATGGCCGCCTTCGCACGCTGGACCAACCTGTCCGAGACCACCTTCCTGCTGCCCGCCACGCACCCCGATGCCGACTACCGGGTGCGCATCTGGACCCCGGGCGGCGAGCTCCCCTTCGCCGGGCATCCCACGCTCGGGACCGCCCACGCGTGGCTCGAGGCGGGCGGGACGCCGGGTCGCGAGGACGTCGTCGTCCAGGAGTGCGGCGTCGGGCTGGTCGAGGTCTCGCGGACCGTGGACGGGCTCGCGTTCACGGGTCCGCCGCTGCGCCGGTCGGGACCGGTCTCGCCGGCGGACCGCGAGCGGATCGTCCGGGCGCTGCGCCTCCGGGACACCGACGTCGTCGACGCCGCGTGGGTCGACAACGGACCGGGCTGGGTGGGCGTCCGGCTCGCCGACGCCGCCGCGGTGCTCGCCGTCGGCCCCGATCCGGCCGCGCTCGGCGGCCTCGCCGTCGGCGTCGTCGGGCCGTACGGTCCGGGGGAGTCCGACGCGGACGTCGAGGTGCGCGCGTTCATCGCGGAGATCGGTGCGGCCGAGGACCCCGTGACCGGCTCGCTCAACGCCGGGCTGGGGGAGTGGCTCGCCGGCACGGTCCTGCCGACGGCCTACGTCGCCTCCCAGGGCACGGTGCTCGGCCGGCGGGGGCGCGTGCACGTGCGCCGCGACGGCGACGTCGTCCGGGTCGGTGGCTCCACGGTCACCACCGTGCGCGGCGAGGTCACCGTCTGACGAGGGTCAGCCGCCCCGGCGCTCCTCGAACTTCCGAGTCAGCCGGTCCTCGACCTGCCGGCTGTCGATGAAGTACGCGAGCGCGTGGAAGGCCAGGCCGACCGCCCACGGCAGCGTGGTCCAGAAGGCCCAGTCCACCCCGGGGTCCATCGACAGGTCGATGGCCCAGAGGAAACCGTTGACGATCACGAACACCCCGGCGTGCCACATCAGGCCGATCGCCGCTTTCGCCTGACGTCGTGCCGGGTCCTGCTCCGCACGGTCACTCATCACGTTCACCCCCGTCCTGGCCCGACGCTATGCCGGGGAGCGACCGTCGGGTAGGGGCTTTCGGCCCCTCGCCGCGGGCCGAACGGTCATCGTGGTCCGACGGCGGCGTCCCGCGGGGCGGGCGGCGGGGGAGCGGTGCGCCGGGCCACCGCGGTGAACAGCCGCTCCAGCGGGCCGCGGCCCAGCCAGACCCGCCACAGCGTGGCCGCCACCAGCGAGGCCAGGATCATCAGCAGCAGCGGCCCGTTCGTCGCCGACCCGATGAGGTCCCAGTGCCAGATCGCCACGATCTGCAGCGAGTAGACGGTCAGCGCCATCGACCCCACGGCGGCCAGCGGGGACAGCACCCAGCCGCCGACCCGTCCCACCGACAGGCACAGCCCCACCACGGCCACCGCGAACCCACCGGTGGCCACCACCTCCAGCCAGCTGTCGTCGTGCGGGCCGGCCAGCGCGAGGTACGCCGCCGTCGGCCAGGGATCGGTCCAGGACCAGCCGGGTGTGGACGCGACGGCGACCTGGTCACGCACGGCGAAGGGGCCGCCGAACCGGTCCACGACCGCCGAGGATGCCAGCGTGCCCACCACCACGGCCGTCAGACCGCCCAGCACCAGCCCTCGGCGCAGCAGGGCCGACGACAGGTCGCACCGCCCGATCGCCATCCCGGCGAACACGTAGGCCATCCACACCACCGCCGGGTAGTGGCCGGTCAGCAGGAAGTCCGTGACGGCCCCGGACCCGTCGTCCGGCGGGTGCAGGCCCGCGCGGCTCAGGGCGACCGGGCCCCAGTACGCCACCGGCGGCCCGGCCACGGCCACCACGACCGCCGCCCCGGCCAGCCGCCGCGGCCCCCACGTGAGGAACGGCAGCGCCAGCACGAAGTACGCCGCGTAGAAGCCCAGGATGAGCAGCACGCGCGTGCCGAGCAGGTCGAGGAGCGCCACGAGGGCGAGCAGGAGGACGGCCCGGACGAGCAGCCGGGCCCGCGCGTGGACCAGCACGTCACCGGCCAGGACCCGCGGGCCACCCGTGACCAGGGCGAGCGAGACGCCGGCGACCAGGGCGAACAGCACCGAGGACCGGCCGTCGGCGATGGTGAGCCAGGCCGTCGAGTCCTCGGCCACGCCGACGTGGGCGGTGAACATGCCCAGCACGGCCAGTCCGCGGGCGACGTCGAGCCCCACGACGCGTGCGGGACCGCCGAGGAGGCGCTCGCGGACCGTGGGCATGGCAGCGATCTTGCCAGCCGTCCCGTCTCGTGAGAAACGGGATGTGCTGACAGGGTGTCTTCACTAGGTTGGCGCCATGAGTGATCTGCCGACGGGTTCCGAGCCCGACTTCCCGGAGCCCCCGAGCCTGGGCAGCCCGGCCGACGGCCCGAACGGGAACGCCTCCGACGAGCCGTCGGGCGCGGCCCTCTCCGACGCGATCGAGGCCCCGAGCACCCACCAGACGGTGCCGAGCCAGGAGTCGGAGTCCTACACGCACGGACACCACGAGTCGGTGCTGCGCGCGCACCGCGCCCGGACGGCGCAGAACTCCGCCGGGTTCCTGCTGCCGCACCTCAAGGACGACATGCACCTGCTCGACGTCGGGTGCGGTCCGGGCACGGTGACGACCGACCTCGGGCGGGTGCTGGCCGGCGGGCGCGTCGTCGGCGTCGACGCCTCGGCGACGGTGCTCGAGGCGGCCCAGGCGCACGCCGACGCACTCGGGGCGCAGAACGTCCGGTTCGAGCAGGCCAACGCCTACGAGCTCCCCTTCGACGACGACACCTTCGACGTCGTCTACGCCCACCAGCTCCTGCAGCACCTGTCCGACCCCGTCGCCGCGCTGCGCGAGATGAAGCGGGTCACCAAGCCCGGCGGTCTCGTCGCCGCCCGTGACGCCGACTACCTCGCCATGGCCTGGTACCCGGAGTCGGCCGGGCTCACGGAGTGGAACACGCTGTACCACGAGGTCACACGCGCCTACGGGTTCGAGCCCGACGCCGGGCGTCGGCTGTTCTCCTGGGTGCTGCAGGCAGGGTTCGACGTCGCGGGCACCGTGCCCAGCGCGTCCTCGTGGTGCTACGCCACCCCGACGGACCGGGAATGGTGGGGCCAGGTCTGGGCCGAGCGGTGCGTGGAGTCGAACTTCGCGCGGCAGGCGCAGGAGTCCCACCTCGCCGACGACGTCGCCCTCGAGCAGCTCGCCCACGACTGGCGGGCCTGGGCCCAGGCGCCGGACGGCTGGTTCGCCGTCCTGCACGGCGAGGTGCTCGCCCGGGCCTGACCAGCCGTGGCCCGGCCACGCCGCCGGACGCGGGAACGCCCGGTCCGCCAGGAGGCGGACCGGGCGTTGCCGTGCGGGCGTGCGGACCGGCGTCAGCCGTTGCCCAGCAGCTCCTCGATCTCCTCGTCGGAGTAGCCCTGCTCCTCGAGCTGGCGCTCCAGCTCCTGCTGGATCGCCGGGGCCTGCTCCTCGAGGGTCGACACGAGGAACACGTTGACGACGATCGCCAGGATGATCGCGACGACCGACAGCACCGTGCCGAACAGCGCCATGCCTCGGCCGGCCGCCGTCCCCCGCTTCGCCTGCACGAGCGCCATGATGCCCAGGACGATGCCGATGATGGCGAGGACGATGGCACCGATGTTGAGCACCGGGATCCACGAGCCGAGCACCGCGAGGATGCCGAGGACCAGCGCGGCGATCGCCAGCCCACGGCTCGGGGCCGGCCCCTGCGTGGGCGTGCCGCCGGCGTAGGGGGCGGCCGGTGCGCCCTGGGCCGCGTACGGCTGCTGGTGCCCGGCGTCGTAGGCCCCGGCGTCGCGGCGGTCGGCGTCGTAGGCCCCGGCGTCGCGGCGGTCGGCGTCGTGGTGCTCGGTGTCGTGGCGGTCGGGGCGGGACGGTTCGTCGCGGTGCGGTGCGTTCGAGTCGTCGTGCGGCGTGCTCATGATGCCCCTTCGGTCGCTGAGTGTGTCGATGCAGGTTATCGGCATCGGGGCGCCTGCGCCTCCGCCCACGAGGGCGGACGGCCGGTTAGCCTGGACCCGTGCGTATCGCGAGATTCACCACCGGTGACGACCCCCGCTTCGGCTTCGTCCAGACCGAGGGCGACAGGACCTACCTCGCCGTCCTCAGCGGCGACCCGCTGTCCATGCCGGCGATGCCGACGGGCGAGCGGATCGAGCTCGGCGACGGGGTGCGGCTGCTCTCGCCCGTGATCCCGCGCTCGAAGGTCGTGGGCGTCGGCCGCAACTACATGGACCACGTCCGGGAGATGGGCGGGGAGCCGCCGACGGCGCCGCTGCTCTTCCTCAAGCCCAACACGTCCGTCGTGGGGCCGGACGACCCCGTCGTGCTGCCGGAGTGGACGACGGAGGTCTCCTACGAGGCCGAGCTCGCCGTCGTCATCGCCAAGCCGTGCAAGGACGTCGAGCCGGAGAACGCGCGCGCCTACGTGCTCGGCTACACCGTGGCCAACGACGTCACCGCCCGGGACGCCCAGCGCACCGACGACCAGTGGGCGCGGGCCAAGGGTTTCGACACGGCCTGCCCCCTCGGGCCGTGGATCGAGACCGACCTCGACCCCGAGGACGTCGGCGTGGTCTCGCGCGTCAACGGCGAGACCAAGCAGGACGGTCGCACCGCGGAGATGATCTTCGACGTCGACTACCTCATCTCCTACGCCTCCAAGGCCATGACCCTGCTGCCCGGTGACGTGCTGCTCACCGGGACCCCGGCCGGGGTGGGGCGGATCGAGGCCGGTGACCGGGTCGAGTGCGAGGTCGACGAGATCGGCGTGCTGGCCAACCCCGTGGTGCGTCGCGAGGACTGAGCGGGAAGAGGGCGTGCGATGTCGGCGTGCTGCGAGCCGCAGGGCTACGAGAAGGTCTTCGACGACCGCGAGGCACGTCGCGCCGCCGCGCGGTACGCCCGGTCCGGGCTGACCACCCTGCCGCGGCGCACGCTGGAGCTCTACCGCGACGGCGTGATCGGCGGCTCGACGCTGCTCGAGGTGGGCGGCGGCATCGGTGACTTCTCCGCCGAGATGCTCGGCGCCGGCGTCGACCGGGCCGTCTGCGTGGACATGTCCACCGGCTACGACGCCGTGGCCGCCCGCCTGCTGGCCGACGCGGGCCTGACGGGCCGGGCGGGCCGCCGCACGGGCGACCTGGTGACGCACCCGGACCTGGCCGGCCCGGCCGACGTCGTCGCCCTGCACAGCGTGGTGTGCTGCTACCCCGACGCCCGAGCGCTCGTCACCGCGGCCGCGGACCGGACCCGGCGGTACCTCGTGCTGGCGTTCCCGCGGGACACCTGGTGGATGCGCGCGGCGGGCGGCGTGCTCAACGTCTACCCGCGCCTGCGGGGCAGCGACTGGCGCTTCCGGGTCCACCGGCCGGACGACGTGGCGCGTGCGGCCACCGACGCCGGGCTGCGCCTGGTGCGCGAGGAGCGCTTCGCCTTCGACCACCACCTGGTCTTCGCGCGCTGAGCCGACCCCGGGCGACCCGTCGGCGTCGGACAACTAGGCTGTGCCCGTGATCCCCGCAGCTGGTACCTCCTCCGTCCGTGTCCGCTTCGCACCCTCCCCGACCGGCATGTTCCACGTCGGCGGTGCGCGCTCCGCGCTCTTCAACTGGGCCGTCGCCAAGCAGACCGGCGGCCGGTTCGTGCTGCGGATCGAGGACACCGACACCTCGCGCAACAAGCCCGAGTGGGTCGACGGCATCCTCGCGGCGCACGCGGCCCTCGGCATGCACGCCGACGACCCGACGTTCGAGGGGCCGTACTTCCAGTCGGCGAACCTCGACAAGCACCGCGAAGCACTCCGGACCCTGCTCGCGGCCGGCAGCGCCTACTACTGCGACTGCACCCGCGACGACGTCACCGCGCGGACCGGCAGCCAGCAGTCGGGCTACGACGGGCACTGCCGCGACCGCGGGCTGACCGAGGCCCCGGGCCGGGCGCTGCGCTTCCGCACCCCGGACGAGGGCGAGACGCGCGTCGTGGACCTCATCCGGGGCAACCCCGTCTTCCCGAACGGCGCGATGGAGGACTTCGTCGTCGCGCGCGGCGACGGGTCGCCGGTCTTCCTGCTGGCCAACGTGGTCGACGACCTCGACGAGGGCATCACGCACGTCATCCGGGGTGAGGAGCACCTGTCGAACACGCCCAAGCAGCAGCTGCTGTGGATCGCGCTGGGCGCGGAGCCGCCGGTGTGGGCGCACCTGCCGGTCATCGTCAACGAGAAGCGCCAGAAGCTCTCCAAGCGCCGCGACAAGGTCGCCCTCGAGGACTACCTCGCCGAGGGCTACCTGCCGGCCGCGATGGTCAACTACCTCATGCTGCTGGGCTGGGCGCCGGGCAACGACGAGGAGATCCTGCCGTTCGAGGAGATGATCGAGCGGTTCCGCATCGAGGACGTCAACAGCGCCGCGGCGTTCTTCGACCTCAAGAAGCTCGCCGCGTTCAACGGTGAGTACATCCGCGCGCTGAGCGTCGACGAGTTCATCGCCGCCGTCGGACCGTGGCTGCGGGCCCCGCACGCGCCCTGGGCCGAGGAGCAGTTCGACCCCGCCGCCTTCGCCGCCGTCGCGCCGCTGGCCCAGTCGCGGGTCGCGCTGCTCGGCGACATCACCGACAACGTCGACTTCCTGTTCCTCGACGAGCCCGTGTTCGACGAGAAGTCCTGGAACAAGGCCATGAAGCCCGGCGCCGTCGAGCTGCTCACGGACGTGCGGGCCGCGCTGGCGACGCTCGACCCGTGGGAGGCCGAGCCGCTGAAGAACACCGTCGCCACGGCGGGGGAGTGGCACGGCATGAAGCTCGGCAAGGCGCAGGCGCCGGTCCGTGTGGCCGTCACCGGCCGCACGATCGGTCTGCCGCTCTTCGAGTCCCTGGAGGTGCTCGGTCGCGAGCGGACCCTCGGCCGGATCGACGCCGCCCTGGCCGCGCTCGCCGAGAACCCCCCGCAGGACCCGGTGCGATGACGACGTTCGGCGTCCCGCCACGCCGCGTCGACGGTGTCCTGCTCGACATCGACGACACCCTGGTGGACACGCGGGGAGCGTTCGCCGCGGCGCTGCGGGCCGTGGCGGAGGCGCACCTGCCCCAGGACGTCGACCACGGCGCGGTGCTGGACCACTGGCGCTCCGACCCGGCCGGCCACTACCGCCGCTACACGCGGGGCGAGACCGACCACCGCACGCAGCGTCGCCTGCGCGCCGACCTGCTGCACCGGACGTTCGGCGGGGCCCCGGTGGGCGAGGAGGCGTTCGACGCCTGGGACGAGCTGTTCTGGGGGACGTTCGAACGGTCGTGGCGGGCCTTCGACGACGCCGCAGGGTTCCTCGACGGGCTCCGGGCGGCGGGCGTCGCCCTGGGGGTCGTCACCAACGCCGCCGTGGCGCTGCAGGAGCAGAAGCTCGCCGCCGTCGGCCTCGACCTGCCGATCCTCGTCGGCGTCGACACCCTCGGCTACGGCAAGCCGCACCCGGACGTCTTCGTCGAGGGGGCGCGGCGCCTGGGGACCCTGCCGGGTCGCACCGCCTACGTGGGGGACGAGCCGCGTGTCGACGCGACCGCCGCGCACGAGGCGGGCCTGCTGGGCGTCTGGCTGGACCGGCCGGGCGCCCGGCGAGCGGACGAGCACGACGCCGACGTCGCGGCCATGCGGGCACGGGGCATCGTCGTCGTGCCGGGGCTGGCGGCGGCGCTCCCGGACCTCGTCGGCGACGCCTGACGGCCGCGCCGCGCCGACCGTGGGCCGGTCGGTCCGGCGGCGTCGGGCGGGCGCGGCGGGCGTGACGAAGGGCACCCGTCGGCCGGTTTGGATCCGGGGCTCTCGTCCGGTAATGTTTCCGGTCGTTGGGCCACGCAGGGAACGCCGACAAAGATCGGATATGTCCCGCTTGGTCCGGACACCATGGGGTATGGTGTAATTGGCAGCACGAGTGGTTCTGGTCCACTTAGTCTAGGTTCGAGTCCTGGTACCCCAGCGCAGCGCTCTACGTCACACCTCACGAGGCCCTGATCCGGTCTCACGGTGCGCTAGAGTTCTCACCGGCAAGTCGCTCCTCGGATCGACCAACCATAGGCCCCCATCGTCTAGCGGCCTAGGACGCCGCCCTCTCACGGCGGTAACGCGGGTTCAAATCCCGCTGGGGGTACGCATCATCGTCCGTCACGGACGGTGCGCAGACTCCGTTCGCGGGGTCACGTCCGGCCCCCATCGTCTAGCGGCCTAGGACGCCGCCCTCTCACGGCGGTAACGCGGGTTCAAATCCCGCTGGGGGTACACATCGCGAAGGCCCGGTCCGACAGGACCGGGCCTTCGTCGTGCGTGGGGTGCTCGCCGCCGGGACCCGACCCCGCCGCGTCACAGGAACGGGTCGGGGACGGTGGTGCCGCCGGTGGACTCCTCCGCGTCGTCGCGGCCGGAGCGCCGCCGTCGGGCACGTCGCCACGAACGCAGCACGTCCGACGGGCCCACCGTGGCCGGCTCCGCCGTCGACGTCGGGTGGTCCTCGAGCGTGGTGGGGGACCCCGTCGCCGGTGCGGGCTCTCCGGCGGCGACCACCGGGATCTCCGCCGTGCCCGGCCGCCGCGCGGCCCGCTCGGACGGGACGATCGCGGGCGGGCGGGGTGGCTGATCGCCCTGCGCGGATGGTGGCTTCGGCGAGAAGATCGTGTCGCACAGCGTGCGGTAGGTCTGGTCCGCGTCGGGGACGCGGTCGATCTGCCGCAGTACCTGGTCCTGGCCGGCCGACTCCATGACGAAGCGGCCGTAACCCAGCAGCTGACCCATCAGCGTCCGTGTGTACCCCATGTCCGTCACCTTGGTCATGGGCATCATCGCCACCTTGTGGATGATGAAGCCGTAGCTGAGGAGCAGCCGCTTGTCGGTGGCGACGAACCACTCGTAGTGCCATTCGGCCCACCGCAGCACCAGGCGCGCCACGACCGGGGCCCAGAGGATCCAGACCCAGCCCACCTGCGTCGTGGAGTGCAGCCACGCCACGAGCATCGTCACGGCGATCGTCGTCACGACCGGCTCGACGAGCTTGGACCAGTGCAGGCGGGTGGCCACCGTGACCTTCTCGCCGGCCAGCACGTAGCGCCGCAGGTGCCGGTGGCGCCGGACCGCGAGCTCGGGGTCGGCGAAGCTGCTCATGACATCAGGTTCGAGACGAACTCCCCGAAGCTGGCGAACGCCCCCACGATGACGTCCCACAGGGCCTGGACGATGTCGGCGGAGCGCTCAGGGCTCGTCACGATCGCGTAGATCAGGAAGATCACGACGATCCACATCAGCACGGTCTTGGCCTTTCCCGACATCCGGTCCTCACGCCTCTCGGGTCACGAGACTGTGTTGTCCCGCTGCTGGTGAGCCTACTGACCGGGACGTGATGTTCGTGACAATCGGGTCGGCGCGCCGTCAGTCCCCGGCGCGCTGCAGCACCTCGGTCAGACGGTTCGCCGCGGCCATCACCGAGGCCGAGTGCAGCCGGCCGGGCTGGCGCGTGAGGCGTTCCACCGGACCGGAGACCGAGACCGCGGCGACGATCCGCCCCGACGGTCCGCGGACCGGGGCCGAGACCGACGCGACGCCGAGCTCCCGCTCGGAGACGGACTGCGCCCAGCCGCGCCGGCGCACGCCGGACAGGATCGTCGCGGTGAACACCGCCTCGCGCAGCCCGCGGTGCAGGCGGTCCGGCTCCTCCCAGGCCAGCAGGACCTGGGCGGCCGAGCCGGCCTGCATGGTCAGCGTGGCGCCGACCGGGATGGAGTCGCGCAGGCCGACGGGCCGTTCGGCGGCCGCGACGCACACGCGGTGGTCGCCCTGGCGGCGGTAGAGCTGCGCGCTCTCGCCGGTGTGGTCGCGCAGCGCGGTCAGCACCGGGTTCGCCGCGGCGAGCAGCCGGTCCTCGCCCGCCGCGGTGGCGAGCTCGTTGAGCCGGGGCCCGAGCACGAACCGTCCCTGCATGTCCCGTGCGACGAACCGATGGTGCTCGAGCGCGACCGCCAGGCGGTGCGCGGTAGGTCGCGCCAGTCCGGTCGAGGCGACCAGCTGCGCGAGGGTGGCCGGACCGGCCTCCAGTGCTCCGAGTACGGACGCGGCCTTGTCCAGTACGCCGACTCCGCTAGTATCGTCCATAGGTCGATACTGACGTCTCGCGTACTGAGATTGCAAGTTCTCAGCGGGTGAGGGCTCCCGCCGTCACGTCAGAGCCCGCACGATGGAATGGACGACGAGCCGCTCACGAGGCGGCGGACGAGGAGGTCGCGATGGCCGGCACGTTGGCAGAGAAGGTCTGGGAGGCGCACCTGGTGCGCCAGGGCACGGACGGGGCACCGGACCTGCTCTACATCGACCTGCACCTGGTGCACGAGGTCACGAGCCCCCAGGCCTTCGAAGGGCTGCGTCTCGCGGGACGGCCCGTCCGCCGTCCCGACCTGACCATCGCCACCGAGGACCACAACACCCCCACGCTCGACATCGACCTGCCGATCGCCGACCCCACGAGCCGGACCCAGATCGACACCCTGCGGAACAACGCCGCGGAGTTCGGCGTGCGCCTGCACTCGCTCGGCGACGCCGACCAGGGCATCGTCCACCAGGTCGGCCCGCAGCTCGGTCTCACCATGCCGGGGCTGACCGTGGTGTGCGGCGACTCACACACGTCGACGCACGGCGCTTTCGGGGCGCTCGCCTTCGGCATCGGCACCTCGGAGGTCGAGCACGTGCTGGCCACCCAGACGCTGCCGCTGGCCCCGTTCAAGACGATGGCGATCACCGTCAACGGCGACCTGCCGCCCGGCACGACGTCGAAGGACATCATCCTGGCGATCATCGCCAAGATCGGCACCGGCGGCGGCCAGGGCTACGTGCTCGAGTACCGCGGCGAGGCGATCCGCCGGCTGTCGATGGAGGCGCGGATGACCATCTGCAACATGTCCATCGAGGCCGGCGCCCGGGCGGGCATGATCGCCCCCGACGAGACCACGTTCGAGTACCTGAAGGGCCGTCCCCACGCCCCCGAGGGCGAGGACTGGGACGCCGCCGTCGAGTACTGGCGGACGCTGCGCAGCGACGACGACGCCGAGTTCGACACCGAGGTGGTGCTGGAGGCCGCCGACCTCGAGCCGTTCGTCACCTGGGGCACGAACCCCGGCCAGGGGCTGCCGCTGTCCGCCTCCGTGCCCGTGCCCGCCGAGATCGCCGACGAGGGCGAGCGCGTGGCCGCCGAGCGCTCCCTGGAGTACATGGGGCTCGAGGCCGGCACGCCGCTGCGCGACATCGCCGTGGACACCGTGTTCATCGGCTCGTGCACCAACGGCCGCATCGAGGACCTGCGGTCCGTGGCGAAGGTCCTGCAGGGCCGCACCAAGGCCGACGGCGTGCGGGTGCTCGTCGTGCCCGCGTCCGCCCGCGTCCGGCTGCAGGCCGAGGCCGAGGGCCTGGACGTCGTCTTCAAGGACTTCGGGGCCGAGTGGCGCAACGCCGGGTGCTCGATGTGCCTCGGTATGAACCCCGACCAGCTGCAGCCGGGGGAGCGGGCGGCGTCGACGTCGAACCGGAACTTCGAGGGGCGCCAGGGCAAGGGCGGCCGCACGCACCTGGTCTCGCCGCTCGTCGCGGCCGCCACGGCCGTGCGCGGCACGCTGTCCTCCGTGGCCGACCTCGACCTGGGCGAGGACATCGACCTGACCACGTTCGACGGGTCCCCGCTGGCGCCGCTGACCGCGCCGTCCTTCGTCTGAGCCCGCCCCGCGTCCTTCCGACAGGAGAACCCCTCATGGAGAAGATCCTCACCCACACCGGCGTCGGGGTGCCGCTGCGCCGCAGCAACGTCGACACCGACCAGATCATCCCCGCCGTCTACCTCAAGCGGGTCACGCGCACCGGCTTCGAGGACGCCCTGTTCGCCGCCTGGCGCGGCGACGAGTCGTTCGTGCTCAACCAGGACGCCTACCGCAACGGCTCGGTGCTGGTCGCCGGCCCGGACTTCGGCACCGGCTCCTCGCGCGAGCACGCCGTCTGGGCGCTGAAGGACTACGGCTTCCGCGTCGTGCTGGCCTCCCGGTTCGCGGACATCTTCCGCGGCAACTCGGGCAAGCAGGGCCTCGTCGCCGGCGTCGTGGCCCCGGACGACATCGAGCTGCTCTGGAAGATCCTCGAGACCAAGCCCGGTACCGAGGTCACCGTCGACCTCGAGCAGCGGACCGTGCACGCCGACGACGTCACCGTGCCGTTCCAGATCGACGACTACACCCGCTGGCGGCTCATGGAGGGTCTGGACGACATCGGTCTCACCCTCCAGCACGAGGACGACATCTCCGCGTACGAGCAGTCGCGGTCGTCCTGGCGCCCCACGACCCTGCCGGCCAAGCACCTGCCGAAGGTCGAGATCGAGCCGGCGCGTCCGGTCAGCTGACGTCGGAGTCCTGGCCGTGCGGTGCGGCCAGGACGCCCCGGACCACGTCGAGCACGGCCTCGTCGGTGAGGCCGGCGGCCCGCGCCTCGACGACGAGCGCGCGGGTCCGCTCGACGATCACGGGCGGCGGGACCACGGTCCCGCCGCCCGTCGTCGTCCTCCCCGGCGTGACGACGGTGCCGGTGCGCCGTCGCGAGACCACCACGCCGTCGCCCTCCAGCTCGCGGTAGGCCCGCTGCACGGTGCCCACCGCGATACCGAGGTCGTGGGCCAGGGCGCGGGATGCCGGCAGCCGGTCCCCGGGCCGGAGCGTGCCCACCGCGACGGCAGCGGCGACCTGGGCCCGGATCTGCTCGTAGGCCGGGACGGGAGAGCCGAGGTCGACGACGACGTCGCTCATGCGACGGTCGCGTCCGCCGGGGTCGCGGGGTCGGGCGCCTGCCGCGGGGCCACGGTCACGAGGCCCGCGACGACCGAGGCGAGCAGGATCGCGCCACCGGCCAGGGCCAGGGCGGTGCCGACGGCGACCAGTCCGTGGGGCGACGCCCCGTTCAGCAGCAGGGAGCTTCCCGCGCCCCGCAGTGCCATGCCGCCGACGACGAGCACGCCCCCGAGCGTGACGCCGAGGCAGAGCTGGACCGCACCCAGCAGGCGCGCGGTGCTCGTGGCCCGCACGGCGTCGTCGTGGTGCCCCGGGACACCGTGCAGCGGCGGCCGTCGGACGATCGTGGCGAGCGCGAGGCCTGTCACCCCGAGGGTGATCAGGACGGCGACGAGCAGGGGGCCGCCGTAGGGCCATCCGGGGTAGGGGCCGGTGGCGCCGCTCAGGGTCCCGCCGTCGGCGAGGGCGACCGGTCCGGTCGCGAACGCGCGGCCCGTCGGGTCGGCCGTGAGGCCGAACCCGACCAGCGTCGCGGCGAGGCATCCCGCGGTCAGGATCATCAGGCGCAGGCGTGCTCCGCCGAGCGTGCGTGCGGTGCGGCGTCGCAGCGGGGCGCTGCGGACCTCGCCGCGCGGCCGGGGCCAGGTCAGCTCACCGACACCGCGCACGGCGGCGAACGTGGCCGCGACGGCACAGGGGGTGAGCGCCTGCAGCAGCCCCGGGGCCGGCGTGCCCGGCGTGCCCGGCCGCCAGGTCACCGGCTGTGCGAGGAGCACGCCCGCGCACACCGCGGCGGCGAGCAGCGCCGCGGTGGACACCAGCACCTCGTGGCGCCGGGCCGCGAGGGTGGGCTCGCCGACGTCGGTGGGCCGGCGCCGGAACCACAGCACGGCGCTCACGAGCAGCGCGGGCACGGCGGCCGCGGCCACCCCCAGCGCCAGGACGACGACCGCCACGGGAACCTCCCTGTTCGCTCGATGAGTCAACACATTGAACCATTGAATCGGCGGCGCGTCGTCCACCGGTGCCGTCAGGTGGCCGGTGGTCCCTGGCGGACGCGGGCCAGGAGCGACTCGGGGGTGTCCTGCGCCGGGTCCCAGCGCGACTCGACCCACCACGTCGCGCCGACCTCGCGCATCGCCGCGACGAGCTCCGCGGCCTCCGCGGGGTCGTCAGGCAGGCGACCCTGCACGACGACGTCGAACGGCCGTCCGGCGCCGTCCCGCGCGGAGCGCTCGGCCGCGATCCAGGCGACGAGACCCGCGACGTCGTCGGGTCCCGGGACCTCGGCCGTGCCGCGCAGCTGGGGGACGACGCCGTCCCAGCGCAGCGCGCGGCGCAGGTTCCGGGCCGGCGGCCGGGTGGCGTCCCAGACCCCCACCGGCCACACGGGGACGCGGCCCGCGACGGGCCGCTGCGGAAACTGGAACACACCGGTGCGCACGTGCTCGCCGTCGGCGGTGAAGGGCTCGCCCGACCACGACCGCTCGAGCCAGGCCAGGGTCTCGTCCAGGGCCGCCGCACGGTCCTTCAGCGTGAGCGGCTGCCCCGGCACGGAGCTGAAGGCGCGGTCGTCGGTGACGCCGACGCCCACCGGCAGCACGAGGCGGCCGCCCGAGAGGTGATCGACGGTGAGCGCCCGCTGCGCCAGCTCCCACGGCCGGTACCGGGGCAGGGCGAAGACCATCGCCCCCAGCGTGACGCGTTCGGTGACCGTCGCCGCGGCCGCGAGGATCCCGAAGGGGTCCCACGTCGCCACCGCGCCCTCGCCGAACTCGCCCAGACTGACGCCGTCCCAGGTGAAGAAGCCGTCCCAGCCGTGCTCGTCGCACGCGCGGGCGATCTCCACGTGCTGGGCGGGTGTGCCGAAGCTGCTGATGAACCCGAACCTCATCTCCGTGACGCTAGACACCCCCTCCGACAACGAGCGTGCTCACTCGCTCCCTCGTCCGGGCCGAAGAGGGAGCAAGGGCGCACGCTCGTCGGCGTCGGCGGCGGCGGGGGCAGGGGTGCCGGGACGTAGGGTGACCCCCGTGAGCGACAAGCCGACCGTGGAGATCTGGACCGACGGTGCCTGCAAGGGCAACCCCGGCATCGGGGGATGGGGCGCCCTGCTGCGCTCCGGCGAGCACCGCAAGGAGCTCTTCGGCGGTGAGAAGGCCACCACGAACAACCGCATGGAGCTCACGGCCGTCGTCGAGGCGCTGCGCGCGCTGAAGGGCCCGAGCGACGTCACCCTGCACGTCGACTCCCAGTACGTGATGAACGGCATGAAGTCCTGGATCGCCGGCTGGAAGCGCAACGGGTGGCAGACCGCGGCGAAGAAGCCGGTCAAGAACGCCGACCTCTGGAAGGCCCTCGACGCCGAGGTCGCCGAGCACGACGTGCACTGGGTCTGGGTCAAGGGCCACGCGGGCGACCCGGGCAACGAGCGGGCCGACCAGCTCGCCAACGACGGGGTCGACTCGGTGCGCTGAAACCTGCGACGGACCTCACGACGCACGCACCGGCGCGCACCACATAGGCTGTGGCCCATGGCTTCTCACTACGACGTCGTTCTCCTCGGAGCTGGCCCCGGCGGCTACGTCGCCGCGATCCGTGCGGCCCAGCTCGGCAAGTCCGTTGCGATCATCGAGGAGAAGTACTGGGGTGGTGTCTGCCTCAACGTGGGCTGCATCCCCTCCAAGGCTCTCCTGCGCAACGCCGAGCTGTCGCACATCTTCCACGAGCAGGCCGACTACTTCGGCATGTCGGGGGACGTGAGCTTCGACTTCGGCAAGGCCTACGACCGGTCCCGCGAGGTGGCGGACGGCCGGGTCAAGGGCGTCCACTTCCTCATGAAGAAGAACAAGATCACCGAGTACGACGGCCGCGGCACCTTCCGTGACGCGAACACGATCGAGGTGGCGCTCAACGACGGCGGCACCGAGACCGTGACCGGCGACAACGTGATCATCGCGACCGGTTCCCAGGTCAAGCTGCTTCCCGGCGTCGAGCTCTCCGAGAACGTCGTCACCTACGAGAAGCAGATCATGACGCGCGAGCTGCCGAAGTCGGTCGCCATCGTCGGCGCCGGCGCCATCGGCATGGAGTTCGCCTACGTCATGAAGAACTACGGCGTGGACGTCACCATCGTCGAGTTCCTCGACCGGGCGCTGCCCAACGAGGACGCCGAGGTCTCCAAGGAGATCGCGAAGCAGTACAAGAAGCTCGGCATCAAGATCCTCACCTCCACCGCCGTGCAGTCCGTCGAGGACAACGGCTCCTCGGTCAAGGTCGAGTACAAGGGCGTCAAGGACGACAAGCCCGGCTCGCTCGAGGTCGACAAGGTGCTCATGGCCGTCGGGTTCGCCCCGGCCGTCGAGGGCTTCGGTCTGGAGAACACCGGTGTGCAGCTCACCAAGCAGGGCGCCATCGAGATCGACGAGCACATGCGCACGAACGTGCCGCACATCTTCGCCATCGGTGACGTCACCGCGAAGCTCATGCTCGCCCACGTGGCCGAGGCCATGGGTGTCGTTGCCTCCGAGACCATCGCCGGTGCCGAGACCATGACGCTCGGCGACTACCGGATGATGCCGCGTGCGACGTTCTGCTCGCCGCAGGTCGCCTCCTTCGGCCTCACCGAGGCGCAGGCCAAGGACGAGGGCTACGACGTCAAGGTCGCCAAGTTCCCGACCATGGCCAACGGCAAGGCACACGGCCTGGGCGAGACCGCCGGCTTCGTCAAGCTCGTCGCGGACTCGAAGTACAACGAGCTGCTCGGCGCCCACCTGATCGGCCCGGACGTCTCGGAGCTGCTGCCCGAGCTCACCCTGGCCCAGAAGTGGGACCTCACGGCCGACGAGGTGGCGCGCAACGTGCACACCCACCCGACGCTGTCGGAGTCCGTCCAGGAGGCCGTGCACGGTCTCGCGGGGCACATGCTCAACCTCTGATCCCTGCGACAGCACGGACAGGTTCGACCGTCCTGCTCGGAGGCCCTGAACTGCGGTATCGCCGCAGTTCAGGGCCTCTTCTGTGCCTCGACCGTGGCGGGCGACCGGGGTCGGCCGAGGGCAGGGGTGTTTCCCTGCGCCGAGGTCGGAGCCGGTTGGGCAAGAGGTCGGGTGACGCGTGGGAAGGAGTTCGGGCAAACAAGGCATGTCAAAACACCACCACTAGTGGTAGTTTTTTGACATGCCTGGTCCTGGTGAGGTTCTCGCTCGCGATGCCCTGCGTGATCTTGCGGAGGGGCAGAACGGCCTGGTATCCCGCAGGCAGGCTGTCGACGACCTGGGCGTGACCCCGGGTGCCCTCGACCATCTCGTCGCTCGTGGAGGGCTGCTCCCCGTGGCTCGCGGCATCTATCGCGTGCCCTACCTGCCAGGCGTCGAGAACGAGCGGTACCAGGTCGCGCTCCTGCGCACGGGTGACCCGGAGGCGGCACTGAGCCATGAGACGGCCCTCGCGCTGCACGAGATCAGCGACGTGAACCCCGCCCGCTACCACGTCACCATCCCTACGGCTCGTCGGATTCGACGGTCCGACAACGACGCCTTCGTGGTCCACGTCGAGGAGTTGATGCCGGACCAGCTCGGCTGGTGGAACCTCATGCGCGTCGTCACGGCGACGACCGCGATCGAGCAGTGCATCGCCTACGGCACGCCCACGTATCTCCTGCGTCAGGGGATCGAGCGCGGGGAGCGGACCGGCGCGGTCCGGCGCGCCGACGTGGCCCGTCTGACCCAACTCCTGGAGGATCGCGCATGACCGAGGCCGAGCCGCCCGCCAAGACGCTCGCCGACCTCAAGCCCAAGGCCAAGCCGCCGGCCAGCGCGTCGATCCTCGCACAGTGGGTCACCCATGCCGAGAAGGCGCTCGACGTGCCCGCCGCTGGTGGGCGGATGGGCTGGCTCGTCGCGTCCACGGTCGTGATCGCCGCGCTCCAACGCGCGGTCGACTCCGAAGGCGCACCCCGCTTCCTGCTCAAGGGCGGTACCTACCTCCAGCATCGACTGGGCAAGACCGCGCGTGCCACGAGCGACCTCGACGGCCTCGTCCGTGGAGACATCGACGACTTCATCGTCGCGCTCGATGCCGCGTTCGAAGAGCAGTGGGGACCGCTCACGCTCACCCGGTCCGAGGTCGAGGCGATCCAGACCCCGACCCGTGTCGTCCAGCCCCGCCGCTTCCAGGTGTTCGTGAGTCTGAAGGGACAGGTGTGGCGCAACGTCCAGGTCGAGCTCGCGCCAGACGAGGGTGGCGCGGGCGCGATGCCTGAGACGATCCCGGCTCCGCGCCTCGAGCCGTTCGGGCTGCCGACGCCGGACGCACTCGTCACGATCGCGATGCGCTACCAGATCGCGCAGAAGCTCCACGCGGCCTCGGATCCGCACGAGCCCCCGATGTGGGTCAACGACCGGCCCCGCGACGTCTCGACCTCGTCCTCCTGCGGTCCATGATCGACGAGGACGGCGAGCCGAGCCTGAGCGACATTCGTCCGGCCGCCATAGCGGTGTTCGGCGCGCTGAGGATGCGCGTGCACTGGGTCGCCCTGAGCGCTCATGGCCGCCGAACGTCACTGCTCATGAACACTGGGCGGCGCACGACTACGCGACGGCAGCCCGAGACGCCGGCCTGTCGATGCCGCTCGACGATGCGGTCGCGGCGGTCAACGAGTGGATCGTCCAGATCGACAGCGCGCAGTAGGTGAGTGCGTCCATGCCGAAATCGACGTGGGCCTAGGTGCCTCTGCGGCGATATGCCTGGTGGCCAGCGACCACCGGAGGGCGGCCCCGTTCTCAGGAAGAACACAGCCCGACCACGTATCCTCGGCGTTCCTCGTCGCCCAGCACCCCGGAGGATCCCGGTGACACCCCTCGACGTCGTGCTCGTCGTGCTCCTCGTGGTGGCCGTCGTCGCCGGGCTGTCCCGGGGGCTGCTGGCCACGCTCGGCGGTCTGGTGGGTCTCGTCGTCGGCGGAGTCGTCACCTTCCTGGCCGTGCCCCTCGTGGTCGACGCGTTGCCCACCGCTCAGTGGCGCGGCCCGGCGACGCTCTTCCTCGCCGTCGTGATCCCGCTGATCGGCGCCTCGGTCGGTTCCGGGATCGGGCACGGACTGCGGCGGCAGGTCGACCGCACCCCGCTCGGTCCGCTCGAGCGTCTGCTCGGTGGCGTGGCGAGCCTGCTGGTGGCCGCCGTGGCGCTGTCCTTCCTCGGCACGACGGTCAAAGCGACCGGGTCGCCCGTGCTCGCGCCGGCCGTCTCGTCGTCGTCGGTCCTGCGCACCATCGAGGACTACACGCCGGCCCCCGTGACTCGTTCGCTGGCCCAGGCGCGTGCCGCGGTGGTCGACGACGGGCTGCCGACCCTGGACGGGCTGCTCGATCCGCGTCGGACGCGCGTCGCGCCCGACGTCGACCTCGCAGACCCGGCCCTGGACACCTCCGCCCAGTCGGTGGCGCGGGTCTGGGGCACGGCGTACGCCTGCGGGACGGGCGTGACCGGTTCGGGGTTCGTCGTCGCGTCCGACCGCGTCGTGACCAACGCGCACGTCGTGGCGGGCGTCGAGCGGCCGCTCGTCGAGCTGCCGGGCCGGCCAGCCGAGGAGGGGCGCGTCGTCTACTACGACCCCGACGCCGACCTCGCCGTCGTCGCCGTCGACGGCCTGGACGCCGCGCCGCTCGCCGTCGCCCCGACGCTCGAGGTCGGCGACGCGGCCGTCGTGCAGGGGTACCCCTACGGCGGCCCGTTCACCTCGGTCGGTGCGGAGGTGCTCGACGCCGGGGGCGTGCGTGTCCCCGCGAGCGACGGCAGCGGCCGGGTCGAGCGCGACGTCTACGCGCTCGCCGCCGAGATCCGCGCCGGCAACTCCGGCGGCCCGGTGCTGTCCCCGGGCGGCGAGGTCGTCGGCGTGATCTTCGGCAGGTCGCAGTCCGACGACGGGCTCGGCTACGGCGTGACCACGAACGAGCTGATGCCGGTGGTCGCGCGGGCCCCCGACCTGCAGGACGCCGTCACACCGGGGAGCTGCTCCGGCTGAGCGGGCCCTCCGCGGGCACCACGCGGTCCGGGGTGCAGACCCGCTCCAACCATCGGGCCAGGCCCTCCGGGTCGCGCTCGGCGGTGCCGAACCCCACGAACCCGTCCGGACGAACGGCCACCAGACCGCGCCCGGGACTGCTCTGGAGCCGGTGCGTGCTGACCCACGGGCCGAGGCCCCGCGCGTCGGGCGCCGGGGCGTCCCGGTCGAGGAGCAGGTGGATCCCGGGGTGCGCGGTCAGCTCGTGCAGCCGTCGGCGCCGTCCCTCGTGGACGACGTCGCGGTCGGGGAGGTGCCGTCCCGGGCGAGGGCTCCGTCGGGCAGACGTCCCGTCGGCGGACACGGGGCTGCTGCGGTAGCTCGTCCAGTCCTGGGACAGCAACCGGACGAGCAACGCCATGACCCGCGGCCGTGCGGCGACGGCCGGGACCAGCGGTGCGGCCCACGGCAGCAGGGTGCCCCGCAGCAGCGTCGGCAGCGGTGTCGTCGAGGCCTCCCCGTAGAAGACCAGGTGGGTCAGGGCCAGCACCCGGCGGTCGACCGGACGTCGCTCGAGCCCGTAGGAGTCCAGCAGCGCCTCGGGGTCCCCGCACCCGGACGCCGCGAAAGCGAGCTTCCACCCCAGGTTCACGCCGTCGAGGATCCCCGTGTTCATCCCCTGCGCCGCGGCCGGTGAGTGCGCGTGCGCCGCGTCACCGGCGAGGAAGAGCCGACCGCGACGGAAGGCGCCGGCCATCCGGTGCTGGAGCCGGACGCGCGCCGACCACCGCAGGTCGGTGACCGCGGCGGGCAGGCCGGCGGCCTCCAGCAGCCGGTGCACCTCGGACGCGGGGACCGCCTCCCCGGGCTGCCCGAAGGGGGCACCGTGCCCGGTCGTCGCTCGGGTGGCGAGGACACGCCACGTGGCCCCCTCGCCCAGGGCGAAGAGGAAGACCAGGCCGGGGCGACCGACCACGACGTGCAGCAGACCCGGTGCCAGGGCGGCGTCGAGCTCCACGTCGGCCAGGACGACCTCCTCGCGGTACGGGCCACCGCGCCAGCCGACCCCCGCGATCCGACGGACGGTGCTGGACGGCCCGTCGCACCCCGCGACGAACCGGCTGGTCACCTGCTGCACGGACCCCCCGACGCGCACCTCGGCGCGGGCGGCGTCGTCCGTGGTGGACGCCGCCACCAGCTCGGCGTCCCGCTCGACCGTGACGCCGCGCTGCTGGAGTGCGGCCCCGAGCACGGCCTCGACGTCCGCCTGCCGCACCAGGGTCAGGTGCGGGAAGGGCGTGCCCGGCCAGGTGACGTCGGTCAGCCGGACGTCGACCACGCGCCTCCCGAGGTGGACCGAGGCCCGCGGAGCACGGTCGGCGCGGTCCAGCAGCTCGTCCACCACTCCGAGCGGACGCAGGGACTCGAGCGTGCGCGGGTGCAGGATCATCGCCCGTGACGGGCGGAACGCCTCCGGGCGGCGCTCCACGACACGGACCGACGCCCCGTGGTCGTGCGCCTGCAGAGCCGTCGTGAGCCCGGTGGGACCGGCGCCCACCACCAGGACGTCGACGTCGGCGCTCATCCCTCGACCACCTGCCACCAGCCGCCGCTCCCCGGGAGTGCCGTCTCGGCGGACCGCCGGATCGCCTCGTCACGTCCCAGACCGGACTCGATCCGGTAGTCGATCGACGTCGGCTCGCTCACGAGCGCGAGCACGCGCCACAGCGACCGGGCGTAGTGCTCGGCACGTTCGCTGCCGTCCCACTCGTACAGGCCGCGGTAGACGTGCCGTTCGTCGGCCGCGAGCCACAGCTTGGACACGAAGCCCGGGAACCCGACGAACAGCGGGGTGTTCAGCAGGCTCTCGGCGCGGAACGCGGCGTGCCCACGTGGCCCACGGACACCGCGCAGCCGGAACGAGACCGCCAGGAAGCAGGGGTTGCGAGGTCCCCGGGGAACGACCGTCTCGCGGTAGGTCGTCGCCGTCGTCCCGTCGGCGAAGCGGAACCTCCTGCCGAGGTTGTGGCGGGGGAGTCGCACCTGTCCGCGAACCAGCAGCGGGACGCTGACGGCGACGCATCGCGCGACCGCCGGCCAGGCGACCCGCTGGGGTGCGGGGCTCGGGCTCGCCATGTCTGCCTCCTTGCTCCGCCGGCCGGCGAGGAGCCCGCCGGTGTCAGACCGACGGTGGTGGCGGCCCCGGGTCGGCCGGTGTACGGACGGGCTCCCGCGCGCCCATGTCGAGCCGGAACGGCGGGTACTCGTCCGTCATGAGCGCGGCGTAGGCGCCGACCCGGAGCGACCACCGCTGCAGGCCCAGCACGAGCTCGTAGATCCCGCGCGGGTAGTCGCCCCGGAACAGCAGCACGACCGCCGCGAAGAACACGAGCACGCCGACGAGCCCGACGCCGGGCGGCCAGTCGGTGACGACCACCGTCCCGTCCGAGGCGATCTCCGTCGTGCGGGAGCTGGTGCCCAGGAAGATGCCGAGGACGATGTAGTGCGGGATGGCGAGCAGCCACCACTTCACCAGCACCAGACCGCGGGAGAGCTGCTGCGGGGGCGTGACGTCGAGGTGGGTGGGGTAGTCCGGCACCTCCGCGAGCGTGAAGGGCGGGTAGCGGTCCGTGCCGAGCGCACCGTAGGAGTAGTACGACACCCGCCAGGTCCAGCGCAGGACGCCGACGTTGAAGGTGAAGATCCCCTGCGGGTAGCGCCCCGTGAACAGGATCGCGAAGAACACGATGACGGTGAGCACCGCGAAGGCGATCCAGAGCCCGATGAGGATCACCACGTGCGGGAAGATCAGGAGCCACTTGACCAGCCACAGCCCCCGGGACAGCTGGGTCGGTGGCTCGGCGTCCATCCGCAACGGGTACGGGGCGGGTCCGGTGGGTCGCGGCGGTGTGGTGTCGGTCATCGATGCCTCCCTGGCACGGTCACGAGACGGGCGATCCCGGTGATGATCCCGATGGCGCTGCCGACGATGGCGACGACCAGCAGGATGCGGATCACGAGCGTCCAGTCGAACGACCAGCCCGTGAAGTCGAACGGGAAGACCCGCCACACGGCCACGGTCGCGACGAGCCCGACGACGGTGACCATGACGTCGCCGAGCGCTCGCAGCCAGAGCGGGTCCACCACGAGGTAGACGACGTTGGCGGCGATGCCGACGACGATGGAGGCGTTGACCAGGGGGAGGACCTCGACGGTCTCCGGGGTCAGGAACGGCACCGTCTCCCAGCCGGGCCAGCCGTGGATGAGCACGAGCAGCAGGCCGTTGGCGAGCACCGCGAAGGAGTAGCCGACCCGCCGCGCGGCGCCGGTGGGCCGTCGAGCGGCGGTGCCCGTGGTCCGTGGAGCGTTCATGACAGGCCGATCCCCGTCCGTACGGGCCCCGGAGCGGCGCCCGTCCTGGTTCGATCATGCTCCCCGCGCGCAGCGCTCGCCCGGGCCGTCGGTCCCGCGTGGGCGGGACCTTCGGCCCGGAACGCCACGTTGCCGAATCGTGACCCCATGGCGTTGCATCGCGAGGGGACTTCGTTCTAGGGTTTATTTAGACCTAAACGAAGGAGTTCGGGATGAAGCAGTCGTCGGACCGCGCCGACGCCCACAGGTCCGCCGTCCTTGCGCGGATCGGGGCACGAGGGCCGATGTCGCGGGCGGATCTCGCCCGCGAGCTGGCCGTCTCCCCGGCTCTGGTCACGCAGACCACCAAGCGGCTCCTGGCGGACGGCTTGCTCGTCGAGCTGCAGACCACGCCGTCCACCGGTGGTCGGCCGGCCCGTCTGCTCGGTCTGGCCACCACGTCTGGCGCGGCGGTCGGCGTCAAGGTCGTCGCCGGGCACGTCACCGTCATCGAGGCGGGCATCGACGGCACCGTCCTGCGGTCCGTCACGGACCCCTTCGACGCCACCGCGCCGACCGCCGTCGGCGAGCTGGTGGAGATCCTGCGTCGCTTCGTCGCCACGTCACGGCACGACCCGCTGCTCGGGATCGGTGTCGGTATTCCCGGCAGCGTCGATGCCCAGGCCACGGGCACCGTCGACTCGACGCAGCTCGGCTGGCAGCACGTCCCGTTGGGCGACATCCTGCGCCGCGAGCTCGCGATGCCCGTCCTGGTCGAGAACAACGTCAATGCCCTGACCATGGCCGAGCGCCTGTTCGGTCAGGCGCGAGGTCACGACGACGTGCTCGTGGTCACGATCGGGACGGGTGTCGGTGCCGGCATCGTCAGCGACGGCGTCGTCCTCCGAGGCGCGACCGGCAGCGTGGGGGAGTTCGGGCACCTGCCCGTCGTCCCGGACGGCCCGGTCTGCCAGTGCGGGGCGCATGGCTGCCTGGAGGCGCTCGTCGGAGAACATGCCATCGTCCGTGACGCCGTCCGACGGGGCCTCCTCGAGCAGGACGGGACCATCACCGACCTCCAGGCGCTCGCGGACGACGGCGACGAGGGCGCACGGGATCTGTTCGCCACGGCCGGTGCGCTGCTCGGCCGAGCCCTGGCCGGAGCCGTCAACCTGCTCGACCCCGAGATCGTCGTCGTGCTCGGCGAGGGGGTCACCGCCTGGCCGTACTGGGCCGCGGGGTTCGAGCCGGCGCTGCGCTCCGCCGTCATTCCGCGCAAGCGGGGGATCGTCGTTGCCGTCGAGACCTGGCAGGACGACCGCTGGGCGCAGGGTGCCGCGAGCCTGGTGCTCTCCACCCCGTTCGACGCTCAGGGACGCTCCGGCGAGCAGGGGCGCCTGGTGCGGGAGCGCATGAACGTGTCGTCGCGCACCGAGCAGGCCGAGGTGGCCCGCTGATGGCGACACCGACCCTCACCCGCCTTCGCCCTCAGGCGCCGTCGCCCGCCGCCGGGGCTCCGAGGCCCCGGGCCCGGCGGGTCCGCTACGCCCTGACCGTCGTGGCCTTCCTTCTGCCCAGCGCCGTCCCGCTCGCGCTGTTCACGGTCTACCCGATGATCGGTGCGCTGTGGACCAGCCTGCACGAGTGGAACCTGCTGTCCGACATGCGGTGGGTCGGCCTCGGTAACTACGCGGAGCTCCTGCAGGACCCGGAGACGCACCGGGCCTTCGGGAACACCCTCTACTACATCGCGGGCTACCTGCCGATCGTCTACGTGGGAGGCCTCTTCCTGGCCCTCGCCCTCAACGCCGCGATCCCGGGGCGCAACCTGCTGCGCGGCGTGTACTTCCTGCCGGTGGTCACGAGCTGGATCGTCGTCGCGATCGTCTGGCGGTGGCTGCTGAACCCGTCGAACGGCGTGGTCAACCATGTCCTCGGTCTGCTCGGCCTCGACGGGCCCGGCTGGTGGACCGATCCCACCTGGGCGATGCCCTCGATCATCCTCGCCTCGGCGTGGAAGGACCTCGGGTTCGTCATGATCATCCTGCTCGCCGGTCTGCAGCTCATCCCGGAGGAGCTCTACGAGGCGGCCACGCTCGACGGTGCGGGATGGTGGCGCCGGCACGTCTCCGTCACGCTGCCCCTGCTGTCGCCCACGACCTTCTTCGTCCTGGTCATCTCTCTCATCAACGGCTTCCAGGTCTTCGACCAGGTGTACGCGATGACCGGGGGAGGACCCGCCGGCGCGAGCACCGTCGTCGTCCAGCAGATCTACGACCTGACGTTCCGCTACGGGTCGGCCGGCATGGCGTCCGCCCTGTCCTGGCTGCTCTTCGCGCTCGTCATGCTCGTGACGCTCGTCCAGATCCGCGGCCAGCGGAGGTGGGTCCACTATGCCTAGGAAGATCGCGCTCACCGTGCTCGTCGTGCTCGGCGCCGTCGTGATGTTCTTCCCGTTCCTCTGGACGGTCGTCACCTCGCTCTCGTCGCAGACCGGCCTGTCGGCGACGCCGTCACTGATACCTGCCGATCCGTCGCTGGAGGCCTACCGCGAGCTGTTCGGCAACACACCGTTCGCTCGGGTCGTGCTCAACTCGGTGGGCCTCGCTGTGGCCACGACCGTCCTGCAGCTCGTGACCAGCGCGACGGCGGCGTACGTGTTCTCGCGCATGCCCTTCCGTGGGCGGGGCGTGGTCTTCGCCGTCTACCTGGCCACGATGATGATCCCGATCCAGGTGCTCATCGTCCCCCTCTTCGTGCAGATGCGAGCGCTCGGGCTCGTCGACACCTACCTCGGGGTGCTGCTCCCGGGTGTCGCGTCGGCCTTCGGCGTCTTTCTGCTCCGGCAGGCGATGAACTCGGTGCCCCGGGAGCTCGACGAAGCAGCGACCCTGGACGGCGCCGGGCACCTGCGGATCTTCTCCCGCATCGTGCTCCCGCTCGTCGGTCCCGCTCTGGCGACGTTGACGGTCTTCTCGTTCATGAGCAGCTGGAACAGCTTCCTGTGGCCGCTGGTGATCCTGCGGACCGACGAGCTGCAGACCCTGCCGCTCGCGCTCGCCGGGCTGCAGGGCCAGTACACGACGCAGTGGGACGTGATGATGGCCGGTTCCGTCGTGTCGATCCTGCCGATGCTCGCCATCTACCTGACCGCCCAGAAGTACGTCATCCAGGGGGTCGCCGGCACGGGCATCAAGTAGCCCCCCGGCACGGCACCAGCCACCCCTCACCACCTGTCCGCACGACTGTCGAAGGAGACATGCTCATGTTCCGCTCACGACTCACCACCGGGGTCGCGCTCGCCGCCGTCACCGGCCTCACGCTCACCGCCTGCGCAGGTGGCACCGACGCCGCCGAGACCGGGGCCGAGGGCGGTGGCGACGTCACGATCACCTACACGAACTTCATCTCGAACGGTGGCAACGAGGAGAACCTCGCGACGATCGTCGAGGCCTTCGAGGAGGAGAACCCGGGCATCACCGTCGACGTGACGACGATGCCGTACGCGGACTACTCCACCGCCCTGAAGACGGACCTGGCCGGTGGGACGGCTTCCGACGTCTTCGACATCGAGTTCGCCGACTACGAGGGCTACCAGCAGAACGGCGTGCTCGCGCCGTTGGAGGGTGCCGACACCAGCGCCTACCAGGAGTCGCTCGCCGAGGCGTACGCCACCGACGGTACCCAGTACGCCCTGCCGTCGTCGTTCTCGAACGTCGTGCTCTACTACAACGCGGACCTGTTCGACGCTGCTGGTCTCGACTACCCGGACGCCGACTGGACCTGGGCCGACGAGAAGGCCGCCGCCGAGAAGCTCACCGACGCCGACGCCGGGGTGTTCGGCGACTACCAGCCGATCAGCTTCCACGAGTTCTACAAGACGGTCGACCAGGCCGGCGGCTCCTTCCTCACCGAGGACGGCAGCGCCGCTGCGTTCAACTCGCCCGAGGGCCTGGAGGCCGCCCGCTGGCTCGTGGAGAAGTCCGGCACCGTCATGCCGACCGCCGAGCAGGGTGCCGGCACCCCCGATTTCGACACCACCCTGTTCACCGACGGCAAGCTCGCCATGTGGCACACCGGGATCTGGATGTTCGGTGCGCTCGCGGACGCATCGTTCGCGTGGGACATCGCCGTCGAGCCGGGTGACGAGCGCCAGGCGTCCGCCATGTTCTCCAACGGCGTGGCCGTCTCCGCGGGCAGCGAGAACGTCGAGGCCGCGCAGCGGTGGGCGGAGTTCCTCACCTCGTCCGAGGTCATGGTCGACACCCGGCTGGAGTCCGGCTGGGAGCTGCCGCCGGTCGCGGACGAGGACCGGCTCGCGCCGTACCTCGAGCAGGGGGACCCCGAGAACCGTCAGGCCGTGTTCGACTCGCTCGAGTCGGTCGCTCTCGCGCCGTCGATCGGCGAGAAGCAGGCCGAGATGCAGGACATCGTGACGGAGGAGCTCACCGAGGCCGCCGCCGGACGCCAGTCCGTCGAGGAGGCCCTGGCCTCGGCCGAGGAACGAGTCAACGCCCTGCTCGGCTGACGAGCATGTTCCCCGCCCGGGACGGGCGCGACCCCGCGTCCGCCCCGGGCCCGACGACGCCTTCTGGAGAGAGACGCGCATGACGCCTCACCACCCGCACCCCGACCTTGCCGCGCTGCTCACGAGGTCGCGGGAGGTCATCGCCGCGCAGCAGGCCGACAACGGCGCCTACCCTGCGAGCCCGACCTTCTCCGCGTACCGCGGCTACTGCTGGTTCCGCGACGGCTCGTTCATCGCCGACGGCATGTCCGCCGCCGGCGAGCCGGAGTCCGCCGGGCGGTTCTTCGACTGGTGCTCCGCCGTGGTGCTGCGTCACGCCGACGCGATCGCTGAGATCGTCGGAGCGGCCGCCGCGGGGGCGCCGCTGCCGGACGACCGCATGCTGCCGGCACGCTTCACCATGGGCGGCGAGCTCGGGCACGACCAGTGGTGGGACTTCCAGCTCGACGGCTACGGCACCTGGCTGTGGGCGATGACGGAGCACGCGAACCGCCACGGCCTGGACCCCGACCGGTGGCGGCCCGCCGCGGTCCTGACCGTCGACTACCTCGTCAGCTCGTGGGACCGCCCCTGCTACGACTGGTGGGAGGAGCACGACGAGCACGTCCACGTCTCGACCCTCGGGTGCGTGGCAGCTGGTCTGCGTGCCGCTGTCGAGCACGAGATGGTCGTGGGGGAGCGGGCCGACCGCGCGCGCGACGTCGTGGCCCGGGTCGACGACGTCCTGGCGTCCCGGGGTACCGTCGACGGGCACCTGACGAAGTGGCTGGGCACGCGGGAGCCTGACGGGTCGCTCAGCGCTCTCGTCGCGCCGCTGGGCCTCGTCGACCCCGGCAGCGAGCTCGCGGGCCGCACCCTGGACGTCATCGAGCGCGAGCTCTCCACGGACGGCGGCATCTACCGGTTCCGGGCGGACACCTTCTACGGCGGGGGGCGCTGGCCCCTGCTCACCTGCTTCTACGGTCTCGCCCGGGCGGCCCGGGGCGAGCTGGAGCAGGCCCGGGCCGCGTTCGACTGGGCGGCCTCGACCGCCACGGACGACCTCCTGCTGCCCGAGCAGGTCGACGGGTCGTTGCTCGACCCGTCGATGCGTCAGGAGTGGGTCGACCGTTGGGGCACCGTCGCCACGCCCCTGCTGTGGAGCCACGCCATGCTGCTGCGGCTCGCCGCGGCCATCGACCTCATCGACACCGAGGAGACCTCGTGATCCGCCACCGCCCGGCCGGCTCCGGCCATCCCTACTCGCCCGACACCGAGCAGCGCTCGCCCGTCCGCCCCGTGGCCGGCGAGCCCCTCCGGCTGGGGGTCAGGACCTCCGGAGAGGTCGCGTCCGTCGACCTCGAGCTGGTCGTGGGCGACGACGAGACGCGGCGGGTACCCCTGGCGACCGTGCCACGCTCCTCGCGGGGCCAGGCCGTCGACGGCGGGCACCTCGCCTCGGCGCAGGCGCGCCAGGCACGTCGCGCGGGCGGCTGGCAGGTAGAGCTCCCGGCCCCGCGGGAGGCGTTCCGTTACCGCTTCGTCGCGACGTCGGCGGACGGTACGACCCGCTCGACGCGGTGGTTCGGGACCCGACCGGCGTCGTGGCGCCCGGCCGACGACTCCGTCCTGGCCGTCGACGGCGACGCCGTCGCGGTGCTGCCCGGGTCCGTCGAGGTCCTCGACGACGGCGAACGCCTGCACCGCGTGCGCTTCGCCCTGCCGTTGACCGGTGCCGAGCACGTGGCCGGTTTCGGGGAACGCTTCGACGCCCTGGACCACCGCGGCGCGACGCTCGACTCCGTGGTGTTCGAGCAGTACAAGTCCCAGGGGGCCCACCGGCGCACCTACCTGCCCATGCCGTTCGCGCACGTCGTGGGCGACTCGGGATGGGGATTCCACGTGCGCACCTCGCGCCGGGTCTGGTTCGACCTGGGAGCGGCCGCGTCGGACCGTCTCGTCGTCGAGGCCGAGGTGTCGGCGCCGTCGGGGGCCGAGGGTGCCCTGTCCGTCGCTCTCTACGACGGCGACCCCCGCGCGGTGCTCGACGCGTTCCTGGCGGAGGTCGGGCGCCCGACGGAGCTGCCGGACTGGGTCTTCCGGCTGTGGGCGTCGGGGAACGAGTGGAACACCCAGGCGGAGGTCGAGCGGCAGATGGCCCTGCACCGTGAGCACGACGTCCCCGTGGGCAACGTCGTGATCGAGGCCTGGAGCGACGAGTCGACCTTCGTGGCCTTCCGCGACGCGAGGTACACCGTCCGCCCGGACGGCGGGCCGCTGCGGCTGTCCGACTTCGAGTTCCCTGCGGACGGCGCGTGGCCTGACCCCAAGGGCATGGTCGACGCCCTGCACGACCATGACGTCAAGGTCCATCTGTGGCAGATCCCGCTGATCAAGATGCGCCCACACCCGTCCGGGCAGGCCAAGGCGGACGCCCGGGCGGCCGTCGCGGAGGGCCTGCTCGTGCGCGAGGAGGCCCCGGACGGGACCCTGCGTCCCTACCGGAACCGGGGCTGGTGGTTCCCGCTCGGCCTCATGCCCGACCTGACGGACGACCGTGCGGCCGACTGGTGGACCGCGAAGCGCCGGTACCTCGTCGAGGAGATCGGCGTCGACGGCTTCAAGACCGACGGCGGGGAGCACGCCTGGGGCGCCGACCTGTCCTACCTGGACGGCACGCGGGGCGACGAGGGCAACAACCTGTTCCCGGTCGCATACCCGGCGGCCTACGGTCGGCTGCTCGAGTCGTGCGGCAAGGCGCCGGTGACGTTCAGCCGGGCGGGGTTCACGGGGTCGCAGGCGCACGGCGCGTTCTGGGCGGGCGACGAGAACTCGACCTGGGAGGCGTTCCGCTGGTCGATGCTGGCGGGCCTGTCGGCCGCGGCGTGCGGGATCGTCTACTGGGGCTGGGACATCGCCGGGTTCTCGGGCCCCGTTCCCGACGCCGAGCTGTACGTCCGGGCCATGGCCGCCAGCGTGTTCGTCCCGATCATGCAGTACCACTCGGAGTTCAACCACCACCGGACGCCGTCGCGGGACCGCACCCCCTGGAACGTCGCCGAGCTCACCGGTGACGGGGCCGTGGTCGACGAAGTGCGTGAGCTGGTCCACCTGCGCGAACGCCTGGTGCCCTACCTCCGCCGGGAGGCGGCCCGCACCATCGACACGAGCGCGCCGCTCATGCGGCCGCTCTACTTCGACCACCCGGACGACCCGGAGGTCTGGAACCACCCGGTGCAGTGGACGCTCGGCGACGCCCTGCTGGTCGCACCGGTCCTCGAGCCGGGGAGCGACCGGTGGCCCGTGTACCTGCCGGCCGGCGAGTGGGTCGACGCCTGGAGCGGCGAGGCCGTGCGCGGCGGCCAGGTCGTGGCGACGAGCACGCCGCGGTGCCGAGTCCCCGTCTTCGTCCGTGCCGACCGGTGGGACGAGCTCGGAGGAGTGTTCCGCGACTGAGCGCACCGTGGTCCCGGACCGTCCGGCCCGGGACCACGGCGGCGACGCGGCGCGAGGTCAGGGCAGCTTGACCTTGCCGGCCTTCATCTTGGCCAGGGAGTACTTCTCGAAGCCGATCTTGAACGCGTGGTTCTGCGGTCCGGGGACCATGACGGCGGCCTTGCGCGGCGGGAGCATGTGGTCGGCGACCATCGCCACGCCGTTGTTCCCGGCGTCCATCACGCACAGGGCCGGGATCTTGCCGAACTCCTTGGCGGACGTCGGCTCCTCGCCGCGGACCTGGGCGACGATGTTCTCGGCGGCGATGTGCGCCTGCTGCTCGCTCGGGAACCCGGTCTTGGGGATGCCGGTCGCGACCTGGGTCGTCCAGGGCACGGGCACGGCGGCGGCGATGCCGACGGCGTAGACGTCGTCCCACTTCTCGGACTGGTAGGTCGGGCGGACCTTGACGTAGTTCCCGGCGTCGACCAGGTCCGGGGTCTTGGCGAGGAAGTCCTGCCCGCGGAACGGGGGGACGATCATGGCGAACTTGTACGGCAGCTCGCGCCCGTCGGACAGCACGACCGTGTCGGGCTTGATCTCCTGGATCGACTGGTTCGGCTCGACGGTGATGCCCTCCTTCTTGGCGAACATCCGCATCAGCGGCTTGGCGCCCGGCATGCCGTCGATGCCGAAGTGGCCCGCGAAGGGCTCGGAGGTGACGTAGGTCAGCTTGACCTTGCCGTGCAGGCCGGCACGACGCAGCTGGTACGACGTGTTGAACAGGAACTCGTACGCCGCCCCGAAGCAGCTCGCGCGCTGCGTGGCGCCGATGACCACGTCACCGGGTTCGTCGAGGAACCGGCGCCAGGCGTCGTAGGTGCGCTCGGCGTCGTGGAGCGTGGTGATGGTGGGCGTGTCGCGCATCCCGGGGACGACGTCGAGGTCGTTGCGGTACCCGGTGGCGATCACCAGGTAGTCGTAGTCGAACGTGCCCTCGGTGGTCTCGACCCGGTGGTGGTCGGGGTCGACGTAGCTCGCCTCGCCGTGGACGAACCGCACACCCTGCTTGGTGAACGTCGGCTCCAGGGGGAACGTGATGTCGGTGCGGCCGCGGCGGCCGAACGGCAGCCAGATCAGGGAGGGGTTGAACACGAACCGGTCCGAGGCCGAGACGACGGTGACGTCGACCTCGTCGCCCAGGTCGGACTTGATGGACAGGGCGGCCGTCATCCCTGCGAAGCTGCCGCCGAGAACCAGGACACGAGCGGTCATGATCGACTCCTTCATCGCGGACCTACCGTTGTTCCCAGGCTACTCCTCACACCCTGGGGGGTATATGTTTGTGACGGACTTCACCCGCGTGTCAGAAGGGTGCGTCCGGGTCACGATCCGGCCTGCTCCGCATCACGATCCGGCCAACCGTGCCGTGCCCCCGCGCGAGTCCGCGCCCGCGGAGTGAAGGTGTGGTGAACGTGAATACTGTGGCGGTGCCGGGTGTTGGCACCCGAGGGCCTCCGGGGGGAGGATCGTGCGCGCTGCGCACGACCGCGCCACTGCGAGCCGGGGGCCCGCACCGACGAGCAGCACCACCGTGCTGCGGATTCCGCGACGACAGGACGAACGACGACCTATGACTGATCTGCTGTACGTCAACGGCGGCACGCCGCTGCAGGGCACCATCGAGGTGCGTGGAGCGAAGAACTTCGTGTCCAAGGCGATGGTGGCCTCCCTGCTGGGAGAGTCGGCGAGCGTGCTGCGCAACGTCCCGCAGATCCGTGACGTCGCGGTCGTCTCCGGCCTGCTCGAGCTGCACGGGGTCAACGTCAAGTACGACCCGGAGGCCGGCATCCTCGACCTCGACCCGTCGAACGTCGAGTCGGCGCACGTCGCGGACATCGACGCGCACGCCGGGTCCAGCCGCATCCCGATCCTGTTCTGCGGCCCCCTGCTGCACCGTCTCGGCGAGGCCTTCATCCCGGACCTGGGCGGCTGCCGGATCGGCGACCGGCCGATCAACTACCACCTCGACATCCTGCGCCAGTTCGGTGCCGTCGTCGACAAGCGGCCCAACGGCATCCACCTGCGTGCGCCGCGGCGCCTGCAGGGCACCCGGATCGAGCTGCCCTACCCGTCCGTGGGGGCCACCGAGCAGCTGCTGCTGACGGCCGTGCGGGCCGAGGGCATCACCGAGCTGACCGGTGCGGCGATCGAGCCCGAGATCATGGACCTCATCGCGGTGCTGCAGAAGATGGGCGCGATCATCTCGGTCGACACCGACCGGGTGATCCGCATCGAGGGCGTCGACCGGCTCGACGGCTACGTCCACAACGCCCTCGGCGACCGCATCGAGGCCGCGTCCTGGGCCTCGGCCGCGCTGGCGACCGGCGGTGACGTGACCATCAAGGGCGCCACCCAGCCCGAGATGATGACGTTCCTCAACACCTACCGCAAGGTCGGCGGCCAGTTCGACGTCCAGGACGACGGCATCCGGTTCTGGCACCCGGGCGGGGAGCTGCGCTCCATCGTGCTCGAGACGGACGTCCACCCCGGTTTCATGACCGACTGGCAGCAGCCGCTGGTCGTCGCGCTCACGCAGGCCACGGGTCTGTCGATCGTGCACGAGACCGTGTACGAGAACCGGTTCGGGTTCACCGAGGCGCTGCGCCAGATGGGCGCCACGATCCAGGTCTACAAGGAGTGCCTCGGCGGCGCGGCCTGCCGTTTCGGCCGCCGCAACTTCCAGCACTCCGCCGTGGTGTCCGGGCCGACCCCCCTCGAGGCGGCCGACATCGAGGTGCCGGACCTGCGCGGCGGGTTCTCCCACCTCATCGCGGCGCTGGCGGCCAAGGGCACCTCGACGGTGCGCGGCATCAGCCTCATCGACCGCGGGTACGAGTCCTTCCAGGACAAGCTGGCGGCGCTGGGCGCCGACGTCGCCCGGGGCTGACGCCTGCGGTCGGCAGGTAGGCTTCCGGCCGTGCCCATCGCCAGACCTGAGTCGCGGCTCTACCGCGTCATCGCGAAGATCGTCCGGCCCGTGCTGTTCTCGATGTGCCGCTACGAGTGGAGCGGCAGCGAGAACCTCCCCACGGACGGCGGATTCATCGCGGCCGCCAACCATGCGACCGAGCTCGACGCCCTGACGTTCGTGCACTACCTGTTCGACCAGGGTGTCGAGCCGCGCGTGCTGGCCAAGCGCGGGCTGTTCGACGTGCCGGTCGTCGGGGGTGCGCTGCGTGCGACGAACATGATCCCCGTCGACCGGGGCAGCCAGGCGGCCGCCGCCTCGCTGGAGCGCGCGGGTCGCGAGCTCGGGGAGGGCGCCTGCGTGGCGGTGTTCCCGGAGGGGACGCTGACGCGCGACCCCGACCTGTGGCCGATGGAGCCGAAGACGGGTCTGGCCCGGATCGCGCTGGCGTCGAAGCTGCCGGTCGTCCCCGTGGCGCAGTGGGGCGCGACGGACATCCTGCCCCGCTACGGCAAGCTGCCGCGGCTCTTCCCGCGCAAGCGGGTCCAGGTCACGGCGGGCCCGCCGGTCGACCTGAGCGACCTGTACGACCGACCGCTCGACTCCGCCACCCTGCGCGAGGCGATGGACCGCGTGATGGACGCCATCACCGCCCAGCTCGCCACGCTCCGGGGCGAGGAGCCGCCGGCGCGACGGTTCGACCTGCGCAAGCACCCTGACTACGAGGTGAGACAGATGCACTACCCGCCGGTGGAGCGCCCGTGAGGGGCCCGACGACAGCGGTCCTGGGCTCCGGCTCCTGGGGCACCACGTTCGCGATGGTCATGGCCGACGCCGGCTGCGACGTCACCCTGTGGGGCCGGGACGAGGCCCTGGTCCGCCAGGTGGCCGAGGAGCGACGCAACAGCAAGTACCTGCCCGACGTCGAGCTCCCGGCGATGGCCGCCACGACCGACGCCGCCGCCGCGCTCGCCGGGGCGAGGATCGTCGTCGTCGCCATCCCCTCCCAGGTGGCCCGACGCACCCTGGAGCCGCTGCGCGAGCACCTCGAGCCCGACGCGATCGTCGTCTCCCTGATGAAGGGCGTCGAGCTCAGCACCGACAAGCGCATGAGCCAGGTCGTGGCCGAGGCCCTCGACGTCCCGGACGAGCGCGTGGCCGTCGTGTCCGGGCCCAACCTGGCCAAGGAGATCGCCGCCCGGCAGCCCACGGCGACGGTGGTGGCGTGCTCCGACGCCGAGAACGCGCGGGTCGTGGCCGAGGCCTGCTCGAACTCCTACTTCCGGCCCTACACCAACTCCGACGTCGTCGGTGTCGAGCTGTGCGGCGCGGTGAAGAACATCATCGCGCTGGCCGTCGGCATGGCACAGGGCAGCGGGTTCGGCTGGAACACGACGGCGACCGTCATCACCCGGGGGCTCGTCGAGATCACCCGCCTGGGGCGGGCTCTGGGCGCCGAGCAGGAGACGTTCGCCGGCCTGGCGGGCATGGGCGACCTCGTCGCCACCTGCGCCTCGCCGCTGTCGCGCAACCACTCGCTGGGCAAGTACGTCGGCCAGGGCATGAGCCTGGAGGAGGCGCTGGAGGCCACCGGCACGACGGCGGAGGGCGTGAAGTCCTCCCGCTCCGTCCTCGAGCTGGCCCAGCAGCACGGTGTCGACATGCCCATCACGGCCGGTGTCGTGGCCGTGCTGCACGAGGGGCTCTCGGTGGACGAGATGGCGCGCGCGCTGCTGTCTCGCCCGCAGAAGTCCGAGAGCATCGCCGACTGAGCGGCCGGCCGGCAGCGGCCGGCCCGACGCTCAGTTCCCGACGTCGACCACCAGGCGCACCGGGTCCTCCAGGGTGAACGCCTGGAACGGGCGCGGTTCGCCGTCGACCCCGACGAACGCCGTCGTGGTGCCCTCGAAGACGAAGCGGTAGACGACCTGCTCGATCGACCCGCCCGGACCGGCGACCGGGTCGCCGCCGTACTCGGTCACGCCCGAGTCCGTCGGCATCGCCGACCCGGTGATCTCCACCTGCAGCACGGCGTCACCGGCGACGTCGACCGTCTCGCCGCTGCCCGGCTCGACGGCCTCCTCGACGTACTGGACGCGGTAGCCGGGGGTGCCGGTGCCGTCCAGGTCGAACACGACACGGTCGTACTCCTCGTGCGCGCCGACGCGGATTCCGGTGACGGTCAGCATCGCGTCGGCGCTCGGCTCGCCCTCGTCCAGGGCGGTCCCGCCCGCGAACGGCGTGACGGGTTCCGTCGCGCTCGCCGCGTCGGGTGACGGTTCGTCGGGGGTGTCCGTGGGCGCCGCGGTGCCGGCGTCGTCGGTGGCCGACGCCGTGGGCGTCGCGGCGGTGGTCGTCGGCGAGGCGTCCGCCGTCGACACGCCGCCGCCGTAGCCCGACGTCCCCTCGCCGTCGCCGCAGGCGGCCAGCAGGGCACCGAGGGCCAGGAGGGCACAGGTCCCCGCAGCCCGGCGGCGGTGCGATGAAGGGTGCACGGTGCCTCCCTGGTGGACGGGTCCCTCCGACGAGCCTAGGCCCGCCGGCGGTTCCCGGCACCGCGCAGGGACGTGGCGCGTCGGCAGCTCAGGCGGTCGCCCGCTCCAGGGCCTGCGCGAGGTCCGCCCAGAGGTCCTCGACGTCCTCGACGCCGACGGAGAGCCGCACGAGGTCCTCCGGCACCGTGGGCGACTCGGTCGCCAGGCGACGACGCCGTTCCAGCAGCGACTCGACGCCACCCAGGGAGGTGGCGGGAACCCACAGCCGCACGGCGTCGACCAGCGCGTCCGCGGCGCCCCGGCCGCCGACCGGGCGCACCCCGACCACGGCGCCGAAGTGCGCCATCTGTGCCGCGGCCCGTCCGTGCCCCGGGTCGTCGGGCAGCGAGGGGTGACGCACCTCGGCCACGGCCGGGTGGTCGTGCAGGCGGCGGGCGAGCTCGACGGCGTTGGCCGCGGCCCGTTCGACGCGCAGGTGCAGGGTGCGCAGCCCGCGCAGCGCCAGGAAGACCTCCATCGGCCCGGCGATCGCCCCGTGCAGGGTCCGGTAGGAGCGCACGTCGGCGGCGATCCGGTCGTCGTTCGTCACCACCGCGCCCAGGACGATGTCGGTGTGCCCGGACAGGTACTTCGTCACCGAGTGCACGACGACGTCGGCCCCGAGGGCGAGCGGCTGCTGTCCCAGCGGGGTGGCGAAGGTGTTGTCGACCACGGACCGCACGCCCCGGTCGCGGGCGGCGGCCAGGAGGGCGGGCAGGTCGGCGATCTCCAGCATCGGGTTCGTGGGCGACTCGACCACGAGGAGGTCCGCGCCGTCGAGGGCCGCCACCACGGCCTCGGTGTCCGCGACGTCGACGCGGCGGACCTCGACGTCGTACCGGGCGGCACGGTCGTCGAGGTAGCCCAGCGTGACCTGGTAGGCGTGCCGTGGCACCACGACGGTGCTGCCCGGGGGCAGGTCCCCGATCGCGGCGGCGATGGCGGCCATGCCTGACCCCAGGACGATGCCGTGCTCGCCGCCCTCGAGGGCGGCGAGGGCCTGCTCGAACGACTCCCAGGTCTCGGTGCCACCGCGGGCGTAGAGCGGTTCGTCGCCCGGGATGCCGCGCGAGACGTAGGTCGAGGACAGCACGACCGGCGGGTTGACCGGGCCGCCCTGCACGCGGGACGGGCGGCCGGCCGTCACGGCGACGGTGGCGGGTGCGAGGCTCGGGACGGCGTGGGCGTGCGGGTCGGGCGTCATGGCAGCCCAGCCTACGGTCCTCGTCAGGGACGCAGGGCCGGTTCCTCGGCGACGTCGGTGCGCGAGCGGTCGCGCCGGAACCCGATCCAGAGCAGCAGGCCGATCATCCACAGCTCGCCGACGGTGGCGGGCAGCACGAGGACGTCGGCGACCAGGCCGGCGTCGGGGGCGAGGACGAGCAGGAAGGACTGCAGCAGGTAGCCGACACCCCCGACGAGCAGGAACCAGCCGAGCGCGCGGGGCAGGCCGGAGAGCAGCACGAGACGACCCATCGGGATCAGCCAGAGTCCGAAGAACGCCGCACCGGCGAGCCACAGGTTCTCCGAGAGCAGGAACATCTGCTGCGGTCCGGCGGGGTCCCCGGCGAGCGCGGTGCCCAGGGCCGTGCCGAGAGCGGCCGTGCTGCCGAGGATCGCGACGGCGTTCATCATGCCCAGCACGCCGACCGCGGCCGCGGCGAAGGGTTCGACCGGGCGGAAGAGCCGGACGAACCAGAGGGCGGCGAGCGCCTGGCTGACCACCAGGGCGAGCTCGAGAGCGATCCCGATGCGCGCCAGGAGCTCGTGCTCGACGAGCAGGGTCGCGGTGGTCGCGGCGTCGGTCGGGTCGAAGACCAGCGGGCGCACGAGCAGGAAGCCCGCCATGCCGGTGATCCCGAGGGCGAGGTAGAGCAGTCCGGTGGTGCGGGCGACCGGCCGGGAGATGCGCTGGTCCATGATGGGTTCCTTCCGAGAGGCGGAGGGCCGCGTCCTTACGGCGTAAGGCAACCATACGGCGTAAGGTCGAGTGAGGGAAGAGGGGGACGCAGATGGGTTCCGACGGACCGTTGAGCCGCGACCGCGTGCTCGGTGCCGGGGTCGCGCTCGCGGACGCGGACGGTCTCGCCGCGGTGACCATGCGGGGCGTGGCGACGCGGCTCGGCGTCGAGGCGATGTCCCTGTACCACTACCTGCCCGGCAAGAAGGACGAGCTGCTCGACGGCCTGGTCGACGTCGTGGCCGCCCAGATCCATGCCGGGCTGGCCGAGCGGGAGGATCCCGGGGACGACTGGGTGGCGGACGTGAGGTCGCGCTGCCTCGTCGCGCGCGACGTCGTGGTGCGCCACCCGTGGCTGCCCCGGCTGCTCGGGTCACGACCGAACCTCCGGCCAGGGGTCTATCAGCTCTACGACGAGGCGCTCGGCGCGATGGTGCGCGGCGGGTGCTCCTACCGGCTGGCGCACCGCGCGATGCACGCCCTGGGCGGCATGGTGCTGGGGTTCACCCCCGAGGTGTTCGACCCCCAGGCCGGCGACGACGACGTCGCCGAGGAAGAACTGGCGGCCATGGCCGAGTCCCTGCCCCATCTCACGGCGATGGTCGCCGCCGAGCTGCACGACCCGGCCGACCCGACCCTCGGCTGGTGCGACAGCCAGACCGAGTTCGAGTTCACGCTCGGCCTGCTCCTCGACGGGATCGAGCGGGCCCGCCGCGACGGCGTCTGACCGTCGCGGCGGGGCCGCCGGCCCGGACTCAGTCCTGCCGGAGCGGACCGAGCAGCGACTGGGCCACCTGGGCGTGCGCCGACTCGTCGTCGCTGGGCTGGAAGATGCCCGCCAGCACGTCCCGGTAGAGGCGCCCCAGCTCCGAGCGGTGGAAGTACGTCGAGCCGCCCGAGCAGCGGATGGCCTCGTCGACCACGTCGCAGGCGGTCTCGGTCGCGCGGATCTTCAGGCCGGACGTCGCGCGGAACCACCCGGCTCCGCGGTCCTCGAGGGCGTCGATCCCGCCGGCGATCTGGTCGATCTGGGGCCAGATCCCGTCCTGGGCCAGCGCCGCGGCGGCGATGCGCCGGCGGATGTCCGGGTCCTGGGAGTACGCCTTGCCGGTCTTCATCGAGGTGCGCCGCTCCACCGTGGACACCGCCAGCTCGAGCGCGCGGTCGGCGATGCCCGCGTACACGGCGGCGAGCAGGATCTCGAAGCTGGTGAAGATCCCCAGCACGTAGGGGTCCAGGCTCGGACCCGGCGCGATCCGACGCATGACCCGTTCGGCGGGGGCGTGCGCACCGTCGAGCACCGTGGTGCACGACTGCGACGCCCGCATGCCGATCGTGTCCCAGTCGTCGAGGATCTCGAACCCGCCGCCGTCGCGCGTGATGAAGGCGTGCACGATGCGCGGGTCGTCCGGGTCGGTCGTGCTGTCCAGCCCCATGACGCCCAGCCGGGTCCACCCCGGGGAGTTCGACGTGAAGATCTTGCGGCCGTGGAAGGTGTAGCCACCCTCGCCGTCGGGCCGGGCCTCGGTGCGCGACCCCAGCAGCACGAGGTCGTTGCCGGCCTCGGAGTACCCGAACCCGAAGACCTCCCCGGCCGCCGCCTCGGCGAGGAGCCAGTCGAGCGTGTCGTCGCCCCGCTCGTGCAGGTAGCGGGCGACGCCCGTCCACACGTGGTGCATGTTGACGGCCAGCGCCGTGGCCGGTGCCGCCCCGGCCAGCCGGGACTGCTCGTGGCACAGCTCGCGCAGGGAGAGCCCCGAACCGCCCAGCGACGTCGGCACGAGGGCTCCGAGGTATCCGGCGGCCCGCAGGTCGTCCAGGTCGTCGGCGAAGAACGAGTTCTCCCGGTCGTGGATCGCGGCCCGCCCACGGATGGTGGCCAGCAGGTCGTCGGAGAGCAGCGTCGTCATGCCCCGATTCAAACATCGGTGCGGGCTGCCGGCCGACGCCGGGCTAGGGTGGCGCCAGCAGCGGTCGCCGAGGACCGCGTCGGAGAGAGGAGCCACCGTTGGTCGTCCGAAGCCCGCACCCGGATGTCGAGATCCCCGACCTCAGCCTGTACGACTTCCTGTTCGGTTCCCTGACCGAGGAGGACCTCGGCAGGACCGCCGTCGTCGACGGCCCGACCGGCGAGGCCACGACCTTCGGTGCCCTGCGCGCCCAGGTGGACGCCGTCGCCGGGGCCGTCGCGGCCCGCGGCCTCGGCGTCGGTGACGTGGTCGCCCTGCACAGCCCGAACGTCCCGGCCTTCATCAGCGTCTTCCACGGACTGCTGCGGGCCGGTGTCACCGTCACCACGCTCAACGCGCTCGCCTCCGGGCCCGAGGTGGGCAAGCAGCTCACCGCCTCCGGGTCGAAGGCGCTGATCACCGTGTCGCCCCTGCTGGCGCAGGCCACGGAGGGCGCCGAGGCCGCCGGGCTCTCGCGCGACGACGTCGTCGTCATGGACGGCGCCGAGGGGTACTCGAACCTGCGCGACCTCCTCGCGGCCGGCGCCCCCGCCCCGGAGGTGTCCTTCGACCCCGCCACCCACCTGGCGGTGCTGCCGTACTCCTCGGGCACGACCGGCCTGCCCAAGGGTGTGATGCTGACGCACCGCAACCTCGTGGCCAACGTCCTGCAGTCCGAGCCCTACATCCCGCTGGTGCGCGACGACGTGGTCCCGGCGGTCCTGCCGTTCTTCCACATCTACGGCATGACCGTGCTCATGAACTGCGCCCTGCAGCAGGGGTCCACCGTGGTGACGATGCCCCGGTTCGACCTGCCGGAGTACCTGCGCGTCATCACCGAGCACCGGGCGACCGTGCTGTTCGTCGCCCCGCCCATCGCGCTGGCGCTGGCCAAGCACCCGCTCGCGCTCGAGGCCGACCTGTCCAGCGTGCGGATCATGATGTCCGGCGCCGCACCGTTCGACGCCCAGCTCGCGGCCGCCGTCGGCGAACGGCTGCCCCGGGCCCGTGTCATGCAGGGCTACGGCATGAGCGAGATGTCACCCGTCTCCCACGTCGTGCCGTTCGACCGGGACGACATCGACCCCGGCTCGATCGGGCTGCTGGTGGCCAACATGGTGGCCAAGGTCGTGGACCCCGCCACCGGTGAGGAGATCGAGCAGCCGGCCGAGGGCACGAGTGCTCCCGGCGAGCTGCTCTGCGCCGGCCCGAACGTGATGGTCGGCTACCTGGGCAACGAGGCCGAGACGCGCGACACCATCGACGCCGACGGGTTCCTGCACACCGGGGACGTGGTCACCGTCGACGCCGAGGGCGTGTTCCACGTCGTCGACCGGCTCAAGGAGCTCATCAAGTACAAGGGGTACCAGGTGCCGCCCGCCGAGCTCGAGGCGTTGCTGCTGTCACACCCGCAGATCGCCGACGCCGCCGTCATCGGGGTGGTCGACGACGACGGCGAGGAGATCCCCAAGGCGTTCGTCGTGCGGGCCGAGGGTGCGGAGCTCAGCGCGGAGGACGTGATGGAGTACGTGGCCGCCCGGGTCGCGCCCTACAAGAAGGTCCGTGCCGTGCAGTTCACCCACGCCGTCCCCAAGTCGGCGTCGGGCAAGATCCTGCGCAAGGAGCTGCGCGCGGCGTGACGGCGACCGCGTGCCGGAGCGGGTGAGCGGTCCGGTAGGGTCGGGCCGATGCCCGAGACCCAGCCCTCCGCGCCCCCGCGCAAGCCGCGCGTCGCCCTCCTGTTCGGAGGCCGTTCCGGCGAGCACGCGATCTCCGCCGCCACCGCCGCCGGGGTGCTCGGCGCGATCGACCGTGACGCCTACGACGTCGTCCCGATCGGGATCACCCGCGCCGGGCGCTGGGTGGTCGCCGAGGACGACGCCGAGCGCTGGAGGATCACGGCGGGCCGGCTGCCCGAGGTGACCTCCGACGAGGGTGCCGAGGTGGTCCTGTCCCTGACGGCGGGCGAGCGCACCCTGCGCACGCTGGAGCCCGGGCAGGTCCCCGACGTGCTCGGTCAGGTCGACGTCGTCTTCCCGCTGCTGCACGGGCCGTTCGGCGAGGACGGCACGGTCCAGGGGCTGCTGGAGCTCGCCGACGTGCGGTACGTCGGCGCCGGGGTGCTGGCGTCCGCGGTCGGGATGGACAAGCACTTCATGAAGCTCGTCCTGGCCGGGCACGGCATCCCCGTCGGGCCCTACGAGGTCATCAAGCCCCACGACTGGGACGCCGACCCCGAGGCCTGCGTCGCCCGCGTCGAGCGGCTCGGGCTGCCCGTCTTCGTCAAGCCCGCCCGGGCGGGGTCGTCGCTCGGCATCACCCGGGTGGACGTGCTCGAGGACCTGCCGGCCGCCGTGGAGGAGGCCCGCGAGCACGACCCGAAGGTGATCGTGGAGGCCGGGATCGAGGGCCGCGAGATCGAGTGCGCGGTGCTCGGCGGCCGCGGCGGAGACCGCGCGCGGGCGTCGCTGCCCGGGGAGATCGTCGTGGACGGCACGCACGCCTTCTACGACTTCGAGGCCAAGTACCTCGACGAGGCGCACGTCGAGCTGTCGTGCCCCGCCGACCTCCCCGAGCCGGTGATCGCCGAGGTCCGCGACCTCGCCGTCCGCACCTTCGAGGCCGTGGAGGCCGAGGGGCTGTCGCGCGTCGACGTGTTCGTCACGCCCGAGCAGCAGGTCGTCGTCAACGAGATCAACACCATGCCGGGGTTCACCCCGTTCTCGATGTACCCGCGCATGTGGGAGGCGACCGGGATGAGCTACCCGGCGCTGGTCGACGAGCTCATCCAGCTCGCCCTCGAGAGGCCGACCGGGCTGCGCTGACCTGCTCGTCACCGGGTGACCGGACGGACGAACTGCGCCGCGCGGTGGGTCACGTCACCGACGCCTGGGCTCAGGTGCAGGTCCTGGTCGCCGGGATCAGGGAGACGGCGGACGTCAGGTCGGCGATGAACGACGTCGAGTGGTCCGTCGTCACCGACGGCGGCACGGTCACGTCGATCGCGGGCGTCCGGCCGTAGGTCGTGAAACGCCAGGTGCCGCTGTCGTTGGTCTCCACGACCCAGTCCACGGAACCGTTGGCCGTGTCGATCCGCTGGCAGTCCGAGGAGGGGCCCGGCTCCTCGACCCCGCACCGCAGCGTGACCGCGGCGCCCGGTGAGCCCCAGGCGGCCGTCGACTGGGCGTTGACGTCGGCGCGCTCCAGGTCCCCGGCGACGACGTCCGGCAGCGCCAGCATCACGGGTGCGCAGTCGGGGTTCGCGGCGTCCTCGCCCGGCTCGACCCCGATCGTCGGGGTGCAGCCGGCGAGCAGCAGGAGGCACGGCGGGGCGAGCAGGGCGGCGAGTCGACGGACGAGCACGTGCCTACGGTAACCGTCCCCGTCACGGCCCGGCGTCCGGTTAGGGTTCGGTCGTGACCGACCCCATCCTGCGCGTGCGCGACCTCGACGAGACCGCGCTCCTGGCACGTATCTTCCCGCTCCTGCCCGTCGGCGAGGGGGTCGACGTCGGGCCGGGCGACGACGCGGCGGTGGTGCGCGCCGCCGACGGACGTTTCGTCGTGACCACGGACGTCCTCGTCGAGGGCCGCCACTTCCGCCGCGAGTGGTCGGGCGGGTACGACGTCGGGTACCGGGCGGCGGTCCAGAACCTCGCCGACGTCGCCGCCATGGGAGCGCGCGCGACGTCCATGGTGGTCTCCCTGGTGATGCCTGCCGACCTGCCGGTGCAGTGGGTGACCGACCTCGCGCGTGGTCTGGCCGACGCCTCCGGCCCGGCGACGGTCGTCGGCGGCGACCTGTCCGGCGGTGACGCGGTGGTGGTGTCCGTCACGGTCCACGGCGACCTCGCCGGGCGGGCGCCGGTGCTGCGATCGGGTGCGCGTCCGGGCGACGTCGTCGCGCACGCCGGCGTGCTCGGCGCCTCGGCCGCCGGGTTCGACCTGCTCACCAGCGGAGCGGCGACCCCCGACGACGGTGCGCCCGGCGCCGCGACGTCACGCACGCCCTACGTCGCCGCGTACCTGCGCCCGGAGGCGCCGCTCGAGGCCGGGCCCGCGGCGGCGCTCGCGGGGGCGACGGCGATGCTCGACGTCTCGGACGGGTTGCTGCGGGACGCGGGCCGGCTCGCCCGCGCCAGCGGTGTGGACGTCGACCTCGCCGAGGGTGCGTTGATGCGCGACGTGACCGCGCTCGTCCCGGCGGCCGTCGAGGTCGCCGTGGCGACCGAGGACCCCGACGGGGCCGACCGGGCACGGACCTGGGTGCTGTCCGGGGGAGAGGACCACGGGCTGCTCGCGACCTTCCCCGCGGAGGTGGCCGACCGGGGGCTGCCGAACGGCTTCCGGCTGGTCGGCGACGTCAGGGCGCCGGCGGACGACGCGCCGCGCGTGCTGCTCAACGGCGAGGTCCCGCACGTCGCGACCGGGTGGGACCACTTCCGTCCCTGATCCTGGCGCGTACCGTCGGCTGCGCTCCGGGTCAGCGCTCGGGCTCCCGGACGAAGCGGACCTCGGTCACGGGCACGTCGGCGTAGTCCTCCATGCGCTCGATCCCGTCGGGCTGGAAGCCGTGCCGCCGGTAGAAGTGGTGGGCCCGGGCGTTCTCGGACAGCACCCACAGGGTGATCCGGGCCCGCGGGCCGACCTCGCCGAGCATCGTGCGCATCAGGTCACGGGCCACGCCGCGACCCCAGGACTCCGGGTCGAGGTAGATCGCGTAGAGCTCCAGGCAGCCGTCCTCGGCGTCCTCGTCGCGGGACGGCCCCCAGCTCGCGAACCCGAGCGTGCGCCCGTCGGCCTCGGCGACGACGGTCGTGCTGTTCTCCTGGCCGAGGGACTTCTCCCAGGTCCGGGTCTGCTCGTCCACGTCGAGGGAGTCGAGGTAGTCGGACGGCAGGACGTGGGCGTACGCGCTGCGCCACGAGGTCAGGTGCACCCGGGCGATGGCACCGGCGTCCGAGGGGTTCGCCGAACGGATCACCACGTCGTTGTCGGTCTCGACCATCATGGATTCAGACTGCCACGGTCCGCCGGGCACGCCAAGAGGTATTGGTGAACGGTTCACGAACTCTTTGCAGTTCATGGGTCGCGGTTCACGGGCCGTGATCGCACGACAGACGCCCGCCGGGTCGGACCCGACGGGCGTTCGTCGATGATGTCGCCGTGCGGCGGAGGCTCAGGCCTGGCGCTGCACCTTGCCGGCCTTGAGGCACGAGGTGCACACGTTCACGCGCTTGGGGGTGCCCGCGACGACGGCGCGCACGCGCTGGATGTTCGGGTTCCAGCGGCGCTTGGTCCGGATGTGGGAGTGCGAAACGCTGTGCCCGAAGCCCGGGCCCTTGCCGCAGACGTCGCAGTTGGCAGCCACGGTGTCTCCTGAATCGTCGTGTCACGTCGCGCGCCAGCAGGGCAGCAGGACGTGAAGGTCGGTGGTCTTGGGGGGTGCCCGGATTCCAGGCAACCACATGATGATAGCGGATCGCCGCGGAAACCCTCAACGCTCCCGCGACGTGCCCTCCGTCACCGCTACGGTGGGCAGCGTGGATCAGCCCGAGCTCCTGGACGCCGTCGTGGTGCGCACCTGGGCGCACACGGTGGTCGAGGCCCTCGACATCGCCCGACCGGAGCTCGACGGGGTCAACGTGTTCCCCGTCGCCGACGGCGACACGGGGACCAACATGTACCTGACCGTCCGCGAGGCCGCCGGGGCCGTCCACGACGCGGATGCCGCCAGCGGCGGGGCCAAGCTGCTGCGGGTCGCCGCCCGGGCCGCCCTGCTCGGCGCCCGCGGCAACTCCGGGGTCATCCTCAGCGAGTGGCTGCGCGGGTTCGCGGTCGCCGCGAGCCGGCAGGACACCTTGGGCGTCGGTCTGGACGTCGCGGCACGGTCGGCCCGCCGCGCCGTGGCGCACCCGATGCCCGGCACGATCCTCACGGCCGCCGACGCCGCGGCGGCCGCTGCCCGGCACGCCGAGGCCGGCGGCATGGTGGGGCCGCTCGGGGCGCCGCGACGGCTCAGCGTCCTCGACGCCGCCCGGCGAGGGGCGCGGGAGGCGGCCCTGCGCAGCGTCGGGTCGCTGGCTCCCCTGCGCGACGCCGGGGTGCTCGACGCCGGGGCCTGCGGCCTGGTCCTGGTGCTCGCGTCCCTGGCCGCCGCCCAGCAGGCGGCGGGAGAGGCGGGGGTCTCGCCGGTGCCCGGCGCCACGGCGCCCGTGCTGCTCGACATGGACCTGCGCGGCCACGCCCCCGTCGGCGACGACATGGCGGCGGAGGTGCCCGCCGACGTCGCCGAACCGGAGTCCGGCGGCCTCGACGAGGTCGAGCTGATGTTCGTGCTGCACCGCTCCGCCGACGCGGACGGGTTCGTCCCGGGGGCCGTGGCCGACGCCCTGCGCGCCGACCTCGACCGGGTCGGCAACTCCGTCGTCGTGGTCGGCGGCAGCGCCGACGACGTGGACTCGCTCTGGCAGGCGCACGTGCACGCACCGGACCTCGACGCCGCCCTGGCGGTGCCCCGCCGCTGGGCCGAGCGGGGCACCATCTCCCACGTCCACGTGCGCCACCTCGCGGTGCCCCCCACCGACTGGGCCGTGGTGGTGACGACCTCGGCACCGGCGCTGGCCGCCGAGCTCGCCACCGGCGGTGCGGTCGTGCTGCTGGACCTCGACACCGCTCCCGCCGTCGACGACCTGGCGCAGGCGGCGGTCGCTGCCGGGACCCCGAACGTGCTCGTCATGGCCTCGCCGGAGCTGCTGGAGGGGCTGGACGACGCGATCGACGACCTGGTCGCCCGGGACGTCGCCCACGGGGGTCCGGGCGACCAGCCCCGGCTCGCGGCCGTACCGGCCCCCGACGACGTCCACCTCGTCACCGCGGTGTCGGCGCTCGCCGGTGCGCTGGACGCGGTGCGGGCCGGCGGGGACGCCCTCGACGTGCCGGGCGTGGTGCTGTCGGCGCACCGGCGTCTGCGGGCCGACCGGGTGGCCGCCGCCGACGCCGCGACCGCCGTCGTCCGGTTGGTCGAGGAGTGCGAGGACCCCGGGATCGTCGCCGTGCTGCCCGACGCCGACGTCGGAGCCGTCGTGCTGGGGCAGGTCGTGGACCGGGCCGCCGCGTGCGCGCCCGGGGCCGACGTCGTCGTGCTCGCCACCGGACGCCCGGGTGACCGGGTCGGGATCGGCGTCGAGCCGGTCGAGGACGTCGTCAACGACGCGCTGCTGCCCCTGCGCGACGGGGGCGGGCGATGACCCCGCGGCTGTCCGAGCCGCTGACCGCCACCCTGGGCAAGCGGGCCGCGGGGCCGCTCGAGAAGATGGGTCTGGTCACGATCGACGACCTGCTCCGGCACTACCCGCGCCGTTACGGCGAACCCGGCACCCTCACCGACATGGACCGCCTGCAGCTCGGGGAGCACGTCACCGTGATGGCACGCGTCGCGAGCGCCACGGTGCGCCCGATGCGCAGCCGCGGCGGCGCCCTGCTGCAGGCGACGGTGACCGACGGACGGCACGAGCTGGCCCTGACCTTCTTCGCCAAGCGTCCCGGCGCGCTGCGCCCGCACGAGGACAAGCTGCGTCCGGGGCGGTCGGGGCTGTTCACCGGTGTGGTCTCCGAGTACCGCGGCACCCGCCAGCTCACCCACCCGGACTACGTGCTGGTTGGGGTCGACGCCGACGACGACGAGTCCGCCCTGAGCGAGGCCTCGCGCCCGATCCCGATCTACCCGGCCACCGCCGCGGTGCCGACGTGGCGCATCCAGCGGGCCGTGCGGACCGTCCTGGACCCGCTCACGGAGGACGAGGTGCCCGACCCCGTCCCGGACGAGGTCCGCTCCCGGCTGGGGCTGCCGACCCGGCTGGACGCCCTGCGTGCCGTGCACGTGCCGGAGGCGGCGCAGGACTGGCAGGCGGGACGGCGCCGGCTGCGGTTCGAGGAGGCCTTCGTGCTGCAGGCGGCGCTCGCCCAGCGTCGATCCGCCGTCGCCGAGCAGGAGGCCACCGCGCGGCCGCCCCGCCCCGACGGCGAGGGCGGTCTGCTCGCCGACTTCGACGCCGCCCTGCCGTTCACGCTCACCGGGGGCCAGCGCGCGGTGGGGGACGAGATCGCCGGCGAGCTCGCCCGCCCGCGCCCGATGCAGCGCCTGCTGCAGGGCGAGGTGGGATCCGGCAAGACGGTCGTGGCGCTGCGGGCGATGCTGCAGGTCATCGATGCCGGTGGGCAGGCGGCGCTGCTCGCCCCCACCGAGGTGCTCGCCGCGCAGCACGCCCGCACGCTGCGCGCGATGCTGGGCCCGCTCGCCGAGGGTGGTCTGCTCGGCGGAGCGGCCCACGGCACCCGCGTCGCCCTGCTCACCGGCTCGCTGAACGCGGCCGCCCGCAAGGAGGCGCTGCTGGAGGCCGCCGGCGGCGAGGCGGGAATCGTCGTGGGCACGCACGCGCTGCTGGGTGACCAGGTGCAGTTCGCCGACCTGGGGCTGGTCGTCGTCGACGAGCAGCACCGGTTCGGCGTCGAGCAGCGGGACGCCCTGCGGGCCAAGGCCCGGGTGGCCCCGCACCTGCTGGTCATGACCGCCACACCCATCCCGCGCACCGTGGCGATGACGGTGTTCGGCGACCTCACCACCTCGACCCTCACCGAGATCCCGGCGGGCCGCTCCGGCATCACCTCCCACGTGGTCCCCGCGGACAACCCCCGGTGGATGCAACGGGTGTGGGAGAAGGTCCGCGAGGAGGTCGACGCCGGCCGGCGGGCCTACGTGGTGTGCCCGCGCATCCATCCCGACGACGACGGCGACACCTCGGCACGGCGGGCGGGGCCGGGACAGGACTTCGACGAGGTCCCGGAGTTCCTCGAGCTCACCGAGCCCGACGGCGGTGGCTCCGACCGTGCCCCGCTGCGTGCCGTGCTCGAGGTCGCGGAGGCGCTGCGCGCCGAGCCGCGGCTCGCGGGCGTCGAGGTCGGGGTGCTGCACGGCCAGATGGCACCCGCCGACAAGGAGTCCGCGATGGCGCGGTTCGCCGCCGGCCAGGCGCCCGTCCTGGTGTCCACGACCGTCGTCGAGGTCGGTGTCGACGTGCCCGAGGCCACCGTCATGGTGGTCTTCGACGCCGACCGGTTCGGCATCTCCCAGCTCCACCAGCTGCGGGGCCGCATCGGTCGCGGGTCCGACCCGGGTCTGTGCCTGCTGGTGTCGACCGCGCGGCCCGGCACCCCGGCTGCCGCCCGCGTCGAGGCGCTGGCCGCCACCACCGACGGGTTCGAGCTCGCCACCCTCGACCTCGAGCTGCGCTCCGAGGGTGACGTGCTCGGCGCCGCGCAGTCCGGACGCACCAGCTCCCTGCGCCTGCTCCGCGTGGTCCAGGACGCCGACCTCATCGACTCGGCGCGCACCGAGGCCACCGGGGTCGTCGACGCCGACCCCGGCCTCGGTCAGCACCCCGTGCTGGCCGCGGCGATCGCCGTCCAGCTCGACGCCGAGCAGGAGGAGTTCCTCGAGCGCGCCTGAGCGTGCCGATCCGCTCCCGACGCCGTCGTGGGCGCAGGTAGAGTCCGGGCCATGACCAGGATCGTCGCCGGAACCGTCGGTGGGCGGGCGTTGACCGTGCCGCCGTCGGGCACCCGCCCCACCAGCGAACGCGTCCGGGAGGCGATGTTCTCGCGGCTCGAGCACCTCGGCGTCGTCGACGGCGCCCGTGTGCTGGACCTCTTCGCGGGGTCGGGCGCGCTCGGCCTCGAGGCCGCCAGCCGCGGCGCTGCCGAGGTCCTGCTCGTCGACGCGGCGCGGCAGGCCGCCGACATCGCCCGCCGCAACGCCGCCGACCTCGGCCTCGACCGCGTCGTGCGCGTGCTCGCCGAACCGGCGGAGCGGACCGCGGCCCGGATCGCGGCCGACGGCGGGCCGGGCGACGGGTACGACCTCGTGCTCATCGACCCGCCCTACGACCTGGACCCGGACGTGCTCAACCGGGTGCTCGCCGATCTGGCCGTCCCCGGCGTGCTGGCGCCCGACGCCGTCGTCGTCCTCGAGCAGGCCCGGCGGGGCGCACCTTTCGTCTGGCCGGACGCGCTCGTCGAGCTGTCGGCCAAGCGGTACGGGGACACGGTCGTGCACTACGCCGAACGGCGGCAGGCCGAGGAAGGTCCCACGGAAACGTGACCGCCCGACCTACCGTGGGCGACGTGAGCATCGCCGTCTGTCCCGGGTCCTTCGACCCGATCACGCTCGGGCACCTCGACATCGTGCGTCGGGCGAACCGCCTGTTCGACGTCGTCGTGGTGGGGGTCGCCCGCAACGCCGCCAAGAACGCCCTGCTGACCGCCGACCAGCGGGTCGACCTGGTGCGCGCCGCCGTCGCGGACGACCCGGAGACCGCCGACGTCCGCGTCGACGTGGTCCCGGGCCTGCTGGTCGACTTCTGCCGGGAGGCCGGGGCGGCGGCCGTCGTCAAGGGGCTGCGCGGCGGCGCCGACTTCGACGGCGAGCACCCCATGGCCCTGATGAACCGCCACCTGAGCGGGGTGGAGACCATCTTCCTGCCGGCGGAGCAGCGGTACGCCCACGTGGCGTCGTCGCTGGTCAAGGACATCGCCCGGCACGGCGGACCGATCGACGACCTCGTCCCGTCCGCCGCGGCCGAGGCGGTGCGCTCCGCCATGGCGCACCGTGCGTGAGGAGCACGACATGACCGACACCCCGAACCCGACCGCCGGACTGCTGGAGATCATCGACGACCTGGCCGCGCTCGTGGAGGAGGCGCGCACGTCGCCGCTGTCGACCAACATCAAGATCGACCGCGACCAGGCGCTGGGGCTCGTGGCCGAGCTGCGCGACAACCTGCCCACCCAGGTCGCCCGGGCGGACGAGGTGCTGGCGGACGCCGAACGCACCCTCGAGGACGCCCACCGCCGTGCCGAGGAGATCGTGGCCACGGCGCGGGCGCGCGCCATCGAGCTGGTGCAGGACGAGCAGGTCGTCGTGCAGGCGGAGTCCCGCGCGGCGGACATCGTCGCCGAGGCGGAGCGCAGGGCCGCGGCGCTGCGCGCCGACGCCGACGAGTACTGCGACGGGCGGCTGGCCGACTTCGAGGCCGACCTGGGGCGGCTGACCACCCAGGTCCGGGCGGGCCGGTCGAAGCTGGCCGAGCGTCTCGGCACGGGGTCCCCGCGCGTGCGCTGGGACGCGGTCTCCGACCCCGAGTGGCCCGACGAGGACGACTCGGGCGACCGCCGCAGCGCCTGACATCGGCGGGCGACGGGGCCGGTGCCGTTGCGTACGTCACGTCGTGGGTGCGTTGGCCCGCGCGGGGCGATCGCGTAGACTGAACCGCTGGTCCGTGAGGACCGTCCCACCTGCACACCGCGCCGTGCTCGGCGCCGTCGTCTGGAGCATCACCATCACCACCGCCAAGCGCTCGCCGCTCGTGCTCGACACGCACGAGCTCTCGCGGCGTCCCGGGACCATGCGGGAGGTCGCGACCGTCGTCGCCGCGCCCGCAGACCTGGGCACGGCGGTCATCGGTGTGCCCGAGGGCGCCGACCTGACCCTCGGGCTGCGCCTCGAGGCCGTCATGGAGGGCGTGCTCGTCTCCGGCGTCGTGCGCGGCACCGCGGTCGGTGAGTGCGCGCGGTGCCTGGACCCGATCTCCCAGGAGGTCACCGTCCGTGTCCAGGAGCTCTTCGTCTACCCCGAGCGTGCCGAGGCCGCCGAGGAAGCCGGGGACGAGGAGGCCGAGGACGAGGCCCTGCTGATCGACGACCAGGCGGACATCGAGCCCGTGGTTCGGGATTCGCTGGTCACTGCACTACCATTTCAACCGCTGTGCCGGCCGGACTGCCCCGGTCTGTGCTCCGAGTGCGGAGCACGGCTGGAGGACGACCCCGAGCACCACCATGACATCGTCGACCCCCGATGGGCGGCGCTGCAGACCATGCTCGAGGAGTCGAGCGTGTCCGACGAGACGAAAGAGAGCTGACCGTGGCTGTTCCCAAGCGCAAGATGTCGCGCAGCAACACCCGCGCGCGCCGCTCGCAGTGGAAGACCACCGCAGCGCCGCTCGCGACCTGCCCCCAGTGCAAGGGCCAGAAGCTGTCGCACGCCGCGTGCCCGACCTGCGGCTCCTACAAGGGCCGTCAGTACGCCGAGGCGCTGCGCACCGAGCACGCGGGCTGACATGCCTGCACGCGGCAACGGAGAACGTCCGGAGCCGTCAGCACTTCTCGAGAAGCTCGGGGTCCATCTGGATCCCGAGCTTCTCGTGCTTGCCCTGACCCACCGGTCGTTCGCGCACGAGGCCGGCGGGATCCCCACCAACGAGCGCCTGGAGTTCCTCGGGGACACGGTGCTCGGGCTGGTGGTGACCGAGGCGCTGTACCGGCGTCACCCGGACAAGCCCGAGGGCGAGCTCGCGAAGATGCGGGCGGCGACGGTGTCGCAGCGGTCCCTCGCGGCGGTGGCCCGCCGGCTCGAGCTGGGCCGCTACGTCCTGCTGGGCAAGGGCGAGAAGCGCACCCGCGGGTTCGACAAGGACTCGATCCTGTCGGACACCGTCGAGGCGCTGCTCGGCGCCACGTACCTCTCGCACGGTCTCGAGGTCGCCCGCGACCTGGTGCTCCGGCTCGTCGACGACACGATGGAGGCCGCGGCCGACCTGGGCGCCGGGCTGGACTGGAAGACCTCGCTGCAGGAGGCGGTGGCCGAGCGGGGGTTCGACGCCCCGGTCTACGAGGTCACCGGCGAGGGTCCTGAGCACGCGCGCCGCTTCTCGGCGCAGGTCACCGCGGGCCCCGTGACGGGGCTCGGCGAGGGCACCGCGAAGAAGCACGCCGAGCAGGCCGCCGCCGAGCAGGCCTACCGCGCCGTGGTCGCCCTGCCCCTGCCGGGCCAGGCGCAGGACGCGGGCGCCGGTCCGGGGGAGCAGCCGGCCGGTGCCTGAGCTCCCCGAGGTCGAGACCGTCCGCGACGGCCTCGACCGGCTCGTGACCGGTGCCGTCGTCCAGGACGTGGAGGTGTTCCGCGACTACTCGGTGCGTCGGCACGAGGGCGGACCGACCGGGTTCGCCGACCAGCTCCGCGGCCGCCGGCTGGCCGGGGCCGCGCGGCGGGGCAAGTATCTCTGGCTCCCGCTGACCGACCCCGCCGCCGCGGGCGAACCGGCGGCCGCCCTGCTGGCGCACCTGGGCATGTCCGGTCAGCTCCTGGTGCGCGACCCGGCTGTCGCGGGGGAGTGGGCGCACCCCCACCTGCGCGTCCGGATCCACCTGGACGAGGCGCCGTCGGGGGCGCACCACCTGGACTTCGTCGACCAGCGCACCTTCGGGCACCTCTCCGTCACCGACCTCGCCCCGACGTCGGACGGCGCGCCCGGCGGGCACGGCAGCCCGCTGGCCGCGGTGCCGGAACCCGTGGCGCACATCGGCCGCGACCTGCTCGACCCCGCGCTCGACCGTGACGCCCTGGTCGAGCGCGTCCGCCGTCGTCGGACCGGGATCAAGCGGGCGCTGCTGGACCAGACCGTCGTGTCCGGGGTGGGCAACATCTACGCCGACGAGGCGCTGTGGCGCGCCCGCGTGCACTACGCTCGCGCCACCGACACGATGACGCGCCCCGTCGTGCGGCGCGTGCTCGACGCCGCCACGGAGGTCATGGCCGAGGCGCTGACGCAGGGCGGCACGAGCTTCGACGCCCTGTACGTCAACGTCAACGGCGAGTCCGGCTACTTCTCGCGGGCGCTGGCCGTCTACGGCCGCCTCGGCGAGGCCTGCCCGCGCTGCGGGACGCCCGTGCGCCGGGACGAGTTCATGAACCGGTCGTCGTACACCTGCCCGCGCTGCCAGCCGCGCCCCCGCCACGGCCGCTGGTGACCGCGCGGAATTCCCTCGCGTCCGCCGACGGGCACCCCTAGGGTCGCGACCATGGCATGTCGACTCAGCGAGCTGGTGCTCGAGTGCAGGGACCCCGCGGCGTTGGCGAGGTTCTGGTGCGAGGTCCTCGACTACGTGGTGCTCGACGAGGACCACGGCGCCCTGGAGATCGGTCCGCGGTCCGGGTTCGGGGGCCCGCAGCCGACGATCATCCTCAGTCCGCACCCGGACCCCGAGCCGGCGAAGCCGCGGCTGCACCTCGACGTCAACCCGACCGACCGTGACCAGGACGCCGAGCTCGAGCGGCTCCTGGCGCTGGGTGCACGCCCGGCCGACGTCGGCCAGACGGGAGACGAGCCGTGGCACGTGCTCGCCGACCCCGAGGGCAACGAGTTCTGCCTGCTGCGTCGGCGGCTCGACCCGCTGCCGGTGGACGCCGCGCCCTAGGCTCGGACCATGACGGTGCACCTCGCGCGTGTGTACACCGAGCCCGGTCCCGACGACGGCCGTCGGGTGCTGGCCGACCGGCTCTGGCCGCGGGGCGTGCGCGAGGGCGACCCACGGGTCGGCGTCTGGCTCCGGGACGTCGCGCCCTCGACCGAGCTGCGTCGCTGGTACGCCCACGACCCGGACCGTGCCGCCGAGTTCCGTGACCGGTACCGGTCCGAGCTGGAGACGCCGGGGCCGGGGGCGGACGCCCTCGCCGAGCTGCGCGACATCGCGCGACGGGGAACGGTCACGCTGGTGACCTCCACCCGCGAGGTCGACGGCAGCCACCTGCCGGTGCTGGCCGAGCTGCTCGCCGACGATCCCGGGCGCTGACAGCGGGCGTGGCCCGTCCGCGTCACTACGCTGGAGCGGAACCGCTTCATGGAGGGTGGCTGAGCCCATGGCCCTGACGACCGTGGAGACGGACGACGGCCCGCTGCCGGTCTACCTCGCGCGTCCTGCCGACAGACCGCCGTGGCCGGGCGTGGTGGTGATCCACGACGCCCTGGGCATGACGACCGACCTGCGTCGCCAGTGCGAGTGGCTCGCCGACCACGGGTTCCTCGCCGTCGCGCCCGACCTGCTGCACCGCGGGCCGCGGCTGTGGTGCGTGGTGTCGGCGATGCGCTCCCTCGTGCGCCGTCGGGGCCGCGGGTTCGACGAGCTCGAGGCGACCCGGTCCTGGCTGGCCGCCCACGAGGACTGCACCGGGCGGGTGGGCGTCATCGGCTTCTGCCTCGGCGGCGGTTTCGCGGTGCTGCTCGCGGGCGGCGGCCGGTACCAGGCGGCGAGCGTCAACTACGGCGGTGTCCCCGAGGACGCGGACGAGCTCCTCGCCGACGCCTGCCCGGTCCTCGGCAGCTACGGGGCGCTGGACCGCAGCCTGGCCGATGCCCCCGCCCGGCTCGAGCGGGCCCTGACCCGCGCCGAGGTCCCGCACCAGGTCACCGTCTACGAGGGTGCCGGGCACTCGTTCCTCAACGACCACCCCCGCGAGGAGATGCCGCTGTGGGCGTTCGTCCCGGGGCGGTTCGTCCGGTCCGGCTACCACGCCGACTCCGCCGACGCCGCGCGCCGGCGCATCGTGGCCTTCTTCGACGAGCACCTCGGGTCGAGCGACGACGGGCACCGCTCGTGACCCGGCACCGGTCGCATCGCCGCGTCCCCTACCGCGCATCCGGCGGAGGCCCTAGGCTCGGACCGCCGTGACCAGCACCGTCGAAGGAGACCGCGTGGACGACGCCCAGATGATCGGCTCGCTGACGACGCTCGCGGGGCCGATGGCGGCGTCGTTCCTCACCGGACGCTACTGGGAGGCCCGAGACCTGCGGGACCCGCGGCAGCACGGGTGGTTCGCGCTCTACCTCGGGGCCGTGCTCGTCCTGCTCGTGGCCGTGCTGGCGACGTCCACGGTGGAGGACCGGCTGCGCGCGGTCGGGCTGTTCTTCGGCGTGACCATCGTCGCGACCCTCGTCCAGGAGCGCCGGTACCGACGTCAGCAGCGGATGCCCGCCGCTCCCGAGACCGCCGGGTCCTGAGCCTCCCCGCCCCGGTGGCCGGTCAGCGCGCGACGACGTTCTCCAGCGCTGCGGCCCCGCCCTCGCGCCACCGCCGCACCTGCGCGGTGACGAACGCGGACGCCCCCTGCGGACGCCCACCGGCGACGTGCGGGGTGAGGATCAGGTGCGGGGTGTCCCAGAGCGCGGAGTCGGCGGGCAGCGGCTCGGTCTCCGTGACGTCGAGGGCGGCCCCGGCGATCGATCCCGAGCGCAGCGCCTCGGCCAGGGCCGCCTCGTCGACCGTGGTGCCGCGTCCGGCGTTGACGAACCGGGCGCGGGCCGGCAGCAGCGCGAGGACCGACGCGTCCAGCGCGTGGTGGGTGGCCGCGGTCGCGGGCAGCAGGGAGATCAGCACGTCCGTCGTCGGCAGCAGCTCGCCCAGGCGGTCCTGGCCGACCACCGGACGGCCGTACCGCTCACCGCCCGACGACGCCACGCCCGTGACGTGGGCGCCCAGGGCCTCGAGCAGCGGGGTGAGCCGAGCAGCGATCGACCCGAAGCCCCAGATCACGACGTGCGCGCCGTGCAGCGTGAACGCCTGCTCGTCGCGGGCCTGCTCGCGACCGAGGTCCCGGTCCCACGCGTGCCGGCGCTGCGCCTCCAGCGTGCGGTCGATCCGCCGGACGGAGGCGAGCAGCAGGGCGAGGGTGTGCTCGGCCACGGTCGCGTCGTGCAGGCTGCGCCCGGAGGAGATGACCACCTCGGGGGCGAAGCCGGTGGCGAGCGCCTGGTCGGGGCCCGCGTTGAGGGTCTGCACCCAGCGCAGGTTCGTCAGCCGGCGCGCGGCGTCGTCCATGACCCGCTGCGGGCTCGCCCAGGTGACGATCGCCTCGGCGTCCACGTGCGCGGCGGGGATCTCCTCACGCATGACGTAGCCGACGGCGTCCACCCCCTCGACGTCGACGGTCAGGTCGAAGGGCACGTTGCTCGGCACGAGGATCTTCACGGCGGTGACGTTACCCGCCGTGCCACGATGACCCGCATGGAACCTGCGCCTCCGCCCCGCACCGCCGCCCGCTACGACGTCGTGGTCGTCGGGGGAGGGCACAACGGCCTGACGGCCGCCGCCTACCTCGCCCGGGCCGGCCGGTCGGTGCTGCTGCTCGAACGGCTCGACCACGTCGGCGGGGCGTCCGTGTCGGCCCCGGTGTTCGACGGTGTGGACGCGCGGCTGTCGCGCTACTCCTACCTGGTCTCGCTCATGCCGCGCCAGGTCGTCGACGAGCTCGGGCTGTCGCTGCGTCTGGCGCGGCGCCGCTACTCCTCCTACACGCCCGTGGGCGACCGCGGCCTGCTGGTGGACACCGGGTCCGACGACGCCACCCGGGCCTCGTTCGAGGCGATCGGGGCGGGGCGCGACCACACCCGCTGGCAGGAGCTGTCCGCCGACCTGGAGCGGCTGGCGGGTCGGGTCTTCCCCACGGTCACCGAGCCGCTGCTGTCCGCGGCCGAGGCACGCGCCCGGGTGGGCGACGACGCGCTGTGGCGGGCCGTCGTCGAGCAGCCGCTCGGCCGGACGCTGCGCGAGCGGTTCGACGCCGACGTCGTGCGCGGCGTGGCGGCCACGGACGGTCTCATCGGGACCTTCGCCGACCTGGACGAGGCCTCGCTGATCCAGAACCGCTGCTTCCTCTACCACGTGATCGGCGGCGGCACGGGGGACTGGGACGTGCCCGTCGGCGGGATGGGGGCGGTCTCCGGTGCGCTGCGCGACGCGGCGCTCGCCGCCGGGGCGACGATCGTCACCGGTGCCGAGGTGACGGCGGTCGACCCCGGGCCGACCGGCGGGGACGCCGAGGTCGCGTGGACCGCGGACGGCGGGCGGACCCGCGGGGTGCGGGCCGGGGCGGTCGTCAGCGGGGCGGCCCCCAGCGTGCTGGACGCGTTGCTCGACGCCGCCGGCGCGACGCCGTCGGGCCGGGCCACGGACGCGGCGCCCGAGGGTGCCCAGCTCAAGGTCAACATGCTGCTGCGCCGGCTGCCGCGGCTGCGCGAGGACGTCGACCCGGTCGCCGCGTTCAGCGGGACCTTCCACGTGCACGAGTCCTTCGACGAGCTGCAGACCGCCCACGCCCAGGCCGCGGCCGGCCGGATCCCCGAGACGCCGCCGTGCGAGATCTACTGCCACTCCCTGACGGACGACACGATCCTGGGTCCCGACCTGCGGGCGGCCGGGGCGCAGACGCTGACGCTGTTCGGGCTGCACATGCCCGCCCGGCTGTTCCGGGAGGACCACGACACCGCCCGCGAGGCGGCGCTCGCGGCCACCCTGCGTTCCCTGGACTCCGTGCTGGCCGAGCCGATCGAGGACGTGCTGTGGCGGGGCCCGGACGGCGAGCCCTGCCTCGAGGCGCGCACGCCGGTGGACCTGGAGCGCAGCGTCGGGCTGCCCGGCGGGCACATCTTCCACCGTGACCTGTCGTGGCCGTGGGCGGACGAGGATGCCGACCCCGAGGGCCTCGACGCCCCGGGGACCTGGGGCGTGGAGACGCTGCACCCCCAGGTCCTGCTCGCCGGGGCCGGTGCGCGCCGCGGCGGGGGAGTGAGCGGCATCCCGGGCCGGGCGGCCGCCATGGCGCTGCTCGACTGAGGCGTGACTAGGCGCACCCCGAGAGCAGGGCGCCCGCGTACGGCACGTGGACGGCCAGGGCCACGGCGGCGAGCACCCCGAGGTGCGCCCCGACGGCGACGGCCGGCCAGGTGCCGGCGGACGCCGTGCCGGGAGCGACGAGGTGCCGGATCCGGTCCGGTCCGCCGGCGTGCAGGGCACCGACGGCGACCGGGGCGCGGTCAGGGGCGTCGCCGAGCGTGAGCAGCGCCCCGGCGAGCGCGGTCGTGCCGACGCGGTGCCGGGCGACGTCGTCGGCGGCGATCTCCAGGTAGGTGGGCACGGCGTCCGCGACGGCGGCCACCACGGGGATCCAGCGCAGGTGGGTCGCCAGGGCCTCGACGACCGCCGCCACGACGTGGTGGCGCTGGCGCAGGTGGGCGTCCTCGTGGGCGAGGACAGCAGCGAGCCCCGTCTCGTCGAGGGCCTCGAGCGCGCCGGTCGTCACCACGACGCCGCCGTGCCGGGCCGGCAGGGCGAACGCGGCCGCCGCGTCGTCGGGCACGACCAGCACCCGGTGCCCGCCGACGACCCGCGGCGCACCGGTGGACCGCAGGACGGCGGCCGTCCGGGCGGTCTCGCGTCGGCGCCGCAGCAGGTCGCGGCCGAGCACGGTGGCCAGCACCCCGGCGACGACGGCGGGCACCGCCAGCAGCAGCACCACGGGCACGGCGGTGTCGAGCGGGGTGCCGGCGAACGGGTCGGCCGCGGCCAGGCACCGCCGGCACACGTCACCGGCCGCCCCGGGCAGCACGGCGGGACCGGAGAGGGTCCAGGCGAGCATCGGACCGACGGCGAGCACGGCGGCCAGCCAGAGCAGGACACCCCCGGTGAGCACGACGGCCGCGGTCAGCGGTGCCCGGACCAGGGCGGGCGCGGCACGGCGGACGAGCCACGGACCGCTCAGCGCCGCGAGGACGATGCCCAGTCCGGCGAGGGCGGCGACTCCGGTCGTCATGCGGACCCCGTCGCGTCCTGCCCCGCGAGGTAGTCGCGCAGCAGAGCGCGGTCGCTCTCCGGCATGGCCTCGACGAAGTGCAGGATCGAGGCCGCGCGGTCGCCGCTGCTCGCCAGCGCGTGCTCCATGATCTCGGCGGCGTGCTCGGACCGGCTGGAGGCCGGCAGGTAGCGGGCGCTGCGGCCCTCGCGCACGTGCTCCACGAAGCCCTTGCGCTCGAGGTTGCCGAGCACCGTGGCGATGGTCGTGTAGGCGGGGCGGCCGCCGAGCCGGTCGATGACGTGCCGGACGGTGCAGCCGCCGCAGTCCCACAGGACGTCCATGACCTGGGCCTCGAGGGTGCCCAGGCGGGCCGGTTCGTCGTGCTCGCGCGCCGTCATCGAGCAGCCCCCTCGGGCGCGGGTGCCGGCGCCGCCGGGGGTGCCGGGCAGGCCACCTGGCCGCGCAGCCGCCACACGAGCGCGACGGCGGTGAGCGCGAGAGCGGCCAGGCCGAGGAACGGCTGGACGGGGGCGAACCAGGTGATCGCACCGCTGTAGCCGAGGGCCAGCAGGGCGAGCTTGTTGCACACGGGGCAGCCGACGGCGAACCAGGCCAGCACGCCGCCGGCCATGCCGAGCCGGCTGGACCGGGCCTCGTCCGGGTCCGGCGCCGCCGAGCGGACGTAGGTGGCCACGAGCATCCCGGACAGCGCCGAGGTGAGGATCCACACCGGGTAGTTCCACCACACCGGGGGGATCTCCCGGGAGAAGACGGGGTTGGGGATCAGCACGGTCGCCCACCCGATGAGCAGGCCGACGGCGAGCGCCGCGCCGACGGCGACGACGCGCTGACGAGGTGTCCAGGTGCGCAGGCCGACCAGCGCGAGGCCGGCGGTGTCGCGCCAGGAGGCGCGGGTCGGTGTCACGGGAGTCACGGTGCCATGATGACCCATCGTCGACTATGGTGCATAGTCGACTACGCCAGATAGTAAGCCGACCTCCCGGAGGAACCCGTGGCCGACCCCCGTACCCCGACCGCGTCCCGGCCGTGGGTCCTGCCCGCCGTCGTCGTCACCGTGCTGGCCCTGGTGCTGGCGGCGGCCGTGCTCTGGTCGTCCGGCGACGACGCACCGGCCGGCCCGGCAGCGGCCCCCGGTGCGGCGACCGCCCCCGGGCAGGGTGACGCCCCGACCGACGTGCAGGGGCCCGCCGAGCTCGACCCCGCCGCCGTCGAGCGCCGTGACCCCGAGGACCCGCTCGCCGCGGGCCCGGTCGACGCCCCCGTCGTGCTCGTCGTCTTCTCCGACTACCAGTGCCCGTTCTGCGCGCAGTGGAGCCACGAGACGCTGCCGGAGATGATGCAGCACGCCGAGGACGGCGACCTGCGCATCGAGTACCGGGACGTCAACGTCTTCGGCGAGGCCTCCGAGCGTGCGGCGCGTGCCGCCTACGCCGCCGGGCTCCAGGACGAGTTCTGGGCCTACCACGACGCCCTCTACCCCGAGGGGGAGAAGCGGTCCGAGGCCGAGCTGTCCGAGCAGGCGCTGACCGACCTGGCCGCCGAGCTGGGCCTGGACGTCGAGCGGTTCACCGCCGACATGGCCTCGTCCGAGACGGCCGAGGCCGTCGCCGCCAACGAGAAGCTCGGCCTCGACCTCGGCGCCTACTCGACCCCCGCGTTCCTGCTCGGGGGCGAGCCGATCGTCGGCGCCCAGCCGACCCAGGTGTTCCGCGACGCCTACGACGCGGCGCTCGCCGCGAGCGCGGGCTGAGCGATGGAGGTCGGCCTCCTCACCGCGTTCCTCGGTGGTGCGCTCGCGCTCCTCAGCCCCTGCGGCGCGCTGCTGCTGCCCGCGTTCTTCGCCTCCACCGTCGGCGCCGGCCCCCGGCTGTGGGCGCACGGCGGGGTGTTCCTCACCGGGCTGCTCGTCGTGCTGGTCCCGCTCGGTGTCGGTGCGGGCGCGCTCGGCACCCTGTTCGTCACGCAGCGGGACCTGGTCGTCACCGTCGCCGCCGTCCTGCTGGTCGTGCTCGGCGTCGTCCAGCTCCTCGGGCTCGGGTTCGACCCGGCCCGGGTCCTGCCCGGCGCCCGGGCCTTGCAGCGTTCGTCGGCGACCCGCACGGGGTGGGTCAAGACGTTCCTGCTCGGCGCGGCCGGAGGCGTCGCCGGGTTCTGCGCCGGCCCGATCCTCGGCGCCGTCCTGACCCTCGCCGCCGCCCAGGGCGACGTCGTCGGCGCCGGGCTGCTGCTGGCCGTCTACGGCGTCGGCATGGTCCTGCCGCTGCTCGTCCTCGCCACGCTCTGGGGACGGCTGGACGACCGCCGTCGTGCGGCGCTGCGGGGGCGGACGGTCACCGTGGTGGGGCGTGAGCTGCACACCACCTCGATCGTCACCGGCCTGCTGCTCGTCGCGGCCGGCGCCCTGTTCTGGGCCACCAACGGACTGGTCGGGATGCCGGAGCTGGTGCCCGTGAGCACCCAGGCGTGGCTGCAGGGCCAGGGCGCCCTGCTAGCGAACCCCGTCCTCGACGTCGGGCTGCTCCTCGTCGTCGCCGCCGTCGTGGTCGTCGTCTGGACCCGCCACCGGGCGCGCCGCCAGCGTGCCGTCGCCGCCGAGACCGAGGAGGCCCCCCGATGACGCGGACCCGCCGGACCGGCCCGCCGGCCCTCGTGCTGACGGGCGCCCTGCTGCTGGCCGGGTGCGCGGACCAGCCCGGACCGCCCCCGGTCGAGATCGACCGCACGCCGACCAGCGCCGTCGGGGCGCCGGCCGAGGTCGACCCGGACGGCCTGCGCCTGCCGCTGCAGGTCGACACCGTGCGGATCGTCGACCCCGGGTGGGACGCCGTCCCGCAGTCGGCCGACGGCATCACCCTGGGCGCCGGCGAACGGGACGGACTGCTGCGGTTCACGGCCGTGGCCGCCGACGGCGAGGCGTTGTGGAGCGCGGACCGGCCCGTCAGCCGTACCGGCTACGCCGTGACGACCACCCCCGACGGCCGGGCGCTCGCGGTGCTCACGGACAGCCCCGCAGCCGACGACGGCGAGGCCGGGGTCGCGACCAGCGCCACGGCCTACGACCTGAGCACCGGCGAGCAGGTCTGGGGACCCGTCGACGTCCCCGGACCGCTGGTCGGCCCCGGGCTGGTGTTCAGCGCGGAGCCGACGGAGCCGATAGGCACCGGCGACGCACGCGTGGTGCTCGACGCCGGCACGGGGCAGGTGCTCGGGCAGGACGACGGTGCCACGGTGCTGGGGGAGTACCGGGGCACCGTCGTGACCCGGCAGGGTGACGACCTCGTCGCCAGCGACACGGCCGGCGCCGAGAGCTGGCGCCTGGACGCGGCCGCGCAGGGCTGGGACCCGGAGGCGCTCGTGGCGGCCACCGAGCCGGCACCCGGTCCCGGCGTCGTGCGGGTGCGCACCGACGACGCGTCCGAGGCCCTCGTCGACCTCGCCGACGGGACCGTCCTGGCCGACGGGTTCACCGACGTCGGCGTCGACCCCACGACGGGCACCGTGATCACCGTGGACGTCGACGAGGTGCGGGGCCTGGACGCCGAGGGGGCCGAGCTGTGGACGTCCTCCTCGGGGCAGGAGACCACCGTCGAGGGAGTCAGCGGGGCGCTCGTGTACCTGCGGGTGGGGGACTCCCTGCGCGCGCACAACGTCGTCACCGGGAACGTCGCCGAGGCCTACGACCCCGAGGGCACCGGGGACCTGGTGGTCCCCGTCCTCGTCACCGAGGACGGCGGCATCGTCCTGTCCGACTACGAGCACCACTACCTGGCCACCACGGAGGCGACGCCGCCCCCGGCGCCGTAGCCGGGTCGGTCGCGCCGTGGCTCAGCGGATCTCGACCCGGTGCAGCCGGCGCAGGCCCAGGACCAGGGGCAGGGCGATCCACAGCAGCCCCCCGGTGCCGACCTGCGCCCACTGCTCCCCGGTGATGCCGGGCAGCGTCAGGAAGCTCAGGGACCAGCTCAGGTCGACCCAGGCGCCGTGCTCGGCCCACCAGCCGGAGACCCCCGCCACCACGGAGGAGACCATCGGCACGACGAAGAGGAACCCCAGGCAGGCCACCATCGCCGGCGCGGTGCTCCGGAGCACCACGGCGGTCGTGAACCCGAACGCGACGGCTGCCGCGTAGGCGAGCACGGAGCGCAGGGTCAGGGTCGTCGACAGGTCCCAGACGGCGTCGAGCCCGCGGGCCTGGGCGGCCACCACCGTGGCGACGGCGCTGAGCAGGACCACCGACGCGGCCGCGGCGAGCGTGACCAGCAGCAGGGCGACGGCCTTCGCGGCCATCACCCGTCCTCGGCGGGGGAGCAGCGCGAAGGTCGTCAGGGCCGAGCGCTGGCTCCACTCCCCGGCCACGGACAGCACGGCGACCAGCGGCAGCAGCAGCTCCAGCGGCATGAGGCTGGTCGCCGTGTACGCGCCGAACGTCACCTCGGTGTCCGGGCCCCAGACCGCGACGGCGACGGCCGCGAGCAGCGTGATCAGGGGGACGGCGGCGAGCAGCCACCGGCTCGCCCGGGTGTCGACGAGCTTGCGCAGCTCGACGTCCACGAGCCGGGTCAGGGGGACCGGTCGGCGTGCCGCCGGTGCGAGGGGCGGGACGGTGTCCGGGGCGAGGGTGGTCATGCGAGGGCTCCGCTCGGGATCGGGACGGCACCGACGGACGGGCGGTCGCGCCGGTCGTCGGCGGTCAGGTCGAGGAACATCTCCTCCAGCGCGGTGCCGTCGGCGCACCGCAGCTCGGTGACGGGCAGGCCGGCGGCGAAGGCCACCAGCCCGGCGTCCACGGTCCCGGCGTCGGTGACGACGGCTCCGTCGGCACCGGCCGTGGCGCGGTAGCCCGCCGACGTCAGGGCCGCCGACAGCGCGGCCGCGTCGTGCGCCCGGACCAGGGTCCCCGCCCCGTCCAGCAGCTCGGCCGTCGAGCCGGCTGCCACCACGCGGCCGTGGCCGATGACGACGATGTCGTCGGCGATCGCCTCGATCTCTGCCAGCAGGTGGCTGGAGAGCAGCACGGTGCCGCCGTCGTCGGCGAACGACCGCAGCAGGTCGCGCATCCAGCGGATGCCGGCGGGGTCCAGCCCGTTCGCCGGCTCGTCGAGGATCAGGACGCGCGGGTCGCCGAGCAGCGCCGTGGCGATGCCGAGGCGCTGACGCATGCCGAGGGAGTAGTCGCGCACGCGCCGCCGCGACTCGGTGCGGGTCAGGCCGACGAGGTCGAGCATCGCGTCGACCTGGGCCTCGGGCAGGCCCATCGTGCGCTGGGCGAGCACGAGGGTCTCGCGCCCGGTGCGTCCGCCGTGCTGGGCCGAGGCGTCCAGCAGCACCCCGACGTCCAGACCAGGGTTGGGCAGGTCCGCGTACCGGCGGCCGAGCACCGTCGCCGTCCCCGCGGTCGGGGTGGCCAGTCCGGTGAGGAGCCGCAGGGTGGTGGACTTCCCGGCGCCGTTCGGGCCGAGGAAGCCGGTGACGCGTCCGGGGGACGCGGTGAAGGTGAGGTCGTCGACGGCCGTGAGGTCCCCGTACCGTCGGGTGAGGGATGCGATCCTGATCATGTCTCGGACGCTACGGAGCCGCGGGTCCCGGCACATCGGGGACCACCCCGGTTCCGGCCCTGAGAACCGTCCGTCCCGCTCAGGGCCGGAGCGTGGCGCCCTCCCGGTCGGTCGCCCAGCGGTAGTCCGGCACCTCGTGCAGCAGCGCGTCGTGCGTGCCGCGCGCGACGACCCGGGCCGCGTCGCCCGGGGCCTCGCCCGGGCCGAGCAGCAGCACCTCGTCGGCGGCCGCCAGCGGGGTCAGCCGGTGGGAGGCGACGACGACGGCGCGCCCCGTCGTGCGGGCGAGCCCGGCCAGCATCTCCACCAGGGCGTCCGCGGTGGCGGCGTCGAGGTGCTCGGCGGGTTCGTCCACGAGCAGCACCCGGTGCGGCGCCAGCAGCGCCCGGGCCACCAGCAGCCGGCGGCGCTCCCCGCCGGACACGTCCGTGCCGCCCGAGCCGAGCGGGGTGTCGAGCCCGGCGGGCAGACCCTCCAGCCAGGTGGTGAGCCCGACGGCCGCCAGCGCCTCGCGGGCGTCCACCTCGGTGACGTCGGCGCGGGCGACCCGCAGGTTCTCCAGCACGGTGGTGCCGAACACGTGGCCGTCCTCCGCGACGAACAGCCCCTCGCCGCGGACCCGGCCGGCGACCGGGGCGAGCAGCCCCGCCGCGGTGAGCAGCAGCGTCGTCTTGCCGACCCCCGACGGGCCGGCCAGGGCCACGACCCCGCCGGGCCGCAGCGTGAGGTCGACGTCCCGCAGGACGGTGCGGCCACCCTCGGGCCACCCCGCGGAGACCTCCTCCAGCTCGAGCCCGGTCGCGTCATCGGTAGCGGCGGGGCGCGGTCCGCCCGGCACGCCGTCGGTCGCCGGTAGCAGGTCGACCAGCCGTCGCGCGGCCTCGCGCGACCGGCGCAGCTGCACCGCGGCGGCGGGCAGTGCGGTCGTCACCTCGAACACGGCCAGCGGGGTGAGCACGACCACCGCCAGCTCGGTCGCCGCGAGGTCGCCGGCCAGCGCGGCCGGGATCCCGAGCAGCAGGCAGCCGAGCACGGCCAGGGTCTGGGCTCCCGCCTCGATCGCGGCCGAGAGTCCCGCGACGCGGGCGCCGTCGTCGGTCGCGGCCGCGAGGCGCCGGTCGGCGGCCCGCAGCCCGTCGGCGCGCTCGTCGAGCCGGCCGGCCACCCGCAGCTGCTGGCCGTCCTCGAGCAGCTCGAGGGTGCGGGCCGCGACCTCGCCGCGGGCCGCGGCACCCCGCTGCTCGACGGACCGCGAGGCCCGCGAGGCCAGCCACGGGGCGAGGACACCCGTGAGCAGCAGGCAGGCGAGCAGCACCGCGCCGGCAGCGGGCAGGAAGATCCCGACCAGCAGCACCGACCCCAGCCCCGTCACGACCGCGACGGCTGCGGGGATCAACGCGCGCACGACGACGTCCCCGACGTCGTCGACGTCGCTGCCGACCCGGGCGAGCAGGTCGCCGCGGCGCAGCGCCACGACGTCGGCCCCGCCGCGGGCGAGCCGGTCGTACAGGTTGGCGCGCAGCGCCGCCATGCCCCGCAGCGCCACGCCGTGCGAGGCGAGCCGCTCCAGGTAGCGGAAGAACGCCCGGCCGGTGCCGAACGCCCGCACGCCGACGGTCGCGACCGACAGGGTGAGCACCGGCGGCATCTGCGAGGCGCGGGCGATGAGCCAGGCCGCGGCCGCGGCCAGCCCGATCGCGCACACGAGCGTGGCGGTGCCCAGCCCGACGGCGCGGGCGACCCGGCCCCAGCGGATCTCGAGCAGGGGGGCGAGGCGCAGCAGCGGGTCGCGGGCGGCCCGGTGGCGCAGGCTCTCAGGCACGGGCGGCCTCCTTCGCCTCGACGTCGACGACCTGGTCGGCCAGCTCCAGCAGCGACGTGCGGTGGGCGACCACGATCACCGTGCGGCCCGCCGCGCGCCAGGCGCGCACGGTGTCGAGCACGACCTGCTCGCCCCGGGCGTCCAGGTGCGCGGTCGGCTCGTCGAGGACTACCACGGGCCGGTCCGCGGCCCCGACCAGGGCACGGGCCAGGGCGACGCGCTGGCGCTGGCCGACGCTGAGCCCGGCCCCGCCGAGCCCGACGGCGGTGTCCCAGCCGTGGGGCAGGTCGTCGAGCACGGCGTCCAGCCCGGTCGTGCGCGCGGCCTCCGCGAGGGCGGCGGCGTCGACGTCGTGACCGTCGGTGACGACCTCGCGCACCGTGCCGGGACCGATCGCCGGGCGCTGCGGGACCCAGACCACCTGGTCCCACCAGCCGCGACCGGCCCGGTCGGCCACGTCGGTCCGGCCGTCCGCGGCCGGCTCGACCACGACGCGCCCGCGGTCGGGGCGCAGCAGACCGAGCAGCAGCAGCACGAGCGTGGACTTCCCGGCCCCGCTCGGACCACGGAGCGCGACCACGCGGCCGCCGCCGGCGAGGCCCGTGCCGAGGGCCAGCCGTGCCGACAGGTGCGCGGGGGCGTCCACGTCCCGGCCCGGTGCGCGCACGCTGACGTCGTCGAGCACGAGCGTCGCGCCCGCGACCGCCGGTGCGGTCTCCGGCTCGCGGTCGGCACCGGGGCGCGACCCGTCGTCCGCCGGCAGGTCCAGGACGGCGAACGCCCGGTGCGTGGCGGCGAGCCCGTCGGTGGAGGCGTGGAACTCCGAGCCCACGCGGCGCAGCGGCAGGAAGATCTCGGGCGCGAGCACCAGCACGGCGATCGCCGGGACGAGCTCCATGCCCCCGTGCACGAGCCGCAGGCCCACGCCGACGGCGATGATCGCCACGCACAGGGTGGTCAGCAGCTCCAGCACCGCCCCGGACAGGAACGCCACCCGCAGCGTGCCCATCGTGGCGCGCCGCGAGGACTCGCCCAGGGACCGGACCCGGGCGGCCGGGCCGACCTCGCGGCCGAACGCCCGCAGGGTCGGCAGCCCCGCGATCAGGTCGAGCACCTGGGACCCGAGCCGCTCGACCGTGGCCAGCCGCCGTTCCGAGGTCCCGGCGGTCATGGTGCCGACGAGCCACATGAAGAACGGCACGAGCGGCAGCGTCACCACCGCGATGAGCGCGGAGACCCAGTCCAGACCGAGCACCACGAGCACCGTGGCGGGGGTGACGAGCGCCGTCAGCAGCAGCTGCGGCAGGAACCGCACCAGGTAGGGCTGCAGGTCGTCCAGCCCGCGGGTGGCCAGGGTGGCGACGTCGGACGGCGTCGCCCCGGCGGGCGGGCGTGGCCCCAGGGCGACGGCGTGGTCGACGACCTGCTCGCGCAGGTCCGCGACGACGGCCGTGGCGGCCCGCCGGCCGAACCGCTCCTGCGCCCAGGCGACGAGGGCGCGTCCCGCGGCGGCGGCGGCCAGGACGGCGAGCCACCGGGCCGTCCCGCCCTGGTCCACCACGCCGTCGCCGCCCGGGCTCGTGGCGATCACGACCGGCCCGAGCACGAACGCGATCGCGAAGGCCTGCACCACCACCAGGGCGGCCGAGGCCACGCCCAGTGCGGTGGTGAGCAGGACGTACGAGCGTGCGGCCCGGGCCTGCCGCAGCAGCCGGGGGTCGAGCGGTCTCACCTCAGAACGCCGCGTCCTTGATCTTCTGCCAGCTCAGACCCGCGGGGGCGGGGATGTCCTTCGTCGAGAGCCGGCGGCGGAAGACCCAGTAGGTCCACGACTGGTAGGCGATGACGACCGGCGTGAGGAACACGGCGACCCACGTCATGACCGTCAGCGTGTAGTCCGTCGAGGAGGCCTCCGCGATCGTCAGGGAGTTGCCGCCGTCGACCGCGGGGATGACCTCGGGGTACATCGACCCGAAGATGAGCACGACGGCCGCCACGAGCGTCACGGCCGACAGCGTGAACGCCGTGCCCTCCCTGCGGGCCCGGGTCGCGGCCACGACACCGAGCAGGGCGAGCGCCGCCACCACGACGGCGCCCCAGGTCCAGGTCACCGAGTAGGCGACCTGCGCCCAGATCGCCCAGCCGCCGGCGACGACCAGCGCGACCACGGCCAGGCCGGACGCGAGTCGCTGGGCGCGGTCGCGGATCTCGCCGTCGGTCTTCAGGGCGACGAACACGGCGCCGTGGAGCAGGAACAGCGTGAGCGTCGTCAGGCCGCCGACCAGGGCGAACGGGTTGAGCAGGGCCCAGAAGCCGCCGACGTACTGGTGGTCGGCGTCGAGCAGCAGACCGCGCACGAGGTTGCCGAAGGCGACGCCCCACAGCACCGCGGGGATCCAGGAGCCGAGCTGGATCGCCTGGTCGCACCGGCGGGCCCAGACCGGGTCGGCGATCTTGCCGCGGTACTCGAAGGCCACGCCGCGGGCGACGAGACCGACCAGGATGATGAGCAGCGGGATGTAGAAGCCCGAGAACATCGTGGCGTACCACTCGGGGAAGGCGGCGAAGGTCGCGCCGCCGGCGGTGAGCAGCCACACCTCGTTGCCGTCCCAGACGGGTCCGATGGTGTTGACGAGCACCCGCCGTTCCTTCTCCCGGTGCTCCTTGTCGCCCCGGGGCAGGATCGACAGCAGCATGCCCACGCCGAAGTCGAATCCCTCGAGCACGAGGTAGCCGGTCCACAGCACGGCGATGATGACGAACCAGAGGATCGCGAGGTCCACGTCAGGTCTCCAGTCTCTTCAGGTTCGGGCGCTCAGTACGCGAAGGACAGCGGGCGGTCGGCGTCGTCGGGGTCCTGCGCCTCCGGCGACTCGTCCCGGACGGCGTCGGGCACGCCCTCGATCGCGTACCGGTGCATGAGCCGGTACCAGACCACCGCGAGCACGGCGTAGATGAGCGTGAGCACGATCATCGAGGTCAGGATGACGCCCGGTGGCACGGCGGTGGAGACCCCGCGCTCGGTGAGCAGCCGGACCTGGTCGATCCCGGTGGGGTTGGGGGCCACGACCCACGGCTGACGGCCGACCTCGGTGAAGATCCAGCCGAACGAGTTCGCGACGAAGGGCATGGGGATGGCCAGGATCCCCAGCCGGCTGAGCCAGACGTTGTCGCTGATCCGCCCCTTGCGGGTCAGCCACAGCGCCGCGAGGGCGAGGGCCACGGAGAACGCGGCGAACCCCATCATCAGGCGGAACGACCAGTAGGTGACCGCGAGCGGCGGGGTGTAGGTGACCTCCTGGCCGTCGGCCGTGGTCTCGCCGTAGCGCTCGGCGTACTCCTCCTGGACGTCGTAGACGCCCGGCAGGTAGGAGTCCGGGCCGGAGAACTCCCCGGTGCCCAGGTAGCTGGTGACGCCGGGGATCGAGATGAGGTGGGCCACGTCCTCGCAGCCCGCGTAGAGCGGACCGACGGCGAGGATCGAGAACTCCGCGGACTCGGTGCCCTCGCAGAGGGCCTCGGCCGAGGACATCTTGCCGGGCTGCTGCTCGTACATCAGCTTGCCCTGGACGTCGCCGGACCAGATCACGCCGAGGCCGGCGACGATCATCACCCACACGCCCAGCCGCACGGCGGGGCGGTAGACGTCCCGGGCGGTCTCCAGGTTCTCGGCCTTCTTGGTGCGGGCCAGGCGGACCATCCACCAGGCGGCGACGCCCGTGACGAAGGTGCCCGCCGTGAGGAAGGCGGCGGTGATCGTGTGCGGGAAGGCCGCGAGCAGCGTGTTGTTGGTCAGCACGGCCCAGATGGACTCCATCTCGGCGCGGCCGGTCGCCTCGTTGTAGACGACGCCGACGGGGTGCTGCATCCAGGAGTTCGCCGCCAGGATGAAGAACGCCGAGAGGTTGGTGGCCAGGGCGAAGAGCCAGATCGAGGCCAGGTGGACCTTCTTGGACACGCGGTCCCAGCCGAAGATCCACACGCCGAGGAAGACGGACTCGACGAAGAACGCGGCCAGGGCCTCCATGGCCAGCGGCGCCCCGAAGACGTCGCCGACGAACCGGGAGTACTCGCTCCAGGCCATCCCGAACTGGAACTCCTGCCAGATGCCCGTCACGACACCGAGGGCGAAGTTGATGAGGAGCAGCTTGCCGAAGAACTTCGTCAGCCGGAGCCAGCGCTCCTTCTTCGTGACGACCCACGCCGTCTGCATCGCGGCCACGAGGGGAGCCAGACCGATCGTGAGAGGCACGAAGATGAAGTGGTACACGGTGGTGATGGCGAACTGCCACCGTGCCAGGTCGAGAGCGTCCACGTGGACTCCTTCGATGCGGGCCAGGGGGAGAGGCCGCCCCTCGTGCGGGGCTGTTTCGACGGTAGGACCGGCGTCCCAGGTCCGCACGGGGAGAGGCGGCATCTCGCAACTTGTGAAGACTTTCACGACTGTCCCGTGAAGGGTCCCCGCAAGTCAAGCCGTCAGGGCGCGACGTGACGGTCGCCACGCCGGTGGACGGACCGGGGCGAGAGGGCGCGCCCAAGGGTGCGATACTGGATCGAGACCTCCGGGGCCCACATCCCCCGGGGATCGACGAGCTCGCCGCTCCCGCGTCCGCACGCGGTGCCGCGACCGGGGTGAAGGGCCCGGCCGCCTGGCGTCCGCGAAGTCGTGGGGCTGCAGCCGACCGAGACTTCCGTCCGGACGGCGCGCTTCGCAGCGCCGCCGTCGCCGACGACCGCCGGGGTGGCCGGCAGGTGTGGGTCGGCCGCCGCAGAGCAGGAGCACCCCCGTGACATCCGACACCCCCGACCAGCCCGTGGCCCCCGCCGAGGAGACGCCCCGTCGCAGCACGCGGCGCCGGGTGACCCGCGCGACGTCGGCACCGACCACGAGCGCTCCCGCGCCCATCGTCGTGCCGGCCACGACCGCGGCCTCGACGCCCGCGGCGTCCGAGCCGACGACCACCGCGGCGCCGCAGCCCGCGTCGTCCACGACGGCTGCGCCCTCGTCCACGCCGGCCCGCCGGTCCCGGCGAGCCAGCCGCCGAGCCGGCGGCCCGGCCCCGGTGGAGGCCACGCCCACGCCCGAGGCCGCGCCGGCCCCCGAGGAGCAGGCCGCGACGGACGAGCCGGCGGCCGCCGACGACGCGACGCCCCCCGCTGAGCCGATCACGCTGCCCGCGAAGGCGGAGGAGGCGCCGGCGAGCGCCACCCCGTCGCTGTCCCTCGACGACATCGTGCTTCCCGGCCGGGACGCCGCGTCCGGTGAGCAGGCGACGTCCGAGGCCCCCGCACGGGGCGAGCCCCGGGACGAGTCCGCCGAGGCCGAGAAGCCTGCGGCGACGAAGAAGTCCGGTGCCAAGAAGTCCGGTGCCAAGAAGTCCGGTGCGACGAAGTCCGGTACGAAGAAGTCCGCCGCCACGGAGGACGAGAAGAAGCCGTCGGGCAGGAAGGCGGCGTCGAAGAAGGCCGCGGCCGCGACGTCGAAGACGGCCGCGCCGGAGTCCGCCTCGTCCGAGAAGTCCCCGAGCGCGGAGCGCCCGGCCGGGCCGGCCACCACCGGGACGGCCGGAGGCTCGGCCACGCCCCGCCTGGCCACGACGGCGCTGCTTTTCCAGGCGCCGGAGCTGTCGGGTCAGCGGGCCGCGCGCCGCGCCCAGGCGCCGGCGGGCCCGCCGCGCCCCAGCGAGGAGGAGACCCCGGCGACCTCGGCACGGCAGCAGCGCAAGAGTGCTGCCGCGGACGAGTCCGCTGCGTCCGAGAAGCCCGCCACGGCCGAGAAGTCCTCGACGAAGAAGGCCGGGAAGCCCTCCACGTCGCGGCGCGCCGAGGACGCCACCGCGAAGGACGCCGCGGAGACCACGGAGGCCGCAGCGCAGGACGCGGCGTCCGCGACCTCGGCCGCGCAGCCCGTCGAGGCGCCGACCTCCGCCCCGCTCGAGCTGAGCGACGTGGACGAGGCGGCCGTCGACGAGCTCGAGCTGATCGAGACCGAGATCGTCGACGAGGGGGTCGAGCTGGTCGGGTTCGGCCCTGCAGACTTCCTCGACGACGGCGACGAGTCGGACATCCGTCCCCGCCGCCGGCGCCGGCGCGGGGGCCGCGGTCGCCGCGGTGGCCGCAAGGGTGACCGTCGTCCCGAGGACGAGACCGAGGGCGACGGTTCCGAGTCGTCCGCCGCCGAGCACGAGCAGGACGGCGGCGAGGACCAGGACGGTGCGCAGGGCGAGGAGCAGGGCGCGGAGACGTCCGGCGACTCCGCCACCGAGGCGGAGCGGTCCGAGGGCACCGACGACTCGGAGCAGACGTCCGGCAGCAGCCGGCGCCGCCGCCGGCGCCGCCGGGGACGGGGCGGCGACCGTGAGGCCGGCCGCTCGGGCAAGGCCGAGGACGAGGTCACCGCGCTGAAGGGTTCGACCCGGCTGGAGGCGAAGCGTCAGCGTCGCCGCGAGGGCCGCGACGCGGGTCGCCGCCGCCAGGTCATCACCGAGGCGGAGTTCCTGGCACGGCGCGAGTCGGTGGAGCGCTCGATGATCGTGCGCGAGCACGACGGCCGCACGCAGATCGCGGTGCTGGAGGACGGCGTGCTCGTGGAGCACTACGTCTCCCAGCAGGCGCAGGCCTCCATGGTCGGCAACGTCTACCTGGGCCGCGTGCAGAACGTGCTGCCGTCGATGGAGGCGGCCTTCGTCGACGTCGGCAAGGGACGCAACGCCGTGCTGTACGCCGGTGAGGTCAACTGGGACGCCGCCGGGATCGAGGGGCAGCCGCGGCGCATCGAGGAGGCGCTGAAGTCCGGCGACTCGGTGCTGGTGCAGGTGACCAAGGACCCGATCGGGCACAAGGGTGCGCGGCTGACCTCGCAGGTCACGCTGGCCGGCCGGTACCTGGTCTTCGTCCCCGGTGGCGGCATGACGGGTATCAGCCGCAAGCTGCCCGACACCGAGCGCAACCGCCTCAAGAAGATCCTGCGCGACGTCGTCCCGGACGGCGCCGGCGTCATCGTGCGCACGGCCGCCGAGGGTGCCTCGGAGGAGGAGCTGCGCGCGGACGTCGAGCGGCTGCAGTCGCAGTGGCACGCCATCACCGCCAAGGCGGAGAAGTCCTCGACGAACGCGCCCGCCCTGCTGCAGGGCGAGGCGGACATGGCCATCCGCGTGGTCCGCGACATCTTCAACGACGACTTCGCCTCGCTGGTGGTCCAGGGCGAGGACGCGTGGACGGAGATCTCCTCCTACGTCGCCGAGCTGGCGCCCGACCTGCGCGAGCGGGTCACCCGGTGGACCGGGTCCGGGGACGTCTTCGCCCAGCACCGCGTCGACGAGCAGCTCGCCAAGGGCATGGACCGCAAGGTCTGGCTGCCCTCCGGCGGTTCGCTGGTGATCGACCGCACCGAGGCCATGACGGTCATCGACGTCAACACGGGCAAGTTCACCGGCAGCGGCGGCACGCTCGAGGAGACGGTGACGCGCAACAACCTCGAGGCGGCCGAGGAGATCGTGCGACAGCTCCGGCTGCGCGACATCGGCGGCATCATCGTCATCGACTTCGTGGACATGGTCCTCGAGTCCAACCGCGACCTGGTCCTGCGCCGGCTCGTGGAGTGCCTGGGCCGGGACCGCACCAAGCACCAGGTCGCCGAGGTGACCTCGCTCGGACTGGTCCAGATGACGCGCAAGCGCGTCGGGCAGGGTCTCGTCGAGGCCTTCAGCTCGACGTGCGAGCACTGCAAGGGCCGCGGCTTCATCGTCCACGAGCACCCGGTCGAGAAGAGCGCGGCGTCCTCGGGCGACGGCGACGGCGGCGGGGCCAAGCGTTCGCGCCGCAAGCGCTCCGGTGCCAAGAAGGAGGAGGCGCCGGCGCACGCCGACGTGCCGAAGCTTCCCGACGACGAGTCCGAGAAGCGCCAGGCCGTCAAGGCCACCCTGGCGACGATCGCTGCGGCGGCCGCGCACGCCCACGAGCACGAGGACGAGGAGGGGCACGAGGCCGCGCCGACGAGTGCCGGCACGACCGTCACGGACGACGTGGCCGGAGCGCCCGCCGTCGAGCAGGGTGCCGGGACCCCGGCCGAGACCGCCCCGGACCCCGACGCCGCAGGTGACCCGTCGCCCGCCACGGGTGCCGAGGAGGCCTCGGAGGACAACCCGGCCGGTGGCGACGCGCCGCCCAAAGGAGCCGGAGCCGCAGAGGCTCCTGAGCAGGCTGCGACGCCGGCTGCGTCGCTGACCGACACCCCCTGAGCGACCGTACGGCCGGGGTGCTTGACTGGACGTCATGGACGACCGTCGAGCCCCCGGCCGTCTCGAGGTCATCGGTGGGCCCATGTTCGCGGGCAAGACCACCGAGCTCGTGCGCCGGGTCGACCGGGCACGCATCGCCGGCCGCGAGGTGCTGGTGGTCTCGCACGCCCTGGACGAGCGGCACGGTCCGGGGCGGATCGCCTCGCACACGGGGCTGGCGGTGGCGTCGCGGGCGGTGTCCCGCGCGTCCGAGATCCCCGGGCACCTGCGGCCCGGGACGGTCCTGGTCGCGGTCGACGAGGCGCAGTTCCTCGGCCTCGATCTCGTGGACGTCGTCACGGACCTCGCCGATGGCGGGGTCGACGTCGTCGTGGCCGGTCTGACCGTGACGTTCGACGGCCGCCCCTTCGAGCCGCTGCCGTCCCTCATGGCCCTGGCGGAGTCGGTCACGCGGCTGACCGCGGTGTGCACGGTGTGCGGACGCGACGCCGCCTACCACGTCCGGCTCCACGGGGCGCCGGGTCGCGAGGCCGCGTCCGACGCCCTGACCACCGTGGCCGGGTACGTCGGGGGAGCGGAGAGCTACCAGGCGCGGTGCCGTGCGCACCGGGCGGTGCACCCCCCGGACCGCGGTTGAGGCCTTGCTGGACCACGTGGGTGCGCCCCTGTAACCTCGACTGCCCATCGTCCGCCGCTCTCACGTCCTGGAGACACTTTGCTGCTGCCCTGCCCCGAAGGACTTGCTGACGAAGGAATCGTCCTCCGGCGGCACCGTCCGTCCGACCACGCGGCGTTCGCGGCCTTCCTCACCGACCCGGACGCCACCCGCCACATGGCCTTCACGGAGGACCAGCGCACGGCGCAGGGCGCCCGGGACATGCTCGACTATGTGATCTCCGCGTACGGAACCGAGCACGAGGTGCTGTCACTGACGATCGCCGACGCGGCGGACGACTCCTACCTGGGCTCGACCGGGGGTTCGGTCACGGAGACCGACGGGGTCGTCGAGATCTACTACACGGTCGTCGCGGGTGAGCAGGGTCGCGGTGTGGCGACCCGCGCCGTCCGGCTGCTGCTGGACTACCTGTTCGGGCTTCCCGAGGTGACTGCGGTGCGCGCGGACGTCACCGTCGAGAACCAGCCGTCGGTGCGTGTGCTGGAGAAGCTTGGCTTCGAGGACAGTGGGCCCGTGGAGCGCGCTGCCGCCGACGGCGACCTGGCCCACGTCGGACTCACCGGACGTCGGTACGTGCTGCAGGCCGGCGCGGCCCGGCTCTGAATCGCTGATGAGCTCTCAGTCCTCCACGAGCGGGACGAAGCTGTAGGTGCCCTCCTGCGTCGTGCGGACGGTGCCGTCGGCGTCGCGGTCGAGGACGATCATCAGGTGGCCCACCGGGATGACCATCCGTCCGCGGGGTGCGACCTGGTCGACCAGCTCCTGCGGCAGGGACCGGGCCGACGCCGAGACCAGGACGCGGGACCACCCGCCGGGCCGGGGCGAGCCGAGGACGCCGGGCGCCGCCGGCACCAGCCGGGCCCACGGCATCCCTGCGCGCGCGACGTTCGCCGCGCCCCACGCCGCGATGTCGGCGATCCGCTCCACGCCCAGCACCTCGCCCTCCGGGCCGACGAGGTGGGCGAGCAGCGCCGTCGTCCACCCCGACCCGGCGCCGACGTCCAGCACGGCGGCGCCGCGCGGGACCCGCAGCATCCGCAGCATCGCCGCCACGGTCGACGGCTGGGAGCACGTCTGGCCGTGGCCGATGGGCAGGGGCTGGTCGAAGGCGGCCGACGCCCGCTGCGCCCGCGGCAGGAACCCGCGCCGGTCCACCGCGCGCATCGCGGCTGCCACGGCGTCGTGCCCGTCCACGGGGACGGCGTCGTCGCGGACGGGGCTCATGCGACCATGGTCCGACGGCCGTGCCCCGCTCGCAGACCTGCCCGTGACGTGGCCCACCTCACGGTCCGGTCCGTCGGGCCAGGTTGATCCGCCGAGGGCCGGTCGCGTAAGGTATTGCGTCGGCGCGTTGTGAGCGCGCCTGTCCCGTGTGCCCTCGGCGCACCGCACTCCACCGCCGCGGCGGTGCGAGTTCCAGACCAAGCCGGTGACCGACGTCGGGTGAGCACGCCAAGACCAGGAGAGATGAGCATCAACATGGTGTACGCGATCGTCAAGGCCGGTGGCCGGCAGGAGAAGGTGTCCGTCGGGGACATCGTCGTCACGGACCGGGTCCAGGGCTCGGCCGGTGACACCGTCGAGCTGACCGCGATCCTGCTCGTGGACGGCGACACCGTGACCACCGACGCCGAGAAGCTGGCGAAGGTCAAGGTCACCGCCGAGGTCGTGAAGGACGCCAAGGGTCCGAAGATCACGATCCACAAGTACAAGAACAAGACCGGCTACCGGAAGCGCCAGGGTCACCGCCAGCAGCTGACCCGCCTGAAGGTCACCGGTATCAAGTGATGTCCGGCGGGCCCCGGCCCGCACGGTTCCCCACACTCTTCGTACTGACGAGAAAGCAGGATTGAGATGGCACACAAGAAGGGCGCGAGCTCCTCGCGCAACGGTCGTGACTCGAACGCCAAGTCCCTCGGCGTGAAGCGCTACGCGGGCCAGGTCGTCAACGCCGGCGAGATCATCGTCCGCCAGCGCGGCACCCACTTCCACCCCGGCGAGAACGTCGGCCGTGGCGGCGACGACACCCTGTTCGCCCTGTCGGCCGGCGAGGTCGCCTTCGGCACCCGTCGCGGCCGCAAGGTCGTCGACATCGTCGCGGCCCAGGTCTGAGCCGACCCGGCACCGCAGCCACGCTGCACCGTCCGTCACGAGGGGCGCACCACCGAGTGGGGTGCGCCCCTCGTGCGCGTCCGGCCACCCGTCCGTCGTGGTGGCGCACGCTCACCTGAGAGGATCTACCCATGGCCAGCTTCGTCGATCGAGTCGTGCTCCACGCGGCCGGGGGGTCCGGCGGGCACGGGGTCGCCTCCGTGCACCGCGAGAAGTTCAAGCCGCTCGGCGGCCCCGACGGCGGCAACGGGGGTGACGGCGGCAGCGTCCGGCTGGTCGTCGACGGGCAGACGACGACGCTGCTCGACTACCACCACTCGCCGCACCGCAAGGCGGCCAACGGCGGACAGGGCATGGGCGGCGACCGGCACGGGGCCCAGGGCGACGACCTGGTGCTCAGCGTCCCCGACGGCACCGTCGTCAAGGACCGCGACGGCACCGTGCTGGCCGACCTCGTCGGGATCGGTGCCGAGTACGTCGTGGCCGCGGGCGGGCGCGGCGGCCTGGGCAACCGGGCGCTCGCCTCGCCGAAGCGCAAGGCCCCCGGTTTCGCCCTGCTGGGCGAGCCCGGCGAGGAGCGTGACGTCACGCTCGAGGTCAAGACCATCGCGGACGTCGCCCTCGTGGGCTTCCCCAGCGCCGGCAAGTCCTCGCTGATCGCCGCGGTCTCGGCGGCCCGGCCCAAGATCGCCGACTACCCGTTCACCACCCTCGTGCCGAACCTCGGCGTCGTGCAGGCGGGGTCGACCCGCTACACCATCGCCGACGTGCCCGGGCTGCTGCCCGGTGCGAGCGAGGGCAAGGGCCTCGGCCTGGAGTTCCTGCGGCACATCGAGCGCACCGCCGTGATCGTGCACGTGCTGGACTGCGCCACGCTGGAACCCGGCCGCGACCCGATCACCGACCTGGAGGTCCTCGAGGCGGAGCTGGCGGCCTACGCCGGCGACCTCGACATCCAGGGCGGCCGCGTGCCGCTCACCGAGCGCCCCCAGCTCGTCGTGCTCAACAAGATCGACGTGCCCGAGGCGCGGGAGCTGGCCGAGTTCGTCCGGCCCGACCTCGAGGCCCGCGGGCTGCGCGTCTTCGAGATCTCGACGGCCTCGCACGAGGGGCTGAAGGCCCTCACCTTCGCCCTCGCCGAGCTCGTGGAGCAGGCCCGGGCCGCCGCCCCGGCGCCGGAGCCCGCACGCGTCGTGCTGCGGCCCCGGGCCGTCGACGACTCCGGGTTCACCGTCGTGCGCCGCACGGACGGGTCCACCGGGGACGTCTACTACCTCGTCCAGGGCAGCAAGCCGCAGCGCTGGGTGCGGCAGACCGACTTCAACAACGACGAGGCCGTCGGGTTCCTCGCCGACCGCCTCGCCAAGCTCGGGGTCGAGGACAAGCTCCTCGAGGCCGGCGCCGTGGCCGGCGACGAGGTCCGCATCGGCACCGACCAGGACGCCGTGGTCTTCGACTGGGAGCCGACGCTGTCCACGGGTGCGGAGCTGCTCGGCGCCCGCGGGCAGGACCGCCGCCTCGAGGAGAGCCGCCGCCCGACGCGCTCCGAGAAGCGTCGTGACTTCGTCGAGCGGATGGACGCCAAGACGGCCGCCCGCGAGGAGCTGTGGACCGAGCGCGAGGCCGGCCACTGGGCGGACCCCTCCGACGACTGAGCGCCGGGTCGGGGATGATGGAGGCGTGAACGCCCAGTCCCGCTCCGCTCTGCCGGCCGCCCGCCGGATCGTCGTCAAGATCGGTTCGTCGTCGCTCACGCGCGCCGACGGCCACCTCGACCTCGGTGCGCTGCGGTCGCTGGTCGACGTGCTCGCGGCACGGCACCGGGAGGGTCAGGAGGTCGTCCTCGTGACCTCCGGGGCCATCGCCGCCGGGATCGGGCCGGCGGGACTGAGCGCTCGCCCCCGTGACCTGGCCACCATGCAGGCGTGCGCCATGCTGGGCCAGGGGCAGCTCGTGGCCCGGTACAGCGAGGCGTTCGCCACGCACGACATCCGGGTCGGCCAGGCGCTGCTGACGGCCGAGGACACGGTGCGTCGGGCCCGGTACCGCAACGCCCAGCGGTCCCTGGAGAAGCTGCTCGCCCTGCGCGTCGTGCCCGTGGTCAACGAGAACGACGCGGTCACCGTCGACGAGCTGCGCTTCGGGGACAACGACCGGCTCGCCGCCCTCGTCTCGCACCTGGTGCGTGCCGACGCGATGGTGCTGCTCACCGACGTCGACGGCCTGCACGACGCCCCGCCCAGCCGGCCCGGCGCCCGCCGGATCAGCCACGTCGCCGACCTGGCGCAGGTGGCCGGCGTCGAGGTCACGGGCCGGGGGAGCGCGGTCGGCACCGGCGGGATGGTCACCAAGCTCGAGTCGGTCCGCATCGCCACCCAGGACGGGGTGCCGGTGGTGCTGACCTGCGCGGACAACGTCGCGCGGGCCCTCGCGGGCGAGGACGTCGGCACCTTCTTCGCCGCCGGCGGCAAACGGTCGACGGCCCGTCGGCTGTGGATCGCGCACGCCGCGCGCACCGAGGGCCGGCTGCACCTCGACGACGGCGCCACCCGCGCGGTGCTCGGCGGACGGGCCTCCCTCCTGCCGGCCGGGATCACCCGGGTGGAGGGACACTTCGAGACCGGCGACCCGGTGGAGCTGGTCGGGCCCGACGGGACGGTCGTGGCCCGGGGCCTGGTCGCCTACGACGCCGGCGACCTTCCCGACCTGCTGGGACGGTCCACCTACGCCCTGCGCGAGGAGCTGGGGGAGGGGTACGACCGCGAGGTGGTCCATCGCGACGACCTCGTGCTCGAAGGGCGGAACGGCCTGTCCTCACCGCCGTCGTCGTCGTAGTCTCGAACGCATGACCACGACGTTCGAACCCTCCGCCGGCACGACGCCCGGACCCGCGCAGCGACCGCAGCCGGACGCCGAGGTGCTCGCCGCGGTGCAGGACGTCGCCCGGCGGTCCCAGGTCGCCGCCCGGTCCCTGGCGACCGCGACCCGTGCCACCAAGGACGCCGCGCTGCACGCGCTGGCCGACTCCCTCGTCGCGGCCTCCGGCGAGATCGTGGCCGCCAACGCCGAGGACCTGCGCCGCGGTCGCGAGCACGGCATGAGCGACGGCCTCCTGGACCGGCTGGCGCTGACCGACGAGCGGGTCGCCGCCATCGCGGAGGCCCTGCGTGAGGTCGCCGGGCTCCCGGACCCGGTCGGCGAGGTCGTGACGGGCCGGACGCTCCCCAACGGCCTGCGGCTGCGCCGGCTGCGCGTGCCGCTGGGCGTGGTCGGCATGATCTACGAGGCGCGGCCGAACGTCACGGTCGACGCCGCCGGGCTCGCGCTGAAGTCCGGCAACGCGGTCATCCTGCGCGGGGGCAGCGCCGCCGCGTCCTCGAACACGGTCATCGTCGACGTGATGCGACGGGGTCTGACGGCGCAGGGCCTGCCCGCCGACCTCGTGCAGTCCATCGACGCGCACGGCCGACCCGGCGGCGTCGCGCTCATGCAGGCCCGCGGTCTCGTCGACCTCCTCGTCCCCCGCGGGGGCGCCGACCTGATCCGGACGGTCGTCGAGCAGTCCACCGTGCCCGTCATCGAGACCGGCACCGGCAACGTCCACGTCTACGTGGACGCCGCCGCCGACGTCGCCTCGGCCGTCGAGATCGTCATGAACGCCAAGACCCAGCGCGTCGGTGTGTGCAACGCGGCCGAGACGCTGCTCGTGCACGCCGACGTCGCCGACCGGTTCCTGCCGGCCGCGCTCGCGGCGCTGGGCGGTGCCGGGGTCGTGCTGCACGTCGACGACCGGACCGCGGGCCAGGCGCCCGAGAGCGTCGAGGTGCTGGCGGCCACCGAGGAGGACTGGGCCACGGAGTACCTCGCGGCGGAGCTCGCCGTGCGCGTCGTCGACTCGCTCGACGAGGCGATCGAGCACATCCGCACGTGGAGCTCGGGGCACTCCGAGGCCATCGTCACGAACGACCTCGCGGCGTCCGAACGGTTCGTCGCGGAGGTCGACGCCGCGGCCGTCCTGGTGAACGCGTCGACACGGTTCACCGACGGCGCCCAGTTCGGCATGGGTGCGGAGCTCGGGATCTCGACGCAGAAGCTGCACGCCCGTGGCCCGATGGGTCTCGCCGAGCTCACCACCACCAAGTGGGTCGTGCACGGCGACGGCCACGTGCGGCCCTGACCCCGCGTCGTGAGAGACTGTGCTGCGAACCGTCCGGACCATCACTGAGGAGCACTCGTGCTGCACATCGCCGTCCTTGCCGCTGAAGAGGCCGTTGAGCACTCCGGGTTCGAGATCCCGCCGGTCCTGTTCGGTGTGCTCGCGTTCGGTGGTTTCGTCGTCGCGCTGCTGGCGACGTACGCCTTCCGCAACGCGCACAACAAGCACTGACGACGCCGCGACAGCACGTGAGCGAGCAGGCGAGACCCCGGATCGGGGTGATGGGCGGGACGTTCGACCCGATCCATCACGGCCACCTCGTCGCGGCGAGCGAGGCGGCGGCGCTGCTCGACCTCGACGAGGTCGTGTTCGTCCCCACCGGCAAGCCCAGCTTCAAGCAGGACGCCCAGGTCTCACCGGCCGAGCACCGGTACCTGATGACCGTCATCGCGACGGCGTCCAACCCCCGGTTCACCGTCAGCCGGGCCGACATCGACCGGCCGGGTCTGACCTACACGGTCGACACGTTGCGCGACCTGCAGGCGGCGCGTCCCGACGCCGATCTCCACTTCATCACCGGCGCGGACGCCATCGAGCAGATCCTCACGTGGAAGGACGCCGGGGACCTGTGGGAGATGGCGCACTTCGTCGCGGTGACGCGGCCGGGCCACTCGCTCACGGTCGACGAGCTGCCGACCCACGGCGTGACGACGCTCGAGGTCCCCGCCCTCGCGATCTCGTCGACCGACTGCCGCCGCCGCGCCGCCGCGGGCCTGCCGGTCTGGTACCTGGTCCCGGACGGCGTCGTCCAGTACATCGCCAAGCACGGTCTGTATCGAGGTCTCGATGAGTGACAACACGTCCCGGCCGATGACGCGTCGGGAGATCAGAGAGCGTGAGCGTGCGGCCGCGGCCGCACGGGAGAGCGCGCAGTCCGCGGGTTCGGCGCCGGTCCCCGGTGCGGGTCCCGCCGCGTTCGGCAGCGGTGCGTCCCCGGCCCCGACGCCGGCCCCGTCGCCCGCTCCGGCCCCCGCCCCGTCGCCGGGGCCGGCGCCTGCCCCCGCCACGGGCGACGCGCCGA
>NZ_JABFAJ010000016.1 GCF_013085345.1 Isoptericola sediminis | reverse complement strand
CGGACCCGACTTCCGGCTAGCCCACGAGGTTCCACGACGCGATGGTGGGCCGCCCGTGCGAGCTCCCGAGCTCGCTGATCGCGGCACAGCCGAGCTCCAGGTGGACGCCGAACCCCGCGTCCACCCCCAGCCACGAGGTGGCCAGCACGCGCAGCAGATGGCCGTGCGCCACGACCAGCACGGTCCCGCCGTCGGCGAGCGCCGGGCGGACGCGACGCAGGAACCGGTCGGTGCGCACCCGCACGTCGGCCAGGGACTCCCCGCTCGAGCCGCCGGCACCGGGCTCCCGGAGCGCCGGGAGGTCGACGCCGTCGCGGAAGATCTCGTACGGGCGGCCCAGCGCCGCGCCGACCTCGGCCGAGGTGAGCCCCTCCACCGGCCCGTAGTCCCACTCGGCGAGGTCGGGGTCCGTGACGGCGTCGGCGAACCCCGCCAGCTCGGCCGTGCGGCGGGCCCGCTGGAGCGGCGAGCAGTGCACGGCGACGGGTTCGAGGCCGGCCAGCCGCTGCCCGGCCGCCCGCGCCTGCCGTTCGCCGGCGGGGGTCAGCGGGACGTCGGTGCGCCCGGTGTGCCGCCCGGCCAGCGCCCACTCGGTGTCGCCGTGGCGCAGGAGCACGAGGCGGGACGGGCTCGCCGCAGGAGCGTTCATGCCTCGATCGTCCCGGATCGGGCCGAGGGTCGCGCCCGGAGGGTGATTTGTGGCACTCTTCACATGTTTGCCACATCTGCGTCCTGGAGGGCGTCCGTGCTCGTCTTCGCGCTGATCGGTGTCGCCGGTCTCGTCCTGCTCCTCGTCTCGCTCGTCGTCGGGGAGGTCGTGGACCTCGGTGACGGCGCCGTCTCCGGAACCTCCCTGGGTGTGGGTGCCGTCGTCTTCGGTGCCGTCGGCGCCGTCGTGACCGTCAACGGCTGGGCCCCGTGGATCGCCTACGCGGCCTCGGTCGCCGTCGGTCTGCTGGCGGTGCTCGTCGCCCAGCTCCTGATCCGGCGGCTCAGCGCCACCGAGGACAACGCGCACATCGACCTCGTGGGCGTGCAGGGCACCGCGACGACGGACATCACCCAGTCCTCCGGCGAGGTCGCGCTCGATGCGGTGAGCGAGCTCGAACGACGTCTGGCGTGGTCGACGGAGCCCATCGCCTCCGGGACCCGCGTGGTCGTCCTCGAGCACCAGCCCCACAGCGTGCGCGTCGGCCCCTACCGGCCCGAGGACTGACGCCGGGGCCCATGCCCCGGCTGTGTCGACCGGCACGCCGACCGTCATCCCCCGAGAGGAGTCGCGCTCCGGCGCGCAACCATGGACAGCTCTGCCAACCTCGTGACCACGATCGCCGTCGCGGCCGTCGTCCTCGCGTTCCTCGCCATCGGCGTCTTCGTCGCCCAACGGATCCGCCGCGTCCCCCCGAACCAGGCGCTCGTCATCGTCGGCCGCGGAGCCGGCCGCAAGGACATGGCCGGGCAGAAGGTCGTCATCGGCGGCCGGACGTTCGTCTGGCCCGTCCTGCAGCAGGGCTTCCCGATCTCCCTCGAGCAGCGCCAGATCGGGATCACCGTCGAGGGCGTCGACTCGAACCGCATCAAGATCGCCATCAAGGCGTCCATCAACTTCAAGGTGCGCGGCGACGAGGAGGGCGTGCGCCGTGCGGCGCAGCGGTTCCTGTCCCAGCAGGGGCTGCTCACCGAGATCATCGCCGAGTCCCTCGAGGGGTCGCTGCGCTCCATCGTCGGCGACATGTCGATCGAGGAGATCATCTCCGACCGCAAGGGGCTGTCGGACCGGGTCGTGGAGTCGACCAAGCGGGACCTCGCCGAGCAGGGTCTGCAGGTCGACATCCTCAACATCTCCGACATCTCCACGCCCGGGTCTGACTACCTGTCGAACCTCGGCCGTGCCGAGTCCGCCCGCGCCCTGCAGGTGGCCGAGGTGTCCGAGGCCGAGGCGCGCCGCGCCTCCGAGTTCGCCGTCATCGAGGCGGCCGAGCAGATCGCCGAGCGGCAGAAGGCGCTTGACCTGAAGAAGGCCGCCATCAAGGCCGACACGGACAAGGCCCAGGCCGAGGCCGAGGCGGCCGGGCAGCTCGCGCGGGCCGAGCAGGACCGGCTCGTCGCGCTCCAGGAGCGCGAGGCGCTCTCGGAGAAGGCCCGCGTCGAGCAGGAGCGTCTCGACATCGAGGTGCGCAAGCCGGCCGAGGCCAAGGCGTACGCCGAGGTGCAGGAGGCCAACGCGCGCCGTGACTCGCACAACGCGGCCACCGAGGCCGAGGCGTTCCGGCGCACCACCGTCGCCGAGGCGAACAAGAAGGCCGCCATCCAGGACGCCGAGGCGGCCGCCGAGGCCGTGCGTCGTGCCGGTGAGGCCGACCGCGACCGGCAGGTCGCGCACGCGGCCGGTATCCGGGCCGAGGGTGAGGCCCGTGCCGCCGCCACGGAGGCGGAGGGCCGCGCCGAGGCCGCCGCGACCGACGCCAAGGCCGAGGCGCTGAAGAAGTACGGCGAGGCGGCGCTGGTGCAGGAGCTCATCGAGCGGCTGCCCGAGATCGTGCGGGCTGCGGCGGAGCCGATGGCCTCGATCCAGGGCATGACCGTGATCTCCACGGACGGGGCGTCCGCCGTGACCAAGAACGTGAGCAGCGTGCTCGGCGAGGGTCAGGCCGTCGTCAAGGAGCTCACCGGGATCGACATCAACCAGCTGCTGACCGGGTTGGCGCAGAAGCAGGGAGCCGGCTCGGACCGGTCGGTCGCCGACGACCGGTCGGTGGCCAACGGCCACTGACCGGCCGCTGCCGGAGAGCTCGGCGCCCTCAGTCGAAGAGGGTGTCGAGCTCCCAGCCCGGGCCGCTCGTCGGCGTCGTCGTGGAACGGCGGGCGCCGACCGGCTCGGGCTCGGGGCCGCCCGCCGGCCCCGGGGTCTCGCGCCCCGCGTCGTCGTCGAGCAGGAGCCCGTCGAGGTCGCCGCGTCCGGCGGCCCAATCGTTCGCGGCCAGCTCGGCCAGCTCGCGGGCGCGTGCCGTGAACGGGCTCTCGACGTGGCCGCGGGCCCACCGGAACCGGACCGGACCGGTCCGCTCCGAGATCGCCTCGTCCAGGGCCTGCACGGACTCGCGGTGCGGCACCTCCTCGCCGGCGGCGGTGCGCCAGTCGTGCGCCTTCCACGTCTCCAGCCACTCGGAGGCGCACCGGAACGCCCACTGGGAACCCGACTCGACGAACAGGGGTTCGTCGCCGGGGTGGGCCTCGACGGCCCGGCGCAGCGCGGTCAGCTCGGCGACCCGCGTCGTGCCGTGCGCGTCCCCGCCGGAGTCGAAACGGCCGGAGCCATGGGCGACCCATGCCCAGCCGATCGCGTCGCCGTCGGTCGGGCAGGAGCCGTCGGTGCTGACAATGATCACGCCGGTGTCCCTCGGAGTCCGCGGATGCTGTCGCGTGCGGTGCGACGGCCACCATTGTGCCTTCTCCCGGTGACATCCGGGTCCCCCGCCAGGTGCGGATCGTCGGAGCACGTCCTCGCGGACCACCGAAACCGCTCCCGGCGCCCTCCGGAACACACGGAGCGCCGTCGGGCGCGATCATGGTGTCCCATGGACGCGCCCACGCCCACGCCGACCCGGACACCGGCCGAGATCCGCCGGTGGCGCCGCTACCTCGCCGCCGAACGCTGCGAGGCCGCCGTGTACCGGGACCTCGCCGCGACCCGCACCGGGGAGGAGCGGGAGATCCTGCTCGCCCTGGCCGCCGCCGAGAAGAGGCACGAGCAGCACTGGCTCGACCTGCTCGGCGACGACGTCGGCATGCCGCGCCGCGGCGACCCGCGCACCCGGATGCTGGCCTTCCTGGCCCGGCGGCTCGGCGGGGTGTTCGTGCTGGCGCTGGTGCAGCGGGCCGAGTCCCGGTCCAGCTACGCCGACGACGGCCACGCCACCGCGCAGATGGCCGCCGACGAGCAGATCCACGAGGAGGTCGTGCGCAGCCTGGCCACCCGGGGCCGCAACCGGCTGTCCGGGTCGTTCCGGGCCGCCGTCTTCGGGGCGAACGACGGTCTGGTGTCCAACCTCGCGCTCGTGCTCGGCATCGGCGCCTCCGGGGTGACGACCGGCACCGTGCTGCTGACAGGTCTCGCCGGGCTCCTGGCGGGTGCGCTGTCCATGGGCGCGGGCGAGTACGTGTCCGTGCGGTCCCAGCGCGAGCTCCTCGAGGCGTCCACCCCGGCGCCCTCCGCCACGGACGCGCTGCCGGACCTCGACGTCGACGCCAACGAGCTCGCCCTGGTCTACCGGGCGCGTGGCATGGACGCCGACGAGGCCGAGGCGAAGGCCGACGGGGTGCTGCACCGGCTGCAGGCCACCGGGGTGCCGGAGGGCATCGCCGAGGACGAGGAGCAGACGAACCACGAGACGCACGGCACCGCCTGGGGGGCGGCGGTGGCCAGCTTCTTCCTCTTCTCCTCGGGGGCGATCGTGCCGGTGCTGCCCTACCTGTTCGGCCTGGAGGGGACGACCGCGGTCGTGGTGGCCAGTGCGCTCGTCGGGCTGTGCCTCCTGGTCACCGGCGCCGTGACCGGACTGCTGTCGGGCACCTCGCCGTTCACCCGGGCCGGGCGGCAGCTCCTCATCGGGTTCGGGGCGGCCGGTGCGACGTACCTGCTCGGGCTGGCCTTCGGCACGACCGTGGCATGACCGAGGCGCGACCCCCGGCGGCCGCACGTGCACGTGGTGCGTGGAGGAGTAGATTTCCTCGGGTGTCCTCCCCTGCCGACGTCGACATCCACCACGACCCCGAGCACGGACGGTACGAGGCCCGGCTCCCCGCCCCGGCCGGCTCGCCCGACGGCGGTGCCCACGCGATCGGCGTCCTGCGCTACCACCGCGAGGGCGACGTCGTGGTCATCCCCAGCACCGTCGTCATCCCCGAGCACCGGGGTCACGGGGTGGCGGACGCGCTCGTCCACCGGGCCCTGGACGACATCGCCGCGGCCGGCGCGACCGTGCGGCCGGACTGCTGGTTCGTCGAGACGTGGCTCCGCCGCCACCCCGACTACCAGTACCTGCGGTGGTCCGAGTAGCGTCCCGACGGCAGCATGGGGGCATGAACGACAAGCCTGCTGTGACTGTCCGTGACGACCCCGAGCGGGGCGTCTTCCTCGCCCTGCTCGACGACGGCACCGAAGCCGGCGGGGCGTACTACGAGCGCTCCGGGGACGTGGTGAGCTTCGACCACACCGAGGTGCCGTCGGAGCTCGAGGGGCAGGGCGTCGGGTCGGCCCTGGCCCGCGGGGCGCTCGACACGGTGCGGGCCCGTGGTGAGCGCATCGTCGTGAAGTGCCCCTTCATCCGGGCCTACCTCGAACGGCACCCGGAGTACCAGGACCTGCGCGCCGACCGGGGCTGACCGGCCGGCGCGCGTCCCGCTACTCGCCGCCCAGCGCGTCCCCGACGACCTGCTTGGCCTCGGCCTGCACCTCGCCGAGGTGGTCGGCGGACACGAACGACTCGGCGTAGATCTTGTAGACGTCCTCGGTCCCCGAGGGACGCGCCGCGAACCAGGCGTCCTGCGTCGTGACCTTGAGCCCGCCGATCTTCTCCCCGTTGCCGGGAGCCTCGGTGAGCTTGGCGGTGATGTCCTGACCGGCCAGCGTCGTGGAGGTGACCTGCTCCGGGGAGAGTGCGGCGAGGCGCGACTTCTCCTCCCGGGAGGCCGCCGCGTCCACGCGGGCGTACCAGGACTCGCCGTACCGCTCGACGAGGTCGGCGTGGTGCTGCGACGGGGACCGCCCCGTGGTGGCGAGGATCTCCGAGGCGAGCAGCGCCAGCAGGATGCCGTCCTTGTCCGTGGACCAGACCCGGCCGTCACGGCGCAGGAACGAGGCCCCCGCCGACTCCTCGCCGCCGAACCCGATCTCGCCGGTCAGCAGGCCGGGCACGAACCACTTGAACCCGACCGGCACCTCGATGAGCCGGCGGTCCAGCCCGGCAGCCACCCGGTCGATCAGCGCGCTGGACACCAGCGTCTTGCCGATCGCCGCGGACGTCGGCCAGTCCGGCCGTGCGCCGCCGTAGAGGTACTGGATCGCGACGGCCAGGTAGTGGTTCGGGTTCATGAGCCCGGCGTCGGGGGTGACGATGCCGTGCCGATCCGCGTCGGCGTCGTTGCCGGTCGCGACGTCGTAGGGGGCGTCACCGGCCATCTGCTCCACGAGCGAGGCCATCGCGTGCGGGGAGGAGCAGTCCATACGGATCTTGCCGTCCCAGTCCAGCGTCATGAAGGCCCAGCGCGGGTCGACCTGCGGGTTGACCACGGTCAGGTCCAGGCCGTAGCGCTCGCCGATCGCACCCCAGTACTCCACCGACGCACCGCCCAGGGGGTCGGCGCCGATGCGGACGCCCGCCTCGCGGATCGCGTCCAGGTCCAGCACGTTGGCCAGGTCGTCGACGTACGTGGACAGGTAGTCGTGCCGGTGCGTCGTCGGGGCGGCCACGGCGACGTCCAGCGAGACGCGGTGCACCCGGGCCAGGCCCCCGGCGCGCAGCAGGTCGTTGGCCCGGTCGGCGATCCAGCGGGTCGCCTCGGAACCCGCCGGTCCGCCGTGCGGCGGGTTGTACTTGAAGCCGCCGTCGCGCGGCGGGTTGTGCGACGGCGTCACGACGATGCCGTCGGCGGCGCCGGGACCGCTGGTGCGCACCCCGCCCTCGGCCGCCGCGCCGTTGTGGATGAGGATCGACTGGGACACCGCCGGGGTGGGGGTGTACGAGTCGCGCGCGTCGATCATCACGGTGACGCCCGCGCCGGCGAGCACCTCCATCGCGGTCTGCCACGCGGGCAGCGACAGCGCGTGGGTGTCCCGGCCGAGGAACAGCGGTCCGTCGATGCCCTCCAGCGCCCGGTACTCCACGATCGCCTGCGTGATCGTGGCGATGTGCGCCTCGTTGAACGCGCCGTCGAGCGAGGAGCCGCGGTGGCCGGACGTGCCGAACGCGACCTGCTGGGCCGGGTCCTCCACGTCGGGCCGGATGTCGTAGTACGCGCCGACCACGTGGTCGACGTCGATGAGGTCGTCGGGCTGGGCCACCTGGCCGGCGCGAGGGTGCATGATCCGATCCTGCCAGCAGCCGCGCGGCGTGTCTTCCCTGGAGGCGGGCGAGATCCGTCGCTCCGCTCCGCGCCGTCGTCGTCGGACCGGTGCTGCTCGGGCCCCGGGTATCACCGCCCCGGGCCGGTCGCTCCCTCCGGGTAGGACCGACGAGTCGACACCGAGGAGAGCACGATGAACGTCCAGCCGTGGGGAAGTTTCGGGGCGGGGGAGAGCGGTCGCGCCGTCGTGGGGATCCAGCGTCTCCTGCGCGAGCACGGGCACTCGCTGACCGCCGACGGGACCTACGGACCCGTGACCGCGGCTGAGGTGGCGTCGTTCCAGGCGGACCGCGGCCTGGCGGTCGACGGCGTCGTGGGCATGCACACCTGGCCGGTCCTGGTGGTCCCGACGCGGGTGGGTGACACCGGGGAGGCCGTCCGGGCGGTGCAGCAGTTCGGACTGGTGCGGTTCCCGGGAGACCCGGAGCTCGTGATCGACGGCGTGTTCGGGCCGCTCACGGCCGAACGGGTCCGGTTCTTCCAGGAGTCGTGGGGCCTGACGATCGACGGCACGGTCGGACCGGAGACCTGGTCGTTCCTCGGTGCGGCCCGGCTCCCGTGGCCGCTGGTGAAGGTGGGTACGTGCCAGGAGACGAACTGGCGGGTGCTCGGCTCCCAGCACCTGTTGCGCCAGCACGGTGCGCCGATCGTCGCGGACGGTTTGTTCGGCCCCCTGAGCGGGGAGGCGATCCGGAGGTTCCAGCAGGCGCGGCGGAGCCGGTTCGTCTCGACGACGGTGGGTCAGCTCGACTGGCCGGAGCTGATCGTGACCCTGCAGCAGGGTGACGCGGGCGAGGCGGTGCGTGCGGTGCAGACCCTGCTCCCGGGTGGCCTCGCGGTCGACGGGGTGTTCGGCCCGCTCACCGATGCCGCGGTCCGCGACTTCCAGGGGATGTTCGCGCCGCCGAAGGACGGGGTCGTGGGGCCGATCACCTGGCACACCCTGTTGCTGCGGCTCTTCGACTGAGGACGGCTCAGGCGGTGGACGCGGGGCCCTGGTCCTGCCGGACCGGTCGGTCGGCCTCGACGGGCCGGCGCACGGCCCGCACGCCGAGCACGAGGGCGACCAGCACCACCAGCGTCACCAGCAGCCCCAGAGCCGTCCCCGCCCCGAGGGCGATCGCGACGTACCCGGCCAGGGCCGCGACCGCGGCCCCGCCCGCGTACGGGAGCTGGGTGAGCACGTGCGTGATGACGTTCGCCCCGGCACCGGTGGAGGACAGGATCGTGGTGTCCGAGATGGGGGAGCTGTGGTCGCCGAGCACGGCTCCGGCGAGCACGGCCCCGAGGGCCGGCAGCAGCAGGTCGGGTTCGCCGAGGCTGTTCATGATGCCGCCCACCAGGGGCAGCAGCAGGGCGAAGGACCCCCAGGACGTCCCGGTGGCGAACGCCATGGCGGCCGCGAGGACGAAGACGACCGGGACCAGCCACGAGGCCGACAGGTTGGTGTCCTCGACGAGCCCGCCCAGGTAGGCACCCGTGCCGAGCTGGTCGATGAGCCCGGTGAGCATCCAGGCGAGGACGAGGATGCTGACCGCCGGCCACATGGACCGCAGCCCCTCGATCCAGCCGCGGCCGAAGTGCCGGGCCGCGAAGGCGGGGTTCGGGCCCGTGTAGCGCAGGTAGTAGAAGACGGCGCCGGCGAGCCCGAGCACGCCGCCCACCACGAGCGCGGTGCTGGTGTCCGTCTCGGCGAGGATCTCGACGGCGTCCCACGTGCCGGCCGCCGAGTACCCGGTCCACACGATCCCCGCGAAGACGCCGACCACCAGCAGCACGAACGGGACGACCAGCGCCCGCTTCTCGCCGGGGTGGTGGACCGGCAGGTCCTCCGCGAGGCGTCCGGGGATGTCGTCGTCGGGGTCGAACGGCTCGTCCTCGTGGACGGCGCGGGCCTCCTCGCGCCGCATGGGCCCGACGTCCAGGCGCAGCAGGATGACGAGCCAGACCGTCACCGCGGCGGCGATCGCGTAGTAGTTGGCGGCGGCCGCCCCGAGGAACGCCTGCACGCTGGAGGCCGTGATCGCGGACGCCGCGACGATCGGGGCGAGGATCCCCATGATGTAGGCGCCCCAGCTCGAGAACGGGGCGAGCACGGCGACCGGCGCGGACGTCGAGTCGATGATGTAGGCGAGCTTGGCTCGCGAGACCCGGTGCCGGTCGGTCACCGGGCGGGAGGCCTGGCCCACGGCGAGGGCGTTGAAGTAGTCGTCGATGAAGATGACGATGCCCATGATCGCCGGGAGGACCTGGGCGCCCCGGCGCGTCCGGATGCGCTCCACCGCCCAGTCGGCGAAGGCCTTGGTGCCGCCGGACATCATGATGAGCGCCGCGATCACGCCGAGGATCAGTGTGAACACGAGGATGTAGACGTACCAGGTGTTCACCGCGCCGTCGACCCAGAAGATCGCCACGAAGGACTCCCACACGAGGCGCAGCGCCTCCAGGGGGTCCAGGTCGGCCACGAGCAGGGCCGCGGCCAGCACCCCGGCCCCGAGGCTGAGCAGCACACGTTTGGTGAGGACCACCAGCACGATCGCCAGCACCGGGGGCACGATCGTCAGGATCGGGTAGCTCTCGAGCACGGGTGTCCCCCTCGCGGCCGGATCCCCCGACGGTAGGTCCGCGCGGCCCGTCCGGCATCCCGACACCAGGAACGACGGCGGAGCAACCTCTTCCCGATCCACCGCGTGTTCCCCGTGTGACAGTCGTGCGAGAAGATCCTTCCGTGCCTGAGCCATGGACCCCGGTGGTCGTGGCTCGTCCCGGCGAGCGCAGCGGTCGTGATGCCGAGTTCTCGGCCTTCATGGCGCAGGCCGAACCCGTCCTGGGCCGCATGGCCTACCTGCTCACCGGCGACCGCCATCGTGCCGAGGAACTCGTCCAGCAGGCACTGGTGCGTACCTACGTCGCCTGGCCGCGTGCACGGGCCCGCGATCCGCTCGCCTACGCCCGCCGGGTACTGGCCAACGCGCGCATCGACACGTGGCGCAAGAACCGCCGCGAGGTCCTGGTCCCACCGGACAACCTGCCCCACGGCCGGCACGCCGCCGCCGACGGCGGTCACGCGGACCGTGACCTGCTGGTGCGTGCCCTGGCGCAGCTCCCGGAGCGCCGCCGGCGCGTCGTCGTGCTGCGCTACCTCGTCGACCTGGGGGAGCGGGAGGTCGCCGAGGACCTGGGGATCAGCGTCGGCGCGGTGAAGTCCGCCGCGTCACGAGGGCTCGCGCAGCTGCGAGGAGTCCTGGCCGAGACGAACGGAACCACGGCAGAGACGGAGGCCGCGCGATGAACGACGACCAGCTGATCGAGACGATGCGCGGGATGGCCGCGGACATCCCGACCGTCGGCGTCGACCGGGAGCGTGTGCTCGTCCGGGGACGCCGGCGACGGGCGGCCCGCGCGGTGGGTGTCACCGGGGCGGCCGGGATGCTGTGCGCGGGGATGGTCGGGGCCGCGCTGGCCTGGCCGGTCCCGGGTGGGGGGCCGACGCCGGCCCCGGCCCCCGCCGCCTCGACGTCCGCCCCGGAACCGTCGTCCGACCCGTCGCCCGACCCGTCCGGTGACGCTGCTCAGGAGCCGACGTCGTGGGAGACCTACCCCGCCTCGCCGGACGACGGTGAGCACGCGGTCGTGGACTACTCGGCAGGCACCATCCGGCTGCCGGAGGACGACTGGCGCCTGACGGCGCAGGAGCAGGCGGTTGTCGAGACCGCCCGGCAGTACCTGATGGTCCAGTGCCTGACGGAGGCGGGGCTCGGCGACGAGGTCGAGTTCGTGGGGCCGGTCCCGGCGTACGACGCGCGGCAGCGTGGTCTCGGGCTCTGGTCGTCGCAGGACCTCGACGGGGACTACGACGCCCTGGCGGCCCGCGACACGTTGGGAGTCGGGATCCCGGACGGGCCCAACGACACCTCGGTCCCCGGCGAGGGGCTGTCGGAGGCGGAGTCGGCGTGGGAGGACTGCCACGGGGAGTCGCAGGCCGTGCTCACCGGGCCGGACGCGGTGGAGCTGGAGTCCACCGGCAGCGGGGAGCCGGCCCTGGCGGCCGACCTGGGGACCTCGTACCGGACCGAGGAGGCGAGGCAGGGTCTTGATCCGGCGAGACGTCAGGTCGCCCGCCAGGCGCGGGAGATCGTGGTCGAGTGGGAGGACTGCCTCGCTGCCGAGGGGCTGACGGCGATGGACGTGTCCGCGATGGTGCCGGACGGCGTCGTCGATCTCGACGAGTCCTCGGGCGAGCCGACGCTCGTCGGCACGGCCGAGGAACGTCGGCAGGTGGCCGAGGTCGACGTCCGGTGCAAGCAGACGCTGGGTACCGTCCAGCGGCTCGCGGACCTGGACGCCGCCGTGCAGGTCGAGGACATCGCCGCCCACCCGGAGCACTTCGAGGTCCTCCGCGAGCTCACCGCGGAGATGCTCGCCAACGCCGAGGACGTGCTGGAGGAGGCCGGCGTCGAGATGCCGTGAGGGCGTCGGCAGGTCCCGGCCCGTCCAGGGCCGGGACCAGCCGGCGTCACCGGGCCGGGATCAGCCGGCGTCGAACCGCTCGTGGTCGTCGGTCTCCTCGTACCCCGTGTCGACCTCCACCGCGGCCCCCTTGAACCGCGGGTCCGTGACCGCCGGGTCGTGGGAGAGCAGCAGCCGCGCGAACTCGCTGTGCCGGACGCGCGCCCCGTCGTGGCCGGGCTCCTGCTCCGACGCCTGCGTCGTCATCATCGCCTCCTCGGCCGGTTCACTCCAGCATAGGCGCGACCCGCGGACCGCACGGGGCCCGGCGTTCAGTCCAGGTACTCGTCCACGAGCCGGGCGGCGATCCCGGTGTAGGACGCCGGGGTGAGCTCGGCCAGCCGGGCCGCGACGTCGTCGGGCAGCCCGAGGCCGCCGACGAACTCGCGCATCCGGGCCTGGTCGACCCGGTTCCCGCGGGTGAGCTCCTTGAGGCGCTCGTACGGGTTCTCCATGCCCTCGACACCGGCGACGGAGGCCGCGCGCATCGCCGACTGCACGGGCTCGCCGAGGACCTCCCAGTTCTCGTCGAGGTCCTCGGCCATGAGGTCGGCGTTGACGGCCAGGGCCTGCAGTCCGCGGCGCACGTTGTCGATCGCGAGCAGCGAGTGCCCGAACGCCGGGCCGATGTTGCGCTGCGTCGTGGAGTCGGTGAGGTCCCGCTGCAGACGGCTCGTCACCAGCGTCGCGCCGAGCGTGTCGAGCAGCGAGCAGGAGATCTCGAGGTTCGCCTCGGCGTTCTCGAACCGGATCGGGTTGACCTTGTGCGGCATCGTCGAGGAGCCGGTGGCACCCGCGACGGGGATCTGGGTGAAGAACCCCATCGAGATGTAGGTCCACACGTCGGTGGCCAGGTTGTGCAGGATCCGGTTGAACCGGGCCACGTCGGCGTAGACCTCGGCCTGCCAGTCGTGCGACTCGATCTGCGTGGTCAGCGGGTTCCACGTCAGGCCCAGGTGCTCGACGAACCCGCGCGAGACCGCCGGCCACTCGGCACCCGGGACGGCGACCGTGTGCGCGCCGAAGGTGCCGGTGGCGCCGTTGAGCTTGCCGAGGAACTCGGCGCCCTCGACGCGGCGGAGCTGGCGCCGCAGCCGGTGCGTCAGGACCGCGAGCTCCTTGCCCATCGTCGTCGGGGTGGCGGGCTGGCCGTGCGTGCGGCTCAGCATCGGCACCTCGGCGTGCTCGCGGGCCATGTCGGCGAGCTGGTCGGCCAGCGCCGTGGCGGCGGGCAGCCACACGTCGGTGACGGCCCCGCGCACCATCAGGGCGTAGGACAGGTTGTTGACGTCCTCGGACGTGCAGGCGAAGTGCACCAGCTCGCTCACGGCGGGCAGGTTCGTCTCGCCGAGGATCTCGGGGGCGTCGGCGATGCGGCGCTTGATGAAGTACTCCACCGCCTTGACGTCGTGCACCGTCTCGCGCTCGATGGCGCCGAGCTCGGCGATCTCGGTCGCGCCGAACGTCGCCGGGATGGCGCGCAGGTACGTGATCTCGGTGTCCGTCAGGCTCGGCGCGCCGGGCACCACCGGGCCGGGGACCGTGTCCGTGCCGTTGCACAGCACGATCAGCCACTCGACCTCGACGTGGAGACGCTCGCGGTTGAGGGCCGCCTCGCTGAGGTGGTCCACCAGCGGGGCGACCGCGGAGCGGTAGCGGCCGTCGAGCGGACCGAGGGCGATCGGCGGGGTGACGTCGGCCAGGGACACACGGGTGGGCTGCACAGTGGAGGTCACGACCGGCATTGTCCCACGGGCGCCCTCCACCCCCAGGGGCGGGTGTCCACAGTGCGGGCAGGGGAGCCCGACCGCGAGGCGCCGGCGCTCCTAGCGTCCCCGGCATGTTCGTGACCACCTCCGACGTCGCCACCGCCGCGGCCCTGCTCCGGCGCGCACGCCACCGGCTCGAGGACGCCACCGCCGCCCTGCATCGGGCGCGCGGGCCGGGCTGGGAGTCCGCGGCCGGTGACTCCTGCCGGGACGCCGTCGCCGAGGTGCTCACCCTGCTGGACGCCGACGGCGCCACGCTGCAGCAGGCGGACGGGGTCACCGCCAGGTGTCTCGACGGGTGAGCCGGGACCCGCGGGACACCCTGCGCGTCGTCGGCGGCGCGACCCTCGACCGGGTGGACGCCGACGCCGTCCGCGACGCCGCCGGGCACCTGGACGCCGCCGCGGCGTCCCTGCGGTCCGCCGCGTGGGACTGCTCGGAGGCGGGCCGTGCGCTGGAGCGCGCGGTGTGGACCCCGGCTCCGTGGGGCGAGGCCGACCCCGCCCGACCGGCCCGGCTACGGCGTGCCGGGACGCTCGCCGGCGACACCGCCGGGGCCCTGGGGGCGCGCGCCGCGGTGTGCACGACGCTGGCCGACCGGCTGCGCCGCGCCGCCGGGCTCTACACGCACGCCGAGTCCCTCGCCGAGCAGGCCGTCGGGGCGGGCGTGACCGTCGTCGCCGGGGCCGTCGGGCTCGGGGTGACCGGGTTCCTGCGCAGTCCCGCCGGCCTGCCGGCCCTGCTCACCGGTGCCGCCGGCCTCGTCGTGCTCTCCGCCGCGGCGCCCGACCCGGACATGCCCCGGCCTGCTCCGCCGCCGTCACCGTCGCCGGCCGAGGACGGGGACAGGGGCGGCTGGTTGCTCCGCACCGCCGCCCCGTTCGTCGACGAGGCGTTGGCCGGTGCCGGGGTCGGGGTGGCGCTCGCGGCCCCGGACCTGGCCGCCGGGGACCTCTCGGTGACCGGGGGAGCGCGGGTGCTGTCGGCGGCGGTCTCCGCGGTGCTCGGGTCCCGGCCGGTGCACGTCGACCTCGTGGAGCCCGGTGAGTTCGACACCGGGCCGCCCGCCGGCGACCACCGGCCCCTCGCGGACGTCGAGGAGGCGCTGGCCCGCACCGCGGACCTCTACCCTCACGGCAGCGGCGTCCCCGGACGCCCGACCCCGGGAGCGCCGCCCGGCACCGTCGCGGTCCAGGAGGTCGTCCGCGCCGACGGCAGCTCGTCGTGGACCGTGCTCATCCCGGGGACCCAGGCCCTGCTCTCCCCGGCGAACCCCTTCGACGTCGACACCGACCTCGACCTGATGGCCCACCGGTCGGCCGACGTCGCCGACGGGGTGGTCCAGGCCCTGGCCGACGCCGGGGCCCGCCCCGACGAACCCGTGGTGCTGGTGGGGCACTCCCTGGGAGGGATCGCGGCCGTCGCCCTGGCGTCCTCACCGGCGTTCCGGCGTCGGCACCGGGTGGGCGGCGTGGTCACGGCGGGTGCCCCGACCGCGACCTTCCGGACGCCGCCGGGCGTCCCCGTGCTGCACCTGGAGACCACCGAGGAGCTCGTCTCGCCGCTGGACGGGCGCTCCAGCACCGAGAACCCGGCGACGGCGGACCGGGTGACCGTGGGCCGTGACCTCGCGGACTCCGACGACCCGGTGGACCGGTCGGCGTCCGGTGGGGTGGCCACGGCGCACTCGGTGGCCACGCACCTACGCACCCTGGAGCACGCCCGCGCGCTGGACAGCGTGCAGGTCGCCGGGGTCGTCGGGCGGATCGACCGGTTGCTGGACGGCGATCGCGCCGAGACCCGGTACTACCGGGTCCGGCGCGGGTGAGCCGCCGGTGTGCGGGTCAGTCCTTGTCGCCGGGGACGACCCAGCCGATGACGGCCTGCAGGATCGCCAGGATCAGGGCGATCCACAGGTACCACCAGAAGCCGCCCTCGATCGCGAGCCCCCAGTCGCCGAGCCACCCCTGGCTGGTCACCCACTCCGTCAGCCACAGCATTCCGGCGTTGATGATCAGGTAGAAGAGGCCGAGCGTGAGGATCAGCAGCGGGATCGACAGGATGCTGACGATCGGCTTCACGATCGAGCTGACCAGCGTGAAGATCAGCCCGACGCCGAGGATGGCGAGGATGCGTCCGAGGACGTCGTCACCGCCGAAGATCTCGAAGCTGTCGAAGATCAGGTCGCAGATCCACAGGGCGAGCGAGGTCACCACGAGTCGCGCGAGGAAGTTCATGGCCGACATCGTGGCAGGTCTGGCGCCGTACGGCACCCCTTGCCGGCATGAGGTGGCATCCTGGACCGTTGTGAGCTCACCGGCATCAGAGAAGACCGTCCCCCTGCGCCCCGCCGTCGCGGCGCTGCCCGCCTACGTCCCGGGGGCGCGTCCCTCGGGCCGGGCGTGGAAGCTGTCCTCCAACGAGAACCCGTACCCGCCGCCCGCCGCCGTCGTCGCGGCGATCACCGAGGCGGCTGTCGAGGTCAACCGGTACCCCGACATGTTCGCCACCGAGCTCGTCGAGGCGCTCGCCGCGCACGTCGGCGTCGACCCGGCGCAGGTCGTGGTCGGCAACGGCTCGGTGGCCGTGCTGCAGCACGTGCTCGAGGCGGTCCTCGAGCCGGGCGACGAGGTCGTCTACCCGTGGCGGTCCTTCGAGGCGTACCCGATCCTCACCGCCGTCGCGGGCGGAGAAGCGGTCACCGTGCCGCTGACGGCGGCGGGCAGGCTCGACCTGCCGGCGATGGCCGCAGCCGTCGGCCCCCGGACCCGCGTGGCCCTCGTGTGCACCCCCAACAACCCGACCGGCCCCGTCGTGCAGGCCGACGAGCTGGAGACGTTCCTGGCCGAGGTGCCCCGCGACGTGCTCGTCGTCGTCGACGAGGCCTACCTGGAGTTCATCCGTGACGCCGAGGCGCCCGTGGGCATCGACCTGCTGCGCCGTCACCCCAACGTCGTGCTCGTGCGCACGATGTCCAAGGCGTCGGGCCTGGCGGGGCTCCGCGTCGGGTACGCCGTCGCCGAGCCGCGGCTGGCCGCGGCGGTGCGGTCGACCTCGACGCCGTTCGGCGTGAACCACCTGGCGCAGCGGGCCGCCCTGGCGACGTTGCAGCCGGCCGTGCAGGCCGAGCTCGCCGAGCGGGTCGAGCACCTCGTGGCCGAGCGCACCCGGGTGTGGGACACGCTGCGCGAGCAGGGCTGGGACGTCCCCGACACGCACGCGAACTTCGTCTGGCTGGCCACGGGGGAGCGGACGGTCGAGCTCGCGGCCGAGGCGTCCGCCGCCGGCGTGCTCGTGCGTCCGTTCGCCGGCGAGGGCATGCGCGTCAGCATCGGCGAGGTCGAGGCGAACGACGCGTTCCTCGCGCTGGCCGCCGGCTGGCGCTGACCGCCCGAGGTGCCGGCCGGCGCTCGTCGCCGGCCGGCACCCGCGTCACCGCGGCAGGTTGCGCAGGTTCGAGCGCGCCATCGACATGACCTCGCCCATGCCGCCGCCGAAGATCTCCTTCGTCATGGCCGTGGTGAACCCGCGGATCTGACCGGAGGTGATCGACGGCGGGATGGACAGCGCCCGCGGGTCCGTCATGACCTCCACGAGGGCGGGGCCGTCCGTGGCCAGCGCCGTCGAGAAGGCCTTGGCCAGGTCCTTCGGCTTGGTCACCCGCTGGGAGGGGATGCCGACGGCGGTGCCGATGGCGCTGTAGTCGACCTCCGGCGAGTCCGTGCCGTGCGAGGGCAGCCCCTCGACGAGCATCTCCAGCTTCACCATGCCCAGGGTGGAGTTGTTGAAGACGACGATCGTCACCGGCAGGTCGTTGGCCCGCACGGTGATGAGCTCGCCGAGCAGCATCGACAGGCCGCCGTCACCGGCCAGCGCCACGACCTGCCGGTCGGGCTGGGCCATCGAGACGCCGATGGCGTGCGGCAGGGCGTTCGCCATCGAGCCGTGGATGAACGAGCCGATGACGCGGCGCCGGCCGTTCGGCGTGATGTACCGGGCGGCCCAGACGTTGTTCATGCCGGTGTCCACGGTGAAGACGGCGTCGTCGGCGGCGGCCTCGTCGAGCTGGACGGCGGCGTACTCGGGGTGGATCGGGGTGTGCTTCTCCACGTTGCGCGTGTACGCGCCGACCACCTTGGTCATCACCTTGGCGTGCCGGTCGACCATCGACTTCAGGAACCTGCGGTCCGACTTGCGCTGGATGCGGGGGTTCAGCAGTCGCAACGTCTCGCCGACGTCGCCGTGCACGGGCAGGTCCAGGCGGGTGCGCCGGCCGAGGTGGGAGGCGTCGATGTCGATCTGGGCCGTGGGGACGTCGGCGGGCAGGAACGAGTCGTAGGGGAAGTCCGTGCCGACGAGGATCAGCAGGTCGGCCTCGTGCACCGCCTCGTGGCAGGAGCCGTAGCCGAGCAGCCCCGACATCCCGACGTCGTGGGGGTTGTCGTACTGGATGATCTCCTTGCCGCGCAGCGAGTGCCCGACCGGGGCCGCGGCCAGGTCGGCCAGCTCGAGGACCTCGTCGCGGGCGTCGCGAGCACCCGCCCCGACGAACAGCGTGACCTTGCGGGCGGCGTCGATCGCGTCGGCCAGGGCGGCGACGTCGTCGTCGTGGGGGACGACGCGCGCCGGGCAGGCGCCCGGGATGAGGATCGGGGCGTCGTCGTCGGGCACCTCCTCGTCGGCGACGTCGCCGGGCAGCGTCAGCACCGCGACGCCCGGCGCGGCCAGCGCGTGCTGGATCGCCGAGCGGGTGACGCGCGGGAGCTGGGCCGCGGTGGAGATCATCTCGGAGAACACCGACGCCTCGTTGAACAGACGGTCCGGGTGCGTCTCCTGGAAGAACTTCGTGCCGATCTGCGCGCTGGGGATGTGCGAGGCGATGGCCAGCACCGGCACCCCGGAGCGGTTGGCGTCGTAGAGCCCGTTGATGAGGTGCAGGTTGCCCGGCCCGCAGGAGCCCGCGCAGGCCGTGAGCTTGCCGGTGACCTCGGCCTCGGCCGCCGCCGCGAAGGCGGCCGCCTCCTCGTGGCGCACGTGCACCCAGTCGATGCCGTCGGTGCGGCGGACGGCGTCCACGACGGGGTTCAGGGAGTCCCCCACGATGCCGTAGACGCGTTCGACGCCGGCGGCGACGAGCTGGTCGACGAGGTGTTCGGCGACGGTGCGGGCCATGCGGGACCTCCAGCGAGAGACGTGCGGGCTCCTGCGATGCTGCCCCAGCAGGTCCCCGAGCGCGCGGTGAAGGACGACGTCGCCGCTCACGGCGTTGCTCGCGGGACACCGTCGGGGCGTCGATCGCGGCGTCCGTCCGGAGAAGGATCGCGGGGGTGTCCGTCCTGCAGGATCCGCGACACCCCGGCGTTCGCCAATCCCGCACGGCGTGAGTCTCACGCTGTCCGTGAGCAGCGTTCGCCGGGCCCCCGGGGCTCCTGCCGCGAGCACATGTCTGACGTCGCGGCCCGCCGCCCGCCGCCCGCCGCCCGCCGCCCGCCGCCCGCCGCCTGCCGTCCGAGCGCTGCGGCTCTCGCCGACGTGGCGCCTCGCCCGGGCGGTGCCGCGTGGTGGGATGGGCGGGTGCCAGGACTTCATCACGTCGAGCTCTGGGTGCCGGACATCGAGGCCGCCGCGGCCGGGTGGGGCTGGTTGCTGGAACGGCTCGGTTTCGAGCCGACCCAGCAGTGGCCGGAGGGGCGCACCTGGTCGTGCGCCGGTGCGTACCTGACGCTGACGACCTCGCCGAACCTCTCCGCCGCGGACCACGACCGTCGTCGTGCCGGGATGAACCACCTCGCGTTCGACGGCGGCACGTCGGACCAGGTCGACGCCCTGATGGCCGCCGGCCCGGCCCACGGGTGGACGCCGCTCTACGGCGAGCGCTACCCCCACGCGGGCGGGCCGGACCACTACGCGGGCTGGTTGGAGAACGCCGCCGGGTTCAAGGTCGAGGTCGTCGCGGATCGGACGTCCGGGTAGCCGACCGCGGGGACACCGGCGCCGCGCCGACGCCTACCGCAGGTGGCGCAGCGCGGCCGGGATCGTCTCGTCACCGGTCGTGAACCGCACGAACTTGCCGATCGTCTCGTCGATGCGCAGCGCAGCGGCCGCCACCTGGGCGACGTCGGCGCGCGGCACCTCGGACGGTGCCCCGCGCTCGACCGTCTCACCGTCGGCGAGCACCCGGATCTTCCCGGTCGGGGGACCGTCGGTCAGCGACCCCGGGCCGAGGATCGTCCAGTCCAGGTCCGTGGTGCGCAGGTGGTCGTCGGCGGCCAGCTTGGCGTCGGCGTAGGGGAAGAAGCTGTTGTCCTCCGGCACGCCGTGGTCGGGGACGGACCCGATCCAGGACACGATGAGGTAGCGGCGCACCCCGGCCTGCGCGGCGGCGTCCATCGAGCGGATGGCGGCGTCCCGGTCGACGGCGTAGGTGCGGTCGGGGTCGCCGCCGCCGGCTCCCGCCGCCCACACCACGGCGTCGGCGCCGGCGAAGGCTCGCGCCATCTCCTCGGTGCCGGCGTTCTCGACGTCGAGGAGCAGCGGGTCACCGCCGAGGTCGGCCACGCGGTCGACCTGCTCCTCCTTGCGGACCACGCCCACGACGTCGGCCGCGGGCCCGGCGCCGCCGTCGGCCAGCAGCGGGACCAGCAGCTGCGCGACCTTGCCGAGCGCTCCGATGACGACGACCTTCATGACGGACCTCCGTGATGTCGGGGAAGGTCCCCCTACCGTCGCGCACGCCGCGGCGGAGCGCCACCGATACCGTCATCCGCGGTGCCGTCGGGCCTCGACACCGGCCGAGTGCACCGCCCAGGCGTCGGCCACAGGACCGAGGTGGGCGAGCTTGTCGGGGTTGATCACCCCACGGACGGTCTGGATCCGGCCGTCCAGCACGTCGAGGGCCATCACGGCGAGGACCTTCCCCTCGGCGGTGCGGATGACGACGCCGGGCTGGCGGTTCACCTCGTGCGCCTCGATGCGCAGCTCGCCGGTGGGCAGCATCTCGGCCATCGCCACGAGCGCCCGGACCACCCGGGTCACGCCGGTGAGCGGCCGGCGGAAGGCCGGGGCCTTGCCGCCGCCGTCGCCGACGACCGTCACGTCGGAGGCCAGCAGCTCGGTCAGGCTCTCGACGTCACCGGCTCGCATCGCCTCGACGAACCGCGCCGCGAGCTCGTCCCGCTCGCGGCGGTCGGCGTCGAAACGGGGGCGGCCGTCGGCCATGTGCCGGCGTGCCCGCACGGCGAGCTGGCGGCACGCCGCCTCCGACCGGTCCACCGTGGCGGCGATCTCGGTGAAGTCGAACCCGAAGACGTCCCGCAGCACGAACACGGCGCGTTCGAGCGGGCTGAGTCGTTCGAGCAGCACCAGCGCCGCCATCGACACGGAGTCGGCGAGCTCCGCCGCCCGCTCCGGGTCCTCGTAGGGGTCGTCCAGCAGCGGCTCCGGGAACCAGGTGCCGGTGTACTCCTCGCGACGCACCCGGGCCGAGCGCAGCACGTCGATCGAGATGCGGGTGACCACCGCGGACAGGAACGACTTCACCGAGGCGGGTTCCGTGGCCGTGGCCTCGTACCGCACCCACGTCTCCTGGACGGCGTCCTCGGCCTCGCCCACGCTGCCGAGGATCCGGTAGGCGATCGCGAAAAGCAGCGGTCGCAGCGCGGTGAACTCCTCGGTGCGGGTCACCGTCTCAGCCTGCCATCCGTGCCGGCGTGGTGTCGGCCCGGTGCCCGGAGCCGCCCCAGCGGATCGCCCCGGGGACACGGCGGGACAGGCCGATCGCCGACACGACGCCGCGCACCTGGAACCGCTTGGCCGCACGGGCCACCGGACCGGTCAGCGCGCGGCCGGTCGCGACGTCGTCCCGCGTGGTCGGCTGCAGCACTGCGGCCTGCGATCCCAGGCTGACGGTTCGTCCCACGAAGCCGAGGTCGAAGGGCCCCGCGCTGCCCGTGCCGAGCGCCTCGGCGCGCAGCACGTCGGCGGCGTGCGCCCCGGAGGGCAGCGCGAACTGGCAGGACATGCTGTACCGCCCGCCGGCCGGGGCCTCGGTGTGCCCGGCGTCGCCGACGGCGAGCACCTGCGGGTGCGACACCGAGCGGAGCCCGGCGTCGGTGCGAACCGCCCCGGCGTCGTCGACGGCGAGACCCGCCTCGCGGGCGAGCGGTGGCGCGGCGAACCCTCCGCACCACACGGTGAGGTCCGACGACACCTCGCCGCCGTCGTCGAGGTGGAGGCGGTCGTGCTCGACGGCGCGCACCCGGGCCCCGCCGACCGCCTCGACGCCGAGCCGGTCCAGACGGGTGCGGACGAACGCCGCTGCGCGGTCGGTGAACCAGCCGCCCACCTCGCCGGAGGTGACCAGGCGGACCGCCAGGTCAGGGCGCGCCTCGGCGAGCTCACCGACCGTCTCGAGCCCGGTGAACCCGCCGCCGACGACGGCGACGTCGGCGCCCGCGGGCAGGTCGCCGAGCGCTGCTCCGAGGCGGTCGGAGGCCTCCAGCGACGCGACCGCGTGGGTGTGCTCACCGCCCGGGACGGGGACCGGTTGCGTGACGCTGCCGGTCGCCAGCACCACGTGGTCGAACCCGAGGGTGTGCGTGCCGTCGGGTCCGGAGACGGTGGCGCGTCCGGCGTCCGGGTCGAGTCCCGTGACGGTGCCCTCCAGGATCGTGACGTCGGGTCCGAGGAGGTCGCGCAGGTGCGGCGCGGGCACGGCGCGACCCACGGCCTGCTGGTGGAGGCGCAGCCGGTTGACGAACTGCGGACGAGGGTTGACGACGGTCACGTGCACCCGGCCGCCGGACCGTCCGGCCAGCCGGACCGCCGTCATGGCACCGGCGAAGCCGGCGCCGACGATCAGGACGTGGGTGCTCGGGGTGTGCTGCAGAGGTTCCATGACCACGGGACGAGACGGCGCCCGCGGCTGTGACATCGGCCCGTCCCGCCTACGGTCGAGGGATGGACGCGACCACGGACGAGCTGATGGCGATCGAGCGACGACTCGCGCGGGGCACCGGTGCCGACTACGCCGAGGTGCTGCACCCGGACGCGGTCGTCGTCGTCCCGGGCGCCGTGCTCGACAAGGCGGCCTGCGTCGCGGCGATGGACCACTCGCCGGGCTGGGACGACGTGGACCTCGGCGAGGCGCGGCTCGTGCGCAGCGACGACACGGCGACGGTGGTCTACCGGTTCACCGGACGCCGGGGTGGGGACAGCTACGCGGCGACGCTGGTCAGCACCTACGTGGCCGTGGACGCCGGATGGCGGATGCTGCTCCACCAGCAGACGCCCGACTGAGTCACCGCCCCGCGCCCACGTCCGACGGGTCGTCGCCCTCCAGGTAGCGCGGCCCGGGGCCGAGCGCCGCGGCGCGGTCGTCGGGGTTCTGCAGCGCGCACCGGTCCAGCGACAGGCAGCCGCACCCGATGCACGAGTCGAGGTCGTCGCGCAGCCGCTCCAGCGTGGCGATGCGCTCGTCGAGCAGCCCCCGCCAGGACCGGGACAGCCGGCGCCAGTCCGCGGCCGTGGGCGTGCGGCCGTCCGGCAGCGTCGCCAGGGCGTCGCCGATCTGCTCGAGGGTCAGGCCCAGGCGGGACGCGGTGCGGACGAACGCCACGCGACGCAGGACCGTGCGCTCGTAGCGCCGCTGGTTGCCGCCGCTGCGCTCCGCGGCGATGAGTCCGCGCTGCTCGTAGAACCGCAGGGCCGACGGGGCGACGCCGCTGCGCCGGGCGACGTCACCGATCGTCAGGTACCGCTCGACCACGCCGTCTCCCTTGACCTCAAGTGAACTTCATCTTTCACCATCGTGCCATGACGACAACAGCCCTCGCCCCGGACCGGGTCCGTGACCTCGTGGCCCGCGTGACCGGCGACGAGAAGCACGACCCCAGCGCCCACTCCACCCTCGACGTCGTGCGGGTCCTGTACGACCGCGTGCTGCACGTGGACCCGGACCGCCCCGACGACCCCGACCGGGACCGGTTCGTGCTGTCCAAGGGACACGGTCCGGCCTCCACGTACGCCGTGCTCGCCGCGCGCGGTTTCTTCCCCGCGGCGTGGCTCGACGACGTCGCCTCGTGGAGCTCACGGCTCGGCCACCACCCGGACCGGACCCTCGTGCCCGGCATCGAGATCGGCAGCGGCTCGCTCGGGCACGGCCTGCCCCTCGCCGTGGGGATGGCCATCGGGCTGCGGGGTCGCTCACCCGCCCGGGTCGTCGTCCTCGTCGGGGACGCCGAGCTCGACGAGGGCAGCAACGCCGAGGCCATCCAGGTCGCGGGCCGGTTCGGGCTGGCGAACCTCACCTGCGTGGTCGTGGACAACCACAGTGACGGGTACGGCTGGCCCGGCGGCATCGCGGCGCGGTTCGCCGTGGAGGGGTGGACGACGACGGACGTGGACAACCGCTCGGACGACCGGCTGGCGGCCGCGCTGAACCGGCGGGACGCCGACCGGCCCACCGCCGTCGTCGTCGACACCACCCGTGGGTCGGAGGTGGTGGCATGAGCGCCGGCGCCCCGCGCGGGCCCGGCATGCGCGCCCGCTTCTACGCCGAGCTGGACCCCGTCCTGGCGGCCCACCCGGACGTCGACGTCGTCCTCGCCGTGATCGGTGCCGGGAACCTCGCGCCGGTCGCGGCCCGGCACCCCGGTCGGGTGATCGACGTCGGCATCCGCGAGCAGGCCATGATCGGGGTCGCCGGCGGGCTGGCACTGACCGGTCGCCGGCCGATCGTGCACACCTACGCGCCGTTCCTCGTCGAGCGGGCGTACGAGCAGCTCAAGCTCGACCTCGGCCACCAGGACGTCGGGGCGATCCTGGTCAGCATCGGGGCGTCCTTCGACGCCAGCACCGAGGGCCGCACCCACCAGGCGCCGGCCGACGTCGCGCTCGTCTCCGCGCTGCCCGGGTGGACCGTGCACGTCCCCGGTCACCCCGACGAGGTCGCGGCGATGCTCCACGCCGAGGCTGCGACCGACCGTCGCGTGTACCTGCGGCTGTCCACCGGTCAGAACCGCCGGCCGTGGGCCGCTCCCGACGGTCGCCTCGTCACGATCCGTCCCGGCCCGCCGGAGGACCCGCTCGTGCTCGCCGTCGGACCGATGCTCGACACGGTGCTCGAGGCCACCGCCGACCTGCGGGTCCGGGTGGCGTACACCGCCACCCCGCACCCGCTGGACGCCGCCGGGCTGCGCTCCCTGGCCGGGCCGACGCCGGTGCTCGCCGTCGTCGAGCCGTCCCTGGAGGGCACGAGCGCTGCCGCGGTGGCCGCGGCGCTCGCGGACCGCCCGAGCCGGGTGGTCCACGTCGGGGTCCCGCGGGACGCCGAGCTGCGCCGCTACGGGTCGGCCGCCGACCACGCCGCCGCGCACGGTCTGGATGCGGCCGGCGTCCGGCGGCGCGTCGAGGAGCTGCTCGGTGCGCGCCCCGGCCTGCTCGCGGCGCCGGGCGGTCCGGACCCACGGGCGGTCAGCCCGTCACGGTGATCTCGGCGCGGATCGTGCGCAACGCGTCCCGCAGCGCGGTCACCGGTGGCGGGGCGTAGCCGAGCACGAGCCCGTCCAGCCGCAGCCCGGACCCCTCGACGACGTAGTCCTGCAGGTCGGCGACCTGCACGCCGCGCCCGCCCAGGCGCTCCACGACGGCGTGCGCCGGTGTCGTGGAGAGCTCGAGCACCGCGTGCAGGCCGCCGTCCAGGGCGCGGACCCGGACACCGGGCAGGCCGGCGAACGCCTCGGCCACGAGGCGTCGCCGGTCCCGGTAGTCCCGGCGGCACCGGGCCACGTGCCGGCGCAGCGCACCGGTCGACATCAGGTGCGCCAGCGCGTGCTGGACCACGGAGGCCACCGTCGCACCGCGACCCGTGCGGGCCGCGAGGATCGCCTCGGCCGCCGCCGTGCCGCCGTCGGGCGCCCCGCCGGTGCCGGACGGCAGCACGAGGTACCCGCACCGCAGCGACGGGTCGAGGATCTTGGAGAACGAGCCCACGTGCACCACCACCCCGTGCTCGTCCAGGGTGGCCAGGGCCGGCAGCGGCGAGCCGCGGTGCCGGAACTCGGAGTCGTAGTCGTCCTCGATCACCAGCACCCCCTCGGAGGCGGCCCAGCGCAGCAGCCCCAGCCGCCGGGCGACGGGCAGGGCGCCGCCGAGGGGGTACTGATGGCTCGGCGTGACCATGACGGCGTCGAGCGGGGCGTGCGCCTGTGCGGTGCGCAGGGCGTCCAGGTCCAGGCCGTGGTCGGTCACCGGCACGGGGACGAGGGCGCCACCGGCCGAGACGACGGCGCGTCGGCCGGCCCGGTAGCCGGGGTTCTCCACGGCCACCCGGGGCCCGCGGCCCGGGCCGGCCAGCGCCTCGACGACCAGCGAGATCGCCTCGGCCGTGCCCGCGGTGACCACCACGCGCCGCGGGTCGGGCGCGAACCCGCGGCTCAGGGCGAGCTGGGTCGCGACCTGGCCGCGCAGCGCGGGTTCGCCCGTCGGGTCGGGGTAGCGCGGTGCGACCGGGACGGCCAGGGCGTGCCGCCAGGCGGCCCGGCGGTCCCGGTCCGAGATCATGGCCACGTTCGGGACGCCGGGCTGCAGGTCGACGACGTCGGCCGCTCGCGCGGGGGACGACCGCTCCGCCCGGACGGGCCGGTCCGTGGCCCGGGGCGCCCCGGCGAGGGTGGCGGCGACGCGCGGCACCGCACCGTGGCGCAGCACGAGGTACCCCTCGCCGTCGAGCTGCTCGTACGCGGCCGTCACGGTGCCGCGGGCCACGCCGAGCTCGGCGGCCAGCGTCCGCGTGGAGGGCAGGGGGTCGCCCGCACCGAGCCGGCCGTCGTGGACCATGTCACGCACGAGGTCGGCGACACGGGCGGTCTTGGTGGTCACGCCCGTCAGTCTCGCACTGGACCGGTGAGAACGGACGGATCTGGACCATGTCCTGGTCCAGCATGCTGCCTACGGTCGGGACCGTGAGCACCGAGACCTCTCCCGCCGTCCCCCTTCCGTCCCTGCGGGTCCGCCGCAAGCCGGCGCGCCAGAGCGCCGACCCGGAGGTGCTCGACCGCCTCCTCGCCGAGGGCAGCCTCGCCCACGTGGCCATGGTCCGGGACGGGTACCCCGTGGTGCTGCCGTACCTGTACGGCGTCGGCGACCTCGAGGACGGGCTCGGGCGCCGGCTGCTGCTGCACGGGTCCACCGGCGGCGGGCTCTTCCTCGACGCGGGGCCCGAGGGGGTGCCCGTCTCCGTGGCGGTCACGCACCTCGACGGCCTCGTCTACGCCCGGTCCCTGCACGACAGCTCGGCGAACTACCGCTCGGCGATGATCGTGGGGCGCGCGACCGTCGTGCCGGACGACCGGCGGGCGGCGGCCCTGTGGTGCGTCGGTGACCACCTGATGCCCGGCCGCCGGGCGGAGGTGCGGGAGATGACCGCCAAGGAGGTCGCCGCCACCCAGGTGCTGCAGGTGCCGCTGGACAGCGTGAGCGTGAAGGTGCGCGCCGGTGGCGTCGGCGAGGCGGTGGACGACGGGGAGGACCACGGCGTGTGGGCGGGCGTGGTGCCGATGGCGACCACAGCGGGTGTGCCCGCACCGAGCCCCTTGTCCGCCGGCACGGCGGGGCACCGGTCTAGCGGCCGGGTACACCTAGCCGGTCGGCCGCGGTTCCTCCTCCGCGTCCTGCGGCCGGCCGTCGGGTTCCAGCCCGTCGAGGGTCTCCGGACGGGGGTTGCCGTCGTCGTCGAGCTGACCGCCCTGGTCGAGGAACTCCTGGGAGTGCTCGAACTCCGGGGTGTCGAAGACCTCGCCGGCCAACGGGTCCTCGACCGGCTCGACCTCCACGGGATCGCCCGTCTCCGGGTCGATGACGACGTCGCTCGGGTGCAGCGCCCGGTAGGAGATGATCGGCGACTCCGGCTCGCCGTCGACCCTCGCGCCGTCGCCGTCGGCCCCCGCACGGTGCCCGTCCGACGCCGTCGGGGCGAACCCGTACAACGTCGTCGACAGGGCCGGTCCCCGTCGGTGCCGGTGCTCCGCCGGCGCCAGGTCGGGTTCGGCCTCGTCGGTCGGGGGCAGGACCTGGATGTAGCGGGGCATCGTGGCCACCTCGTGCCGGAACGCCTTGACCAGCGAGACGCACGCCAGCACGAGGATGATCGAGAACGGTGCGGCGGTCGAGATCGACAACGTCTGCAGCGCCGTGAGCGCGACGTTGCCGCCGACCACGAGCAGGACCGCGGCCGCCAGCCCCTCGAGGACCGCCCAGTACACACGGGTGGTGGTGGACGTGTGGGTGCTGCCGCCGCTGGCGAGCATGTCGATCACCAGCGACCCGGAGTCCGAGGAGGTCACGAAGAACAGCACGACGACGACCATCGCGACCACGCTGAGCAGCACCGGCAGGACGCCGGGGAACGTCTCGAAGAACTGGAACAGCGCGGTGGTGCTGTCGACCACCATCTCGCCCGTCTCCGGGTCCTCGACCAGCATGTTCCCCTGCTCGCGCTGCTGCAGGATGCCGGAGTCCCCGAAGATCGTGAACCACAGCAGGCTGGCGGCCGTGGGGGCCAGCAGGACGCCGACGACGAACTCGCGGATCGTGCGCCCCCGGGAGATGCGGGCGATGAACATGCCCACGAAGGGCGCCCAGCTCGTCCACCAGCCCCAGTAGGCGATGGTCCAGGCGGCCTCCCAGCCGTCGCTGGCGAAGGGTCCGGCGTGGAACATCGTCTCCGGCAGCAGCGACAGGTACGCCCCGGCGTTCTCGGGGATCGCCTTGAGCAGGAAGATCGTCGGGCCGAGCAGGAAGACGACCAGCGCCAGCACGGCGGCGGTCGACATGTTGAAGTTCGACAGCCACTTCAGGCCCTTGTGGACGCCGGTCACCACGGACCAGACCGCCACGGCGGTGATGCCGGTGATGAGGCCGATGATGAGCGGGTCGGTCGTCTGCGCCCAGCCGAGGAACTCCAGGCCGCCGAGGATCTGGCTGATGCCGAAGCCGAAGGAGGTCGCGACGCCGAACAGCGTGCCCACGATGGCCACGGTGTCGACGGTGTGGCCCATCCAGCCCTCGACCCGCCGACGGCCGAGCAGGGGTTCGAGCAGCCAGCGCACCGCGAGCGGGCGACCGCGACGGAACGACATGTAGGCCAGCCCCAGGCCGACGACGGCGTAGATCGCCCATGGGTGGAAGCCCCACTGCAGCATCATCAGGCCGACCGACTCCCGGGCGGCGTCGTCCGACTGCGGGGCGTTGCCGAAGGCCTCCGGCGGGGTGACGTAGTGGCTCAGCGGCTCGGCGACGCCGAAGAACACCAGCCCGATGCCCATGCCGGCGCTGAAGAGCATGAGGAACCACGAGACGGTCCCGAACTCCGGCCCCTCGCCGTCGCGTCCGAGCCGGATGTGGCCGATGCGCGTGAAGGCGCAGTACAGCGCGAAGACCAGGAAGATGTTGACGGCGATGACGTACCACCAGCCGACACCGTCCGTGATCCACGTGTTGAGCTGGGAGGTCGCGTCGTCGAGGGTGTCGCCGGCGACGCGCGCGAACACGATCGTCGCGATGATCAGACCGAGGATGACGATCGACGCCGGGATGAAGACCGGTTTGAGGACGGCGGAGCGCAGCTTCCCGGCGCTCCGGTCCGGCGTGTCGGGGGTGCGGTCGGAGGTCGAGGGGGTGGAGGTCACGATGCGTCCCTGGATCGGTCGTGCGGTGGACGGATGTTCCTCGGGCGCGTGCGGCCCGGCGACTGTCGACACCCCCTGCGGTCGTCGACCGGTCCACGCGTCCGAGGCCGGACCGGCCCTCGTTCACCTGTCCTCCACCGTAGAGGATCCGCGGGTGGGGCACCGGCGGGGGACCAGCGGGTGCCGGCGGCGTCGCCGGTGGGACCGCGACGGCGAGGGTTTGGAGGAAACCTCCAAGGCCGTGCGGAAGACCTTGGACGGCATGCTGGGGGGTGGCCGACGGGGTCGTCAACCTACGCTGTCGTAGGCTACGAAGGCGTAGGTTCCGGGTCGACGCGCGTGCGGATCGCCTCCCGGGCCTGCGCACAGCCGGAGCAGCCCAGCCCCGCCCCGGGGCCGCCAGCGAAGGAGACCGCGTGCCGCACCAGGCCAACGCAGGGTCCGTCGGCGAGTCCGCCGACGTCACCCCGCTCGTCCAGCTCGTCACTCCCACCGGGGAGCGCGTCCACGAACCCGACAACGCGGGCGACCGTCCCGGCTACGCGGCGCGTGTCGCGCACCTCGGTGCCGACGACCTGCGCGCGATGTACCGCGACATGGTCCTGACCCGCCGTTTCGACGACGAGGCCACGGCCCTGCAGCGTCACGGCGAGCTCGCCCTGTACGCCCAGTCGACCGGGCAGGAGGCCGCTCAGGTCGGTCCGGCGCACGCCCTGGCGCCCCAGGACATGGTCTTTCCGTCCTACCGCGAGCACGGGATCCTGCACGTGCGCGGCGTCGACCCCGTCGACCGGCTGCGGCTGTACCGCGGCCAGGACCACGGCGGGTGGGACCCGGCCGAGCACAACGTCTCGTTGTACACGCTCGTCATCGGCTCCCACGTGCTGCACGCCACCGGGTACGCGATGGGCGTCCAGCGCGACGGCGCCGTCGGGACCGGCGACCCCGCACGCGACACCGCCGTCGTCGCCTGCTTCGGCGACGGCGCCACCAGCCAGGGCGACGTCAGCGAGGCGCTCGTGTTCGCCGCCGTCAACGACGCCCCGGTGGTGTTCTGGTGCCAGAACAACCAGTGGGCGATCTCCGAGCCCACCACCCGCCAGTCGAGCGCCCCGCTCTACCGTCGCGGCGAGGGCTTCGGTGTCCCCGGCGTGCGCGTCGACGGCAACGACGTGCTCGCCTGCTACGCGGTGATGGCCGAGGCGCTGGAACGCGCGCACGCCGGCCACGGGCCCACGTTCGTCGAGGCGTACACCTACCGGATGGGTGCTCACACCACCTCCGACGACCCGACCCGGTACCGCGAGCGGGCCGAGGAGGAGTACTGGCGCCGGCGCGACCCGATCGAGCGCCTCGCCGCCCTGCTGCGGGCCGAGGGGCACTGGGACGAGCAGTGGGCGGCCGACCTCGCCGCCGAGGCCGACGCGCTCGGCGAGAGCCTGCGGGCCGGGGTGCGGGCGCTCGGGGCGCCGGAGACCACGTCGATGTTCGACCACGTCTACGCCACGCCGCACGCGCAGGTCACGGCCGAGCGCGAGTGGTTCGAGACGTACGAGTCCGAGACCGGCGACGCGGCGGAGGTGGCCCGATGAGCACCGAGACCATGCCCCTGGCCAAGGCCATCACCGCCGGCCTGCGCGCCGCCCTCGACGCCGACGACACCGTGCTGCTCATGGGTGAGGACATCGGCCGGCTCGGCGGCGTCTTCCGCGTCACCGACGGGCTGCAGAAGGACTTCGGCGAGCACCGGGTCGTCGACACCCCCCTGGCGGAGTCCGGGATCGTCGGCACCGCGATCGGGCTGGCGATGCGCGGCTACCGGCCCGTCTGCGAGATCCAGTTCGACGGCTTCGTCTTTCCCGCCTACGACCAGATCACCACCCAGCTCGCCAAGCTGCACAACCGCTCCGGCGGCCGCATCCAGGTGCCCGTGGTCATCCGTATCCCGTACGGCGGCGGGATCGGCGCCGTCGAGCACCACTCGGAGTCGCCGGAGGCGCTGTTCGCGCACACCGCGGGGCTGCGCGTCGTCTCGCCGGCCACCCCGCAGGACGCCTACGACATGATGCGGGCGGCCATCGCCTCCCCGGACCCGGTCATCTTCCTCGAGCCCAAGGGACGCTACTGGTCCAAGGGCGAGGTGGACCTGGAGGCCCCGGTCCCCACGATCGCTGCCGACGCCGGCACCCCGGACCCGCTGGGGACGGCCCGGGTCGCGCGCGCGGGCACGGACGTCACCCTGGTCGCCTACGGTCCGACGGTCGCCACCGCGCTGTCCGCCGCCGAGGCGCTCGCCGAGGAGGGCACCAGTGCCGAGGTCGTGGACCTGCGGTCCGTGTCCCCGCTGGACGTGCCGACCGTCGCCGACTCGGTCCGCCGCACCGGGCGCTGCGTCGTCGTGCACGAGGCGCCGTCGTTCCTCGGGGCCGGGGCCGAGCTGGCCGCCCGTCTCGCCGAGGAGTGCTTCTACCACCTGGAGGCGCCCGTGCTGCGCGTCGGCGGGTTCCACGCCCCGTACCCGGTGGCGAAGCTCGAGCACGAGTACCTGCCGAGCGTCGACCGCGTCCTGGACGCCGTCGACCGCGCGATGTCCCACTGATGCCCAGGAGCGAGATGAGCACCCAGCGTTTCCCCCTGCCGGACGTCGGCGAGGGACTGACCGAGGCCGAGATCGTCGAGTGGAAGGTCGCGGTCGGTGACACCGTCGCCGTCAACCAGGTGGTCGTGGAGATCGAGACCGCCAAGTCCCTCGTGGAGCTGCCCAGCCCCTGGGCCGGCACCGTGACCGGGCTGCTCGCCGAGGAGGGCACCACCGTCGACGTCGGCACGCCGATCCTGGAGATCGGCGACGGGTCGGCGGCGTCCCCCGGGTCCACGGCGCCGGAGGCGCCGGCGCAGGCCGCTCCCGCCGAGCCGGCCGCCGAGCCGGCCACCGCGGCGGACGGGGAGTCCTCGGGCTCGGTGCTCGTCGGGTACGGCACCGCCGACGCCGGCGCGGGCGGACGGCGTCGCCGCCGTCGCGGGGGTGCGAGCACCGCCGCGGCGACCCCGCCGGCCCC
>NZ_JABFAJ010000015.1 GCF_013085345.1 Isoptericola sediminis | reverse complement strand
ACCGACGTGTGCGCACACCCCGACATCATTGCCCCAATGTCAGATGTGTTCTAACTTAGATGACATCTAACATTGTTGGAGACGACGATGGAGTTCCACGGCCGATCCTCAGACCTTCGACTGCTCCAGCAGCAGCTCGACGACGTCCGCACCGGCACCGGGACGACGCGGGGACGGGCGTTGATGCTCAGCGGCCGCCGTCGGGTCGGCAAGTCCCGACTCGTCCAGGAGCTGTGCGACCGCTCCGACCTGCCGTCCGTCGTCTTTCAGGCCACGCGACGCCGCAACCCGGCTGCCGAGCGCCGGGACTTCCTCGACATCGTGGCCCACAGCGACCTGCCCGGCGCCGACCTCGTCGCCGGTCTCACCGCGTCGGACTGGAACCAGGCCCTCCGGGCCCTCGCCGTCGCCCTGCCCGACGACGGACCCGCCGTCGTGGTCATCGACGAGCTGCCGTGGCTGACCGAGCAGGACCTCGAACTGGAGGGCGCTCTGCAGACGGTGTGGGACCGCCACCTGGCCCACAAGCCCGTGCTGCTCGTCCTCGTCGGCAGCGATCTGTCGATCATGACCGCCCTGCAGGAGCACGGTCGACCGTTCTTCGGCCGCGCTCGGCCGATCCGGATCGAACCTCTGCACGTCGCCGACGTCCAGGACGCCACGGGACTCGACGCTGCCGCCGCCGTGGACGCCTACCTCGTCACCGGTGGGTTTCCGGAGATCGTCCAGTCCTGGCGACCGGGATCGACGCTGCGGACGTTCCTCGCGGAGTCGCTGACCAACCCCCTCTCGCCGCTGCTCGTCTCCGGCGAGCTCTCGATGCTGGGCGAGTTCCCCCAGGCGACCTCGGCTCGGTCCGTGCTCGACGCCGTCGGATCGGGAGAGCGCACCTTCAGCACCATCGCGGCGGCGGCCGGCAACGACGGCCCGCTGAAGTCCGGGACCCTCGGACCGCTCCTCACCACGCTGCAGGACAGGGGTGCGCTCGCCGTGGACAGCCCGTTGTCCACGCGAGCGGACACGAAGAACAAGCGCTATCGCGTGGCAGACGCCTACCTGCGCTTCTGGCTCGCCTTCGCGCCCCGGGCGATCCCGCTCGTCGAGCGGGGTCACGGCGAACGTGCCCTGGCCCAGATCGAGCGGTCCTGGGCGTCCTGGCGCGGGAGAGCCGTCGAGCCGTTGGTCCGCGAGTCCCTGCGCCGGTTGCTCCCCGATAAGTCCTGGCCCATCGTCAACGCGGTCGGCGGATGGTGGAACCGCCGGAACAACCCCGAGGTCGACCTGGTCGGCACCGACCACGAGCCGGTCGCCCGGTCCGTCGAGCTCGTCGGCTCGGTGAAGTGGCACGACACGCGGCCCTTCGACCGGCGCGAGTACGACGCGCTGGCTCGCGCTGCCGTCGCCGTTCCCGGGGCGAGCGAGGACGTACCCCTGGTCGGGGTGTCCCGGTCCGGGTTCGTCGACGGGCTGCCGCTGGCGGCCGCCTGGGGCCCCGGGGACCTGGTGGCCGCCTGGCGGTGATCACTCGACGAGCTCAGCGGCCTCCAGCCACTCCATCTCGAGCTCGTCCTTCTCGGCCTGCAGCGCGCGCAGCCGCGCGTCGAGCCGCGCCGTCGCCTCGAAGTCGGTCGGGTCGGCCGCCATCTGCTCGTGCAGGCGCGTCTCCTCGTCGGCGAGCCGGGCGAGCTGCTTCTCCAGGCGCTGCACCGTCTTCTTCGCCTGACGCTGCTCGGCCGCCGAGGCCGCCGGGGCCTTCCGGTCGTCCGACGACGCGTCCGGGCCCGAGGCCTCGGGCGCCGTGGCGGCGGACGAGGCGCCCGTGGCCGGCGCCCGGCCCGACGTCGCCGCACGCCGCAGCTCCAGGTACTGCTCGACGCCGCCCGGCAGGTCCCGCAGCGCCCCGTCGCCGAGCAGCGCCCACTGCCGGTCGCACACCCGCTCCAGCAGGTAGCGGTCGTGGGAGACCACGATCAGCGTGCCGGGCCAGCCGTCGAGCAGGTCCTCGACCGCGGCCAGGGTGTCGGTGTCGAGGTCGTTGGTGGGCTCGTCCAGCAGCAGGACGTTCGGCTCGGAGACGAGCAGGCGCAGCAGCTGCAGCCGGCGCCGCTCCCCGCCGGACAGGCCGCGCACGATGGTGTGCGCCCGCTCGCGGGTGAAGCCGAGCCGCTCGGTGAGCTGGCCCGCGGTGAGCTCCTTGCCGTCCACGACGACGGTCCGCTTCTCCCGGTCCACGACCTGCACGGCGGTCAGGTGCGCGACGTCGTCCAGCTCGGTGACGTCCTGGGTGAGCTCGGCGACCTCGACGGTCTTGCCCCGTCGCACGCGCCCCTCCTCCGGGGTGCGGCGGCCGGCCAGCAGCGCGAGCAGGGTCGTCTTGCCCGCACCGTTGACGCCGACGACGCCGTACCGGTCGCCGGGCCCGAGGCGCCACGTGACGTCGTCGAGCAGGGTACGCTCCCCGCCGTCGGGCAGGGGGACGCGCACCGTGACGTCCTCCAGGTCCAGGACGTCCTTGCCGAGCCGCTTGGTCGCCATCTGCGTCAGCTCGAGCCGGTCGCGCGGCGGCGGCTCGTCGGCGATGAGCGTCTGGGCGGCCTCGACGCGGAACTTCGGCTTCGAGGTGCGCGCCGGGGCGCCCCGCTTGAGCCAGGCGAGCTCCTTGCGCAGCAGGTTGTTGCGCTTCTCGGCGGCCGCGGCGGCCTGCCGGGACCGCTCGGCCCGGGCCAGGATGTAGGCGGCGTACCCGCCCTCGTAGCCGTCGACGGCGCCGGAGCCGTCGCCACGGACCTCCCACATCCGCGAGCAGACGGCGTCCAGGAACCAGCGGTCGTGGGTGACGACCACCAGCGCACCGGTCGCACCGGGGCGGCCGTAGCGGTTCCTCAGGTGCTCGGCGAGCCAGGCCACGCCCTCGACGTCCAGGTGGTTGGTGGGCTCGTCGAGCAGCAGCACGTCCGGGTCCTCGACGAGCAGGTGGGCGAGCGCCACGCGGCGGCGCTGGCCGCCCGAGAGGGTCGTGGCCGGCTTGTCGAGGTCGAGGTCCGCCAGCAGCCCGGCGTGCACGGCACGGACCCGCGGGTCCGAGGCCCACTCGTGGGTCTCGTCGTCGCCGTGCACGAGGTCGAGCACCGTGGCGCCCTCGGGGACGTCGTCGCGCTGGTCGAGCATCCCGAGCCGGGAGCCGCCCACGCGGGTGATGCGGCCGGCGTCGGGCACGGCGGTCCCGGCGAGCATCCGCAGCAGGGTGGACTTGCCGGCGCCGTTGGGGCCGACGACACCGATCCGGTCGCCGTCGTCGAGCCCGAGGGAGACGTCGTCGAGCAGGGTGCGGGTGCCGATGGTCAGCGAGATGCTGTCCGCGCCGAGGAGATGTGCCACCGCAACAGGGTAGTCGCCACGGCTGCACCCCCGGTCCGGACGACGGTGCTGGGACCGCTAGCCTCGGACCGTCGACGACACCGCGTGAGGAGAGCCCGATGGCCCAGTTCGACCTGTCCCCGGCCGAGCTCGAGGAGTACCGCCCCACGATCCACGAGCCGGAGGACTTCGACACGTTCTGGACCGGCACCGTCGCCGAGGCCCGCGGTCACGGCGGCGACGTGCGGGTGGAGCGGGTCGACGCCGGGCTGACCGAGATCACGGTCGACGACGTGACGTTCCCCGGGTTCGGCGGGCACCCGATCAGGGCGTGGCTGGTCCGGCCGGCACGGGTCGACGGGCCGCTGCCGGCCGTCGTGGAGTTCATCGGGTACGGCGGGGGCCGGGGCCTGCCCCACGAGCACCTCGGGTACGCCGCCGCCGGGTTCGCCCACCTCGTGGTCGACACCCGGGGTCAGGGGTCCGGCTGGGGGTCCGGCGGGGACACCCCGGACCCGGTGGGCCACGGCCCCGCCTCCCCCGGGTTCCTGACGCGCGGCATCCTCGACCCCGCGGAGCACTACTACCGCCGCGTGTACACCGACGGGGTGCGTGCCGTGGACGCGGTGCGGCAGATCGACGGGATCGACCCGGCACGGGTCGCCGTCGCCGGGACCTCCCAGGGTGGCGGCATCGCGATCGCCGTCGCGGGTCTGCTGCCCGACGTCGCCGCCGCGGCACCGAACGTGCCGTTCCTGAGCCACTTCCGCCGCGCCGTGGAGATCACGGACGCCGACCCGTACGCGGAGATCACGCGGTACCTGTCGGTGCACCGCGAGCACGCCGACGCCGTGTGGCGCACGCTCTCCTACCTCGACGGCGTCGCGTTCGCCCGCCGCGCACGGGCCGCCGGGCTGTTCTCCGTCGCGCTCATGGACCAGGTCTGCCCGCCGTCCACGGTCTACGCCGCCTACAACGCCTGGGGTGGCACGGACCGGGAGATCGACGTCTACCCCTACAACGGGCACGAGGGCGGTCAGCACTACCGGTTCGCGCCGACGCTCGCGTTCCTGCGCAAGCATGTCTGAGCGCTGATCGTCAGACGGGTGCTGGCGTGGGACACGAGAGACCTCCGTCGGTACGAGCCGGGTTCCTCGACAGCTCCCGATCGACGCCGGAGGTCTCTCGCTGTGTCAACAACGTGCCGCGGACGTGGAGCTAGTCCGCGACGGGCATCCATACACGCATCGTGGACGGCCCCCTGTTGGCCCAGGCGTGGTACGGCACGAGGGTGACGTCACGGACCTCACCGGCGGCGGCAGCGTCCGGCTCGGGACGGTACGGCCACGTGGCCTCGATCCGCTCACGCAGACGCACGGGCACCCGGACGATCGTGCCGTCGTCGGCGGGGGCGTCAGAGGCAACGACCTCAGCGAGAGCGACGTCCACTCCGAGGTCCACCGACTCCAGGCAGTACACGACCGGGCCGCGCTCGACAGCGACCTGGCCTCGGAGGGCGTCGACCTGCGGGTGCGGCCACGTCCACCGGGCGGCGAGAGGGATGACGAGTTCGACAACATCACCGACCGCCCACTCCCGGCGCACGTCCGCGTAGCCCGGTCCCATCTCGCGCTCCTCCTCGCCCACGCGCAGTACGGCACTCGGGCACCAGCCCGGCACGCGCAGGGAGAGGGTCCACGGCTCCGGTGGCGTAGCGGCGATCCGGACCCGGACGAGGCCGTCCTCGGGGTAGCGGGTCTCGACGTCGACCTCGACGCCTCCAGCAATGTCCGCCCGGATGTGCGCGCTCGCATACTGGTGCACCTGAAGGCCGTCAGCGCTGGTCGTGGCGACATAGGCACCGAGCGAGGACAGGGTGCGGGCAACGTTCGTCGGGCAGCACGAGACGGCGAACCAGGGTGCCCGCAGGCTCGAGGCGGCCCGGGGGCTCGGCTCGTCCTGAGCCGGCTCGGTGCCCGGCTCCCGCTGGTGCAGGGTGTTGGTGTAGTGGAACGCCCGTCCGTCCTGCGCTGGCGAGGCGCTGATCACGTTGTACAGCACGCGCTCGACGAGGTCGGCGTGCTCAGCGCCGCCGTCGGCGAGCAGGAGACGGTGCGCGGTATGGATCGCGCCGACCCCCGCGCACGTCTCGGAGTAGGCCCGGTCCGGGGGCAGCTCGTAGTCCTGCCCGAACGATTCGCCCTCGTGATGGGCTCCCATACCGCCGGTCAGGTACGTCCTTGTCGCGACCGTGCGGGCGACCTGTGACGTGACGGCGTCCAGGAGATCGGTGTCGCCGGTCTCTGCGGCGACGTCGAGCGCCCCGGACGCGAGGTAGAGGGCACGCACCGCGTGGCCGCGGAGCACCTCCGCCGCCCGCACCGGGACGTCGTCCTGGAAGTACTCGGGGCCGAAGTCGATCTCCCCGAGGAGACCGTGACCGCGGCGCTCGAGGAAGAGCCGGGCCTGTTCGAGGTAGCGGCGCTCGCCGGTGTGCCGGCCGAGCTCGACGAGGGCCGTCTCGATCTCCGGATGACCGCCGACCTTCTCGAGGCCGTCCGGACCGAAGACGTCGCAGACGTGGTCCGCGGCCCGCACCGCGATGTCGACGAACGAGTCGTGGCCGTGGGTGCGGGCGCGCGCCACGCCGGCCTGGATGAGGTGCCCGAAGCAGTACAGCTCGTGGCCCCACTCGAAGTCGGAGTAACGCGGCTGCTGACCGCGCCGGCCGAACATGGTGTTGAGGTAGCCGTCCGGCTCCTGCACGGGCCGGATACGGTCGACGAGTGCGGTGAACCGCCGCTCGAGTCCGGGGTCTCCGGTCCGCCCGATTTCCCAGGCCATGGCCTCCATGAGCTTGTAGACGTCGGAGTCCGAGAACTCCCGGCCCTGGCGGTCTGCGGGGAGACGCCCCTCGACGGCAGCGTCGAAGTTGCCGATCCAACCGACCCGCTCCATCCAATACTCGGCGTGGTCGATGATCGCGGTCGCGTTGAGGTCCTGCATCCGCGTCCAGAAGCCGCCCGTGATCGTCACGTCGTGCAGACCCAACGGGGTCAGGGCTCCGGTGGACGGAGCGACGGGACGGCCGCGGAGCTGTGGGGAGGAACGATGGGACATGGTCGGACTCGCTTTCGTTCGGGTGCTCACTTCACGGCGCCGACGGTGAGGCCGTCGCGCAGGAGCCGGTAGGTCAGGGCGTAGACGAGAAGGACGGGTATGGAACTGAGCACCGCCAGAGCCATGAGCCCGGGCCAGTTGATGCCGAAGGCGGAGACCTGCTGGGCGAGCAGCGCACTGAGCGGGTACGTCCCCGGGGAGAGGAAGAAGTTGACCGCGTAGAGAAACTCGCCCCACGCGAGCAGGAACACCAGGGTGCCGGTGGTCGCCACGCCGTTGCGGGCGACCGGCAGCACAACGAAGAAGAAGCTCCGAAGCACCGAGGCACCGTCGATCGCGGCGGCCTCCTCCAGCTGGGGCGGCACCGCGCGGAAGAAGGGGCGCAGAAGGATCGTGGCGAAGGGCACGAGCAGCGCCGAGTCGGCGATGACGACGCCCAGCGTGCTGTCGAGCAGGCCCCAGCTGCCGAAGATCTGGAACAGCGGGATGACGTTGGCGGTCTGCGGCAGCATCTGGAGCACGATGAGCAACCCGAGCCCCACCGAGACGGCCCAGCCGCGGGTTCGTGCCAGGCCGTAGCCGGCCGGGATAGCGATCGCGAGGGTGAGGGCGGTCGTGCCCACCGCGATGACCACGGACTGCTGCAGTGCCGAGACGAGCGCGCCGTCGAGCGCCTCGACGTAGCTCGTGACGACCGGCCGGAAGACGAAGGTGGCGTCGGCAGCGAAGACGTCGGAGGAGCTCTTGAACGAGGTCAGCAGGATCCACAGCAGGGGGACGCCGTACATGAGGGTGAGCAGGATCTTCACGATGGTGTTGACCGGCCCGGCGGAGTGGCTCATTCCTTCTCCTCCTTGCGGATGCTGCGTGCGTAGAGCACAGCCAGGACGAGCACCACGAGCACGGCCACGACCGATGTCGAGGCGCCGAGCCCGAAGTTGAACTGGCTGAAGGCCTGGAGGTAGCCCAGGAACGGCAGGGTGTTCGTCGCCGTACCGGGGCCGCCGTACGTCATGACGTAGATGAAGTCGAAGCTGCGGAAGCCGTAGACGATCGTCAGGACGAGCAGCACGAGCATCGTCGGGCGGACCGAGGGCACCATGATGTGGCGCACCTCCTGCCAACGGCCGGCACCGTCGAGCGCGGCAGCCTCGAACACCTCGGGTTCGATGTTGAGCAGGGCGGCGCGGAAGACGAGTGCGTTGAAGGGGATCACCGCCCAGGAGTTGACGAACGCCACGGCCCCGAGGGCCCAGTGCTGGTCGTACAGGAACGGGAGCGCCGTGTCCGTCAAGCCGACGGCGCGGGCGACGACGTTGAGCAGGCCCGCGTCAGCGAGAAGAAACTTCCACACCGAGCCGTTGACGACCGGGGGCAGAGCCCAGGCGAACACCATGACGGCCAGCAGGACGTTGGACCACCGGCCCCGGGTGCGCAGAGCAACGGCCCCGGCGAATCCGCCGACCATACCGATCACCGTCACGACGAGCACGAAGACGGCCGTGCGGACCAGGGCGTCGCCGGTCTGACCCGACGCCAGGCCCTCCTGAAAGTTCTCCAGACCGACGAAGAGCCAAGAACTGTTCAGGGTCGATGCCGTGACGTCGCTGAGGCTCATCCGAAGGAGCTGGACGAGGGGGAACAAGGAGAAGAGGGCGAGGAAGACGAGGGCCGGTAGCAGGAAGAGGTAGCGGCTCTGGTGTCGGGGGCGTCGCTGGGGCGGCGCCGCGGCCGCCGCTCGGGCAGCCGCCGGTGCGGGTGTGGACATGTCGGGCTCCGTCGCGTCGGGGGCGCCCGGCGGCGCCCGGAGGGACCGCGGGCACCGTTCGAGGTGCCCGCGGCCGGTCCGATGTCAGCCGATGAGGGCCTGAATCTGGGCGATGACGTCCGCAGCGGCGTCCTCTGGGCTGCGCTGGCCGCCCAAGGCCGCGCTCCAGGCCTGTCCCATCGCCGTCTGCAGCTTGGCCACGTTCTCCGGGGGAATGATCGGGTCGGGGTAGTTCGCACCGTTCTGTGCCAGCGTCGTGGCGAACGGTTCGAGCAGGGAGTTGTCCGTGACCTCCGCCTCCTGGGAGGTGTCCAGCCGGGAGGGAATGGAGCCGACGTTGTCGACGGCAAGAAGCTGACCCTCGGGGTCGTAGTAGGTCTCCGTCAGGTACTGCCACGCGAGGTCTGGGTCGTCGCTGAAGGCGCCGATGCTCTGGCCCTCACCGCCGAGGTAGACCTTGCCGCTCTCGCCCACCGGGAGCGGGACGACGCCGTACTCGAAGTCGGCCTCGGCCTCGGCGGTGCCCATCTGCCAGTTCCCGTTTGCGGCGAAGGCGACGTCGCCGGAGGTGAACTCCTGGAACGGCACGGTCTGGTCCCAGGTGGTGGCCTCCTGGGAGAGGTAGCCGTCCTCCACCCAGCCGCGCGCCATGGCAAAACCATCGGTGAGCGCCTGCTCGTCGAGGTCGGAGTAGTCGAAGCCCTGGCTGGTGAGCCACGGGTAGGCCTGCCATTCACCCTGGGACTGCGGCAGGCCGGAGAGCGTGATGCCCTGGTAGCCGGCGTCCACGGCGGCGGCCATGGCGGCCTCGAGCTCGTCGATGCTCGTCGGGGGCTCGACACCGATCTCGGCGAGGATGTCGGCGTTGTACCACAGGCCCAACAGGTTGACGTAGCCCTGAACGGCGTAGACATGGTCGTCCATGCCGTGGATCACCGAGTCCGGGAACTGGTCCGCGTCGGCGAAACCCTCCCACGGCTCCTCCATCGGGGCCAGCGCCCCGGCGAGGGCGAGCGTGCTCCACTCGGCGCCGTTGAAGACGACGACGTCCGGCCCGGTCTGCTGCCCGGCGGCTGAGATGACCTTGGAGTTCATCTGGTCGTAGGGGACGTAGACGTTCTCCACCGTGACGCCGTCGTGGGCCTCCTCGAACTTGGCGGCGTAGTCGTCCATGAGCTGGACCTGGTTCTCGGCGCTGAAGTAGTGCCACACCGTGACGGTGCCGTCACCTCCCGCGGCGTCGGCGGTGCTGCCACCGTCCGCTGTCCCCGGCTCTGGATCACCCCCACTGCACGCGGCGAGCAGGAGGGCGGTGGCCACCGCCCCGCCGACGACTGCGGCGTGACGGGTCCTGCGGTTCTGAGCAGAGTTCCTCACGACATCTCCTTCGTGCCCGCGTCCTCGCGGGCTTGGGACGGTTCCACGGCGATCTCGAAACTGTCCGAAACCGCTTTCTGTACCGTAGATCGCGAGACGCCGCCCGTCAATAGCGCTCAGATCCAGTATGTTTGGGGAAGAAACAGGCCTGGGGAGGAGCACGGTGAGCACCGCCAAGAACGACCGCTCGAAAACGGTAACGCTGCGTGACGTGGCACAGGTGGCGGGAGTGTCACTCTCGACGGCGTCGAAGGCGCTCAACGGTCGGGCAGATGTCCGCCCGGAGACGCGCCGGCGGGTGGAGGAGGCTGCCGACCGGCTGGCCTTCCGGCCCAACGCGGCCGCGCAGCTCCTGCCCAGCGGGCGCACCGGGACCGTCGGTCTCATCACGAGCGACCTCGAGGGCCGGTTCTCAATCCCCATCCTCATGGGGGCCGAGGATGCCGCCGGTGCCGGGAAGATGTCCGTCTTCCTGTGCGACGCACGGGAAGACACCATTCGGGAGCGCTACCACCTCGAAGCGCTGCTGAGCCGCCGGGTGGACGGCATCATCGTCGTCGGCAGCCGGACCGACCCTCGGCCGTCGCTCGGCCGCGACCTCCCGGTGCCGCTGGTCTACGTCTACGCGCCGTCCGACTCGCCCGACGACCTCTCGCTCGTTCCCGACAACGTCGGGGCGGGCCGGCTGGCCGTGGAGCACCTGCTCTCGACCGGGAGACGGCGACTGGCCCACATCGCCGGCGACCCGACCTACGCGGCGGCCCGTGACCGCGTCGAGGGAGTGACGTCCGCCCTTGCCGAGCACGGGCTCGGGCTCGCCGGGGGCCACCAGCCCGTCTACGGGGCATGGTCCGAGGCGTGGGGGCGTACGGCCTTGCGGGCCGTGCTCGAGGCCGACCCCGACATCGACGCCGTCATCGCCGGGAGCGACCAGATCGCTCGCGGCGTCCTCGACGCGCTGCGAGAGCTCGGCCGCCGCGTCCCTCAGGATGTTGCCGTCGTCAGCTTCGACAACTGGGAGATCCTCGCCACCGGGTCGGTCCCGCAGCTGACGAGCGTGGACATGCGCTTCGAGTCGCTCGGCCGACAGGCCGCCCAGCGGCTCTTCGCCGCGTTCGACGGCACCCAGGAGGTCGGGACGCTGACCCAACCGTGCCGTCTGGTCGTGCGCGGATCGTCCGTCGAAGGAGCCTGAGCCGGCTCAGCCCGGGAGTCGACGCGGCAGGACCGGCCCGACTCACAGTAGCCAGTCCTGGCCGACCGACGGGCGATGGCCCTGCATCCCGTCAGAGGACGCGGGCCCCCGCGGCGGGCGCCGTCGTGCACCACACGGAGTCCGCGGCGTCCTCGGCGGTCCACGTCGCCGCGATCGCCAGTGCGTGCTGGCGCGACCGCGCCAGCGCGGCGACCGTCGGTCCGGACCCCGACACCATCGCTCCGAGCGCCCCGCCGTTCCGGGCGATCTCGAGCGTGCGCTCCAGCTCGGGCCGCAGGTCGAGCGCGGCGGGCTCCAGGTCGTTGTGCAGCGCCGCGCCGAGGGCCGACGGGTCGCCCGCGCGCAGCGCCTGCATGAGGGGGTTGTCGTCGACGAGGTCCACCGGCGGAGCCGTCGGGCCGCACAGCTCGTCGAACCGTCGGTACACCGCCGGTGTCGACAGACCCTCGTCGCGGGTCGCGAACGCCCAGTGGAACTCCCCGCGGGACATCGCCGGCGTCAGCAGGTGGCCGCGACCGGTCCCCACGGCGGTGTGGCCCAGCAGGGCGAACGGCACGTCGGACCCGAGGACCGCGGCCAGCGTGGAGAGCTCACCACGGGACAGCCCGGTGCCCCACAGCGCGTCGCAGGCGACCAGCGTGGCCGCGGCGTCGGCGGACCCGCCCGCCATCCCGCCGGCGACGGGGACACCCTTGGCCAGGTGCAGCGCGACGTCCGGGGAGATGCCGACGTGCTCGGCGAGCAGCTCGGCCGCCCGCCAGGCGAGATTGGTGGCGTCCAGCGGGACCCGGTCGGCCTGCGGTCCCTCGACGGTCACGGAGATCCCCGCACCGTCGGCGACCTCGGTGGCCGTCACCTCCTCGGCCAGGGCCACGGCCTGGAACACGGTCACCAGCGGGTGGTAGCCGTCCTCCTCGACCGGACCGACACGCAGCGAGAGGTTGACCTTGCCCGGCGCGCGGACGCGGACGGACGGCGACGGGGCGGCAGCAAGTGTCACTCGTCCACCGTGCCAGCCGTGACGGGAAGGTGCTCGGCGATCCGCGCGAAATCCGTGATCGAGAGTCGCTCGCCGCGCAGCCGCGGGTCGACGCCCGCGGCACGCAGCGCCTCCTCGGCCGCGGCGCCGGAGCCGAACAGCCCCGACAGCGCGGCGCGCAGGGTCTTGCGCCGCTGGGCGAACGCCGCGTCCACGACGGTGAACACCTGCCGTCGCGTGGCGGTGGTCTCCGGCGGGTCTCGGCGTTCGATCGCCACCAGCGCGGAGTCGACGTTGGGCTCCGGCCAGAACACGTGCCGGGAGATGTTGAGCGACCGACGGGCGGCGCCGTACCAGGCCGCCTTCGCCGACGGCACGCCGTACGTCCGGGACCCGGGCGGCGCGGCCAGACGGTCGGCGACCTCGGCCTGCACCATCACCAGCACCGAACGGAGCGAGTCGAAACGCTCGAGGAACGTCAGCAGCACCGGCACGGCGACGTTGTACGGCAGGTTCGCCACGAGGGCGGTCGGCGGCTCGCCCGGCAGCGTGGTGACGTCGAGCGCGTCGGCGGTCACGACCTCGAAGTCCGCGTCGGGGGCGTGGTGCCGCACCGTGTCGGTGATCTGGCCGGCGAGCACCGGGTCGATCTCGACGGCCACGACCGAGGCGCCGGCCTCGAGGAGCCCCAGGGTCAGGGATCCGAGCCCCGGACCGACCTCGACGACGCGGTCGCCGGGTCGCACGTCGGCGGCACGGACGATCTTGCGCACCGTGCCGCCGTCGTGGACGAAGTTCTGCCCCAGCGTCTTGGTCGGCCGGACGCCGAGGCGCCCTGCCAGCTCGCGGATCTCCGCGGGGCCGAGCAGGGCGCCAGGGGTGTTGGTCATGGGCGGCAGTATCGCCCGACCAGGGGTGTCGGTACCAGTCGGCTCAGTACCAGTTGTTCGCCTGCGAGTGGCTCCAGGCACCGCACGGCGTGCCGTAGCGGCCGGCGATGTAGTCCAGGCCCCAGGCGATCTGGGTGGCCGGGTTGGTCTGCCAGTCGCCGCCGTGCGAGGACATCTTGCCGCCGGGCAGCGCCTGCGGGATGCCGTAGGCACCCGAGGACGGGTTGGACGCGGTGTGCGACCAGTTGGACTCCTTGGTCCACAGCGACTCCAGGCAGGTCCACTGCGAGCCGGTCCAGCCGCGCTCGGCGGCCATCTGCTGACCGATCGACCGGTTCGACCCGGAGTAGGACGACCCCGAGCTCGACGACCCCGAGCTCGACGAACCCGAGCTCGACGAGCTGGAGCTCGACGACGTCGCGGGCTCCGGCGCGGGCTCGGGCTCCGGCTCCGGACGCTCCTTGGTGCCCTGGACCAGCACGCGGGTCTTCGGCTTCTTGGTGACCTCGGAGCTGATCTTCTCGCTCGAGACCTTCTCGCCGTCGATCGTGGTGACCTCGCGGACGATGGTGCGCACCCCGTCGCGGCCCTTCTTCTTGACCTTGCGGTCGAGGTCCTCGTACCGGCCGTCGTCCTGGACGACCTTGACGTCCCGCTCGATCTTCTTGGTCTTCTCGACCCGCTCGACCTCGAGGCGCTCGACGACGGCGGCCACGTCGGGCATCTCGACGCCCTCGGGCAGCTTCTTGGCCTTGACGCCGGCGGTCGCGGCGTCGGTGACGGTGACGATGTCGTCGGAGTCGATCTCGACGTCGGCGGCGCCGAGCACGGCGTCCAGCTCGTCGGAACCGTCCACGACCTCGATCTCGTCGTCGGCCACGACGGCGACGTCCTCGCCGGCGTGGACGTCCAGCGGCAGCGCCGCACGGTCAGCGGAGCGCGAGGCGACGAGGCGGACCTCGCTGCCACGCTGGCTCAGCAGGTTCAGGGCCTCGTTGGCGTCGGCGGCGTTGATCCAGGTGGACGACTCCTTGCCGTCGACCTCGACGTCCACCTGCTTGCCGGTGCGCACGACGATGTCGCTGCCGTCGCGCAGCGCCGCGGCGGTGGACGGCGCCACGACGTCGCGCTCGCCGAGGTCGACACCCTGCTCGTCGAGCAGTCCGTCGACGTCGCCGGCGAAGGTGCCGACCGAACGGGTCTCCCCGTCGACGTCCAGCGTCACGGTCTTGTGGGCCTGCGAGACGCCCACGGCGGAACCGACACCGAGGGCGAGGGCGCCGACGGTGAACGAGGCGATGAGGGTGCGCCGACGACGGACGCGGTGCGTCCGGGTCACGGCTCGGGTCTCAGCCGTGGTCGGCTGCGGCTCGATGTTCTCGGGCACGGAGGTCATACAGCTCCAAGGTGAGTGCGTGGGGCCGGCCCCCTGCGGGCCGTGCATGTCGACAGCTCTGGACGGTCGGTCCTGACGGCGTGGACTCGCCCGGTCGGAACGACGCGGCGGCCACCGTAACCATTCCGTGATCCGTGGCAAGAGGACGTAGGTCACATCGGGGCAGCGGGCACACGCCTTTCACACGCCCCGCACACCCCCGTTCCCCCACCGTCAGATCCGAGGCCCCGTCACCTCCCGGGTGACCGCGGAGACGGGACCGCCCGGAGACGGGCACGAGGGTCGAACCGGCCCGGCTGCGGGGACGGAGGACGCGGCGAAGCGGCCGGCAGGCCCGGACCGCGTCGTCATCCCCGAAGTGGAGCGCCCCCTGGGGCGCGTGGACGCGACGTGGTCCGGGCCTGCCGGCCGCGGCTCAACCGGTCAGAGCAGCCCGAGCTTCGCGGCGCAGTGCGGCCACTGGCCCCACCCGGCCCGCGACTGCAGGATCTGCGCCCGCTTCGTCTGCTCGGCGGCCGACGCGTCGGACGGCAGCCCGGTACCGCCCACCGCCTGCCAGGTGGACAGCGAGAACTGGTACATCCCGTAGTACCCGTTGCCGGTGTTCGTCGTCGGGTCACCGCCGGACTCGCACTCCGCGAGTGCGGCCCACACGGAGCCGGAGGGCGCGGACCCGCCGGACGTGGAACCGGACGAGGAGGACGACGTGGAACCGGAGGACGACGACGAGGACGAGGACGACGAGCTGCTGGACTCGGTCGGCTGCGGGGCAGGTTCGGGAGCGGGACGCTCCTTGGTGCCCTTGACGACGACGCGGTCCACCGGCTTCGTCGTGACCTTGCTCGACACCTTCTCGCGCTTCGTCACCTCGCCGTCGACCCGGGTGACCCGCCAGGTGATGGTGCGCTCGCCCGGCCGGCCCTGCGTGGCCACCGTCGAGCCCTGGTCGGCGTAGCGGTCGGGGTCGGTCTTCGTGACGGTGTCGAAGTCGATCTTCTTGGTCCGCACGACCTTCTCGGTGTCGACGATCTGCACGACGACCCGCACGGACGGTTCGCCGGCGCGCGGCGGGTCGACCTGCTCGACGTGCACGCGGTCGTCGGCGTCGATCTCGACGCCCTCGGCGGCGAGCAGCTCGGCCAGGGTGACCGCACCGTCGTCGACCACCGACGACTTGCCGCCGACGACGAGCGTCACGGGCTGGTCCGCGTCGAGGCGGATCGGCAGCACGGCGCGCTCCGCGGAGCGCGACGGCAGCAGCCGGATCTGCTCGGCACGGTCGGCGAGCTCCTCCAGCGCCTCGTCGGCGTCGAGGGCGGCGACCCAGACGTCCTCCCGCTCGCCGTCGGCCTCGACCGTCAGCTCGCGGCCGTACCGGACCTCGACGACGGCGCCGTCACGCAGCTCGTCGTCGACGGCGGGGGTCACCTCGTCGTTGTCGCCGACGCGGACGCCCTCTTCCGCCAGCACGTCGTCGACGGTGTCGGCGTACGTCGTGACGGTGGTGAGGCGGCCGTCGACGTCGATGGTGACGTCCTTGCGCAGCTGCTCGACCACGGCCGCGGAGACCCCGCCGGCCACGGCCAGGCTGAGCGCCGCCACGACGGCCACGAGCGGCCACCGGCGGCGTCGGCGACGGGTCGCCGCCGCGTCGGCGGGCGGCTCACCACCGCTGCCGGCGGACGAGGAGTGAACGGCAACCGGCTCGGTCGACGGAGTCACGGAGTCGAAAGGAGAGGCCTGCATGGCGGTCCAGACGTCGTGCGGTCCGGGTTCGACGACGGGTACCCCGGCGCGAGCGGTCGGGTCCGGGTCGGTCCGGCGATCGCGACGACCGTAACCGCATCGTGATCTTCGACCAACCGTGCTCATGGTAAGAATGGTCGGTTGCGGACGCCTATGACCGAAAAATTCCGCCCCCTGGCGTGACCGATGTCACACGGTTCAGTACCAGCCGACGGTCATCGAGTGGTCCCAGGCCTCGCACGGGGTGCCGTAGCGGCCGGTGATGTAGTCCAGGCCCCAGATGATCTGCGTGGTGGGGTTCGTCTGCCAGTCCGACCCCGCCGACTGCATCTTCGAACCGGGCAGCGCCTGCGGGATGCCGTACGCCCCGCTGGACGGGTTCTCGGCGTTCCAGCGCCAGCCGGACTCCTTCTCCCAGAGCTGGTCCAGGCAGATGAACTGGTCGTCGCCCCAACCGCGCTCGGCCACGAGCGACCGCGCGACGGCCTTCGCCGAGGAGGGGTCGACCTGCATGTCGGCGATGTCGAGGGTGCCCACCAGCACGACCTCCGTCACGGGCTCCACCGTGACGGTGCGCTCCACGACGGTGCGCTCCACCTCGGTGCCGTCGATCGTGCGCACCTCGTAGGTCGTCACACGCTCCCCCGGCACGCCGCGGGTCTGCACGATCTCGCGCCCCCGCGGCAGCTCGTCGGACTCGACGGTCTCCGTCTCGAACGGGACCACCTCGGTGACGACGTCCGAGGCCGACTGGCCCCGGTGCACCACCACCACCATGCCGTCGACGGCCGCGGCCCCGAGGGGCACCGACGTGCCGTCCTGGGCGGCGAGCGTGATCCCCACCTCGTCGAGCACCTCGCGCACGGTGGCCTGCGTGGTGCGCAGCGGGAGCACGGCGCCGTCCACGGAGACGTGGACGGTCTTGAGCGTCGAGACCCGGACCGGCGAGCGCCCCAGCAGGTCGCTGCGCGACGCCGTCGTGACCGCCCCCTCACCGCGCGGACCGAGGGCGGCGAGGAGCTCCCCCACGGTGTGCGCCGTCGTCGGGAACGTCACCGTCTCGCCGTCGATCTCCATCGTGACGTCCCGGCTGGTGCGCACCACGACCTCGCCGTCGTCCGGCGCCGAGGCCGACAGCGCGGGCTGGACCAGGTCGTCCGGTCCGGGCGTGATCCCGTGGAACGCCAGGACGTCGGCGACCGTGTCACCGTAGCCGTCGACCGTGCGGACCTGACCGTCGACGTCCAGGGTGATCTCCGCGTGGGCGTCCACGACGCCGGCCGTCCCGACCGCGACCGCGGCCACCACCACGCCACGCGTCACGAGCCCTGCGGCGGCGGGCAGCGCGCCACGCCGCCCCACGAAGGGTGCCCGGGTACGCCGACGACGGGGCTCTGCCCGTCGATTCGTCCTGTTCGTCGCCACTGTCACCGCACAGTAGTGGACCGCCCGCCGGGCACGGAAGCGGTCACCAGGATCCGTACACCCGCTCGGAGTTCTCGGACAGGGCGCGGCAGAGCTCCTCCAGCGGCCGGTCGAGGACCTCCGCCATCGCCCGCACCGTGTGCCCGGCGACGTAGGGCGCGTTGGGGCGGCCGCGGTACGGGTGCGGCGGCAGGTAGGGCGCGTCGGTCTCGACCAGGACGAGCTCGAGCGGCACGGTGCGCAGGGCCTCGCGCAGGTGGTCGTTCCTCGGGTAGGTCACCGGCCCGGCGAACGAGAGGTACCACCCGTGCGCGGCGGCCAGCGCCGCCATCTGCTCGTCGCCGGAGTAGCAGTGGAAGACCGTGCGGTCCGGGGCGCCGTCGGCGAGCAGGACCTCGATCACCTGCTCGTGGGCGTCCCGGTCGTGGATCTGCAGCGCGAGCCCCAGCTCCTTGGCCAGCGCGACGTGCGCGCGGAAGGACTCCCGCTGGGCGACCTCGCCCTGCGGGCCCGTGCGGAACAGGTCCATCCCGGTCTCGCCGACCGCCCGCACGCGCGGGTTGGCCCGCGCGACCTCGGCCACCCGGGCCACGGCGTCGTCGAGCGACGTCGCGTGGTGCGGCCGGGGCGACGGCTCCAGCCCGTCCGGACCGACCTCGCGGACCCCGGCGTGCAGCACGGCCTCGTTGGGGTGGATCGCCACGGCCCCCAGCAGCCGCGACCCGTGCTCCGGGTCGCGCAGCAGGGCGTCGGTCCACGCGATCGACGGCAGCTCGCAGCCGACCTGCACCAGCCGGTCGACACCGACCGCCGCGGCACGCTCGAGATGGTCGGCGACGGTGGGGACCGGGCCGCCGTCGAGGGCGCGCTCGTCGAGCACGTCCTCGATGGCGTCGAGGTGGGTGTGGTTGTCGACCACGGCGACGGGCAGGACCTCCGGGTCCGGCGGGAAGCCCCGTTCGCGCTTGCGTCCCATCAGGCCTTCTCGCGCAGGCGTTCCAGCTCCTCCTCGACGATGGAGTCGTCGAGCTTGGTGAACACCGGGGTGGGCTTGCCGATCGGGGTGCCGGGCCGCACCGGCACGGACTCCCAGGCGGGGAACCGGTAGGCGCCGTCGTGGTTGCCGGTGATGACCGGGTAGTGGCGCGTGTCGTCGTCGAGGTCGGTGACCTCCTCGAGCGACGGCTGCGGCGCGAACTCGCCGGTCCCGCCCAGCACCTCGTGCACCGACTGGGCCGAGTGCGGCAGGAACGGTGAGAGCAGCGTGTTGCAGTCGCTGACCGCCTGGGTGGTGGTGTGCAGCACCGTGGACAGCCGGTCCGGGTCCGTCTTGAGCTTCCACGGCTGGGTCTCCGAGACGTACCGGTTGACCTCGCCCACGACCCGCATCGCCTCCGCGATCGCCGCACGCTGCCGGTTGGACTCGATGAGGGAACCGATCTTGCCGAACGCCTGACCGGTGGTGGCGAGGACCTCCCGGTCGACGTCGGCCTGCTCGCCGGCGGCCGGGATCTCCCCGAAGTTCTTGTGCACCATCGACGCGGTGCGGTTGACCAGGTTCCCCCAGCCGGCGACCAGCTCGTCGTTGGTGCGGCGCAGGAACCCGTCCCAGGTGAAGTCGACGTCCTGGTTCTCCGGGCCGGCGGCGGCCACGTAGTAGCGGAACGCGTCGGGCTGGTAGCGCGCCAGCATGTCGCGCACGTAGATGACCACGCCGCGCGAGGAGGAGAACTTCTGGCCCTCGACGTTGAGGAACTCGCTGGAGACGACCTCGGTGGGCAGCTGGAGGGACCCGTACGGGCCGGGCGCCCCCCCGTGCGAGCCGCCGCCGTCGTACCCGAGCAGCTCGGCCGGCCAGATCTGCGAGTGGAAGGTGATGTTGTCCTTGCCCATGAAGTAGTACGACCGGGCGTCCGGGTTGGTCCACCAGTCCCGCCAGGCCTCGGGCGTGCCCCGGCGGCGGGCCCACTCGATGGAGCTGGACAGGTAGCCGATGACGGCGTCGAACCAGACGTACAGGCGCTTGTTCGGGTTGTCCTGCCACCCGTCGAGCGGCACGGGGATGCCCCAGTCGATGTCGCGCGTCATGGCGCGCGGGCGGACGTCGTCGAGCAGGTTGCGGCTGAAGTTCAGCACGTTCTGCCGCCACCCGGTGCGCGTCTCGAGCCAGGAGGCGAGCGCGTCGACGAAGGCCGGCAGGTCGAGGAAGAAGTGGTTCGACTCGACGAACTTCGGCGTCTCGCCGTTGATGCGGCTGCGCGGGTTCTTCAGGTCGATCGGGTCGAGCTGGTTGCCGCAGTTGTCGCACTGGTCGCCGCGCGCCCCGTCGTAGCCGCAGATCGGGCAGGTGCCCTCGATGAAGCGGTCGGGCAGCGTGCGGCCGGTCGACGGCGAGATGGCACCCATCGTCGACTTCTCGACCATGTAGCCGTTCTGGTGGACGGTGCGGAACATCTCCTGCACGACGGCGTAGTGGTTGCGCGTCGTGGTGCGGGTGAACAGGTCGTAGCTGAGGCCGAGCGAGGTCAGGTCCTCGACGATCACGCGGTTGTACCGGTCGGCGAGCTCCTGCGGGGTCACGCCCTCCTGCTCGGCCTGGACCAGGATCGGGGTGCCGTGCTCGTCCGTGCCGGACACCATCAGCACGTCGTGACCCGCCATCCGCATGTGCCGGCTGAAGACGTCGGAGGGAACGCCGAAGCCGGCGACGTGGCCGATGTGCCGCGGACCGTTGGCATAGGGCCATGCCACGGCCGAGAGGATGTGGGTCATGGCCCGAATCCTACTTGCCCGGGTCGCCGGGCAGCCGACCTGTCTCACCGCCCCCGGTTGGTGAGACAGTGGAGACATGAGCACGCGAGCACTCCTCGTCGTCGACGTCCAGCTGACGTTCTGCGAGGGCGGCGAGCTCCCGGTCGACGGGGGCCACCGCGTCGCGCAGGACGTGGCCTCCTACGTCGCCGCCCACCGTGACCGCTACGACCTGGTCGTGACGACCCAGGACTGGCACATCGATCCCGGGGAGCACTTCAGCGACGACCCGGACTTCGTGAACTCCTGGCCGGTGCACGGTGTCGCGGAGTCGGACAACGCCCTGCTGCACCCGGCTCTCGCCGACCTCGACGCCGACGTGACGATCACCAAGGGCCAGTACGAGCACGGCTACTCCGGGTTCGACGGGACCGACGCCGCCGGGCGCTCCCTGGAGCAGGTGCTGCGCGACGCGGAGGTCGCGTCCGTGCACGTCGTCGGCCTGGCCGAGTCGCACTGCGTGAAGTTCACCGCGCTGGACGCCGTCCGGTCGGGGTTCGACACCACCGTGCTGACGGACCTCACGGCGCCGGTCTCGGCGGAGCAGGGTGAGCAGGCGCACCGGGAGCTGGCGGCCGCCGGGGTGGAGCTGACGCCCTCGACCCGCTGACCCCGGGACGTGGGGTCACGACCCGCGGGTCAGGACGATCCAGCGCGGGTCAGGACGATCCAGCGCCGGTCAGGACGACTCGCCGCGCGTCAGGACCCCGGGCGCGCGCCCGCCCTCCGGCGTGCCCCGGCACTCCCGTCGCGCTACGTTGCGAAGACGTCGACTCCGGAGGTCCCGATGCCGCTGCCCCCGCCCCCTGCCGGTTGGGCCCGCTACCTCCTCAAGAGCAAGTTCGGCATGGGCCGCGACTTCGCCGTCCTCGACCCGGACACCGGCGAGCAGTCCTGGTTCGTCGACGGCAAGGTCGGCATGCGGCCGCGGGCCGACATCCAGGACGGCGACGGCCAGGTGGTGTACACCGTCACCGGCAAGATGTTCGGCATCCCCAAGCACATGACGATCTCCGGGGCCGACGGCACCGAGATCGCCTCGCTGCACGCCAAGATGTTCTCCCCCATCAAGGACCGCATGTCCATGGAGGTGCCCGGGAGCGAGCCCTGGAGCCTCGAGGGGTCGTTCATCGAGAAGAACTACTCGGTCACCGTCGGCGGTCGGCACGTCGTGCAGATCACCCAGAAGTGGGTGACCATCCGCGACGCCTACACCCTCGACGTCGCGGACGGTGTGGACGTCGGGCTGGCGCTGGCCGTCGTGTGGGCGATCGACCGCTGGGTCGAACGGGACTGACCCGCGGCACCCCGGTCCTGAGTCGCGCCCGGATGCCCTGATTCGCGCCGGGTCGCCCTGAGTGGCGCAGGGATGCCCTGACCCGCCGAAGGAGTCAGCGGGCGGGCCGAGCCGCCAGCGCCGCCTCGTAGAGGTCGCGCTTGGAGACCCCGGCGGCCGCCGCGACCTCGGACACGACGCTCTTGAGCCGCTCCCCGGCGTCGACCCGCTCCTGGACGCGCGGTACGAGCACGTCGAGGCCGGGAGCCTCCGGCGCCGGCGCCCCGCCGACGACGACGCAGATCTCGCCGCGCAGCCCCTGTCCGGCCGCGGCCCGCTCCGCCGCGAGCGCCGCCAGCTCCCCGAGCGGCCCGCGCAGCACCTCCTCGTAGACCTTCGTCAGCTCGCGGCAGACGGCCCCCGGACGCTCGGCGCCGAAGGCGTCCGCCATGGCGGCGAGGGTGTCGACGATGCGGTGCGGCGACTCGAAGAACACCATCGTGCGTCGCTCGCCGGCCAGGTCGCCGAGCCAGCGCGACCGGTCACCGGTCTTGCGCGGGACGAAGCCGTCGAACGTGAAGCGGTCCGTGGGCAGCCCGGACAGCGCCAGCGCGGTGAGCACGGCGGAGGCACCGGGCGCCGACGTGACGGTCAGTCCCCGCTCGACGGCCCGGGCGACCAGCCGGAACCCGGGGTCGGACACCGCGGGCATCCCGGCGTCCGTGACGACCAGGACGGTGCCGCCATCGGCGACGACGTCGAGCAGGTCGTCGGCACGGTCGCGCTCGTTGTGCTCGTGGTACGACACGACGCGCCCGCCGACCTCGATGCCGAGCCGACCGGCCAGGGCGTGCAGGCGGCGCGTGTCCTCGGCGGCGACGACGTCGGCGTCGGCGAGCAGGCGCAGCAGTCGCGGTGAGGCGTCCTCCACGTTGCCGATCGGGGTGGCGGCCAGCACGACGGACCCGGCCTCGGGGACACGACTCATGGGGACAACTGTCCCACGGGGCGTCGTCGACCCCCTAGAGTGACCGAGGTGAGCGCCCACGATCCCGACGCCCCCGCCCACACCGGAGTGCCGCCGGAGGAAGACCCGACGGGGTCGCCGAACCGCCAGTACCCGTCCCGTCGCGAGATCCACGGGCACGACCGCCGCACCAACACCCGCGGCATCCCCGTGGTGACGGGAGCACTCCGGGCGCTGACCGGGTCCACGCCCGCGGTCAACGGCGAGGGGCGGGCCACGTCCGCGCCCGACGTCGCGGCGTCCTCGCCCGCCGACCCTCCGGCCCGACGGCCCGAGACCGGCATGACGCCGGCCGCGGAGAGGCGCGCGGCAGCCGCGGTCGCGACCGTCGCCACGGTGTCGGCGACGGCCGACCCGGCCCGGGACGACCACTCGGACGACGACGCTCCGGGCACGACGGACGGGACCGGGGGCGGCACGGAGCGGGCCCTGCTCGTCCGGCTGCTGGGCGAACGGCGCCTGGGCCTCGGCGCGACGTGGTCGGCCCGTCTCTACGGCTGGGTGGGGGCCGTCCTGGTCACCCTCGTGGCCGCGGTCGCCCGGCTGTGGGAGCTCGGACGGCCCGGCGCGCTGGTCTTCGACGAGACGTACTACGTCAAGGACGCCTACACCCTGGGCAGCTCGGGCACCGAGCGGCAGTGGCCGGACGACCCGAACGCCGCCTTCGAGGCCGGCGACGTCGACACCTACCTGGACCAGGCCGCCTACGTCGTCCACCCGCCGGTGGGCAAGTGGATGATGTGGCTGGGCATGGAGGCCGGCGGCGGGGCGGCGAACCCCTTCGCGTGGCGTCTGGCCTCGGCCGTCGTCGGCATCCTGGCGGTGCTGCTGCTCGTCCGGATCGCGCGGCGGCTGTTCGCCTCGACGACGATGGGCCTGGTCGCCGGGTTCCTGCTGGCGATCGACGGGCAGGCGATCGTGCACTCGCGCACCGCCCTGCTCGACCAGTTCCTCATGTTCTGGGTGCTCGTCGCCTTCGGCTGCCTGCTGCTGGACCGGGAGTGGGCCCGCCGCCGGCTGGCGACGCGGGTGGCGGCCGTCCTGGACGCCGGCGGCACGGTGGACAAGTACGGGCCGCGGCTCGGGATGCGCTGGTGGCGGCTGGCGGCCGGCGTCTCGCTGGGCCTGGCGTGCGGCGTGAAGTGGTCGGGGCTGTGGTTCGTCGCGGCGTTCGGGCTGCTCACCGTCCTGTGGGACGTCACGGCCCGACGTCGGGCCGGGATCGGTCGATGGCTCGAGGACTCGGCGCTCGCCGACGCCGTCCCGGCGTTCCTGCAGATCGTCCCGGTCGCGGCGCTGACCTACGTGGCCTCGTGGTGGCGGTGGATCGCCGGCTCGGAGGGCTACTACCGCGACTGGGCCGCGGAGAACCCCGAACAGGCCGTCTCCTGGCTGCCCGACTGGATGGCGAGCCTGTGGCACTACCACCAGCAGGTGTTCCAGTTCCACACCACGCTGGACGCGGAGCACGCCTACGCGGCGGGCCCGCTGGGCTGGATCGTGCAGTGGCGTCCGACGTCCTTCTACTGGGACCGGCTCGGTGCGGGCGACGGCGCCTGCCCGGCGGGCACGGACGGCGGCTGCGCGGTCGCGGTCACGGCGCTGGGCAACCCGCTGCTCTGGTATCTGGCCGCGATCGCGCTGGTGGTCACGGTCGCCCTGGGGATCTGGCTGCGTGACTGGCGTGCGCTGGCGGTGATCTCCGGGACGATCGCCGGCTGGCTGCCGTGGTTCCTGTACGCGGACCGCACGATCTTCACCTTCTACACGATCGTCTTCACGCCGTTCGTCGTCATGACGCTGGTCTACCCGATGGTCGTCGCGCTCGAACGCACCCGATGGCGTCAGGGCAAGGGCGGCACCGCCGCGGTGATCGCGGTCGTGGTGCTGCTCATCACCCTGGTGTCGGTCGCGTTCTACCCGTTCTGGTCGGCGATGGCGGTGCCGTACGACTACTGGCGCGAGGTCATCCGCTTCCAGAACTGGATCTGACCCGAGGTCGCTCCGCGTCCTACCAGGCGACCTGCGGGGTGGGGTGGAACGCCCAGCCCGCAGCCGTCCAGGACGGCGCCGACGCGGCCGTGCGGGCCGTGAACCCGTCGAAGTCCTTGCGCTCCGGGGCCGTCCAGGCGACCTCGGCGACGGCGCCCAGCCGCGGCAGCAGCATGGAGAACAGCTCGTCCCGGGTGGTGAGGGTCTCGGTCCAGATCGCGGCCGACACACCCTCGACGGCGGACGCCGGCAGCCCGTCGATCACCGCGGTGGGCTCCCACTCGTAGGCGTCGCGCAGCTCCACGTGGCCGGCCCACTCCAGCCCGAGGGGGTGCTGGGCGGTGTACTTCATGTCCAGGTAGGCGTGGTCGCCCGGTGACATGACGAAGCGGGCCCCCGCCTCGGCCGCCGCGACGAACCGGTCGAGGTCCTCGCCCTTCGGCTCCCAGTACTGCAGCAGCGTGCCGGGCTCGACCGGGCCGCGTGCCCCCTCCTGCCAGAAGATCGGCGTCTTGCCGTGCTCGCGCACGATCCGGGCGGCGAGCTCGACGAACCGCGCGAACTCCGCGACCTCCATGGTCAGCACCTCGTCACCGCCGACGTGCACCCACGGCCCGCGGGTCATGCGCGCCAGGTCACCGATGACGTCGCGCAGGAACGGTTCGGTGGCGGGGTTGTCGAACCACAGTCGCGAGAACCCGACCTCGATGCCGTCGTAGGCGTCGGTCGGCACCCCGTCGGACGTGAGCGCGCCGTAGACGTGGGTGGCGGCGTTGACGTGCCCGGGCATGTCGAACTCGGGCACGATCGTCACGTGGCGCGCCGCGGCGTACTCCTGCAGCGCCCGGTAGTCGTCCACGGTCAGCCGGCCGGCCGGGCCGCCGCCGACCTGGTGGTCGGCGGCCCTCTCCAGCTCCGGACGGGAGGGGATCTCGATGCGCCAGCCCTGGTCGTCGGTCAGGTGCAGGTGCAGCACGCGCAGCTTGAACGAGGCGACGAGGTCGACGACGGCCCGGAGGTCGTCGGGGCCGAACCAGTGGCGCACGACGTCCAGGCTCAGGCCGCGCCAGGCGTAGCGCGGTGCGTCGTGCACGACGACGGGGGCCACGACGGGTGCGCCGCCCGCGGCGGGGTGCGTCACGAGCTGGCGCAGCGTGCGGGCGGCGTGCAGGAGGCCGACGGGCGCGGCGGCGGTGGCACGGATCTCGCCGTCGCCGACCCGCAGCGTGTACCGCTCCTCGACGCCCGAGCCGTCCGGGCCGGCGGCCGGGTCGACCTGCAGCGTGAAGGGCACGGCACGTCCCTCCGCCGGGTCGTCGGACACCGGGACGCCGGCGGCCTCGACCTGCTCGGCGACCAGCGCGGCCACGGCGGGGTCGGGGGTGTCGACGCGGATCGCGGGGACGGCGACGGGGTCGTCGCCGGTCCCGGCGACGTCGGTGGGCCACGGGATGAGGGGCAGCAGCATGGGTCTCCAGTCGGGCCCGGCCGGTCAGGAACCGGTCACGAGCAACGGGGCGGGGTCCGTCGGCACGAGCTCCACGGAGCGGTAGTACTCGGGCTCCGGGCCCGCCCAGCCGGCGTGCACCCCGTCGGGCAGGCCGTCGGTCACGCGCCCCCACACCCACTCGGTCGTGGTGAGACCACCGGTCCGGTCGGCGGCGACGACGAGCTCGACCGCCTCGGTGCCGGCGGCCGTCCGGCCGAGCTGGTCACGGTCGACGACGGACTCCGGTCGCGTCTGGTGCAGGACCACCATCGTCGGGGGCAGACCGTGATTAGTTACCACCCCTTCAATATAGCGGACCACGTCCTCCACCTCGGCCGCCGACACCTGCCCGGGAGGCTGCTCCCCGTCGGAACGCCGGTCCTCCGGGTGGAGCATCACCCCCACCCCCGGCCTCGCCAGCAGGTCCTCCAGCGGCTCGACCTCCTCACGCAGGGTGGACATGCCGGCCCCCACGTCGAGCAGGACGAACTGGCCGGCGTCCCGGGCCGCGTCCACCAGGGGCTCCAGCTCGGCCGGCGGCTCCTCGGCCACCCAGTCGCCGTCCTCCCCCTCGTGGCCGGCCGCCGCACTGGCCTGCACGACGACCGTCGGGACGACCGGCCCGCCCTCCAGGCCGGCGTAGGTGTCGGCCGCGGCCGCCGCCGCGTCGACCACCGCCGCGGGGTCGTCGCGCCGACCGCCCTCGACGCTCACGTACCGCGCCGGCAGCAGCTGCTGCGTCCCGGTCGGCAGCAGCTCGCCGCGTTCGGCCGCGGCCACCCGCCACGCGAACTCCTCCGCGCTGCCGAAGGTCGGCCCCACCCCGACGACGGCCAGCGCCTGGACGGAGTCCACGTGCTCGATGACCTCCGGGGCACCGGCGATGTCCCCGCCCGGCACCTCGTGGTCGACGGCGCCCGCGGCGCGCAGCGTGGCGATCGCGGCCTCCTGTCCGGGACGCGGGTCGGTCAGGGCGAGCACCTCGGTCAGGCGCGCGGCGGGTGAGGACGCGGGGGACGGCCGACCGTCCGCCAGCGCCGCGTCGACACGGTCACGCAGCTCCTGCTCCTCGTCCTCGGACAGCGGCTCGACACCGGGGTCGCTCCCCGGCAGCAGCGCGGGGGTCTCCAGGGTGACCACCTCGACACCGGCCGCCCGGGCCGCCTCCGCCGCCAGCGGCTCGGGCGAGGCGCTCTCCGTCTCCCCCGGGTCGGCGCCCGGACGGACCACGACGGCGACCCGGGCGCCCAGGCGGTCCAGCTCGTCGGACACCCCGCGGTCGGACACCGCTCCCCCGACGAGCAGCGCCGGGGCACCGAGACTCTCGGCGGCCGCGGCGTGCAGCGCCCGGACCGCCCCGTCCGGCAGGTCCGCCCCGGACCCGGCCACGACGGCGACCGGCGACCGCTCGAAGATCTGCTGGCTCGCCGTCAGCGCGAGCTCCGCCGGGTCGGGCGAGTCCAGCAGCACCGTCGAGGCCGGCTCGCGGACCACGGTCTGCACCGCCGGGCCGTCGGACGGCTGCGGGCTCACCTCGTCCCCGCACGCACCGGCGAGCAGCACGACGGTCAGGGTCGACAGGACGAATCGGGCTTTCCGTGCAGGCACCAGAACATCTTCGCGTATCCGGCGCCCCCGGGTCGACAGCACCCGGTGGATCGGCTCAGACCAGCGGCGGCGCGGACGTGCTCGCGGCGCCGGCCCGCCGGTCGCGGCGCGGGAGGAGCGACGGCGCCGCCGAGGGGGTCGGCGGCGTCACCGCGGGCTCACCCGACGTGGTCGGGGCGGGTGACGGCGACCCCGGGCCGTCCGGCACGGCGGGGACGCCGTCGCGGGACCCCAGGTCCCGCGCGAGCCGCGACTCCGCCTCGACGACGAGCTCGTCCGGCGACCCGGCGCCCGCGACGGACCAGACCACCGCCGACCGCAGGTCCGGCCGGACCGGCAGGTCGTCGCCGGGCTCGGTCAGCCGTGCCAGCACGAGCCGGCGCAGCTGGTCCGCCGAGGCCGCGGCGTGCACGTCGTCCATCGCCGGCAGGGTGGCGAGCACGGCAAAACGGTCGCCGTCGACCCGGCCGGGCTCGCACCCGCGGGGCAGCCCGGTGCGCAGCCGCTGCGCGAGCGCGGTCAGCACGTCGTCGCCGACCTGCAGCCCGTGCAGGGCGTTGAGGCCCCCCATGCCGCGCACGTCGACGAGCACGAGCGCCACGCGCAGGGCCGACCCCCGGACCAGCTCGCAGCGCCGTGACAACGAGTGGTAGGTCGCACCACGGGTGGGCAGCCGGGTGTGGGGGTCCTGAGTGGACCGGTCGGCCAGCGCCGCGACGAGGGCTCGCATGAGGTCCGCCGTCGCGGCGGTGGCCCAGTGCGACCCGGCCACCAGGACGTCGTCGTACCGGTGCGCCTCGTCGCGTTCCATCGCGCGGGTGGCGACCGTCGAGACGGAGTCCTCGGGCGAGACCGTCATCGGGGACCAGTCGGTCACGGACGCGACGGGGCGTCGCTCCAGCACGGCCCGGCCGTAGCCCAGCCGGCCCGTCAGCGCGGCCGTCAGACCTGCTCGCACCACGAGCCCCGTGCGGGACCCGCCGTGGTCGTCCTGCACGGCGACGCACGTCACCTCGGGACTGCGGAACATGACCTCGAGCTGCCCCACGGGCATCGAGGAGCCGACCACGGTGACGGGCCGGGCGAGGTCGGCGACGATGCCGGCCAGCCGGGCACCGCCCCGGACCTGTCGGTGGCGGGCGACCTCGGTGATCTCGTCGTGCACGATCGTGAGCATCGCAGCCGCGGAGGCGTCGCGGGGGCCAGATCGCCGAGTCTTCCGGCAGTGTTCACCGTCGTTCATCCACCGGTCAGGTGGCGGCTCGTCGTCCGCGGGCCCCGACGCGGCGTCCGCCGGCGGTCAGGCCAGGGTGAGGAACAGCTTCTCGAGCTCCTCGGCGGTGAGCCCGTCCTCGGCCTCGGCCGTGCCGTCCGGGTCGTTGACGCACTCGCGCATCGCCGTGGAGACGATGACGAAGCCCGCCCGGTCCAGGGCGGTCGAGACGGCGGCGAGCTGGGTGACCACGTCGCGGCAGCTGCCGCCGTCCTCGACGGCGGAGATGACGCCGTCGAGCTGGCCCCGGGCACGCTTGAGGCGGTTGAGGATGCGGCGCTGGGTCTGCGGGTCGGCAGTGATCATCGGACGGTTCGCTCCTGGTCGACGGGTGCCGCCGGACACGAGGACGCCCCGGGGCGGACGTCAGGATACGTCCACCCCGGGGCGTTCCGGGAGGCCCCGTCCCGGACGGGCCGGGACGGGGCGGGTGGCGGCCGGGTGGCGTCAGTGCGCCGCGACGCGGCTGCGCACGGGGCACCGGGTGCCCGCCAGGCGGCACGCCACCGCGGCGAGCGCCACCACGCCGGCGACGACGGCGACCACGAGGCCGCCTACACCCGGCAGCTCCTGCACGAGGACGAACACGCCCATCACCAGGACGAAGTATCCGAACCCGCGGCGCAGCGCCGCCTCAGGGACCCGGTTGCTCAGCCGGGCTCCGACGAGGGAGCCGACGACGGCCGCGACCGTGACGGCCGCGACGAGACCCCAGTCCAGGGACACCGAGGTGAGGTAGCCCGCCAGGCCGGCGAACGACTTCATCCCGATGACCAGCAGGGAGGTCCCGACCGCCACCGACATCGGCAACCCGCCGAGGAGGACGAGCGCGGGGACGACCAGGAATCCGCCCCCGGCCCCGACCAGACCCGTGACGAGCCCGACGACGAGCCCGTCGACGATGGTCCGGCCGACCTTCAGCGTGCCGTCGTGCTCGGGCGCCCGGCCGTTGCGGCGACCGCGGATCATGGCGGCCGCCGTCGCGATCATCATGGCCGCGAAGGCGATCATGAGGATCGTGCCGGGGACGTGCCCGCCGACGAGACCGCCGGCGAAGGCACCCGCCATCCCGGCCGCACCGAACAGCAGGCCGGTGCGCCACTGGACGTTGCCGCGGCGGGCGTGGGCCAGCATGCTGGTCACCGACGTCACGCCGACCACCAGCAACGAGGCGGCGATGGCCTCCTTGGGCGGGAAGCCGGCGACGTAGGTCAGCAGCGGGACGGTGAGGATGGACCCTCCCCCGCCCAGCAGGCCGAGGGAGATGCCCACCACGACCGCCAGCAGGAGCACGGCCACTGTCGTGATGTCCACGATCGTCCCCCGCCGCTCAGGCGGCCCGGGCCGAGACGGCCTGCGGCGCCACCGGGATGGACCGGATGGTGTTCTCGACCGTCGGGCTGACCTCGGTGCGGTTCCACGGCGCCTTGGACAGCGCCGCGGCCATCGCGCAGGAGTCGGACAGGGCCGAGTACGTCAGCCCGGCACCGATCGCGCCGGCGAGGAAGCCGACGCGCGGGTGGATCAGCTTGCTGCCGAGGAACCCGGCGAGCACGAGCGAGCCCGCGACCATCCGGACCTGGCGGTCCATGGCCCAGCGCTGGGTGCCGCGCACGACGGCGCCGCCGGCGGACTCGAACGCGGAGATCCCGCCGGCCAGCACCTCGGCGCTGGCCAGGCCGACCGCGGAGAGCCGGTCCTGCGCCTGCCCGGCGCGGACGCCGGACTGGCACACCAGCACCACGCGGCCGCCGAGGCGGTCGGCGAGGTCGTCGGTGTGCTCGGACAGCAGCGGCAGCGGCACGTTGTACGAGCCGCGGATGTGCACCGTCTCGAACTCGGCCGGGGTGCGGACGTCGATGATGGTCAGCTCGTCGTCGGCCAGGCGCTGCTTCAGCTCGCCGGGCTCGATGGTGGTGACGGTGGCGGTGGAAGCCATCGGTGAGGTGGTGCCTTTCGTCAGGGGGTGGGGGACGTGCGTCGAGGACGGGGCGTGGGTCGCCGGGGCGGTCACGCGGGCTGCGCGACGCGCTGGGAGCCGCGCCAGGCGGTCCAGCCCGCGTAGCTGCCCTCGAGCTCGACCACGTCGTAGCCGGCACGGCGCAGCGCGCTCGCGGTCACGGCGTTGCGCACGCCGGACTGGCAGTACGTGACGATCGTGCCCTCGTCGGGCAGCTGGTCGAGGTTCCACAGCACACGGCCGCCGCTGAGCTGCTTCGAGCCCGGGATGTGGCCGTCGGCGTGCTCGGTCTTGTTGCGGACGTCGAGCACCAGCGTGGCGTCGAAGGACTCCAGCTCGGCCGGGGAGATCGTCCGCGGCGTGGTCATCGGCAGGCCGTCGAGCTCGGGGGTGAACCCGGCCACGGTGTCGATGCCGACGCGGACCAGGTGGTCACGCATCTCCTCGGCGTACGCCTGGTCCTCGGCCAGCAGGATCAGCGGCCGGTTCTCCTTCTCCGGGTCGTAGACCCAGGCGCCGTAGCTGGCCGCCTTGGCGATCCCGGGGACGTTGAGGCTGCGGGCGACGGTCCCGGCGTGCACGGCGTGCTGGTCGCGGGTGTCGACGAAGATCAACTCGTCCGCCTCGAGACGGCGCGCGAGGTCGTCGTTGGCCATCCGGCCGAGCGGGGCCAGGGGGCCGAGCAGCGCCGGGCCGTCCTTGTTCTCGCGCTTCATCCGTCCGAAGTAGGCGTGGGCGTCGGGCTGCCCGTCCAGCAGCTCGTCGATGAAGCCCTGCTCGTCGTTGTCGCGCAGGTACGGCGCCCACCAGGCGTTCAGGCGCTCGTAGCCGACCGTGGTGGAGGGCAGCGCGCCGAGGGCCTTGCCGCAGGCGCTGCCGGCACCGTGGGCCGGGAAGACCTGGACGTGGTCGCCCAGGGTCAGGAACTCGTCGCGCAGCGAGGCGAAGAGCTGGCGAGCACCCTCGAACCGGGTGTCGACGCCGCCCGCGGCCTCGTCGAGCAGGTCGGGACGGCCGAGGTCGCCGGCGAAGACGAAGTCGCCGGTGAGCGCGTAGCCGGGGGCGTCGCTGAAGGCACCGTCGGTCACGAGCATCGCGAGGTGCTCGGGGGTGTGGCCCGGCGTGTGGCGCGCCTCGATGGTGATGTTGCCGATCCTGATGGTGTCGCCGTGGTACAGGCGGTTGGCCTCGAAGCCGTACTGCCAGTCCTGGCCGCCCTCGCCGGAGACGTAGATGTCGGCACCGGTGGTGGCCGCCAGCTCCCGCGTGCCGGAGAGGTAGTCGGCGTGGATGTGCGTCTCGGTCACGGCCACGATCTGCATGCCGTGCCGCTGGGCGAGGTCGAGGTACTCGGCGACGTCGCGACGGGCGTCGACGACGACCGCCTCGCCCTTGGCCTGGCACCCGATGAAGTAGCTCGCCTGGGCGAGGTCCTCGTCGTAGATCCGTTCGAGCAGCATGGGAAGTGTCTCCTTGAGGTCGGTTCCGCAATGCGTCGACCCCAGTCTGACGCATACCCCCTAGGGTATTCAAGTCACACCCCCCGGGGTATGTGTCACTCTCGACCCTACTGCCCCTGAGCAGCCCCGACGACCTGGTGCGCAGCACCCGGCCGGAACCACCGCGGGAACCTCGGCGACACCGCACCCGGACACACGTCGGGGCCCCTCCGAACGCTCGGAGGGGCCCCGACGGGGCCGTCGGCCGGTCAGGTCCGCGCGGAGGCGGCGACCGGACCGGCCGGGATCACGCGCCGCTGTAGACGGGGAAGACGGCGCTCTTGCCGTAGTCCGTGAACTGCACCCGGAACAGCGTGTCCATGTCCTCGTCCGAGATCTCGAAGTCGACGTCGGCGTTGCTGCGCATGTGGTCGGGGTTGGCGGTCTTGGGCACCGGGAGCGTGCCGAGCTGCAGCGTGTAACGGATGCACAGCTGCGGGACGGTCACGCCGTACTTCTCCGCCATCGCCACGACGTCCGGGTCCTTCAGGATCTCGCCGTGCGCGATGGGCGAGTAGGCCTCCACGAGGATCCCGTTGCTCTCGCAGAAGTCGAGGAGGTCGAACGGGGTGTTGCCGACGTGCACGAGCAGCTGGTTCACGTGGGGCGTGACCGTGCTGCCCTCGAGCAGGTTCTCCAGGTCCTTCTGCTCGAAGTTGGACACGCCGATCGACCGCAGCTTGCCGGCCTCGTAGGCGTCCTCGAGCGCGCGCCAGGCCTCGCGGTTGCCGTCGGCGTAGTCCCCGCCCCGGAAGTCGTCCCAGGGCTGCGGGCTGTGGATCAGCATCAGGTCGACGTAGTCGAGTCCCATCGTCTCCAGCGACGCGTCGATCGACGCGACCGCCTCGTCGTAGGACTTGACCTCGGCGGCCAGCTTCGTCGACACGAACAGGTCCTCGCGGGGCACGCCGGCGGTGCGGACGCCCTCACCGACCCCGCGCTCGTTGCCGTAGGCCTGCGCCGTGTCGATGTTCCGGTACCCGATCGCGACGGCGTCGCGCACGGCCTGGGCCACCACGTCGTCCTTGATGAACCAGGTCCCCAGGCCGATCCGGGGAATGGTCACGTCGTTGGACAGGGTGTACGTCTCGTTCAGCATCATGGTGGATCGCTCCTTCGGTTCGTGCGACGCCGTCCACGCTAGGACGGGCCGCGAGAACCTGCGAGGCACCACTGGTACACCCCTCGGGGGCGAACCCCACGGTGCCGGCAGGACCGTCGGGCGCCAGCGCACGGCGCGGGAGCGTCCACCCGCATCGACGTGCAGGAACGGGCCGCAGAGACGACGAAGGCCCGGAACCGCAAGGGTTCCGGGCCTTCGTGCCGGGTGGAGCTAGGGGGATTCGAACCCCCGACCTTCTCATTGCGAACGAGACGCGCTACCAACTGCGCCATAGCCCCGTGAAGCGGTAGTCAGATTAGCACCTGGCCACCGCTTCCGACCAAATCGGGGCGGCCCCGACGACGTGACGTGCGTCGCAGCGGCCCGACGGCGACCTCAGCCCGCCGCGCGCCGCCGCGCCAGGATCTGGTCCAGCGGCAGGCCCAGCGTCTCCGACCGCGGGCGCGGGTCGTCACCGGCCGACGGCTCCGGCGTCGTCGCAGCCGGTCCGTCCGCCGGCGACCGCCGGCCGGCACGGTCCTCCACGGTCCACCGCTCGCTGCGGACCGGGCCGCCCTCGCCGTGGGTCGAGCCGGCGAGCGAGGCCAGCAGCCCGGCCGTCGTGGAGCCGCGCGGCGGAGCCTCCGGCTTGGTCACGTAGGTCGGCAGCGGGACCGGGACCGGGTCCCAGGGAGCACCGCCGACGCGCCACGCCGTCCCGTCCGTGCCGTCCGGCGACCCCGGGCGCTCGTCGGCGGAGCGCTCGCTGACGTCGTCGGGCGTCGGAGCCTGCGGAGAGGACCTCGGTTCGTCCTCCTCGGCGGGCTCGGCCGGCCGGTCGGAGGAAGGGGCCACGGTCTCCCGCCGGTCCCGGGCCGACGTGGCCGACGGCGGCGGCTGGACGCGCGGGATCATCTGGGTGTTCGTGTCCGAGGGGTGCACCGCGTACCCGGTCACCCGGGCACGGTTGCGCGGCGCGTACGGCCCGCCGTGCGCCAGCGTGCGGCGCTGGGTCGCGCGCTGCTGCTCGGCACGACGCTCGGCGCGCCAGCGGGTGTCCGACCGGCGCGAGGTCATCACCGCCAGCCGGCCCAGCACCAGCACCACCGCCAGCAGCACGGACGGCACCGCGGCGACCGGCCACGGCACGGACCCGAGGGCCACGAGCGTCCACCCGGCCGCCGTCACGAGCGCCAGCACGACGCTCAGCGCGAGCCGGCGGCGCGCCCGGGCCGCCCGGCGCTCCAGCACGGCGAGCCGTGACGCCCGCACCTGCGGCGTCATGCCCGACGCCGGGCCGGAGGTGTGCGCGGACACGCGAGGCGTGCTGCCCGTCGTGGGCCCGTGCCCCGCCGCGCGGTTCGTGGGCATCACTCGTCCCTTTCCTGCTCCGTCCGCCACCGTCAGCATCCGCAGGCCGCCGGAGAACCGGTCGTCGACCCTGGCCGCGGCGAGCTCGGTCCGTCGGCGCAGCTGAAGCGGCACCCAGTAGCCGAGCCAGAGCACGAACAGTGCGATGACTGCGAGCCCGGCCGGCGACGTTTCCATGACCTGACGGTAGGCGAGGCGGGCACGCCCGGGCCGCACCACGGGGCGGCGTGTCCGCGACCTGGACGGCGCGCGAGCGTTCAGGCCTCGTCGCGGGTCCGCTGCCAGCGGCTCAGCAGCCCCCCGGGGACCTCCTCGGTGGTGAGCGCGAACGTGCGATGGTCCCGCCAGTCCCCCTGGATGTGCAGGTACCGCTCGCGCACGCCCTCGTCGCGGAACCCGAGCTTGGCCACCACCCGCAGGCTGGCGGCGTTCTCCGGGCGGATGTTGATCTCCACCCGGTGCAGCCCGACCACCTGGAAGCAGTAGTCGGTCACCATGGCCACCGCGGTCGGGGTGATGCCCCGGCCCGCGTGCTCCCGGGAGATCCAGTAGCCGATGCTCGCCGAGCACAACGACCCGTACTGGATCGACGACACGGTGAGCTGGCCGACCAGCTCACCGTCCAGCTCGACGGCGAAGGGCAGCGCCGTCCCCGCACGGGCCTGCGCGCTCAGGGCCCGGACGTACTCGCCGAACGACGACGTCCCGGGCCGGTCCCCCGGCGTCGTGGCCTCCCAGCGGTCCAGCCAGTCCGCGTTCGCACGCCGCAGCCGCATCCACGCGGCGCCGTCGCGTCGGCGCAGCGGCCGCAGCACCACCGCACCACCCGAGGGCATGTCCTCGCGCAGCGTGACCGGCCAGGGCTTGGTCACCGCCCACCCTCTCGTGTCGCTCATCCGACCCCCGTCCACGCCCGGCATGCCGGGCCCCTCGACTCCCGGACCCTGCCACAATGAGGGCATGCACGGCGACCGCAGGCCTCTGACCACCCCGCAGCCGTACCCGATCGTCGACGGTATGGAGACGGGCGACGCCAAGGACGAGCTGCGCCGCGCGATCCGCCACCAGCGCCAGGAGCGCTCGCCGCGGCTGCGCGAGGAGGCGGCGGCCGCGTTCGCCGAGGTGCTGGCCACGCTCCCCTCGGTCACCGAGGCCGCCGTCGTGGCCACCTACGCCTCGCGGCCGACCGAACCCGGCACCGCGGCACTGCTCGAACAGCTCGCCGGCCGGGGCGCGCGGGTGCTGCTGCCCGTCCTCGGCGCGGGTCTCGCGCGGGACTGGGCCGAGTACACCGGGCCGGAGGACCTGCTGGAGCGCGCCCCGGGGCGGCCGCCCGAACCGGGGGGCCGCACGCTGGGCGGGGACGCGATCGCCGACGCCGACGTCGTCATCGCCCCGGCACTGGCCGTGGACACCCAGGGCGTCCGCCTGGGTCAGGGCGGCGGCTGGTACGACCGGTCGCTGAAGCGGGCCCGCCCCGGCGTGCCGGTGGTCGCGATGGTGTTCCCGGAGGAGTTCTACGACGCCACCGAGCGCCCGCTCCCCGTGGAGGACCACGACGTGCCGGTGCACGCCGTGGCCACCCCCGAGGGCTGGCAGCCGCTGCCCGCCCGCTGACGGGGCGGGCAGCGGGTCAGGGCACCAGCGTCGCGGTGTCCTCGGCGCTCTCCGCGACGGCCTCGCGCGAGAACGGCCAGGCGAACGTCTCCCCCGCCGCCCAGGCGGAGAGCTGGTCGTCGTAGTGCGGCGACGCCGGGTGGCCCGACGTCCCCGTCACCGTCACCCAGGTCGACGCGTCCAGGTCGGCGAGGTCGACGACCATCCGCATCGAGGGTCCGGTCTGCACCGCGAAGCTCCCGGTGGAGGCGTCCCACCCGGTGGCGTTGACGATCGAGCTGCCGCCCGCCATCTCCACCGCTCCCGGGTTGACGTAGTCGCGCACGACGCCGGGGACGTCCGGACCTCCGAGCACCGGGTGCTCCAGGGAGAGCTCGTGCAGCGCCCCCCAGCTCCAGTCGCCGGGGTCCTTCGACAGCTCGACCGTGAGGTCGTGACGCGCCGTGACCAGCGCCCGGGTGAGCAGCTCGTCACGCGTCTCGAGCACGTTCAGCGTGGAGCGGTCGTCCCAGAACGGGTCGTCGGGCCGCTCGAGCATGTCCCGCACCACGACGAGCCAGCGGGAGCCGCCCGAGGGCAGGGCGTCGGCGGGCAGGTCGTCCCAGAAGGTGGCCGAGAGCAGGTTGCGCCACACGGCGTTGAAGTACGCGGCGGCCGCCGAGTCGGCGTCCGTGCGGTAGTCCCACCCGGCCAGGAGCTCCTGCCCGGCCGCGTCGTAGGGGTCGTCGATCTCCATCTCCAGGAGCACCGGCACCAGGGCCGCGGCGAACGGTGACCAGTCGTCGAGCATGATCTCGTTCATGTCCTCGACGGTGAACTGCCGGCCCGCGCTGATCTGCTCGGTGAGCAGGGTGCGGATCCGTTCGGACCGGAACCCGTGGTCCCAGTCCTTCCCCAGCTCGGGTCCGACGCCGTCGGGCAGCACGGCCTGGTTCGCCGCGACGATGAACCCCTCCTCGGGGTCGAGCGCGCGCGGCATGTCCGCCGGGTCGACGTACCCCGTCCAGTCGAACCGGGGATCCCAGCCGGGTCGCGGCCAGGTGCCGTCCGACGGCACGGGCCCGTCGACGTCCCGGCGCACCGGCACCCGCCCGGGCGCCTGGTAGCCGATGTGCCCGTCCGTGGTGGCGAAGACGATGTTCTGCGCCGGCACGTCGAAGAGCGCGGCCGCCTCGGTCACGTCGGCGGCGTCGCTCGCGACGCCCAGCGCGAACACGGCGTCGGCCGTCCGCCCGGGTTCGAGGGCGGTCCAGGCCAGCGAGACGGCGTACTCGCCGAACTCGGTGCCGTCCTCCGTGGGCGACCCCACGACCGCGCCGACGTCGAGCACGTCCGAGACCACCGGCCCGTGCTCCGTGGACCGCACCGGCAGCTCGACGGGGTCACCCCCGTTGACGCGGATGGTCTCGGTGCGCGACTCCATGTCGACCCACTCCTCGGCGTCGGCGTCGCGCAGCCAGGTGTCGTTGCGGACGCGTTCGACGAAGAAGTCGGTGACGTCGGCACCCAGGTTCGTCAGGCCCCAGGCCAGGTCGCCGTTGTGGCCGATGATCACCCCCGGGAAGCCCGCGAAGGAGAACCCGCTGACGTCGAACGGGCACGAGTCGTCGACCTGCTCGCAGTGCAACGAGACCTGGGACCAGATCCCGGGCGCGCCCAGGGACAGGTGCGGGTCGTTCGCCAGCAGGGGTTCGCCCGAGGCCGTCAGGTCCCCCGAGACGACCCAGGAGTTCGACCCGGAGGCCTCCCCCCGCCCGACGAGCACCGGGACGGAGTCCAGCGCGGCCGTGGCGGACTCGATGGCCGCGTCGAGGGCCTCGGTGCCCCACGGCAGCTCGGTGGAGGTCCGGGCGACCGTGTCGGCGTCGGTGGCCCTCAGGTCCTCCTCGGCGAGGATCGGCGTGTTGCCGGCTGCCGCGTAGGCGGGGAAGAGCTCGTCGACCAGCTCGACGTCCTCGAGCGTGCTGTAGGCCTTGGCCCGGGCCAGCTCGTCGTCGTAGTTGCCGCGCAGGTCCCACGCCATCGCCTTGAGCCAGGCCAGCGAGTCGACCGGGTCCCACGGGTCCGGGTCCGCGACGTCCACGGTGACGCCCAGCACCGTGTACTCCACGGCGAGGTCCTCCGGGGCACGGTCGGCCAGGTAGGCGTTGACGCCCTGGGCATAGGCCTGCAGGTAGGAGCGGGACTCCGGGGAGATGAGGTTCCACTCCTCCTCGGCGACGTCGCGCCACCCGAAGGTCCGGATGACCTTGTCGGCGTCGATCGCGGCGGGGACGTCCCCGACCAGCTCGGCGAGCCGGCCGGAGGTGACGTGCCGCCGGTAGTCCATCTCGAAGAAGCGGTCCTGGGCGTGCAGGAAGCCCTGGGCGGCGAACAGGTCCTCCGCGGTCGAGGCGTAGACGTGCGGGACGCCCTGGGCGTCGCGCTGCACCGTCACCTCGCCGCTCAGACCGGGCACCTGCTCGGTCGCGGCGTGGTCGGGCAGCGGCCGCCGGGCGGTGACCACCGTGAACGTGACGGTCGCGACGACGGCCAGCACGACGAGCACCGCGATGCCGACGGCGGTGCGGCGCAGCCGCGACCGTCGGGGCGGGACGGCGTCGTCCTCGGGCGGTTCGTCGCCCGAGCGGGGCGGGTCGGATTCGTGCGTGACGGGGTCGGTGCTCGCAGACACGCAGGCGAGACTACCGCCCGAGTATGATTGGCACTCGCAGGATCCGAGTGCCAGCCATCTGAGGAGAGACCGTGCCCACGTACGCCTACCGCTGCGCCGACTGCGGCCACGCCTTCGACATCCGCCAGGCGTTCAGCGACGACGCGCTCACCGTCTGCCCCGAGTGCGCCGGACGGCTGCGCAAGCAGTACGGCTCCATCGGGGTGACCTTCAAGGGGTCCGGCTTCTACCGCACGGACTCGCGCGCCGGCGGGGGCAAGAGCTCGGGGTCCTCGTCCTCGGGCGGGACCTCGTCCTCGGGCGGGTCGTCCTCCGGCTCCTCCGGCTCCTCGGGCGGTTCCTCCTCGAGCTCGTCCTCCGGCGGGTCCTCGCAGGCCGCCTCCGCCTGACCTCAGCGGACCCCGCCCACCCACCGGCGCAGGCGTCCACAGCGGGGTGCCCGGCTGCGCCGCGACCCGGCACCGCCGGCCCTAGCGTTCCCCGGCATGGACCTCACCGCGAACCGTCAGGTCGGTGCGTCCCTGCGCCTGGTCGTGTGGCGGTCACGCTTCGTCGTGGCCGCCTGCTGCTGCGGGCTCGCCGCCTGGGCGGTCGTCGCGGCCGTCCGACCCGCGCCGCCCCCGACCCTGGACGTCCTCGTCACCGCGCACGACGTCACCACCGGCCACACCCTGACGTCCGACGACGTGACCACCGTGCCGGTCCCGGCCGCGCTGGCCCCGGCGACGCTGCTGCGCGACCCCGACGAGGCCCTCGGACGGACGACGGTCGTCGACCTGGCGGCCGGCACCCCGCTGTCCGCCTCGGTGGTCCGCCCGGGCGGGCCGGCAGGGTCCGCTCCGCCCGGGACCGTCGTCGTCGCCGTGCGCCTCACCGAGTCCGGCTGGCTGCGGCCCGGGGACCGCATCGACCTCGTCGCCACCGACGACGGCGGGACACGACTGGCACGGCGCGCCCAGGTGCTGCCGCCGGCCGCGGAGGATCCCGGAGCCGGCACCGTCGACGAGCCGGGCGCCCGTCTGCTCGGCGTCCCGGACGCCGGCGACTCCACCGGCGTGACGTTGGTCGCCGTCTCGCCCGAGGAGGCCCCCGCGGTGTCGGCCTCCTCCGGGTGGGGCGCGATCGCCCCGGTCCTCGTGCCGTGACGGCCGGGCCGGCGACCCGTGCGCCCGGGAGCCGCCCCGCCGGCGCCGGCGACGGTGCGTTGCCTTGCGCGACGGCTCCCGGGCTGATCGGATGCCGGTCGACCGTCGCGCGCGGCGAACCGCCGCGCTCCGCACACCCCGAAGGGACGCCGTCAGGTGACAAGCATGCTGTCCGGGTTCAAGCAGTTCATCATGCGGGGCAACGTCGTCGACCTCGCGGTCGGCATCGTCATCGGCGGCGCGTTCGCCGGGGTCGTCAGCGCGCTGACCGACGGCCTGCTGACCCCGCTGATCGCCGCCGTCTTCGGCGAGGCCAGCCTGGCCGGGGTCGGGAACTTCACGCTCAACGGCGCCCAGTTCTCGATCGGGCTGTTCCTGGACGCCGTGCTCCGGTTCCTGCTCGTGGCGGCCGCGCTCTACGCCGTCGTGGTGCTGCCGATGAACAGGCTGGCCGAGCGGCGCGCCCGCGGTCAGGAGCCGGAGCCGGAGCCCGTGCCCTCCCCGGACGTCGTGCTGCTGACCGAGATCCGCGACCTCCTCGCCGAGCGCCGCGCCTGACGCCCGAGCGCCACCGGTCGGGCGACCGCCCGACCGGACCCGTCCTGCGGGGCCGGGGTCACCAGTGCGGGGGCACGTCCCCGCGCAGCCGGTCGTCGTTGGACCCGTGACCGCCGGACTCGTCCGTGCTGACGCCCCAGTGGGTCTCCTTCTCGGTCCCCCGGCGCACGGCCCGGCGGGGCCCGCGTCGGCGTGCGCCCGCCGGCACGGCGGGCGTCTCCGGGGTCCCGGCCGGGTCGACGGGGTCGACGGAGGGCTCGGCGTTCTCGCTCACGGCACCATTCTGCCCGCCCCGCGGTCGAGGATCAGTCGACCTGGTCCTGGTCCGCGACCGGCCCGACCGGGGAGTCGTCCGGCTCGCCCTCGTCGTCCAGCACCGGCACGACGATCTCCGGCGGCACGGGCACACCGCCCGGGGTGCCGACGCGCTCGTCGCGGACCCGCTGCACCAGCCGGCGCACCCGGTCCGCCTCGCCGTCGGGGTCGAGGAACACGGCCGCCGACCACACCTGCGTGACGGTCCAGCCGAGGCGTTCCAGCCGCTGCGCGAGCTGCCGGTCACGCAGCCGCACCGACGGCTCGGCCACGTAGTCCTCGTCGTCGGTGAGCACGGCGACCAGCAGCTCGCCGGGCAGGTCCGGGTGCCCGACCACCAGGGGGACGTGGTCGCCGTCGACGGTGCCGTAGTCGGTCTCGACGAGGTACCCGAGCCGCCACAGGCGCTCACCCAGGTCCGTGACCAGCCGGTCCGGGACGCGGCCCACGTCGACGCCGTTGCCCAGCTCGACCTGGTCGGCGACGCCCGAACGCCGCTCGGCCGTCTCCAGCACCTCGCGCAGCAGCCGCGGACCGGCACCGCGCAACCGGTCGGGGTCCAGGGCCGCGGCGTCGAAGCAGCTCACCACGTGCAGGCGACGCCGTGTGGCGCCGAGCGCGCCGAGCAGCATGGCCGCGCCGCCGTCCTCCCCGAGCACGCCGAACCGGTGCAGCACCCGGCCGTGCGGCGTCCGGCCGAAGCCGACCGACAGCAGGATGGTGTCGCGGGACAGCCCGGCGACCCCCGTGATGTCGGCGACGACCACGGGCTCGGGGCGCCGGCCGGAGAAGAACGGGGCGAGGGCGGGGTTCGCGCGCACCTCGGCGAGCAGGGCCTCGCGGATCCGGTCGGCGTGGGCCGCCGTGATCGTGACGATGCCGAGGGTCTCCTCCGGCCGCGTCATCGCGTGCTCGATGGACGCCTCGATGACCCGGTCCACCTCGGCCCGGGTGCTCTGCACCGAGCCGCTGGTCTGGTCGGGCATCCCGCTGCCGTCGACGAGGTCGAAGCGGATCAGCTCCTCGGACCGCGGGACCGGGGCGGGCCGCAGCAGGTCGTCGTACCCGTGAGCGGCCAGGAGGCGGGTCAGGGCCGGGTCGCGACGGTTCTCCCGCGCCTGCAGCGTCAGGGTCGGCAGCAGCTCGGACAGCTCGGCCACGCTCGTGCCCGAGGCCGACCGCGGGTCGCCGACGACGATCACCTGCCGGCCGCGCGCCAGCGCGGGCAGGACCACCTCGGTGGGCACGTGCTGGACGGCGTCGACGACCACGAGGTCCGCGGTGCGGTGCGCCGGCATCAGGTGCGGCACGAGCGTGGGCGTCGCGAGCACCACCGGCCGCAGCCGCCGCGCCAGGTCCCCGTACCGGTCCACCAGGTCGCGCAGCGAGGTCAGGCGTCCCCCGATGAGCTCGGCGAACAGGTCCTCGGCGCCCTGCCGGTCCGCACGCATCGCCGTGCCCAGGTGCGACCGGGTCGCCACCCGCACCGGCTGCGACAGCGCGGCCAGGTGGCGCGTGTCCAGGTCCCGGAAGCGCCGGGCCAGGGCGTCGAGCCCGGCACCGTCCTGCCCGGCCAGCACCGGGTCCTCGGCGAGGACCTGCTCGAACACGGTCGACCACCAGGCCAGGTCCAGCTCCGCGCAGACCCGGTCACCGGCCACGCGCCGCGTCGTCAGGTCGTCCACGAGCGCGCCGATCCCCGCCTCACGGGCGCGCCGCAGCAGCGCCGTGCGCTCCGGCAGCGTCTCGAGGGCCTTCGGGTCCCCCGCGAGCTGGTGCAGCCGCTGGGCCAGCGCGTCCAGGTCGAGGTCGAGCAGGCGCCCGCCCGCCGTCGTGGGGGCCAGCACCGGCTCGAGCTCGGTGAGGTCGATCCGCACCGCCTCGTAGGTGTCCTCGATGGTGGCCAGCCCCTCGGGCAGCGTCGGCCAACCACCGCGCGCCGAGTGCTCCGCCCACAGGTCGCGCTGCGCGGCGACCTCCTGCAGCGCGCCGTGCAGGTCGGTGACCCGCACCCCGGGGCGCACCATGTCGCGGGCGCGCTTGCGCAGCCGGCGACGGGTGAACCACCCCATCTCGATCCCCCGCTCCCGACGCCAGGCGCGCGGGGCGGTCGCCTGCACCAGGTCGGTGGCGGTGCGTTCGAACACCATCGGGTGGAAGACGTCCAGCGTGCTGCGCATCCCGGCGAGCATGCGGAGCTGCTCGCCCCAGGCACGGGTGGTGCGGGGCACCTCCAGACCGGTGACCTCGCCGGTGTAGGCGATCTGGCGCCGCAGCTGCGGCAGCGTCGCGTCCTTGAGGCGTCGCACCCGGGCCAGCGCGTCCCGCGCGGCGTCCATCGTCAGCAGGTCGGCCCCGAACCAGGGCGTGCCGGACGGGCGCAGCGTGAAGGCCCCCAGCGTCGCGGCGCGCTCCAGGTCGGCCGCGAGCCGGTGCCGTCGCTCGGTGTCCAGGGCCAGCGCCGTCGTCGGGTCCAGCCGGACGCGGGTCGACGGCGACGGCCGCTCCGAGGTGAGGCGCGCCAGCTCCTGCAGCGCGTCGTAGGCGGAGACGCCCCACGGCGAGCGCCGCGCGTGCAGGGCGTCGATGTAGCCGGTCAGCTGGGCCCGCGCCCCGATGAGGGCGTCGCGGACCTCGGCCGGCCCGGTCGTGTCCACGTCCTCCGGCTCGCTGGCCATCGCCGCGAGCAGCCGCCGGGCCATGTCGTCGCGCCAGGTCGGCCGGGGGGTGACGTCGAGCGAGAGGCCGCCCAGGCCGAGCTCGTCGAGCCGTTGGGCCAGGCTGTCCGCCGCGCGGCGGTGCCCCGTGACGTACAGCACCGACCGGCCGGCGGCGGCCGCCTCCGCCACCACGGCGGCGACGGTCCCGGCGACGTCGGCGCCCACCGGGGCGTCGACGAAGAGGTGGTGACCGGTCGCGGCCGCCTCGACCACCTGCCGCTGGTCCGGGTCCAGGTCGCCCACGCCCCGCTCCCGCGCCGGGTCGGGGTCCGTGCGCCGGGGCTCCGGCAGCTCGACGCCGGCGACGCGCTCGCGCGCCGGCTCGGCACCGGCGAGCGCGGCGACCAGCTCGTGACGGCCCAGCGCCGGCGCGAGCTCGTCGAGGTCGTCCACCAGCGCCTGGGCGGGGTGCACGAACGTGCCGGCCAGCACGCGGTGCTCCCAGCTGAAGTCGTCGAGGTGCTCGGCGGCGATGTCGGCGAGCCGTTCCAGCACGTCGTCGGGGTCGAAACCGGCCGCCGTGAAGGTCGCGCCGGCGAGCCCGGCCGCGTCCAGCCGGGCACCGCGTGCCCGCAGCGTGCGGACCAGCTGGGGGTTGACCTCGACCGTCGGCTCGAGCGTGAGCTCGTAGTCGGTCTCGCCCTCGCCGCGTGGGGCGAGCAGGACCGGGCGCAGCAGCACCGGGGCGTGCACGGTCCGGGTGCCGCCGGCGCCGTCCTCGCCGGACGGCACGCCTCGCGCCTCGGGCTCGCGTGCGGCGACGCTGACCACGGGGATGGATGTCGTGACGGCCTCGGGCGGGGAGGAGGCGCTCGCGGCGGAGGCGGCGCTGGTGCCCGACGCCGCCACCTCGGCGAGCGCCGTCAGCTTCCCGCGGCGCTCGGCGGTGGGCTCGCCGTCGGCGTCGACGGTCTCGGTCCACGTGGCCACGCCGATCGCGAGGTAGGTGGGGGCCATGCCGTAGCGGGCGGCGTGCTCGGCCGACCGCACCATGACGGCCCGGGCCCGGCGTCGTGCCGTGGGGAAGGAGTCGCCCTCGCGGACCAGGTTCGACAAGCGGGTGGCCCGCCCGGCGAACAGCTGCGCGACGCCCGAGGGGTGCGCGGCGGACAGGTCGACGACGGCCTCACCGAGGAGCCCGACGTCGGCCACCCCGGCGCCGCCGGCGGTCTCGACGAGCCCGGCGCGCCACCGGCGCACGGCGTCGACGAGCGGGGTCGTGGTCGTCGGTCCCGTGGCGGAGGAGGCGCTGCGGGCGGTGGCGTCGTCGGAGGTGGCGTCGGTCCGCGACGACTCCGGCGCGGCGCCGTCGCCCGACCGGTCAGCCTGTCCCGTGGCGTCGTGCGGTCCGGCCGCGGGCTGGGCCCCGGTCGCGGCGGTGGATCGGCGCAACACTCTCACGCCAGCACGGTAGTCCGACCTCCGTCCCGGATCGTGGCGGGCACGCCGGGCCACCGGGGAATCACGAACGCCCCCTCGGTGGGGGGCCGAGGAGGCGCCGTCCGGCACGAGTCCGGATGAAGACAGCGCGCACCGCGCAGGGGGCGGGCGGTGCGCGCTGCCATCCGAGAGTTTGCCGGTGATGTCGCTAACACGTCAATACACGGTGCGCATCTCGAAACGATTCGCACGACCGTCCAGCAGGTAATGACGTGGCATCACGCCTGGTCGGAGGCCTACCATCGGTCAGTGCGAAAGATGCTCGAGGCGATCGTCCCTGCCCGGCTGGGACGCAGCTTTCGCTGGCTCGTGTCGGCGAGCTGGACCAGCAACATCGGCGACGGCATCGCGCTGGCCGCCGGACCGCTGCTCGTCGCCTCCCAGACCGACTCGGCGTTCCTCGTGGCGCTCGCCGCGCTGCTGCAACGCCTGCCCTGGGTCGTGCTCGGCCTCTGGGCCGGGGCGCTCGCCGACCGGCTCGACCGGCGCCGGCTGGTCATCGTCTCGAACGTCCTGCGCACCGTCGTCGTGGCGGTGCTGTGCGCGTTCATCCTCACCGACCACGTCAACATCACCGTCGTGCTGGTGGCGATGCTGCTCATGGGCGTCGCGGAGGTGTTCGCCGACACCACGGCCCAGACGCTGCTGCCGATGCTCGTGGACTCGCGCGACCTCGGCACGGGCAACGCCCGCCTGCAGGCCGGGTTCCTCACCGGCAACCAGCTCGTCGGACCGCCCGTCGGCGCGGCCCTGTTCGCCGCGGGGCACGCCTGGCCGTTCGTCGTGCAGGTCGTCACCCTCGCCCTCGCGATCGTGCTGGTGAGCCGGGTCGTGCTGCCCGCCGTCCCGCCTCCGACGACATCCGGCACGCGCGGCGAGATCCGCGACGGGCTGCGCTGGCTGTGGAACCACCCGCCCGTGCGGACCCTCGCGCTGGTCATCTTCACCTTCAACCTCACCTGGGCCGCCCCCTGGGGCGTGCTGGTGCTCTACGCGCGCGACCAGGTGCAGATGGGGCCGGTGGGCTACGGCCTGCTCATCACGTCCTCCGCCGTCGGCGGGGTCGTCGCCACCGTGCTGTACGGCCGCCTGGAGCGGCGGTTCACGCTGGCCACCCTCATGAAGGTCTGCCTGTCGGCCGAGGTCGCCTTCCACCTCGTCCTGGCGCTCACCACGACCGGCTGGGTCGCCATGCTCGCGCTGTTCGCGTTCGGGCTCTACACGTTCGTGTGGGGCACCGTGTCGAACACCGTGCGCCAGCGGGCCGTGCCCACCGCGTACCAGGGCCGCGTCGGGTCGGTGTACCTGCTGGGGCTGTTCGGCGGGATCGTCGTCGGCAACTTCCTCGGCGGGCTGCTCGCCGAGTGGTGGGGCATCACGGCCCCGTTCTGGTTCGCGTTCGTCGGCGCCGGGCTGACGCTGGCGCTCGTGTGGCGCCAGCTCGCGCACATCGCGCACACCGAGGCCCCCTGACCCCCGTATTGCTGTGGGCATGAAATCTGCGGACCTGAACGGGTTCAGGTCCGCAGATTTCATGCCCACAGCGGTGGGGCGGTGGCGGGCCGGCAGCCGGGCGGCCTACTCCCCCGTCGATCCGTCGACCAGCTCCCGCGCGACGTCGAGGTGCCCGGTGTGCCGCGCGTACTCCTGCAGCACGTGGAAGCAGATCCACAGCAGAGTCGGCGGGTCCTCGGCGAAGCGGCCGCCGACGGCGGCACGCTCGGCCAGGTCGTGCTCGGCCAGCACGGCCCGGGTGCGCTCACCCCCGACGTGCAGGTTGTCGAGCAGCGCGGCCACGGTGACGCCGTCGGGCACCTGCCAGGGACCCTCGGGGTCACCGCCCGAGTCGCCCCACGGGTCGTCGACCTGCTCACCGAGGAAGCCCCAGACGAACCAGCGGCGCTCCATGTGCACCAGGTGGATCAGCAGCTCGGCGGGCGTCCACCCGGACGGCAGCACGCTGGTGGTGAGCTGGGCGCCCGTGAGGCCGTCGAGCTTCCGTGCGACGGCGGCTCGGTAGTAGTCGAGATAGGTCACGAACTGGGCGGCCGGGTCGGTGGAGTCGAGGCGGGGTTCGGCGGCGGAGACAGGCATACGGGCAGGGTACGGCGGCTGCACGACACCGGACTTGCAGCATGCCTGCGGTCGGCAGAGCACCGCCCTTCTCGGGCGTCCGAAGGTCAGGCAGACGCCCGAGCCTCGGTTCCCACGTCCTCCGGGTCCGTTTCGCCGCCGCGGAGGCGGCGGCCAGAGCGTTCCCGTCGGTGGGCGTTGATGACCGGGCCCTCTGCTGGAAGGTCCCGGGCCCAGACGTCTGCACCGTGGTGCAGCTCGGCCCAGGCGGCGAGGTTGGCCGCGGCGTTGAGGTCGCGGTCCAGGGACAGCCCGCACGCGCGGCAGTCGAACCGGCGCACGGCCACCCCACCCAGGCCCTGCACCGACCGGCAGGCCGAGCAGGTCTGGGACGAGCGGTACCACCGGTCGGCCCGGACCAGCTCCCCACCGCGCCACGCCTGTTTGTAGGCGATCTGCCGGGTGAGCTGGTACCAGCCGACGTCGTGGATCGACTCGGCCAGGGTGGGGTTGCGCGCGAGCATGCCCCGCACGTCGAGATGCTCGAGGACGAGCCGGTCGTGGGTCTTGACCAGCCGGTTCGAGATCAGGTGCGCGTGGTGACGGCGCCGACGCGCCGTCCAGGCGTAGTAGCGGGCGAGCCGGGCGACGGCCCGCCGGCGACGCCGGGACCCGCGCTGCTTGCGGGTGACGGCGCGATGCAGTGCTCGACGGCGGCGCGCTGTGGAGCGCAGCAGCCGCGGCCAGGCGTCGATGCGGTCCACCTCGGTGCCGTCGCTGCGGGCAGCGACCGCCAGGGACGTCAGTCCGAGGTCGACGCCGACCCACCGGGAGTCCGCCTCCGCCGCGTCGGCTCCCCGGTCTGGATGCTGCCGGGCCGGGTGCAGGTCCGCCGCCTCGACGTTGAGGGACACCCACCATCGACCCTGACCGCGCGAGACGGTGGCGAAGAGGATCCGCACCCGGTCCTTCGCGAGCATGCGCCGCAGGCGACGCGTGTCCTCGCGGACCCGCAGCGTCCCGACGCCGGGCAGGCGGACCGAACGCGGCGTGGTCTCCCCGACCCGGATCGCCGGCCTTCCACGTCGCGGGAACTGGTTGCGGACCCGGAAGGAATGCCGAGCCGTGGCCTTCTTCCGGAAGCCCGGGTGCCCGACCTTTCGGCCCGCGCGTTCGCCCCGCCGGGAGGCCGACCATGCGGCCAGTCCCCGGCCCAGGTCGACGGCGGCCTCCTCGAAGACCTGCTGGTAGACCTCCCGTCGCCACACGAGGCCCGTGTCGGTGACCTGCGTGGTCCCGACCGGGGCGACGCTGAACACGCGCCCCGCCGCTGCGGACTTCTTCCACGCGTTGAACGTGGTGATGAGGTCGTAGCCGGTGCGGGGGACCGTGACGTCCTCGCCACGCTCCCGGGCGCGGCGGGCGTCGAACACGAACCGCAGGCACTGGTTGAACGCGAACCGCGACGCCCCGGCGTGCCGTTCGAGCACACCCCGCTGCTCGACCGTCGGGTCGAGGCTGAAGCGGAAGGTGGTGTGCCGGGTCATCGCTGGTCAGCCTGCCAGGAGGCACTGACATGGAGTCGAACAGGTGTGCGCCTGAGAGGATTCGAACCTCCGGCCTACCCTTTAGGAGAGGGTTGCTCTATCCACTGAGCTACAGGCGCTCGCCGCCGTGAGGCGACGCTCCACCGGAGACAGATCCCGGCGACGCCCACAGCCTAGCGTCCGAGCCCGCGCGAGCAGGAATCAGCCCCACGCCGCCGGGTCGGCCACGACCTCGCGCAGCACCTCCCGCGCCCCCCCGGTCAGCGCCGCGTGCTCGCCGGCCACCGCGGCCCGCACCACGACCGGCGCGAACGGCGCCGCCAGCACCCGGTCGGCCAGCCCTGCCTCGACCTCGGGGCGCAGCCAGTCCTCCAGCTCGGTGTACACACCGCCGAGCACGACGGTCGAAACCCCGGTGAGGTTCACGAAGTCGGCCAGGGCCGACCCGAGCGCCTGCCCGGCCCGGACGACGGCGGCGCGCGCCTGCTCGACAGCCGCACCGTCGTCGTCCCTCAGCAGCGCGACCAGCGAATCCAGCGGTGCGTCGGCTTCGAGCCCGGCAGCCCGCAGGATCGCCTCCTTGCCGGCGTACTGCTCCAGGCAGCCGTAGGCGCCGCAGGTGCAGCGCGGCCCGGCGGGGTCGACGACGACGTGCCCGATCTCGCCGTTCCACCCCCGTTCGGCGAGGAAGAGCGCTCCGTCGACGACGATCCCGCCACCGATGCCGACGTCGCCGGAGACGTAGAGGAACGACGGCGGCACATCGCCGGCGAGCTCGGCGAGCGCGGCGAGCTTGGCCTCGTTGGCGACGACGACGGGCAGCTCGCCGAGACCGAGGGGCGGCACCGGGTCGAGAGAGGACCAGCCGAGGTTCGGGGCGACCTCGAGCTCGCCGGTGCGGGCGTCGACGAGGCCGGGCAGCGCGAGCCGGGCGCCCGCCACCTGCATCCCGTCGGCCTGGACGCCCGCGACGACGTCCGACGCGAGGGCCCCGAGGCGGGCGAGGACGGCGGCGGGGTCGGAGTCGTGGAAGCTCCCGGTCCCGACCCGCTCGGCCACCACGTCCCCGGCGAGGTCGAGGACGCGCACGCCGAGGTAGTCGACGTTGACCTCGAGGCCGACCCCGACGACGGTGCGCCGCGCCGGGACCAGCGGCACGGCGGGGCGTCCGGCACGCTGCGCGGGGACGGGGGCGAGCTCGGTGACGAGGCGTGCCACGAGGAGCCGGTCGACGAGGGTGGAGACCGTGGCACGGGTCAGCCCGGTGGCGGTGGCGACGTCGGCGCGGGACGGGGGGACGGCGCCGGGCGACCGCGGAGCCGCCGCAGCGTCGTAGATGGCGCGGGCGACGAGTCGCAGGTTGCGTTCGCGCAGCGTGTGCTGGCGGGATGCACTCGCGTCGTCAGCGGCACCCGGACTACGCGTCGTCGGCTCGGTCACGTCTTGACTCTAGCCCAGCGACGGGTAATAGTTCATTCATAGAACAAACGCCGTGGCCGTCGTCGCCCGGCGACCGACTCGACGAGGAGAAACCCGTGAGCGACATCAAGTACTCCTTCGGCCTGTGGACCGTCGGCTGGCCCGCGAACGACCCGTTCGGCGCCGCGACCCGCCCCGACCTGGACCCGGCCGACTCCGTCCGCAAGCTGGCCGACCTCGGCGCCTGGGGCTTCACGTACCACGACAACGACGTGTTCCCCTTCGGCGCCTCGGAGTCCGAGCGCCAGGCCGGCATCGACGCCGTGAAGAAGGCCGCCCAGGAGTCGGGCCTCGTCTGCGAGATGGTCACCACCAACACGTTCAGCCACCCGGTCTTCAAGGACGGGGCGTTCACCTCGAACAACCGCGACGTGCGCCGCTTCGGCCTGAAGAAGGTGCTGCGCAGTGTCGACAACGCCGCCGAGATGGGCGCCTCGACGTTCGTCATGTGGGGCGGACGCGAGGGCACGGAGTACGACAACTCCAAGGACCTGCACGCCGCGCACGCCCGCTACGCCGAGGGCATCGACACCGTCGCCGCCTACATCAAGTCGAAGGGGTACGACCTGCGCATCGGCCTCGAGCCGAAGCCGAACGAGCCCCGCGGTGACATCTTCCTGCCGACCATCGGTCACGCCATCGCCCTGATCGACACCCTCGACAACGGCGACATCGTGGGTCTCAACCCCGAGACCGGGCACGAGCAGATGGCCGGCCTCAACTACACGCACGGCCTCGCGCTGGCGCTGTACTGCGGCAAGCTGTTCCACATCGACCTCAACGGCCAGCACGGCCCGAAGTACGACCAGGACCTGGTGTTCGGCCACGGCGACCTGCTCAACGCGTTCTTCACCGTAGACCTGCTGGAGAACGGGTTCCCGAACGGCGGGCCGCGCTACGAGGGCCCGCGCCACTTCGACTACAAGCCCTCGCGCACCGAGTACCTCGACGGCGTGTGGGAGTCGGCGAAGGCCAACATGGAGACCTACGACATGCTCGCCGCCAAGGCCGCCGCGTACCGGCAGGACCCGGCGGTCCAGGCCGCCTTCGAGCACGCCGGGATCTTCGACCTCGGGCAGTCCACCCTGGCCGAGGGCGAGTCCTTCGACGCCTTCCTGGCGGACGAGTCGGTCGACGCGCTCGACGTCGACGCCGCCGCCGAGCGTGACTACGGGCTGGTCAAGCTGCACCAGCTCGCGCTGAAGCACCTGATCGGCTGACACCCGCCCCTCGTTGTGGGCATGATTTCTACCGGCCGCCGCCCGCGCGGGCCTGCAGAAATCATGCCCACAACCGGGACCGAGCCCCCTCTGGAGCGAAGATGCCCCTCGTGGCCGGCGTGGACACCTCCACGCAGTCCTGCAAGATCGTCGTCCGTGACGCCGACACCGGCGCCCTCGTGCGCAGCGGCTCGGCGAAGCACCCCGACGGCACCGAGATCCATCCCGACCGTTGGTGGGACGCCTTCCACGAGGCGGCACGGGACGCCGGCGGCCTCGACGACGTCGCCGCGATCGCGGTCGGCGGTCAGCAGCACGGGCTGGTCGCCCTCGACGCCGAGGGTCGGGTGGTCCGCGAGGCCCTCCTCTGGAACGACACCCGCTCCGCCCCGGCCGCCGAGGACCTGATCACCGAGCTCGGCGACGGAGACCGCGCCACGGGCGCCCAGCGCTGGGCCGACGCCACGGGTTCCGTCCTCGTGGCGTCCCTGACGATCACGAAGCTGCGCTGGCTGCGGGATGCCGAACCCGAGAACGCCGCCCGGGTCGCCGCCGTCGCCCTCCCCCACGACTGGCTGAGCTGGCGCATCGCCGGCTACGGGCCCGCCGACGACTCTCCGCTCGGCCCGGACCTCGGCGCCCTGTTCACCGACCGCTCCGACGCTTCGGGCACCGGCTACTACGACGCCGAGGCGCCCGGGGACGACGACGGCATCACCGGTGCGTACCGCCGGGACCTGCTGCGTCTCGCGTTCGATCGCGACGACGTCGCGCTCCCCCGCATCCTCGCCCCGTCCGCGTCCGGCGGGATCGCCCACCCGAGCGTGGCCGGCGCCGACGTCGACGGCGGCGCGCTGCTCGGCCCGGGCACCGGCGACAACGCGGGCGCGGCGCTGGGCCTGGGGATGCAGCCCGGCGACATCGCGATCTCGCTGGGGACCTCCGGCGTCGTCTCCGCCGTCGCGCCGCAGCGCACCGCCGACGGGTCCGGGGCCATCAACGGGTTCGCCGACGCCACCGGCAACGCCCTGATGCTCGCCGTGACGCTCAACGCCGCCCGCGTGCTCGACGCCGCCCGCAGCGTCCTGGACGCCGGGTTCGACGAGCTCTCCGACCTCGCCCTGGCCGCCCCGGCCGGCGCCGACGGCCTGGTGCTCGTGCCCTACCTCGAGGGCGAGCGCACCCCCAACCGGCCCGACGCCACCGGCACCCTGCACGGCATCCGGCTGGCGACCTCCACCCGCGAGCACCTGGCGCGTGCCTACGTCGAAGGGATGCTCTGCGGGCTCGCCGACGGCTTGGACGCGCTGCGCGCCCAGGACGTGCCGGTCGAGCGGGTCCTGCTCATCGGCGGCGCGGCGCAGTCGCCGGCCGTGCAGACGGTCGCGACGCAGGTCTTCGGGCTCCCGATCTCCATCCCGGAGCCCGGCGAGTACGTCGCCGACGGCGCCGCCCGCCAGGCGGCCTGGGTGCTGGCGGCGGCAGCGTCACCGGGTGCTCAGTCGCCGGCGTGGTCGGCAGCCGTGGCCACCACGCTCGAGGCCGACCCACGGCCGGCGGTCCGTGCGCAGTACGCCGCGGTCCGCGACCTCGTCTGACCCTCGCTCCGACGCACGACTCCCACACACGATGTCGCCCGCGAGGTCGTACCTTCCGTCAGGCGGTCGTACCCCGCGGGTGCGACCCCGTGACGGAAGGTACGACTGCGCGGCGGCGGTAGGTGCAGATCCGGTACCGCAGCCCGTCCGTGCCCGACGACGCGACCCAGCCTTCGTCGTCGGCCCCGGTATCCGCGGGTTCGGCCACGAGCTCCCAGACGCCCGGGTCGACGTCGGGGGCGAAGGCGTCCCCCGCGACCTCCAGGTCGACCTCGGTGACCACCAGCCGGTCCGCGAGCGCCAGCGCGTCGGCGTACACCTGGGATCCGCCCATCACCCAGACCTCATCGCCGCCGGGTGCCGCGGCGGCCGCGGCGAGCGCCTCCTCGACCGACCCCGCCACCGTCAGGTCCGCGCGCCGCTCCGCCACCGCGAGCGCCACGACGTCCGCAGCGGCACCGCGGGTGACGACGACGTTCGTCCGCCGGGGCAGCGGCCGCACCCGGTCCGGCAGGGACTGCCAGGTGAGCCGTCCCATGACGACGGGGTGCCCCGACGTCGTGCGCTGGAAGTGTGCGAAGTCCTCGGTCACGTGCCACGGGATGCCGCCGTCGGCCCCGATGACGGGCCGCCCGGCGGCGTCGCGTGCCTGGGCCCAGATGAGTCCGATCACGTTCAGACCGCGACCGGGGCCTTGATGCCCGGGTGGTGCTGGTACCCGAGGACCTCGATGTCCTCGAAGGTGTAGTCGAAGATCGACTCGCGCGGTGCGAGTCGCAGCTCCGGGTACGGGTAGGGCTCGCGGGCGAGCTGGGTCCGCACCTGCTCGACGTGGTTGTCGTAGATGTGGCAGTCGCCGCCGGTCCAGACGAAGTCACCGACCTCGAGCCCGGTCTGCGCCGCGACCATGTGGGTCAGCAGCGCGTAGGAGGCGATGTTGAACGGGACCCCGAGGAACAGGTCGGCCGAGCGCTGGTAGAGCTGGCAGCTCAGCCGGCCGTCGGCGACGTAGAACTGGAACATCACGTGGCACGGCGGCAGGGCCATGTCCTCGATCTCGGCCGGGTTCCACGCGGTGACGACGTGCCGCCGGGAGTCGGGGTTGGTGCGGATCTGCTCGACCACCGCCGCGATCTGGTCGAGGTGGCGTCCGTCCGGGGTGGGCCACGAGCGCCACTGGACGCCGTAGACGGGGCCGAGCTCGCCGTCGTCGTCGGCCCACTCGTCCCAGATGGTCACGCCGCGCTCCTGCAGCCAGCGCACGTTCGAGTCGCCGCGCAGGAACCACAGCAGCTCGTAGGCGATCGACTTCAGGTGCACCCGCTTGGTCGTGATCAGCGGGAACCCGGCGGACAGGTCGTAGCGGAGCTGGCGCCCGAACACGCTGCGGGTCCCGGTCCCGGTGCGGTCACCCTTGGGGGTGCCGGTCGCGAGGACGTCACGCAGCAGGTCCTCGTACGGAGTAACGACGGCAGCGGGCGCGACGGCGGGCACAGCAGCGGTCATGGCGTCGAGTCTGACACGGGTTCGAAGTGCCGACCTCCCTGGGCCTACCGTACGGCCATGGCTCCGACACGACTTGCCACCACCGGCGGACTGGCCGGGCTGGTCTCGGTGCTGGTCGTGCTGCTGGTCATGGCCCGGATCGGCCGCCGGCTGGACGAGCCCGGGGTGTGGCTGATGATCGGCGTGGCCGCAGCCGTGGCGGTCCTGGGCGTGCTGGCCTGGTTCGGTTTCGTCGCGGCGCGGGTGCGCGGCCAGGTGCGCCACGTGGCGCGTCACCGCCCGGGAGCGCCGCTGGTGGTGGGACGCCCGACGACGGCACTGACGGCCGAGGCGCGGTCCCTGCGTGCGGGGACACGCGGCCTGCCGCCCGACTGCCCCGACCGGGAGCACGTCGTCTACGCGTTCCTGCCCGACCGGGTCGAGCTGTGGGTCCGCGGCGACGACGCCCCGCGCTGGTGGGTGACGCTGCCGGCCCCGGTGGCCACCGGCACCGTGCGGCCCGGCCGCCGTGAGCTGACCGCGCTGACCGTCCGCGACGCGGCGGCACGGCTGCAGCTCGTGCCGACGTCGCACGAGGAGCGGGCCTGGCCGACGGCGGCGCACCGGGAGGCCGCCGTCGCGCGGACCCAGCAGCTGCTCGCGCGCTGACATCGGCACCCCGCGAGAAGGTGCGAGGATCGACCCATGACCGATCAGACTGTTGAGGACGCCCCGGCCGCCGTCACCCCGTCGCCGACCGACCCGCTGTGGGTCGAGCGCACCGGCACCCGCACCTACCGCGGGTTCAGCGCACGCGGCGCGACCGTGGAGATCGGCCCGTCGTCCGAGGGAGCCGTCTTCACCCCCGGCGAGCTGCTGAAGATCGCCCTGGCCGCGTGCGCCGGGATGTCCAGCGACACGAAGTTCTCCCGCGTGCTCGGCGACGACTACGAGACCACCATCCGGGTCGAGAACGGCAAGGACATGGAGGACGACCGCTACCCGGTGCTGAGCGAGATCTTCGAGATCGACCTGTCCGGCCTCGACGAGAAGACGCGCGCCAAGACGCTGCTGCTCGCCCAGCGCTCCATCGACCGGGCCTGCACCGTGGGCCGCACGCTCAAGGCCGGCGCCGAGGTGCCGCCCGCCGAGTTCCTCCCGCCCCAGGACTGAGCCGAGGAGCCATGCACCCGCACCGCGTCGAGGTCTCGCGCGTCGTCCCCGTGCCGGCGAACGTCGCGTTCGCCTGGGTCGCCGACCCGCGCACCCACCCCCGGTTCATCCCGCTGACGCACCTCTCCCCCGAACCGACGGCCCCGCTGGGTCCTGGCGACACGTTCACGATGGTGAGCGGTCCGGGGATCCGACGCGGACTACCGGGGTTCCCGGACCGCATGACCATCACCGCCGAGCAGCGGCCGTCCACGCGGGCCGGGACCATCGGACGCAGCGCGGTGCGCAAGGAGGGTCCGTACCTGCGGGGTGTGGCCGGTTTCGACGTCGTCCCCGTGGACCTGGACCGCACCCGGATCGTCTGGTGGGAGGAGGCGTACCTGGCGGGACCCTGGCCGCGCCGCGCCAACGAGGTGCTGGTGGGACTGATCCTGCGCGGCATGATGCACGCGTCGCTCTACCGTCTGAGTCGCCTTCTGCAGCGACGTCGGTAAAGTCGCGGAGATGACCACGCCGCACGACGCACAGCCCCCGCAGGAGCTGGAGTCCTGGACCCGGTACCGGCCGACGCCGGTGCTGGACGCGCTGCTGACCAAGGCCGTCACCATCCCCTCGGCAGCGATCCACCGGCACGTCGACTCCGTGCGCCGCCGCAACCCCCAGGCGGACCCTGCCGAAGTCATCCGGATCCTGGAGAAGGAGTACCTGACGCTCGTCGCGACGGCGGGCGGTGCCGTCGGCGCGGTGGCGGCCGCCCCCGCGGTCGGCACGAGCGCGGCCGCCGTGCTGACGACCAGCGACATCGCGACGTTCTTCGCGTCCTCGGCCGTCTTCTCCCTGGGTGTGGCAAGCGTGCACGGCATCGCGATCGAGGACGTCGCCCGCCGGCGCGCCCTGCTGCTGGCCACCGTGCTCGGCGAGGCCGGCGCCCGTGACGTCGAGAAGGCCGCGGCCGGGTCCCAGATGGCCTGGGGCAAGGTGCTCCTGACCTCGATGCCGCAGTCCACCCTGAAGCGGGTCAACCGCGTGCTCACCCACCGGTTCCTGCGCCGCCAGCTCGCCAAGCAGGGCACGCTGGCCCTGGGCCGGATGATCCCGTTCGGCGTCGGCGCCGTCGTCGGCTTCGCCGGCGGCCGTGCCCTGGGGCACGGCGTCGTCGCGCAGTCCCGCAGCGCGTTCGGCGTCCCGCCCGGCCGGTTCCCCCCGGTGATCGAGCAGCCCCCGGCCGACCTGATCGAGGGCCCGACGGCTCCGTCAGGTAGGCGTCGCCGCAGTTTTCGGCGCCGGAATGTGGCCGTTCCCGACGACGACCGCGGCACCACCGGCGCGTAGGCTCTGAGGCGTGAGTACCTCACCAGCCGACCATGCCGCCGTCGACCCCGCGATCGCCGCACGCCTGCCGGAGCTGCGCGAGCAGTACGCCGCCCTCCAGGCCCGGGACCTGTCCCTGGACCTGACGCGGGGCAAGCCGTCCGCCGAACAGCTCGACCTGTCCGAGCCGCTGCTGGCGCTGCCCGGCGAGGGACGCCACACCTCCGCCGCCGGCACCGACGTGCGCAACTACGGCGGCCTCGACGGCCTGCCGGAGCTGCGCGAGATCTTCGCCGAGCTGCTCGGAGTGCCTGTCGACCAGCTGCTCGCCCAGGACAACGCGTCGCTGCGCCTCATGTACGACTCCGTCGTGCAGGCGATGCTGTTCGGCGTCCCGGGCGGCGAGGGTCCGTGGTCGCAGCAGGGCGAGATCACGTTCGTGTGCCCGGTGCCCGGCTACGACCGCCACTTCGCGATCTGCGAGGAGCTCGGCATCCGCATGGTGACGGTGCCGATGACGCCGGAGGGCCCGGACGTCGACGCCGTCGCCGAGCTCGTCGCGCACGACCCGTCCGTCAAGGGCATGTGGGCGGTGCCGACGTACGCCAACCCCGACGGTTCGGTGATCACCGAGGACGTCGCCCGCCGCCTGGTGTCGATGCCGACCGCCGCGCCCGACTTCCGCATCTTCTGGGACAACGCCTACGCGGTGCACCACCTGACCGAGCACGAGACGCCGACGGCGGACGCGATCGGCCTGGCCGCCGAGGCCGGCGACCCGGACCGCGTGCTGATGTTCGCCTCGACCTCCAAGGTCACGTTCGCCGGGGCCGGGGTGTCGTTCTTTGCCTCGTCGCCGGCCAACGTGGCCTGGTTCAAGCAGCACCTGGCGTTCCGCTCGATCGGCCCGGACAAGGTCAACCAGCTCCGCCACGCGGCGTTCTTCGGGGACGCCGACGGCGTGCGGGCGCACATGGCGAAGCACCGCGAGATCCTCGCGCCGAAGTTCCGTGCCGTCGTCGAGATCCTCACCGACCGTCTCGGAGACACGGGCGTGGCGACCTGGACGGAGCCGGCCGGCGGCTACTTCGTCTCCGTGGACGTCGTGCCGGGCACGGCGTCGCGGGTGGTGCAGCTCGCGCAGGAGGCCGGGATCAAGCTGACCCCGGCCGGCGCGACCTTCCCGTACGGCGAGGACCCGCGGAACGCGAACATCCGTCTCGCCCCGTCGATGCCGCCGCTGGAGGAGGTCCGCGTCGCCATGGACGGCGTCGCGACCTGCATGCTGCTGGCCGCCGCGGAGGCCGCCTCCGCCTGACCCGCACCCTCGCTGTGGGCATGAGATCTGCGGTTCGTCCTCGCGGACGACCGCAGATCTCATGCCCACAAGCGTGTGCAGGGTCGTGAGGCGTCCGTCACAGCACGGAACCTCCCCGGCTCCTCACCGCGGGCGGCACAGCCGCCGACCTAGGCTGCGGGTGAACGCCCGCGGCCGACGCCGGAACCGCAGCAACGCACGGCAGGTCAGCCGACGGGTGGCGCGGGTTCCGCCGTCCCTTCGCACCCAGGAGGCGCCCGTGACCGCGACCAGCCCTCCCCCGACCGACGAGCGCCCGGCCCGCACCGAGGGCCCGGAGAAGCCGGCCGAGTCCACGGCCACGAAGCTCTCGATCACCCAGATCGTGGCCAGCGCGCTCGCCGCCGTCAGCACCACCGTGATGCTCTCCTTCTTCGGCATCGCCGGCACGATCATCGGTGCCGGCGTCGCCAGCGTCCTGACGGTGGTCGCCAACTTCCTCTACACGCGCTCCATCGAGCGCACGCACGCCCAGCTCAAGCCGGTCATGGGCCAGATGGCGCGGACCCGGCCGGGGACGCGCGCGGTCAGCGCCGTGTCCACCGCGGCCGGGACCGTCGTCACCGGGCCCGCCGACGACGGCACCCCTGCGGACGGGACCGGGCCGACCGCCGGCACCGGGCCGATCGCCACGGCGCTGCCCGCCGAGGGGACCGACACGGCCGACCCGCACGACGCCGCCCGACCGGCCGACGAGGCCCCCGCCGCGGGCACGCCTCGCAACGCGTGGCTCCGGCTGATCGAGCGCCACGGCACGGTCCGGGTCCTCGCCGCCTCGGCCGGGGTCCTGTTCGTCGTCGTCATGGGGGTCGTCCTCGTCACCGAGCTCGTCCTCGGCAAGCCCCTGTCGGCCGCCGTCCAGGGCGTCGAGGGGTCCGGGACGAGCCTGAGCCGCACGGTGGACCGGGACGCCGCCGAGACCATCGGCTCGGGCAACAGGATCACGGACGACGAGGAGTCCGGACCGGCCTCCCGCACGGGGGACTCCGGCCCGGAGGACGCCACGACGACGGACGGTTCCACGGACGGCTCGGCCACGGAGACCGAGGACGGCTCGACCGCCACGCAGACGCCGAGCCCCGGAACGACCGAGCCGGTCGAGCCGACCGACCCGGCGGAACCCACCGACCCTGTCGAGCCGACGGATCCGGTCGAGCCGACCGACCCGGCGGAACCCACCGACCCCGCGACGCCCGGCGACGGCGGGACCTCACCCGGCACCGAGCCCGGGACCGACGTCGGGTCGAGCACTGACGGCTCCGGCGCGGACGGCGCCACGGGCTGACCGACGGCGACCGGGCGGGCCGACGGTCCACCCGGCCCGGACGACGAACGGCCCGGGGCGTCCAGAAGAGCTGGACACCCCGGGCCGTTCGTGCACGTCACCCGGGTGGTGCGCTGCGCGGAGCTCAGCCGCCGAGGACGGCCTTGAGGAACTCCTTGGTCCGGTCGTGCGTCGGGTTGGTGAACATCGTCTCGGGGTCGGCCTCCTCGACGATCTGCCCCTTGTCGAACATCAGCACGCGGTCCGACACCTCGCGGGCGAACTGCATCTCGTGCGTCACCAGCAGCATCGTGATGTCCGTGGTCTCCGCGATCTCGCGGAGCACGTCGAGGACGTCGGCCACGATCTCCGGGTCGAGCGCCGAGGTGACCTCGTCGAGCAGCAGGATCTCCGGGTCCATCGCCAGCGCGCGGGCGATCGCCACGCGCTGCTGCTGACCGCCCGACAGCTCGTTGGTGTTGAAGTCCCGCTTCTCGGACATGCCGACCTTCTCGAGCAGCCGTTCGGCGTCGGCGACGGCCTCGGCCTTGGACTTGCCGAGCACGTGGATCGGCGACTCGATGATGTTCCCGAGCACCGTCATGTTCGGGAACAGGTTGAACTGCTGGAAGACCATCCCGACCCGGTTGCGCACCACGCGACGACGCTTCTCCGGCACGGCGACCCACTTGTCACCCTTGTACTCGTGGGTGTACGGGTCACCGTCGATGAGGATCAGGCCGCCGCTGAGCTCCTCGAGGGTCATCAGCAGGCGCAGGATCGTCGTCTTGCCCGACCCTGACGGGCCGATCAGCGTGATGCGCTGACCCTGCGGGACCGAGAAGTTCAGCCCGTCGAGCACGACGTTGTCGCCGAAACGCTTCACGACGTCCCGGAACTCGATGGCGGGCACGTCGCCCGAGGTGTTGGTCATGGTCTGGCTCTCTGCGGAGTTGGTCGGGTCAGGCAAGGCGGATCTCCATCCTGCGCACGAGCAGCGAGGTCGGGTAGCTCACCGCGAGGAAGAGCAGACCGACCATCGTCAGCGCCTCGATGTACGAGAACGTGTTGGCACCGTAGTCCTGCCCCGCCTTGTACATCTCGTTGACGGAGATGGCGAAGAGGAACGGCGTCTCCTTGAACATAGAGATCGCGTAGTTGCCCAGACCGGGCAGGGTGTTGCGGATCGCCTGCGGCAGGATGACGGCACGCCAGGTGCGTCCCTTGGCCATGTTCAGGGCCGTGGCGGCTTCCCACTGGCCCTTCGGCACGGCCTCGATGCCGGCGCGGTACACCTCGGACATGTACGTCGCGTAGTGCACGCCGAGCACGACGAAGCCGACCACGTAGCCGGGCACCCAGGTCAGCAGCAGGTAGACGAACACGAGCTGCACGAGCAGAGGCGTCATGCGGATGAAGTCCACGAGGAACTTCAACGGGGCCGTCACCCACCGGCTCGGTGTGCGCATCGCCAGCGCGATGAAGAGACCCAGGATCGAGGCGATGAGCATGCCGAGCACGGTGATCTGGATCGTGACCGAGAGCCCTTCCAGCAGGAGGGGGAGAACCTCCCAGGCGCGGTCCCAGTCCCAGATGCTGTCGTTCATCGGGCACCCCCCGTCGGCTCAGGGACCTTCGGGGTGTACAGGCCCCGGGGCTTGAGCCCGAGCGTCTCGCGGAGGCTCGGTCGGGTACCCCGGCCGAGCCGACGCTTGGCACGCTCCTCCAGGATGTTCATCCCCCAGGTCAGCAGGTACGCGATGATGAAGTAGACGATCAGACCGGCCGTGTAGCTGAAGAACGTGTCGGCCGTGGCGCGGCGCAGCTCGACGGTCCAGAAGTTCACGTCCTGGAGCGTGATGTAGTACGCCAGCGCCGAGCCCTTGACCAGCTGGATCAGCAGGTTCGCCAGCATCGGGATCATGAGGGCCCACGCCTGCGGGAAGATGACGCGGCGCACCTTGTGGAACCACGTCATGTTCAGCGCGGTGGCGGCCTCCCACTGGCCCGGCGGGACGGACGCGATCGAGCCGCGCACGACCTCGGAGGCGTAGGCGCCGTAGTTGAGGCCGAGGGCCACGACGGCCACGGCGAGCGCCTCCATCTTGAAGCCGAACACCGGCAGCACGTAGAAGAGCCAGAAAAGCTGGACCACCAGCGACGTGCCGCGGAAGAACTCGACGACGACGCGGGACGGCCCGCGCACCCAGAGGGACCGGGTGCGCGAGCCGAACCCGAGCAGCACGGCGATGACGATGGCGAGGAGAGCCCCGCCCAGTGTCATCTGCAACGTGACAAGAACTGCGTCTCCGAGAAGTGGGAGCCTCTCGACGAGTTCCTGGATGTCATCGCCCATGCGTTCAGTAGTCCATGCCCAGCTCGTCGGCGAGGTCCGACAGGTCCTGCTCCGGGTCGCAGAGCTGCTCGGCGGTCAGGCCGGACGGCGGGAACTCCGTCTCGCTGAAGCCGAAGGGCTCCATGACCTCGAGCCAGGCGGCCTCGTCCTCCAGGTAGGTGGAGAGGCCGTCGTTGTACGCGGCAAGGAGCTCGGTGTCGTCCTGGCGGAAGACCTCCGCACCGGCACCGATCTGCGGCTCACCGTTGATCGTCGCGACGAACGCCTCGGTGGCCTCGACGGGCTGGTCGGTCTCCTCGGCGAGGGCACGCAGGGAGATGCCGGTCAGCGCGTAGGCGTCGGCACGACCGGACACGACGGCGTCCAGGCCGGCCTGGCGGTCCGGGACCTCCATGGCGTCGACGTCGGTCTCGCTGGCGTAGCCGGCCTCGATGGCACCCGACGTCACCGCGAGCTTGAGGCCGCTGCCCTCGACGGACTGCCAGTCGGTCAGTCCCTCCGGGTTGCCCTCGGGCACGAGGAAGGCCGTGGTGTACATGATCGTCGGCTCGGCGAACGCCACCTGCTCGCAGCGCTCGGGAAGGATCGACATGCCGGCGCTGACGGCGTCGAAACGGTCGGCGTTGACGCCCGGGATGAGGGCGCCCCACTCGACCTGGGTGCCGGTGACCTCGTCGATGCCGAGCTCGCCGTAGATGGCACGGCCCAGCTCGATGGTGGCACCGGTGAGCTCGCCGTCCTCCTCGTAGCTGTAGGGCACCTCGCCGAAGAACCCGACGTTGATGGAGCCGGCCTCCTGCAGGTCGGCGAGCGTGGACATCGACTCGCCGTCGCCGCTGTCACCGCCGCTGTCGCCGCTGTCCGAGCCGTCGTCGACGCTCGAGCACGCAGCGAGGGCGGTCAGAGCGAGAGCAGAGCCGGCCGCGGCCAGAGCCCGGCGGCGATGCGTGGTCCTGATGGACTGCACGGGAGTCTCCTTCCGTCGCCCCGGACGCGTGACGCTGCGGGGCTGGATGTGTGGACAATTCGTTACGGTAGCCGCGTTCTGAACGATCCGACAATGGGCGTGTCGTTGCGTCTGATTGTCCTACAATCGCAGAATCGGCGTGATCACGCCGCTCGGCACGGCGGAAGTCACCCGGCGATACCTGCTGGCAACATCCACGGCCCCGGATCGTTGTCGTGTCGTGACCTCGGAAGGAGCTCCATGCCCCCGTCACCGCCCCCGTCACACCGTCCCGCACCCGGTGCCGCACCGACCCTCTCGCGCGTCACCCGGCCGTCCACGGTCGACCTCATCACCGTCGAGCTGCGCAACGCGATCTACACCGGCGCGCTGCGGGTGGGGTCGCCGATCCGGGAGGTCGAGGTGGCCCGGCAGCTCGGTGTCAGCAGGGGCCCGTTCCGCGAGGCGGCGCAACGGCTGGTGTCGGAGGGTCTCGTCGTCGCCACGCCGGGGCGCGGCCTGTCGGTGCGGCAGATCGACCGCGACCAGGTCCGCCCGCTCTACGCGGCGCGCGCGACGGTGGAGACCTCGGCGGCCCGGATCGCCGTCGACCAGGCCACCGACCAGCAGATCGCCATCGTGCGCACGGCGCACGAGGAGCTGGCCCGCGCCGACGCGACCCACGACGCGCTGCGCGTCGGCGCCGCGGACCTCAACCTGCACTGGCAGCTGGTGGCGGCGAGCGGCAACGCCTGGTTGATGGGGTGGATGAGCACCCTCATCGTCGAGGTGCGCATCGCCAGCTTCACCGTCAGCGAGGAGTACGTCGTGCGCAAGGACGCGGCCGAGGCGCACTCACCGCTCGTGGAGCGGCTCGAGGCCCGTGACGCCGACGGGCTGGAGGCAGCGATCCGGGCGAACCTGGACGACGCCGTGATGCGGCTCCTCGCCCCGGAGTCCGTCGGCGCGGAGACCCTCGAGGACCCCAGCCCGCTGCCGCCGCCGCACCTGGACCCCCTGCACCTGTGACCGGCCGGGCCGGCGGCACCTAGCCCGCGGCGTGCGCCCGCCGCTGCCGCTCGAACGCGTCCGCCGGCCAGGACGTCAGGCCGCCGACGACGACGGCGCTCGGCAGACCCGCCGCGTCACGCAGCACCTGGATCGGCTCGCCCACGGGGCCGAAACCGGCGTGCGGCTCCGGCCGCAGCAGGTCTCCGTCGACCGTGAGCCGCTCGGCACCGTCCAACGGGTCCGCACGTCGCGGGTCGATCGCCCACACCCGGTCGCCCAGCCGGGCGAGGTCGGTCATCCCCCACAGGTTCGCGAACCGGCCGGTCCACCGGTCCAACGGGTGCGCGGCGGAGACGTCGTCCGGGGCGTCGCCCCCGGCATCCGGGTTCTTCCCGTGCTCGGGGTCCGTCCCGTCCAGCGCCGCACCGACCAGCCCGAGCATGCCCAGCGCGAGCACGTCGGCCGGGCCGTCGATCGCGTTCGTCAGCACCGCGACGGCGATCCGCTCCTCCGGGTCGAACCAGGTCCGCGTGATCTGCCCCGGGAAGCCACCCGAGTGCCCGACCAGCCGCCGTCCGTCCACCACGCGGCTCTCGAAGCCCAGGCCGTAGCCGCGCCGGGCGCTGTGCGGACGGTCGATCACCGACTCGTCCCGCTGCAGCAGCCGGCGGGTCTCGGGGCGGACCAGCGTCGCCCCGCCCGCGTGCGCGTCGGCCCAGCGCACCAGGTCGCGTGCCGTGGAGCAGAAGCCGGTGGCCGCGGCCAGCGCTCCCGTCGTCACCGCAGCGACCGGCAGCCGGCCGTCCGCGAACGCCGTGGCCAGGCCCGGGGCGGCGAGAGCGCGGGCGCTGTGGCCGACGACGGCGCGGCGGGCGACGTCGTCGTCCAGCTCGGGTGAGGTGTCGGCCAGGCCCAGGGGCTCGAGCAGGTCCGCCCGGACGTGGTCCGCGTACGACGCGCCGGTGACCTCCTCGATCACCATGCCGAGCAGGCCGTAGGCGAGGTTCGAGTACTTGAAGTGCTCGCCGCGGCCGTACACCTGGCCGTGGTTCAGGACCTCGTCGAGCAGGGTCGCGCGGTCCGGGAACGGGGTGGCGAGCTGCCAGTAGTCGGCGTCGCGACCGTCGCGCAGCATCCCGCCGGTGTGCCCGAGGGCCTCACGGACCGTCACCTGCCCGACGTCGGTACCGCCGAGCTCGGCGACGTGCCGGGACAGCGGGTCGTCCATCCGCAGCCGGCCGGCGTCGACGAGCCGGGCGACGGCGGTGGCGGTGAACGTCTTCGAGTGCGAGGCGACCCGGAAGACGTGGTCGGTCCGCAGCGGTGTGCCGGAGGTGAGGTCGGTGACGCCCCACGCACCGTCGAGCACGAGCTCGCCGTCGACGCTCACCGCGTACTGCACGCCCGGCAGCCGGGCCAGTCCCGCCTGCGTGGCGACCCAGTCGGCCAGGTAGGCGACGTTCAGGCGGTCGGCGGTCGCGCCGACGCGCGCCCGGGGCGAGGTGCGGGAGATCATGCCGAAACCCTAGCGACCCCGGGATCCGGTGTCGGCCGGCGATGAATCCTCTGTCGGTCCCTCGTCCTACGTTCTAGATTGACGTCAGGACCATCGAGGAGACCCCATGACCGCATCGCCTCAGCTCGCCGTCGAGGCCGCCGGACTCGTCCGGCACTTCACCTCCGGCAAGAAGACCACCAAGGCGGTCGACGGGGTCGACCTGTCCATCCCGACCGGCAGCGTGTACGGCCTGCTCGGACCCAACGGGGCGGGCAAGACGACGGTCGTCCGCATGCTCGCCACCCTGCTGCGGCCGGACGCGGGCACCGCGAAGGTCCTCGGGCACGACGTCGTCGCCGAGGCCGACGCGGTCCGGGCCGCGGTCGGGCTGACCGGCCAGTACGCGTCCGTGGACGAGGACCTCACCGGCACCGAGAACCTGCTGATGCTGGCCAGGCTGTACGGGTTCCGGGGCCCGGCGGCGCGACGCCGGGTCGACGACCTGCTCGCCGCTTTCGGTCTGACCGACGCCGGAGGGCGCCAGGTCAAGACCTACTCCGGGGGCATGCGGCGCCGGATCGACCTCGCGGCGTCGCTCGTGCTGTCACCCCGCGTGCTGTTCCTCGACGAGCCCACGACGGGCCTGGACCCGCGGTCGCGCAACCAGGTGTGGGACATCGTGCGGGTGCTCGTGGAGGACGGCGCGACGGTTCTGCTGACCACCCAGTACCTCGAGGAGGCCGACCAGCTCGCGGACCGCATCGGGGTCATCGACCACGGCCGGCTCATCGCCGAGGGCACGTCCAGCGAGCTCAAGCACTCCGTCGGCCAGGGGGCGGTCGCCCTGCGCCTGGCCGACGCCTCCCGGCGCGCCGAGGCGGCCGGGATCGTGCACCGGGTGCTCGGCACGGAGCCGACGTTGCCCACCGACCCCTACGCCCTCACGGCCCGGGTGCCCGACGACGGCACCCACCACGTCGCGCACGTCCTGCCGGCGCTCGGTGAGGCCGGGATCGAGGTGCCGGAGTTCTCCCTCGGGCAGCCCAGCCTGGACGAGGTGTTCCTGACGCTGACCGGCCGGCCCCTGCCGGAGGACGACCAGGGTTCCGACGAACCCGCGATGGAGCAGGAGATGTCCCGATGACCGCGACCGAGCTGAGCACCACGACGCTGCGGGAGGCCGTCGCGCTGGAGGAGCGACCGGCGCGACCCTCCGCGGTCTCGACCTCCCTGACCTTCGGGTGGCGCGCCCTGCTGAAGATCAAGCACGTGCCGGAGCAGCTCTTCGACGTGCTCGTCTCCCCGGTGATCTTCACGCTGATGTTCACGTACCTGTTCGGCGGGGCGCTGGCCGGGTCCACGGACGCCTACATCCAGTTCCTGCTGCCGGGGATCCTGGTGCAGACGATCATCATCGTCACCGTGTACACCGGCTACACCCTGAACACCGACATCACCAAGGGGGTCTTCGACCGGTTCCGGTCCCTGCCGATCTGGCGGCCCGCCCCGATCGTCGGGGCGCTGCTCGGGGACCAGGTGCGATACACGATCGCGTCGATCATGTGCATCGGACTCGGGCTGCTCATCGGGTTCCGGCCGGCCGGCGGCGTCCTGGGCGTGGTCGCGGGCGTCGCGCTGCTGCTCGTCTTCGCGTTCGCGCTGAGCTGGATCTTCACCATCCTGGGCCTGCTGCTGCGCACCCCGAACGCCGTGATGGGCGTGTCGATGATGGTGCTGATGCCGCTGACGTTCGCCTCGAACATCTTCGTCGACCCCTCGACGATGCCGTCGGGCCTGCAGGCGTTCGTGGACGTCAACCCGGTCTCCCACCTGGTGACGGCGATCCGCGGCCTCATGGCCGGCGTCCCCGTGACCGGCGACATCGTGACGGTGCTCGTCTCGGCCGTGGTGATGACGGCGATCTTCGCGCCGATCACGATGTACCTGTACCGCAACCGCCGCTGACCCCTGCCAGCTGTGGGCATGAAATCTGCAGGCCTGCCGGGGGTGACGGCTGCAGATTTCATGCCCACAACGGGGTGGGGGGCGTGGGTGGCGGCGCGTACGGGACGACCACGGTCCGCGGCGCCCCCGGCGGCAGCGGCGGCACGGGCGTGGCGAGCAGTGCACGCACGCGCCCGACGACGGACCCCGCCCCTGCCGTGAGCGCCTCGACGAAGTCGTCACCGACCACCACGACGACCGTGTACCCGAGCCGCTCCGTCCACCGCCGTCGCCTCACGTCGTCGCGCCACTGCGCGCGGTCGCGGCGGTGCTGGTCGCCGTCGTACTCGACGATCACGCGGTGGTCCGGATACAGCAGGTCGCAGCGTTTGACGTAGGTCCCGTCGGCCAGCCGGAGGGTGGCGTTGACCAGCGGTTCCGGCAGGCCCGCGTCGGTGAGCCGCAGGCGGGTCCGCGTCTCCATCACCGAGTCGGTGCCGGGTCGGACCCGCGGGACCTGGGCGCGGACCTGGGCGATCCCCTTGACCTTCCGCGTCCGTCCGGCGAGGTCGGCCAGCTGCGCGGGCAGCACGAGCTCGCGCCGGTGCCGCATCATCGCGTCACCGAGCACGACGACGTCGTCCGGCACCCGGAGGCCGGCCGCGACATGCACGAACGTCTGCGCCGGCGTGGTGACCGGGAGCCCCCGGACCACCATGGTGTCCAGGAGCTCCTGCCGTGACCGGTGGGCGACCACGTCCTGACGCTGCGGTCGGTCCGCCGCGCGCGAGGTGACGACGTGCGGCGGCACGTCGTCGCCCGCCTCGTGCCGCAGGGTCCACGGCACGTCGACCCCGAGCAGCCGCAGCGCCGTGACGTGGCTGAAGACGACACCGTCGTCCAGCACGGCCATCAGTGCCCGGCACCGTCCCTCGAGGTCGGAGACGGACGCGGCAGGGGCGCGGACGCCGTGGAACGGCGCGTCGAGGTCGACCCGGCGCAGCGCGGCGGGGTCCGCCCCCTGAGCGAGCGCGTCGGCGACGCGGAACGGTTCACGGGTGGGTCCCTCCGCCGTGGTTCGCAGCACGCCACGACCGTGGCAGAGCCGTGCCCCGCCGCGGGCCCGTCATCCACAACCCCGCGTTGTGGGCATGGAATCTGCAGGCGCGGACCCGTGTCGGGCTGCAGATTTCATGCCCACAACAGGAGGTCAGGCGGCGGAGTCGGCCTGCAGCTCCTCGTCGCACCGGCGGGTGACCACGAGCACCGGGCACTTGGAGTGGTGCAGCACGGCCTGGCTCGTCGACCCGAGCAGCAGCCCGCGGAACCCGCCCCGCCCCCGCGACCCGACCACGACGAGGTCCGCCGCACCCGAGAACTCCGTCAGGAGCTCGGCGCCGGACCCGTCGAGGACGTGGCGCTTGATCTTCAGCCCCGGGTGCTCGGCCGCGACCCGGTCGACGATGACGTCCAGACCTGCCTTGACGTCGTCGAGGATCTGCTCGTGGTCGATCTGGGACGGCAGCCACGCCAGCACGCCGGCCCCGCTGCCCAGCGGGACCCCGGCCACGGCGACGAGCTCGGCGTCCCAGGTCTCGGCCTGCTCGACGGCGTGCCGCAACGCGATCTCCGCGGTCGGCGACCCGTCGACCCCGACGACGATCCGCCGCACGTCGTGGATCCGGTCGCCGTCGCGCCGCTCCGGGTCGTCGGTCTCGGCGACCTCCTGCCGGTAGGGCACGACCACCGTCGGGCAGTGCGCGTGGGCCGGCAGCGCCGAGGACACCGTCCCCAGCAGACGCTCCGTGAATCCGCCGCGCCCGCGCGTCCCCACGACGGCCAGGCACGCCTCCGCGGACATCTCGACGAGCACCCCGGCGGCGTCCCCGGTGGCGACCGTCCCCGTGACCGGGACGCCGATCCCCTCGACCCGGGCCGTGGCCTCGGACAGCACGGCCTTGGCCCCCTCGGCGATCGCGGTGTCGTCGAGGGCCGCGTAGCCGCCGTCCAGGGAGGCGGCCGTGAAGGACGGCAACGAGTAGCTGCACACGACGTGCAGGCTCCACCCGACGCGTGCCGCGTACGCCGCGGCCCAGTCCAGGGCGTGCATGCTCGCGTCGGAACCGTCGACCCCCACCAGGACGACCTCAGGACGTGTCATCTCGCGCCTCCCGTCTGCGTCCGGACCTCGCCGTCCGGCATCCGCCTGGTTCAAGCCTAACGAAAGCGCCCCGCAAGACGCAGCAAAGGCTGCCCGGCGACACCGCGTGGCGCGATCGCAGGCCGGGCCGTCCCCGGACGCACGACGCCCCGGCACTCACGCGGAGTGCCGGGGCGGCGGGGCGGACGAAAGGGGGATCGGTCAGCCGGTCACCCGCAGGAAGGTCGGGCTGGACTGCCACAGGCTGGACTGACGGACGATCCACCCGCCGGGACGCGTCGCCTCGATCTGCTGGCCGTTGCCGATGTAGATCGAGATGTGCCCCGGGGACCAGATGAGGTCGCCCGGCTGCGCCTCCGACTGCGAGATCCGGGTCGTGTTGGGCGCTTCGAGCTGCGCCGTCGAACCGTGCGGGAGCGAGACGCCGACCTGCTGGTACACGTAGGTCACCAGGCCGGAGCAGTCGAAGCCGGACGGCGAGGCGCCGCCGACGACGTACGGCGTGCCGATGTAGCGGGCCGCGATGGACGCGACCTGGGCACCCCGCGAGCTGTCGGCCGTCGGCGCGGAGGAGGTCGAGCTGGAGCTCTCGGTCGTGCTCGACGAGGAGGACGACGTCGAGCTCGAGGTCGACGTGGGCTCCCGCTCGGCGGAACGCGAGGTGGTCGTCTCCCGCACGGGCTCCGGCTCGGGCTCGGGCTCGGGCTCGGGCGCCGCCTTGATGTCCGCGCGCTCGACGATCTTCGGCGTCACGCGCTCGACCTGGAGCTTGGCCCCCGAGTCGACGGTGACCACGGGCGCGGACTCCAGGGCCTCACGGGCCTGGTCGGTCAGCGAACCGAGGTCCACGGTGCTCAGCTTCTTGGCCGCGTCGGAGTCCACCGGCGCGGCGTGCGCGGCGGTGGCGCCACCGATCGTGGAGACCAGCAGACCCCCGGCGGTGGCCATCACGGCAGCACGACGGCTCGCGGCTGCAGATGGTGCGGTGATGGGGCGTCGGGCGGCCATGTGCCGACCGCGCGTCGTGGTGCGTGCGTTCACGTCTTCCCTCTCCTGTCCGCCTACGAAGTCAGCTGTCGGGTTCGGGTGGGAGAAATCACCCGGTCCCACGGTTCGGACGAACCGTGGGACTTCACCCCGAGGACACCGTGTCCGGTGCCCGAGAGTGGGTCCCCCGCCCCTGCCTAGGGTCTCGGTTCCCGACCGGCGGCAGGGCTCGGCGTCCGGTCGAGGTCCGGCAGACTGCTCCACCGGACGCGAGAACGGTATCTGATACACGCCCCGATGTCACGTTTCGATCACGATCTGCGGTGATACCCGTCCGAGGGGCCCCGCAGAGCGCTCTGCACCCCCCGCTGAGTCCCTCGAGGGGTGTCCGGCGCCCAGAACCCCCGTGAGCACCTCGGAGCGCGACAGAGGGCCCTGCCGCGCTCTGCGCGCGACAGGGCCCTCGGTACGAGGTGCTGGTGTCTCAGCCGACCCGGATGAAGGTCGGGTTGGACTGCCAGATGTTCCGGAACTGGATCGTCTTGCCCGGGCGCGGGGAGTCGATCTGCGTGTTGCCGCCCGCGTAGATCGAGATGTGGCCCGGCGTCCAGATGAGGTCGCCCGGCTGCGCGGCGGAGCGGGAGACCACGGTGCCGGCGTAGCGCTGGTCCGAGGACGACCGCGGCAGCGAGATGCCGGCCTGGGCGTACACATACTGCGTGAACCCGGAGCAGTCGAAGCCGTCCGGCGTGGTGCCGCCGGAGAGGTAGGGGACACCCACGTAGCGCGAGGCGATGGAGACGATGGTCGACCCGACGGCGGAGTCCGGCACGGCCGTGGTGGCCGAGGAGGACGTCGTCGTCGAGGAGGACGACGAGGAGCTCGAGAGCGACTCGCGCTCGGAGGAGCGCGACGGCGCCGCCTCGCGCACGGGCTCCGGCTCGGGCTCCGGCGCGGCCTTGATGTCCGCCCGCTTGACGATCGTGGGCGTCACGCGCTCGACCTGGACCTTGGCCTCGGCGTCGACGGTGACCACCGGGGCCGCCTCGAGCGCCTGGCGCGCCTGGTCGGTCAGCGCACCCAGGTCCACGGTGCTCAGCTTCTTGGCCGCGTCCGCGTCCACCGGCGCCGCGTGGGCGGCGCTCGCGCCACCGATCGTGGAGACCAGGAGACCACCGGCGGTCGCCACCACAGCAGCCCGACGGCCTGCGGCCGCGGACGGGGCCGCCATCATGGGGCGGCGTGCGGCGCGGTGCTTACCGCGCATGCTGCGAGCAGTCACGTTCAACCTCTCCGTTCGCCTACGAGGTCAGCTGTCGGGTTCGGGTGGGAGAAAACACCCGGCCCCGCGGTCCGTGCGAACCGTGGGACTTCACCCCGAGGACACCGTCACCGGTGCCCGAATCGTGGGTCCCCCGCCCCTGCCGTGCGGTCATCCGTGGGAACCAGGGCGGTGACAGGGTTAGGCGGCCGTCCCGGTACTCGCGCGGGACACCCGCGCGAGCGAGTCCGACCGTACCGGAACCTCCCCGCCGATGTCACGCTCCGGTCACACCTCTTTTCCGGAGCGCCGCGTCGACCCGTCAGCGGGCCGCGACGAAGAGGTGCTTGGCCAGCTCCTCCGGCAGCTCCAGGGCGCCGTCGCCGTCGACCAGCCGGACGACGAAGTCGTCGCCGGCGCGCTCCACCTCGATGCTCGCGCCCGGGAACAGGCCCGCGTCGGACAGCCGCAGGAGGAACTCGTCGTCGACCTGGACCGGCTCGGCGATGCGGCGCAGCACGACCGTCGCGGGTGCCTCCGCCCCGGACTCCAGGTACAGCGGCAGGGACTGCACGCCCTCGAGGAACGGCAGCTCCTCGTACTGCTCCCCCAGCTCCGACAGCCCCGGGATCGGGTTGCCGTACGGGTCGTGGTGCGGGTGGTCGAGCAGGGTCACCAGCCGACGCTCGACGAGGTCGCTCATGACGTGCTCCCACCGGCAGGCCTCGTTGTGCACCTGTGGCCAGTCGAGCTTGATGACGTCGGTGAGCAGACGCTCGGCCAGACGGTGCTTGCGCATGACCCGCACGGCCTTCTCCTGACCGTCGGCGGTCAGCTCGAGGTGCCGGTCACCGGTGACGACGACCAGACCGTCCCGCTCCATCCGCGCGACCGTCTGGGAGACGGTCGGGCCCGAGTGCCCCAGACGTTCCGCGATCCGGGCGCGCAGCGGCGTGATGCCTTCCTCACCCAGCTCGTAGATCGTCTTCAGGTACATCTCGGTGGTGTCGATCAGGTCCGTCACGTCCGCTCCCGTCTTGAGGCCCGGGCCTAGTCTATTCGCATGACCCTCCAGATCCCCGCGTCGATGCTGCCCTCCGACGGCCGCTTCGGCTCCGGCCCCTCCAAGGTGCGCACGGGCCAGGTCGAGGCCCTCGTCGCGGCCGGCGACCCGGCACGCCCGGTGCTGGGCACCTCGCACCGGCAGGCGCCGGTCAAGGATCTGGTGCACCGGGTGCGCTCGGGCCTGACCGAGCTGTTCGACCTGCCCGCGGGGTACGAGGTGGCCCTCGGCAACGGCGGCTCGACCGCCTTCTGGGAGGTCGCCACGGCGTCCCTCGTCCGGCAGAGGGCCCAGCACGCCGTGTTCGGGGAGTTCGGGGCCAAGTTCGCCGCCGCCACCGCCCGGGCACCCTTCCTCGCCGACCCCGAGGTGGTCGAGGCCGCACCCGGGACGGTGGCCCACCTGACGCCGTCGGACGCCGTGGACGTCTACGCCACCCCGCACAACGAGACCTCGACCGGGGCGGTCGCCCCCGTGCGCCGCCCGGGCGGCCCCGACCAGCTCCTGCTGACCGACGCGACCTCGGGTGCGGGCGCGCTGCCGGTCGACCTGCACGAGACCGACGTCTACTACTTCGGCCCGCAGAAGGCCTTCGCCGCCGACGGCGGCCTGTGGCTGGCGCTGTGCTCCCCGGCGGCCGTGGAGCGCGCCCGGGAGGTGGAGTCGTCCGGCGACGGCCGGTGGGTGCCGGAGTTCCTGTCGCTGACCACGGCGCTGGAGAACTCCCGCCAGGACCAGACGCTGAACACCCCCGCCGTCGGGACCCTGGTCATGCTGGCCGACCAGGTCGAGTGGCTGCTCGAGCACGGCGGGCTGGACTGGTCCGTGCGCCGCTGCGAGCGCTCGGCGCAGGTCCTGTACGGCTGGGCGGCGGCGACCCCGTGGGCGACACCCTTCGTCGCCGACCCGGCGGAGCGCTCCCCCGTGGTGGGCACGATCGACCTGGACCCGTCGGTCGACGCCGGGGCCGTCGTCGGAGTGCTCCGCGACCACGGGATCCTCGACGTCTTCCCCTACCGCAAGCTGGGCCGTAACCAGCTGCGCGTCGGCATGTTCCCCGCGGTGGACCCGGACGACGTCGCGGCGCTCACGGAGTGCATCACCTACGTGGTCGACCGGCTCGGCTGACGAGGCTGACGGGGGCGGCGAGCACGGCCGCCGCGCCCGAGGGTCAGGCTGGCCGGACCTGCTCCGCCGGGACCGGCTCGTCCCCGGCCGGGACCGGCGGGTCGAGATAGACGACCTCGAGGTGCGGTCGGCGCAGCAGCCGGTAGCGCACCGTGACGCGCCAGGACCGCATCGCCCAGACGGTGGCCGCGAGCGCCACGGCGAGGGTGGTGATCGACCCGACGAGGATCGACCAGCGCGGCCCGAACGCCTCCCCGATCCAGCCGACGACGGGTGCGCCGATCGGCGTGGAGCCGAGGAACACCATCATGTAGAGGGCCATGACCCGCCCGCGCATCACCGGGTCGATCGAGGTCTGGATGGTGGAGTTGGCCGCGGTCATCATCGTCAGCGCGGACAGGCCGACCGGGATGGTCGTGACGACGTAGAGCCAGTAGGTCGGCATCAGGGCGTTGACGGCGGTGGCGACCCCAAACGCGGCCGCGGCCCCGATCACCAGCCGCACGCGCGGGCGCTCGCGCCGCGCGGCGAGCAGCGCGCCGGTCAGCGACCCGATCGCCAGCACCGAGCCGAGCAGCCCGAACTCGCCGGCACCGCGTTCGAACTCGACGCGCGCCATCATCGCGCTGGTGAGCTGGAAGTTGAGGCCGAACGTGGACACGACGGCCATGACCACCATGATCACGACGATGTCGGAGCGTCCCCGCACGTACCGCAGGCCCTCGAGGATCTGCCCCTTGCCGCGCGGTGCCCGGTCCTTGACCCACATGGCGGCGGGGCGCATGAGCGCCACGGCCGCGATCGTGGCGGCGAAGGTCAGGCCGTTGATGACGAACACCCAGCCGGAGCCGACGGCGGCGATGAGCAGGCCGGCGACGCCCGGTCCGACCAGTCGGGCGGCGTTGAAGGACGCGCTGTTGAGGCCGACGGCGTTGGACAGCCGCTCCGGGGGCACGAGCTCGGCGACGAAGGCCTGGCGCACGGGGTTGTCGAAGGCGGTCGCGACCCCGAGGCCGAGCGCGAAGGCGTAGACGTGCCAGAGCTCGGCCGCACCGGACAGCACGAGGACTCCGAGGCCGAGGGCCAGGACGCCCATCGCGCCCTGGGTGGCCATGAGGAGCTGCCGGCGGGGCAGCCGGTCGGCGAGCAGCCCGGTCCAGGGGCCGATCAGCAGGAACGGCAGGAACTGCAGGGCGGTGGTGATGCCGACGGCGACGCCGGAGTCGTCGGTGAGGTCGGTGAGCACCAGCCAGTCCTGGGCGATGCGCTGCATCCAGGTGCCCACGTTGGCGATGAGGGCAGCGCCGAACCACAGGCGGTAGTTCGGGTAGCGAAGGGAGGAGAAGGTGGCACTCATCAGCGCCCGGGTCAACCATCGCACGGCGAGATGTATTCCCTGGGGGGTTCAGTCCGGTTCGTCCGTTCCATTACCCTGTCGCGGGTGCGCACCGAAATGACTCTTGCAGACACCCTTCACACCCTCGGCCTCCTCGGCGGCACGACCCTGCCCCGCTTCGTCACCGACGTCGGCGGCCGGGGCGACGTCCTCGAGGTCGTCGCCGACGCCCGTGCGGTGAACAACCTCCCGGGCCCCCTCAAGATGGCGACGCGGCTGGTGCCGGCCGTGCGGACGCGCCTGCGCGTCGAGGAGTTCGACGGCGGCGTCGCGGTGCTGAGCGTCGACGCCTCCGCGGGCGGGCTGCCCGCCCACAAGCTGCTCGGCCTGGCCAAGAGCCGGATCGAGTCCGTGCTGGCCGCCAAGGGCCTGCCGCCCGGCTCGGTGGAGATCCGCCCCGACGCGCGCATCGCGCTGGACGTGCAGCGTCTGGTGGCGCACCGCTACCCGGGCACCACGGTCACCAACATGACCTTCGCCGACGGGCAGGTCGCGGTCGACACCGCGGCCTGAACCACCCGGCCCTGCCCGCTCCGCCCCGCTCGGGGCCGCGGGCAGGGACGATGCCGCCTCGCACCGGTGCGAGGCGGCATCTTTCACGCCCACAGCTGGGCGGACGCGCGGAGCGGGCGGGCGGGCGGGGCCGCCGGCAGGACGGCCTACTTGACGGTCGCGGGCAGCAGCTCGAGCTCCTCGCCGTGCTCCTCGATGAACGACATCGCCTCGCCGTCTCCGATCGCCGTCATCAGCTTCGTCATCGGGTCCTCGTCGAGGACGACGATCGACTGACCGTCCGCGGAGCGACCGACCCCCTCGTACGGCACGGTCATGAACACGACGTCGTTGGTGGAGATCTCCGAGGCCTGGTCGAACAGCTCCTGCATGCGGTCGATCGTCAGCTCGTCGTCCGCGGCCACCGACTCGCTGACGGTCTCGAAGAACCGGGTCATCTTCACCGGGTCGCGGCGGTTGTTGTTGACCTTGCCGAGGATGGCCCGCATCCAGTTCTGCTGACGCTGCACCCGCCCGAAGTCGCCGTTCGACAGCCCGTACCGCTGGCGGGTGTAGGCCAGGGCCTCCTCGCCGCTCATCATGTGCACGCCGGCGGAGAAGAAGACCTCGTCGCCGTCGCCGATGTCCTCGGGGACGCGGATCCGGACGCCGTCCAGCGCGTCGGTCATGCTCACGAACGAGTCGAAGTCCGTCACCACGAAGTGGTTGATCCGCACGTCGGTGAGGTTCTCGACGGTCTGGATCATCAGCGACGGCCCGCCGTAGGAGAACGCCGCGTTGATCTTCGCCTGCCCGTGGCCGGGGATGTCGACCCAGGAGTCGCGCGGGATGGAGACGACGACGGCGTTCTCCCGGGAGGCGGGAAGGTGGACGAGCATGATGGCGTCGGTGCGCTGGGCGCCCGCCTCCCACTGCGAGGGGTCGCCGGCCGAGATGCGCGAGTCCGATCCCAGGACCAGGAAGTTCACGTCGGTGAGCTCCTCGTCGGCGCTCTCCGGCTGGGCCGGCTCCGGCCGCTCGCTCACGGCGGCGAACGGGTCGCCCAGCTTCTCGACGTTCTCGTCGAGGCGCTGCTGGAACCACCACATGCCGCCGAAGGCCGCCCCGGCCAGCACGGCGACCAGGACGCCGACCACGACCAGGGACCGGCTCGTGGTGCTCATCCCCGGTCGTCGCTTGGCGTGCCGCTGCGGCGGGGGGTCGTCGGGGACTCCAGGGACCAACGGCTCGCGCGGGGGATGCGTCACAGCGCAGATGATAGGCCCCGGCATCCGACGGCGACGCCCGGACGTGCAAAGACGGGGTGATGAAAGTGTGTCCGGTTGCCTCTATCATCTACCGGGGACGACCGCACCTCGTGCGGCACCCGCCCGGCCCGGACCACGAGACGAAAGTGACGGATGAGCTCCACGACGACACGGTCGCGGCGACATCTGCTGCTGGTCACCCATCACTACGCTCCCGAGCACGGCGCACCCCAACGACGGTGGGGCTCGTTGACCCCCCGGCTCATCGAGGCCGGCGTGGACGTGTCCGTCCTGACCCCTCCCCCGCACTACCCCAGCGGTCGCCTGTTCGCGGACCTGCCGGAGTACCGCCCCGGCCGCGTCAGCCGCGGGGTGCACGGGGAGCGGATCGTGCGCACCCGGTTCCGCGAGCACACGAACCGGCTCCGTTCCCGCTCCGTCGACCAGGCGGTGGCGGCGTGGAGCACGGTCGTGCTCGGGCTGCGCCTGTTCCGTCACCCGGCCCGGCGACCCGACATCGTGGTGGGCACCGTCCCGGGCATCCCGTCGATGTTCGCCGCCTGGATCGTGGCACGCCTGCTGCGCGCCCGGTTCGTGGTGGAGATGCGCGACGCCTGGCCGGACCTCATCGAGCCGGCCGGCCTGTTCCGGGCCCGACGCTCGCTCAAGGCCCGGGTGCTGGGAGCCGCTCGCGCCGTCGTGCACCGCACGGTCAGCCGCCTGCAGAGCCGGGCCGACGCGGTCGTCACCACGACCGAGACCTTCGCCGACGTGCTGCGGTCACGGGGCGTGCGACGCGTGGCCGTCGTGCGCAACGGCACGTCGTTCGAGTCGGTGCGCACCGGGTCCGCGGAGCCCACCGCCTCCCCGGAGAGCCCGGAGAGCACGCACCCGCTGCACCACCGCCCCCTGCGCGCCGCCTACGCCGGCACGATCGGACGGGCCCAGGACCTCGAGACGGTCGTGCGGGCCGCCGCCCGGCTGCGCGACCGAGGCCGAGCCGTCGAGGTCCGGATCGTCGGCACCGGCGCCGAGCTCGGGACCGTCCGTCGCCTGGTCGATCAGCTGGACGCTCCCGTCGTGCTGGGCGACCCGGTCCCCCACGAGCAGATCCGCGACCTCTACGCCTGGGCGGACACGGTGCTGGTGTCGCTGCGCGACTGGGAGCCGCTCGAGTGGACGGTCCCGTCGAAGCTGTACGAGGTCATGGCCTCGGGGCGTCTCGCCACCGCCTGCGTCGCCGGTGAGGCGGCCGACCTGGTCGCCACCACCGGCGCCGGCGCCGTCGTCATGCCGGGCGACGTCGACGGCCTGGTCGACCTGTGGGGCACCTGGGTGGACGACGGCGCGGCCCCGACCGCCTCGGCGGCCGCGGCACGCTGGGTCCGGGCCAACGCCGACGACGACGTGCTCGGTGCGCACTACGTCCAGCTCGTCGACCACCTGACGGACGCCGCCGCGCACCACGCGACCGCCGACCGCCGCGGCCCGTGCCAGGCCTGCACCGCGCCCGCGGCCCCGTCGGCCGGACCCGAGGTGCTGGTCACGCGCTCGGTGTCGCCGCGCGCCACGCTGCCGTCCCCGTCACGGCCGGCCCCCGAGGGGGAGCTGCGGCCGAGGACCGCGCGGTGAGCCGCGCGGCCGAGCTCGCGCGCAACCTGCGGTTCACGGCCTCGTTCGTCCTCGGGGCCCTGGTCACCGACCCCGCCTGGCTGGTGCTCCAGGCGAGCCGCCGCCTGCCCGCCCGGCTCAGCGCCGTCGTCGTCCCCCGCGTCGAGCGCGTCGTCGGGGACGGCACCTCCGGGCCGGCGGGCCGGCTGCGCGCCGCCTGGGCGGCCGGTGACGTCACCGCGATCCGCGACGCGGAACCGCAGCGTCGCACGGCGCGACGGGTGCGCCGGTCCCTGCTCGGGCAGGTCGACACGCTCGCCCCGGACCCGGCCGCCGAGGCAGCCGCCGGCGGCACGACGCCCCGCGCGCCGCAGCACCCGGTGGCCGTGCACCACCACCTGACCAACTCGCTGCCGCACACCCAGAGCGGCTACACGCTGCGCACGCACGCGATCCTCACGGCCCAGCGCGCCGCCGGCCACCGGGTCACGGCGACCACCCGGGCGGGATACCCGCTGACGATCGGAGCGCTGGGCGCCCGCGGGACCGACGTCGTCGACGGCGTGCCGTACTCCCGGCTGGTCCCGCGCTCGCTGCCGTCGGACCCGGCCCGCCGTGCCGAGGACGCGACCGCGCTGCTGGTCGAGGCCGTGCGAGGGTCCGGGGCCGACGTCGTGCACGCGACGACGCCGTGGACCACGGGAGCCGCGGCCCGCGAGGCCGCCCGCCGGGCCGGCCTGCCGTGGGTCTACGAGGTGCGCGGCCTGCCCGAGGAGACGTGGGCGGCGTCGCACCCGACCGCGGAGGCGCGCGAGGCGGCGACCGCGTCCGAGCGGTTCGCCCTGATCCGCGCCAAGGAGACCGAGCTGGCCCGGACCGCCGACCACGTGGTCACGCTCAGCGGCACGATGCGCGACGAGCTGGCGGCCCGGGGGGTCCCGACCGACCGGATCACCGTCGTGCCGAACGCCGTCGACGAGGCGCTGCTCGACGCCGACCCGTTCGACCCGCGCGCGGCCCGCGAGCGCCTGGGGCTGACCGGCCCCCGGTACCTGCTCGGCACGGTGAGCTCGGTGGTGGGCTACGAGGGCATCGACACGATCCTGCGCACGGTCGCCCGGCTGCGGGACGCCGGGGTGGACGCCGGCGCGCTCGTGGTCGGCGACGGCGTGGCCCGCCCGAGGCTGCTGCGGCTCGCGGCCGAGCTGGGGATCGCCGAGCACACCACGATGCCGGGCCGCGTGCCGCGGGACGTCGCGCACACCTACCTGGCCGCCCTGGACGTGGTCCTGGTGCCGCGACGGCCCGACCGCGTCACCCGCCTGGTGACGCCGCTGAAGCCGGTGGAGGCCATGGCCCTGGGCCGTCCGGTGGTCGCCAGCGACCTGCCGGCGCTGCGGGAGGTCTGCTCCCCCGTCGACGGCGGCGACCCGGCGGCACTGCTCGTGACGCCTGACGACGAGGCGGCCTGGGCGGGCGCCGTCGAGCACCTGCTCACCGACGACGACGCCCGGGCCGCGCAGGTGACGGCGGGTCGGGCGGTGGCGGCCGGGCGGACCTGGCGCGAGCTGGTGGCGCGCTACGACCTGGCGTACGCCGCGGCGGCGGGCGCCGCCACCTCGAACCGGAAGGACCTCGGATGACTCCCCGTTCGCGCCTGGCGCGTCTGACCGCCCTGGCGACCGCGGGGGTGCTCCTGCTCGCCGGGTGCACCGACGCCTCGACGACCGCGGAGCAGGCCCCCACCGAGACCGTGCGCCCCGAGCCGAGCACGGCCCCCAAGCAGTCGGTGCCTGCCCCGGAGCGGGAGGACCCGCTCGGCGAGGGGGCGCACGACATCATGCTCATCGGCACCGACTCGCGCGACGCGTCCTCGCTGTCCGGCAACGCGGACACGATGATGCTCGCGCACGTCCCCGCGGACCGGTCGGCGCTGTACCTGGTGTCGTTCACCCGGGACATGTGGGTGGACATCCCGGGGCTCGGCGAGGGCAAGATGAACTCGGCGTTCGCCCGCGGCGGCACGCAGACGCTGATGGACACCGCCTCGGGGCTGCTCGGCGGTGTCGAGATCGACGGCGCGATGCAGACCAACTTCACCGGGTTCATCAACCTGACGCGCGCCCTGGACGGGTTCGAGGTCGACAACAAGCACCGCTCGACGGTGGAGGTGCTCTCGACCGGGCGCGTGGTCGACTTCCCCGAGGGCCGGATCACGCTGGAGAACACCGACGGCCTCATCTACGTGCGCGAGCGCAAGCGGCTGCCGCTGGGCGACCTCGACCGCACGGAGCGGCAGCGGGCGGCGGTGATCGGGATGATGGACCGGATCGCCGAGACGTCCGACGACCCGACGGCGGTCGCCGAGCTGGTGGCCCTGATGTTCAACAACGTCAAGGTCACCGGTGACCTCGGCGTGGAGGAGTTCGTGGACCTGGTCCCGCTGGCCGCGTCGTTGACCCGCGACGACGTGGTGGGCCTCATGGTGCCGATCACCGGGTTCGGCACGGTGGACGGGGCGTCGGTGAACCTCGTGGACGAGGCGCAGACGGCGGCCCTCGGCGAGGCGCTGCGCACCGACACGATGGACGAGTACGTCGCGGAGTACGGCACCGACTACGCGCCCTGATCCCCGGTGCCGCGGACGGTCCGCCCGCGGCACCGGGGACCAGGGACCCCCCGGTCCCGTCAGCCGAAGCAGTGCCGGTAGAAGGTCAGCACCCACTCAGCGAACTCGGGGCTCCACACGATGTGCTCCGAGGTGTTGTACGTGCTGAACACTCCGTTGACCGCCGTCGCGTCGTCGGACGCGAACCACGGCCCGCCGCTGCCGCCGGCGGTGAGGTCGTCCGCCTTGGCCACGATGCGCTCCTCGTCCGAGGCGAGCCGGGCACCCGAGCTCTGCCACGGCCGCTGCCCGTCGAACGGGAACTGCGCGATCGCCTGAGCGGGGTAGCCGACGTCGTCCCACCGACCCACGTCGGGACGCGTGGTGATGCCGACCCATCCCACCACGTCCCCGATCTCTGTCCCGTCGGGTGCTGTCGCGACCCGGCCGAAACCCAGGTCGTCGGCGGTGGACCGTCCCTGCGGCCACGCGTCGGGCCACGCGACGGTCGGGACGGGCCAGCGGCCGTACGGCGCCTCGCCGTCGATGTAGGCCGGCACGAAGACCAGGCTGTGCGCCTCGTGGTCCATGACCAGGCAGTGGGCCGCGGTCATGATCCCGCTCCGGTGCACCACGACACCCGAGGCCACGCAGTCCTGGTCGCCCATGACGAAGAACAGCTTGCCCACGGTCCGGGCCGGGTACTCCCCGAACGCGGCGACCGGCGTCGTGGTCGCCTCGGCCGTCACGGTCTCGCTGGGCCCCACGTCCTGAGGACGCACGGCGACGGCCAGGGCACCCTCGTGGGCCGTCGAGCGGTCGACGGGTGTCGCGGCGCGCATCCGCTCGGCGGTCCAGTACTCCTCGACCGGCGTCACCTGGGGGGCCTCGTGCACCGTGAACCCCGAGGAGTGCACCGCGTCGGCGGTCCAGGGACCGACAGGGTAGAGCGAGGCATCGACCGTGTGGAACGTCACGGACCAGTAGCAGCTGCGCCAGTAGTCGCTCTTGACCCAGACGGTGCCGCCGTCGCGACCGATGATCCGGTCGCTGCGCTTCTCCCAGTCGCCGCCGAAGTCGTTCCACTGGCACACGACGTCCCAGCCCACGACGACGCGGGAGGTGTTCCGGTAGGTGAACCCGTGATCCTGCCAGCCGAAGGCCTTGGCATCCGCCTTGTAGTCGAACTTCTCGCTCCTGACGTCCACGCCGGGGCGCGTGCCGGCCTGGAAGCCGTACCCCCACCGGACGGTGCCCTTGTCTGCGTCGATGCGGTGCCCCTTCGCCGGTTCGGTGGCGGCAGCCTTGACGACCTGGGAGTAGAAGGCCTGCCGGTTGTCGATCTCGTCGAGGGTGCCCAGCAGGTCCTCGACGTCACCCGTGTACTTGCGGACCGACTCCGGGTCGGTGGCGAGCGAGGCCTGGTGCGCCTCGAGGTCGATGCGCAGCCGCTCGAAGGGTCCGGAGACGAGTCCCTTGCCGAACGCGGGACAGGTTCGCTCGCGCGACCGCGCCACCCAGAAGGCGGAGTAGAGATAGCTGAGGTCCGCGAACACGGACGGGGCGATCGGGACCTCGCCGGAGATCTCCGGGTCGATCATCCGGTAGTGCTCGAGGTAGCTCTCCAGCGGCACCGGCACCAGGTTCTCGATGAACCAGGGGATCACCTCGGAGATGATCGTCCCCGGGGTCCACCCGTCCTTCGGGGGCAGCAGAGTGCCCCGGACCCCGTCGACGACGACGTCGACGTTGACGCGAGCCTCGTGCGAGCTGGCGACCTTCTGGAAGGCCACGCTGCCCTCGGCGCTGAGGACGTCGGGCACCTCGGCGGAGAGCGCGGCGGCGAACTCCTGCCGCTTCTCCGTGGACGAGAACCGGCACTGGTAGACCGCGTACAGGGAGGATCCCGCCCGGTAGCCGGCCACGAAGTAGTCGCCGTGCCGCTCTCGGAAGTCCGGGCCCGGGGTGACGGCCAGGACGTAGTCGGGGGCGAGCGAGTACTCGCTGTCCTCGACGGAGATCGCGGCGACGATCGTGACCGCGAGCTCGGAGACGACGACCTTCTCCAGGAACGACGTACTCGCCGAGGTCTTGACCCCCTCGATGTTGTAGGAGCCCTTGAGGGAGGTCTCGACGAGCTGCTCGAGGTCCTTCTGGGACTCCATGAGGGCGTAGCTGTACTCGGTGCGCTGGTTCTTGCTCGGGGTCAGCGTCGGCTTCTCGATCGCCGAGCTGCGCAGCTGGCCGGTCACGGCGTCGACGCCGGCACCGACCTGGTAGGCGTCCGCCCAGGGCTGGCCCACCACGGTGGTGTTCAGCAGGGTCGACGAGGGGTTCTTCACGTCCTGTCGCACGGCAGTCCTCCGGTGTGCGGGATGGTCGACCGGTGCCGGAGGGGTTGCGCGATCCGACGAAGGTCGCTGTCCCTTTCACTGTCGGCCGCCGCACACGAGGTCGTCGTCACCAGAATTGGTGAACTTCACCATCGCGTCGAACAACCACTCCATGCACCCCGCACGGTGCGCGACGGCGACGGCCTCGAGCTGGGACCGGACGCCGAGCTTGGCGAGCACGGCCTTGATGTGGGTCCGGACGGTGTTCACCGAGGCGTGCCGATGGAGACCGATCTGCGCGGCGCTGGCTCCCGCGAGCATCGCCCGCAGGATCGCGTCCTCGGTGCTCGTGAGGAGGTTGAGCCCGTCCCGCTCCGCCAACCGGCGCCGCAGCGTCAGCGCGGCCACGGCGAGGTCGGCGGGCGCCGCCCGGGTGACGGCCGTCTCGACGTGGCACACCAGTGTCAGCATCGGGGCCGACTGGTTGAGCACGACGGCTCCACGCCGCTGCATCGCCAGCAGGCCGGGCAGCGACCGCACCGATCCGATGCAGATCCAGGACCGACCGACCGCGAGGGGCCGCCGGCAGGTCCAGTTGCCGTGGTCGTCCTCGACCAGGACCACGACGTCCTGTCCGCCGAGGTCCGGCAGGACACCCTCGGTACGCCGCATCATGACGGTCCAGCCGCGGCTGGCCAGCGCGGCCGCGAGAGCATGGCCGAGGGTCGCGCCCTCGGGGCTCACCAGCGTGATTGCTCGGGGCACACTCGGCATGAGACGTCTGTAATCAGCGTCTCGCCGACCGGCAACCGGAGAGCGGACCTCGCAGCGGGATTCACCCGTCGGCCCGTTGCGCACCCCGGCCCGTCCGCCCGGCGTTGCGCACCCCGGCCCGTCCGCCCGGCGTTGCGCACCCCGGCCCCTTCCGCCCGTTGTGGGCATGAAATCTGCAGGTCTGGCCCCCTGCGGAGCTGCAGATTTCATGCCCACAACGCCACGGGGGTCAGGGACGGCGGCCCCAGGCCACCAGCGCCGGACCCGTCCGAGGGAACGCCCGCTGGGCGACGCGGAACGGCCAGGTGGCGGCCGTGACCGCCGCTCCTGTCGCGGCGGACGACGGCTGGAACAGCCGCCCGGAACGCGCGGTGCGTTCGGCGGTCGTCGTGCCGTCGGCCGCCAGTCGGCGCTCAGCCACCCGGTTGCGCACCGCCTCGAGCGCGTAACCCAACGGCATCCCGTAGAGCCGGCCGCCGATGTCGGTGAGCCCGGCGCCGCGCAGCAGCTCGCGCATCTGCGGCGGGTCGTAGCGGCGGTGGTGCCCGACGGCGGTGTCCATGGGGCCGAACCGTGCCTGCCAGGCAGGGGTCGAGACGAGGACGAGCCCGCCCGGGCGCAGCAGCGGCAGCCACGAGGCCAGCGCCTCGGCGTCGTCCGCGAGGTGCTCGAGCACCTCGAAGGCGCACAGCACGTCGAACCCGCCGGCCAGCCCCGCCGACTCCACCGACCCGTGCACGACGCGTCCCGGCAGTCCGGCGCCGGCCAGCCGGGCGTCGGCGACCTCGGCGCTCGCACGGTCGATCTCGACGCCGGTGTAGTCGTACCCGGCGGCGGCCAGACGCACGCCCACGGCGCCCTGACCGCACCCGACCTCCAGGACACGCACACCGGAGGCGGGCAGCCGGCGGCGGACCACGTCCCAGCGCAGCGCGCCGAACAGGGTCAGGGGCGGCAGGTTCGTGCTCACGGGTCACTCCTGTGCTCGGGGTCCGGCGGGCGGGTGCCGACGGCGACGAGCCCGGTCCCGGCGTGCGGCAGGGCCCGCTGCAGCAGCCGGAACGGCCAGGTGCCGACCGCCGTCGCGATCCCGGTGAGCCGGGCCCGTGGCTGCAGCCGGCGCCCGGAGTCGGCGGTGCGGGCCGCGAGCCCGGGGTCCGACGCCGCCGCACCGGCCGGTCCGGCCGCGCCGGCCGGCGCTTCCGCGACGACGCGGACCGGCTGACGCCGGGCGAGCCGGTCGCGCACGGCCTCGAGCAGGTACCCCAGCGGGGCGTCGTAGCGGCGCACGACGACGTCGGCCAGCCCGGCAGCGCTCAGGAGTTCCCGCAGGTCGTCCGGGTCGTAGCGGCGGTAGTGGCCGGCCATCTCGTCCCACGGGCCGAACCGGTCGGGGTCGGCGGGGGTGGACAGCAGCAGCATCCCGCCGGGGCGCACCCGGGCGGCCCACTCGACCAGCGCCGCGGCGTCGTCCTCGACGTGCTCGCTCACCTCGAACGCGCACACGACGTCGAACCTCTCCTCGGGCGGCAGCACCGTCAGGTTGCCGTGCAGCGCCCGGGCGTCCGGGTCGACGGCCGCCACGCGCTCGCGCGCGACGCGCCAGGAGTCGGCGTCGAGCTCGACGGCGGTGTAGTCGTGGCGCACGGCGATCCGCATGCCGAACCCGCCCTGCCCGCAGCCGATCTCCAGCACCGTGGACCGGGTGGCCGGCAGCAGGCGCCGCACGACGTCCCAGCGCAACCAGGCCCGCGGCGCCAGCGGGGCGAATCGCACCCCGGCGGGCCGGCGCCCGAGCGCCCCGAGGCCCGCGAACAGCAGGTCGGCGAGGGTGACCAGGACCCGGCTGACCAGCACGACGAGCAGCACCTCGGCGTGCGGCAGCGCCCCGGCGAGGACGGCGAGCAGCACGAGCTCGCGGGCCCCGGCACCGGCGGGCACCACGACGACGAGGAACCCGACCATCCAGGCCAGCGCGTACCCGCCCACGGCGAGCGCCGCGGTGCGCACGTCGCTCGCCATGCCGAGACCGGTGGCGAGCAGCCACACCTGGCCGCCGGCGAGCAGCCACCCGGCCACGGCCCAGCCGGCGGCGGCCCCCAGGCCCCGCCAGGACAGCGGGTGCTCCAGCGGGAGGCGACGGGCCAGGCGCAGCGCCGCGTCGAGCAGCCGGTTCAGCACGGGCGGCAGGAGCAGCACGACGACGGCGGGCAGCAGCCAGAGCACCCAGCTCCAGCCCTGCAGGGTCTCGACGGCGAGGAACGGCAGCGCGACGACGCCGACGACCGCCCCGGAGACGAGCCCGACACCGGTGGCGACCGCGGTGGCGGTCACCGTGCGGCGGCGCGGGACGTCGTGGTCGGCTCCGACCTCGGCCGCGGCGACGACGTTCCACACCCCGCCGGGCACGTACTTGCCGAGCTGGCTGATGCCGAACACGGCGACGGCGGTGCGCAGCCCGAGCGGGGAGCCGAGGTCGGCCAGCACGGCCCGCCAGGACAGCAGCGTGCAGCCGACGAACAGCACCGCGAGCAGCGCGGCCGCGCCGAGCCGGCCGGCGGACAGCGCGGTGGCGGCGTCGGCCAGCTCGTCCCGGACGGAGACCACGGCGTACACCGCGAGCGCCAGCGCCAGGACGAGGAACCCCCAGCGCACCCACGGCGAGCGCAGTACGGCGAACAGACGGGCGGCGGCGCCGGGGCGTCCGGCACCGGCGACGTCCGTGCGGCCGGCAGGCGTGCCGGTCACGGCCGCACCCCGCGGGCGGCGAGGGCGTCGAGGAGCGGGCCGACGACGGCGGCGGGCCGGACGGCGTCCCGCCCGGCGTGGGCACGGGTCCGGGCGGCGGCCAGCTCGGCCGGGTCGGTCAGCGCGACGAGCCGGTCGGCCAGGGCCGCGGCGTCCCCGGCAGGGACGAGCTCGAGGTGGTCGCCGAGCAGGCGGCGCTGCGGCGGGGTGTCGGAGGTGACGACCACGCAGCCGGCGGCGAGGCCCTGGAAGACCTTGTTGGGCACGACGCGGAGCGCCTTGGGGGTGGCCCCGAGGATGCCGAGGCAGACGTCGTGGTCGGCGACGAGCCCGGGCAGGTCGCCGGCGTCGACCCAGTCGTGCCAGGTGACGCCGGGGACGCCGGCGAGCGCGGCACGGGCCGCTTCGTGGTCCTGGCCGGTCCCCGCGAGGGTGGCGGTGATCGGGCGGCCGATGGCGGCGGCGCGGGGCAGGGCGTCGGCGAGCGCCTCGGCGATGACCACGGCCCCCTGCAGCGGGGTGAACAGACCGAAGAACACGACCCGCAGGGGTTCGGCGTCGTCCCGGGTGCCGTCGTCGGACGTGCCCTCGTCGGACGTACCGCCGTCGCGCACGGGCGCGAACCACGCCTCGGGGGCCCCGACGGGCACGACGACGGCCTGCCGCATCCGGCGGGCGCCGCCACGGTCGGTCGGCGCGGACAGGCCCCCGGGCAGCATCGCGCGGTGCTCGTCGGTGTCGACGACGACGACGTCGGCGCAGGCCAGCGCGAGCCGGTCCAGCCCGTGCAGCAGCCGCACGCGCAGGCCGCGGGCGCCGCGGTCGGTCGCGGTGTCGGCGGCGAAGACGAGGTGGTCGAGGATCACCGGGGTGCGGGGGTGCAGCAGGCGGGCCAGGACGACGTCGAAGTGGCCGAGGTAGCCGACCAGCAGCGCGTCCGGGGCGCCGTGCGCGCGGCGGTGGGCGACGTCGTCGCGCACGAGGGCGAGCCAGCAGGTCAGCAGGCGCACCACCAGCAGCGGCAGCCGCCAGGGCTGGCGCAGCATGCGCACCCGCTCGGCGGTGGAGAACCCGAGGGGGCGGTTCAGCTCGTCGACGCGATGGCCGTGCGCGCGCAGGCCGGCGATCAGGACGCCGGTGCGGGGGTGCCGGGCGGCGTCGTACGTGCCGAACGCGACGATCACGTGTCGCGCCCGTACTGCAGGTTCTTGACCCGCTCCAGGGTGTCCTCGACGAGGATGCGGTTGGTGCGTTGCAGGTCCGCCAGCACCAGCAGCGCGAGGCACAGCAGGGTGCCCACCAGCATCGCGGCGGCGAAGATGAGGGACTGCACGTGCCCGTCGCCCTCCCCCTGGGCGAAGAACACGAGGAACCGGACGGCCGGCACCGCGGAGGCGAGGAAGAACAGCGCGGCCAGGGTCAGGAACACCAGGTGGGGGCGGAACATGATCGAGCTGCGCACGATCGCCCGGGCGGAGCGCCCCATGTGCTGCCAGATGTTGCGGAACAGCCGCGACTCGCGGGTCTTGGCGTTGGTGACCACCGGCACCGAGACGATCCGCAGGTGCTTGTTGCCCGCCTGGATGATCGTCTCCATGGTGTAGCTGAACTGCGTGATGACGTTCAGGCGCAGCAGCGCGGCGCGCGAGTAGGCGCGGAACCCGCTGGCGGCGTCGGGCAGCGAGGTGTTCGCGGCGGCGCTGACCACCCGCGACCCGAGGCGCTGCATGCGCTTCTTGAACGGGCTGAAGTGTTCGATGGTGGCGGTCTGGCGGTCGGCGACCACGATGTCCGCCTCGCCGGCGAGGATCGGCGCGGCGAGGTCCCCGACCCGGTTCGAGGGGTACTGGTTGTCGCCGTCGGTGTTGACCACCACGTCGGCGCCGTGGGCCAGGGCGAAGTCGATGCCGTCGCGGAAGGAGCGGGCCAGCCCCATCGTGGCGGTGTGCCGCAGCACGTGGTCGACGCCGAGGTTGCGCGCGACGTCGGCGGTGCCGTCGGTGGAGCCGTCGTCGATGACGAGCCACTCCACCTCGTCGAACCCGTCGACCTCGCGTGGCAGGGTCGCCAGCACGAGCGGGAGGGTGTCGGCCTCGTTGAGGCAGGGGATCTGCACGACGAGCTTCATCGAGCCCTCTCCGGTCCGACGGCGGTGGGCAGCGCCAGGGCGCTGACGTGCGCGAGTCTAGCCACGCAGGTCCCGCGCGGCGGGGTACCACCGCCACGCGGCGACCAGCCCGGCGACGAACCCGAGCGCGACGACCGCCAGCACGACGACGATCGCGGTGCCGCTCAACGGGCTCCACGCGGCCCAGCGCTCCCACGCCTGTGCCGCGGACTCCCCCGGCCCGCGGTACATCGCCCCGAACGCCCACACCAGTCCCGCGGCACCGGCCGCGACGGCGAGCGTCGTGAACCCGGGGACGACGACGGCGGTCCAGCGTTCGCGGCGCAGGCAGAGCTGCCACAGGGCGACGGCGAGTAGCGTCGCCAGCGCGGCCAGACCGCCGAACACGTAGCGGCCCTGCAGGGCGACGAGCACGCCGGTCTCGGACCAGCCCTGCAGCGCGTTGCCGACGACGCCCGCGGCCAGCGCGAGCGGCAGCAGCGCGACGGTCACGGCCCCGCGCCGCGCCCCGGGCAGTGCGACGGCGATCAGTGCCGCCACGACCAGCACCGTCGAGCCGGTCGCGACGAAGGTGCCGGGCAGGTGGATCTCCAGCCAGGACAGGTTGCCGAAGAACGCCTGGGCGGTGCGGCCGAGCGCCTCCTCCAGCACCTGGTCCGCCGGCACCCGGGTCATGCCGTCGTAGTCGCGCGGCAACCCGACCGGCTGCACGGCACCGTCGACGATCCAGTTGCGGGCCCACCACCAGCCCCCGACGACGAAGGCGACCGCCAGGGCGACGAGGCCCCGCCCGCTGCGGACGAGCACCGGGGGGCCGGCGCGCGGCCGGGAGCGCGGCCCCGGGGCGAGCAGGTAAGCGGCGACGACGGTAGGGATCGCGAACGCGAGCATCACCTTGGTCAGCAGGCCGACCCCGAGCACCAGACCCAGGCCGACGGCGGTGCGCCAGCGTTGGTCCCCGGTGACGACGCGGGCGGACAGGTAGGTGACGCCGGCGCCGGTGAGCACCACGAGGGCGTCGTTGTTCGCGGCGCCCATGATGTGCCCCACCTGCGGGATCAGCAGCGGGAACGGGGCGGCGAGCAGCGCGGCCGAGCGCGACCCCGTCAGCCGGCGGGTGGTCGCGGCGGCGAGCGGCACCGTCGCGGTGAGCAGGGCGACGTCGAGCAGGCGCAACGCGAGCAGGGCGACGTCCCACCGGGCGTCGGCCGTGCCGGTGAGGCGCAGGACGCCGGCACCGAGCACGTAGTAGGCGGGCGGATGCTGCGTCATCTGGTCGACGGTGGCGTTGCTGCCGGGCGCGGGCAGCGCGTTGCCGACGTCGATGCGGACGCGCTCGTCGGCCGGGACGGGTGTGAGATCGACGAACTGGGTCTCGTCGGGGCGGTACCGCCAGCGTCCGGGCAGGTCGGCCGGGTAGGCGGCCTCCTCGACGGCCTGCTCCGTCACCGGCGCGAACCGTGCCTCCCCCGGCGGCGGCCACCCGCCGCCGTAGGCGATGCGCACGGCGCTGTTGAGGTGGTTCTGCTCGTCGGGCGACCGGAAGCCAGGGGTGAGCACCGCCCAGGCCGCCGACCACAGGGCGACGACGAGGGTCAGCAGGGCGAGGGTGCGGCGATAGGCACGCTCGGCCGACGGCGTGTCTCGCGTCACAGCGTCATTGTGGCAGGCGGACGACGGTGTCGCCTGCGACAGCTGCCCACCGGAAACCTGCGTAAAGTGCTGATCGAAAGGCTGCGGCAGGTGTACATTGAGGCCAGGACCGCTGGTGGGAGGCGCAACATGTACCGACCGCGCGTCGTCGACGAGGAGATCTCCGACGGCCTGCAGACCGCTGGAGCCGTGCTCGTCGAGGGGCCGAAGGCCTGCGGCAAGACGTCGTCGGCCCACCGGGTCGCGGGGACGCGTGTCCACCTCGACGACGTGGCCGATCCGCGGATCACCGCCGCCCTCGAGGTGGATCCGTCGCTGCTGCTGCGGGGCGAGGCCCCCGTCCTCCTGGACGAGTGGCAGCTGGCGCCCGACCTGTGGAACCTGGTCCGCCGTGAGGTCGACCGGCGGGAGCACCCGGGGCAGTTCATCCTCACAGGGTCCTCGACGCCCGACGACGACATCCGCCGTCACAGCGGTGCCGGACGCTTCACCATCATCGAGATGCGGCCGATGGCCCTCGCCGAGAGCGGCCACTCCAGCGGTGAGGTGTCGCTGGTAGGCCTGTTCGACGGCGCGGATGCCGACGGGTACGACAGCGCCTGGAATCCGACCGACGCCGTCCACGAGATCGCCGAGCGGGTCGTCGGGGGCGGATGGCCCACCAACGTCGACAAGCCGGTTCGTGCCGCAGCACGCGCCAATCGCGACTACCTGGACATCATCCGGAACTACGACATCCCGCAGGTGTCGCGCATCCGCCGCGACCCGGACAAGGCGTGGCGTGTCATGCGCTCCCTCGCCCGGAACGTGGCCACTCTTGCCGGGGACGCCACGATCGCCAGGGACGTCCGCGAGGGCGACCCGGACTCGGGCGCCGACGCGACCCACCGGGCGACCGCCACCGAGCACCTCGACGCCATGCGGCGGCTCAGGATCGTCGAGGACCAGCCCGCATGGTCCCCGCACCTCCGGTCGCGCACACGTGTCGCGTCACGGTCGAAGCGGCACTTCGTCGACCCCGCCCTGGCAGCAGCAGCCCTGGGTATCCATGCCGGGCCGCTCACGGAGGACCTGCAGACCCTGGGGTTCCTCTTCGAGTCTCTGGTCACCCGAGACCTCCGTGTCTACGCCCAGCCGCTCGGTGGACGCGTGCTGCACTATCGCGACGAGCGCGGCCTGGAGGCCGACGTGGTGGTCGAGCTGCCGGACGGTCGGTGGGCGGCCATCGAGGTCAAGCTCGGCTCCCGCCCGGAGACGATCGATCGGGCCGCCCACGGCCTCACGACGTTGCGCGACAAGGTCGACACCTCACGCAGCGGTGAGCCGGCCTTCGCCGCCGTGATCACGAACGGCGGCATCGCTTACCGTCGCCGTGAGGACGGAGTGCACGTGATCCCCGTCAGGATGCTCGGCCCCTGACCCGGGGCGCTGTGCCTACGTGTCGTCCGCCCGCCCCCGCAGCTCGGCGTCGACGATCGCCTCGAGCTCGACCTCGCTGGGCAACGCCGCACGGGCATCAGCCGGCAACCCGCGGTAGTCGGCGACGGCGACCGGCACCGCCGTGGAGGCCAGCAAGTACTGGACGGTGGCACCGCTCTTGCCGGTGCACAGCAGGATGCCCACCGTCGGCGCGTGGATCTGAGGATCGCGGAGCTGGTCGTCGACCGCGGCGACGTAGGCTCCGAGCTGCCCGAGGTGCCCCGGCTCGAACGACGAGACCTTGAGCTCGACGACGACGTAGCGGAGCTGCCGGGTGTGGAACAGCACGAGGTCCATGACGAACTCGGCGCCGTCGTCCAGCACCAGCCGGTACTGCCTGCCGACGAGGGCCATGTGGCGCCCGAACTCCAGGAGCGTCCTGCAGACGGTCCATCAGGGCCTGTTCGATGTCACGTTCCCGCTGCGACGAGGCGAAGGCGAGGTGCTCGAACACGTACGGGTCCTTGACGAGCTGCTGGGCGAGCTCGGAGTCCGGCCCGACGAGGGCATCCGCGACGTTGGACGGCGCTGCTCCGAGGGCACCGCGCAGGTCCATCGCGATCTGGTGCTCGAGGACGGCGCGGGACCATCCCTCGGCGCCCGCTCTGTCGGCATACCAGTCGCGCTCCTCACGTGTGGCGAGTCGGTCCAGCAGCACGGTGAGGTGCCCCCACGGCAATCGTGCAACGGCCTGTTGCACAAATTCAGTCTCGGTCGGCCAGACCTCTGCGGCCCTGCGCATGTAGAGCAGGTTGCGGCGTGACCAGCCTCTCTGCTCGGGGAACTCGCGCTTGAGGTCGGCGGCCAGGCGATCGACGACCTTGCTCCCCCACCCGGATTCCTGCTGACGCTGCAGGATGTCGCGACCGATCGACCAGTGCAGCCTCAGGACCTCCGTGTTGGCGGCACGCGCCGCTCGAAAACGTGTCCCGCGCACCCGTGCCTTGAGATCGGCGAGCAGCTCCACGTATCCCGGTGGGTCGTTGTCCATCTCGGTTCCGGTCACGCGCTTACCCTCCCGGCAGCCACCGACAGGGAGCGCACCGCCGCCCGTGTGGCGGCGATCGTCGCGGCGCGCGGCGGGTGCGCGGAGGCCGCTGCGGCCTCGGCACGCAGGCGTTCCTGGACGGGCGACGGGCGTCGTCGAGCGCCCGACGACGGCGGCGCGGCGGGCGGCGCCGTCTTCCTCCGCCAGGAGGGGAAAGCCTGCCACCGTGTCAGGTTGGGGACGCGCAGACCGGGCGCTCCGCCCGGCCGGGCGGCCCGACGTCGGGCGCGGGCGTCCTTCGCACGTCGGGCGGCGGGCAGCAGCGCGACCAGCACCCGCTTGGGCACCTGCAGCAGGGACGGCACGCCGCGCAGACCCTGCCGGGCACCGCGCCGGAGCATCACCACGACGCCGCGGTGCTGGAGCCATGTACGCGCCCGGATGACGGTGCGCACGGAGACTCCCGCGCGTTCGGCCGCCTGGGCGTCGGTGGTCTCGACGACGGCCGAGCGCGCGTCGGCGAGCCGGGCCAGGGCGAGCAGGTAGCTGCGCACGCTCTGCGGGGCGTCGCGCAGGTCACCCCAGCCGGCGGCGGCCAGGGCGTCGACGAGGCGCCACAGCGGCGCATAGGCGTTGAGGCGCACCGGGGGTGGCGGGGGCGCGCTGATATCGTCGGCCGTAGCCATCAGAGAGGTCCGTTCTCTCGACGTGGTCAGGCCTCGGACGAGTGTTGGCGCACTCGCCGGGGCCGTTTTCGGTTGTGGTGGGCGTCACACTAGCGCATGACGCCGATGGTCCGGCAGGGGTCGGGGCACGCCGACTCGTGACGGCGCCACTTGCCTATACCTCACGCCTCCCGGCCGCCTCTCCTATAATTAACACACCTGTTAATTATGATCGAGGTGAGCGGGGCCCGATGAACACACTCTTCGACGACAGCCCGGTCCAGATCGCCGTGCGTTCGATCCTCGACGCCCTCGACGACGGCCGCCCCGTGGACGAGAGCGTCGAGCGACAAGTCGTCGACCTCAAGGAAGAACACGGCCGCCGGGACAAGAGCGGCGCGGTCGGACCCGGACTAGCGAACAACGAACTGGCAGCCAGGGAGCTGGCCGCTGCGGCCGCCTGCATGGCCAACACTCCCGGCGGCGGAGCGCTCATCGTCGGCGTCTCCGACGACGGCGACCTGATCGGCACCGAGCTCGATGCCGACTGGCTGCGCCATCGGCTGTGGGAACTGAGCAGCCGGTCTCTCACCGTTGACATCGGGGTCCGCACCTGTCGCGGCACCAGGCTCCTGGTGGTCCTTGCGCCTCAGGCGTTGGAGCCGATCCGCGTCGACGGCCGGATCCGATGGCGCGTGGGTGCCAACTGCGTCGACGTCGATCCCCACACCTGGCATGCGAAACGGATGGCCGCCCTGCACTACGACTGGTCTTCCGACCCGTCGACCGTCACCGCCGATCAGGTCCGACCGGGCGCCGTGCAGCAGGCTCGGGACATGCTGCTGGCTTCGACAGAGCCGCACGCAGCGGAGCTCGCACGACAGCCGGACCTCGACCTGCTCCGCCGGCTGAATGTTGTGACCCCGGACGGATACCTCACCAACGCCGGCGTCATCGCGTTCGTCGGCCGCGGGGACCCGTGTCTCGACTACGTCAAGCGTGAGCACCAGGGCGGCGACAGCCTGACCCGAGTGCGACGCCGCGACCGGTCGCTGCTCGAAGAGCTCGGCGAGCTGCTGGCAGCCCTCGAGGCCAACACGCCGGCTGTGCACGTCCGACGAGGGCTCGTGATCGGGCAGCAGCGAGAGATCCCCCTGCGCGCCGCACGCGAGGCGGTCGTCAACGGTGTCGCCCATCGCGAGTGGGCAAGCCCGGAGCCCACCCTTGTCGAGCAGGTCGGCCGGTCTCTGCGCGTCACGAGCCCCGGCGGCTTCGTGGGTGGCGTGACGCCGGACAACATCATCACGCACCCGTCCAGGTCACGGAACCGTGCCCTCAGCGAGCTCCTCGCGGCACTCCGCGTGGCTGAGAGAGAGGGCGTGGGCGTGGACCGGATGATCGGCGAGATGATTCGACGCGGCCACCCCCGGCCGCAGATCGAGGAGATCAGCGGACCGAACGTTCGGGCGTCGCTGATCGCCGAGGAGGTGGACGAACCGTGCGTCGCCTGGCTCGACGAGGTCGAACCGATCGAGCAGTCCGACGACGTCAACACTCTGCTCGTCCTGCGACAGCTGGTCGATCGTCGATGGACCGACCCGCTACAGAGCTCTCGTCTCATCCAGGACACCGTCGAACGGGCTTCAGGAGTCCTCGCCCGACTCTCACGCGCTTCCGTCGGAGGACGACCGTTGGTCCAGAGGCTCAACGGTGTTCCTGACTCCGCAGACCCTGTGTGGACACTGACGTCCGCCGCGCGGGAGCGCCTCTCCGACCTCGACCAGGAGCTGGCGTACACCCGGCCGATACCCCGCCGCGAGACCATCGCCCGGGACTACGTGAGGGAACGCGGACGCATCAGCTCCACCGAGCTCGGAGGGCTCGTCGACGCATCCCCCACCAACGTCGGGGGAACCCTCCGCATCCTCGAGGACGAGGGCCTCGTCGAGCCCGCCTGGCCCTCTCGCCGGGGCAAGGGGTTTCACTACGTGCTGTCGGCACCCTCACGGACCGCCTCCCGCTGACGACCGGGATCGCGGGACGACGGGAGGCACCCTTGGGGAACACCTACTCCTCGAGGATCTGACGCAACAGCTCCGGTGTGTGCCCCTTGGTCTGGATGGCACCCCGGCGCATCCGCGCAAGTGTCATCACCCGTGCGGCACGCAGCAGCTGCACCTGCTCGAAGAACTCCGTCATCGACCGGTGGGACGTGAAGTTCACGTCCTGGTAGTAGCCCAGCCCCTTGCCCTCGCCGGCATAGGAGGAGAGCTTGAACGCGGTGACGAGCCACTTCCAGCGCTCACCCCACCCGTTCAGCTCCGGTTCGGCCACGATGGCGTTGGCGACGAGACGTTCGCCCTGTCGAGACCGAACCTCGAAGACTGACAGGACGTCCAGCCCATAGAAATGCACCCGGGCCAGCTCACGGCCGAGGGTATTGTCACGCCGGGCCCGCGGCAGCGGCTCGACGCTCCAGAACCGACCTGCCGTAGCTTCGGGAGCGATCACCGCTGACCGGACGAAGGTCGACAAGAACGCCCTGATCTCCGGCCAGTCCTCGCGGTCCAACAGGCGTCGCAGCTTGGTCGAAGGCGCATGCTCCGAACCGACGTCGGCGTTCCCCTGCACGCCCGACGAGACCTCGCCCCCTCGTACCCATGCGTCCTGATCCTCCGGTCGGACGACGTCGTTCAGTGCGCAGCCCTCACCATCGGAGAGCGTCATCAACAACTTGTTGCGCAGGTTGCCCGCGCCCTCGAAGTACCAGACCGTCTCCAGCTCTCGCTGGCTCAGGTCCTCCCGCTTCTCGACGCGGAAGTCGAGGCCCACGATCTCCAGCGGATTCCAGTCCTTGACGTGCTGCTTGTACCGCTGGACGACATCGATCGCCTGACCGACATAGGCCGTCCCGTCGGCGAAACGCAGACGGTAGATCCCGCACCTGCTCCGCGAGCCCAGAGCATCCACGAGACTGCTGCTCGACGAAGCCTCCCACTTCACACCGAAATACCCCGGCGAACGACGCACCATCGACGTGCTCCCTCACGCTCAGACCTCAGAATGGCAGCAAGCAGGAATGACGCTACCAACGGGCGCGCGTCCGTCCGCTTCCAGGAGTGGGCGAATTCCAGAGGACGTGAAGGTATTCGTGAGATCACGCGTGACATCATCGGCACCATGCGCGGCATCATCCTGGCCGGCGGGTCCGGCACGCGGCTGCACCCGATCACGCTCGGGGTGAGCAAGCAGCTCGTGCCCGTCTACGACAAGCCGATGATCTACTACCCGCTGTCGACGCTGCTGCTCGCGGGGATCCGGGACATCCTCGTCATCACCACCCCGCACGACGCCGAGCAGTTCCGGCGGCTGCTCGGGGACGGTTCGCAGTTCGGCATCTCGCTGGAGTACGCCGTGCAGGAGGAGCCGAACGGGCTGGCGCAGGCGTTCGTGCTCGGCAAGGAGTTCCTCGCCGGCGGGCCGGCCGCGCTCGTGCTGGGCGACAACATCTTCTACGGACAGGGCCTGGGCGACCAGCTCCAGCGCTTCACCGACGTCGACGGCGGCTCGATCTTCGCCTACCGCGTGGCCGACCCGACGGCGTACGGCGTCATCGAGTTCGACGACGACGGGATCGCCCAGTCCATCGAGGAGAAGCCCGCCCGGCCGCGGTCGCGGTACGCGGTGCCGGGCCTGTACTTCTACGACGCCGAGGTGGTCGAGATCGCCAAGGGGCTGACGCCGTCGGCCCGCGGCGAGTACGAGATCACCGACATCAACCGGCACTACCTGGACCAGGGGCGCCTGCACGTCGAGGTGCTGCCCCGCGGCACTGCGTGGCTGGACACGGGCACGTTCGACTCGCTCATCGACGCCAGCGACTTCGTGCGGACGGTGGAGCAGCGCCAGGGCCTCAAGATCGGCGCCCCGGAGGAGGTGGCGTGGCGGCGCGGGTTCCTGTCCGACGACGAGCTGCGCGCGCGGGCCGAGCCGCTCGTGAAGTCCGGCTACGGCACCTACCTGCTCACGCTGCTCGACGGATAGCCGACCTCCCGGGCCCCGCGCACGTCGGCGATCCCCGCCAGGACCGACGGCGCGGCGACGTCCCAGCGGTCCGCCCAGTCCCCGATCGGCTCCACCCCGGCCCGGCGCAGCGCATCGTGGCCGAGCACGGAGAACTGGGGGCGGCGCGCCGGCCGGGGGAACGCCGCGCTCGGGACCCGGTCGACCGGGACCGACGACCCGGCGGCCGCCAGGACGCGTCGCGCGAACCCGTGCCACGACGTCCGGCCGGACGCGGTGCCGTGGTAGGTGCCCGCCGGTGCCCGGGCGGCGACCAGCCGCACGATCAGCTCGGCCAAGTCTCGGGACCACGTGGGCTGGCCCACCTGGTCGTGCACCACCGCGAGACGGTCACGCTCGGCGGCCAGCCGGGCGATCGTGCGGGGGAAGCAGTGTCCGTGCGCGCCGTAGAGCCAGGCGGTGCGCACGATCAGGTGGTCGAAGGCCTCGTCGCGCACGGCCCGCTCCCCCGCGGCCTTGGAGCGGCCGTAGACCGACTCCGGCGCCGTGGGCGCGTCCTCCGGATACGGGGCGGCGTGGTGGCCGTCGAACACGTAGTCGGTGGACAGGTGGACCAGTCGCGCACCGGCCAGCCGGGCGGCCCGGGCGACGTGAGCGGCGCCGACGGCGTTGACGGCCATCGCCTCGGACTCGTGCGTCTCGGCGCCGTCGACGTCGGTCCAAGCGGCGGCGTTGACGACGACGTCGATCCCGGCGAGCGCGCGGCGGGTGGCGTCGGCCTCGGTGATGTCCAGGTCAGCGTGCGTGAACGCCCGTACCGAGACACCGGCGTCGGTGAGGACGTCGACGAGGTCGTGGCCGAGCATGCCGCCCGCACCCAGGACGGCCCAACGCTGGGCCCGATCGACGGGAGCCATGCGTAGCATCCTAGGGGCGGGACCATCGACACCGGGAGGCCGTCCGTGCAGTTCAGTGAGCTGGGAGTGCCCGGCGCGTACGAGATCACGCCCCGCCAGCACGGCGACCCGCGCGGCGTCTTCCTCGAGTGGTTCAAGGCGTCGACGTTCGCCGATCACCTGGGCCACGAGCTGGACCTGCAGCAGGCCAACTGCTCGGTCTCGGCAGCCGGCGTGCTGCGCGGCATCCACGTCACCGACGTCCCGCCCGGCCAGGCCAAGTACGTCACGTGCCCCCGCGGCGCGGTGTTCGACGTCGTCGTCGACCTCCGGGTCGGGTCGCCGACGTTCGGCCGGTGGGACTTCGTGCTGCTCGACGACGTCGACCGGCGGGCCGTCTACGTCGGCGAGGGCCTGGGCCACGCCTTCCTGTCCCTGGAGGACGACTCGACGGTGATGTACCTGTGCTCGTCGGGATACGACCCGGCGGCGGGCCACGGGGTGCATCCCCTGGACCCGGCGATCGGGATCACGTGGCCGACGACGGCGCGCGACGGGTCACCGATCACCCTGCAGCTCTCTGACAAGGACGCGGCGGCGCCGACGCTGGCCGAGGCCCAGGAGCAGGGCCTGCTGCCCGCCGTCGAGGTCGTCGAGGACTACCTGGCGACGCTGCGGCGCCGCTGATCCCTCACTGACCGGTCCTGGCGTACCGCGCCTCGGCCGCGGCCTTGGCCGGCCGCCACCACGCCTCGTTCTTCCGGTACCAGTCGACGGTCGCTTCCAGGCCGGCGCGGAAGTCGGTGTACCGGGGCGTCCAGCCGAGCTCGTCGCGCAGCGTGGTCGCGTCGATCGCGTACCGCAGGTCGTGGCCGGGGCGGTCGGGAACGTGGTCGAAGTCGTCGGCGTCGCGGCCGAAGATCTCGAGCAGCGTCCGAACGACCTCGAGGTTGTTCCTCTCGCCGTCCGCGCCGATCAGATAGGTCTCGCCGATCCGGCCATGGTCGATGATCGCCCACACGGCGGTGTTGTGGTCCTCGACGTGGATCCAGTCGCGCACGTTCAGCCCGGCGCCGTAGAGCCGGGGCCGCACCCCGTCGAGGAGGTTCGTGATCTGACGCGGGATGAACTTCTCGACGTGCTGGTAAGGCCCGTAGTTGTTCGAGCAGTTCGAGATGGTGGCCCGCACCCCGAACGACCGCACCCAGGCGCGCACCAGGTGGTCGGAGCCGGCCTTGGTGGCCGAGTAGGGGCTCGACGGGTCGTACGGGGTCTCAGGCGTGAACTTCGCCGGGTCGTCCAGCGACAGCTCGCCGTAGACCTCGTCGGTCGAGACGTGATGGAACCGCACGCCGTGCCGGCGCACGGCCTCCAGCAGCGTGAACGTGCCCACGAGGTTGGTCTGCACGAACGGCGACGGGTCGTCGAGGGAGTTGTCGTTGTGCGACTCGGCGGCGAAGTGGACGACGACGTCCGCGGCCCCCACCAGGCGATCGACCAGGTCGGCGTCGGTGACGGAGCCGTGCACGAACTCGATCCGCCTGGCCACCGGCTCCAGCGAGCTCCGGTCGCCCGCGTAGGTCAGGGCGTCGAGCACCGTCACCTCCGCGTCCGGGCGGTCCCGGAGGGTCTGCAGGGTGAAGTTCGCGCCGATGAAGCCGGCGCCGCCGGTGACGAGTACCCGCACGCGTCCACTCCTCACTGCTGGTGTGGAGCCAGGCTAGCGGTCGACCGAGGGCGAATCGTGACCATCTCGTTGACCACGTGGCGGCATCGGAGGGGATCCGGTCACGCCATACCCTCTAAGATGCACGCGATGAGTGCCCCGGTCCCCACACCGCAGCCGACGTCGTCCGCGACATCGGCCGATGTCGCGGATCTCTACAAGGAGATCTTCACGGGGCAGCAGAAGGCGCTCGAGGTCGTGTCGACCGACCGTCTCACACAGGTCGGAGCGCGTCCACCAATCTCGACGTACCTGAGCCAGCTCTGGGGCCGTCGACACTTCCTGTGGGCCGAGGCCCGCGCCAAGGTCACCAGCGGAACCCGCCAGACCCTGCTCGGCCAGGCCTGGCTCGTCATCAACCCCGTCCTCAACGGCCTCGCCTACTACTTGATCTTCGGCCTCATCCTGAACACCAGCAGGGGTATCGAGAACTTTCTCGGCTACCTGGTCATCGGGGTCTTCCTGTTCCAGTTCACGACGCAGTGCGTGACCAACGGTGCGAAGTCGATCCAGAGCGGGCGCAACCTCATCCGCGCGTTCACGTTCCCCCGCGCCTCGCTGCCGATCTCGGTCGTGCTGCGGAGCATCCTCAACTTGATCCCGACGCTCGCGGCCATGCTCCTCATCATCGGCCTGCTACCCGAGGACGAGGACTGGACGGCGGCGGCCTTGCTCTTCCCTGTCGTCCTTACCCTCCAGGTGATGCTCGCAACGGGCCTCGCTCTGCTCTTCGCGCGGATGACCACCGTGATCCCGGACATCGCTCAACTCCTGGGCGTCGGCATGCGCATCTGGCTCTACGCCTCGGCGGTGTTCTTCTCCATCGACCGGTTCGAGGAATACCCCTGGATCGTCGGGATCATGGAAGCCAACCCGATGTACATGGTCCTGGACGCGGCACGGGACTGTCTCCTGTACGCCACGGTGCCCGATGCGGGGACCTGGATCGGGCTCGGGGCCTGGGCAGTCGGCTCGCTGGCCATCGGATTCCTCTTCTTCTGGCAGGGGGAGGAGTCCTATGGCCAGGCCTGAGATCGATCCCTTCGCCCATGCGACGGTGGCTGTCCAGGACGTGCATGTGCGCTACCGCGTGCCGTCGACTGACGCTGCCGAACGCCGCCGCGGAGCCAACTTCGTCAAGCGGGTGGGCCGCACGGTGTTCGGCAACGACCCGAAGGTGCTCGTCCGCGCGCTGTCCGGCATCTCCTTCGTCGCCAAGTCCGGGGAACAGATCGGGCTCGTCGGCCAGAACGGCTCCGGCAAGAGCACGTTGCTGCGCATCATCGCCGGCCTGGAGAACCCCGCCAAGGGACGGGTTCTCGCGGAGAGCACGCCCGTGCTGATCGGCGTGAACGCCGCACTGGTACCGGAGCTCTCTGGCGAGCAGAACATCCGTCTCGGCTGCCTGGCAATGGGGCTGACCCCCGAGCAGGCCGAGGAGGCCGTGCCGGACGTCACGCAGCTCGCGGGCCTCGGCAAATCCATCTACCTGCCGATGAAGACCTACTCCTCCGGCATGGGAGCCCGGCTGCGGTTCGCCATCGCGACCGCTGCCAATCCGCACATCCTGCTGATCGACGAGGCCCTGGCGACGGGTGATGCTGCCTTCCGTGAGCGGAGCGAAGCGCGCATGCAGCGACTCCGGCAAGGAGCCGGAACGGTGTTCCTGGTCAGTCACGCCGCCCAGACGATCGAAGAGACCTGCACCCGGGCCATCTGGCTCAACCACGGCCGCCTCGTCCTCGACGGCCCTGCGCAGGACGTCGCGCTCCGCTACCGCAAGTGGGCCTGGGCCGTCGCGAAGGAGAAGCCCGAGGAGGCGAAGCAGATCATCGAGACGGCCTTCTCCGAACGCGAGCAGACCTACGTCCAGGTGGAGGAGAGCGTGCAGCCCCGGCTGTACACCCCTCGCCACGTCCGCAGCAGCAAGACCGCCCCACCGAGAGCTCAGGGAAAGTAGCCGCCGTGAAACAGCGCCCCCTCATCATGACCGTCTATGGCACACGCCCGGAGGCGATCAAGGTCGCACCCGTCATCAAGGCGCTGGAGGCGAGCGACGTCCTCGACTCCGTCACCGTCGTGACCGGCCAGCACCGGGAGATGCTCGACCAGGTCAACGAGATCTTCGACATCAGGCCGGACCATGATCTCGACATCTTCGAGCACGGCGCCACGCTGTCGACGATCGTGGCTCGGGTCCTGGAGCGCCTGGACCCGGTGCTCGAGGCTGAGCAGCCTGCTGCGGTGGTGGTCCAGGGTGACACCTCGACGTCGACCGCGGCCGCTCTCGCCGCGTTCCATCGTGGAATTCCGGTCGTCCACGTCGAGGCCGGCCTGCGATCGGGGAACATCCTCTCGCCGTTCCCCGAAGAGGCGAACCGCAAGATCACGTCACAGATCGCGGCGCTTCACCTCGCCCCTACCGCCACCAGCAAGGAGAACCTGCTGCGCGAGGGCGTGGCCGACGAGGACATCGTTGTGACGGGCAACACTGTCATCGACGCTCTCCTGATGACCGTCGAGCAGAAGACCCCGTTCTCCGACCCGGAGCTCGAGGACCTCGCGGACTCCGGGCGGCCCGTCCTACTGGTCACGACACACCGTCGCGAGAACTGGGGCGGCGCGATGGAAGGCGTCGGCCGTGCCCTCGCACGCCTGGCACGATCGTTCACGAACATGCAGATCGTCCTACCGGCGCACAGGAACCCCGTCGTGCGTGACGCGATACTCCCTCAGCTGGACGGTCTGGACAACGTTACCGTGACCGAGCCCCTTGCCTACGGCGAGTTCACCCGCATGCTCGCTCTCGCCACTGTCGTCCTGACGGACTCCGGGGGCGTTCAAGAAGAGGCTCCCAGTCTCGGCAAGCCCGTCCTCGTCATGCGCGAGAACACCGAGCGGCCGGAGGCCGTCCACGCCGGGACAGTCAAGCTAATCGGCACCGACGAGCACCGGATCGTGGCAGAGGTTTCGGCTCTGCTCGCGGACCAGGCCGCCTACGAGTCGATGGCCCGCGCGACCAACCCGTACGGCGACGGACGCGCTGCGATGCGATCCACGGCAGCGATCGCCGAGCTCACCGAGACCGGAACTCGCGAGCCCGACTGGTCAACCGAGGGAGCATCATGAGGAAAACGCGTGTCTTCATCTACGGTTCATGCGTCTCTCGTGACACCTTCGAGTTTCTCGACCCTGCAGAGTTCGAGCTCGTGCATTACGTGGCGCGGCAGTCGGCGATCAGCGCCTACACCAAGCCGGTCGAGCTGATTTCTCCGCCGGCACTCGATTCGCGGTTCAAGCAGCGGGTCGTGGAGGATGACTTCTCATCCAGTCTGCGAGAGACGATCGCTTCGCTGGAAGACATCGACCTCGTCCTGATGGATCTGACGGACGAGCGGCTAGGCGTCTACGTCTTGCCCGACGGATCCGTCATCACCCGTTCGGTCGAGCTCATCGAGTCCGGCGCCGAGCAGCACCTGCCCCACGGCTCGCACCACATCCCCTTCGGCTCCGACCTCCACCTTCAGTACTGGTCGACCGGAATCTCCGAGGTCGCCAAGCTCTTCCACGAGTACATGCCTCGCACGGCGATTGCGCTGCTCGGAATCCCTTGGGCAAGCTACTCGGAAGACGGCACACCGACCCCCGATAGCTTCGGCATGTCTGCGTCGCAGATCAACCCGGTCATGCGCTCCTACGTCGACTACGCGGCGAGCACAGTAGGGGCACGCCTGATTGATGTGAACTCCGACCTCGTCCGGTCCAAGCCGGACCACCCATGGGGCAACGCTCCGTTCCACTATTCGACGAGCGTCTACCTGGATGTCACCCGGAGCCTGACAGGTCGAGACGGCCGCGATCCGTGGAGCAACGCCCCAGGTTCGGCCGTGACCAGCGATACCCCGTCGGGGACGGAACTCCGGGCGGATGCCGATACGCCCCCGGACGCTCAAGGGTCGTCGTTGAGCAGCACCAACGTCCTCCACGAGGCGCATGTGACCGATCCACAGAAGCCAACTCTCGTCTATCTGGAGAGCGTCCGAGAGCTCACGGCGGACTGGCCCTTCAGGGACGCGCTCGTTGACAACGGAACGAACTACGTCCGCATCGCAGATCCCACCCTCACCGACCACCCTGATCTCACGTTCGGTTGGGGCATCGGGGGCCGCCACGGTGCCGGGACCCGGCGCATCATCGACACGGTTCGCGAATGCGTTGGAGAATCACCACTCATCTTCGCCGGCACCGGCCCCATGGGATACTCAGCAGTCCGCTGCGGCCTCGAATCGGACTCGCCGATACTTGTGCACAATCCGGACCTCTTGTGGAACACCAGCGACAGCGAATCGGTTCAAACTGTCCTCGCGCACGCCGGGAACTACGGCCTATCGGCTGAGCACCCGCAAGTAGCACAACTGTCGCCCCCTTCGCGGCCCGTGCGCCTCCTCGCTTCCGCGAACACGGCAGGCCCCACCGCACGAACCCGTGTGATCCCTGGTCTCCTGACACTCCTCAACGACGGAGATCGGATCTCTCAGTCGAATTCCACCGTGTCGCTGTTCAGCGACCCGAAGAGCCCGTACTCGCCGTGGACACCGAAGACTCTCGTCGAACGACTGCAGGAAATCACCGGATAGCAGGCGGCGCCATGGCCACGATCAGTGGCCATGGCACTCGCCAGCAGGCCGCTCCCGCATCCACAAAGCGGTGCTGAGCACGCTGTCAGGAAGCGGATCGACGTTCTCATCCGAAGGATTGCCGGGATAGCTTTCCACGGCGTGTCTGGCCTGACACTTGCAGGACGCGCCCTGGAACGCCGAGAGCGCCTAGAGCCGGGTTCGAGATCCGAACCGTACGCGGGTTCTCGAACCCGGCTCGATACGCGGTGGCCAACCACCGGTGTGGTGCGGTTTGACGCACCGGGGCTCGGTCCGCCCTGTTGACGGGGCGCCTAGCAGCTGACCTCGTCAACCAGCCACCCGTGCCCGGCGATGTTGGAGCCCGCGAGCAGCTCAAGGTCTCGAACGTTCCACGTGTGACCATCGCCGTTCATGCTCCGGAACTGGGCGAAGTTGAACCGGTCAGACGAGTAGACGTGGACGCCATCTGCCTTCAGCGCTCGGAGCAGGCGCGAGTCCTCTCCACGCGTCACGTCGGCGAATCGGTAGCGGCGCAGCAGGTCGGCGTCCGCCACCAGGGTCGGACCAGCGACAAACTCGGTGAACCGGTGCTCACGCTCCGGCGACCGGAGAAGCGTCACGTTCTGCGCCTCGAGATAGAGGTACACCGCCTCCTTGCCGACGAGCTCGGCACCCGAGTAGAACATCGCCGCGACCTGATCAGCGAGGTAGTGGTCACCGTAGAAGTCGTCGTCGTCCATCTTGGCGAGAACTTGGCCCTCTGCGTCGTCGATCAGGGTGTTCAGACACGACCCGAGAGTCTGGGAGGCAGCTGCCGAGAAGAGTCTCGCGTTGTCGACACCGTGCCGGTTGCAGGCTTCCTTGAAGTCGCGTTCGCCCACCTCGAACCCGTGTGTCATGACGAGCAGCTCGGCATCGACATTCTTCTGGCGAGCAAACGTCGACAGGATGTGGTCGAGCTGCGCCTGCCGAATCGTGGGTGCGAGCACGGAGATCGTACGGTCGCGCGGCAGCGCAGGCCGACCGGCGACGCGGTGGACGCCAGCCCGATCGGCGATCTCAGAAACCCGGTGAGAGTAAGTGTGGTGGGCCCAGATGCGTCGCTGACCCCGATGGACCATCCGGTCCCGCTCCGTCTTGTTGCGCACCAGATGGCGCAAGGTCCACGTCGCCTCTTCCTCAGTGTGGACCTGAGCAATCTCGTCGTCGGCGAAGGTTGCCTCGAGAGCAGGGCTGGGTGTGCTCACCACCGGCGTGCCACTCGCGGTGATCTCGAAGACCCGACGCGCACACATGGTCGGTGAGTCGACGATGGTGTTCACGTTCAGGAACACCTTGTAGAGTCGGTAGGCGCCGATCATCTTCTCGTACGGAAGTCCACCGACGACTCGCGCATCGAAGGGCTTCGGGAATTGATAGCGCTCGTTGCCGCCATGCTGACGGGAGAAGATGTCGAGGCCCCCCGCCGCCATCTTTGCACTAGCCTTCTCAGCCGCCCGAAGAAGTAGATCGAGTTGCTCTCTGCGGGCCTCGTGCGTGTGCGCGAAATACATGCCGCCAAAGGCGACGTCGCGCTTGTGCCGCAGCTTGGGGTCACGAATCGGGTTGTGGATCGCGGTCTGCGCTGCGAACTGGAGCAGGTGGACTCGGTCGTGCCCGAGCTCGCGCCGGTAGGCGTCGACCATGTTGCCGTCAGAGGTCAGAACGACGTCGAACAGTCGGGCCGCGTCGAGGAATTCCTCGAAGTGGACAGGGTCCTCCTTGTTCCAGAACACCGTCGGGATACCGCGCCGGCGACACTCGGCAACCAGGTCCACGATTTCCCGTCGCGGCGCCGTGGGACCGACGAGCTGAAAGGACCAGTCGCGTCCGTTGCCGTGCCAGGCGGATTCGACGAACAACAGATCAGGCCCGAACTCGTCCAAGTCCCGGCGCCAGCTTTCCCTGCCGATCGGTCGCTGAGTCCATTCCGCCGCGAAGGCCGAGGACGAGAACTCATCGAGGATCGTCGCGACGCGAAGTTCCTTCCACCGAGGACGCTCACGCGTCACCGGCGCCAGGGCCGTCGCCTCCTCAAGGATGGAAGCGAACTTGTTCGGATTGCTCTTGGTGGTCAAAGGCTTGTCGCCCGACGGTTTCACCGACTCATGCCGGTGTGCCGCTATCGACCGGATGATGGGCGCGCTGCGGCCGACCGTACCGGCGATGTCTCGCTGATTCCTCACGATGAGGTTGAGCTTCTGGTCAAAAGCGCGGATGCGATGTGCAGTCAGTGTGGCGATCCGATTCATGGCGACGAGGCCAAGAGCGCCAGCGACCAGACCGAGCAGGATCGCCAGCGGCGGGTATGCGGCACGGACCAGGACAGCCGCCACGCCGCACATGACGGCAAGAAGCACGGCCACCTGTGTCTTGCGCCGCGCGAAGGGCTGGGGCAGGACCATCAGCGCCAGACCCCCCGAGTGTCGATGACGCAAGTGCGGTCCAGACCGAGGTCGTGCGGCTGGATCTCCTTGAACACCGCATGATCGACCAGGACGACGGTGGCGTCAGCAGAGCCCGTCGCCTCAGCCAACGAGGTCAGTTCGACGTTGCGACGGTTGGCGAGCTCGGGCGGGAGTGCATCGACGTGAGGCTCGACCACGAGAATGCGAGCCGACGGGTTCTGATCGGCGAGTTCGGCGACGATCCTGCGTGCTGGGGACTCACGCAGGTCGTCGATGTCTGCCTTGAACGCGAGGCCAAGCGCCGCAATCGTCGGTGACTGGACATCGGCAACGGCCTGGCGCACCTTGTCGGTCACCCACTCCGGCTTCCCGTCGTTCACTTCGCGGGCCGTGCGGATCAGGTTGGCATGCTCGGGTGCCGCGTCCACGATGAACCACGGGTCCACGGCGATGCAGTGACCGCCCACGCCAGGCCCGGGCTGCAGGATGTTGACGCGCGGGTGGTGGTTGGCGAGCTCGATCAGTTCCCACACGTCGATACCCAGACGGTCGGCGATCAGGGAGAGCTCGTTGGCGAACGCGATGTTGACGTCGCGGAACGAGTTCTCGACCAGCTTGGCCATCTCGGCGGTGACCGCGTCCGTCAGCAGGATCTCGCCCTGGCAGAACACCGAGTACAGCTCCTTGGCGTGCTGGGCTGCCGCGGGCGTCAGGCCGCCGACGATCCGGTCGTTCGTGACGAGCTCGATCATGACGCGGCCGGGCAGTACTCGCTCCGGGCAGTGTGCCACGTGGATCATCGGGCGGTCGTCGGAGCCATCGAGAGAAAGGTCCGGCCGCGCAGCCAGGATCCAGTCCGCCATCTGCTGCGTGGCACCGGGGGGCGAGGTGGACTCGAGGATGAGGAGCTCGCCGCCGTCGAGCACCGGCGCCACGGCCTCGGCGGCCGCCTGGATGTACGACAGGTCGGGCTCGTGATCGCCCTGGAAAGGCGTCGGCACCGCGACGATGAAGGCGTCGGCCGGCTCGGGCTTGTCCGTGGCCCGCAGGGTGCCGAGCTGCACCGCGCCGCTCACGTACGTCGCGAGGTCGGGCTCGACGAACGGGACGTCGCCCCGGTTGATGGCCTCCACGGTGGCCGGGTTCACGTCCACGCCGACGACCTTGACGTCCTTCGACGCGAGGATCGCGGCGGTCGGGAGGCCGATGTAGCCCAGGCCGACCACACCGACGGTGTTGATCTCCATGTACAGATTCCTTTTCAGATCATCGCGTGCTGCTCGGCACGCCCGTAGAACGCCACGTCACCGCTCGCGAGCAGCTCGGCATCGGTCACCGTCCATGTGTGCCGGCCCGCCCCGGACCGCATCTGGACGAAGTTGTATCGGTCGGCGGAGTAGATCCGCGCACCGGCGTCGGCCGCGGCGTTCAGGAAGCCGGTGTCCTCCCCCGTCGGCGTCTCGGCGAAGCGGACGTGGGCCGCCAGCTCCCGACGCGCCACGATCGTCGGGCCCATGACGAAGTCCGTGTACCGGTGCTCCCGCTCGGCGAACCGCAACAGCGTCGCGTCCTGGGACTCGAGGTACATGTAGTGCGCCTGCTTGCCCACCACGTCGGCCGCCGCGTAGTCGAGCGCGTAGAGCTGGTCGCTCAGGTACTGCGTGCCGTACAGATCGTCGTCGTCCATCTTGGCGACGACGTCGCCGTCGGCGACGTCGACCAGCCGGTTGAGGCAGGCGCCGAGCGGCACCTCCTGGCCGGCCTGCAGCAGCACGAGGTCCTCGACGCCCGCCTCCTTGGCGCGGAGCCGCAGCGCGTTCTCGTCCTCGGTGAACCCGTGGGTGAGCAGGGCGAGCTGGACGTCGACGCCTTCCTGCGACCCCACCGAGCGCAGCACGTGGTCGAGCTGGTGCGGACGGTTCGTGGAGACCAGCGCGGTCACCCGCGGCCGCGGCACGACGGCGGAGTCCGCCAGACCGGCGTCGTGCAGGACCCGCTGCGCCCGCGCACCGTAGGTGTGCTCGCGCCAGATGCGTCGCTGCCCCCGGTGCACGGCACGGTCCCGCAGCTCGGGCGAACGGACCAGGGCGCGGACGGTCGAGGCGGCCTCGTCCCGGGTGGAGACATCGAAGACCTCATCACCCGGGAAGAACTCGCCCGTCGCCGCGCTCGGCGTCGTGACGACGGGCGTCCCGCACGCGGTGATCTCGAAGATGCGCCGCGCACACATGCTCGGCGAGTCCACCACCGAGTTCACGTTGAGGAACACCTTGTAGTCGCGGTACGCGGTGAGCATCTGCGGGTACGGGAGCGATCCCACCACCCGCGAGGCATACGGCTCGGGGAACTCGTACCGCTCGTCCTGTCCCGTGAACCGGGAGAAGATCTCCAGGCCCCGCTCCATCCGCGGAGAGACGTCCAGCGCACCCCCGAGCAGCAGGTGCATCTGCTCACGCCGCTCCGGGTACTTGTGCGCGAACCACGTCCCCGCGAAGGCGACGTCCCGCTGCGGGCCCGCGCCGTGCCGGCGCACCGGGTTGTGGATCGCCGGCTGCGCACCGAACGCCAGGACCCCGACGCGGTCGTGGCCCAGCGCCTCGCGGTACGCGGCAAGCCGGTTGACGTCCGTCGTGTACACCCGGTCGAAGAGCCGCGCGGTGTCGACGAAGTCCTCGAAGTGCGCCGGGTCCTCCTTGTTCCAGAAGACCGTCGGGATGCCTCGCTCGCGGCACGCCGCGAGCATCTCCGTCACGGCCGGGCGGGGCGCCGTCGGACCCGTGAGGTGGAATTTCCAGGCGCCGCCGTTGCCGGCCCATGCCGACTCGACGAAGACGAGGTCGAGACCGTCGAGCTGCTCGGCCCACGTGGACGGCTTGAGCAGCACTTGGTCCCACTCGGAGCCGAACGCGAGGCGCGAGAAGTCGTCGAGGACGACGCCGACGCGCAGGTGACGGGCCGGCGGGCGCTCCGGCGTCGTCCACGGTTCATAGACGAGTCCGGTGTCGGTCGCCGTCGCGCCCCGCGGGGCGTGGTCACCGAGGATGCGCTGCCGACGCAGGAAGACCCGGACCTGCTGCGGTCCGCCGTGCCGCAGGTGCCAGAGCGCCTTGCGTGCGGTCCGCCACCACCTCGCCTGCCGCACGCCCATCGCTCTCCCGCTACCGCTCGTCCATCGTCAGCCGGGGCAAATGTTATCTGCCCCGGCGCGCGTTCTGTACGTCCTTGGTCACAAGGCGGTCACAAAGCGGTCAGGAGAGGGCGTTCTGGATCGGCTCCAGCAGGAAGTACACGACGAAGAGCAGGGAGGACACCCACATGAGCGGGTGAATTCTCCGCACCTTGCCCAGCGCCAGCTTGATGACGACGAAGGCGATGAACCCGGCCCCGATGCCGTCCGCGATCGAGTAGGTGAACGGCATGATGATCATCGTCAAGAACGCCGGGATGGCGATCTCCATGTTCCGCCAGTTGATGCCCGCGACTTGGGCCATCATGAGGAACCCGACCAGCACCAGCGCCGGCGCGGCCGCCTCGTAGGGCACCAGCGCCACCAGCGGGGACAGGAACGTCGCCAGCAGGAACGCCACACCCGTGACCACCGAGGCGAACCCGGTCTTGGCGCCCTCGCCGACACCCGTCGTCGACTCCACGTAGGCGGTGTTCGAGGACACCGAGCCGGCACCACCGGCGATCGCACCGAAGGAGTCGACCACCAGGATCGCGCGGGTCCGCGGCGGGTTGCCCTTCTCGTCGAGCAGCTTCGCCTCCGCCCCGACGGCGACCATCGTGCCCATCGTGTCGAAGAAGTCCGCCAGCAGCAGGGAGAAAACCAGCAGCGCGACCGACACCGCCGCGATCTTGTCGAACGACCCCAGCAGCGAGAACTGGCCCAGGAGCCCGAAGTCCGGGACCTCGACGACGCCGGAGAAGGCCGGGGCGTTGAGGTTGAAGCCGTTCGGGTTGGAGCCGTCCGGCGCCTTGGCGCCGATGCTCAGCGTGTTCTCCAGCACCACGGCCAGCGCGGTCGCCGTGAGGATCGCGATGAGCAGCGCACCGCGGATCCGGCGCACCCACAGCACGATGGTGAGGATCAGCCCGACGACGAACACCAGCATCGGCCAGGTGGCGAGGTTGCCGAGCGCCACCGGGGTGCCGTCACCCGGCACGACGAACCCGGCGTTGACCAGACCGATGAGCGAGATGAACAGGCCGATGCCGACGCTGATCGCCGTCTTGAGCTCCACCGGGACGGCGTTGAACACGGCCTCCCGGAACCCGGTCAGCACCAGCACGAGGATGATCAGACCCTCGATGACCACCAGGCCCATGGCGTCCGCCCAGGTCATCTCCGGCAGGCCGGCGATCGAGTAGGCGACGACGGCGTTCAGGCCCAGACCCGCGGCGAGGCCGATCGGGAAGTTGGCGAAGACACCCATCGCGATCGTCACGATGCCGGCGATCAGCGCCGTCGCCGCCGCGACCATCCCGAGGTTCGGCGCGTCGCCACCCCCGAGGAACTGCCCCGTGCCGTCCGGCACGGTGCCGATGATCAGCGGGTTCAACACCACGATGTAGCTCATCGCGAAGAACGTGACCAGGCCGCCGCGGACCTCGGCCCCCATGCTCGACCCTCGCTGGGTGATCTGGAAGAAGCGGTCGATCGCGCTGAGACCCTCGGTGGGCGCGCTGGTCTGGTTCGCCATGGGCACACATCGTGCCAGAGCCGGGCCGGTCGACGGGACACGGTCCGGACAGTTCGGGCGTGACGCCGACCTCGTTCCGGGGCCGCGACGTACGATCGATCCGTGCCCTCCGTCATGACGCTGCTGCTCCACCCGGAACGCCGCCGTCCCACGCCCGGGCCGCCGGCGATCGACCTGTCCCGCGTCACACTCCTCGGGATCGCGTGCTGGGTGGTGGCGCTGGTGGTCACCGGCGTGCTCGCCGCGGTCGACCTGGTCCCGGTCGACGTCGTGATCGTCTGCGGGGCCGGCATCGTGCTCGGGCTGCTCGGCCTGCCCTGGGCCCGCCGCCACCGCGGCGACTGACGTCCGGCCGTCAGCTTCCCGCCGGCCGGCGGATCAGCCCCAGGCGGTCGTCGCCCAGAGCGCCACGGCACGCTCCGGCTCGCGCAGCACCGCCGAGAGCAGGGCCACCCGGTCCGGGCGGCCCAGCACGTCCGCCAGCCCGGCGGCCAGCCCGGCCGGCGACGTCGCGTGCACGCGCCCCTGGGCGTCCACCCACCACGGCACCGGGCGGCCCGCCACGGACAGCCGCTCGTGCTCGAACCAGACGGCCGGCAGCCGGTGGTCCAGCACCGCGAGGCGCGGGTCCAGCTCCTGCTCGGTACCGAGCTGGTCCGGGGACGGCAGCCCGTCCTGACCCGCCAGCGGCAGGTCCAGCAGCTCGGCCAGCCCCTCGGCCTCGCTCTCCGGGGCGGGCACCACGGCGCCGAGCGCCGCCCAGCGGGCGGTCCCGGCCACCACGACGTCCTCGGCGGGCTGCACGACGACGTCGCTCGCGTCGAGCACGGGCAGACGGTCCGGCAGGGGGTCCAGCGCCGTCGAGCGGTCCGCGGCGTCCAGCCGCTCCGCCAGGCTCGTCAGCCCGCGCCACACCACCAGGGCGTCCCGCAGCGGCAGCGGCGAGCCGACCGCGGGCAGCCGGTCCAGCGCGGCCGGCCAGTCCGTGGGGTCGAGATCGCCGAGGGCGTCCGCCCCGCCCAGGGCGCGCCGCACCGCGACGTCGAGCCCGGCCACCGCCCGCGGTTCGGGCGGCAGCAACGGGACGCCGTCGTGCAGGGCGAAGGGGGCGCCGAACCGCTCGCGCAACCACCACGCCGAGTACGAGGGCGCCGCGGCCCGTCCGCGCCGGACCGGGGTCAGCAGGGCACGCCGGGTGTCCGGGTCGCCGGCCAGCCGGGCCAGCACCCGAGGCCAGGCGTCGTCCGCCACAGCGTCCAGGTCGGCCACCGCCACCAGGTCGCCGACGGCCACGCCGGGACCGAACCGCGCCGTCAGCAGCCGCAGGTAGTCCGACCACCCGCCGAGCCAGCCCGCGGCGTCGTCCGGGCCGCCGTCGTCGTCGGCCTCGTCCGGGTCCGGGGTGATGACGTCCGGGACGATGTAGACGTCCGGGTCGGTGCGGGCACCGGCCGCGGTCAGCACCGGGGCGCCGTAGCGCGCCACGTACTCGGCACCGACCGGTGCGAGACCGTCGAGCACCTCGGCCGCCCACGTCCCGGGCAGCGTGGCCTCGCGCAGCGCGACCAGCTCGCCGTCGGCCGTCGGCACGGGCAGCTCACCCGTCCAGAACGGGGCGTCCGCTCCCCCGGTGAGCCGCACCAGCGCCAGCGCCGACGCGACGACCTCACGAGCGCCGTCGTCCCCGTCGCCGTCCAGGACCGCCTCGGCGGCGTCCAGCGCGGCACGGCGGACCTCCGGGTCCTGCAGCATCCGGTGGGCGTCCGTCGCCACCGCGCCGGCGCGCACCAGCAGCGGGTGGGCGACGTCGGGGTGGACGACGCGCAGGCCCAGCACCCGGGCCGTGGCCGCCAGGGAGGCCTCGTCGCCGTCGTCCACCGACCCCTCGGGCAGCACGACGGCGCTGCGCACCCCGGCCACGCGACCGTCCGCCAGCGGGACACGGGCCCCGGCGAGCGACTCCAGCACCCCGGGTTCGTTCGCGTACGGCGCCAGCGAGTCCAGCAGGTCGTGCCACCGGGCGGCGGGCAGCCCCGCCGGCAGGTCGTCGACGAGGTCCGCCAGCGCGACGGCGGTCGCGCCGAGACTGCGCACCGTCGCCTGGTGCCGTGCCGGGACGAGCACCAGCCCGGGCAGCACCGGGGCGAGCGCGGCGACCAGGTCCGCGTCACCGCCGGCGTCACCGGCGACGACCAGTGCGTCCTGCGGCGCCTCGAGCGCGGCACCGCCCTCCTCCGTGCCGGAGGCGCCGAGCAGCGGGGTGCCGCGCAGCGCCGCCGTCGCGGACTCCCGCACCGCGGCGTCCAGCTCGGAGCCGGGCAGGCCGGTCGGCACCAGGTCCAGGGGGTTCGGCGCGGCGGCCGGGTCCGTGGCGCGGTCCGCGGCCAGCGAGCCGAGCAGCTCGGCGTAGGCGGCACCCGCCTCGGCGGCCAGCCGGTCGGTGGCCGGGCCGGGCAGCACGCGACGGCGTCCGGCGTCGACCGGGAACGTCGCGAGCAGCACGGCGGGCAGGTCGATGACGACGTCCGTGGGCGTGGGGGCGTGCAGCACGCGCCGCCCCTCCTGCAGGGTCCAGACCAGCGACCAGTCCGGGCGCCGGTGCTCGCGGGGCAGGTCGGCGACGTCCGCGGCGGTGAACCGTCCGCTCCGGCCGAGCTGCGGGGCCGCCGTGCGGGCCGAACGGTCCCAGGTGTGCTCGTCCTCGGTGCCGGAGGGTGTCGTGACGACGACGGAGAGGTGGTCGACAGCGGGGAACGCCAGCAGGAGCACGTCGTCGAGCTCGGCGAGCTGGCGGCGCACCGCCTCCACCGCGGCGGTGTCGCGCAGCCGCAGCTCGACCACCGTGTCCGCGGCGGAGCCGGCGTCCAGCGCGGGCGCCGGGAACGGCAGGCGCAGCACCGGCAGGTCGTCGCCGCGCCCCGCGACGTCGGCCGCGAGCCGCTGCCGGTCAGGGCCGACGTCACCCGAGGTCAGCGTGGCCAGCGCGGTGCGGGTCTCGTCCAGGTCGAACCGCACACCGCCGTCGCGCGAGCTGATCGTGACGTCGTCGGACACGCCGCGCACGGCCGCGAAGCCGACGCCGAACCGCCCGACCTCGCCGGGGGCGCCGTCCTTCGCCGAGGCGCGCAGGGAGGCCAGGGAGGCCACCCCGTCGGTATCCAGGGCGTGGCCCGTGTTCGCCACGCGCAGCACGCGCGTGCTCGTGTCGAGGGCGATCTCCACGCGGCCGGGGACCCCGGCGCGGGCCGCGGCGTCGGCGGCGTTCTGCAGGAGCTCGACCACGACGCGGTCCCGGTAGTGACCGCGGGCGTGGTCCTCCTCCGAGTTCGCGTCCTCACGGAAGCGTGTGGCGGACCCGAGCCACGCCTCCGTGACCGCGTGCCGCAGCGCGGCGGTCCCGAAGACGTCTGTCGTCACGCGCGCTCGTCACCTTCCGGCTCGTCGGACCGGTCCGGCTCGTCCGGACCCGGCGTCCCCAGGTCCACCTGCTCGACCGTGGACTCGTCGATGATCGGGTCCGGGTCCGGCCACTCGCTGCGGCGCCGGCTCACGTCCGTCTCGGAGTGCGCCCCGCACCCGTGGTCCAGCGAGACGACCTTGCCGTCGTCGGGCGACCACGCGTTGGCGCACACCCCGAAGAGCTGGCCCAGCGGGCCCTGCAGCGGCACCAGGAACCCGCAGGTCGTGCACTCGGCGTCCGAGGCGACCGCCCCGCGGGAGGTCGGGCCCTGCGAGCCGCGGTACCAGCGCTCGGCGGCCTCGTCCCGGCCCTGCGGGGACAGCACCCGCTGGCGGGCCAGCGCGAGCTCCTCGATCGCGACCTCGTCCTGCTCCTCGTCACCGGTCGGCGTCCAGCCCGGCTCCAGGCGCGGGTCGTCCGCGCGGAACGGCAGCTTGTCGCCCGGGCGCACGTCCCCGGGGCGCAGACGCTCCGACCAGGGCACCCAGGCCGGGGCGAGGATCGCGTCGTCGCCCGGCAGCAGCTCGACCTCGCAGACGGTGGCCGTGCGGCCGCGCGGGACGCGGGCCACCGTCACGGTCCAGTGCCAGCCCTGGTAGCCGCGCATCCCCGCCGCGAACCGGTGGGACATCAGCCGCTCGCCCTCGGCGACCGTCCCGAGGTGCTCGCCGACGTCGTCCGGTCCGGACGCGACCTCCAGCGCCGCGGCGCGCGCCAGCTCGACGGCGCCCAGCAGGACGGCGTCGTTGCGGGCGCGCGAGCTCACGCGGCGGGCCTTCGCGGGCGCCTCGGCGGATGCCATGATTCGTCTCGCTCTCAGGAATCGAGGTTGTCGGCGACGGCGCGCAGCATCGTGGCGACGCGCTTGCCCGCCTCGCCCTCCGGGTACTTGCCGCGCCTGAGCTGGTCTCCCGTGCGGTCGAGCACACGCATCAGGTCCTCGACGATGCCGGCCATCTCCGACGGCGGCTTGCGCTTCGCCTTCGCCACGGACGGCTGCGGGTCGACGACCCGCACCGACAGGGCGGACGGCCCGCGGCGCCCGTCGGCGACGCCGAACTCGACGCGGGTACCGGGCTTCGGGCTCGGCACGTCGGCCGGCAGCGCGGAGGCGTGCAGGAACACCTCACCGCCGTCGGCGCTGGCGATGAAACCGAAACCGCGATCCGCGTCGTACCACTTGACCTTGCCGGTGGGCACCTGAACCTCTTCGTGCTCGTCGTTGCTCTGACCCGACGGGTGCCGGGCAATGTCCCAGAGTACCGGCGTGGGGCCGGGCCCGTCGCATCCGTGGACGACGGTGTCCGCCCCCTCCGGTCCGGGGCACGCCGCGCCCGGCCGTGCCACGCTGAGCACACCGGGGAGAGCACCGCTCTCGGATTGGAGCGTCGGTCATGACCCGTCATCTCGTCGTGGGGGCCGGTGCCGTCGGCCACCAGGTCGCCGCCCTGCTCGCCGCCGCCGGCGAAGACGTCACCGTCGCCAGTCGCTCCGGGCGGGACACCGGCCTGGCCGGCGTCCGGCACGTCGCCGTCGACGCCGCCGACCCCGACGCGCTGTGCGCCGCCGCCGGGGAGACCGACGTGCTGTACAACTGCGCCAACCCCGCCGACTACACCCGGTGGGACGAGATCTGGCCCCCGCTGGCCGCCTCGCTGCTGACCAGTGCCGAACGGCTCGGCGCCACGTACGCGATCACCGGCAACCTCTACCCCTACGGCCCGGTCGACGGCCCGATGACCGAGGACCTGCCCGACGCCGCCACCGACCACAAGGGTCGCCTGCGCGCCCGGATGTGGGCGGACGCCCTCGACGCCCACCGGGCCGGCCGCCTCCGCGCCGTCGAGGTGCGCGGCTCCGACTACGCCGGTCCGGGGGTCGGGGACAACGGGCACCTCTCCCGCGTGCTGCCGGCGGCCCGCCGCGGCCGCGCCGTCGGGATGATCGGCCGGGTCGACCAGCCGCACACCTTCACCGACGTGCGCGACGTCGCGCGCACCCTCGTCGCCGCGGCCGCCGACCCCGACGCGCACGGGCGCGTGTGGCACGTGCCGTCGAACCCGCCCGTCACCCAGCGCCAGGCCGTCACCGACGCGCTGGCCGCCGTCGGGCAGGGCCCCGTGAAGGTCCGCGCGCTGCGCGGGCCCGTCCTCGCGGTGGCGTCCTGGTTCTCCCCGCTGGTGCGCGAGCTGCGGGAGCTCCGCTACCAGTGGGAGCGGCCGTACGTGCTCGACTCGACGGCCGCCCAGGAGCGGTTCGGGATCGCCCCCACCCCGTGGCCGGAGGTGTGCCGGGCCACGGCCGCCGACTGACGTCGCGCTGTGGGCATGAAATCTGCAGCTCTGCCCTCGGTCGGAACGTGGATTTCATGCCCACAACCCGCGGGGACCTGGTCCCGGTGCTCGGCGATCGGCGTAGCATCGAACAGATGGCCGTCACGTTCACCGAGTGGGTGCGCACGCGCACGGACGACGAGCTCGTGACGCTGCTGCGCGCCCGACCCGACCTCGGCACCCCCTCCCCCTCCACGCTGCGCTCCCTGGCCGCCCGCGCCGCCAGCCGCACCAGCACCGAACGCGCCGTGGCGCACCTCGACGCCGGCACGCTGCAGGTGCTCGAGTCGCTGCTCGCACTGTCGGACGGCGGCACCCCGGTGGACGCCGCGCGGATCGCCGCCGCACTCGGCGCGCCGGACGCCGTCGGCCCGGTCGCCCGCGTGCTCGACGACGCCCGTGACGCCGCCCTGGTCTGGGACGACGGCGACGGCGTGCATCCCTCGCCCGGCCTCGAGGAGGTGCTCGGCCCGTACCCCGCCGGACTCGGCCCCGCCCGGGACGGCGACGGTCCGACGGTCGACGTCGCGGCCCTCTCCCCCGCCGCCCGGCAGGTCCTGGACGCGCTCACCTGGGGACCGCCCGTCGGCGTCGTCCCGCCGGAGGGGTCGGCGGCGCGCGTCGCGGTCGACGGTCTCGTGACCGACGGGCTGCTGGAGCGCTCCGACACCCGGCACGTCCTGCTCCCCCGCGACGTCGGGCTGGCGCTGCGCGATGGCCGCACGCACCGCACCCCCGACCTCGACCCGCCCCGACCCACGGGCACGGTCGTCCCCGACGCCACCGTCGACGCCGAGGCCGCCGGCGCCGCGCTGGAGATCGTGCGCCAGGTGGCCCACGTCGTCGTCGCCTGGGACGACACCCCGCCGTCGACGCTGCGCGCCGGCGGGCTCGCCGTCCGCGACCTGCGGCGCACGGCCCGGCTGCTCGAGACCGACGAGGCCACCGCCGCGACCGTCGTCGAGCTCGCCGCGAGCGCCGGCCTCGTCGCGGACGACGGCGACGCCCCGGCGTCGTACGTGCCCACCACCCGGGCGGACGGCTGGGAGGAGGCCGAGGACGCCGACCGGTGGGCGACGCTGGCGACGGCCTGGCGCCGGTCCCGGCGGACGCCGTGGCAGGTGGGGACCCGTGACGAGAAGGGCACCGTGCGGGCGCCGCTGTCCGCGGACCTGCAGCGGCCGTGGGTGCCGCGGCTGCGCGAGCAGGTGCTCGCCGTGCTGGCCGCCCAGCCGGGGGTGGCCCTCGGGGTCGACGACGTCCTGGAGGTGCTGCGCTGGCGGTCACCGCGGGCCGTGCCCCCCGAGGCGGCCGTGGCCGGGCTGCTGCGCGAGGCGGCGCTGCTGGGCGTCACCGGGGCGGGTGTGCTGTCCTCACCCGGCCGCGCGGTGCTCGCCGCGGGCGACGACCCCGGCGAGGAGGACCTCGCCGGGGCCATGCGCACGGTGTTCCCCGAGGAGGTGCACGAGTTCCTCCTGCAGGGTGACCTGACCGGCATCGTGCCCGGTCGTCCGGGGCCCGAGCTGGCCCGGCTGATCGACCAGGCCGCCGAGGTCGAGTCCCGCGGGGCCGCCACCACCGTGCGGTTCACCACCGGGTCCGTGACACGGGCGCTCGACCACGGCAGCAGCGGCGAGGACCTGCTCGCGGAGATCGCGCAGCGCTCGGCGGTACCGGTGCCGCAGCCCCTGGAGTACCTGGTCAAGGACACCGCCCGCCGGCACGAGGCGCTCCGGGTCGGGTCCGCGCAGTCCTACGTCCGCACGGCCGACCCGGCGACGCTCGCGGGCCTGGCCGACGACCCGCGGCTGGCCTCCCTCGGACTGGTGCGGCTGGCCCCGACCGTCCTGGCCGCTTCGGTGCCGGCCGCCGAGCTGCACGAGGTGCTGCGCGAACGCGGTCTGCTCTCCGCGCTCGAGGGACCGGACGGCCGCCCGCTGGGCCGGGTCCGCCGCGCGGCACGCCTGGACCGGGACGCCTGGTCGCGGCGACGCGGCGGCGGGTCGGTGCGCGGCATGACCGACGCCGGGCGGCGCGAGCTCGTCGCACGGATCCGCGGCACGAGCCGGGGCGGCGCGTCGGCGTCGGCGGGCTCCCCCGACGCCGGGGCGTCACCGGCCCGCGCCGAGCCCGGGTTCGGGTCCGGGCCCGGGCGCGGGGGCACCGCGGCGTCGCCGTTCGGTGAGGGTGACGGCGTCGGGCGGGCGGTGCGCGAACCCGGGGACGTGCAGGCCGAGCTGAGCGAGGCGCTGCGCGACGGACGGACGGTCTGGGTGGAGCTGGTCGGCGGGTCCGGGGCGCTGGAGCGGCGCGAGCTGCGGCCGATGCGGCTCGAGGGCGGGCGGCTGCGGGCCCTGGACCCCGTGCGCGAGGCCGAGCTCACCATCGCCGTGCACCGGATCGCCTCGGTGCAGCCGACCGACTGAGCCTCCGGGCCGGTCGACCGGGTCCGCCGTGGGAGACGCCGATGGTCGTCGGGACGACCAGCTCGGCACGACCCGGCTCCGGGCGACACTCGATCTGGGGGCTGTGCGCTCCGCAGGATCCACAACACCGTGGCGCGCACCAGTCACGGATAACGTGAATCTCACGCCATCCGTGACTGGTGCGTACGCAGCGGTCACGGTTCACGGACCGCCGACAGGTACGGAATCGACATCCGCCCCCTCGCGCCGCTCACCGCCCGCAGGAACACGACGGGCGGCCGGTGCGTTGGCATCCTGGACGCCTGCCCCGCGGAAGGACACGCATGCCCGACGGCCCCCTGATCGTCCAGAGCGACAAGTCGATCCTGCTCGAGGTCGACCACGCGCGCGCCGAGGAGGCGCGCCGCGCCATCGCGCCGTTCGCCGAGCTCGAGCGCGCCCCCGAGCACGTGCACACCTACCGGCTGACCAACCTGGGGCTGTGGAACGCCCGGGCGGCCGGTCACGACGCCGAGCAGGTCGTCGACACGCTCATCGCGTACTCGCGCTACCCCGTCCCGCACTCGCTGCTGGTCGACGTCGCCGAGACGATGGGCCGCTACGGCCGCCTGACGCTGCACTCGCACCCCACGCACGGGCTCGTGCTGGAGTCCACCGACGCCGCCGTGCTCGCCGAGGTGCTCAAGTCCAAGCGGACCACCGGCCTCGTGGGCGAGAAGATCGACCCGAGCAGCGTCGTCGTGCACCCCTCCGAGCGCGGCAACCTCAAGCAGGCCCTGGTCAAGCTCGGCTGGCCCGCCGAGGACCTCGCCGGGTACGTCGACGGCGAGGCGCACGCGATCGACCTGCGCACCACCACGACGCCCGTCTACCCGGGCGAGGAGGCCGCCGACTGGACGCCGCGGCCCTACCAGCAGCAGGCCGTCGACGGGTTCTTCCACGGCGGGTCCGGCGTCGTCGTGCTGCCCTGCGGCGCCGGCAAGACGATCGTCGGCGCCGGGGCCATGGCCGAGGCGAAGACGACCACGCTGATCCTGGTGACCAACACCGTCTCCGCGCGCCAGTGGCGCGACGAGCTGGTGCGCCGCACCTCGCTCACCGAGGACGAGATCGGCGAGTACTCGGGCTCCCGCAAGGAGATCCGCCCCGTCACCATCGCGACCTACCAGGTGCTGACGACCAAGCGGAAGGGCGTCTACACCCACCTGGAGCTGCTCGACGCCCGCGACTGGGGCCTCATCGTCTACGACGAGGTGCACCTGCTGCCCGCCCCGATCTTCCGCATGACCGCCGACCTGCAGGCCCGCCGCCGGCTCGGCCTGACGGCCACGCTCGTGCGCGAGGACGGCCGCGAGGACGAGGTGTTCTCGCTCATCGGGCCCAAGCGCTACGACGCCCCGTGGAAGGACATCGAGGCCCAGGGGTACATCGCCCCGGCCGACTGCGTCGAGGTGCGGCTCACCCTGCCCGAGCACGAGCGCATGCTCTACGCGACGGCCGAGCCGGAGGACAAGTACCGGCTCGCCGCCTGCGCCCCGGGCAAGAACCGCGTCGTCGAGCAGATCGTGGCCGACCACCCCGACGACCAGGTGCTGGTCATCGGCCAGTACATCGACCAGCTCGAGGAGCTGGCCGCGCACCTCGACGCGCCGCTGATCACCGGGTCGACGACCGTCCGCGAGCGCCAGAAGCTGTTCGCCGCGTTCCGCGCCGGGGAGATCTCCCGGCTCGTGGTGAGCAAGGTCGCGAACTTCTCCATCGACCTGCCCGAGGCGTCCGTGGCGATCCAGGTCTCCGGGTCCTTCGGCTCCCGGCAGGAGGAGGCCCAGCGCCTGGGCCGGGTCATGCGCCCCAAGCAGGACGGCCGCACGGCGCACTTCTACGCCGTCGTCGCCCGCGACACCGTCGACCAGGACTTCGCGGCGCACCGCCAGCGGTTCCTCGCCGAGCAGGGGTACGCCTACCGCATCGTCGACGCCGAGGACCTGGACGCTGTGCAGTAGAGGGCGGGTCAGCCCGAGATGCGGGGTCACTCGACCTCGACCAGCGTGGTCGGATGACCAGATTCGGGTACACCCTCATGACCGAGCAGTCCGGCCCGCGTGACCTCGTCGACTACGCCGTGCGTGCTGAGGAGGTCGGCTTCGACTTCGAGGTGATGAGCGACCACTACTTCCCCTGGCTCGACTCCCAGGGGCACTCGCCGTACGCGTGGAGCGTGCTCGGCGCTGTGGCCCACGCGACGCGGCGGACCGGGCTGATGTCCTTCGTGACCTGCCCGACGCTTCGCTACCACCCCGCCGTTGTCGCCCAGAAGGCGGCCACGACGGGGCTCCTGTCCGAGGGGCGGTTCACCCTCGGCCTGGGCGCCGGCGAGAACCTCAACGAGCACGTGGTGGGCGCGGGATGGCCGGCGGTCGACGAACGCCACGAGATGCTCACCGAGGCGGTGCAGATCATCGGCGCGCTGTTCCAGGGAGACCTCATGAGCTTCCGCGGGGACCACTTCCAGGTCGACTCCGCACGGTTGTGGGACCTGCCGGACGACCCGGTCGGGATCGGCGTCGCCGTCTCCGGAGGGCAGTCCGTGGGTCAGTTCGCGACTCTCGCCGACCACGTCATCGCGACCGAATCGCAGTCCGCACTCCTGGAGCAGTGGGACGCGGAGCGCGACGCGGCCGACTTGCCCGCGTCACGCAAGTTCGCGCAGGTACCGATCTCATGGGACCCCGACCGCGATGCCGCCGTCGAACGGGCGCACGACCAGTTCCGCTGGTTCGGGCTCGGCTGGCCGGTCAACGCCAACCTCCCGACGACGGAAGCCTTCGGCCTCGCGAGCTCCTTCGTCCGCCCTGACGACGTCGCGTCGTCGATCACCTGCGGCCCCGACCTGGACGCCGTGGTCGACGCCGTGTCGGCGTACTGGGAGGCCGGATTCACCGACATCGCACTGCATCAGATCGGCGATGAGAAGCAGGAGCAGTTTCTAGCGCAGGCCGCCGGACCGCTGCTCGAGAAGCTGCGCGCCGCCGCCCCGCAGTAGCCGGTCCGGGCGTCGAGGAGGCACGGGGGCACACCGCGAACTACGGTGCCAGCATGGCCGACGACGCCGCCGCGGACCGCGAGACCGCGCCCCCTGCCCCGGACGACGGCACCGGGGAGGGGACCGACCGTCCGCTCCAGCACGACACGAGCCGACCCCCGCGCTGGGTACCGCGCGTGCTCCTCATGGGCGCCGTCGCCGTCTTCGCCGCCATCTGGGTCTGGGGCGCGATCCAGCAGCTCAACACCGTCCTCGTCTACCTGCTCATCGCGGGGTTCCTCGCGCTCGCCCTCGAACCGGTCGTCGTGTGGCTCGTGCGGCACGGCTGGCGACGGGGAGCCGCGGCCGCCGCCGCGTTCTTCGGGTCCGTGATCCTCGGGCTCGGCATCCTGGCGCTGTTCGGCAACCTCTTCATCCAGCAGCTGATCCAGCTCGTGGGCACCCTGCCCGACGTGTACGTGGCGGCCCAGGAACGTCTGCAGGCCAACCTCGACGTCGACCTGCCGTCCTCCGACGACCTGCTGCAGCAGCTCGTCCAGGAGTACGGCTCCGACGTCGCCTCCGGCACCCTCGCCGTCGGCACCACCATCGTCGGGTTCGTGTTCGCCGCCCTGACGATCGGCCTCGTCACCTACTACCTCCTGGCAGCGGGCCCGCGGTTCCGGGTGGCGGTGTGCCGCTGGCTCCGCCCGGACCGGCAGACCGAGGTGCTGCGCCTGTGGGAGATCACGCAGGTGAAGGTCTCGGACTTCATCAGCTCCCGGGTGGTGCTCGCGGCGCTGTCCGCGGCGTTCACCGCCGTGTTCCTGGTGATCCTGGGCACGCCCTACGCCCTGCCCCTGGCCCTGTTCACCGGCCTGGTCTCGCAGTTCATCCCCACGATCGGCACCTACATCGGCGGGGCGCTGCCGGTGGCCGTCGCCCTGACGTCGCAGGGGGTGCCGCAGGCGGTCGCCGTGCTGGCGTTCATCATCGCCTACCAGCAGCTCGAGAACCTGTACTTCTCGCCCAAGATCTCCGCCCGCGCGCTGGAGATGAACCCGGCGGTCAGCTTCGTCGTCGTGCTGGCCTTCGGCGCGGTGTTCGGGGCGCTGGGTGCCTTCCTGTCGCTGCCGATCGCCGCTACCATCCAGGCCGTCGCCAACACCTACCTGACCCGGCACGAGCTCGTCGACTCCGACATGCTGCGCGACCCGGGCCGGCAGCCGCCGAAGGGGTCACGCCGGTCCCGCAACCTGCGTGCCGCCCAGGAGGCCGCGCGCACCGTCGACGAGCGCCGGGCCGACGGTCTGGAGTGAAGCGCCGGCCCGGCGCCACGCGACGTGGTCAGCCCATCATCTCCTCGTAGTCCGCGACCTGGTCGGCCGGCGGCGCCTCGATGCTGACGTCCTTGCCCCAGTCGGAGTAGGTGGTCGTCAGCACGACCTCCTGGCCCTCGACCGTCATCGTCATGTCGAAGGACACCGGCAGGCCGTCCCCGTCCAGCCGGAACACCATGTCCACCGGGGTCTCGTCCATCTCGTCGAGCGTCGACCGGTCGACGCCGAGCAGGGCGGGGTCGAAGGCCTCGGCCGCGTCGATCGTCACCGCGTAGACGTCGAGCTCCGTGCCCCCGACCTGCTCGGTCCCGACGTACTCGAAGGACTCCACGGCGTCGGCCATCATCTCGGCCTGCGCGGCGGGGTCCGCGTTCTCCAGGAGGTCGAGCGCCTGGGCGACGCCGGCCTCCTCCTGCGCCTCGTCGAGGTCGATCGCGACGTACTCGACCTCTCCGGCGCTGAACCCGCTCATGTCCATGTACATGGTCGAGTCGACGATGACGGCCTCGATCGTCATCCCCATCGCGTCGGTGGTCATGCGCATCCGCATCTCGTCGAGCGTGGCACCCAGGACGATGTCCGCGTTCTGGTAGACGCCGTCCATCCCCGCGAGCTCGACCGCCTCACCCGCGATACCGCTCTCCACGTGCACGGTGGAGTGCCCCTCCTGGGCCTGCGCCATCCGCTCCGAGAGCTCGACGACGTCGCCCGCCACGGGGCGCCCGCCGGTGGCCTCCTCGGCGGTGGCCGCGGCCTCGGCGGCCGACACCGCGGGGTCGACCGCCTCGTCGTCCGCTCCCGCACAGGCCGACAGCGTCAGTCCGACGGCGCCCGCCGTCAGCAGGGCGGTGATCCTGGTCTTCAGCACGTGTCCACTCATTCCGTCGTCGGTCGGCGGGTCCCCTGACCCGGCCCACGAGCATCGAAGCAGGCCCAGGTCACGTCCGGGTCACGGCGGGAACCGCCACAAACCTCACCCGCTGCGGGATTGCGTCGCACCCCCGGTCGCGCCACGATGCAGACCGTGACCCCGTCCCTCCTGGCCGCGCGGCGACGTCCGGTCTCACCTGTCGTCGCCGTCCTCACGCTCGCATCCGCGGTAGCCGCCTTCGTCGCCCTGACCGCCGGTCCGACGCACGCGGTGGGACACGTCGCCGCCGAGGCCCCGCTGTCCGAGCTCGACGGGGACATCACCGACGTCGCGGGTGTCCTCGACGAGGAGGGCACCGCCGAGGTGCAGTCCGCGCTCGACGAGCTCGCCGCCGACACCTCCTACCAGCTGTTCGTCGTCTACGTCGAGCGCTTCGACGGCCTGGACGGCCGGGAGTGGGCCGACGCCACGGCGAACCAGGCCCGGCTCGGCACCGACGACCTCCTCCTCGCCGTCGCGACCGAGGACCGGCTGTACGGCATGAGCTGGGACCAGAACGTCGACCTCACCGACGGCCAGCTCGACGCCGTCCGGGACGCCGCCGTCGACCGGCTGCGGGACGAAGACTGGGCCGGCGCGACCGTCGCCGCCGTCGACGCCCTGCTCGCCACCACCGGGGGGTCCGGCGCCACCACGGGCACCGGCGCCGGGCAGGACGACGGCGGAGGGATCCCCGACGTCGTCCTCTGGGCCGCGATCGGCCTGGTGGTCGTCGTGGGTGGGTTCGTCCTCGTGCGCCGGGCACGCCGTCGGGACGCCGAGCTCGCCGAGCGCGGCGCGGCTGCCGCGGCCGCCCGCCGTCGCCGCGCCGCGGAAGGGGCCCGCCGTGTGGTCGGCGCCGCCGGCCGCCCCGGTCGTCGCCAGGCCGCGGGCCCGGACCTGGAACGGTTCGCCGGGCTCGGTCTGGAGGAGATGCGGCGTCGTGCTGGCAGCGCCCTCGTCGCCGTGGACGACGCCGTGAAGACCTCCGAGCAGGAGCTCGCGTTCGCCGAAGCCGAGTTCGGCGTCGTGGAGACCCGCGAGTTCCGGGACGCCCTGGAGGCCGCGCGCCAGGAGGTCGCCGAGGCGTTCCACCAACGGCAGGTGCTCGAGGAGACCCCGGGCGACGCCCTGGGCGAGCACGCCGAGCTGGCCGCGATCATCACCCGGTGCGAGACCGCGGCCGCGTCGCTGGACGCGCAGACCGACGCGTTCGACGAGCTGCGTCGCATCCGCGCCCGCGCGCCGGAGATCCTCGACGAGGCCGAGCAGCGCGCCACCGAGATCACCGCCCGCGTCGAGCTCGCCCGGCACACCTTGGCAGGACTGACGGCGACCTACCCGGACACGGCCCTGGCCTCGATCCGCACCAACCCCGACCAGGCCGAGACCCTGGTCGCCAACGCCCGCGAGATGATCGAGTCCGGCCGTGCCGCCGTGCGCCGGCGTCGCCGGGCCGTCGCGGTCGCCGACGCCCGGGCCGCGCAGAACGCGCTCGGTCAGGCCGTCACCCTGCTCGAGGCCGTGGCGACCGCCGGCGACGACCTGGCGACGGCGGGATCCAGCCTCGACACGGGCATCGCCTCGATCACCCACGACATCGGTGACGCGGACCGGCTCGCCCCGGACGACGTCCGGGTCCGCGACGCGGCCGCCGAGGCCCGCGCCGCCGTCGACCAGGCCCGTGCTGCCAAGGACGGCGGCGACCCTCTGGCCGCCCTGAGCCGACTCGCCGCCGCCGAGGCCGCCCTCGACGACGCGCTGGCTCCCTCGCGGCACCGTTCCGAGGCCGACGCCCGCGCCCGCGCGCTGCTGCGCGACGTCCTGGGGCGCACCGAGTCCCACCTGCGATCCACCCGGGACTACGTGACGACGCGACGCGGCGCCGTCGGACCCGACGCCCGGACCCGGCTGGCGGAGGCCGAACGCCTGGTCGCCCAGGCCCGCGAGCAGCAGGCGAGCGACCCCCAGGCGGCGCTGGCCACGGCACAGCAGGCCGAGCGCTACGGCCAGCAGGCCGCGCAGATGGCCCAGCAGGACACCGGCGGGTGGGACGCCGGCCAGGGCACGGTCGGCTCGCGCCGCGGCGCCGACATCGGGGGCATGATCCTCGGCGGGATCCTCATCGACTCGATGATGCGCGGCGGCCGACGGCGTGGGCGCATGGGCGGCTTCGGCGGCGGTGGCCGCGGCGGCTTCGGTGGTGGCTTCGGCGGTGGCCGCGGCGGTGCCGGAGGTCGCTTCTGACCCGCCGGCGGGAACCCCGCGGCCTCCACCGTCGTCGGACCTAGTGACGGGCAACCTGGCACCAGAAAGGCACCTCATGAACCAGAAGCAGAGCATCCTCGGCCGGATCGGCCAGCTCGCGAAGGCGAACATCAACGCGCTGCTCGACCGCGCCGAGGATCCGCAGAAGATGCTCGACCAGCTCATCCGCGACTACACGAACAACATCGCCGAGGCCGAGCAGGCGATCGCGCAGACCATCGGCAACCTGCGCATGGCCGAGCAGGACTACCACGAGGACGTGCAGTCCGTGCAGGAGTGGGGCGCCAAGGCGCTGGCGGCCTCCCGTAAGGCGGACGAGCGTCGCGCAGCCGGCGACGCGGCCAACGCCGACAAGTTCGACCAGCTCGCCAAGGTGGCGCTGCGCAAGCAGCTCGACGCCGAGAACGAGGTCACGACCGCCCAGCCGATGATCGAGCAGCAGCGGGTCACGGTCGAGAAGCTGAAGACCGGGCTGGCGCAGATGAAGGACAAGCTCGTCGACCTCAAGTCCAAGCGCGACCAGCTCGTGGCCCGCCAGAAGGCCGCCGAGGCCCAGCAGACGGTCCAGGGCGCGATCAGCTCGATCAACGTCATGGACCCCACTAGCGAGCTGAACCGGTTCGAGGAGGCCGTGCGGCGCGAGGAGGCGCACGCGATGGGCCAGGCGGAGATCGCGGCGTCGTCGCTGGACTCGCAGTTCGCCGAGCTGGAGGGCTCGATGGAGGACCTGGAGCTGGAGGCCCGTCTCGCGGCGCTCAAGTCCGGGTCGCCGCAGCCGGGCCAGATCGAGTCCTGACCGCCGGCGCAGGTCAACTCCGGCCGAGTCAGAACCGCGCCGGCCGAGTCAGGACAGCTCCGGCCGAGTCAGGGCTCGGGTGCGACGGGTCAGGAAGCCGACCGGTCACACCCGAGCCGGACTCGCGGGCCGAGCCCTGACCCGCGGGCCGAGCCCTGACTCGCGGCCCGCCGCCCTGACCCGCGGGCAGAGGCCCTGACTCGCGGGCCGAGCCCTGACTCGCAGCGCGGCGGTGCGTTCAGGCCGCGGGTGCCTCGACGGACTCCGGCAGCTCCGCGGCGCCGTCGACCTCCTGCTCGTCCGGGCCGGCGGCGACGACGGCGGCCTCCTCCCGCTGCCGACGGGCGACGACCGCGGCGCGCACGTGGTCGAGGAACGCGCCGGCGAGCAGCTCGCCGGACCGGCGCAGCTCGTCGTCGTGCTCGACCGCGCACGCGTGCACGGCGGCGGTCTCCACCTCGGTGTACCCGAGCGCCCAGCGGACCGCCGTCGTCGGCCCCGCCTCCGGGTGGAACTGCACCCCGAGCGCGGACCCCCAGCGGAACGCCTGGTAGGGGTACATCTCGGACCACGCCAGCCACTGCGCGCCCTCCGGCGGCTCGATGACGGCGTCGGCGTGCATCTGCACGAACGAGGTCGCGACGCCCCGGCCGTCGAGGTCCTCCGCGGTCTCGGCACCCGCCGCCCGGGCGAGCGGGGCGAGCACCGGGTCCTCGAGCGCCTCGGCCCGCCAGTACACCGGCAGGACACCGGCCTCGCGACCGGGCGGGGCGCCCACGGCCACGGTGCCCCCGCCGGCGACCGCCAGCATCTGGGCGCCGAGGCAGACGGCCAGCGTGGGCAGGTCGGCGGCGACGGCGTCGGCCAGCAGGGACCGGACCGCGGGGAGCCACGGCGCGGCGTCGTCGGCGTAGGCGTTCATCTGACCGCCCAGCACCACGAGGCCGTCGCCGCACTCGTCGAGCGTCGGCACGGGGTCGCCGTCGAAGAGACGGACGACGCGCAGGTCGCCGAGCAGCCCGCGGAACCGGTCGACGGGAACGTCGGAACTGTGCTGCAGCACGGTGACACGAGGCACCGCTGAGAACTCGATCTCGGACACGAGCGCTGAGACTACTCCGCACGCCCCCGTCGGTCACCCCCCCCATCGACCGGCCCCCCGCGTACGCTGTGCCCATGGCCTCCCCCTTCTCCGAGCCGACCACCGTTCCCGCGCGCGGGACCGCGCGCACCACCTACCTGCTGGTGGACGGCGAGAACATCGACGCCACCCTCGGCATGAACGTGCTCAACCGGCGCCCCAACCCCGAGGAGCGGCCGCGCTGGGACCGCATCACCGGCTTCGCCCAGCGCGTCTGGAACCAGGACGTCGTCCCGCTGTTCTTCCTCAACGCCACGAACGGCCAGATGCCGATGTCGTTCGTCCAGGCGCTGCTGGCGATGGGCTACCGCCCGATCCCCCTGGCAGCCAGCGGTGACGAGAAGGTCGTCGACGTCGGTATCCAGCGCACCCTGGACGCCATCGCCGACCGCGACGCCGACGTGCTGCTCGCCAGCCACGACGGCGACTTCCTGCCGCAGGTCGAGCGGCTGCTGGGTCAGGACCGCCGCGTCGGCCTGCTGGCGTTCCGCGAGTTCGTCAACATGCAGCTCGCCGGGCTGTCCGAGTCCGGCCTGGAGATCTTCGACCTGGAGGGCGACGCCAACGCGTTCACGAGCCCCCTGCCGCGCGTGCGGATCATCCCGATCGAGGAGTTCGACCCGCTGCGCTTCCTCTGACGGTCCCGGCCGGGCGGGCGTCACGCGCGCGGTTGCTCGGCCGGCGGTTGCTCGGCCGGCGGCCGCTCGCTGCCGCGTCGCTCTCCCGGCAGGCCGGCGGACCGCCGCGTGACCGTGATCGCCCACAGCGCCGCGGCCGCCAGCAGGACCGTCAGCACCATGACCACCCACAGGAACCCGGTCGCCACGACGACCAGCACCGCCACGGCCAGCACGGCGACGCGCAGCACGTCCGCGTGCGCGGCGACCCACCGGCCCAGGCGGCCGTCCTGGCCCGTGACCGTGGCGACCCACGGCCACCGACGTCCGGCGTCCACCAACCACCGCGGCCGGCCCAGCAGCGCGCCGACGACCACCGTCACGGCGGCGACGACGGCGACGAGCCAGAGGATCTCGTGGACCTCGCCGGCCACGGACTCGAACAGCACGGTCGCGACACGCTCGCCGTCGGGCGTCCGCGCCACGTCCACCACGACGCCGCGCAGCCGGGAGATCAGCGCGGTCACGATCACCACGCCGACGAGCACGCCGATGCCGAGCTGGACGGCTCCCCGGCGTCGGTCGGGCGAGATCCACAGGGTGGCCACGACGGCGACGAGCGTCAGCACGACCAGCAGCCACCCGACCCGGTCCGCCGTCGTCACGGCGTCCTGGAGCCCGTCGAAGGTCGCACGGTCCATGAGCTGCACCTGGCCGATACCCTCCGGCAGCTCCACCCCGAGGGCCTCGGAGAGCTGGGCGCGAGCCTCCGGCGCCCTCTCGGAGACGGCGTCCGGGAGCGTGACGTCGCCGAGCACGTCCTCCAGACCACCGAGCGACTCACGCACGGCGTCGGCGACGAGGGGCAGCGTGTTCAGCATGACCGCGTCGTCGGTCAGGTAGACGTTCGGGTGGTCCTCGACGTCGGCGCGGGCCAGCGCCACGACTCCGGAGTGCGCCCGCTCCACGAGATCCGGCACCCGGTCCGCGACGGCGTCGGACGTCACCACCCGCTCCACGGCCGCGTCGATGCGCTCCTCCAGGGGCTCGACGATCAGCGGCGTGATCGCCGCGAGGGTCGGTCGGTCGACGTCCCCGGAGAGCGCGTCGAGCAGCGGCCCCGGCGCGAGGTCGCCCCGCGCCACCAGCGCCGCCACGAGGGCGGTGTCGAGCTGGGCCAGCCGGTCGGAGACCCGGGAGTCCAGGTCGAGGGCGAGCAGCACCTCGTCGGAGACGCGGTCCGCGAGCGCGTCGGCGAACGCCGGGTCGTCCAGGGCGGGGCCCACGGTGTCCATGAACTGGTCGGTGTCCAGCACGGTGCGGTGCGCCCACACCACGAGGGACGAGGCGACCACGAGGAGCGTCGTGATCACGGCCATCGCCCCGGCGACCCAGCGGCGGACCACGGGAGCCCGCGACGACCGCACCGGCTGCTCGGGCGTCGAGTGCTGCGTCACGGGGACGTCCTCCCTGGTCGGGACTGGTGGGCCGAGCCTACCGAGGTCGTCCCCGGCCCGCCGGACGGACGGGTCGGCCGTCCACGGCACCTGTCCAGGTAACGTCCAGCAAGTCGGCGCACACTGGAGTCATGGCTACCACCGACGCCGACGCCCCCGAGGCACGGCTCGTCGTCGTCGACGACGAGCCCAACATCCGCGAGCTGCTGTCCACCTCCCTGCGTTTCGCGGGCTTCGAGGTGCATGCGGCCGCCGACGGCGCGAGCGCCCTGCAGCTGGTGTCGGACACGCAGCCGGACCTCGTGGTGCTCGACGTGATGCTGCCCGACATGGACGGCTTCACCGTCACCCGACGCATGCGCGCCACGGGCCGGCACACCCCCGTGCTGTTCCTGACCGCCCGCGACGACACGCAGGACAAGGTCCAGGGGCTGACGGTCGGCGGCGACGACTACGTGACCAAGCCGTTCAGCCTCGAGGAGGTCGTGGCGCGGATCCGGGCGGTGCTGCGGCGCACGGCGGGCGGTGAGCCGGAGGACGACGCCGTGCTCCGGGTCGGCGACCTCGAGCTCGACGAGGACTCCCACGAGGTGCACCGCGCCGGCGTCGAGGTCGACCTCTCCCCCACCGAGTTCAAGCTGCTGCGCTACCTGATGCTCAACGCCGGGCGGGTGCTCTCCAAGGCGCAGATCCTCGACCACGTGTGGCAGTACGACTGGGGTGGCGACGCCAACATCGTCGAGTCCTACATCTCCTACCTGCGACGCAAGATCGACCACCTGACCGTCCCGGGACCGGACGGCACCGACGTCGAGCTGCCCGCGCTGATCCACACCAAGCGAGGTGTGGGCTACCTGCTGCGGACGCCGCCGCGATGACGGACGCGCACCCCGACGGCGCGCGCCGTGCCCCGGCGGACGCCGCGGCTCCCGCCACCGACGACGGCGGGCGCCGGTGGGGCTGGCTCGCCCGCACGCCCCTGCGTGTCCGCCTGGTGGCGATCACCGTGCTGCTGCTCGGCGCCGGTCTCGTGCTGGCGGGACTGACGGCGCGGACCGTCGTGTCGAACTACCTGATCGACGAGCTGGACGAGCAGCTCACGCAGTCGGCCCAGGGCGTGGCACGCCTGACGACGCTCAACCCCGGTGAGACGACCCAACGCATCCCGAGCGACTACGCGGTGACGCTGCACAGCTGCAACGGGCTCGACGGCGGCCCGGTGGGCTGGACGCAGACCCTGGACCGGTTCGGCGAGCCGCAGATCCCCGACGAGTCGGTCGAGACCGTCGTGGCGCGGGGCATCGACCCCTTCACCGTGGACTCCACGGGTGGCAGCGACCCGTCGCAGTGGCGGGTGGTCTCCATCCCCTGCAGCCCGTTCCGCGGCGCCGAGGTCGAGGGCGCCGCCTACGTCGCGCTGCCGCTGTCGAACGTCGAGGAGACGAGCGAGTACCTGGGCAAGGCGTTGCTCTGGATCGGTCTGGGCATCGTGGTGCTCGGGGGCGCCCTGGCGTTCTGGCTGGTGCGCCGTTCCTTCCGGCCCCTGCGTCGCATCGAGTCCACGGCCGCGGCGATCGCCGACGGCGACCTGTCCCGCCGCGTGCCCGAGGACCAGCCCGCCAGCACCGAGGTCGGCTCCCTGTCCCACTCGCTGAACGCGATGCTCACCCAGGTCGAGGCCGCGTTCGCCGCCCAGGAGGCCTCCGAGCAGCGGATGCGTCGCTTCGTCTCGGACGCCAGCCACGAGCTGCGCACGCCGCTGGCCACGGTCAAGGGCTACGGGGAGCTGTACCGGATGGGTGCCCTCGACAGCCCGGACAAGGTCGAGGACACCATGGGGCGCATCGAGGACTCCGCGCGGCGCATGGGGTCCCTCGTCAACGACCTGCTGGTGCTCGCCCGCCTGGACGAGCGCCGGCCCCTGCGCCAGGAGTCGGTGGACCTGGTCGCGCTGGCCCGCGACACCGCCCAGGACCTGCACGCCCTGGACCCGGAGCGTGTGGTCACCGTGACCGGGCTGGGTCCTGGCGAGGCGGCACCGTCGTCGCTCCGCGTGACGGGCGACACGGACCGGTTGCGGCAGGTGCTGACGAACCTCGTGGGCAACGTCGCACGGCACACGCCGGTGGGCTCCCCGGCGGAGCTGGCCCTGGGCACGACACCCGAGGGTGACGCCGTCGTCGAGGTGCGCGACCACGGCCCCGGCGTCTCGAAGGACCAGGCGGACAAGATCTTCGAGCGCTTCTACCGCGCGGACTCCTCCCGCAACCGCGAGTCCGGGGGCTCGGGTCTGGGGCTCGCGATCGTGGCCGCGATCCTGAGCGCCCACGGCGGCCGGTCCTCGGTGCACGAGACACCCGGCGGTGGTCTGACGGTGCGAGTTCACCTTCCGCTCCCCGGGGACTACGATGCGTGACGGCCTGGTTCCGGTTCGCCTGCGCAGCAACGTCGCTGGGGCGGCGTAATCTGGAACTACGGCTGGTCACAGCATCCGGCCCCTAGACGAAGGTCTTGATAGCGATGGGCGTGCTCCACGCCGACGCACCACAGTGGTTCCTCTCCGCGTTCGTCCGCACGTGTCACGGCGCCGGCGCCACCGCCACGGAGGAAGAGATCCGCGCGGTCGGGTCCGAGCTCATCGACCGGTGGTCGGAGACGGACCGGCACTTCCACAACCTGCGTCACCTGGCCGCGGTCCTGCACCGCGTCGACGAGCTCGCGCACGAGACGCACGAGCCCGACCTGGTCCGGCTGGCCGCCTGGTACCACGGCGCCGTCTTCGACGCCGACCGCAAGGTCGCGTACGCCACGCGGGGCGGTGAGCAGACCACCCTGAGCGCCGATCTGGCGCGCGAGCAGCTCGTCGGGCTCGGGGTGGCCGCGCGGCGGGCCGACCGTGTCGCCGAGCTCGTCGAGTCCATGGCGCGGCACAAGGCCCTGCCCGGCGACTTCGACTCGGCGGTCCTCAACGACGCCGACCTCGGCATGCTCGCCGCCGAGCCGCAGCGCTACAAGGAGTACGTCGCCGCGATCCGCGCCGAGTACGCGCACATCCCGCTGCCGGACTACCTCGACGCCCGCATCAAGGTGATCTCCAAGCTCCTCGGACGGCCCCAGCTCTACGTCAGCCCGCTCGGCCTCACCTGGGAGGAGCCGGCGCGGCAGAACCTGGACGCCGAGATGCACCGACTGGTCAAGGAGCGTCGTCGGCTCGAGGCGCAGACCCCGGCCGGCCCCGCCCGTCAGTAGCCGCCCGGCGCACGCACAGCTCCCGCGAGTCAGGACGATCCCGCGCGGGTCAGGACCGTCCTCCGCGAGTCAGGGCGGTCCTGCGCGGGTCAGCCGCTCGTCCACACCCTGTGGACGACGGCGGCCTGCCGCGCACCCGCACGCCTAGCGTCGTGGCCAGCCCGGCCCTCCCGGGACCCACGACGAAGGAGCAGCACGTGCGATACGAGGTCGACAGCGATCGGGTGGCACAGGCCGGAGCGGCGGTGAACGGGTCCGTCGGGGCGATCCGCGCCGAGGTCGGCGCCCTGATGCGGCACCTGCAGGACCTGCAGGCGAGCTGGCACGGCAGCGCGGCGACGTCGTTCGCCGGGGTGATGACGCAGTGGCAGTCCGCCCAGACCCAGGTCGAGGCCGCACTGGACTCCGTCACCGCGGCGCTGCAGTCGGCGTCCCAGACGTACTCCGACGCGGAGAACCAGGCCACTCGGCTCTTCGCCACCCGCTGACCCCACCCGTCGTTGTGGGCATGAAATCTGCGGGTGCAGACCGCCGGTCAGGTGCAGATTTCATGCCCACAACGACGCACGACGGCGGCCGGCCACCTCCGCAGAGGTGACCGGCCGCCGTCGTTCGCAGCGAGGCGCGGTCAGGACCGCGCCGGACGCGCAGGGATCAGAAGCCCATGCCGCCCATGTCGCCCATGCCGCCGTCACCGGCCGGGGCCGAGGCCGGCTCCGGCTTGTCGGCGACGACCGCCTCGGTGGTGAGGAACAGCGCGGCGATGGACGCGGCGTTCTGCAGCGCCGAGCGCGTGACCTTGACCGGGTCGTTGACGCCCGCGTTCAGCAGGTCCTCGTACTCGCCGGTCGCGGCGTTGAGGCCGTGACCCGAGGGGAGGTTGCGGACCTTCTCCGCCACGACGCCGCCCTCGAGGCCGGCGTTGATGGCGATCTGCTTCAGCGGGGCCGAGATCGCCGCGTTGACGATCTGCGCACCGGTCGCCTCGTCGCCGTCCAGCTCGAGCTTCTCGAACGCCACGGCACCGGCCTGCAGCAGGGCCACGCCGCCACCGGCGACGATGCCCTCCTCGACGGCAGCCTTCGCGTTGCGGACGGCGTCCTCGATGCGGTGCTTGCGCTCCTTGAGCTCCACCTCGGTGGCCGCACCGGCCTTGATGACGGCCACGCCGCCGGCCAGCTTGGCGAGGCGCTCCTGGAGCTTCTCGCGGTCGTAGTCGGAGTCCGACTTCTCGATCTCGGAGCGGATCTGCTGGACGCGACCCTCGATGAGGTCGGCGTCGCCGGCACCCTCGACGATCGTGGTCTCGTCCTTGTTGACGACGACCTTGCGCGCCTGGCCGAGCTCCTCGAGCGTGGCGTTCTCCAGCTTGAGGCCGACGGTCTCGGTGATGACCTGACCACCGGTGAGGATCGCGATGTCCTGCAGCATGGCCTTGCGGCGGTCGCCGAAGCCCGGGGCCTTGACGGCGACGGACTTGAAGGTGCCGCGGATCTTGTTCAGCACCAGGGTCGCCAGGGCCTCGCCCTCGACGTCCTCGGCGATGATCAGCAGCGACCGGTTGGTCTTCATGACCTGGTCGAGCAGCGGCAGCAGGTCCTTGACGTTCGAGATCTTCGACTCGACGATCAGGACGTACGGGTCCTCGAGGACGGCCTCCTGGCGCTCCGGGTCCGTCTCGAAGTAGCGGGCCAGGAAGCCCTTGTCGAAGCGCATGCCCTCGGTGAGCTCGAGCTCGAGGCCGAAGGTGTTCGACTCCTCGACGGTGACGACGCCTTCCTTGCCGACCTTGTCGAGGGCCTCGGCGATGAGCTCGCCGATCGCCGGGTCGCCCGCGGAGATGCCGGCCGTGGCCGCGATCTGCTCCTTGGTCTCGACCTCGGTGGCGGCGTTGAGCAGCTGCTCGGTCACCGCGGCCGTGGCCTTCTCGATGCCGCGCTTGACGGCGATCGGGTTGGCACCGGCGGCGACGACGCGCAGGCCCTCGCGCACGAGCGCCTGGGCGAGCACGGTGGCGGTGGTGGTGCCGTCACCCGCGACGTCGTCCGTCTTCTTGGCGACCTCCTTGACGAGCTCGGCGCCGATCTTCTCGTAGGCGTCCTCGAGCTCGATCTCCTTGGCGATGGAGACACCGTCGTTCGTGATCGTGGGGGCGCCCCACTTCTTGTCCAGGACGACGTTGCGGCCCTTGGGGCCGAGCGTCACCTTGACGGTGTCGGCGAGCTGGTTGAGCCCGCGCTCCATGCTCCGACGAGCTTCCTCGTCGAACGCAATCATCTTGGCCATGGGGACTGATCCTCCGCTGTGGCGTGTCGTGGTCTAGCGGTGCCCGCGACGGACGACCCGTCCGCGTGCGTTCACATCACGCACGCGACCGAGCCTCACCGATGGACCGAGTGGGTCACTCCGGTCGGCTGTCACTCGACAGTCGAGAGTGCTAAGACATTATTGGCACTCTCACCCCGAGAGTGCAAGATGTTCGCCCCCGGCGCACAACGGCGCTGCTCAGCGGCGCCCGACGTCGGCACGCCCGCCGGACACGCCCCGGAGAACGACGAAGGCCGGCACCTGCGACGCGAACTGCGTCGTCAGGCACCGGCCCGCACCGGTGGATCACTCGGCGATGGTGAGCGCCTCCTTGATCACCACGATGACGTCACCGTTCGCGAGCGGCTGCTGGGAGGTCTCCTCCGCGGGGATCCCGAGGATCGCCGCCACCGCGGCGGCCGTCTCGGCGCGCCCCTCGGCGTACCAGACCACGTTCGTCGTCTGGCCGGAGTCGCCGTCGTAGTTCGTCGCCTCGGTGTTCGAGAAGCCCTGCGCCCCGAGCGCCTCCGCGCCACGGCCGGCCTCGCCGCTGACGCCGCTGTCGTCGTTCAGGACGCGCACGAAGGCGCTCGTATCACCGGCTGCCACCAGGGAGGCGATGTCGGGACCGGACTCCTCGGGGGACTCCTCCGACGACTCCTCCGACGACTCCTCGGTCGCCTCGGCGTCGCCCTCGCCGGAACCGTCACCGGACTGCTCACCGGAACCGTCGCCGGACTCCTCGCCGGAGCCGTCGCCCTCGGCTGCCTCGCCCTCCGCGGAGGACTCGGGCGCCGCGGACTCCTGCTGCGCGGCCGGCGGGTTCTCGCTGCCGCCCGGGTCGTCGGACAGGAACCCCACGACGGCGACCGCCAGGCCGGCGAAGACGACGGCGACCAGCAGGAACGGCCAGGCCGAGCTCCACCCGCTGCGGGGCTCGCGGTGGACGCCGACGGGCGACCCCTCGGGACCGCGGACGTCGAACTCGTCAGGCGGGTACGGGTAGTGGCTCTTCGTCACGCCGCACAGGGTAGCGGGTCGGGATGGGCCGAAGTACAGAGCTTGTTCAGCACGCGGCCAAACCTGTTCAGCCGCACCGCGTCAGCCCCGCGAACCGTCGAGACGACGCGAGCTGCGGGCCCGCTGACGCGTCGCACGGAGCCGCCGCAGCCGCTTGACCAGCATGGGGTCGTGGGCCAGCGCCTCCGGGGTGTCGATGAGCGCGTTGAGCACCTGGTAGTACCGCGTGGCCGACATGTCGAACAGCTCGCGCACGGCCTGCTCCTTCGAGCCGGCGTACTTCCACCACTGCTTCTCGAAGGCCAGGATCTCCCGGTCGCGGTCGGACAGCGCCTCGGCGGCGTCCGACGCCGGAGCCTGCGTCGTGGTGTCGACCTCCTGGACCAGCATCTCGCTCATGCGGCCCAGTATGGGTCACTCCGGGCGCCACCTCCGGCAGCCCGGCCCCGCGCGTCGCCCCTCGCCGGCGCCCTGCTAGCGTCGCCGTCGTGGAGACGACGCCGGACCCTGCCGCCACCGCCCCGTCCGCACCGACCGGCGCACCGCCGTCGGACGCCCCGTCGCCGACCGGCCGGCCGCCGCTGGACCGGGTCATGGCGCCGGACTGGGCCGCCGCCCTGGCCGACGTCGAACCGCAGATCCACGCGATGGGCGACTTCCTGCGCGCCGAGGTCGCGGCCGGACGCCAGTACCTCCCGGCCCCCGCCGACGTGTTCGCGGCCTTCCGACGTCCCCTCGCCGACGTCCGGGTGCTCGTCGTCGGCCAGGACCCCTACCCGACACCGGGCCATCCCATGGGGCTGTCCTTCTCCGTCCAGCCGCACGTCCGCCCGCTGCCGAAGTCGTTGGTGAACATCTTCACCGAGCTGACCGACGACGTCGGCGTCCCGGCTCCGGCGAACGGCGACCTCAGCCCGTGGGCGGACCAGGGCGTGATGATGCTCAACCGGGTGCTGACCGTGGAGCCCGGCCGCCCGGCCTCGCACCGCGGCCAGGGGTGGGAGCAGGTGACCGAGGCCGCGATCAAGGCGCTGGTGGCACGCGGCGGACCGCTCGTCGCGATCCTCTGGGGCCGTGACGCCGCCTCGCTGAAGCCCTGGCTGGGCAGCACGCCCACCGTCGAGTCCGCCCACCCGAGCCCGCTGGCCGCCTACCGCGGGTTCTTCGGGTCGGCACCGTTCTCCCGGGTCAACACCCTTCTCGAGCAGCAGGGCGGGACGCCGGTCGACTGGCGGCTGCCCTGAGCAACTGATCCCGGGAGGGGTGCAGAATGGCCCCGTGAGTTCGCACGACAGCATCCCCCCGTGGTCCCGCTACGTCGCGATCGGCGACTCGTTCTCCGAGGGACTCTGGGACCCGTACCCGTACGACGACGGCACGCGAGCCCCGGCCGGCACGGAGACGACGGCGGTGCAGCGCGGCTGGACGGACCGGCTCGCCGACCACCTGGCCGAACGCCGCGGCGACGAGGTCCTCGAGTACGCCAACCTCGCGATCCGCGGCAAGAAGCTGCGCCAGATCGTCGAGGAGCAGGTGCCCGTCGCGCTCGAGATGCAGCCGGACCTCGTCTCGCTCGTCGGCGGCGGGAACGACATCCTGCGCGCCCAGGCCGACCTCGACGCCCTGGCGGCGACGCTGGAGGCGGCCGTGGCCCGACTGCGCGCGTCGGGCGCCGACGTGCTCATGGGCACCGGGTTCCGGTCCGGCGGCACCCTGAGCTTCATCCGCGGGCGGGTCGGGCAGTACAACGCCACGATCTGGTCGATCGCCCGCCGCCACGGCGCCTACGTCCTGGACAACTGGGGCCTGCGATCGGTGTACGACCTGCGGATGTGGTCCGACGACCGGATCCACCTCACCGACGAGGGGCACCGTCGCGTCGCGAACGCGGCGCTGGTGGGGCTCGGCCTCGCGCCGGACGACGAACGCTTCGACGACCCGATGCCCGCCGTCACGGCGCCGCGGCTGCGCCAGCGGGCCCGCGAGGACGCCCAGTGGGCGCGGGCGCACGTCGTGCCGTGGGTGCAGCGGCGGATCCGGGGCACGTCCAGCGGTGACGGCCGGACGCCGAAGTGGGCCGAGCCGAAGCCGTGGCCCCCGTCGGAGCGCTGACCGCGCCGGAGGGTCGGGTGCTCACCGCACGGAGGCAGCTCCCGGCGCGCGAGCACCGGTGGCGGGGTCCACGGTGAAGAGACGGCCACCACCGTCGACAGGGCGCTGCAGACGGCCGCGGCGCCCGGATTGGACCGACCATGAAGCTGCCTGAGGCCACCGAGGAAGACGTCCGGGTGCAGATGGACGACCTGTGCCGAGCCGGCGCCGTCATCATCGGGACCATCGGCGGATGGGACCCGCCCCCTCCGGGTGCCGTCGCCAAGCTGTCCCGCAGGGATGGGTCGGACGAACTGGTGATCTTCTACGACGAGCGGGGAACCACGCTCGACGAGCAGCGCGAGATCTTCACGGCGGCGTGGGAGGCCATCCGCACGGGGCTCGGCTACCCCGAGAAGTGGGACGTCGTCGAGGGCACCGACCCCGACACGGGCGAACCGGTGCGCTGGCGGGTGCTCTGGCTCTACTGGGAATGAGCTCGCCGGGACGACGGCCCGTCGGTCCGCGTTATCGCAGACCGACGGGCCGTCGGGTGGAGCCGCCTGTCGGGTTCGAACCGACGACCTTCCGTTTACAAGACGGGAGCTCTACCAGCTGAGCTAAGGCGGCGGGCGGGGACCATCGTACCGATGACGACGACCCGGCCGGGACGTCGAAGGCGTGAGGCCCGCCGCGCCGGTGCCGGTGCGACGGGCCCCACGCCCACGGCGAGGTCACTCGTCGGCGGACTCGCCCTCGGCGTCGGCGCCGGCGGCACCGTCGCCCTGGACGGCGCTCAGCAGGGCGCCCGGCTGGTTCCAGGTCTCGAAACGCTCCCCGTCGACCAGGATGGTCGGCGTACCGAAGCCGCCGTTGGCGTTCGCCAGGTCCGGGTTCGCGGACGCCTCGCTGGTCAGCGAGTACACGTACTGGCCGAACGTGCCGCGGGCGGTCCCGTCGGCGATGCCGGCAGCGACGTCGGCCGGGACGCCGGCCCCCTCGGCGATCGACGCCATCTCCTCGTCGCTCAGGCCCTCCGTGTTCTCGGCGGGCTGGTTGACGAACAGGGCCTCGTTGAAGGCGAAGAAGGACTCCGGCGCGCGGTCGGCCACCCAGTAGGCGGCCGAGGCCGAGCGCGTCGAGAAGTCGGTGCCCTGGGACATGCGGTCCAGGATCGAGACGGGGTGGAAGACGACGGTCGCGTCGCCCTCGGTCAGCATCGTCTCGACGTCGGCGGCGTTGATCTCCTCGAACTGGCCGCAGACGGGGCACATGTAGTCGAGGTACTCGTCGACGACGGGCGCTCCCTCGTTCTCACCACCGGCCACGAGGTCGGACCCGACCGGGATGCCGCCACCCTCCAGCGCCGTCGACGGGACGTCCTCCACCTCGGCCAGCGGGATGTCCTCGACGCTCTTCTTGTCCGCCTCGCCCATGAGGATGAAGACCGCGACGGCGACGAGTGCCGCGATCGCCACGCCGAGTGCCGCGAAGACGATCATCCGGTTGCGGCGGTCGCGCTGGGCCTGCTGCTGCTGGACGGCGAGCGCCTCGGCACGGGCTTCGTCCCGGCGCTGCGACTTGTTCTGCTTGTTGGACATCTCGGTGCGGATCCTTCGGGTCGAGTCGGGCGGGGCGATCCGGCGGCCAGCCTACCCGTGGGCCGGTCCACCCGGAGCGGAGGGCGGGGCGTCCCCGCGCCCCGACGCTAGGGAGCGAACCTGGGGAGATCCTGGGAATCCGGTCTCAGAACAATGACGGCGCGCTGTTCATGGGCCACCACACGATCTCGACGGGGTCGGTGACGAGCTGGGAGTACAGCACCCAGGACCCCACCAGGCAGATCGCGACGACGATCGCCGCCCCCGTCAGCCCGGGGGCGAGGTTGTTGAGGATCCGCCGGGCCCCGTCACGTGCGGTGCGACCGGCCGGACCGAACCAGGTGGCCAGCAGCGCGACGAGCATCGCTCCGGCCAGCACCACCGAGAACACGAACGGCGCGTTCCGACCGCCCACCGACCGGGACTCGACGTCCCCCAACGGCGCGACGATCAGGTTGCCGTCGCCGAACAACCAGTACCCGCCCATCGTCGCCAGGAGTCCGACGCAGCCGCCGACCACGGCCGCCGGGATGACACCGAGCGCGCCGAGCACCGCGTGATAGGGCAGCAGCAGACCGGCGACCCAGCCGTCCGAGGACCGCACACCCCTGCGCTGGCGGCGTTCGTGGAACCGCTGGCCCGAGGTCCCCACGATCCGGCACAGCACCGTCAGGCCGACGAAGGCCCCGAACGCCACGAGCGGGTAGAAGGCCGCGAGCACCACGAACGGCAGCCCCACCGCGAGCGCCGTCCCCCAGCGCCGCGGGTGGACCGGCGGCACGTAGGGTCCGGCCGCCTCCTCCTCCCCGTCGTCCGCGCCGTCGGCGAGCTCGTCGTACGTCCGGTACCGCACGTCCCCGAGGGGGATGGCCCGCGTCGCACCGTCCTGCGCACCGGCCCGCGCCCGCTCCTCGGAGGTCATCGTGCTCGCCGTCCCGCCGGGCGGCTCGGGCGGCACCGCGGGCGGACCGACGACGGCGGTGTCGGCGAGCGCGGGCGTGGCGCTCCCCGCCGGCGAGTCCGGCGACCCGGCGTCGGGCGAACCGTCCGGCGACGTCCCGGCGCTCCCCGCCGGCCCCGCCGCCGTCGCCGCGGTGGCGGCACCGGCCGCCACGACGATGCGCTGCGTGGCCTGCGGGTCCTCGGACTGCTGCGCCGCCGTGCTCTCGCCGTCGGCCAGGTCGCGGCGGATCGCGCGGACGACGTCCGTGGGTCCCCAGCGCCGGGTCGGGTCGGGCTGCAGAGCCCCGGCGAGCGCCCGTGCCGTGCGGGCCGGGACGCCGTACAGGTCGGCCCGGCCCTGCCGCGAGCGCCGCAGCACGACGTCGGTGGGCCGCACGCCGAAGGGTGACCGGCCCGTGGCGGCGAAGGCGAGCAGGGCCGCCCAGCTCCACCAGTCCGTCTCCGGGACGGGGTCCCCGCCGTCGAGCAGCTCGGGGGCGATGTACCCCGGCGTCCCCATGACGAACCCGGTCATCGTGGTCCGCGTGTCCCCGGTGCTCTGGGAGATCCCGAAGTCGATGAGGCTGGGCCCGTCGGCGGTGACCATCACGTTCGAGGGCTTGAGGTCCCGGTGCACGACGCCGGCCGCGTGGACGGACTCCAGGGCGTCGGCCAGCTGGTCGGCCAGCGAGAACAGGTCGGCCACGTCCAGCGGGCCGCGCGAGTCGATCTCCTCCTCGAGGGTGAGCCCCTCGACGAGCTCGGTGACGACGAAGGCGTACGGCCCCTCGAACTCCGCGTCGAGCACCTGCGCGACGGCCGGGTGCCGCAGCCGCTGCAGGGCCGCGACCTCGCGGCGCAACCGCTGGCGACCCGCGGGGTCGGCGTCCAGGTGGGCGTGCAGCACCTTGAGCGCGACCCGTTCGCCCGCACCGTCACGTGCCTCGTAGACCGCCCCCATGGCGCCGCGCCCGAGGGTGGAGACCACGGTGTAGCCCCCGACGTCGGTCCCCGGCTCGAGCCCGCCCTCGGGCCCCGAGGCCGACGTCTCGTGCGTCAGCACCTCCGCGTCGTCACCCACACCCATGGGGCACACCGTAGCGTCGCGCCCTCCACGGCGCGCCCTGGCTCGCCAGGGTTCACCCCGCGCGGGGGAAGGGCTGCGCCGATATGGTGCGCGCAGGACTCCGCACTGCCCAGTGCATCGGGTCGGCGTCCACCAACCTTGGGAGAGAACAGCGTTGACAGGTCAGGGATCGTCCAGCACCACGACCGGCGGCGACGGGTCGACCGGTTACGACCTCGTCGTCGTCGCCAACCGGCTTCCCGTCGACTTCGCGGTGGACGACGAGGGCAACCTCGACTGGAAGCGGTCGCCGGGCGGGCTGGTCACCGCCCTCGAGCCGGTCATGCGCGAGAACGACGGCGCCTGGGTCGGCTGGTCCGGCGCGCCCGACCTCGCGCACGAACCGTTCGAGGCGGACGGCATGCTGCTGGTCCCCGTGACGCTGTCCGCCAGCGAGATCAGCAAGTACTACGAGGGCTTCTCCAACGACACGCTCTGGCCGCTGTACCACGACGTGATCGCCCCGCCGACGTACCACCGGCAGTGGTGGGACGCCTACCGCAAGGTCAACCAGCGGTTCGCCGAGGCGGCGGCCGCCCAGGCGGCCCACGGCGGCGTGGTCTGGGTACACGACTACCAGCTCCAGCTCGTGCCGAAGATGCTGCGCGAGCTGCGTCCCGACCTGCGCATCGGCTTCTTCGACCACATCCCCTTCCCCGCCGTCGAGCTGTTCCAGCAGCTGCCCTGGCGCAAGGCCATCGTCGAGGGGCTCCTGGGCGCCGACCTCATCGGGTTCCAGCGCGGCGGCGACGCCTCGAACTTCGTGCGCGCGGTGCGCCGGCTCACGGACCACCCCACGCGCGGCTCGATCATCTCCATGGGCTCCGACGACGCGACGCCGGGCCGACGGGTCCGTGCGGCCTCGTTCCCCATCTCCATCGACACCCAGTACTTCGACGAGCTCGCCCGCCGTCCCGAGGTCCAGGCCCGCGCCAAGGAGATCCGCACGGACCTGGGCGACCCCGAGGTCGTGATGCTCGGCGTCGACCGCCTCGACTACACCAAGGGCATCCGGCACCGGATCAAGGCCTACGGCGAGATCCTGCAGGACGGCCGGATCGACGCCGCGAACACCACGCTCGTGCAGGTCGCCAGCCCGTCCCGGGAGAACGTCGGCGCCTACCAGGAGCTGCGCCAGCACGTGGAGATCCTCGTCGGCCGCGTCAACGGCGAGTTCGGCGAGCTCGGCCACTCGGCGATCCACTACCTGCACCACTCCTACCCGCCCGAGGAGATGGCGGCCCTGTACCTGGCGGCGGACGTCATGCTCGTCACGTCGCTGCGGGACGGGATGAACCTGGTGGCCAAGGAGTACATCGCGGCCCGCTCCGACCTCGGCGGCGTGCTGGTGCTCAGCGAGTTCACCGGCGCCGCGGACCAGCTGGCCCCGGGACCGCTGCTGTGCAACCCGCACGACATCGACGGCATGAAGGACATCATCGTCGCCGCGGCGGAGATGTCCCCCAAGGAGAAGCGTCGTCGCATGCGCAACCTGCGGCGCAAGGTCATGGGCGACGACGTCGCCAAGTGGTCGAAGTCGTTCCTCGGGGTGCTCACCGCCGTGCCCGGCCGCGACACCTATGTCTGAGCAGCTCGACCCCGCGCTGGACGGTGCCCTGCACGAGTTCACCGCCGACGACGGCGCCGCGCTGCTGGTGGCCCTGGACTTCGACGGCACGCTCGCCCCGCTGGTGGACGACCCGACGGCGTCGCGCATGACCCCGGCGGCCCGCACGGCCGTGGACGAGCTGGCGGCCCTGACGGTGCCCGGTGGCGGCGACGCGCCGGCGTCGCGGGTGCGGCTGGCGCTCGTCTCGGGGCGCGACCTCGACGACCTCGCGACGCGGGCCGCGCCCCCGGTCGGGTCGTACCTGGTCGGCAGCCACGGCGCCGAGACGGGGCACGTCACGGCGGACGGGGTCGAGACGGTCCCGCTCGAGCTCAGCGACTCCCAGCGTGAGGACCTGGAAGCGCTGCGCTCCGCCCTCGAGGCGGCGGTGGCCGGCCGCGAGGGCGCCTGGGTGCAGCACAAGCCGAGCGCCGCCGTCCTGCACACCCGGCTCGCCGGTCCCGAGGACTCCGCCGCGGCCGTCGAGGCGGCCGACGCCGCCGCCGACCGGCTCGGGCTCGAGCCGATGCACGGCAAGGACGTCGTCGAGATCGCGGTGCTGCCCACGTCCAAGGGCGAGGCGCTGCGGCGCCTGCGCACCGTCGTCGGACGCGACGTCGGCACCGAGCGCGTGCGGGTGCTGTACGCCGGGGACGACACGACCGACGAGAAGGCCTTCGCCGTGCTGACCAGCGGCGACCTGGCACTGAAGGTCGGCCACGGCGAGACCCTCGCGGCGCACCGGGTCGCCGGTGCGGACGACGTCGCCGGGGTGCTGGACCGGCTGCGCGCCGCGTTGCGGCCCTCCTGACCCGTCCCGACCTGCCCCGTGCGGCGTGCCGGGACGGCTGCGCCCGAGGGGGTGATCGGAGTCACGGCCGTGTAGGATCGATCCGCGCGACGCCGCCGGAACGGTCCGGTGAAGCCGCGCGGACAACAGAATGTGTCGCCGCCGACACGCCAGTCGTGAACGCAGCACACCCGACCACAACGGATCGTCCGGCACGTACCTGCCGGTGGAGGGACACCATCATGGCTTCGGTCACCTACGACCACGCGACGCGGATCTACCCGGGCACCGAGCGCCCGGCCGTGGACCAGCTCAACCTGCAGGTGGAGGACGGCGAGTTCCTCGTCCTCGTCGGCCCCTCGGGCTGCGGCAAGTCCACCTCGCTGCGCATGCTGGCAGGCCTCGAGGACGTCAACGGCGGGCACATCTACATCGGGGACCGCGACGTCACCGACGTGCAGCCCAAGGACCGCGACATCGCGATGGTCTTCCAGAACTACGCGCTGTACCCGCACATGTCCGTGGCCGACAACATGGGCTTCGCGCTGAAGATCGCCGGCACCCCGAAGGCGGAGATCCGCCAGCGGGTCGAGGAGGCCGCCAAGATCCTCGACCTCACCGAGTACCTGGACCGCAAGCCGAAGGCGCTCTCCGGCGGTCAGCGCCAGCGTGTCGCCATGGGCCGTGCCATCGTGCGTCAGCCCCAGGTGTTCCTCATGGACGAGCCGCTGTCGAACCTCGACGCCAAGCTGCGTGTCCAGACCCGTACGCAGATCGCCTCCCTGCAGCGCCGCCTCGGCGTCACGACCGTCTACGTGACGCACGACCAGACCGAGGCCCTCACCATGGGTGACCGCATCGCCGTGCTCAAGGACGGCCTGCTCCAGCAGGTCGGCACGCCGCGCGAGATGTACGACACCCCGGCGAACACCTTCGTGGCCGGCTTCATCGGCTCGCCCGCGATGAACATCGGCACGTTCGAGGTCCGCGACGGCAAGGCCATCGTCGGGCACGCCGCGGTGCCGCTGGAGCGCCACGTGCTCGACCAGCTCACCGACGCCGACAACGGCCAGGTCGTCGTGGGCTTCCGTCCGGAGTCCCTCGACATCGCGCACGACGACTCGCAGGACGCCTTCCAGGTGAAGGTCAACCTCGTCGAGGAGCTCGGCTCCGACGCCTTCGTCTACGGCGAGCTGCAGGCGGACGGCTCGGCCGGCGACCTGCACTCCGGTTCCTCGGACCAGGTCATCGTCCGCATCGACCCGCGGGAGGTCCCGATGAAGGGTGACACCATCCACGTCACCATCAAGCAGGGCCAGGAGCACGTCTTCTCCCCGTCCACGGGTGCTCGTCTGAGCCACTGAGCATCCCCGACGACGACGGGGCGGATCCGGCCGGGCGCCGGGTCCGCCCCGTCGTCGTCTACGCTGAACCTGCCCCCCATCGCTGTGGGCAGGAAATCTGCAGGTCCGCCGCAGGGTGCCCCTGCAGATCTCATGCCCACAACAGACCTGGAGATGCCGTGGAGCAGCTGAAGATCACCTCGGCGACCCCGAACTCGGCCCTGCTGGACCTGCCCTGGCGCCGCCCCCTCATCGAGTGGCCCGCCGAGGTCCTCGCGGCACTCCCCCGCGGCATCTCGCGGCACGTCGTGCGCTTCGTCCGCCTGGACGGCCGGGTCCTGGCCGTCAAGGAGATCAGCGAGGACGTCGCCTTCCGCGAGTACGGCATGCTGCGCCAGCTGCGCAAGCTCGAGATCCCCGCGGTCCGGCCGATCGGCGTCGTCACCGGACGCACGGCCGAGGACGGGACGCCCCTCGAGGCGGCGCTCGTCACCGAGCACCTGGCGTTCTCCCTGCCCTACCGGTCCGTGTTCAGCCAGTGGCTGCGCGACGAGACGGCGAACCGGCTCATCGACGCGCTCGTCGTCCTCATCGTCCGGCTGCACCTCGCCGGGTTCTTCTGGGGCGACGTCTCGCTGTCCAACACGTTGTTCCGGCGTGACGCCGAGCTCTTCGCCGCCTACCTGGTCGACGCCGAGACCGGTGCCCTGCACCGCGAGCTGACCCGTGGCCAGCGGGAGCACGACCTGGAGATCGCCCGCGTCAACATCATCGGCGAGCTCATGGACCTCGCCGCCGGCGAGCTGCTGGACAGCGAGATCGACGAGGTCGCGTTCGGCAACTCGCTCGTGGACCGCTACCACGAGCTGTGGGAGGCGCTGACCGGTGTGGAGGCGTTCGCCTCCGACGAGCGCTGGCGCGTGGCCGCCCGCATCGAACGGCTCAACGCCCTCGGGTTCGACGTCGGCGAGCTCGACATCACCACCGACATCGACGGCACGACGGTCCGGATCCAGCCCCAGGTGGTCGACGCCGGGCACCACTCGCGCCGTCTGGCCAAGCTCACCGGCCTGGACGTGCAGGACAACCAGGCCCGGCGACTGCTCAACGACCTGGACTCGTACCAGGCCGCGACGGACCGCCAGGAGGACGACCCCCAGCTCGTCGCCCACGACTGGCTGCAGAACGTCTTCCAGCCGACCGTCCGCGCCGTCCCGCGCGAGCTGCGCCGCAAGCTCGAACCCGCGCAGCTGTACCACGAGGTCCTCGAGCACCGGTGGTACATCTCCGAGCAGGCCGGGCACGACGTGCCGATGCCGGAGGCGGTGCAGTCCTACGTGACCAACGTGCTGCGGTACCGGCCGGACGAGAAGGCGATCCTCGGCATGGCTCCCGAGGAGGAGCCCCAGGGGCCCGAGGCGGACTACTTCCACTACGCCGCGTCCGAGCCGGGCGACGTCGACTGACGCTGCCCGACGATCCGCGCCGCTCGCGGGTCAGGACGCTCCTGCGCTAGTCAGGACGCTCCCGCTCGAGTCAGGTCCTCCCTTCGCGAGTCAGGGCCCCTCTTGCGCGAGTCAGGACTCTCGTACGCGAGTCAGATCGCTCGACCGGCACGACCTCACCCTGGGTCGCCGGGCGCGCCCTGACCCGCGGAATTTCGTCCTGACCCGCGGGACCTTGTCCTGACCCGCCGCCTTCCGCACTGACCCGCCGGGCACCGCCCTGACCCGCGGGATCTCGTCCTGACCCGCGGGCCAGCGTGACCGGTCGGCGTCAGGAGGCCGACCGCGCCTGCGCGACCTCGTAGAGCGTGATGCCGGCGGCCACACCCGCGTTCAGCGACTCGACGTCCGAGGAGATCGGGATCGAGGCCACGGCGTCGCAGGTCTCCCGCACGAGTCGCGAGAGGCCCTTGCCCTCGGAGCCGACGACGATCACCAGCGGGTCCGTGGCGAACGCCAGGTCGCGCACCGAGACGTCCCCGCCGGCGTCGAGCCCGACGACGAACAGCCCCGACTTCTTCAGGTCGGTCAGCGTCCGCGACAGGTTGGTCTCCTTGGCGACCGGCACCCGCGCGGCCGCCCCGGCGGAGACCTTCCACGCCGAAGCGGTGACCGACGCCGTGCGCCGCGACGGCACCAGCACGCCGTGGGCGCCGAACGCGCCCGCGGACCGCAGCACCGCCCCGAGGTTGCGCGGGTCGGTGACCGAGTCGAGCGCGACGATGAGCGGCGGCTCCCCTGCCTCGGCGGCCGCGTCCAGCAGGTCGTCCACCGACGCGTACTCGTACGGCGGCACCTCCAGGGCGACCCCCTGGTGCACGGATCCCTCGGTGAGCTGGTCCAGCGCCCCGCGCGAGCTCTCCAGCACGCGGGCGCCGTGCATCGAGGCGAGCTCGAGGATCTCCCGGGTGCGGTCGTCGTGGTCGATGCGCTCGGCCAGGTGCACGGCCGTGACCGGCACGTCCGTGCGCAGCGCCTCCAGGACGGCGTTGCGGCCTGCCACGACCTCGGCACCGCCGGTCGCCTTGCGGGTGCCCCGGGCCACGCCCTTGCGTGCCCCGGTGGGCGCCTGCGCCGCCGCCCGCTTCTCGGCGGCGACCTTCTTCTTGTAGGCCGGGTGGTAGGTGCGCTCCTCGGCCTTCGGCGTCGGACCCTTCCCCTGGAGGCCCTTGCGGCGCTGACCGCCGCTGCCGACCTGCGCGCCCTTCTTGGTGCCCGCCTTGCGCTTGGCACCGGGTCGCTGCGAGTTTCCCGCCATCATTCCCCCTTCGCGTCGGACAGCGTCCAGCGGGCGCCGTCCGGAGAGTCCTGCACGACGACGCCGGCCGCGGCCAGGCGGTCCCGGATCGCGTCGCTCGTGGCATAGTCCTTCGCGGCTCGCGCCGCGGCCCGTGCGTCCAGCTCGGCCTGCACGACGGAGTCCAGCGCGTCGGCCACGCGCGTGTCCGCGGCGCTGGCCCACTGCGGGTCGGCCGGGTCGAGCCCCAGCACGTCGAGCATCCCCCGCAGCGCCACGAGCGCCGCCCGCGCACCGTCGTCGTCGGAAGACGCGAGCGCGGTGTTCCCGGCCCGGAGCGTCTCGTGCACGACGGCGAGCGCCGCGGGCACGTTGAGGTCGTCGTCCATCGCGGCGACGAACCCGGTGGGCAGCCCGGCCGTGCGGACCTCGTCGCGCGGGACCTCGCCGACACGTTCGGTCGCCCGGTCGACGAACCCGGTGAGCCGGTCCCAGGTGGTCCGGGCCTCGTCGAGGGTGTCCGGGCCCCACTCGAGCATGGACCGGTACTGGACGGAGGCCAGCGCGTAGCGCACGACGGGGGCCGGCACCTGGGCGAGCAGCTCGCTCATGAGCAGCCCGTTCCCGAGCGACTTGCTCATCTTCACGCCCTGCTGGGTGACCCAGGCCGAGTGCATCCAGCGGTCTGCGAACGGGTACCCGGCGGCGCGCGACTGCGCCTGCTCGTTCTCGTGGTGCGGGAACCGCAGGTCGAGGCCGCCGCCGTGGATGTCGAACGCGTCGCCCAGGTAGCGCTGCGCCATGGCCGAGCACTCGAGGTGCCAGCCGGGTCGGCCGCGCCCGAACGGCGTGTCCCACGCGGCGGTCTCGGGCTCGCCCGGCCGCGGCGTCTTCCACAGCGCGAAGTCGTGCGGGTCGCGCTTCTCCGAGGTGACGGCGTCGTCCCCGCCCTCGGGGTTGAGGTCCTCGAGGCGCTGCGCGGTGAGCTCGCCGTACTGCGGCCAGGAACGCACGTCGAACCAGACGTTGCCCGGTCCGGTGGAGTAGGCGTGCCCGCGCTCGACGAGGCGCTGCATGAGCGCGACCATCTGCGGCACGTGCCCGGTGGCCCGCGGCTCGTAGGTGGGCGGCAGCACACCGAGCGCGTCGTAGGCGGCCGTGAACGTCCGCTCGTAGGTGGCGGCGTGGGCCCACCACTCGACACCGGCTGCCTCGGCCTTGGCGAGGATCTTGTCGTCGATGTCGGTGACGTTGCGGATGAGCGTCACGTCGAGCCCGGAGCGGGTCAGCCAGCGGCGCAGCACGTCGAAGGCGACGGCGGGTCGCAGGTGGCCCACGTGCGGGGCCGACTGGACGGTGGCGCCGCACAGGTAGATGCCGACCTTGCCGGGTGTCCGGGGGACGAGCTCGCGCACGGAGCGCGTGGCGGTGTCGAAGAGCTGCAAGGTCACCGGTCCAGGGTACCGGTCGGGTCCGGATCCCTGCGGCCCGCGGACCCTCAGCCGAACGCCCGGCCCTCGCCCCGGTAGGTGGGCACCTCCTCGACGACCTCGTCCCCGCGCACGAGGTGCACGGTGGCGAAGCGTTCCATCAGCTCACCGGCCTTGGCGTGCCGGAACCAGACCCTGTCCCCGACGCGCAGGTCGCGCCCACCGCGCCGGAGGCGCATCGGCGTCTGCACCTCCCCGGCCCCTTCACGTCGCGTCAGCGCCCAGCCGGGGGTGACGAGGCGCGGCAGCCGCGACGGACCGGCCGGCCCGGAGGCGACGTACCCGCCCCCGAACGCGGTGGCCCAGCCCGGCCCGGGCGAGCGGACGACGTCGAGCCCGAAGTACGCCGCCGGCCGGGCCTCGAAGGACCGGTAGCGGTCGAAGGTCGCGGGGACGAACAGCCCCGACCCGGCGGTCACCTCGGTGACACCGGTGCCGGCGGCGGAGGACTCCAGCGAACCCGTGCCGCCGGCGTTGACGAGCTCGACGTCCCGGCCGACGGCGGACCGGACCGCGGCGAGCACGGCGCGGCGGCGACGCTCGACGTCGCGGATCGACAGCCGCTTCACGGTCCGCACCGCCGGGCTCGTGTCGGGCAGGCCCGCGACCTGGGCCTCGTAGAACATCAGGCCGCGCACGTGCAGCCCGTCGACGGCCTCGACGGCGGCGGCGAGGTCGGCCACCTGCGCAGGGGTGCGCAGCGGGGACCGGCGGGTGCCGAGGTGGGCCTGCCACGGTCCGAGGCCGACGCGCAACGAGCTGTCGACGTCCAGGCAGAGGGCGCCGTCACCGCCGCCCGCTCGTGCGGCACGCAACGCCGCGCGCACCCGCTCGACCTGGGGGACGTCGTCGACCATGAGGGTGATCTCCCGGCGCGCGGCCGGGTCGGCGGCCCAGCGCGCGAGGGCGTCGCGGTCCACGGTCGGGTAGCCCACCAGGACGTCGCGGACCCCGGTGCCGACGAGCCACAGCGCTTCGTCGAGGGAGTAGGCCATCACGCCGGTGAAACCGGCCCGCAGGGCCCGTCCCACCAGCGAACGCACGCGGACGGACTTGGTGGCGACGCGCACGGGGGTGCCGGCGGCCCGCCGGAGCAGGTCGGCCGCGTTGGTGTCGAACACGTCCAGGTCGACGACGGCGAGCGGCGCGGGCGACCCGGCGGTCGCCCTGCTCAGCCGGTCGGTCGCGGACATGTCGGCACGCTACACCGCGGCATGGCACCGCAGGCCCGTGACAGAGTGTGCGACGTGAACTTCACCACCTGGGGCCGCACCTACCGGGCCTCCCCGGCGCGGTGGTCGCAGCCGCGGGACGAGGCCGAGCTGCGTGCCGTCGTGGCCCGTGCCGCGGCCGACGGTCTGCGGATCCGTGCGGTGGGGGCCGGCCACTCGTTCACCGACGTCGCCGTGACCGACGGCCTCCTGATCGGGCTCGACCGGCTCAGCGGTGCGCGGTCCGTGCGTCGCAGGCCCGACGGCACCGCCCTGGTCACCGTGGGCGCCGGGACCCGCCTGCACGAGCTCAACCGGCTGCTCGCGACACGAGGACTGGCGATGCGCAACCTCGGCGACATCGACCGGCAGTCGGTCGCGGGGGCGATCTCCACCGGGACCCACGGCACGGGGGCGCTGCTGGGCGGCCTGGCCACGCAGGTGCGCGCGCTGCGCGTCGTGCTGCCGGACGGCTCCGTGCGGTCGGTGTCGGGCGACGACACCCCCGGTTCCCCGGACCGCGAGCTGTTCGAGGTCGCCCGCCTCGGGCTGGGCACCGTGGGCGTGCTGTCCGCCGTCACGCTCGAGGTCGTGCCGGCCTACCTGCTGCGCTCGACCGAGCAGGTCCGCCCCTGGGACGAGGTCGTCGAGGGCATCGACGCGCTGTTCGACGGACACGACCGGTTCGACGCCTATTGGTTCCCCGGCACGGACCGGATGCTCACCTGGAGCCATGACCGCGTCCCGGCGCCCGAGGCGGCCCGCCACCGCGCGTCCCGCCGCGGGGTCCTGGGCGCGGCCCGGACCCTGGGTGACGCCGCCCGGTCCGTCCTGGACGAGGAGGTGCTGGCCAACGGTGTCCTGGGGGGTGTGATGCAGGTGGCGGCCGCCGCTCCGCGGACCGTGCCGCGCCTGAACGCGGTGTGCGCCGCCGCCCTCGGGGACCGGACCCACGTGGCGCCGTCCGACCGGGTGATGGTGAGCCGGCGGCGGGTGCGCTTCACCGAGATGGAGTACGCGCTGCCGAGGGCGGGGCTGGCCGACGCGCTGCGCGAGCTGGAGGGCTGGTTGCGAGCGTCCGGCGAGCCGGTGCCGTTCCCGGTCGAGGTGCGCTGCGCGGCCGCGGACGACGTGTGGCTGTCGACGGCACGGGGCCGGGACACCGCCTACGTGGCGGTGCACCAGTACCACCGGATGCCGCGCGAGCGGTACTTCGCCGCGGCGGAGGAGATCTTCCTGGCGGCGGGCGGCCGCCCGCACTGGGGCAAGCTGCACACCCGCACGGCCGCGGACCTGGCGGCGCACTACCCGCTGGACGACGTCGCGCGGGTGCGGGCCGCCGTCGACCCGCACGGCGTGCTGCGCAACGACTACACCGACCGGGTCCTCGGCCTCCCCGCCTGACCTCCGCCGCGACCCCTCGTCGTTGTGGGCATGAAATCTGCAGCCGCGACCCCGTCGAAGGCTGCAGATTTCATGCCCACAACGACGGGGCGGGCGGGGAGCCGTCAGCGGGCGGCGACGAGCGCGGTGGCGATCGCGGCGACGCCCTCGCCGCGGCCGGTCAGGCCGAGCCCGTCGGTCGTGGTCGCGCTGACGGAGACGGGCGCACCGACGGCCTCGGTCAGCGCGGCCTCGGCCTCGGTGCGGCGGGGCTCGACCTTGGGCCGGTTGCCGACCACCTGGACGGCGACGTTCCCGATCTCGAACCCGGCGGCCCGGACCCGGCGGGCGGCCTCGGCCAGCAGCACGACGCCGCTCGCCCCGGCCCACTCGGGCTCGCTCGTGCCGAAGTGCGTGCCCAGACCGCCGATGCCGGCCGCGGAGAACAGCGCGTCCGCGGCGGCGTGCGCGGCGACGTCCGCGTCCGAGTGGCCGTCCAGACCCCGCTCGCCGGGCCAGTGCAGCCCACCGACCCAGAGCTCACGGTCCGAGCCCTCCGGGGCGAAGGCGTGGACGTCCACGCCGATCCCGGTGCGCGGCAGGTTCATCGGCCCTCCAGCAACAGCTCGGCCACGGCCAGGTCGTACGGCGTGGTGATCTTCAGCGCGGCGGAGTCGCCCCGCACCAGGTGCACCGGGACGCCGAGCGCCTCGACCAGCCCGGCGTCGTCGGTCGCGGCCAGGTGCTCGGCGGCGGCCCGGGCCGCCCCCTCGGCGTGCGCACGCTGCAGGAGCTCCCGGTCGAAACCCTGCGGCGTCTGGACCGCTCGCAGCACGGTCCGGTCGAGCGTGTCGACGACCCGCTCGACCACGGGGGTGGTGTCGTCCCCGGGTGGGGCCGGGGCGCCGGCGTCGGGCGCGACGCGCTTGATCGTGTCCGTCACCGGCAGCCCGGGGACGACGGCGGGGTGTCCGCTGCGCACGGCCGCCACCACGCGGGCGACCAGCGCGGGCGGGGCGAGCGGACGGGCGGCGTCGTGCACGAGGACGACGTCGGTGCTCGCGTCGGCACGGCGGAGACCGGCGGCGACCGACGCCTGCCGGGTGGATCCCCCGTCGACGACCTCGACCGGGATCGGGAGCGCGCCGAGAGCGGCGACCATGTCGGCCGCACGACCCGGCGGAGAGGTCACCACCACGGCGTCGACCGCACCGGAGTCGGCGAGGCCGCGCGCCGCCAGGGCGATCATCGGCACGCCACCGACCGGCACGAACGCCTTGGGGATCTCCCGTCCGAGCCGCGTGCCGGAACCGGCCGCGGTGAGGATCGCGAGGGTCGTCAGGAGGCGAGCACCTCGTCGATGATGGCGCCGGCCTTCTCCTCGTCGACACCCTCCGCGAGGGCGACCTCGGACTCGAGGATCTGGCGCGCCTTGGCCAGCATGCGCTTCTCCCCGGCGCTCAGGCCGCGGTCGGAGTCGCGGCGGGACAGGTCGCGGACGACCTCCCCGACCTTGATGACGTCGCCGGACGCCAGCTTCTCCAGGTTCGCCTTGTACCGGCGCGACCAGTTGGTCGGCTCCTCGGTGTACGGCGCGCGCAGCACGTCGAACACCTTGTCCAGGCCCTCCTGGTCCACCACGTCACGCACCCCGACGAGGTCGACGTTGTCCGCCGGCACCTCGATCGTCAGGTCGCCCTGAGCGACCTTGAGCTTGAGGTACATCTTCTCTTCGCCACGGATCTTCCGGGTCTTGACCTCTTCGATCAGCGCGGCGCCGTGATGAGGGTAGACAACCGTCTCGCCTACTGTGAACGTCATCTTCAGATGTCCCCTTTCCCAGTGACCGAGTCTATCACGGTGGGCACCTGCGCCCGTGGCGCGGGGGGTGCGCGGAGGATTCACGGGACCACTGTTTCCGCAGTTCAGGGCGCTGCCAGCGGGCGGGTGGGTGACCACCCCGCCGCCCCACTAGGATGGTGCGGGGCGCGCCGCGTCCCTCACCCCAGTGACATCCCGTGCGCGGGCCCCGAGCCCGCCGCACCGCTCCAGCAGAAGGAGAGCACGTGGCCCGCTCCGCCCGTACCGCCCGTTCCGCCCTCGCCGCCGGGGTCGCCGTCGGCGCGCTGGCGCTCGGCGCCTGCGCACCCATCACCACCCAGATGGGCTACGCGCCGTCGGACGGGACGCGCGTCGACTTCGAGGACATGCAGGTCCGCGGCCTCAACCTGCTGGTCATCGCCACCGAGGAGGGCGGCGACGGCAACCTGCTGGGCGCGCTGGCGAACAACAGCGACGAGGACGTCGAGTTCACCCTGACCGCCAGCGGCGCCACACCCGTCACGGTGCCGGTGCCCGCGGAGGAGACGGTCTACCTCGGCACCGACGGCGAGGAGACCCTGCTCGGCCCGGTCGACACCATCCCGGGCGGGACCCTCGAGGCCACGCTCGAGGTCGCCGGGCAGAGCGAGACGTTCTACCTGCCGGTCTTCGACGGCACGCTGCCGGAGTACGCCGACTACCTGCCCTGATCCCCCGGCGACGGGCTCCCCGTCGCAGCACGAAGGCCCCTGCGCTCCGGGAGCGCAGGGGCCTTCGTGCGTACCGACGGGGCCGGCACGGCGGGTCGGATCAGCCGAAGCGGCCCGAGACGTAGTCCTCGGTCGCCTTCTCGGCCGGGGAGGAGAAGATGGTCGCCGTGTCGTCCATCTCGATGAGCCGGCCCGGCTTGCCCGTCCCGGCGATGTTGAAGAAGCCGGTCCGGTCGCTCACACGAGCCGCCTGCTGCATGTTGTGCGTCACGATGACGATCGTGTACTCCTGCTTCAGCTCGCCGATGAGGTCCTCGATGGCGATCGTCGAGATCGGGTCGAGAGCCGAGCAGGGCTCGTCCATCAGCAGCACCTGCGGCTTGATCGCGATCGCCCGGGCGATGCACAGCCGCTGCTGCTGACCGCCCGAGAGTCCGGATCCCGGCCGGTCCAGGCGGTCCTTGACCTCGTTCCACAGGTTCGCCCCGTGCAGCGAGGACTCGACGAGGTCGTCGGCGTCGGACTTCGAGATGCGCTTGTTGTTCAGCTTCACCCCGGCCAGGACGTTGTCACGGATGGACATCGTCGGGAACGGGTTCGGCCGCTGGAAGACCATGCCGACGTTCTTGCGGACGGCGACCGGGTCGACGTCCGGGCCGTACAGGTCCACGCCCTCCATCTCGACGGTGCCCTCCACGCGGGCCCCGGGGACCACCTCGTGCATCCGGTTGAGCGTCCGCAGGAACGTCGACTTCCCACAGCCGGACGGCCCGATGAGGGCGGTGACCGACTTGGGCTCGATCGTCATGTTGACGTCTTCGACGGCGCGGAAGTCGCCGTAGTAGATGTTCAGGTCCTTGGTGTCGATGCGCTGTGCCATCGTGAGCTTCCTTCGTGAGTGTGGCTGATCGTCGGCTGCGCGTCAGCCCAGCTTCGGGGCGAACCAGCGAGTGATCAGGCGGCCGATGAGGTTGAGTGCCAGGACCATGGCGATCAGCACGAGTGCCGCGCCCCAGGCGTTCTGGGAGGCGATGTCCGAGACGCACGTCGCCGTGTCCCCACCGGGGCACGGGGCGTTGCCCTGCGAGTACTGCCGGTAGGCGAACACCGGCAAGGTCATCATGCGCCCGTCAAACGCGTTGGCATTGATCGAGTCGGTGACGCCGACGGTCACGAGCAGCGGCGCCGTCTCGCCGATGACCCGGGCGATCGCGAGCAGCACGCCGGTGGTCAGCCCGGCGACGGAGGTGCGCAGCACGACCTTGACGATCGTCAGCCACTTCGGGACGCCGAGCGCGTACGAGGCCTCCCGCAGCTCGTTCGGCACGAGCTTGAGCATCTCCTCGCAGGAGCGCACCACGACCGGGATCATCAGCACCGACAGGGCCACGGCCCCCATGACGCCGATGCGGACGGCCGGGCCGAAGATCAGCGCGAAGAGCGAGAACGCGAACAGGCCGGCGACGATCGAGGGGATCCCCGTCATGACGTCGACGAAGAAGGTGACCGAGCGGGCCAGCCAGCCCTTGCCGTACTCGACCAGGTAGATCGCGGTCAGGATGCCGATCGGCACCGAGATCACGGTCGCCAGGGCCGTGATCACGACCGTGCCGAGGATCGCGTGGTAGATCCCGCCGCGCGGGTCCCCGCCGAAGATGTTGCGCATCGACTGGAACAGGAAGTCGAGGCTGATCCGGTCGGCGCCCTGGGCCACGACGGTGAAGATCAGCCAGCCCAGCGGGATCATCGCCAGGCCGAAGGCGATGTAGATCAGGACCTGCATGACGCGGTCGGTACGGCGACGACCGGGGTCCACCGTGGAGAGCAGTCGGGCCGTCTCCGAGCTGCCTCGTCCGGGGTTCTGCGTGGTGACGCTCATCAGTTGGCTCCCGAGAAGTCCTTGCGGCGCGCCACGACCCAGCGCGCCGTCATGTTCACGGCCAGCGTGATCACGAACAGGGCGAGTCCCGCGGCGATCAGCGTGTTGACACCGAGACCGGTCGACTCCGGGAAGTCGGCGGCGATGTAGGCCGCGATGGTCTGGTGCTGGCCGGCGGCCAGGATGTCGAGGGTGTACGTGAACCCGGGCGAGAGGATCATCAGCACGGCCATCGTCTCCCCGAGCGCCCGGCCCAGGCCCAGCATCGAGGCGGAGATGACGCCCGAGCGGCCGAAGGGCAGCACCGCCGTCCGGATGACCTCCCACCGGGTCGCCCCGAGCGCGAGCGCCGCCTCCTCGTGCAGCTTCGGGGTCTGCAGGAAGACCTCCCGCGACACCGCCGTGATGATCGGCAGGATCATGATCGCCAGGACGACCCCGACCGTGGCCATCGACCGGCCGGTCGGCGAGACCTGGCCGCCCCACAGGGGGAACCAGCCGAGGTTCTCGTTGAGCCACGTCCAGAACGGCGTGAGCACCGGGGCCAGCACGAAGAAGCCCCAGAGGCCGTAGATGACTGAGGGGATCGCGGCCAGCAGGTCGACCAGGGCGCCGAGGACCTGGGACAGCCGGCGCGGCGCGTAGTGCGAGATGAACAGCGCGATCCCCATCGCGACGGGCACCGCGAGCACCAGGGCCAGCACGGCGGCGAGGACCGTGCCGAACACGAGCGGTCCGAGGTACGCCAGCAGGGAGGTGTCCTCCGGGTAGCGCGGGACCCCCGCGGCGAGCTCCTCGGGGCTGGCGGTGATCGCGGGCCAGGCCTCGGAGATCAGGAAGAGCGCGACCGCCGCGAGGACCGCCAGGATGGTGGCGCCGGCTCCGACGGCGATCCATCGGAAGACGCGGTTGAAGCCCCGGTCGGTGTTGCCGCTGCGGCGGCGCCGGGAGCTCTTGGCCGGTGGACTGACTGTGGTCGTCACAGGGACCCCTCGTTGGTGCTTGGGCACTGGTCTCGTCACGTGCTGGGGTGCCGGACGGCCGGAACGGCGACCGGGCGGGACGCTGCGAGCGTCCGACCCGGCCGCCGGCGGCCGTTCAGGCGATGAACCTGGTCAGCCCGCGGAGATCGACTCGATGCCCGGCATGATGGCCTGGCGGATCGTGTCGGACAGCGGGGCGGACCCGGCGGCGTCCGAGGCGGCCTGCTGGCCCTCCTCGCTGGCGACGTAGCCGAGGAAGCCCTTGACCAGCTCGGCGGTCTCCTCGTCATCGTAGGTCGTGCAGGCGAGGCTGTACGAGACCAGGACGATCGGGTAGGTGCCCGCGATGTCGCGGTCGAGGTCGATCGTGTAGACGTACTCGCTGGTGCCCTCGGTCCGCGGCGACTGAGCCACGACCTCCGCGGCGGCCTCGGCCGAGTACTCGACGAAGTCACCACCGACACCGACCGCGACGGTGCCGAGGTCGCCGACCTGGGAGGCGTCGGCGTAGGTGATGGTGCCCTCGCCGGCCTGGGCGGCGCCCACGACACCCGAGGTGCCCTGCGCCGACTCCTGGCCGTCGACCGGCCACACGCCGGAGGGCTCGGCCGTCCAGATGTCGGGGGCCACCGTGTAGAGGTACTCCTCGAAGTTCTCCGTGGTGCCCGACTCGTCGGAGCGGTGCACGACGGTGATCGGCGTGCTGGGCAGGTCGGCGTCCGGGTTGTCCGCGGCGATCGCCTCGTCGTCCCAGGAGGTGATCTCACCGAGGAAGATGTTCGCGATCGTCTCCGGGCCCATGTTGAGCGAGTCGACGCCCTCGAGGTTGAAGGCCACCGCGACCGGGCTGACGTAGCCGGGGAACTCGATGACGCCACCCTCACCGCACTGCGCCTCGGCGGCGGCGAGCTCCTCGTCGTCCAGCGCGGCGTCCGAGCCGGCGAACTTGTAGGAGCCGTCGCCGAAGCCGGTACGGCCGCCGCCGGAACCGACGGGGTCGTAGTTGACGGTCGCGTCGGGGTTCGCCTGCTGGAAGCCGGCACGCCAGGCGTTCATGGCGGCTTCCTGCGACGAGGCGCCGCCGCCGGAGAGCGTGCCCGACAGGCCGCCCTCCATGTCCTCCGACGCCTCGGTGGTCTCGTCGCCGGTGGAGCCCGCGGGCTCGGGGTCCGAGCCGCAGGCGGCGAGGCTGAGAGCCAGCGCGCCGACGGCGACGGCAGATCCGGCACGGGTGAATCGGCTGAGGTTCACGAGTCGTTCCATCCTGTTCACACGGTGGTGGCACCGGCGGCCGCCGGCGTACGTCAGGAACGTTAGGCAGGCGAGGTGGCTCACCGGCCAGGAGCAGATGAACGAACGATGAACAGCCGTCGGACCCTGGGACACCGGGAGTCCGGGGCTCCGCACTCGCGAGCTCGCTCCGCCTCAGCCCTCGGCGTCGGCGAACTTGTAGCCGAGACCGCGCACCGTGAGGAGCAGCGACGGCGCGCTCGGGTCGGTCTCGATCTTGGACCGGATGCGCTTGACGTGGACGTCGAGGGTCTTGGTGTCGCCCACGTAGTCGGCGCCCCAGACACGATCGATGAGCTGGCCGCGGGTCAGCACCCGGCCGGCGTTGCGCAGCAGCAGCTCCAGCAGGTCGAACTCCTTGAGCGGCAGGGAGACCGCCTCGCCGCGCACCGCCACCGTGTGCCGTTCCACGTCCATGCGCACCGGACCCATCTCGAGCACGGACTCCCCGTCGTCGTCGGGCGTGGCGCCGGCGTCGCCCCCCGGGCCGCGCCGCCGCATCACCGCCCGCATGCGCGCGAGGAGCTCGCGGAACGAGTACGGCTTCGTGACGTAGTCGTCGGCCCCGAGCTCGAGCCCCACGACCTTGTCGATCTCGGAGTCCTTCGCCGTGAGCATGATGATCGGCACGTCGCCGCGCTGCCGGAGCTCACGGCAGACCTCGGTGCCGCTGAGGCCGGGCAGCATGAGGTCGAGCAGCACCAGGTCGGCCCCGCCGTCGTCGAACCTCTCGAGCGCGTCGTTGCCGTCAGCCGTCGCGACCACGTCGTAGCCCTCGCGGGTCAGCTGGTACGTCAGCGGGTCGCGGTACGACTCCTCGTCCTCGACCACCAGGATGCGCATCACGCGCTTACCTCCTCGTTCCTCGGGCCGTCTCCGGCACCGTGCCGATGGGGTCCGCCCGCGGAGCTGCCCGGGGCGGTCGACGGGCCGCTGTCGGACCCGTCCGTGCTGCCGGGCGCCCCGCCGTCGGGCGGGGCTCCGGCCGGACCGTCGTCGGACGGTCCGCCGTCCGGCGTGGCGGCCGACGCGTCCAGCGCACCCGCCGCGAGGTCCGCGGCCGGGATGCGCAAGGTGAAGGTGGAGCCCTTGCCCGGCTCCGACCAGACCCGCACGTCACCGCCGTGGTCGGCGGCGACGTGCTTGACGATGCTCAGTCCGAGTCCCGTCCCGCCGGTGTCCCGGGACCTGGCCGGGTCCACGCGGTAGAAGCGCTCGAAGACGCGCTGCTGCTCCTCGGTGGAGATCCCGACGCCCTGGTCGACGACGTCGATCTCCACCAGGCCGTCGCGTTCGTGCACGCCGACCCCCACGCGGGTGTTCTCCCCGGAGTAGGAGACCGCGTTGTCCAGCAGGTTGCGGACCGCGGTGACCAGCAGGTTGTGGTCGCCGAACACGATGCTCTCCGACGTCCCGCCCACGGTGATCGCGATGTTCTTGCCCTGCGCCTTCGTCCGGGCGCGGTCGACGGCCTCGTCGACGACGTCGACGACCGAGACGGGCTCGATCTGCTGCAGGGCCCCGGCCACCTGCAGCCGGGAGAGCTCGATGATCTCGTGCACCAGCTCGGAGAGCCGGTGCGCCTCGGACTGCATCCGCTCGGTGAACCGCCGGACCGCCTCGGGGTCGTCGGCGGCGTCCTGGACGGTCTCGGCCAGCAGCGCGAGCGCACCGACCGGCGTCTTGAGCTCGTGGGACACGTTGACGACGAAGTCACGCCGGATCGCCTCGACCCGGCGGGCCTCCGTGCGGTCCTCGGCCAGCACGAGGATGTTGTCCATCCCGAGCGGCGCGGCCCGCACCTGCAGCAGCACGGTGCCGGAGCCGATGGGACCGCGCGGCAGCTCCAGCTCCCGCTCACGGATCACGCCGTCGCGCCGCACCTCGTGGACCAGCTCGACGACGGTCTCGTGGGCGAGGGCGTCGTTGCGCACCACGCCGAGCGCGTACGCCGGCGGGGAGGCCCGGACGACGTCGTCGTCGTCGTCGATCACGACCGCGGCGGAGCGCAGCACCGACAGCACGCGGACCAGGCCCTCGTCGAGCGCACCGGGTTCCGACTCGGCCTCCCGCTGCTGCGCACGGTCGGAGAGGCGGAAGGCGAGGGCAGCGACGAGCCCGACGACGACGCCGAGACCACCGGCGATGACCGCCGTCACACCCTGGATGATTCCTTCCACAAGTGCCAGCCTAGGTCTCGGAGGGGTCGTTGCCGTGCCACGGCAGCAATTGCTCCCTGACGCGTCGCCCACTGTTCACCTGGAGCCCGCGTCACGTTCACTTCGCCGTCCGAGGCACCTGTGAGGGTTGATCAGCACCGATCTTCGAGAGGACACCCATGCGAGAGATCTTCGATGCCGAGCTGAAGCACATCGGCGACGGTCTGGTCGAGATGAGCCGACTGGTCGAGTCGGCGATCACGCGAGCCGGTACGGCGCTGCTCGACGGCGAGCACCAGCTCGCCCAGGACGTGATCGCCTCCGACCACGAGATCGACCGGCTGGAGCGCGAGCTGGACGAGCGGTGCGTCCACGTGCTCGCCCAGCAGGCTCCGGTCGCCACCGACCTGCGCGTGGTCATCACCGCGCTGCGCATCAGCTCCACGCTGGAGCGGATGGGTGACCTCGCCCGGCACGTCGCCGAGGTCGCCCGCGGACGCTACCCCGCGCTGGCCGTGCCGGACGGCGCCCGCGAGACGTTCGTCGCGATCAACGAGGCGGCCGGACTCGTGGCGCGGCGCACCTCCGAGCTGCTCTCCACGCGGGACGTCGCGCTCGCCGCGGAGATCGAGGCCGGCGACGACGTCATCGACCGGCTGCACCAGGACACGTTCGCCGCGACGCTGTCGCCGGACTGGACCGGCACCGCGCAGGAGACGATCGACGTCACCCTGCTGGCCCGCTACTACGAGCGGTTCGGCGACCACGGGGTGTCGGTGGCGCGTCGCATCACCTACCTGGTGACGGGCGACTTCGAGGCCGAGATCCACGCGCCCGCCGACGTCTGACACGTCGTCG
>NZ_JABFAJ010000014.1 GCF_013085345.1 Isoptericola sediminis | reverse complement strand
ACGTCGGTCACGGCACGCGGTAGCCCGCGGCGCGGAACATCTCGTACCACTCGGCGCGGGTGAGCGGGATGTCCGAGCCCTGCGCGGCACCGGCGACGCGCTCCGGCGTCGTCGTGCCCAGCACGACCTGCATCCCGGCCGGGTGGCGGGTGATCCAGGCCGTGGCGATCGCGATGGCCGGCACGTCGTACTTCGCGGCGAGCCGGTCGATGACGGCGTTGAGCTCCGGGTAGTCCTCCGACCCGAGGAACACGCCGTTGAAGAACCCCGCCTGGAACGGCGACCAGGCCTGCACGGTGATGTCGTGCAGGCGGCAGTAGTCCAGCAGCCCGTTGTCGAGGCTGATCGACTGCTCCAGGCCGGCCATGTTGGCGGCCACGCCCTGCGCCACGACCGGCGAGTGGGTGATCGAGAGCTGCACCTGGTTCGCCACCAGCGGCTGCCGGACGGACTTCTTCAGCAGCTCGATCTGGCCCGGCGTGTGGTTGGAGACGCCGAAGGAGCGGACCTTGCCGGTCGACTCCAGGTGGTCGAAGGCGCGGGCGACCTCGTCCGGCTCCACCAGCGCGTCGGGACGGTGCAGCAGCAGCACGTCCAGGTAGTCGGTGTCGAGGGCCTTCAGCGACTCCTCGACCGAGGTGACCAGGTGGTCGTAGGAGAAGTCGAAGTACGGGCCCTCGCGGACGATGCCCGCCTTGGACTGGATGGTCAGCTCCTCGCGCTGCGAGGGCGTGAGCTGCATGGCCTCGGCGAACCGGCGCTCGCAGCCGTGCAGGGGGTCGCCGTAGATGTCGGCGTGGTCGACGAAGTCGATGCCGGCGTCCCGGGCGGTGCGCACGAGCTCGCGGACGGCGTCGTCGTCCATCTGCTGGATGCGCATGAGGCCGAGGACGACGTTGGGGACCTGGCGGCCGCTGGTGCCGAGGGGGACGGTCTTCATGGGTGGATCCTCCGGGTGTTTCAGTGGTCGGAGAGCTCGGCGAGCTCGTCGGCGGTGAGCTCGAGGGCGACGGCGCCGGCCGAGTCCTGGATGCTGGTCGGTCGCGAGGCGCCGGGGATCGGCACCACGACCGGGGCGAGGGACAGCTCCCAGGCGAGCGTGACCTGCTGCGGGCTGACGCCGTGGCTCTCGGCCACGCGGCCGAACGCCGCGTGCGCCGTGCCGACCTCCGCGGCCCGGGCGATGCCGCCGAGCGGCGACCAGGGCAGGAAGGCCACGCCGAGCTCGGCGCAGTGCTGCAGCTCGCCCAGGCTGGAGCGGAACGCGGGGGAGAACTGGTTCTGCACGGACGCGAGCCGTCCGCCGAGCACCGCGTTCGCCTCGTCGATCTGCGCGACGTCCGCGTTGGAGATGCCGGCCTGCTGGATCACGCCCTCGTCGAGCAGCTCGACCAGGGCGCCGACCGACTCGGCGTAGGGCACCGACGGGTCGGGCCGGTGGAACTGGTACAGGCCGATCGCCTCGACGCCGAGCCGCTGGGCGGAGGCCTTGGCCGCCGCCTTGAGGTGCTCCGGGCGGCCGTCCTGGGTCCAGGAGCCGTCGCCGGGGCGCAGGTGCCCGCCCTTGGTGGCGACGAGCACCGAGGAGGTGTCGCCGCCCCAGGAGCGCAGGGCTTCGGCGATCAGCTCCTCGTTGTGCCCGACCTCCCCGGCGTCGCGGTGGTAGGCGTCAGCGGTGTCGATCAGCGTGACACCGGCGTCGAGCGCCGCATGGACGGTGGCGATCGAGCGCTCCCGGTCGGGGCGTCCCTCGATGGACAGGGGCATGCCGCCGAGCCCGATCGCGCTGACGGAGCGGTCTCCGATGGTGCGTGATTCCACGGTTCTCCTTGTCTCGACTGTGCTGTCGACGATAAGAAGTGAGCGATGATGAGTCCAACGACTTGAACTCATACCGTTCAGAACTGGGAGTGATCAATGGAGCTGCGGCAGATGGAGTACCTGGTCGCGGTGGCCGAGGAGGGGCACTTCACCCGTGCCGCGGCGCTGTGCGGGGTGACCCAGTCCGGGCTGTCCGCGGCGATCCGGAACCTCGAGAAGGAGCTGGGTGCGTCGCTGTTCTCCCGGACCACACGCCAGGTCGCCCTCACCGACGCCGGGCGGGCCCTGCTGCCGTTCGCGCGGCGCATGCTCGCCCAGGCCTCCGCCGGCCGGGACGCCGTGGCGCGCGCCAGCCAGCAGCTCTCGGGACGGCTGCGACTCGGGTCCGAGCAGTGCCTCGGCGTGATCGACGTCGGGCCGCTGCTCGAACGGTTCCGGCTGCGCTACCCGCTGGTGGACGTGCAGTTCACCCAGGCCGGGTCCGCCGAGCTCGCCACCCAGGTGCGGGCGGGCGACCTCGACGTCGCGTTCCTGGCGACCACCGAGCACCTCGGCTCCCTGCGGCGTCTGGAGCTCGGCCGCCGACCCGTCGTCGCGCTCGCCCACCCGACCGACGACCTCGCCCGGTCCCCGCAGGTCTCGTGGGAGGACCTGGCCGCCCGGGACTTCGTCGACTTCCGCGAGCCGTGGGCGATCCGTCGGCTCGTCGACGACGCCTTCGCCGACCGGCACCTCGAGCGGAGGGTGCGGATGAGCGTCGACGACGTCCACACGCTGCTGGACTTCGTCCAGCGCGGGCTCGGGGTCGCCGTCGTGCCCCAGCACGTCGCCGCCAAGCCGCAGGCCGCCGGACTCGCGATCCTGGAGCTGCCCGCCGGCGGCGCCCCGGAGTGGGTGGTCTCGGCCGTCTCGGGGGCCTCGGCCGCGCCGGCGGCGGTCCGTCTGCTCGAGCTGCTCGGGGAGGCGAACCTGGCGGTCGCGCAGCCGGCGTGAGCCGTCGCCGGGGCGGCTACCCGTCGAACTGGGCGCCGAGGGTGCGCAGCAGCGCGGCGAGGCGGGGGCGTTCCTCGGCGGGCAGGGCGTCGAGGACCTGGGCCTCGACGTCCAGCAGGTCGCTCATCGCCGCGTCGACACGTGAGCGCCCGGCGCCGGTGAGCCGGACCAGCACGCCGCGCCGGTCCTCGGGGGACCGGTGGCGCTCGACGAGGCCGCGTTCGGCGAGCCGGTCGATGCGGTTGGTCATGGTGCCGCTGGTGACCAGGGTCTGGGCGACGAGGCGTCCGGGGGAGAGGCGGTACGGCTCGCCGGCGCGCCGCAGGGCGGACAGGACGTCGAACTCCCACGTCTCGAGGTCGTGCCGGGCGAAGGCGCCGCGACGCGCACGGTCGAGGTGCCGGGCGAGCCGGCTGATCCGGGAGAAGACGGTCAGCGGCTCGACGTCGAGGTCGGGGCGTTCGCGCTGCCAGGCGGTGACGATGCGGTCGACCTCGTCGCCGGGGTGCGTGCTCTCCATCCTCCGAGCCTAGCGCGGGTCTCTCGATATCAAGAATCTTGATATCGGCCTGTCGGCGGCGGGGTCAGCGCTCGATGAGCCCCGGCTTGCGCTCCATGCCGGACAGCCCGTTCCAGGCCAGGTTGACCAGGTGCGCGGCGACGTCGGACTTCTTCGGTCGCCGGGCGTCGAGCCAGTACTGACCGGTCAGCGCCACCATGCCCACCAGCATCTGTGCGTACAGCGGGGCGACCTTGGGGTCCAGCCCGTTGCTGCGGAACTCCTCGGCCAGGATGTGCTCGACCTGCGTGGCGACGTCCCCGATCAGGGACGAGAAGGTCCCGGTCGCCTGGGCGACGGGGGAGTCGCGCACCAGGATGCGGAACCCGTCCTCGGAGGACTCGATGTAGTCGAGCAGCGCCAGCGCCGTCCGCTCGAGCAGCACCTTGGGGTGGCCGCCCTCGGCCAGCGCCCCCGTCAGGGCGCCCGTCAGGGCCTGCACCTCGCGGTCGACGATGACGGCGTAGATGCCCTCCTTGCCGCCGAAGTGCTCGTACACCACGGGTTTGGAGACCTCCGCCGTGCTGGCGATCTCCTCGACGCTCGTGCCGTCGAACCCCTTCGCCGCGAACAGTCCGCGGCTCACGGCCACCAGCTGCTCGCGGCGCTGGCTCGCGGTCATGCGCGCACGCGGCGGGCGTTTCGTCTCCCGGGGTGCAGCAGCCATGACCTCCATTCTGCCTGGTGCGCGGCCCGGCGGGGTGCGCGGTCCGTCCCGGCGGTGCCCCCGGTCGGCGTGGCGCCGCGTGAGCCCCGGTGTGGTGCGCCCCACGGTGCCGGCCGGTGCACCCGGGCGGGATATGTGCGAGCCACCCGCGGCGACCTGGCAGACTGAGGCCTGGATGTGCGGCGCCCGGGGCCCCGGAGGTCGCCGGCCCGACGGCGGAGCCGGGCGTGGTCCGGTACGACGTCGCGCACGATCCGCCTTGGTGTAATCGGCAGCACAAGGGTTTTTGGTGCCCTTGGTCCAGGTTCGAATCCTGGGGGCGGAGCTCGCGCCAGACCCCCGACAGAGACGGAGCAGTGGTGGTTCCCACGGTCCCCCAGGGCGAGCAGCACCCGACCGACCCGACGACGGCACGACCGGCCGCCGTCGTGGTCCTGGCAGCCGGGCAGGGCACCCGGATGAAGTCCGCGACCCCCAAGGTGCTGCACGGCATCGGCGGCCGCACGATGCTCGGGCACGCGATGACCGCGGCACGGGAGCTGACGCCGGAGCACGTCGCCGTCGTCGTGCGCCACGAGCGCGAGCAGGTCGCGGCCGCGGCGCGGGAGATCGACGCGTCGGCGCTCGTCGTCGACCAGGACGAGATCCCCGGCACCGGGCGTGCCGTGCAGTGCGCACTGGACGCCCTCGACGCCCGGACGCACGCCGTCCGCGCGGCCGACCTGGTGCACAGCGCCGACGAGGTCCACGACGCCGACGGCGAGCACCCGCTCGGCGACGGCCTCGAAGGTGCCGTCGTCGTGCTCGCCGGCGACATCCCGCTGCTCGACGGCGCCACGCTCGCCGAGCTCCTCGCCGCCCACCACGCCGACGGCAACGCCGTGACGGTCCTGACGACCGAGCTGGAGGACGCCACCGGCTACGGGCGGATCGTGCGCGAGGCCGGCACCGGCGACGTCACCGCGATCGTCGAGCACGCCGACGCCACGCCCGAGCAGCGCGAGATCCGGGAGATCAACTCCTCGGTCTACGTCTTCGACGCCGCCGTGCTGCGACGCGGCCTGGGCGGTCTCGGCGACGACAACGCCCAGGGCGAGGTCTACCTCACCGACGTCATCGCCTCCGCCCGCGAGGCCGGCGGCGCCGTGCGCGCGCTGCTGTCCGACGACCCGATGCTCGTCGAGGGCGTCAACGACCGGCTGGCGCTGGCCACGCTCGGTGCCGAGCTGAACCGCCGCACCCTGGAGCGCTGGATGCGCGAGGGCGTGACCGTCGTCGACCCCGCCAGCACCTGGGTGGACGTCGACGTCGAGCTCGCCCGCGACGTCACCCTGCTCCCGGGCACCCAGCTGCACGGGGCGACCACGGTCGCCGAGGGTGCCACGGTCGGCCCCGACACCACGCTGACGGACGTCGAGGTCGGCGAGCGGGCCAGCGTCGTGCGCACGCACGGTTCGCTCGCGGTGATCGGCGCCGACGCCTCGGTCGGGCCGTTCGCCTACCTGCGGCCGAACACGGTGCTCGGCGCCCGCGGCAAGATCGGCACCTTCGTCGAGACGAAGAACAGCCAGATCGGCGAGGGCTCGAAGATCCCGCACCTGTCCTACATCGGGGACGCCACGATCGGCGACGAGAGCAACGTCGGCGCGGCCTCCGTGACGGTCAACTACGACGGCGTGCACAAGCACCGCACCGTCATCGGCTCGCACGCGCGCACCGGGGCGGACAACATGTTCGTCGCCCCCGTGACCATCGGTGACGGCGCGTACACGGGCGCCGGCAGCGTCGTCACCCGGGACGTCCCCGCGGGCGCGCTCGGCGTCAGCCGTGCCCAGCAGCAGAACATCGAGGGGTGGGTGGAGCGCCGTCGCGCCGGCACGCCGGCCGCGGAGGCCGCCGCCCGCACCCGGGACGGGGCCGCCGAGGACGGTGGCGGCCTCGGCCCGCAGGCGAAGCTGGAGCTGGCCGAGCACAATGCCCTGACAGGAGCGATCCCGAAGGTGTCGCACACCGACGACGCCGCCGGGGACCCGGCCTCCTCCGAGTCCGCCTGAGACCGAGCCGCACGTAGCGAAGGAATCTCCTACTGATGAACACCTCCATCCCGGGTACCGGAGAGCGGACCCTCGTCGTCGCGGCCGGTCGCGCACATCCGGCCCTCGCCGAGGACGTCGCCGACGAGCTGGGCATCAACCTGCTGCCGACCTCCGCGTACGACTTCGCCAACAGCGAGACGTACGTCCGGTTCGGCGAGTCGGTCCGCGGCACGGACATCTTCCTGCTGCAGAGCCACACGGCACCGGTCAACCAGTGGTTGATGGAGCACCTGCTCATGGTCGACGCGGCCAAGCGTGCCTCGGCCCGGACGATCACGGTGGTCGCCCCGTTCTACGCCTACGCCCGGCAGGACAAGAAGTCCCGCGGTCGCGAGCCGATCTCCGCGCGGCTGGTCGCGGACATGCTGCACACCGCCGGTGCGGACCGGATCATGAGCGTGGACCTGCACACCGCGCAGATCCAGGGCTTCTTCGACGGTCCGGTCGACCACCTGTGGGCGATGCCGGTGCTGACGGACTACGTCCGCACCCGTGTCGACACCTCGAACGTCACGGTCGTGTCCCCGGACGCCGGCCGGATCCGGGTGGCCGAGCAGTGGGCCGCCAAGCTCGGCGGCGGCCCGCTGGCGTTCGTGCACAAGACGCGTGACGTGACCCGCCCCAACCAGGCCGTGGCGAACCGGGTCGTCGGTGACGTCGAGGGGCGCGACTGCGTGCTCGTCGACGACCTCATCGACACCGGCGGCACGATCTCCGAGGCGGCCAAGGTCTGCATGGAGGCCGGTGCGAAGTCCGTGATCGTGGCCGCCACCCACGGCGTGCTGTCGGACCCCGCCCCGCAGCGGCTGTCCGAGTCGGGTGCCGTCGAGGTCGTCGTGACCGACACGCTGCCGATCCCGCCCGAGAAGCGCTTCGACGGGCTGACCGTGCTGTCGATCGCGCCGCTGGTCGCCCGCGCGATCCGCGAGGTGTTCGACGACGGCTCCGTGACGTCGCTCTTCGACGGCAACCCCTGATCCCCGCCGGGGCGTGCGCCGGCGTGAGCCGGTGCACGCCCGCGGAGGTTTCCTCGACGTCCGCGGACCGGGTACAGTAGACCGGTTGCCTCGGCGAGGGACGTCTGACGGGCAGCGGATCCGACCGGGTCGTGCTGCTCGACGCAGGGACTGCGTCGGACCTCCGTGATCGACTGGGCGGCTGCCGGTGCGGTGACGTCGTCCCGCCCGTGCGGCGTCCCGCGGTCGTGTCCGTCACGTGCCCCACGCCGACGCAGCCGCCCGTCCGCACCGGTTTCGGTCGCGGGCAGCCGGTGGTCCTGTTCCGTCCGCCGGCACGCACAGTCTTCCCAGGAGTGATCCCCATGGCCGAGATCAAGCTCGCCTCCGAGGTCCGCACCGAGTTCGGCAAGGGCGCTGCCCGTCGTATCCGCCGTGCGAACAACATCCCCGCCGTCCTGTACGGCCACGGCACGGACCCGGTCCACGTCACGCTGCCGGGCCACGCCACGATGCTGGCCGTGCGTCACACCAACGCCCTCATCGAGCTCTCCTTCGACAACGGCACCGAGCTCGCCGTCGTCAAGGACATCCAGCGCCACCCCGTGACCTGGAACATCGAGCACATCGACCTGCTGCTGGTGAAGAAGGGCGAGAAGATCGCCGTGGACGTCTGGATCCAGGTCGACGGCGAGTCCGCCCCCGGCACGATCCACTTCGTCGAGTCGCAGACCGTGTCCGTCGAGACCGACGCCACGAGCATCCCGGAGTACATCCACGTCTCGATCGAGGGTCGCGAGTCCGGCGACAACATCCACGCGGGCGACCTCGAGATGCCGAAGGGCGTCACGCTGCTGACCGACCCGGAGCACGCGGTCGTGACGATCACCGAGCCGCGCGGCGAGGAGTCGGCCGAGGAGGCCGAGGAGGAGTCCGCCGCGTCGGCCGAGGGCGAGCAGGCCGAGGGCGAGTCCTCCGCGGAGTGATCCCGGCCTGAGCGGACCGTCCGGCCACGGCCGGGCGCCGCACCGCGCCGCGACATCGCGCCAGGGCCCGACGGCGGACCACACGTCTCGCCGTCGGGCCCTTCGCCGTCCGGCTAGAGTCGGCGCTGACCCGCACCGGGGCGCCCCGACCCGACCGACCGATGGGAGACGAGCATGGCTGACGGACCCTGGCTGGTGGTGGGCCTCGGCAACCCCGGGCCCCGCTACGCCGGCAACCGCCACAACGTCGGCCACATGGTGCTCGACGTCCTGGCGGAGCGCACCGGCAGCCGGTTCGCCAAGCACCCCCGCGCCCAGGCGGCCGTCGCCGAGGCGCGGCTCGGGGTCCTGCCCGGCGGCGCCCCCGGGCCCCGCGTCGTGCTGGCCAAGCCCACGACCTACATGAACACCTCCGGCGGCCCGACGTCGGCGCTGGCCTCCTACTACGGCATCGGGGCCGACCGCGTGCTGGTCGTGCACGACGAGGTCGACATCCCCTTCGACTCCCTCAAGCTGAAGACCGGTGGGGGCGAGGGCGGCCACAACGGCCTGCGGGACATCTCCAAGGCGCTGGGTACCCGCGACTACACCCGGGTGCGCGTCGGCGTCGGGCGCCCGCCGGGACGGATGGACACCGCGGACTACGTGCTCAAGGACTTCTCCGGGTCCGAGCGCAAGGAGCTGCCGATGCTGCTCGTCGACGCGGCCGACGCCGTCGAGATGGTCGCCACCGAGGGCCTGCTCGCGGCGCAGGGCCGGTACCACGCCCGAGCCTGACCGGGTCGGGCCCCGCCGGGCCCGCGTCACCCGCCGTATCCTGAGGACGCCAGCCCGCACGCCCCGCCCCGGGGCGAGGTGGGCCCGTCGCCGTGCGCACGAAGGACTCTCATGAACCTCACCGGCATCGTCCCTGCTCTGCTCGCCGACCCCGGCGCTGCCGCTGCGCTCGACGCGGTCCCCGAGGGCGGCGAGGTCGACGTCGTCGGTCCGCGGGGCGTCCGCGCGCCGCTGCTCGCCGCCGCCGCCGAGAAGCGCCCCCTGGTGGTCGTCACGGCGACCGGCCGGGACGCCGACGAGCTGGCCGCGGCGCTGCGCGCGTACCTGCCGGACGACCGGTCCGACGGCATCGCCGTGCTGCCCTCGTGGGAGACGCTGCCGCACGAACGGCTGTCGCCCCGCGCCGACACCGTGGCCCGCCGCCTCGCGGTCTTCCGCCGGCTCGCCCACCCCGACGAGACCGGCCCGACCGGCCCCGTCGACGTCCTGGTGATGCCGGTGCGGGCCCTGCTCCAGCCCGTGGTGGACGGCCTCGGTGAGCTGGAGCCCGTGGCGCTGCGCACCGGGCAGGAGGCGGACCTCACCGCCGTGGGCGACGCCCTGGTGGCCGCCGCCTACACCCGCGTCGACATGGTCGAGCGCCGGGGGGAGTTCGCCGTGCGCGGCGGCATCCTCGACGTCTTCCCGCCGACGGAGGACCACCCGCTGCGCATCGAGTTCTGGGGCGACGAGATCACCGAGATCCGGTGGTTCGCCGTGGCCGACCAGCGGTCCCTGGAGATCGCCGACCACGGGCTGTGGGCGCCGCCGTGCCGCGAGATCCTGCTCACCGACGCGGTGCGTGCCCGGGCCGCGGACCTGGTGCAGCAGCTCCCGGGCGCCACCGACATGCTGGACAAGCTCGCCGCGGGCGTCGCGGTCGAGGGCATGGAGTCCCTCGCCCCGGTGCTCGTGGAGCGCATGGTGCCGGTGCTCGACCTGGTCCGCGACGACGCGCTGCTGGTCCTGGACGAGCCGGAGCGGGTGCGACGTCGTGCCCACGACCTCGTGGCCACGACCGAGGAGTTCCTCGCCGCGGCCTGGACCGGCGCCGTCGCCGGTGCCGACGCACCGATCGACCTGTCCGCCGCGTCGTTCGCGACGTTCGCCGAGACCCGCGAGGTCGCCGCCCGCCGGGGCCTGGGCTGGTGGACGCTCTCGGCGTTCTCCCTGGAGGGGGCCGAGACCGCCGACGAGGACGCGCCGCCCGTCGCGACGGGGGAGGACGGCGCGACCACCGTCACGATCGCCGCCCGCGACGTGGAGTCCTACCGCGGGGACGTCGCCCGGGCGCTGGACGACGTGCGCGGGCTGCAGAAGGCGGGCTGGCGCCTCGTGCTCACCACGGAGGGCCCCGGACCGGCCAAGCGCATGGTCGAGCAGCTCGGCGCGTCCGACACCGCGGCCCGGCTGTCCACGGACCTGGCCACCGAACCCGAGGGCGGCGTCGTGCACGTCGTCCCGGCGCTGGTCGGCAAGGGGTTCGTCGTCCCCGAGCTGCGGCTCGCGGTCTTCAGCGAGGCCGACCTCACCGGTCGGCAGGGTTCGACCACCCGCGACATGCGCAAGATGCCCTCCCGGCGCCGCAACGTCGTCGACCCGCTGCAGCTCCAGGCCGGCGACTTCGTGGTGCACGAGCAGCACGGGGTCGGACGGTTCGTCGAGATGGTGCAGCGCACCCTCGGCGCCGGGGCGAGCGCGGCCACCCGCGAGTACCTGGTGATCGAGTACGCCTCGTCCAAGCGGGGCCATCCGGGGGACCGCCTGTTCGTGCCGATGGACCAGCTCGACCAGGTCACCAAGTACACCGGCGGGGAGTCGCCCAGCCTGAACAAGATGGGCGGCGCCGACTGGAAGAACACCAAGGCGCGCGCCCGCAAGCACGTCCGCGAGATCGCGAGCGAGCTCATCCGGCTGTACTCGGCGCGCATGGCCACCGAGGGCTACGCCTTCGGGCCGGACACCCCGTGGCAGCGGGAGCTCGAGGACGCCTTCGCCTACGTCGAGACGCCCGACCAGCTCGTCACCATCGACGAGGTCAAGGCCGACATGGAGAAGACCGTCCCCATGGACCGGCTGATCTGCGGCGACGTCGGCTACGGCAAGACCGAGATCGCGATCCGGGCGGCGTTCAAGGCCGTCCAGGACGGCAAGCAGGTGGCCGTGCTCGTGCCCACCACCCTGCTGGTGCAGCAGCACTTCGACACGTTCTCCGAACGGTACGCGGGGTTCCCGGTGAACGTCCGGGCCCTCTCGCGGTTCCAGAGCGCCAAGGAGTCCGAGGAGACGATCGCCGGGCTCAAGGACGGCTCGGTCGACATCGTCATCGGCACCCACCGGCTCATCACGGGCTCGGTGCACTTCAAGAGCCTCGGCCTGGTGATCGTCGACGAGGAGCAGCGCTTCGGCGTCGAGCACAAGGAGACGCTCAAGCAGCTGCGCACCAACGTCGACGTGCTGGCGATGTCGGCGACGCCGATCCCGCGCACGCTGGAGATGGCGGTCACCGGCATCCGGGAGATGTCGACGCTCGCCACGCCCCCGGAGGAGCGCCACCCGGTGCTCACCTACGTCGGCGCCTACGAGGAGAGGCAGATCGCCGCGGCGGTGCGCCGTGAGCTGCTGCGCGAGGGGCAGGTCTTCTACATCCACAACAAGGTCGAGTCCATCGACCGGACGGCGGCGAAGATCCGTGAGCTCGTGCCGGAGGCCCGCGTGGGTGTCGCGCACGGCAAGATGAGCGAGAACCAGCTCGACCAGGTCATCCGGGCCTTCTGGGAGCGGGAGGTCGACGTCCTGGTGTGCACCACGATCGTCGAGACCGGCCTGGACATCTCCAACGCCAACACCCTGATCCTCGAGCGCGCCGACACCTTCGGGCTGTCCCAGCTCCACCAGCTGCGCGGTCGCGTGGGCCGTGGTCGCGAACGTGCCTACGCCTACTTCCTGTACCCCCCGGAGCGGCCGCTCACCGAGACGGCCCACGACCGGCTGGCGACGATGGCCGCGAACACCGATCTCGGGGCGGGCATGCAGATCGCGATGAAGGACCTCGAGATCCGTGGGGCGGGCAACCTGCTCGGCGGCGAGCAGTCCGGCCACATCGCCGGTGTCGGGTTCGACCTGTACGTGCGGATGGTCGGCGAGGCCGTGCGCGCGTTCAAGGGCGAGGGGGACGCCGAGGAACCCGAGGTCACCATCGAGCTCCCGGTCGACGCGCACCTGCCCGAGTCGTACATCGCGACGGAGCGCCTACGCCTCGAGGCGTACAAGAAGATCGCGGCCGCGCAGGACTCCGCGGCGCTGGCCGAGGTCCGCGCCGAGCTGACCGACCGGTACGGGGCGCTCCCGGAGCCGACCGAGTCGCTGTTCTGGGTGGCGGAGTTCCGCAACCACGTGCGGCGGGCCGGGCTCACCGACATCACCGCGCAGGGCAAGTACATCCGCTTCGCGCCGGTGGACCTCCCCGAGTCCGCCCAGATGCGGCTCAAGCGGCTGTACCCCGGCACGGTCCTCAAGCCCGGCATCCGTGCGTTCCTGGTGCCGTTCCCGACCACGGCGCGGATCGGCGGCAAACCGCTGCGCGGTGCGGCGCTGCTGGACTGGGCGCGGCAGCTGGTGGACGCCGTCGTCCTGGGGGAGGTGTCGGCCGCCGCGGCGGCCGGGACGGCCACGCGCTGACGACGCGCCCGGCCCACCCGGCGCGACGACGGTCCCCGGGCCTAGCCTGGGCGCATGATCACCTCCGAGCGCGTCGTCATCCACGTCGTCGCGGACTCCACCGGTGACACCGGTGCGCGGGTGGGCCGAGCGGTCCAGGCGCAGTACCCCGAGCTCGAGGTCGTCGTGGTGCGGCACCCGCGCCTGCACAGCCAGGAGGGGCTCGACGACGTCGTGGAGCAGCTGCGCGCCGACCCGGACCTGGCCGTCGTGTTCTGCACCGTCGTGGACGAGGTGCTGCACGGGCAGGTCATCGACCGGTGCGCCGAGCTGGACATCCCGTGCGCCGACCTGCTCACCCCGGCCCTGGACGCCGTCACCGCTCGGACGGGGGCCGAACCCGCCCGGCTCGTCCAGCCGGTGGGGCTCGCGGCCGACTACTTCGAGCGCATCCACGCGATGGAGTTCGCGATCGCCAACGACGACGGTCACGTCACGCCGGACGGGCTCCAGGAGGCGCAGATCGTCCTGGTCGGCGCCTCGCGCACCGGCAAGACGCCCCTGTCGATGTACCTCGGCTACCTGGGCTACCGGACCGCGAACATCCCCCTCGTCGCCGGCGTCCCGCCGCCGCCGGAGCTGTTCCGGGTCGACTCCTGGAAGATCGTCGGGCTGACCATCGACCCGGAGCGCCTCGTGTCGATCCGCCGGCGCCGGGTGGACCTCATGGGGGCCGCCCGGCAGGGCTCCGGGAGCCTCGGCGGGTACGCCGACCTGGCGCGCATCGTCGACGAGCTCGACGACGTCGCCCAGGTGCAGCGCCGGCTCGGCTGCCCGGTGCTGGACACCACCACGCTGGCCCTGGAGGAGGCCGCGGGGCGGATCATCGATCTTGTGACAGCGCGGCGCCGCACCCGTACAGTCCTGCCCACACGCGCCGACGGGCGGAGCGATCCTTCCGCCCGGAGCTGAGAGGAAGGCAAGGGAGCCATGACCGACCAGTCCGAGCACGCCCGCACCGACCAGACCGTCGTCGAGGACCGGAGCCGACGGCTCGTCTACGACCTGGGCGAGGGAACCGCGGAGATGAAGCCGCTGCTCGGCGGCAAGGGCGCCGGGGTGGCGGAGATGATCCGCATCGGCGTCCCCGTGCCCGACGGCTTCACCGTCACGACCGAGGCCTGCGTCGCGACGATGGAGTCCGGCGGCACCTGGCCGGACGGCCTGTGGGAGGAGATCCTCGCGCACCTGGACGCGCTCGAGCAGCGCACGGGCCGGCGTCTGGGCGCCGCGGAGCGGCCGCTGCTGGTCTCCGTCCGGTCGGGTGCGGTGATGTCGATGCCCGGCATGATGGACACCATCCTCAACCTCGGGATCTCGGACGAGTCCGTCGTCGGGCTGGCCGAGGAGTCCGGCAACCCCCGGTTCGCCTGGGACTGCTACCGCCGCTTCCTGCAGATGTACGGCGAGGTCGTCGAGGGGGTGCCCGGGCACGCGTTCGAGGACGAGATCTCGGCGCTGAAGGCCCGCCGCGGCGTCGAGCTCGACAACGAGCTGACGGTCGAGGACCTCCAGGAGCTGGTCGACACCTTCCGCACCGTGGCGCTGCGCCACACCGGCCAGGGACTGCCCACGGACCCGCGGGAGCAGCTCCGCCGGTCCGTGCAGGCGGTGTTCTCCTCGTGGGACACCCCGCGGGCCAACGTCTACCGCCGGGCGCACGACATCCCCGACGACCTCGGCACGGCGGTCAACGTCATGCAGATGGTGTTCGGCAACCGCGGTGACACCTCCGCCACCGGTGTGTGCTTCACGCGGAACCCCGCCACCGGGACCAAGGAGCTCTACGGCGAGTTCCTGGTCGACGCCCAGGGGGAGGACGTCGTCGCGGGCATCCGGACCCCGCGCGCCCTCGCCGAGATGGAGGAGGTCCTGCCGGACGCCTACCGCGAGCTGCTGGACACCATGGCCCGGCTCGAGCAGCACTACGGCGACATGCAGGACATCGAGTTCACCGTCGACGACGGCAAGCTCTACCTGCTGCAGACCCGCACCGGGAAGCGCACCGCCGCCGCGGCGCTGAAGGTCGCCCGCGACCTCGTCGCCGAGGGCGTCATCGACCGCAGCACGGCGTTGCGGCGGATCGAGCCCGCCCAGCTCGACCAGCTCCTGCACCCGGGCCTCGACCCCGAGCACGGGGAGAAGCCGCTGACCCGCGGCCTGAACGCCTCGCCGGGTGCCGGCGTCGGCACCGTCGTGTTCGACGCCGACACCGCCGCCGAGCGCGGGGACGCCGGCGAGTCCGTGGTGCTCGTGCGGTGGGAGACGACGCCGGACGACATCCACGGCGTCATCGCGGCCCAGGGTGTGCTCACCACCCACGGCGGCATGACCTCGCACGCCGCCGTCGTCGCCCGGGGCATGGGCAAGCCGTGCGTCGCCGGTGCGGGCGAGCTGCAGATCGACGTCGAGGCCCGCACGGTCACCGTGGGGGACACGGTGCTCTCCGAGGGGGACACCATCACCATCGACGGCACCACGGGCGACGTGTACGCCGGCGCGCTGACGCTGGTGCCGCCGCGGATCACCGAGGACTTCACCGCGGTGCTGGCCTGGGCCGACGACGTGCGACGCCTGGGTGTGCGCGCCAACGCGGACACCGGCGCGGACGCGGCCAAGGCCCGTGAGCTCGGTGCCGAGGGCATCGGCCTGTGCCGCACGGAGCACATGTTCATGGACGCCGAGCGGCTGCCCGTCGTGCAGTCGATGATCCTCGCCGAGACCACCGAGGAGCGGGCCGCGGCGCTGGAGCGGCTGCTGCCGATGCAGCAGGCGGACTTCGAGGAGATCCTCACCGCGATGAGCGGGCTGCCGGTCACGATCCGGCTCATCGACCCGCCGCTGCACGAGTTCCTGCCGGACCTCGTCGAGCAGTCCGTGCACGTCCAGCGGCTCGAGGAAGCGGGCACCACCGGCCCCGAGCTGGACGACGCCCGCGAGCTCCTCGCGCACGTCAAGCGGCTCAGCGAGATGAACCCGATGCTCGGCACCCGGGGCGTGCGGCTCGCGCTGCTCTACCCGGAGATCGCGCGGATGCAGGTGCGGGCGATCGCCCGCGCGGCCCGCGCCGTCCGCGAGCGGGGCCAGGACCCGCACGTCGAGATCATGGTGCCGCTGGTCGGGTTCGACGAGGAGCTGCGCCGCATGCGCGAGGTCGTCGAGGAGACCTGGGCCGAGGAGGTGCCCGGGGACGACGTGCCGCACTCGGTCGGCACGATGATCGAGCTGCCGCGGGCCGCGCTCGTCGCCGGCGCGATCGCCGCGCACGCCGACTTCTTCTCGTTCGGCACCAACGACCTGACCCAGACCACGGTCGGCATCTCGCGCGACGACGCCGAGGGGTCGTTCCTGGGCGCCTACGTCGAGGCCGGCATCCTGCCGGGCAACCCGTTCGCGAGCATCGACGTCGACGGCGTGGGCGAGCTGGTCCGCACCGGCGTCCGGAAGGGTCGCGACACGGTCCCGGACCTCAAGACCGGCGTCTGCGGGGAGCACGGCGGCGACCCGGCGTCGATCGCCCTGTTCGACGAGATCGGTCTGGACTACGTCTCGTGCTCGCCGTACCGCGTCCCGATCGCGCGGCTCGCGGCGGCGCAGGTGTCCCTCGGCACGAGCTGAGCGCCCTGACGAGCACGCCCTGACGGCCCGTCCCGGTCCTGGGACGGGCCGTCAGGGCGTCGTGTCGTCGCGGTCCGACGGGTCGTGGGCGGTGGCACCCAGCTCGCCCGCGATCCGCTGCTCGATGGCGGCGGTGGCGGCGTCGGGCAGCACGACGATGCCCTCGAGCTCCTTCATGGCCCGGCGGTAGGCGGACTGCCGCTCGGCCGGGGAGGCGCCGTCGTCGTCGGCCAGGGCCAGCAGCTTCTTCGCCCGGTCCAGCGCCCGCCGCTCCTCCGCCGAGAAGTCGGAGGCCCGACGCCGCTTCGCCTCGCGTTCGGCGACGTCGAACGTGAGCTGGTACTCGCGCACCGCCGCGCCGTACCGGTCCAGCCGCCGACGGTCGCGCAGGTCGGCCGGGTCCTCCGGCCGCAGCGCCTCGGCCTCCCGGCGTGCGCGGTGGTAGTCGACGGTGACCTGCTCGCGCATGTCGGTCATGACCGGGAAGTCGAGGGTCTTGACGGCGTCCAGCTCGTACTCGAGCCAGCGGCGCTCGGTCTCCTCGTGCGTCGCGATCGTGCGCTCGATCTCGTCGGTCAGCGACTCCTCCGCCTCCGCGGCGGCGACGCGGTCCGCGTGCTGGAGCCGGTAGAGCTCGATCTTGTCCCGGCGTCGGCGTTCGTCCCACCGGCGGACGCCGCCGGCCCACCCGCCGATGATCCCGCTCAGCGGGAACACCAGCCACCAGTAGGAGCCGACGAAGTCCCAGAAGCCCTCCACCCTCGTCACGATAGTGCGGCCGCCCCGCGGTGCGCGGGTGAGTTCCGGACGGCGGGTGCTCGCCTGCCGGGCAGGACGGCGGGCCCGCCACGTGAGGGCTACCCTGGGGGCGTCAACCCTCCAACGTCGTGGGCGTCGGCTGCCACGGGACGCAGGAGCGTCCGGGCCTGGCCCCGACCGCCCACGAGCCCTGCAGAAGGAGCATCCGTGGCAAGCATCGAAGCCGTTGGCGCACGCGAGATCCTGGACTCTCGTGGCAACCCCACCGTCGAGGTCGAGATCGCCCTCGACGACGGCACGTTCGCCCGTGCCGCGGTCCCGTCGGGCGCCTCCACGGGCGCCTTCGAGGCCGTCGAGCGCCGGGACGCCGACAAGAACCGCTACCTGGGCAAGGGCGTCGAGGGCGCGGTCAACGCCGTCATCGACGACATCGCTCCCGAGCTCATCGGCTACGACGCCGAGGAGCAGCGCCTGATCGACCAGACGCTGATCGAGCTGGACGGCACCGCGAACAAGGGCAAGCTGGGCGCGAACGCGATCCTCGGCGTCTCGCTCGCCGTGGCGAAGGCCGCGGCCAAGAGCGCGGGCCTGGACCTGTTCCGCTACGTCGGCGGCCCGAACGCGCACGTCCTGCCCGTGCCGATGATGAACATCCTCAACGGCGGGTCCCACGCGGACTCCAACGTCGACATCCAGGAGTTCATGATCGCGCCGGTCGGTGCGGAGTCCTTCAAGGAAGCCCTGCGCATGGGCGCCGAGGTCTACCACGCCCTCAAGGGCGTGCTGAAGGCCGAGGGCCTGGCGACCGGTCTCGGCGACGAGGGCGGTTTCGCCCCGAACCTGTCGAGCAACCGTGCCGCGCTCGACCTGATCATCACCGCGATCGAGAAGGCCGGCTACAAGCCCGGCGACGACGTCGCGCTCGCGCTGGACGTGGCCTCGACCGAGTTCTTCTCGGACGACAAGTACTCCTTCGAGGGCAAGAGCCTGCAGGCCGCCGAGATGACCGAGTACTACGAGCAGCTCGTCGAGGACTACCCGCTGGTCTCCATCGAGGACCCGCTGGCCGAGGACGACTGGGAGGGCTGGAGCACCCTGGTCGCGCGCATCGGCGACAAGGTCCAGATCGTGGGCGACGACCTCTTCGTCACCAACCCGGAGCGCCTCACCAAGGGCATCGAGCTCAAGGCGGCGAACTCCCTGCTGGTCAAGCTCAACCAGATCGGCACCCTCACCGAGACGCTCGACGCCGTGACGCTCGCGCAGCGCAACGGCTTCACCACGATGACCTCGCACCGTTCCGGCGAGACCGAGGACACCATCATCGCGGACCTGTCCGTGGCCACGAACGCCGGTCAGATCAAGACCGGTGCGCCGGCTCGCGGCGAGCGCGTCAACAAGTACAACCAGCTGCTGCGCATCGAGGACGCGCTGGACGACGCCGGGCGCTACGCCGGCAAGTCGGCCTTCCCGCGCTACCAGGCCTGACGCCGGGTCAGGACCGCCGCGCGCGGGTCAGAGCACCTCTGCGCGGGTCAGGACTGATCCGGACGGGTCAGGACCGATGCGCGCGAGTCAGGACTGATCCGGACGGGTCAGGATGAGAAGCCGGTACGACCGATGGCCGGTCGCCCCTCCGCGAGGGCGGCCGGCCGTCGTCGTTCCTGGGCCGGGCATCACGGTCCTGACTGGTGCTGGGTCGGCCTGACTCGCGCGCATCGGTCCTGACTCGCCCGCGACCGGCCTGACTCGCGCACGTCGGTCCTGACTCGTGGTCGGCCCGGGCGCGGGCGCGCCGGGGCGGGGTGTGCCGTTCACGCCCCGTGGACCGGCACAATCGGGACGTGTCCTCCCGTCGTCCGACCACGCCCCGAACCCGCCGGGGTCCGACGCGCCCGACCGGCCATCCCGGACCGCGGCCGACGTCGCGCACCGGCGCCGGCCGCCCGCGGGCGTCCTCGTCGTCGGCGTCCGCCCCGAGCGGCGCCTCGCGCCGCCCGGCCGGGCCGTCGCGGGACGAACGGCGCCGCAGCCGCTTCGGGCTGGTCCTGCCCGAGGTGCTCACGGTCCGGCTCATCGTGCTCTCGGTCGTCGTGCTCCTCGCGTTCGTCCTGCTCCTGCCGACCGTGCGCGGCGCGGTGCAGCAGCAGGCGGAGATCGATCGCCTGCGGGCGGAGCTGACGGCCAACCAGGCCGAACGGGACCAGCTGGAGAACGAGCTGGCGCGCTGGGACGACCGGACGTACGTCATCCAGCAGGCCCGGAGCCGCCTGAACTTCGTGCTGCCCGGGGACACCGCCTGGCGTGTCGTCGACGCCGAGGAGATCGAGGTCGACGACGAGCCGGAGACGACGACCGACCCTGCCCCGGCTGTCGGCCCCGGCACCACCGGTGCCCCGTGGTACCAGGCGATGTGGGAGTCGGTGCAGGCCGCGGATCGCGCCGTGGTGGACCCCGGGACGGTCGACGATCCGGCCGACGTGGAGACCCCCGACTCCGGCGGGGGACAATGACCGGGTGAGTCCCGAACCCTCCACCCCGTCCCCCGCGCCGGCACCCGGCGACGACCCGACCGTCGCGACCCCTCATGACCTCGAGGTGATGGCCGAACAGCTCGGCCGGACGCCGCGCGGCGTCGTCGGCATCGCCGCACGGTGCGTGTGCGGGCGCCCGCTGGTGGCGCGCACCGCGCCGCGGCTGCCGGACGGCACGCCCTTCCCGACGACGTACTACCTGACCCACCCCGGCGCCGTCGCCGCGGCCTCTCGGCTCGAGGCCGAGGGTGTCATGAAGGAGATGACCGACCGGCTCGCCGTCGACGACGAGCTCGCCGCCGCCTACCGGGCCGCTCACGAGCACTACCTGGCACGCCGGGCCGAGCTCGGTCGGGTGGAGGAGATCGAGGGCATCTCGGCCGGGGGGATGCCGACCCGCGTCAAGTGCCTGCACGTGCTGGTCGCGCACAGCCTCGCCGCCGGCCCCGGGGTGAACCCGCTGGGTGACGAGGCGCTGGCGATGGTCCGGGACCAGTGGCGCCCGGACCGGTGCTCGTGCTGACGTCGCACGTGTCGGTCCGGGGTGAGAAGGTGCGTCCGTGATGAGCAGCACCCGTGTGGCCGCCGTGGACTGCGGTACGAACTCCATCCGCCTCCTGGTGGCGGACGTCGCCGCCGACGGCACCCTGACCGAGCTGGACCGCAGGATGGAGATCGTGCGCCTCGGCCAGGGCGTCGACCGCACCGGTGAGCTGGCGCCCTGGGCGCTCGAGCGCACCCTGGCAGCGTCGCGCGAGTACGCGAAGGTCGCGGCCGAGCTCGGTGCGACCCGGGTCCGGTTCGTGGCGACGTCCGCCACCCGTGACGCCCGCAACCGGGACGAGTTCGTCGCGGGCGTGCGTGCCGCGCTCGGCGTGGACCCGGAGGTCATCACCGGCCGGGAGGAGGCCGAGCTGTCCTTCCGCGGCGCGACGAGCGGTGAGGCCGCGGCCCACCCCGGCCCCTACCTCGTGGTCGACCTCGGCGGCGGTTCCACCGAGCTGGTGCTCGGCACGACGACGCCGGACGCCGCCGTGTCCATGGACGTCGGCTCGGTGCGCCTCACCGAACGGCATCTGCCGTCCGACCCGCCGACGGCCGACGAGGTCGCCGCGGCGCGGGCCGACGTCGACGCGGCCCTCGACGAGGCCGCCCGGGCCGTGCCGCTGGGACGCGCCGCCACTCTCGTGGGGCTCGCGGGCTCGGTGACGTCGGTGACGGCGCACGCCCTGCGGCTGCCGAGCTACCAGCGGGACGCCATCAACGGCACCGTGCTCGCCGTCGACGACGTGCTGACGGCCTGCGACGACCTGCTGCGGCGTACTCGCGAGGAGCGGCTCGCGCTGGGGTTCATGCACCCGGGCCGGGCCGACGTGATCGGTGCGGGTGCGCTGATCTGGTCGCAGATCGTGGCCCGGGTGCGCGACGACGTCGCCGCGACCGGTGGTGGTCTCACCGAGGTCGTCACGAGCGAGAGCGACATCCTCGACGGCATCGCGCTGTCCCTCGTCTGACCGATCGATCACATCGTGGACACCTTCGGGGTGTCCGTTCTGTCGATCCTGTGGCGCGATGTCGGCGCAAACGCCTGGTCACAGCGGTCCGGGGCGGTGATGGTCGGCACAGGCCGTCACCTCCCGTGCGATCCGAGGTGAGGCAGTCGTAGACTGGTGGTCATGCCTCAGAACGTTCTGTCGACGGACAACCCTGCCCAGGACGCGCCCGCGCCCGCACCGCGCCCCCGCAAGGTGCCTCGCATCGTCGTGCTCGGCGGTGGCTCCGTCGGGCTGTACGTGGCGCGCCGGCTGCGCAAGAAGCTCGGCAAGCGCGAGGCGGCGATCGTCGTCGTGGACCCGCGCCCCTACATGACGTACGCGCCCTTCCTGCCGGAGGCCGGCGCCGGGTCGATCGACGCGCGCGACGTGGTCGCCCCGCACCGGATCGCCCTCAAGGGCATCGACGTGCTGCAGGGCAAGGTCACGAACATCGCCCACGGCGACAAGAAGGTCACGATCTCGCCCGAGGAGGGCATGGACTACGAGGTCTCCTACGACCACCTCGTCGTCGGCCTCGGCTCGGTCTCGCGCACGCTGCCCATCCCGGGCCTGGCGGAGAACGCCATCGGCTTCAAGAACGTCGAGGAAGCCATCGCGGTGCGCAACCACGTGCTCAACCGCATGGACGTCGCCTCGTCCACGTGGGACGCCGACCTGCGCGAGCGGATGCTGACCTTCACCTTCGTCGGCGGCGGCTTCGCGGGGATCGAGGCGCTCGCCGAGATCGAGGACATGGCGCGCTACGCGACCCGCAACTACCCGACCATCGAGGAGTCGGACCTGCGGTTCGTCATGATCGAGGGCGCCGGCCGCATCCTGCCGGAGGTCTCCGAGCCCATGGGCGAGTGGGCGCTCGAGGAGATGAAGAAGCGCGGCATCGAGTTCCACCTCAACACGTTCCTGTCCTCCTGCGAGGACGGCCACGTCGTGACCTCCACGGGTGTCGAGTTCGACACCGAGACGATCGTGTGGACGGCCGGCGTCAAGGCGAACCCGGTCATCAAGGACAGCTCCGACCTGCCGAGCGACAAGATGGGTCGCGTCACGGTCCTGCCGACGCTGCAGGTCGCGCGGACGAACGAGGACGGCACCGAGGGCGAGGTCGTCCCGGACGCCTGGGCCGCCGGTGACTGCGCCGCGGTGCCGGACCTGCTCAACCCCGGCTCGTTCTGCCCGCCGAACGCGCAGCACGCGATCCGCGAGGCCACCCAGCTCGCGGACAACCTGATCGCCCAGCTCAAGGGCGAGTCGCTGGTGGAGTACAAGCACAAGAACATCGGCGTGGTCGCCTCCCTCGGCCTGTACAAGGGCGTGGCGGAGCTGTTCGGCTTCGTCAAGCTCAAGGGCCCCCTCGCCTGGCTCGCCCACCGCAGCTACCACGTCATGGCGATGCCGACGGGCAACCGGAAGTTCCGCATCCTCATCGGCTGGATCGGCCAGTTCCTCATGGGTCGCGAGATCGTCTCCCTCGGTTCGCTGCACGACCCGCGCGACGAGTTCCGCAAGGCCTCGGTGCCTCCGAAGCAGCAGGGTGAGAAGGTCGAGCAGAAGGCGGAGGCCTCCGCGGCCAAGGCGGAGCACGGCGGCTGACGTCCCGGCGAGCACGCATCGGGCGGTCCCGGTCGACGCTCCCGTCCCGTTCGGTATCTTGAGCTGCCGATCGCGACCGGAGCTGTCGATCGAGGCCGCCCGATCGTCGTCCCGCACGCCCCCGTAGCCCAACTGGCAGAGGCAGCCGGCTTAAACCCGGTCCAGTCCCGGTTCGAACCCGGGCGGGGGCACGGGCCGCGGCATCCGCTCGCGGTGGGGAGGGAACCCGGGCGGTCAGGCCGGCGTCGCACCGTCGCGGGGCCGGCGGCCCTCGACGCCGTGACGTCGGGCCGTGTCCGCGGCCGCGGCGGTGAGGCTGTCCAGCACGTGTCGGACGGCCCGGCGTCGGGCGCGGTCGGGTCGCATCACCGCGGAGAGGTGACGCACGGCCGGGACGCCGGTCAGCGGACGGAGCGTGAGCCCGTCATCGACCGGCGTGGTGAACCGGGGCAGCGCCGCCAGCCGTGAGCTGGTCGCGACCAGGGCCTCCACCAGCCGGTTGTCGAGCAGGCGCTGGCGCACGTCCAGCTGCGCCCCCGTGGCCTGCTCGATGGTGCGCAGCACGGTGTCGAACGGGAACCCCCGGGGCACCCCCACCCAGACCTCGTCGACGACGTCGGCCGGCGACACGGTGCCGTGGACCGCGAGACGGTGGTGCGTGGCCATCGCGACGTCGATCGGTTCGTCGACGACGGGCACGACGACGAGACCGTCGGTCCCGGGCGGCCGCACGCTGGTCATGCTGTGCGCGACGACGACGTCGTGGTCGGCGGTCATGGCCCCGTACTCCGCCTCGGCGAGATCGAGCTCGGTCAGTCGCAGCTCGACGCCGCTCGCGGCCAGGTCCCGCTCCAGCGCGGGGAAGAGGTAGGTGGCGGCGCTCGGCAGGGCGGCCACGGAGACCGTGCCCGCGGGCGCGTCGCGGAACGCGTCCCAGCGCGCCTGGACGGCGGACAGCGCGACGGCGACCTCCACCGCGCCGTCCGCGAGCAGCCGGCCCGCGTCGGTCAGCCGGACCCCGCGCCCGTGCGGCTCCACCAGTGCGGCGCCGAGCTCGCGCTGGGCCGTGCGTAGCTGCTGGGACACGGCGGAGGGCGTGCGGTGGGTGGCTGCGGCGACGGCGGAGATGCTGCCCCGGTCCGCCAGCTCGCGCAGGAGCTCGAGGTGCCGGACTTCCATGAAGTCAGCCTACGTCGTCGATGAAGAAAGTTTCGCTTGTCCTTCATCCTCGGTCAGGTCGAGCATGAGGTGTGCCGACCCGTCATCGTCTCCTCGCCGCCCTCGTGGCGCTGCTGTGGGGTCTGAACTTCCTGGCCATCGACGCCTCGTTGCAGCACTACCCGCCGCTGTTCCTGGTGGCGCTGCGGTTCGCCGTCCTGGCGGTGCCGACCGTCCTGCTCGTGCCGTGGCCTGGGGTGCCGGTGCGCTGGCTGATCGGCTACGGCCTCGGCTTCGGCGTCCTGCAGTTCACGTTCCTGTACTGGGGGATGGCGGCGGGGATGCCGGCGGGGCTCGCCTCCCTCGTCCTGCAGGCCTCGGGGCCGTTCACCGTGGTGCTGGGTGCGACGTTCCTGCGCGAGCGGTTCAGCGGCCGCCAGCTCGTGGGCATCCTCGTCGCGGTGGCGGGACTCGCCGTCGTCGGGTGGCAGCGGGCCGAGCACGCCGCCGTCCTGCCCTTTCTGCTGACGCTGGCCGGTGCTTTCGGCTGGGCCATCGGGAACGTGTGCAACCGGCAGGCGAGGCCGCGCAACCCGCTGCACCTGGCCCTGTGGATGTCGGTGGTGCCGCCCCTGCCGATGCTGGCGGTCTCGCTCCTCGTCGAGGGGCCGGACCGCATCGGGGCCTCGCTGGTCTCCTACGACGACCCGGGCGCCGTCGGTGCCGTCGTCGGCCTCGCGTACACGGTGCTGCTCGGCACCGTGGCGGGGTCGGGTCTGTGGACCTGGCTGATGTCGCGACACCCGGCGGGCGTGGTCGCGCCGTTCTCGATGCTGGTGCCGGTCGTGGGCATGACCGCGGCGTGGCTCGTGCTGGGGGAGACGGCGACCCCCGGGGAGCTCGCCGGCGGTGTGCTCGTGATCCTCGGCGTTCTCCTGGGTAGTCGGCTGCCGCGACCCGGGAGCCGACCGGCGTCGGGGAGGCGTGCGGGGCCGCGGGGCACGTCGGAGCAGCGTGCCGCGAGCCCCGCAGCGTCCTACGGCCGCCAGCTCTCCTCGTAGTCCGGGTGGTCCGCGTAGACGGTCCCGAGGGCGGCGACCGTGAGGCAGGGCCATCGCGCACCGGGGTCGGACTCGTTCCCGTGGCCGCAGCGGTAGCAGAGCGTCTCACCGAGATCGCCGATGATGAAGGGTTCGTGCAGCTCCACGATCCGCCGTTTCGCCTCGACCTCCGCCAGCACGCGGGAGGGGTCGAGGCGGGTGAGGTAGTCGGTCAGCAGTCCGTCGTCGGCCACGACGGTCCAGCGGCCGGACGGAACCTCCCGGGCCGCGATCTCGTCCTCGCCGAGTCGCTCTGCCAGGAACTCGAACAGCGTCATGGGCGCATCCTTGCGCCTCCGGGGGTCTCCCGGCTACCTCCGGGACGACGGGGCGCGTCGCGCGCTAGCATTCGAACATGAGTTCGACACGGCGTGGGGAGGGCGACCGCGGCATCGAGCGTGTGCCGCTGCGTGACGTCGCCACCGAGGTCCCGCCCGAGGCGCGCCGGGAGCCGCCGACCCGCCCTCCGGAGCCGTTGCCGGTGACCGCGTGGGTGACGGACGGCCGGGGGAGGACCTTCCGGGCGGACGGCGAGGCGCTCGCCTGGACCCCGCGTGCCGTGTACGTGCGGTACGTCGACCCTGTCGGCCGCGAGGGGTTCGCCTGGCTGTGGGCCTCGGCGGTGAGCAGGCGCTGAGGGCGCCCCGAGGTCAGTCGAGCGGGTCGCCGTGACCCGCGGCGTCGGTGCCGGCGGGTCGTGACGCTCCCTCGTCGGGGACGACCGGGAAGGCGTTGAAGTGGATCTGCACGGGCCGGGACCGCGGGTCCGGTTCCTGGCTCTTGAGCCGGCTGATCTCGGCGGTGATCGTCGCCTGGACGGCCTCGACCAGTCCGAGGAGCTGCTCGGGCGTCGCGTGCGCATTGGCGGTCATGAGGGTGATCGCCTCCTCCCAGCCGGCGGAGTCCGGGATCTGCGCGGGGTCTTCGTTCATCAGGTCGAGGAGTCGCCAGATCTTCTCCTGGCGGGCCTGCTCGAAGCCGGCGCGGACGAGCGAGCGGGTGGTGCGGACGCCCGCGTCGTCGGCCGCCGCCGGCCCGATGACGAGGCCCCCCGGCGTCGCTTCCCACCAGCGTTCGCGGGCGGTGCCCTTGCCCTCGACCTCCCGGACGAACTGGTGCTTGGCGAGCTGGCGCAGGTGGTAGCTGGTGGATCCGCTGGACTCGCCGACGAGCTCGGCCAGGCGGCTGGCGGTGAGGGACCCGTGCACCTGGAGCAGGTCGAGGATCCGGACGCGGAGCGGGTGCGACAGTCCCCGCAGCCGGGCCGCGTCGACCGGGGCGGGCGTCCGGGCGGCGTCCGGTGCCGGCGTGGAGGGGTCCGTCATGTCACGACCGTACTGTGCCGAGACCTCAGCGGAGACCCAGCGGGTTGATCTGCGCGGTGTTGTCGCGCGTCCGCTCGACGGCGAGGTGCTGGTGTCGGCCCCGGGTGCGGCGGTCCCGGGCGTGCGCGTCACGGTGCTTCGCACGGCTGGCGCGGTGCTCCGCTCGGGCGGTGAGGGTGTCGCTCAGGTGGGTGCCGGCGTCGACCAGCAGCCGTGCGACGTGGTCGCCGACGCGGTCGACGACGGTCGGACGCGGTGCGGTGGCGGTGAGCATCATGGCGTCTCCTGCGGTGAGGTCTGGTGGAGGTCCAAACATAGCGCTGCAAAGACATCTTTGCCAACAGTTGTTTGGAAAGTGTGTCCAGGCTCACGGCACGAGCGTGCTGGCCCGATCGGCGACCGGTCCCGGACGGGCCGTCGGCGTGACGTGCGCCACGGTGCGGTGGACCACCCCCGGGAACTTCGTATGCTGAGGATCCGTTGTGCTCCCGTACGACCGTCGCTGATCGTCCACGCCCTGGAGTGAGTGTGTTCCGCCTTGCCCGCCTGTCCCTGGCGAACCGCGCCGTGGTCGCCCTGGTGACCGTCGCGATCTTCGTCTTCGGCACCCTGAGCCTGACCTCGCTGAAGCAGGAGCTCATCCCCTCCCTCCAGTTCCCCGCCGGCGTGGTCCTGGCGACGTACCCCGGCGCCTCGCCGCAGGTCGTCGAGGAGAACGTCACCGAGCAGATCGAGGCGGGGGTCCAGTCCGTCGACGGCATCGAGTCCATCAGCTCGACCGCCTCGACGGGAACCTCGACCACGACCGTCGAGTTCGCCTACGGCACCGACATGGACGCCGCCACGCAGCGGCTGACCACCGCCATGACGCAGATCCAGTCCGCCCTGCCGGAGGACGTCGAGCCCCAGGTCATCACCGGGTCCCTCGACGACCTGCCCGTCATCCAGCTCGCCGCGGCCGGTGCGGGCGACGACCTCGCCGAGCTGGCCGACCAGATCGACGCCGTGCTGGTGCCGGACCTGGAGGACATCGAGGACGTCCGCTCCGTGACGGTCAGCGGCGCGGTCGACGACCAGATCCTCATCGACGTCGACCCCGGCGACCTCGCCGACGAGGGACTCGACGTCGCGCAGGTCACCCGGGTGCTCACCGACTACGGCACCGTCGTCCCGGCCGGGACGGTCACCGAGGAGGGCGACACCTACTCCCTCCAGGCCGGCACCCGCCTCGGCAGCCTCGAGGAGCTGCGGGAGATCCCCCTCGTGCCGACGGTGTCCGCCGCGTCGGCCGACGGAGCGACGGACGGTCCCGCGGCCGTCGCGCCGGGTGCCGAGGGCGCGGTGCCGCCGTCCGGGATCGACGGCGCCGCCACAGCCCCGGCCGACGGCAGCGCCGGCACGGAGCCCGAGGGCCTGCCCGACGCCAACGCGCCTCCGGCCCCACCGGAGCCGGTCCTGCTCGGTGACGTCGCCGACATCTCCGTCGCCCCGTCCGAGCAGACCTCCTTCTCGCGCCTCGACGGCGAGCCCTCGCTGGGCATCGCCATCATCAAGACGCCGCAGGGCAACACCGTCGACGTCTCGCACGCCGTGCAGGAGGCCATCGACGCCAACGCCGCCGAGCTCGAGGAGGCCGGCATCACCACCGCCGTCGTCTTCGACCAGGCGCCCTTCATCGAGGAGTCCATCGAGGGGCTCGCGACCGAGGGTGGGCTCGGTCTCGTCTTCGCCGTGCTGGTCATCCTCGTCTTCCTGCTGTCGATGCGCGCCACGCTCGTCTCTGCCGTGTCCATCCCGCTCTCGCTGGCCACGGCGTTCCTCGTCATGGACGTCACCGGCTACACCCTCAACATCCTCACGCTGGCCGCCCTGACGATCTCCATCGGCCGCGTGGTCGACGACGCGATCGTGGTCATCGAGAACATCAAGCGACACCTGTCGTACGGCGAGGACAAGAAGAGCGCCATCCTCACCGCGACCGGTGAGGTCGCCGGCGCCATCGCGGCCTCGACCATCTGCACCGTCGCCGTCTTCCTGCCGCTCGGCCTCGTCTCCGGCATGACCGGGGAGCTGTTCCGCCCGTTCGCGTTCACCGTGGCCATCGCGATGCTCGCCTCGCTGCTCGTGGCCCTGACGATCGTGCCGGTCCTGGCGTACTGGTTCGTCAAGGCCCCGAAGGGTTCCGAGGAGGCCACCGACGGCGGCCGGGCGATCCGCGAGGCGGCCGAGGCCAAGGAGCGCCGGGGCCTCTGGCAGCGGGCGTACGTGCCCAGCCTGGCCGCCTCGCTGCGCCACCCGTGGATCTCGCTGCTGCTGGCCGTCGGCATCCTCGGCGGGACGCTCGCCCTGGTGCCCCGCCTGGAGACGAACTTCATCGGCGACTCCGGTCAGGACACGCTCGCGGTGACCCAGACGTTCGAGAACACCGCCTCGCTCGCGGCGCAGGACGACGCGGCCCGCGAGATGGAGCAGGCGATCGCCGCCGTCGACGGCGTCGAGACGGTGCAGACCTCCGTCGGGGCCGGCGACTCGCCCGAGGCGGCGTTCTTCGGCGGGGGTGCCGCGCCCAGCGCGAGCTTCTCCGTGACGCTCGACGAGGACGCCGACGGCGTCGCCGTGCAGGACGAGGTCCGCACCGCGGTCGAGGGTCTCGCCGACGACGGCCCCACGACGGAGATCAGCGTCTCCACCGGGGACTCCGGGTTCGGGGGAGCCGACACGATCGACCTGGTCGTCCGGGCGACGGACCTCGACGACCTCGGGACGGCGTCCCGGACGGTGCAGGACGCCGTCGCCGACCTCGACGGCGTCGCCGAGGTGACCAACAACCTCGCGACGGCCCAGACGGTCCTCCAGGTGGACGTCGACCGGGAGGCCGCGGCCGAGGCCGGGCTCAGCGAGACGCAGGTCGCCGCCGTCGTCTCCGGCGAGATGACCCCGGAGCAGACCGTGGGCGAGGTCGACCTGGGCGACGGGCCCCTGGAGACCCTGGTCGTGACCGGTGAGGCGCCCGAGACGGTCGGGAAGATCGAGAGGATCAAGATCCCGACCGCCTCCGGGACGGTGCGCCTGAACGACGTGGCCGTCGTGGAGGAGGTGGAGACGCCGGCCTCGATCAGCCGCGCCGACGGGCAGCGGTCCGCCACGGTCTCCGTGACCCCGGGCGCCCAGGACCTCGGCACCTTGAGCGCCGAGGTGTCCGCCGCCATCGAGGGCCTCGACCTGCCGGCCGGGGCGACCGTCGAGGTCGGGGGTGTGACCGCGGACCAGGAGGAGGCGTTCGCCGACCTCGGCCTGGCCCTGCTGGCGGCGATCGCGCTGGTCTACGTGATCATGGTCGCGACCTTCAAGTCGCTGATCCAGCCGCTCATCCTGCTGGTCTCGGTGCCGCTGTCCGCCACCGGTGCGCTGGTCGCGCTGCTGGTCACCGACACCCCGCTCGGGGTCGCGGCGCTCATCGGCGTGCTGATGCTGGTCGGCATCGTGGTGTCCAACGCCATCGTGCTCATCGACCTCATCAACCAGTACCGCCGACGCGGCCGCACCCTGGAGGACGCGGTGCGCGAGGGCGCCCGCAAGCGACTGCGGCCGATCGTCATGACGGCGCTGGCGACGATCTTCGCGCTGACCCCCATGGCGTTCGGGTTGACCGGTGGTGGCGCGTTCATCTCCCAGCCGCTGGCCCTGGTCGTGATCGGCGGCCTGATCTCCTCGACGCTGCTGACGCTGCTCATCGTCCCGGTGCTCTACACCCTGGTCGAGAGCCGCACGGAGCGCCGAGCCGTCCGCCGGCGTCGGCGGGCCGAGAAGAAGGAGCGCCCGGTCGTCGAGCCCACGGACCGCGAGACGACCGCCGCGGGGGCGGCCGGCTGAGCCGGGTGGTGGCCGCGACGCCGGCCGGGGGTTCCCCGGTCAGGCATCGCGGCGCCGCCACGCGACGCCTGCCGCGACCAGCAGCGCGACCGTGTACCCCGCCAGGACGCCGTACCCGACCCACGGCTCCAGCAGCGTGGGCGGGGTGACACCGGTCGAGATGATCCGCTCCCCGGCGACCGAGGGCAGCAGCTTGTTGACCCATTCGGCCCAGACCGCGTCCGACGCCGAGACCACGATCTGGAAGATGATCGGCAGCACGAAGAACAGCGCCACGAGAGTGAAGATCGCCCCGGCCGTGTGCCGCAGCAGCGCGCCGACGGCCAGGGAGAACGCCGCCACCGTGGCGAGGTAGAGGACGCAGCCCACCAGCGCACGGACCTGGTCCGCATCGGACAGGTCGACCGGCAGCCCCGCGGAGTCCAGGATCGGCATCGTGACCAGCACGGCCACGCCCAGGGCGAGCGAGATCACGACGACGGTCGCCACCACGACCACCACCAGCTTGGCCCACAGCGCGGGCAACCGGTGCGGCACGGCGGAGAACGTCGCGCGGATCATCCCGGTCGAGTACTCGTTCGTGACGGTCAGCGCGGCCAGCACCGCCACGGCGAGCTGGGCGAACGAGTAGCCGAGCGTGACCGCCGTCGTCCCCGTCAGGCCCAGGGCCTGCAGCCCCGGGTCGGAGGACATGCCCTCCTGCATCTCGGGTTCGGTCGAGGCGGTGTTCAGCAGGGACGCCATCATCAGGGCGAACCCCACCATGAGCAGGGCCGTGATGAGCACCGTCCAGACCGTCGAGCGCAGCGACCTGAACTTGATCCATTCCGCGCGCAGCGCACCGACGAACGAGACGGGCCGCACGGGCACCTGCGAGGTCGGTGCGGCGGGGGAGGCGGCGGTCGCGGTCATCAGGAGACCTCCTCGGCGTGGTACTCGACGGCGTCCGAGGTCAGCGACAGGTAGGCGTCCTCGAGCGTGGACGAGACCGGCGTCAGCTCGTGCAGCACGAATCCTTCGGCGGCGGCGAGCTCGCCGATGCGCGCGGCCTCCGTCCCGGCGACGTCCAGTCCGCCGTCCTCGGACGCCGTGACCTGGGCGCCCGCCCGGCGCAGCGCCTCCGCCAGGGCCGTGGGCTGCGGGGTGCGGACCCGGACGCGGCGACGGGCGGCGTCGTCCAGCAGCTCGGCGACGGACGTGTCGGCGAGGATCCGGCCCCGTCCGATGACCAGGACGTGGTCGGCCGTCTGGGCGACCTCGCTCATCAGGTGGCTGGACAGGAAGACCGTGCGTCCCTCCGCGGCGAGCCGGCGCGCGAGGTGGCGCACCCACAGCACGCCCTCCGGGTCCAGCCCGTTGACGGGCTCGTCGAGGATGAGCGTGCGCGGGTCGCCGAGCAGCGCCGCCGCGATGCCGAGCCGCTGCCCCATCCCGAGCGAGAACCCGCCGACCCGCTTGCGCGCGACGTCCGTCAGGCCGGTGAGGTCGATCACCTCGTCGACGCGGGAGTCCGGGATGGCGTGCGTCGCGGCCAGCGCCTGCAGGTGCCGGCGCGCGGTGCGTCCCGGGTGCACCGCCTTGGCCTCCAGCAGGGCGCCGACCTCCGCCAGGGGGCGTGCGTGGTCGGCGTAGGGGCGTCCGTTGACGGTCACCGTGCCCGCGGTCGGTCGGTCCAGGCCCATGACCAGCCGCATCGTCGTCGACTTGCCGGCACCGTTCGGGCCGAGGAACCCGGTGACGACGCCGGGGCGCACGGTGAAGGAGACGTCGTCGACGGCGAGCTTGTCGCCGTACCGCTTCGAGAGGCCTCGTGCCTCGATCATGGGCGCCACTCCTTCGTCGGACGCTGCACGCCGCTGGTCCCGAGCCTAGCGCCGGGACGCCGCCGAGGGCGGGAACGTGTGACAGGGTCCGCGCGTTGCCTAGGATGAGTGTCACGGCCAGCGACCCGGCACTGCGCGCGACAACCCGTCGTGCGCATCCGGCAGCCGCGACCAGGAGGAGTTCATGAGCAACCCCGTCTTCTCGAACAGCGACGTCTTCGGCGAGCCGCGCCGCACCGGGCGTGGCGGAGCCGCCACGGCCGCACGCCCGGCGCAGTACGGCGCCTACGGCGCCCAGGCCGCCGACGCCGCGTCCCTGCAGAACATGTACGAGGCGCCGTCCGCGACCCCCGTGGACACCCAGCGCCTGACCTACACCGACGTCATCATGAAGACCGGCGGGCTGCTCGCGCTGCTGGTCGTCGTGGCGGCGGCGACCTGGTCGATCGCGCCCGGACTGTGGATCGGCGGCATGATCGTCGGTCTCGTGCTCGGCCTGGTCAACGCCTTCAAGAAGAACCCGAGCCCCGTGCTCATCACGCTGTACGCCGCCGCGCAGGGTGTGTTCCTGGGCGGGATCTCGAAGTTCTACGAGTCGTGGCAGGACGGCGTGGTCCTCCAGGCGGTCCTCGCGACGCTGTCGGTGTTCGCCGTGGCGCTGTTCCTGTACAGCTCGGGCAAGGTGCGCGTCACCCCGAAGTTCACGCGGTTCCTGCTCATCGGCATGGTGGGCTACCTCGTGTTCTCCCTGGTCAACGTGGTCCTGGTCTGGACCGGCGTCCTCGAGGGCTGGGGCATGCGCGGCGGCACGATGGGCATCGTCGTCGGCATCATCGCCGTGGTCCTGGCCTCGATGTCGCTGATCATGGACTTCGACTTCATCAAGCGCGGTGTCGAGCAGGGCGTCCCGGCGAAGTTCGCCTGGTCGGCGGCCTTCGGCCTCATCGTCACGCTCGTCTGGCTGTACCTCGAGCTGCTGCGCCTGCTGGCGATCTTCAACAGCGGCGACTGACCAACGCGCGTCGGCCCGCGCCGACGCGCTGGACGTCCGACGGCCGGGCACCCTGCACAGGGTGCCCGGCCGTCGTCGTCCCACCTCCACGAGTCAGTACGGATCGGGCCGGGTCAGAACGGATCGGGCCGGGTCAGTACGGATCGGGCCGGGTCAGTACGGATCGGGCCGAGTCAGGACGCGGGTCCGGGCGCGAACCCGTCGCTCGGCGGGTTGACTCGCCGCAGACCGCCCTGACCCGCGGGAGATCGTCCTGACTCGCCGCAGACCGCCCTGACCCGCGGGAGATCGTCCTGACCCGCGGGAGATCGTCCTGACTCGCGTGAGGTCGGTCTGACCCGCGCAGGCCGGTGCTGGTTCGCGTCAGGCGCGGCTGGGGGTGCGGAACGCCCGGTGGTCGCCCGGGTCGTCCTCCGCGCGGATCACGTGCATGACGGCGTTGATCAGGGCCAGGTGCGTGAACGCCTGCGGGAAGTTGCCCAGGTGCCGTCCCGTGCGCGGGTCGAGCTCCTCCGCGTACAGGTTCAGCGACGATCCGAAGGACAGCAGCCGTTCGCACAGCGTGCGGGCCTCGTCGATCTCGCCGATCTCGCACAGCGCCGAGACCAGCCAGAACGAGCAGATCGTGAAGGTGCCCTCCTCGCCGTCCATGCCGTCGTCCGTGTCGTCGGTGCGGTAGCGCAGGACCAGCCCGTCCTCGGTGAGCTCCTCGGCGATCGCTCGCACGGTGGCGCGGACGCGCTCGTCGTCCGGCGGCAGGAAGCGCAGCAGCGGCACCAGCAGCAGCGAGGCGTCCAGCGAGTCGTCGCCGTAGCGCTGGGTGAACACGCCGCGCTCGTCCACCCCCTTGGAGCAGATGTCGGCGTGGATCTCGTCGGCCAGCTTCTGCCACTGCTCGGCGAAGTCCGGCTCGTCGTACAGCCGGGCCAGGCGCGCACCGCGGTCGAGCGCCACCCAGCACATGAGCTTGGAGGACGTGAAGTGCTGCGGCTGGCCGCGCACCTCCCAGATCCCTCGGTCGGGCAGGTGCCAGTGCTTGGCGGCCTCCTCGACCTGCCGCTTGAGCACCGGCCACAACGCCTCCGGCAGCTGCTCCCGGTTGCGGGTGTGCAGGTAGACCGAGTCCAGCACGGCGCCCCAGACGTCGTGCTGGCTCTGGTCGTACGCGGCGTTGCCCACCCGGACGGGTTGCGCCCCCTCGTACCCCGTCAGGTGGGTGAGCTCGGTCTCCTTGAGCTCCTCCTCGCCGTCGACGCCGTACATGATCTGGAGCTGCTTGTTGTCCTGGCAGGCGTCCTGGATGAAGGCGAAGAAGTCGTTCGCCTCCCGGTCGAGCCCGAGCGTGTACAGGCCCCACAGGGCGAACGTCGAGTCGCGGATCCAGGCGTACCGGTAGTCCCAGTTGCGCTCGCCGCCGGGGGTCTCCGGCAGCGACGTCGTCGCGGCGGCCAGCAGCGCGCCCGAGGGGGCGTAGGTCAGGCCCTTGAGAGTGAGTGCCGAGCGCTGCAGGTAGATGCGCCAGGGGTGGTCGGGGAAGAAGCCCTGGGTGATCCAGTCGCGCCAGAACTGCTCGGTCCGCCACATCTTCTCGGCGGCCTCGTCGAACGACGTGGGCGCCGGCAGCGGTGACCAGGCCAGGGCGACGAAGTGGGTGTCGCCCTCCTCCATCCGGGTGCGTGCCTGGGCGCGACGGCCCTCGAGCCCGAACCGCAGGCTGGAGCTGAGGCGCAGGTCCGGGTTCGCGTCGCCGGTCCGGGCGGTGACGGAGGAGTAGCCCTCGTCGATGTACTCCCAGTCCGGCTCGTAGCGCGCGTAGTCGGACATCGGCGAGCACACGACCTCGAGGTCGACCTTGCCGGAGACGCACTTCACGGTGCGCAGCAGCACGTGCTCGGCATCGTGGTCGGTCGGCGTGCGCCGGTGCGTCTGCGACCGCTCGTGCAGGTTGTGCCACGGTCCCATGACCATCGCGTCGCGCACGACCAGCCAGCCGGTGCTCGTCTGCCACGTCGTCTCGAGGATCAGGGTGCCGGGGATGTAGCGGCGCGCCACGGGGACGCGCACCCCGTGCGGCCCGACCCGGAAGTGGCCGGCCCCGCGGTCGAGCAGGGAGGTGAAGACGCTGGGGGAGTCGGGGCGTGGAACACACATCCACTCGACCGCTCCGCTCGGCGCCACGAGGGCGTTCGTCTCGCAGTCGGACAGGAACGCGTACTCCGCGATCGCGGGGAACGTGCTGCGTCCGTCTGTCGGCGGTGGTGCCTGGGCATCGAGCGTCATGGACCCAGAGTGCGTCGCCCCGGGGGCGGTGCGCCACTTCCCCCTGTGCTGGAGCGAGAAGATTCACACAGTTGTGACGTGTCGGAAAGACGTTCCCGGCGGGCTCCCGGAGCCCGGAGTCTGCGGAACCAGGGCTGTGACCTGGGTCGATGCGGCGCGATCGGAAGAATCGTCGCCGATCTGCCGTGCCGTGTCGATCCTGGGGTGTCCCGTTCGACCTGGGGGTGAGAAGGTCTCGGACAAGAGGCCCGGACATCGGAGGAGATGAGGGACATGACCAAGTACATGCTGATCATGCGCGGCACCGACGAAGGTCGGGCGGACTTCGAGGAGATGGACTTCTCCGAGGTCATCGCCGCCATGGGGCGCTACAACGAGTCGATGATGGACGCCGGTGTGCTCGTCGCCGGCGAGGGACTCTCCGACGCCTCCGAGGGCGCCGTCGTCGACTTCTCCACCGAGACCCCCGTCGTCACCGACGGCCCGTACGGGGAGACCAAGGAGCTGTTCAACGGCTTCTGGATCCTCGACGTCGCGGACGTCGCCGAGGCGGTCGAGTGGGCCAAGCGGGCCCCGCTGAGCGGCCCGGGCACGAAGCTCGAGATCCGTCGGGTGACCGGCGAGGAGGACTTCCCGGCCGACAACGAGTGGATCCAGAAGGAGAAGGAGTGGCGTCGCCGGCTCGGGACGAAGTGAGCCGTCCGCTCGGGGACGAGGGCAGTGCTCCGGTGCCCGACGACGGTCCTCCGGACGCGCGCCGCGGTGTCGGGGCCGACGGCGGTCCCGACACCGCGCGGCGCGCCGTCGAGGCGACCTGGCGCATCGACGCGCCACGGATCGTCGGTGCCCTGGCCCGGTACACGGGTGACTTCGCGCTCGCCGAGGACGTCGCCCAGGAGGCGCTCGCCGAGGCCCTGGTCGCCTGGCCGCGCGACGGCCGCCCCCGCGACCCCACGGCGTGGCTGCTCACCACCGCTCGTCGCCGCGCCGTCGGGCGGCGAGGAGCCGGACCTGCTGTGGGACCCGGACCGGATCGAGGACGACCGGCTCGCGCTGATCTTCACGGCCTGCCACCCGGTGCTGTCCACGGAGGCGCGCGTGGCGCTGACCCTGCGCGTCGTCGGTGGCCTGTCCAGCGACGAGATCGCCCGGGCGTTCCTGCTGCCACGGGCGACGGTCCAGGCGCGCATCACCCGGGCCAAGAAGACGCTGGCGGCGGCCCGGGTGCCCTTCGAGGTGCCGCCCGCCGCGGACCGCACCGAGCGCCTGGGCTCCGTGCTCAGCGTGGTGTACCTGATCTTCACCGAGGGCTCCACGGCGTCGGCCGGGGAGGACTGGATCCGCACCGACCTCGCCCGCGAGGCGATCCGGCTCGCCCGGGTCCTGGAACGTCTGGTGCCCGACGAGCCCGAGGCGTCCGGGCTGCTGGCCCTGCTCGAGCTGACGGCGGCGCGGTTCCCGGCCCGCACCGGCCCGGGCGGGGAGCCGGTGCTGCTGGCCGACCAGGACCGTCGTCGCTGGGACGCCGGGGCGATCCGGCGCGGCCGGGCGGCGCTGGCCCGGGCGGCCGGAGCCGGGCGGGGTCTGGGTCCCTACGGTCTGCAGGCCGCGATCGCGGAGCAGCACGACACGGCGCCGTCCGTCGACGCCACCGACTGGGACCGCATCGTCGTGCTCTACGAGGCCCTGGGCCGGGTCGCGCCGTCGCCGGTCGTCGAGCTCAACCGGGCCGTGGCGGTGTCGATGGCGTCCGGGCCGGCCGCCGCGCTGGAGATCGTGGACGACCTCGCCGCCCGCGAGGTGCTCACCGGGACCTACCTGCTGCCCAGCGTCCGTGGCGAGCTGCTGACGCGCCTCGGCCGGCGGGTGGAGGCGCGGACCGAGCTGGAGCTGGCCGCCCGGCTGTGCGGCAACGAGCGCGAACGCGGAGTGCTCGAGGCCAAGGCCGCGGCGTTGGACGGGCCGTCGTAGGCTGAACCGTGACTCGCCGACCGGCGCACCGCCGTCGGCTCCCCTGCACCCGACCGTGAGGTACCACCATGACCACGCTGCCCACCGCCACCGGTTCCTTCGGCGACAAGCCGCAGATCACCTTCCCCGAGGGCGACGCCCCCGCCGGCCTGCAGGTCCAGGTGCTCGAGGAGGGCTCCGGCCCCGTCGTCGACGCCGGCCGCACCATCGTCGTCAACTACTACGGCCAGACCTGGGGCGGGGAGATGTTCGACAACTCCTGGGACCGCGGGCAGACCATCGACTTCCCGATCGGCGTCGGCGCCGTCATCGGCGGCTGGGACAAGGGCCTCGTCGGCCGCAACGTCGGCGACCGCGTCCTGCTGTCGATCCCGTCCGAGCACGGCTACGGCCAGCGCGGCGTGCCGCAGGCCGGCATCCCCGGTGGCGCGACCCTGGTGTTCGTCGTGGACGTCGTCGACGTCAAGTGAGCTGACCCGGACGCGCGGAGGGCCGCTCCGCAGGGTCGCGTTCACGGGCGCTGGGCGCCCTGCACTTCGCGTCTGACGACCCTGCGGAGCGGCCCTCCGCGCGTCTGCCGGCGTACCGGACCAGGACGCCGGTCAGGGCTTGCGGGAGCGGGTGACCGTGAAGCGCGGGTCCTGGGCGACGTGGTCCGTGGGGCCGACCGCGCGCCCGATCGACCCGCGGTAGCGCAGCCGCGTGTTGTACACGCACCACAGCTCCCCGCCCGGACGCAGGATCCGGCCCGCCGTGGCGAACATGCGGTACGCCGCCTCGGTGCTCATCGCAGCACGGTCGTGGAAGGGCGGGTTGAGCAGCACCACGTCGGCGCTCTCGTCCGGGAGCGTGGCCCCGGCGTCGTCCCGGGTGACCACGCCCGTCACGCCGTTGGCCGCCAGGGTCTCGCGCGCCGACGCCACCGCGGCGGCCGACCGGTCGGTCGCCACGACCCGCGCCTGCGGGTAGCGGTGGGCGAGCACCACCGACAGCAGCCCGGTGCCGCACCCGAGGTCGACCGCGTCGTGCACGCGCGCGGCGGCGGGCCAGTACCCGGCGGTGCTGAGCAGGAACCGGCTGCCGTGGTCGAGGGCGGCCCCCGCGAAGGTGCCGCCGTGCGCCACGACCTCGATCCGGTCCGGGGCCGCGCCGCCGTCGGTCGGGGACGCCGCCGCGAGCAGCTCGGGGTCGGTCAGGTGCTCGTGGACCGGGTACAGCGGGTCGGCCGTCCGGGCCTCCGGGCGCGGGCGAGACGCCACCAGGGCGCGGGACTTGCTGCGCGCCAGGGTGGCGCGGACCTCGGTGAACCGGTCGCCGAGCACGTCGTTCATCGCGCGCGTCATGTGCTTGAGGCGGCCGCCGGCCAGCAGCGTGACGTCGTCGGCGGCGTACCGGGCGACGGCCTCGACGGTCTCGGTGAGCTCGGCCAGGGCCTTCGGCAGCTGCAGCAGCACGATCCGGGCGCCGTCCAGGAGCTCGGGTCCCAGGGTGTCGTGGATCGTCACCCGGCCGCTGACCTCGGTGCTCTCCTGGTGGAGGTGGTGCCGCACGGCCTGCTCGGCGTCGAGGGCGTCGGTGTGGACCCGCACGTCCGGGGCTCCGAGCGCCAGGGCGCCGAGGGTCAGGGCGCCGAACCGGTCGCCCACGACGACGACGTCGCCCGGCCCGGCGCCGGTGATCGCCGCGGCGGCCTCGGCGAGCAGCAGCCGGTCGGTGGCGTCCACCGCGACCGGGCCGTCGGCGCGGGTGCCGTCGTCGGGCCAGGGCACGAGGCGGTCGAGCACGGCGGTCACGGTCGGGGGCAGGTCGGCGGGGGATGTCACGGCACCGACCGTAGTCTGGGCGCATGACCGAAGCCACGTCGTCGGACGCCCGCGTGACCATCACCTACTGCACGCAGTGCCGGTGGTTGATGCGCGCGGCGTGGGTCGCCCAGGAGCTGCTCCAGACGTTCCGCACCCGGCTCGGCGAGGTGGCCCTGGTGCCGGGCACGGACGGCGTGTTCCGCGTGGAGCTGGTCCGGTCACCGGGCGAGGAGCCGATGCTGCTGTGGGACCGCAAGGCCGAGGGCGGATTCCCGGAGATCCCGCCCCTGAAGAAGGCGGTGCGGGACGCCGTCGCGCCGGACATGGCGCTGGGGCACACCGACCGGGTCGCCTCCCGCGACTGATCAGGACTCGCGCTTGCGCTCCGCGGCGACCCGCTCCTCCTCGGCGCGGACCTTCGCGGCGGTCTCGCGCTCCTGGACCAGCCACGCCGGCGGGTCCTCGCGCAGCTCGTCGATCTGCTCGGTGGTCAGCGGCTCGGTGATGCCTCCACGCGCCAGCCCGCCGATGGAGATGCCGAGGCGGCCGGCCACGACCGGGCGCGGGTGCGGACCGTTGCGGCGCAGCTCCTCGAGCCACTCCGGCGGGTTCTGCTCGAGCTGTTCCAGCTCGGCGCGGGTGATGCCCTTCTCCTGGAACTCCGCCGGTGTGGCGGGCAGGTAGACGCCGAGGCGCTTGGCGGCGTTCGTCGGCTTGAGGACCTGCTGGGAGAAGGGTGTTCCGGCCATGCGCCCAGGGTAGTCGGGCGGGCCGCGTGCCGCCGCACCGTAACCTGGCCACGTGAGCGAGGACACCCGGCCCGAACGGCCCGACGACGGCGACCCCAGCGTGGACCCGGGCCCGCGGTTCCGCCTGGGGTTCGTCCCGGGTGCGACCCCGGGCAAGTGGGCCCGCACGTGGGAGCAGCGTCTGCCGCGCGTGCCGCTGGACCTCGTCGCGGTGGAGTCGGCCGACGCCACGACGGCGCTGCGCGAACGGACGGTGGAGGCCGCGATCGCCCGGCTGCCTGTCGACAAGGACGAGTTCCACGCCATCGCGCTGTACGACGAGGTGCCGATGGTGGTGGTCTCCCGGGACCACCTGCTGGCCGCCACCGAGGAGTCCGAGCACGTCACGCCCGCGGACCTCGCCGAGGACGTGCTCTGGGTGCCGGCCGACGACGTGCTCTTCACCGGGGACGAGCCCCGGCCCGGCCGGGCGCCGGAGCCGTACGACGACGGCACCGGGACCCTGGTCACGCCGGCCCCGGCCACGACGGCGGAGGCGATCGCCTGGGCCGCCACCGGCAGCGGCGTGGTGGTCGTGCCCATGTCCCTGGCGCGGCTGCACCGGCGCAAGGACGTCGTGCGCCGGGTGCTCGACGAGGGGCCCGAGGCACCGGTCGGCCTGGTCTGGCTGCGGGACGGTCTGTCCGAGGAGACCGGTGAGCTCGTCGAGGAGATGGTCGGCATCGTGCGCGGCCGCACCGCCAACAGCTCCCGCGGCCGGGCGGGCGAGTCCGCGCGAGCGTCCACGAAGGCCGCTAGCGGCAGGAAGGCCTCCGCCGGGGCCGCGAAGAAGTCCGGGCAGCCCGGGGGGCGCGGGGGAGCGCCGGGCGCTCGCCGTGGAGCGCCCCCGGGCGGCCGCCGCGGCCGTGCCGGCGGGTCCAAGGGGCGGGGCAAGCGGCGCTGAGCGCCGACCGCCCGGTCACGTCGTCTCGTCGCGACAAGTGCATGCGGGCAGGCCGAGCCGTGGTCACGAACGGGCGGCGGCGTACGCCGCCGCGATCCAGGTCTTGACCTGATCATCGATCTCGCTCGTCCCGTGCAGCTCGAGATGATGCAGGAAGCCCCCGGACCGAGGCCCGACGATCTCCTTCCACCGCGGGTCGGCGTCGCGCCACGGGAGGACCACGGAGAGCACGAGCGGCGCTGCGCGCTCTCCCAGGTACTGTCCGGGAGCCCAGGCGAGCGCAAAGGTGCGGCGGTCCCGAAAGGCCACCTGGCTCACGGACGCACGCTCGGTGACCGGCCCCAGCTTGAGGATCACCCGGCGCAGCTCGTCGAAGAGCGCTCGAGAATCCTCGTGTGCGGCGAGGTACTCGGCCAGGTCCATGGGCAGCATCGTGCGGACGGACGTCGTGCCACCGCAAGCCGGAGGACGACCACCGTGACCCCGGAGGGTCAGCGCAGGGAGCGTACGGCGTCGATCGTGTCGGCCTCGGCGGCGGTCTTGTCGTCGCGGTACCGCACCACCCGGGCGAACCGGAGCGCGACACCGCCGGGGTAGCGGGTGGAGCGCTGGACGCCGTCGAAGGCGATCTCGACGACCTGCTCGGGGCGGACCCGCACCACGTAGCCGTCGGTCGGTCCCTCGGCGATCTCGGTGAACCGTTCCGTCTGCCAGGCGAGCATCTCGTCGGTCATCCCCTTGAACGTCTTGCCGAGCATGACGAACCCGCCGCTCTCCGGGTCGCGCGCCCCGAGGTGGATGTTCGACAGCCAGCCCTGGCGGCGTCCGGACCCCTGCTCGACGGCGAGCACCACGAGATCGAGGGTGTGCCGGGGCTTGACCTTGACCCAGGCGGCCCCGCGCTTGCCCGCGGCGTACGGGGCGTCGAGGTCCTTGACGACGAGGCCTTCGTGGCCGGCGCCCACGACCTCGTCGAAGAACTCCTGCAGGGCCCCGGCGTCGGCGTCGACCAGACGGGGGACGACGGCGTCGGCCGGGACGGCACGGTCGAGCGCGGCGAGGCGCTCGCGGGCCGGGGCGTCGACCAGGTCGGCGCCGTCCAGGTGCAGCAGGTCGAAGAACCGGACGGTCAGCGGCAGGCTCGACGCCGGGTCGGCCTCGTGGGTCCCGGTGCGGGACGCCGTCTCCTGGAACGGGCGGGGGCGGCCGGCGTCGTCGAGGGCGAGGGCCTCGCCGTCGAGCACGGCGGCCTCCACGTCCAGGGAGCGGGCCAGCGTGACGACCTCGGGCAGCCGGTCGGTGATGTCGTCGAGCGAGCGGGTGAACACGGCGACGTCGTCGCCGGTGACGTGGACCTGTACGCGGATGCCGTCGAGCTTCACGTCCGCGGCCACGGCGGTGTCGGCGAAGCGCTCGGCGGCCGCGCCGACGTCAGGCGCTGACGACGCCAACATCGGGCGGACCGGCCGCCCGACCTGCAGCCGGAAGCTCTCCAACGCCGACGCACCTCCGGTCAACGCGGCGCGGGCGATCGGTCCGGACACCGCGGAGAACATCGCCGCGCGACGGACGGCCTTGACGGGCACGTCGGCCGCCGCGGCGATGGCGTCGAGGAGGAGCGAGTCCAGGGCGCCCTGGCGCAGCTCGCCGCGGAGCAGGCCGGACAGGAACCGCTGCTCGTCGGCGGTGGCGCGGGAGAACAGCTCGGTGAAGGCCTGCGAGCGCGCCGTGTGGGAGCCCGCGCCCTCGAGGGCCTGCATCGCGGACAGGGCGGCGTCGACCTCGACGGGGGTCAGCGTGGCGGCCTCCGCCGCAGGCGGCAGGTCGGCGAGGGTCCGCCAGCCGACGCCGGTGCGGCGCTGCCGGGGGCGGCCGGACAGGTAGGCGGCGACGATCTCGATCTCGTCGGCGTCGTCACCCTCCGGCGCCGTCGCGGGCGGGGGAGCGGCGTCGCGCAGTGCCGCGGCCAGCAGCTCGCGCTTGCGCAGGCGGGAGCGCGTCGCGGCGACCGCGGCGTGGGTGCGGACGAGCTCGTCGAGCAGCACAGGTCGATCGTCGCAGCCGACACCGACAGGCGCGCGGCACGACGGCCCGCCCCCTCGCCGGAGGGGACGGGCCGTCGTGGCGGTGGTCTCAGGCGGCGTCCGGGAACGGCACCCCGGTCGTCGCGTGGCAGCGGTAGCCGTGCGGGTTCTTCGCCGGGGACAGGTACTGCTGGTGGTAGTCCTCGGCGTAGTAGAACGGCCCCGCCTCGGCGGCGGGCCGCATCTCGGTGGTGATCGGGTCGTAGCCCCGCGCGGCCAGCACCTCGGCGTAGCGCTCCGCCGTGGACCGGACCGCCTCGGCCTGCTCCGGCGTCGTCCAGTAGATCGCCGAGCGGTACTCGGTGCCCACGTCGTTGCCCTGGCGGAAGCCCTGCGTCGGGTCGTGCCGCTCCCAGAAGATCCGCAGCAGCTCCTCCTCGGACACCTTCGCCGGGTCGTAGGCGACCATCGTGGTCTCGGTGTGGCCGGTCCGCGCGGTGCAGACCTCCTCGTAGACGGGGTTCGGCGTCGTGCCGCCCATGTAGCCGACGGCGGTGCTCACGACCCCGGGGACCTGCCAGTAGATCTCCTCGGACCCCCAGAAACAGCCCATCGCGACGTACAGCACGCGGGTGCCGGGCTCCCACGGGCCGACGATCGAGGTGCCCAGCACGGTGTGCGGACGCGGCGCGGCCAGCACCGGCGCCTCCCGCCCGGGCAGCGCGTCCTCCGGGGCGACCATCGTCGTCTTGCCGGCGCCGAACAGGTACTCGAAGATCATGGTTCCTCCTGACTCGGGCGGGTCTCTCCGCCCGATGGCGACAACGCCGGACCGGCGGTGCGTGTTCCGTCCGCTGCGGGCATGAAAGCTGCAGCTCTGGACCGGTCCACGACGGCAGATCTCATGCCCACGACGCCGGGGGCTCGGGGTCAGTCGAGGTCGCGCACCGCGCGGGCCTCGACGTCCGCGAGGACCTCGTCCGCCACCTCCGGGCTGACCAGACCCTCGTTGCGTGCGCGGACGCAGACGTCGCGCTCCACCTCGACGGCGTCGTGCAGCAGCGCGTCGACCTGCTCGCCGTAGTGCTCCGTGCCGTCGCCCTGGGCCCGCGCCCGGGCCAGCGCCCGCTGCGCGGTCAGGTACCCCTCGTACTGCAGCGCGACCGCCTCCCTGACCGGCGCGGGGACGTCGGACCGGACGCGGACGGCCTCCAGCGCGGCCACCGTCGCGTCCTCGCGCAGCCGGGCGACCTCCGCCGCCTCGTCACCCGTGCGGCCCACGCCGAGACGCCGGACCACCGGCGCCAGCGTGAGCCCCTGCAGCACGAGGGTCGCCAGCACCACGACCAGCCCGACGAACACCACCGTGTCCCGCATCGGGAAGTCCCCTCCGGAGTCCACGACGTGCGGCAGCGCGAGGGCGGTGGCCACCGTGACGACGCCGCGCATCCCCGCCCAGGAGACGACCGCCGTCTCCCGACGGGTGAAGGCGCCGACGCCCGTGACGTCCGCGGGTGCCCCCTTCGCCCCCGCCCGTGCCTCCATCCCGCGCTCCAGCCACAGCAGGGCGGGGAACATCCAGGCGAACCGCACCACGACCAGGACGGCCACCACCGCGAGCGCCAGCGGCAGCGCGGTCGACCAGACCGGGTCGCCGTCCAGCACGGACGTCAGCTCGAAGCCGATGAGCACGAACACGACCCCGGTGATCAGGTAGTCGGCGTAGTCCCACACGGCCCGACCGAGCAGCCAGCCCCCGGAGGTCACCGACGCGTGGGACACGGACCGCAGCACGAGCCCGAGCGTGAGGACCGCCAGCACACCCGACCCCAGCAGCTCCTCGGCCACCAGGTAGGCGGCGAACGGCAGGGCGATGGTCACGGTCGTCTCGGCGGCAGGCACGTGCAGGCGGCCGAGCACCAGGTGCCCCAGCCAGCCGCCGGCCACGCCCACCGCGACCCCCACGACGACGGCGAGGAGCAGGTCGAGCCCGACCTCCCCGGCCGTCACGGAACCGGCCACGACGGCGGCCACGGCGACGTGGTACATCACCAGGGCGGTGGCGTCGTTGAACATGCCCTCGCCCTCGAGCACGGTCACGACCCGGCCGGGCAGGCGCAGCCGCCGGGCCACGGCGGTCGCCGCCACCGGGTCCGGCGGCGCGACGATCGCCCCCAGCACCCACGCGACCGGCCAAGGGACACCGGCGGCGTGGGCGACCACGGCGACGATCCCCGCCGACGCGATGGTCAGCCCCACCGCGGTCAGGAGGATCGGCCGGGACTGGCTGCGGAACTCCCGCACCGTGGACCGCTGCGTGGCCGCGAACAGCAGCGGCGGCAGCACCACCGGCAGGATGAGGTCGGGGGAGAGCCGCAGGGCCGGCACGGCCGGGAACAGGGGCAGCGCGAGGCCGAACAGCGTGAGCAGCACGGGCAGCGGGACGCGGACCCGGTCGGCGAGCGGGGTCAGCACGACGACCCCGGCGACGATGACTCCCCACAGGGCGACCGACGACATGTGGTGTCTCCCGGGTCGGCGACGACGGACGTGGACAGTCTGCCCGTCGCGGGACTCCGGCGCGCGAGGGCCCGCCGCCCGCGAACGCCGACGCGTCGGTACCGTGGCATCCATGGCCACCGAGCCCAGCGACCCGCTGCTCCTGCCGGACGCCGCCGCGTGGCGGGCCTGGCTCGACGCCCACGAGGACGACACACCCGAGGGCGTCTGGGTCGTGCTCGCCCGCAAGGCCCGTCCGGCCCCCACCTCGCTGACGCGTGACGAGGCGCTCGAGGAGGCGCTGTGCAGCGGCTGGATCGACGCCCAGGCCCGCTCGCGCGACACCGACACCTCCCTGCAGCGCTACTGTCCCCGCCGTCGGCGCAGCAGCTGGTCCGCGCGCAACCGGGAGATCGTCGACCGGCTGGTCGCCGAGGGCCGGATGCGTGCCCGGGGCCAGGCGGAGGTCGACCGGGCGCGGGAGGACGGTCGATGGGAGGCGGCGTACGGCGGTGCCGCCACCCTGGAGGTCCCGCCGGTGTGGAGCCGGGCGTTGGCGGCGAGCCCTCGGGCGACGGCCGCCTGGGAGCTCCTCACGGCGCAGAACCGCTCCGCGATCCTGCACCGGCTGGCCACGGTGGTCCGGGACGAGACCCGGGAACGCCACGCCGCTCGGTTCGTGGCCATGCTGGAGCGGGGCGAGACGCCCCATCCGCAGCGGCGAGGGACGCTCCCCGCGGAGTGACCACGGCCACCCCGACCTGCAGGGGGACGCCGGGCCGATCACCGGGCGGTCGCGCCGGGAGCGGCCTAGGGTTGAGGCCGTGACGAGCCCGGGGGGAATCGAGAGCAGGGACGGCGACGCCGTCCCCGCCAGCGTGCGGGTCGCGGCGGCCTGGTCCTGGCGGCTGCTGCTGATCGCGGCCGCCGTCGCCGGCCTCGTCTGGCTGCTGGCGCAGCTCAAGACCATCGCCGTGCCCGTGGCCGTGGCTCTGCTCGTGACGATCCTGCTGCGCCCCATGCGTCGGATGCTCGAGAACGTCGGGGTCCCGCGCGGAGCGGCCACGGCGCTGTCGATCCTGTCGTTCATCGCCTTCGTCGTCGGCCTGGTCGTGCTCGCCGGCTCCCAGATCGTCACCGGGTTCCAGGACCTGTGGGACCAGGCGACGCAGGGCTTCCAGGAGTTCCTCGACTGGCTGTCCACCGGGCCGCTCGGCATCGACTCCCAGCAGCTGTCCGACTACACCAACCAGGTGCAGGACCTCTTCGCGAGCCAGAGCTCCAACCTCATCTCCGGGGCGCTGGGGGCCGCGAGCACCGTGGGCCACGTGCTGGTCGGCTTCATCATCGCGATCTTCTGCACGATCTTCTTCCTGCAGGACGGGCGGTCCATCTGGGCCTGGATCGTCAACCTGCTGCCCCTGCCCGCCCGGGAGAACGTCCACCAGGCCGGCCGGCGCGGCCTGGTGACGCTGTCGTCCTACGTGCGCACCCAGATCCTCGTCGCCCTCGTCGACGGCATCGGCATCGGCATCGGCGCCGCCTTCTTCGTGCCCTCGCTCGCGCTGCCGATCGGCACCCTGGTGTTCGTCGGCTCGTTCATCCCGATCCTCGGCGCCATCGTCACAGGTGCGATCGCGACCGCCGTGGTGCTCGTCGCGCAGGGATGGGTGGCCGCCCTCATCATGCTCGGCATCGTGCTGCTCGTGCAGCAGCTCGAGAGCCACATCCTGCTGCCGCTGCTCATGGGCCACGCCGTCTCGCTGCACCCCGTGGCCGTGATCATCGTCGTGGCGTCGGGGACCCTCGTCGCCGGGCTCATCGGTGCGCTCTTCGCGGTCCCCCTGGCCGCCGTGCTCAACACCGTCGTGCAGTACCTGCACGGCCACGACAAGTTCCCCGAGCTCGGCACCGAGGACCACGTGCCCCTGCTGAGACGGGAGGCCCTCGCCGAGCTGCCCGGCACGCTGCTGTGGTCCAACCGGGGCAACCGGGACACCTCCGAGGGTCGCGACGACGCGGGCCCCGGACCGGGTGCCGCCGGCCCCTGACGTGACCTGCGACGTCGTGGATCACCCCGTGGTCGTCGCATACTGGGGCACGTGAATTCACCGACCCCCCTGGACCGAGTGACCCTCGCCGACGTCAAGGCAGCCGCCGAGCTGCTCGACGGGGTGGTGACGCGAACCCCGGTACACCCCTTCCGGGCGCTGACCCAGCTCGCGGGCGCCGACGTCGTCCTCAAGTGCGAGAACCTGCAACGCGCCGGATCGTTCAAGATCCGCGGCGCCTACACCCGGCTCAGCCGGCTGACCCCCGAGGAGCAGCGCGCCGGCGTCGTCGCGGCCTCCGCCGGCAACCACGCCCAGGGCGTCGCGCTCGCCGCGCAGATGCTGGGCATCCCGGCGGTGGTGTACATGCCCGTCGGCGCGTCCGTGCCGAAGCTGGAGGCGACGCGCGGCTACGGCGCCGAGGTGCGCCAGCTCGGCGAGTCCGTCGACGAGGCGCTCGAGGCGGCCCGCGAGGAGTCCGCTCGCACCGGCAAGGTCCTCATCCACCCCTTCGACCACGCCGACGTCGTCGCCGGGCAGGGCACCGTCGCCCTGGAGATCCTCGAGCAGGTGCCCGACGTCGGCACGGTCGTCGTGCCGCTCGGGGGCGGCGGGCTCGTCGCCGGTATCGCCACGGTGCTGGCCGAGGTGGCCCCGCACGTGCGGGTCGTCGGCGTGCAGGCGGCCACGGCGGCCGCCTACCCCGCGTCCCTGGCGGCCGGCCGGCCGATCGCCGGCCACCTGGAGTCGACGATGGCGGACGGCATCGCCGTCGGGATGCCCGGCGAGGTGCCGTTCGAGGTGCTGCACCGGCTCGGTGTCGAGGTGCGCACGGTCACCGAGGCCGAGATGTCCCGCGCGCTGCTGCTGGTGGCCGAGCGCGGCAAGCTCGTCGTCGAGCCGGCGGCCGCTGCCGCCGTCGCCGCGGTCGCCGCCTCGCCGGGCGCCTTCACCGGGACGGTGGTGCCGGTGCTCTCCGGCGGGAACATCGACCCCCTGCTGCTGCAGCGCGTCGTCCAGCACGGGCTCGTGGCGGCCGGTCGCTACCTGCAGATCTCGGTCCGGCTCGACGACGAGCCGGGCGCGCTGGCGTCCCTGCTGGAGACGGTGGCGGCCGCCGAGGGCAACATCGTGCGGGTCGACCACCGGCGCACCGACACCACGCTCGAGGTGTCCGAGGTGCTCGTGACCCTGCAGCTGGAGACCACCGGCCCCGAGCACTGTGCCGCGGTGCTCGACCGGCTGCGCCGGGACGGCTACCAGCTCACCTGACGGCGCCGGCCGCCCGGGCACCGGGCGGCCCGCCGTCGCACGAGAACGACCCCCGCGGTCCGGGCCGACTCACCGGAGTCGGTCGCGGACCACGGGGGTCGTCCACGTGGAGCGGGGGTCAGCCGGCGGCGGACTCCGGCTCGGTGATCAGCGGGTACACGCCGTCCGCGTCGTGCACCTCGCGGCCGGTGACCGGCGGGTTGAACACGCACACGCACGTGATGTCGGTCTTCGGCCGCACCTTGTGCTTGTCGTGGTCGTTGAGCAGGTACAGCGTGCCCGGCTTGAGCTCGTGGATCTCACCGGTGGCGAGGTCCTCGATCTCGCCCTCGCCCGAGGTGATGAAGACCGCCTCGTAGTGGTTGGCGTACCAGAAGTAGTTGTCCGTCCCCGCGTACAGCGTGGTCTCGTGGACGGAGAACCCGACACCCTCCTTGGCCAGGATGATGCGCTTGGAACGCCAGTTCTCGGTCTTGATGTCGGCGTCGGTGTCGGTGATCTCGTCGAGCGTGCGAACGAGCATGGAGCCTCCTCGAAGATGTGGTCGGTGGTCGGACGACGGGGCCGGGCGGCTCAGGCGCCCAGGGCCTCCGTGATGGCCTCGTCCAGGATCGTCAGACCCTTGCGCAGCTCGTCCTCGGTGATCGTCAGCGGCGGCAGGAGCTTGACCACCTCGTCGTCGGGACCGGAGGTCTCGACGAGCATGTGGCGCTCGAACGCGCCGGTGGTCACCTTGTCGGCCGTCTCGCCGTCGGGGAACTGCAGACCGCGGGCCAGGCCGCGACCCTTGCTGACCAGGTCCAGCTTGGGGTAGCGGGCGACGATCTCGTCGAAGAAGCCCTCGATGATCTTGCCCTTGGCCAGCACGTCCTTCTCCAGGGCGTCGTCCGACCAGTAGGTGCGCAGGGCCTCGGAGGCCGTGGCGAACGCCGGGGCGAAACCACGGAACGTGCCGTTGTGCTCACCCGGCTCGAAGATGTCGAGCTCGGGACGCACGAGCGTGATCGCCAGCGGCAGGCCGTAGCCGGAGATCGACTTCGACAGCGTGATGATGTCGGGGACGATGCCGGCCTCCTCGAAGGAGAAGAAGCCGCCGGTGCGCCCGCAGCCCATCTGGATGTCGTCCAGGATGAGCAGGATGCCGTGACGCTTGCAGAGCTCGGACAGGGCGCGCAGCCACTCGGCGCGTGCCGCGTTGATGCCGCCCTCGCCCTGCACCGACTCGACGATGATCGCCGCGGGCTCGTTGAGACCGCTGCCGGAGTCGCCGAGCAGGCGCTCCAGGTAGGCGAAGTCGTCCTCGGCGCCGTTGAGGTAGTCGTCGTACGGCATCGGGGTCGCGTGCACCAGCGGGATGCCGGCGCCGCCGCGCTTCATCGAGTTACCGGTCACCGACAGGGCGCCCAGCGTCATGCCGTGGAAGGCGTTGGTGAAGTTGATGACGGACTCGCGCCCGGTCACCTTGCGGGCGAGCTTGAGCGCCGCCTCGACGGCGTTGGCGCCACCCGGGCCGGGGAAGATGACCTTGTGGTCCAGACCGCGCGGCTCGAGGACGTGGGAGTTGAAGGTCTCCAGGAACTCACGACGCGCCGTGGTGAACATGTCCAGCGAGTGGACCATGCGGTCGTCGGCGAGGTAGTCGATCAGGACCTTCTTCAGCACCGGGTTGTTGTGCCCGTAGTTCAGCGAGCCGGCGCCCGCGAAGAAGTCCAGGTAGGCCGTGCCGTCTTCGGCAAAGACCGTCGCGCCGGTCGCGCGGTCGAACACCACGGGCCAGGCACGGGAGTAGCTGCGGACCTCGGACTCGAGGGCCGAGAAACCCGTGGGGTCGTCGTGGGAGGACGCGTCGGGGGTCGGTGCGGACAGGGTTGTCACGGAGGACACTCCTTCGATGATGCGCGCCGGTGCGGTGAAAGAAGGGACAGGACTGCGTCGTCACCTGCGCGCCGAACCGGCGCAGTCCGAAGTGGTGGGTCAGCGGAAGCCGTCGATCACCAGCAGGGGCTCGGCCTCGTGGCCGTCCGGGAAGTGGTGCGCCTCGAACCCGGTGACCTCGCGCAGGGTCCCGCCCCGCTGCTCGGCCCACCGCTGGAAGACGCGGCGGGAGGACTGGTTGTCCTCGGTCACGGTGGTCGTCAGGGAGGTCACCTCGGGGTGGGCGTCGATCACGGCGTCGATGAGGCGGCCGGCCAGGCGGTGGCCTCGGGCCCGCTCGTCGACCGCGACCTGCCACAGGAAGTAGCGGGTCGGGTCGGCCGGCAGCCGGTACCCGCTGACGAAGCCGACGACGTCGTCACCCATGAGGGCGATGCGACAGGTGTCGCCGAAGTGGTCGGCCAGCAGCAGGTAGGCGTAGGAGGAGTTGAGATCGAGCTCCCCGGAGTCCCGCGCGACGCGCCACATGGCGCCGCCGTCGGAGACGTCGGGGCGTCGGATCGTCAGGGTGGGCTCGTCAGCCCGCGAGGCCGTGTCGGCGGTCGCGGGCGCGTTCGGTCCTGTCTCTGGGATCGTCATACCGTACTCAACCATAGACAGATCATCGGCAAAATCTCACGCCGGTCCTACCGGACGATGAGTCCGGAACCCGAGGTCAGGGCGCGACGGCGCTGGTCGGCGCTGCACCGGGCGCACATGTGTGGATACGGTGAGAGGTCGGCCGGACGGCGGCGACGACGTCGATCGACGCCGTCGCCGCCGTCCCGCCGGGTGGCGTCAGCCCGAGAACGGCGTGGCGGAGACGATCCGCACGGGGATGTCGCGGCCGTTCGGCGCGGTGTACGTCGCGTCGTCGCCGACCTTCTTGCCGTCGATGGCGGCACCCAGCGGCGAGGTGGGGGAGTACACGTCGAGGTCGGTGGTGTCCGCGATCTCGCGGGAGCCGAGCAGGAACGTCATCTCGTCCCCGGCGACCTCGGCGGTCACGACCATGCCGGCCTCGACGGTGCCGTCGTCGGCGGGCCGGCTCACGGCGACGTGGCGCAGCTTCTCGGTGAGCTCACGGATGCGCGCCTCGTTCTTCGCCTGCTCCTCGCGGGCGGCGTGGTAGCCGCCGTTCTCCTTGAGGTCACCCTCGTCGCGGGCCGCGGCGATCCGCTCGGCGATGGCGGTGCGCGCCGGGCCGGAGAGGTGTTCCAGCTCCGCCGTCAACCGGTCGTGAGCTTCCTGGGTGAGCCAGGTGACGTTGGTCTCGGTCACGTGGGCTCTCCTTTCTGGTGCTCGTCGGTGCCCGGCGCGCGCCGCGCGTTCGTCCGGCCGACGGACGTCGGCACGCGCGTCGGCTCGTGCTGGACTTCGTGTGAAACGTCCAGGATACCGGACGTCGGCGTCCGGCGGGTGGCGCGACGCGGCCCCGGAGGGTTCAGCCGCCGGTCGCCGTGCACCCCGCGACCACGGCGGACGTCGCCTCCTGGGAGGTGCCCACGGTGACCTCGTACGCGCTGGTCCGGGTCTCCGCCGGGCCGACCGGGACGTCGAGCGTGCCGACCTGGGCGTAGCTGGGTGCCAGGGCCTCCACGGTGCAGGTCGCGGTGGTCCCGACGGGCATGTGCACCTGGAAGGTGACGGCGACCTCCTCGGGTCCGAGCACGTCGAACCCGACGACGTCGTGGGCGACCGGGTCGCTGCGCTGCTGCAGCATCGCGAACCAGGCCGTCAGGGCCACCGCCGCCGCGAGGGCCACCGCGATCGCGACCCGGGCGCCACGACCGAGGGTGCCGCCCCGGGGCGCCGGGCCGCCGGCCGGGCGCGCCGACCCGTACCGGTCGGTGGGGACGGCAGGTTGCTGCGGCTCGCTCATGCCACCATTGTCCCTGACGACCGCGGACGCCCCGCACCACCCTGGGAGGACTCTTGACCGGCGAGCCACTGCGCCTGATGGCGGTGCACGCGCACCCTGACGACGAGTCGAGCAAGGGGGCCGCGACCACGGCCCGCTACGCCGCCGAGGGTGTCGAGGTGCTGATCGTCACCTGCACCGGCGGCGAGCGCGGCGACGTGCTGAACCCCTCCTTCGAGGCTCCCGAGGGGCACGAGTTCGAGTCCGTCGAGGGTCGCCTCGCCGTGCGCCGGCTGGAGATGGCGGCCGCCGCGGAGGCGCTCGGCGTCCGGCAGCACTGGCTGGGGTTCGTCGACTCCGGCCTGCCCGAGGGCGACCCGAGGCCCCCGCTGCCCGAGGGCTGCTTCGCCCTGGTCCCGCTCGAGGAGGCGGCGGCACCGCTGGTGGAGCTCGTGCGCGAGTTCCGGCCGCACGTGATGACGACCTACGACCCCTCGGGCGGCTACCCGCACCCGGACCACATCAAGTGCCACGAGGTGTCGGTCGAGGCCTACCGCGCCGCCGGTGACGCCGACCGGTACGTGGTCGAGGGCGGTGCCGAGGCCTGGGCGCCCGCCAAGCTCTACTACAACCACGGGTTCTCCCTGGACCGTCTGCGTGCCGTGCACGAGGCGATGGAGGGCGCCGGGCTGGAGTCGCCGTTCGGCGACTGGATCGAGTCCCGGGCCGCCCGCGAGATCCCGGAGCGGGAGGTGACCACGCGCATCGAGGTCGCCCCGTACTTCGCCCGGCGTGACGCCGCGCTCACCGCGCACGCCTCGCAGATCGACCCCGACGGCTTCTTCTTCGCGGTGCCGCGGGACATCGAGGCGGACGTGTGGCCCACCGAGGAGTTCGAGCTCGCCGACTCCCGGGTGCCCACCGACCTGCCGGAGACCGACCTGTTCGCCGGCCTGCGCGAGGAGTCCGCATGACGACGAGCCTGATGACCACCGTGCTGGCCGACGTCACCCCGGGCCCGTCCCCGAGCCCGACGGCCCGGGTGCTGGAGGACTGGGAGGTGACCCCCGGGCTGGAGGGGTTCCTGGCGACCTTCGCGGTCGCCGTCGCCGCCGTCCTGCTCTTCCTCTCGCTGAGCCGGCACCTGCGCAAGGCGGACACGTACGCGCGCGACCACGGCATCGAGGTCCCGGAGCGACGCAGCATCGGCATCCGTCGTGGCGCGGTGGACGACGGCGGGTCGTCCGCGGTCACCCCCACCTCGCCCGACGTCGGACCCGCGCCCGGGCAGCGGGACGACGACCCCGGCGAGCCGGGGACGAGCGGGTCGCCGGACGGCGGCCGGGAGCCGCGATGACGGTCCGCGTCACGGTCGCGCAGGTCACGGTCGCCGACGACCACGAGGCCAACCGCTACCTCGTGGCCGACGCCTTCGCGCAGGCCGCGAAGGTCGACGCCGACCTGCTGCTGCTGCCCGAGTACTCCTCCGGCTACCACCGGTCCGGGGTGGGCATCGAGCACGCCGAGGAGCTGGACGGTCCGTACGTGACGCTCCTGCGCCGGCGGGCTGCGGAGACCGGGGTGGCCGTGATCGCCGGGACGACGCTGCCGGGTGACGACCCCGCGCCGGACGGCGGACCCCGCAAGGGTGTCAACGCACTCGTCGCCGTCGACGGTGCCGGCGAGCTGGTGGGGGTGTACCGCAAGGTGCACCTGTACGACGCGTTCGGCACCCGCGAGTCGGACCGGCTGCAGCCGGGGCCCGTGGACGCCGAGCCGTTGACGATCCGCCTCGGCGACCTGACCTTCGGCGCCATCACCTGCTACGACCTGCGGTTCCCCGAGTCCGCGCGCCGGGTGGTCGACGCCGGCGCCGACGTGCTCGTGGTGCCCGCCGCCTGGGTGGCGGGACCGCTGAAGGCCGAGCACTGGCGCACGCTGCTCACCGCCCGCGCGATCGAGAACACGGTCGTCGCGATCGGGGTCGGCATGGCGGGCAAGGGGGTCACGGGGCGGTCGGTCCTCGTCGGCCCGGACGGCGTCGTCGGGCTCGAGCTGGACGAGACGCCGCAGCTGCGCACCGTGGACCTCGACGCCGACGAGCTGGCGAAGGCCCGTGCGGCCAACCCCTCGCTGGCGAACCGGCGCTACACCGTCGTCCCCCGCGAGGACCGAGAGTCCTCGCGGGAGGGGTGAGTCGTCTCAGACGGCGAGCGAGGCGAGGAAGATCGCCACGGTGTGGCAGGTGAACCCGACCACCGTCAGCACGTGGAAGATCTCGTGGAACCCGAACCAGCGCGGCGACGGGTCGGGGAACTTCGTGCCGTAGACGACCGCCCCGAGGGTGTAGGCCAGACCCCCGCCGGCGACCAGCCAGACGACGGCCGGTCCGCCCGCGGCGCCGAACTGGCCGAGGTAGGCGACCGCCACCCAGCCCAGCGCGACGTAGACCGGCACGTAGAGCCAGCGGGGCGAGTTCATCCACAGCACCCGGGTCAGGAGGCCGGCGATGGCGCCGCTCCACACGATGGTGAGCAGGACGGTGGCGTCGCGCGGGTCCAGGAGGGCGACCGCGAGCGGGGTGTAGGTGCCCGCGATGATGAGGAAGATGTTCGCGTGGTCCATCCGGCGCAGCGCCGCCTCGACCGGCGGTGACCAGTTGCCCCGGTGGTAGACCGCGCTGGTGCCGAACAGCAGCAGGGCGCTCAGGCCGAAGACCGCCGCGGCGACCTTGCCCGCCACGGGCTCGGCCAGCACGACCAGCACGATGCTGGCGGCCAGCGCGAACGGGGCGGTGACGGCGTGGATCCAGCCCCGCAGCTTCGGCTTGAGGCGGCGCGCCTGGGTGGTGGCACCGGTCGCGACGGTCTGCACGACGTCGGAGACGGTCTGACGCGCGTCGTGCGCGGCGCCCTTGGCCGCGGACCCGACGTCGGCAGGGTCCGGGACGGTGATGCGCCGCTCGTGCGGGGCGGATCCGGTCACGAGTCCTCCTTGCTGGGACGACAACCTACGGTTCCGTAGGTTACGCCAGCGTAGGGGTGCTCCGCCATGATCCCGACCGGGAGTCTGTGAAGATCGTGCGACGACTCCGCGCGTGCTTCCCGCCCGCCTCGATCCGTTGCTTCCGGCGACGTCCGGCGGCGGTACCGTTGTCCCGGTTCGTCCACCCCCGAGCACCCGTGAGGATCTGCGTGCGTCTGCCCCATCCGCTGTACCGGCTGTACGAGCGTCGGCTCTCGGCGTCGCTGCCGCCCGCGCAGATGCCGCGGCACGTCGGCGTCATCCTCGACGGCAACCGCCGGTGGGCGAAGTCCTTCGGGGAGACCGCGGCCACCGGGCACCGGCGCGGCGCCGACAAGATCGCCGAGTTCCTGGGCTGGGCCGAGGAGCTCGGCATCGAGGTCGTCACCCTCTGGATGCTGTCCACCGACAACCTGGCCCGGTCCGAGGGCGAGCTGGCCGACCTGCTGGACATCATCTCCGACGCCGTGCGCGACCTGGCCGAGACCGGGCGGTGGCGGCTGCGCATCGTGGGCCGGCTCGACCTGCTGCCCGAACGTCTCGTGCGCACCCTGCGCGCGGCCGCCGCGGCGACCGCCGACGTCGAGGGGCTGCACGTCAACGTCGCCGTCGGGTACGGGGGCCGCCACGAGATCGCCGACGCCGTCCGGTCCTACCTGCGGCTCGAGCAGGAACGCGGCACGACCCTGGCCGAGCTGGCCGAGCGGCTCGACGTCGAGGACATCGCCGCCCACCTGTACACCAAGGGGCAGCCCGACCCCGAGCTCGTCATCCGCACGTCGGGCGAGCTGCGCGTCGGCGGATTCCTCATGTGGCAGAGCGCGCACAGCGAGCTGTCGTTCTGCGAGGCCTACTGGCCCGACTTCCGCCGGGTGGATTTCCTGCGTGCGCTGCGCGACTTCTCCCGCCGTGAGCGCAGACTGGGGCGGTGAGGACGCGAACCGGCCCCGGCGCCGGGACTGGAGGTCGGACACGATGACGACGCACGCGGTGCCCGGGTCGGCCCGGCGGGCGGCGGAGACCTGGGAGGCGCTGTTCCGTGCCCAGGTCACCCTGATGCGGCGGTTCCAGGCCGACGAGGTCTGGGTCGAGCTCTCGCTGCGCGAGTACGACGTCCTGTTCACCCTGTCCCGCTCGGACGACGGCACGATGCGCCTGCGGCAGCTCAACGAGAACGTGCTGCTGGCCCAGTCGTCCCTGTCGCGGATGGTCGAGCGGCTCGAGGCCCGGGGGCTGCTGTGCCGGTCGGTGCCGGAGGACGACGCGCGCGGGACCCTCGTCGGGCTCACGGACGCGGGCCGCCGCCTGCAGCGCCGGGTGGGTGCGCGGCACGTGCGGGCGATGGACCAGTACGTCGGAGGTGCCCTGGACGCCGAGGAGCAGGCCGAGCTCGTGCGGTTGCTGACGAAGCTGCGGGCCGCGCAGGCCGACATCCCCGACTGGACACCTCACGGTTGACCAGGGTCGATATTCTCGCCGGGTGACACCGTCGACACCCGCCGACCCGCCCCTGGCAGCCGAGCGACCGCACGTGGTGCTGGCGCCCGACGCGTTCAAGGGGACCCTGGACGCCACCGAGGTCGCCGTCGCCCTGCGGGACGGCGTGCTGGCCGCGGCTCCGGAGGCCCGGGTGACCTCGCGCGCCATGGCCGACGGCGGGGAGGGCACGCTGGACGCCCTCGTGGCCTCCTGGCAGTCGGCCGTGCGCACGGTGGAGACCGTCGACGCGATCGGTCGCCCCACCGCGGCGCGGTGGACCGTCTCCCCGGACGGGCTGATCGGGGTGGTCGAGCTCGCCGAGGCCAGCGGGCTGCCCCGGGTGAGCGACGAGCCGCTCCAGCCCCTGCACGCGAGCACGCGCGGGACGGGTGACGTCGCCGCGGCCGTCCTGGACGCCGGGGTGCACGAGGTGCTCGTGTGCCTGGGTGGTTCCGCCTCGACCGACGGCGGCGCCGGGATCCTGACCGGGCTGGGCGCCCGGCTGCTCGACGGCGAGGGTCAAGTGGTCCCCGACGGCGGCGAGGGCCTGGCCCGGGCGGCCGCGATCGACCTGTCCGGGCTGCACCCGCGCGCCCGCGACGTGCGCTGGCGGCTGGCCGTGGACGTCACGAACCCGCTGCTGGGCGAGCACGGTGCCGCGGCGGTCTTCGCCCCGCAGAAGGGGGCGGGCCCGGGTGAGGTGGC
>NZ_JABFAJ010000013.1 GCF_013085345.1 Isoptericola sediminis | reverse complement strand
CGCGGGGGTGCGAGCACCGCCGCGGCGACCCCGCCGGCCCCGGCGGCGCCCCCGGAGGTCCGGCAGCCCGCGGCGGCCCCGCCGGCGCCCGAGACCCCCGCGGCGCCGTCCGGGCCGTCCCTCGACCGCGCGATGGTCAGCGTGCCCGCGGCATCGTCCCCGGCCGGCGCGCCGACCTCGACCCGTGCGCGGGTGCTCGCCAAACCTCCCGTGCGCAAGCTCGCCCGCGACCTCGGGGTCGACCTGGCCTCGGTCCGCCCCACGGGTCCCGGGGGGATCGTCACCCGCGAGGACGTCACCGCACACGCCGCGGCCGCCGCACCGCGACCCCTGGCCACGTCCCCCGGCGAGGACCGGCCCTGGACGGCCTCGGACGGCCTCTCCGACGACGGGCGCACCACCCGCGTGCCGGTGAGGTCCGTGCGCAAGCGCACCGCCGAGGCCATGGTGGCCAGCGCGTTCACCGCCCCGCACGTGACGGTCTTCCGCACGGTGGACGTCACGCGGACGATGAAGCTCGTCGAGCGGCTCAAGCGCGACCGCGACTTCGCCGACGTGCGGGTCACCCCGTTGCTGATCGCCGCCAAGGCGGCGCTGCTCGCCCTCCAGCGGCACCCGGAGGTCAACGCGAGCTGGGACGAGGCCGCCCAGGAGATCGTCTACCAGCACTACGTGAACCTGGGGATCGCCGCCGCGACCCCGCGCGGGCTCGTCGTGCCCAACGTCAAGGACGCCCACCGTCTCGAGCTGCTCGGGCTCGCGCAGGCGCTCGGCGAGCTCACCGCGACCGCCCGGGCCGGGCGCACGTCCCCGGCGGACATGGCCGACGGCACGTTCACGATCACGAACGTGGGGGTGTTCGGCATCGACACCGGGACGCCGATCCTCAACCCGGGCGAGTCCGGGATCCTCGCCGTCGGCGCCATCCGGCAGCAGCCGTGGGTGCACAAGGGCAAGATCAAGCCGCGCTGGGTCACCCAGCTCGCGCTGAGCTTCGACCACCGGCTCGTCGACGGCGAGCTCGGGGCGAGGTTCCTGTCCGACGTCGCCCGGGTGCTCGAGGACCCGGCGCAGGGTCTCGTCTGGGGCTGAGCGCGGCCCGTTCCCCAGGGTGTCCCGGGGCGAGCGTCACACCGTCGACGCGGCCGGAGCCCCGCGGGAGAGGCCTAGGCTGGACGGCGTGACAGCGCCCGCCCGCCCGACGAGTCGCCCCGCCCCGGCGTCGACGTCCGCGCGCCCGTGGTGGCTGGTCGCCGCCGGGCCGGGCGCCGTCGTCGTCGCCCTGCTCGCCCTGCTGGCCGCCGGCGCGTACTCGGGCGCCTTCGACCCGCTGGGGACGTTCAGCGACCCCGGGCCGGTGGTGCGGTGGGGCCTGCCCGCCGCGACCGTGGTCGCCGAGCTCGCGCTGTCGGTGACCGTCGGCGGGCTGTTCGCGGCGGCGTTCCTGCTGCCCCGGGGCCGGCACGCGGACCGCGTCCTGCTCGTGGCCGGCTGGGCGTCGAGCCTGTGGGCCGTCGCCGCCGTCGCCCAGCTCGTCCTCAACTACTCCTACGTCTCGACGATCTCCGTCACCGCCGACACCTTCGGGCAGGGGCTGTGGCAGTTCGCGCGGGACGTCGAGCTCGGCCAGATCGGGCTGTGGACGATCCTGCTGGCGGCCGTCACCTCCGCCCTCGCCCTCGGTGTGCGGGGACCGGTCGGAGCCCTGTGGACGGCCGTGCTGCCCGCCGCGGCGCTGGCGCTGCAGTCCACGACCGGGCACGCCGCCGGGGCGGTGAACCACGACCTGGCCGTCGGGGCGATGCTGCTCCATCTCGTCGGGGCGGCGCTGTGGGTCGGCGGCCTCGCGGCGCTGCTCGTCGTCGTGCTGACCCGGACCGGGCGTCGGCGGGACGACGACCGCGTCGCCGCCTCCGCGGTCGCCCGGTTCTCGCCCGTGGCCGCCTGGTGCTTCGTCCTCGTGGCCGCGTCCGGCCTGATGAGCGCGCTGATCCGCATGGAGCACCTCGACGACCTCGTCACCCGCTGGGGCGTCCTGCTGCAGGCCAAGGTGCTGCTGCTGCTGGCGCTCGGCGCGTTCGGGTGGGCGCACCGGCGCTGGGTCGTCGGGCGTCTCGCCGCCGACCCCGGCCGGGTGCGCCGGCTGTTCTGGCAGCTCCTCGCGGTCGAGCTCGCCACGATCGGGGCGGTCTCCGGCGTCGCCGTCGCGCTCGGGTCGACGGCACCGCCCGTGCCGGACGAGGAGATCGTCGACGCCTCGCCGGCCTTCCAGCTCACCGGCTACGCGCTGCCGCCCGAGAACACGGTGGGCAACTACTTCACGCAGTGGAGCTTCGACCCGCTCTTCGCCGTCGCCTGCGCCGCCGGCGCGCTGGTCTACGTCACCTGGGCCCTGCGCCTGCGCCGCCGCGGCGACCGCTGGCCGTTGGGGCGGACCATCTCCTGGTGCGCCGGCATGGTCGTCATGGTGTGGGTCACCAACGGCGGCCCGTCGGTGTACGGGCACGTGATCTTCTCCGGTCACATGACCCAGCACATGGTCCTGGCGATGGTCATCCCGCTGCTGCTCGTGCTGGCCGCGCCGGTGACCCTGCTGCTGCGGGCCGTCCCGCCGCGCAAGGACGGATCGCGCGGTCCGCGCGAGTGGGTGCTGGCGATCGTGCACTCCCGGTTCGGCAGCTTCGTGGCGAAGCCGGTCGTGGCCGCGGTCATCTTCGCCGGCGGCATGATCGCCTTCTACTTCACGCCGGTGTTCGGCTGGGCGCTGTCCAACCACGCGGGCCACGTGTGGATGATCATCCACTTCACCCTGGCCGGGTACCTGTTCGCCAACGCGCTCATCGGCATCGACCCCGGTCCGCAGCGCCCGCCGTACCCGCAGCGCCTGCTGCTGCTGTTCGCCACCATGGTGTTCCACGCCTTCTTCGGGGTCGTGCTCACCACCGGCACGTCGCTGCTCGTGGCGGACTGGTTCGGGAACATGGGGCGGCCGTGGGGGCTGTCCGCGATCGACGACCAGCAGCTCGGCGGGGCGATCGCCTGGGGGATCGGCGAGCTGCCGACGCTGGTGCTCGCCGTCGTCGTGGGCGTGCAGTGGGCCCGGTCCGACGAACGCGAGGCGCGCCGCAACGACCGCCGGGCCGAGCGGGACGACGACGCCGAGCTGCGGGCCTACAACCGCATGCTGGCCGACATGGCCGAGCGCGACGGGCGGGACTGACCACGCCGCCCCCGGGCCCGGTCGGTCAGCCCTTGACGGACCCGGACATGAGCCCGCCGACGAAGTACTTGCCGAGCAGGATGTACACCAGCAGGGGCGGCAGCGAGGCGAGGAGCGCGCCCGCCATGGAGACGCCGTAGTCCTGCAGCAGCGCACCGTTGGCCAGGTTGTTCAGGGCCAGGGTGACCGGGCCGTTCTGGCTCGAGGAGAAGAAGACGGCGAACAGGAAGTCGTTCCAGGCGTTGGTGAACTGCCAGATGAGCACCACGACGAAGCTCGGCACCGAGATCGGCAGGATGATCGACCAGTAGGTGCGCAGCATCCCCGCGCCGTCGACGCGTCCGGCCTCGACCAGCTCGTGCGGGACGGTCTGGTAGTAGTTCCGGAAGATGAGCGTCGTGATCGGTATGCCGTAGATGACGTGCAGGATGATCAGCGACGGGACGCCGCTGGGGATGCCCGCCCCGAGCATCAGCTCCAGCAGCGGGATCATCACCGCCTGGTACGGGATGAACATGCCGAACAGGATCAGCGTGAACACGACGTCGGCGCCGCGGAACGACCAGCGCGACAGCACGAAGCCGTTCATCGACCCCAGCATCGCCGAGATGATCGCCGCCGGGATCACCATCTGGAACGTGCGCCAGATCGCCGGTGAGAGGGCGTTCCAGGCGCCGCGCCAGTTGTCGAGGGTCCAGTCGGTGGGCAGGTTCCAGGCACGGCTCGGCGAGGCGTCGCCGGCACCCTTGAAGCTCGTCACGAACAGCACGTAGACGGGGATCAGCACGATGAGCACGAACAGGATCATCGCCGCGTACTTGGCGGTGCGGCCCACGGTGAACCTGTTGCGCGCGGTGTCGTCCCGGAGCTCGACGGGTTCGCCCGTGACCCCCGGCGGCGTGGAGACGTGGGTGCTCATCGCTTCTCCGCCTGATGGGTCCGGACCAGGTAGGGCACGACGACCAGCGCCACGATGACGAGCAGGATCGTCCCCACGGCGGCCGCGTCGGCGTAGTTGAAGCTCGACTTGAACACGTACATGTCCACGGCCGGCACCTTGGTCTGGTAGTTCGCCGGTTTCGAGATCGACATGATGAGGTCGAACGACTTCAACGACATGTGGCCGATGATGATCAGCGCGGACAGCGCGATCGGCGAGAGCTGCGGGAACAGCACCAGCCGGTAGACCTTCCACTCGCTGGCGCCGTCCACGCGGGCCGCCTCGCGCAGCTCCTCGGGGATGCCCCGGAAGCCGGCGAGGAACAGCGCCATCACGTAGCCGGACAGCTGCCAGATCGCCGGCAGCGCGATCGCCGTGATCCCGAAGGTGATGTTGTTCCACCAGTTGTTCTGCAGGAAGTCGAGCCCGATCATCTGGAACAGCCGGTTGAGACCGCTCGCGCTCTCCCCCTGGTTCGAGTTCAGCAGCCACCGCCACACGACGCCGGAGGCCACGAAGGACACCGCCATCGGGAACAGGTAGATCGAGCGGAAGAACCCCTCCCCGCGGTCGGGCCGGTCCAGCATCCAGGCCCAGCCGAAGCCCATGACCATGGTGCCGACGAGGAACACGACCGTGAACAGCACGAGGTTGGTCAACGAGTGCTGGAAGTCGTCGCTGCCCAGCAGGTCGATGTAGTTCTGGAACCAGACCGTCGTCACGGGCTCCTGGCCCGTGGCCTGCGCGGCCGTGTGGTTGTCCGTGATCGAGGTGTTGAAGTTCGCCGCGATGAGGCCGTAGACGAACACGCCCAGCAGGATCAGTGACGGGGCGAGCAGCAGGAGCGGGGCTCCGAGCCGTCGCAGGCGGTGTCTCATGCGTCCTCCGCGTCCTCCGGGCCGGGAGGGCGGGGGCCGGGCCGGTGCGGCCGCGACCCCCGCCCCGACGGCGTCACATGTTCGCCGCGGCGAGCTCCGACTGGAAGGTGGCCAGGTCGGAGGCCCCGGTCGTGAACTTGCTCGTCGCGTCGGAGATCGCGTTCAGGGTCGCGATCGGTGTCGCGGCGCCGTGCGCGAGGGAGGACACGATGGTGTCGTTCGCGAACGCCTCGACGGCGCTCTGCTGGTACTCGGAGAAGTCCGAGGTGTCGGCGTCCGTGCGGGCCGGGATGGATCCCTTGGCCTTGTTGAACGCCTCCTGGCCCTCGACCGAGCCGACCGTCTCCAGCCACGCCTTCGTGCCGTCGGGGTTGGGCGCGCCCACCGGCATGGTGAACGAGTCCGCGAGGAAGTCGAACTCCCCGTCGGTGCCCGGGACCGGGAAGTAGACGTAGTCGTCGGGCGACATCGCGCCGGCCTCCTGGAACGCGGCCTCGGCCCAGTCGCCCATGACGTTGAACCCGGCCTGGCCGTCGATGACCTGCTGGGTCGCGTCGGGCCAGTCCAGGCCGTCACGGTCGTCGTTGGTGTACCCCATGAGCTTCTCGAAGTCCTCCAGGGCGGCCGTCACCTCGGGGCCCTCCCAGTCGGTCGACCCGTCCCACAGGCCCGTGTAGGCCTCGGGGCCGAGCTCGGAGAGCAGCACGGTCTCCAGCAGGTGGACCTGCGTCCACGTCGTCGCGATGGACAGCGCCGTCTGGCCGCTCTCCTCGACGGCGTCGAGCGCCTCGTACCAGGCGTCGAGGTCGGCGTACTCGGCGGCGGGGTCGAGGCCGGCGTCCTCGAGCACCGTCGGGTTGGCCCACACCACGTTCGCCCGGTGGATGTTCGAGGGGATGGAGTAGATCGCGCCGTCCTCGGTGCTCAGGCGGTCGACCAGGTCGGCCGGGAACGCGTCGGTCAGGCCGAACTCGTCGTACAGGGCCGAGACGTCCTCGATCTGCGCGGCGTCGATGTAGTCCTGCAGCTCCGCACCGGCGTGCGCCTGGAACGTGTCCGGCGGGTCGCTGGCCTGCAGCCGGGACTGCAGGAGGTCCTTCGCCGCGGAGCCCGCGCCACCCGCCACGGCGCCGTTGACGAACGTGTAGTCCGGGTGCTGCTCCTCGAACACGCCCACGAGGGCGTCGAGCCCGGCCTTCTCCGAGCCGGCGGCCCACCAGGTGAAGACCTCGACCTCCCCGCCGCCGGACATCTCCTCGCCGGAGGTGCTCTCGTCCGAGCTGTCGTCGGAGCCGCCGCAGGCCGCCAGGCCCAGGGCGAGGACGGCGGCGCCCGCCGTCGCTGTCATGAGTCGTGCGCTACGCATTCTCCTCATCGCCTTCGGTGCGGTGCGAGGGGATCGAGGCCCGGGGCCACGACCAGGTGCGTCGGTGCACCCGTCATCCCCGATTTCAGAGAACGCTCGGCCTTCCCCGTTGTCAACACAGGACCCGAACTTCACCCCCGAACCGTGATCGGCTCGTGACCTGGCGTGACGCCCTGCCGGGCGGTGCTCAGAACAGCTCGTCCAGCACCCGGGGGGCCAGGCCGAGCGCGGTCGTCGTGGCCAGACCGTCCGTGACGTTGACCGTGCGCACCCCGGGCAGCGGCTCGCCGAGGACGAACGGGTCCGCGGCGGGCGAGGTCCGGGCGCGGACGGGCTCCGTCGCCGTCCAGCGGCCCAGCACCGTCAGGGGCCCGGTGCCCAGCAGCTCGGCGGCCGCGGTCAGCAGCAGCCCGTCCACCGCCTCGGACCGTCCGGGCACGTCGGCGGGGGCCCGACCGTCCCCGACCACCACGGAGCCGTCCGCCCGGGCCTGCAGCGACAGGTGGATCTCGGCGGCCAGCACGTCCGGCCGGTGCCGGCGCCACCGGTCACGCACCTCACCGAGGGCGCGGGAGTGCCGGTAGGCGGTGTCGCGCAGCAGGGTCGTCCCGCCCAGGACGACCGGCCCGGTCGTGAGGCGTCCCCGGGCGGCGGCGTCGTCCGGCATCGGGGGCGCGACCCGCAGGAGCTGGCGGCGCACCGGCGTCAGCTCGGCGCCGACCTCCCAGCACAGCGAGCCGACGTCCTGCCCGACGGCGACCACGACGCGCTTGGCCACCACCTCGCCGCGGGAGGTGCGCACCAGGGTGCGGCCGCTGCCGGCGTCGAGGGTCTGGGCGGCGGTACGCCAGGCGACGTGGACCTGGGGCCGGGTCCCCAGCCAGTCGCTGACGGCCGCCAGCGCGGCGGGCGGGTCCAGGCGCAGGTCCAGCGGCAGCCAGGCGCCGCCGACGGCCCGCGTCACGGGGGTGCGGTCGGCGACGCTGCGGTGGTCCAGCAGCGTGGCGTCCCCGGCGCGCGCGGCGACCAGGTCGTCGAGGACGGCGAGCTCGTCCTCGTGCTGCGCGACGACGACGGCGCCGCTCTCGCGGACCCCGAACCCGGCGTCCCGGCCGAGCTTGAGCCAGCGTTCGCGGGAGGCGAGCGCGCAGGCCAGCGCCGTCGAGTCCTGGGTGGTGACGGCGACGTGCCCGCTGCGTCGTGCGGTGGAGCCGTCGGGACGGTCGGCGGCGTCGACCACCACCACCGAGCAGCCGCGGGCCTGGGCCTCGACGGCGTGCGCCAGACCCACGACGCCCGCACCGACGACGACGAGGTCGGCCTTGGCGGGCAACGGGGGCAGGGCGCTGTGGTGGTTCACGTCCAGAATCTGCCCGAGCCCGCGGGTGCCGTTCAAGGCGTGCGTGACCCCCTGAGCAGGAGTTCGACCACTGTTCACCGGCTGTTGGGGCGGACGTTCCCCCGGCGTCGTGCAGCGTCGTGAGCGCGCTCGTGCGGGCCGGGCGGGCCCGGCGTGTGGTAGACCCGGTGAGGTGACTCAGGACACCACCGCGGACACCCCGCAGACCCCCTTCGACGACCTCGACGACTACATCGCGCTCGGGCGGCTCGGCGGCCTGGCCCTCAGCGCCGACGGACGCCGGCTGGTGACGACCGTGCAGACTCTCGACCCGGACGGCACCGGCTACGTGTCGGCGCTGTGGGAGGTCGACCCGGCGGGGGAGCGCCCTGCCCGCCGGCTGACCCGCAGCACCCAGGGCGAGGCGGCCGCCGTGTTCACCGCCGGCGGTGACCTGCTCTTCACCTCGGCGCGCCCGGACCCCGAGACCAAGGACGGCGACGAGAAGAAGGCCGCGCTCTGGTCGCTGCCCGCGGCGGGCGGCGAGGCCCGCGTCGTGGCGACGGCGCCGGGCGGGGTCGGTGGTGTGCTCGCCGCCCGTGACGCCGACGTCGTCTCGGTCTCGGCGGCCGTGCTGCCCTCCGCGGAGGGTCTCGAGGCCGACGGCGAGCTGCGTGAGGCACGTCGTGACGCGAAGGTGAACGCCATCTGGCACACCGGCTACCCGGTGCGGCACTGGGACCACGACCTCGGACCGGACGCCCCGCGGCGTTACGCCTTCACGCTCGGCGACGTGGCCGAGGGCGAGCGGGCCGAGCTGCGCCAGCTCACCGGTCCCGGCCGGCAGCTCGAGGAGCACGACGCCGCGCTGTCCCCGGACGGGCGCACGCTCGTGACGACCTGGGCCGTGGCCGACCCCGGCGCGGCGCGACGCACCACGCTGGTCGCGGTCGACACCGTCTCGGGCGAACGCCGCACGCTGGTCGACGACCCGGACGCCGAGGTCGGCGGTCCGGCGGTGTCCCCCGACGGCCGCTGGGTCGCCTACGTCACCTCGACGATCACCTCGCCCACCGACCCCCCGGTGGTCCGCCTCGGCCTCGTGGCGCTGGACGGTACCGGCGAGCCCGAGGTGCTCGCCGACGACTGGGACCGCTGGCCGACGTCGGCCGCCTGGCTCCCCGACACGAGCGGCCTGGTCCTCACCGCCGACGAGGACGGCCGCGGCCCGGTCTTCCTGCTGACCTTCGACGGCGTCCCCGGCCAGGGCCCCGTGACCGTGGAGCGGGTGACGGCGGACGACGCCGTGCTCACCGACGTCCGCGTCGCCCCGGACGGCTCGGCGCTGTACGCGCTGCGGACGTCCTACGCGGCGCCCGCGGAGCCGGTGCGGGTCGACCTGGCGGCGTTCGTCGCCTCGGGCGCTCCGGGCGACCGCGAGCCCGTCGCCGCCGTCGTGCTGCCGTCGCCGGTGCCGGCCCCGGCCCTGCCGGGTCACCTGACCGAGGTGGAGACGACGGCGGCGGACGGCAGCAGGGTCCGCGCCTGGCTGGCCCTGCCGGAGGGGGCGTCGTCGGCGGACCCGGCGCCGCTGCTGCTGTGGATCCACGGCGGTCCCCTCGGTTCGTGGAACGCCTGGTCGTGGCGCTGGAACCCGTGGCTGATGGTGGCCCGCGGCTACGCGGTGTTGCTGCCGGACCCGGCGCTGTCCACGGGCTACGGCCAGGAGTTCGTCGCCCGGGGCTGGGGTGCCTGGGGGGACGCGCCGTACACCGACCTCATGGCGATCACGGACGCCACGGAGGCGCGGGAGGACGTCGACGCCACCCGGACCGCGGCCATGGGCGGCTCGTTCGGCGGGTACATGGCGAACTGGGTGGCCGGGCACACCGACCGCTTCCGGGCGATCGTCACGCACGCCTCCCTGTGGGCCCTGGACGGTTTCGGCCCGACGACGGACCACGCCTACTACTGGGCCCGGGAGATGACTCCCGAGATGCGCGACGCCCACAGCCCGCACCGGTTCGTCAAGGGCATCACCACCCCCGTGCTGGTGATCCACGGCGACAAGGACTACCGGGTGCCGATCGGCGAGGGCCTGCGCCTGTGGCGCGAGCTGCTGGCCGACTCGGGGCTGCCCGCCGCGGACGACGGCTCGACCGTGCACCGGTTCCTGTACTTCCCGGACGAGAACCACTGGATCCTGACCCCGCAGCACGCGAAGGTCTGGTACCAGGGCGTGCTGGCGTTCCTGGCCGAGCACGTGCTCGAGGTGCCGGCCGGGGAGGGCGACACCGTCCTGCCGACCACCCTCGGCTGAGGAACGACCTCCTCGTGGCGCCTACCGGGGCGTCACGAGGAGGTCGACCAGCTGTTCCAGGCGCGCCGTCGCCTGCTGCTCGGGCGGCGCGCCCAGGACCGCCGCCCGGGACCCGGCGTCCTCGACGCACATGAGCAGGTCGACGGCGGTCTGCGTGTCGACGGTGAACCGGAGACCGCACTGCTCCAGCAGGCGGTCGATGACCGTGGCGACCTCCCCGCGGAGGCGGTTCTGGTCGGCGACGTACTGCCGGGCGACCTCCGGGTCGCGCATGGCCATCAGCTCGAACTCGGCGTTCATCAGACGCCAGAGGCGGTGGTTCTCCTCGTCCAGCTCGAAGGCGAGCAGCACCTGCCGCACGGCCTCGCGGAACCCCTCGGGAGTGGCGACCTGCGCGGCGGCGATCTGCGGGCCGAGCCGTTCGAGCGCCTCGAGGTGGTCGCGTTCCTTGCGTTCCACCAGGGCGCGGAACAGCTCCTCGCGGGACCCGAAGTTCGAGTAGAACGCCCCGCGCGTGAACCCGGCGGCCTCGCAGATCGCCTCGATCGGGGTGGCGGCCACACCGTGCTCCGAGAACAGCGCGAAGGCGGCGTCGAGCAGGCGCTCACGCGTGCGCTCGCGGCGCGCGGAGCGCACGCTGGTGGCGGGCTCGGTCGTCACGGTGGTGGCCTCCTGGGTCCGGTGCAGGGTCCACTGTAGTCAGTACACCGGTGTATCCGATACAAACCCGTATCGGATACAGTGACGTATCGACAGCCCGTCGTCCATGTTCCGGGGAGTCCCGCGTGTCATCCGTCCTGTACTCGCTCGGCCGCTGGGCCGCCGGGGCCCGTCGGCTCGTCGTCGTCGCGTGGCTCGGGATCCTCGTGGTCACCGGGGCGGCCGGCGGCCTCCTCTACCAGGGGTTCGACAACTCGATCACGATCCCCGGCACCGAGGCGCAGCAGGCGCTCGACCAGCTCTCCGCGACGTTCCCCGAGGTCAGCGGAGCGTCCGCGCAGCTCGTCGTCGTCGCCCCGGAGGGCACGACGATCCAGGACGACGCCGTGCGGGAACCGGTGGAGGACGCCGCCGAGGAGATCGGCGAGCTCGACGAGGTCCGGGTCGTCAGCACGCCGTACGACGAGCAGCTGTCCGCCTCCGTCAGCGACGACGAGCGGGCGACCATCCTGCAGGTCCAGCTCGACGGCGACGTCTTCTCCATCAGCGACGCCACCAAGGAGGCGATGCACGACACCACCGACGAGCTGGCCGCGGCCCTGCCCGCCGGGTCGCAGGCATCCCTCGGCGGTGAGCTGTTCTCCCAGGAGCTGCCCGCGCTGAGCATCGTCGAGGCGATCGGCCTCGTCGTCGCGCTGGTCGTCCTCGTCCTCACGCTCGGCTCCTTCGTCGCCGCCGGGCTGCCGCTGGTCAACGCGCTCGTCGGCGTCGGCGTGTCGATGCTGCTGCTGCTCGCCGCCACCGTCTTCGGGCCGATCAACTCCACCACCCCGATGCTCGGGCTGATGCTCGGCCTCGCCGTCGGCATCGACTACGCGCTGTTCATCGTCTCGCGCCACCAGGAGCTGCTGCGCGACGGCGTCGACGTCCACGAGTCCGTCGCCCGGTCCACCGCCACCGCCGGCTCCGCCGTCGTGTTCGCCGGGCTGACCGTCATGATCGCGCTCGTCGGTCTGAGCGTCGCCGGGATCCCGTTCCTGTCGGTCATGGGTATCGCGGCGGCGGTCGCCGTCGGGTTCGCCGTCATCGTGTCGCTGACGCTCCTGCCGGCCGTGCTCGCCCTCGCCGGGGACCGGCTGCGCCCCCGGCCGAAGAAGTCCCGCGGTCGCCGCAGCAAGGCCGCGCCGGCACCTGTCGAGGGCGGTGCGACCGGCCACGAGAACCGGTTCTTCGCCGGCTGGGTGGCGGGCGTGACGAAGAGGCCCGTGGTGACGATCGTGCTCGTCGTCGTCGCGCTCGGGGCCCTCGCGTTCCCCGCCACGAACCTGCGCCTCGCGCTGCCCGACGCCGGCTACCTGCCCGAGGACAACGAGGCCCGGCAGACGTACGACCTGGTCGGGGAGTACTTCGGCGACGGGTTCAACGGACCGCTCATCGTCACCGGGTCGATCATCGAGTCCACGGACCCGCTGGGGCTCATGGACGACCTCGCGGCCGAGATCGAGGACCTCCCCGGCGTCGCCGACGTCCCCCTGGCCACCCCCAACCAGAGCGCCGACACCGGCATCATCCAGGTCGTGCCGACCGGTGCGCCGGACTCCGAGGAGACCAAGGCGCTGGTCGACGAGATCCGCTCGATGCACGACTACTGGATCGACGAGTACGGCGTCGACCTGTCGGTCACCGGGTTCACCGCCGTCGGGATCGACGTCTCGGACAAGCTCGGGCAGGCGCTGCTGCCGTTCGCGTTCGTGGTCGTCGGCCTGTCGCTGCTGCTGCTCATGATGGTGTTCCGCTCGATCTGGGTGCCCGTCAAGGCGACCGTCGGCTACCTGCTCAGCGTGGGCGCGGCGTTCGGCGCTGTCGCCCTCGTCTTCGAGAACGGCCTGTTCGCCGACGCGCTGCACGTGACCAAGCAGGGTCCCGTCATCAGCTTCATGCCGATCATCCTCATGGGTGTGCTGTTCGGGCTGGCCATGGACTACGAGGTCTTCCTCGTGTCCCGCATCCGGGAGGACTTCGTCCACAACGGCCGGCGGGCCCGGCGGGCGGTGCACACCGGTTTCCAGGGCGCCGCGAAGGTCGTCACCGCGGCCGCGATCATCATGTTCAGCGTCTTCGTGGCGTTCGTCCCCGAGGGCGACATGTCCCTCAAGCCGATCGCGCTCGGACTGGCGGTCGGTGTGGCCGTCGACGCCTTCGTGGTGCGGATGGTCCTCGTGCCCGCCGTCCTCGCCCTGCTCGGCGACCGCGCCTGGTGGATCCCGCGCTGGCTCGACCGGACCCTGCCGACCTTCGACGTCGAGGGCGAGGGCATCGCCCGCGAGCTGCGGCTCGCCCCGTGGCCCGGGCCGCGGGACGACGGCCGGCAGGACGCCGTCGTCGCGCACGAGGTCACCGTCGCCGGCCCGCACGACCGCCCCGGCGGGGCGCCGCTGGTGGGCCCCGTCAGCGTCCGGGTCCCCGAGGGCGGAGCCCTCGCCGTGCACGGGGACGCCACGGCCGCGGTCAACGCCCTGCTCCTGGCCTTCGCCGGCCGCATCCACCCGGACCAGGGCGCGGTGAAGACCGCCGGGTACGTGCTGCCGGAACGGGCACCGGCGGTCCGGTCGCGCGTGGCCGTGGTCGACGCCTCGGACGGCGGGGCCGCCGGGGCCGTCACCGAGGCGGTGCGCCAGGGCACGCGTCTCCTCGTCGTCGACCGCACCGACGTCGTCGCCGACCGCGCCGCCCGCGAATCGCTCGCGCACGCACTGTCCGCCGCCGCGGCCGCGGGCACGACCCTGCTGGTCGGCTCGACCGGCGTCGCGGCCACCGACCTGCTCCCCGACGGCACCCCCGTGCTCGACGTCGGCGCCGGCTGGGGCGCCCCGAGCACCCTGCGCGGCGGGGAGGCCCCGCCGCCACCCCCCTCCGACCAGCAGGCCGAGCACACCTACGACCCCGAGGAGGTCCGGGCATGAACCGCGTCAGGCAGAACCCGTGGGCGGTCGCAGCGGTCGTCCTGCTCCCCGTGCTCGTGCTGGGCATCCTGCTCGCGTCCCTGTGGAACCCGGTCGACCGGCTCGACACGGTGCCCGCAGCGATCGTGAACGACGACGAGCCCGTCGAGGTCGACGGGCAGACCGTCCCGCTCGGCCGCCAGCTCGCGGCCGGTCTGGTCGGCGGGGCCGAGGACTCCGACGTCAACTACGACTGGACCCTCACCGACACCGAGCACGCCGCCGAGGGGCTGGACGACGGCACGTACGCCGCCGTGGTGACCATCCCCGAGGACTTCTCGGCCGCCGCGACGTCGTTCGGGTCCGACGACCCCGCCGAGGCGCGGCAGGCGACGATCGACATCTCCACACCGCCCGGCGGCCGCGTCGTGGACGACGCCCTCGCCCGCATCGTGGCGACGACGGCCACCACGATCATGGGGTCCTCGCTCACCGAGACGTACGTCGACAACGTGCTCGTCGGGTTCAACGACCTCTCCGACGGCATCGGCGAGGCCGCCGACGGCGCGAACCAGCTCGCCGACGGGGTCGACGAGACCGCGTCCGGTGCCGACGACCTGGCCGACGGGGCGGAGCAGTACGCCGACGGTGTCGACCAGTACGCCGCCGGCGTGGGCGAGGCCGCGGACGGTGGGTTCTCGTTGGCGGCGGGGGCGAACCAGTTCGCCTCGGGTGTCGGGCAGGCGGCGGACGGTGGGTTCTCGCTGGCGGCGGGGGCGAACCAGTTCGCCTCGGGTGTGGGCGAGGCCGCGGACGGCGGGTTCTCGCTGGCGGCGGGGGCGAACCAGTTCGCCTCGGGTGTCGGGGAGGCCGCCGACGGCGGCTTCGCGCTGGCCGACGGCGCCGACCAGTACGCGGCCGGTGCCGGGCAGGCCGCCACGGGAGCGGACGAGCTCGCGGCGGGGGCCGACCAGTACGCCGCAGGGGTGGCCGCGGCGGCCACGGGCGCCGAGGAGCTGGCCACCGGTGCCCGGCAGGTCGCCGGGGGCACGGAGGGGCTCGCCGCCGGTCTGCACGAGAGCGCCGCCGGCGCGGACGAGCTGGCTGCCGGGACCACGGAGCTGGCGACGGGCGCCGAGGAGCTCGCCTCCGGTGCGGGTGACCTGGCGAGCGGCCTCGAGACGCTCGCGGCCGAGGCCGCCCCGCTGCCGGACGGGATCGTGACGGCCGGGACCTCCGCGCAGGACCTAGCCGACGCGCTCGGCGCCTACATCGCGTTCGACTGCGGCGCCGACCCGACGAGCGCGGCATGCCAGGAGGTCCCCACGCTCCCCGAGATCCAGGCGGGGATGGCGGCTCTGGGTGACGGTCTGGTCGCGCAGGCCGGACAGCCGGGCACCGAGACCAGTGCTCCGACCGGCCTCTTCGCCCTCACCGCGGGCATCGCCGCGTCGAGCGACGGCGCGGACCAGCTCGCGTCGGGCGCGGACGAGCTCGCGGCCGGCACGGGCGAGGCGGCCGACGGGGCGACGGCGCTCGCCGACGGTCTCGACCAGCTCTCCGCCGGTGCGGACGAGCTCGTCGTGGGGACCGACGGCGTGGCGACCGGTGCTGCCGAGCTGGCGTCCGGCGTCGGGCAGCTCGACACGGGAGCGCAGGAGCTGGCGACCGGGGTGAACGAGCTGGCGACCGGCGTGAACCGGCTCGACGCCGGTGCGCAGGAGCTGGCCTCGGGGGTGAACGGGTTTGCCTCGGGGGTGGGGCAGCTGGACTCGGGTGCGCAGGAGCTGGCCTCGGGGGTGAACGGGTTCGCCTCGGGGGTCGGGCAGCTCGACTCGGGCGCCCAGCAGCTCGCCGCCGGCGCCGACGGCGTGGCCGACGGTTCCGGACAGCTCGCCGACGGCGTCGACCAGCTCGCCTCGGGCGCCGACGACCTCGCCGTGGGCCTCGACGAGGCCGCCGAGGGCATCCCGACCTACTCGGACGACGAACGGGAGAACCTCGCGGGTGTCGTCGCCGACCCGGTCTCCGCGCCGGGGGTCGACGACCTGTCGACCGGTGCGACCGGACCGCTGTTCGCCGTCGTCGCCCTCTGGCTGGGGGCGCTCGGGCTGATGACCGTGTACCCGCCCGTCGCCGCGCACGCCCTCGGCTCCACCCGGTCGTCGGCGCGGCTCGCCCTGGAGGCGCTGGCGCTCCCGGCGGCGATCGGTGCCGGGACCGGGGCGCTCGTCGGCGGCATCCTCGCCGCCGTCGAGGGTGCGTCCCTGCTCGGCTGGGTCGGGGCGGTCCTCGTCGGGGTGCTGGTGTCGGTGTGCTTCGTCGCCGCCCACCTGGGCTTCCTCGGCTGGCTCGGCCACGTCGGCCGCGGCATCAGCCTGCTGATGGCGGTGCTGCTCATCGGCACCGGGGTCGTGGCCACCGTGCCCGACGTGCTCGTCTCGCTGGTGGAGTTCCTGCCGACCGGTGCCGGCCGGGACGCCTTCGCCGCCGTGCTGCTGCCCGCGGTGGACGGCCTGGGCATCGCGCTGACCGGACTGGTGCTGTGGACCCTCGTCGGTCTCGGGCTGGGGGTCGCCGCGGCGGCACGTGCGCGGCGGACGCGGGTCTCGGCGCTGCTGCGCGCCTGACGGGTCAGTGCGAGACGTGGTGCCGCGACGGCTCCTCGGACGCGGGGTCCCGCGTCCAGGAGGCGGCGAACAGGTTGCCGGTGGCCTCGCGCCACCGCGCGACCAGTGCCGCGTCGGCCTGCCAGCGGGCGCTGCGGTCGAGCAGCGTCACCTGGCGGTAGTCGCGCAGCGCCACCAGGTCGTGGCTCAGCGCCCAGCGCACCGCGGCGCGGACGTCGGTGACCGTGGGGTTCCTCACACCAGGGGAGAGGGACCCGACCGCGGTTCATGACGTGATCGGGCCATCTTTTTCGGATCGACCCCTCCGGGGCTGCGCGGCGTGCCCGGCGAGCCCCTCGCCGCGCGGTGGGCCAGACTCGCCGCATGGATCTGACCCAGGCGCGTGCGATCAAGGCCCAGCTCACCGACTACGCCCGTGACCTGGCGGGACGGTACGGGGTGGCCGTCGGACCACGCGCTGCCGGGACGGTTTCGGCACCGGACCTGGTGCGGGCCCCCACCCTCGCGATCGGGCTGGCGCCGGCGGAGCACGAGGGCGAGTACGAGATCGCCGTGCGCTACCGGCTGGGGCTGCCCGCCGCGCGCGCGGTGGTCCGCAAGATCGCCGCCGAGGCCGGGCAGGCGCCCGACGTCCGCCGCACCGGCCGCATCCGACGGCTCGCGCCCGGGTTGCGCGGCACTCCGCGGGAGACCGGTCTCGGTCCGCAGCCCCCGGTCGCGACCGCCCTCGCCGTCGGCGAGACGGGTCGGGTGCGCCCCCTGCGTCCCGGGGTGTCGATCGCGCACGTCGACGTCACCGCCGGCACGCTCGGCGCGTTCGTCGTCCCGGACGCCTCGTGCGCCGGTGCCGCGGTCGAGCTGCCCGGGGACGCGGAGTCGGTGTACGCGCTGTCGAACCGGCACGTGCTCGACGGCGTCCCGGGGGACGGCGTGCTGCAGCCCGGCCCGGCGGACGGCGGCCGCGCCCCTCACGACCTCGTCGGGTCCGTGGCGGCGGTGGTCCCCCTGACCGAGGGAGAGCGCGCCACGGTGGACGCCGCCGTCGCGCTGCTCGACCGGCCCGAGATCGACCCGACCTACCCCGTGGGTGCGGTGTCGACGACGGCGGAGGCGCTGCCGGGCGACCTCGTCGAGAAGATCGGGCGGACCACCGGCCACACCCACGGGCGCGTCAGCGCCGTCGAGATGGACGACGTCCTGGTGGGGTACGGCCCCGAGCTCGGACTGCTCGCGTTCGACGGCCAGATCGAGGTCGAGTCGACCGGCACCGGGCCGTTCTCCCGGGGTGGCGACTCCGGGTCCCTGGTCTACCGCACCGACGCCACCGCCCTGGGCCTGCTGTTCGCCGGGTCGGAGACCGGAGGGCCGAACGGGACGGGCCTGACCTACGTCAACCCCATCTCGGCCGTCCTCGACGGGCTCGGCGTGCGCCTGGTGTGAGGTGCCGGGCCGCTGCGGGTCAGGCCCACACCGGGACGGGGGAGCGGGCTTCGCCCAGCGGCACGAACACGCTGTACCGGTCGCCGCGGTAGGAGAACCGCGAGTGGATCAGCGGCGTCTGGTCGACGTAGGTGCGGCGCTCGATGCGCATGACGGCGTGCGTGCCGGTCATGGCGAGCAGCCGGCGCTCGGTGGGGGTGGCGTCCGCGGCCGTGATGGTCTCGTCCCCACCGGTCGGTGCGTGGCCGCGCCGACGCAGCTCGGCGTCCAGGCTCTCCGGCACGCCGTGGGCGAGCAGGTCGGGGGCGAGGTGCGCCGGGATCCAGGCGTCCTCGACGGCCCAGGGCTCGTCGTCGGCGCTGCGCACCCGCAGCACGCGGTGGGCGTCGTCGCCGGGGCGGATCGCCAGGAGGTCCGCCACGGGGGCCGGGCACGGCGTGGTCGAGGCCTCCAGCACCTGCGACCCGGGTGTCATGCCGCGGCGGCGCACCTCCTCGCCGAACGTCGTCAGCCGCATCTCGAGGTCGGCGGGCGGCGGGGCGACGAACGTCCCGCGGCCCTGCGCCCGCTCCAGCAGCCCGTCGGCGACCAGGGCGTCGATCGCCTGGCGGACCGTCATGCGCGAGACGCCGAAGCGGTCCCCGAGCGCCCGCTCGGACGGGATCGCGTCGCCCACGGCGAGGTGGTCCACCAGCTCGGCCAGGTAGGCGCGGACCACGCGGTACTTCTGACCGGTGCCGGTCCGGCCGGCGGGGCGCGTCGCCATCGTCGAGTCGAGTCCTCCCTGACCACGCCGGACGGGGACCGGCTCGTTCCCGGCCCAGTCTGCCACCGGTCAGCGGGCCGCCAGGAGCGGGTCCCCGGGCACGACGGCGGTGCCGGGGGCGACCCGTGGTTCCACCTGCTCCGGGTCCGCCTCCAGGAGCACCACGGGGCAGACGGCCGCCCGGCCGCCGTCGCGGACCGCCGCCGGGTCCCACTCCACCAGGAGCTGCCCGGTCACCACCTCGTCCCCCTCGGCGACGTGCAGGGTGAACCCCGCGCCGCCGAGCTGGACGGTGTCGATCCCCAGGTGCACCAGCACCGCCGGTCCGTCCGCGGCCTGCACGACGAAGGCGTGCGGGTGCAGCTTGACGATCCGCCCGTCCACCGGGGAGACCACCTCGGTCCCCTCGGGCTCGACGGCCGTGCCGGGACCGACGAGCCCGGCGGAGAACACCGGGTCCGGGACCTCGCGGACGTCGACCACGGTGCCGGCGACGGGAGAGCTGACGATCAGGGGCATCGGGGGTCCTCCGAGGAGTCGTGGGCCGTGACGGACGTGATCCTTGACACAGAGTGCCTCATCCGACAGCGTGCCAGGCACAGCAGGATCGGAGACGCGACCGCGCGGCACCGGTGGGGCGGACGGAGGTCACGGCAGCGATGAGCACGACTCTCACGGGTGCGCCCGTCAGTCCGGGCAGGGCGGCGGGCCCCGCGGCCACCATGCCTCCGCCCGTGCCCGAACCCCGTACGACGCGTCTGGAGGGCGAGGGCGTCGAGGCGGCCGTCGCCCAGCTCACGGCCGCCGCCCGGGCGGTCCGCGACGAGCTGACCGACCGGGCCGGCCGCGCCACCGGCACCGCGGCCGACCTCCTCGCCGTCACCGCGGCGATGGCGGCCGACCCCGCCCTGGTCGCCGACGGCGAACGGCGCATCCGCACCGACCACCTCACCCCGGAGCGTGCGATCTGGGACGCCGCGCGCGGGCTGATCAAGCAGTTCGAGAAGCTCGGGCCCCCGCTGGCGGAGCGCGCCCGGGACGTGCGCGACGTGCGGGACCGCATCGTCGCCGAGCTCATCGGCGTCCGCCCGCCCGGGGTGCCGCAGCTCGACCACCCGTTCGTCCTGGTCGGTGAGGACCTCGCCCCGGCGGACACCGCCACGCTCGACCCCGAGGTGGTGCTCGGCGTCGTGACCAGCGGCGGCGGGCCGACCTCGCACACCGCGATCCTCGCCCGGGCACTCGGGATCCCCGCCGTCGTCGCGGTCCGCGGCGCCGAGGCGATCGCCGACGGCGACACGGTGCTGCTGGACGGGGCGGCCGGCGTCGTCGTCCTCGACCCCGACCCCGACACCGTGGCGGCCGCGCAGCAGCACGAGGCGGAACGCCGCGCGTTCGACGGGACCGGACGCACCGCCGACGGCACCCGCGTCGAGCTGCTCGCCAACGTGGCCGACCCCGCCGGGGCCCAGGCCGCGCTGGAGGCCTCCGCCGAGGGGGTCGGGCTGTTCCGCACCGAGTTCTGCTTCCTGGGCCGCAGCACCGAGCCCGGGGTGTCCGAGCAGGTCGCCGCCTACCGCCAGGTGCTGTCCGCGTTCCCGCGGCGCAAGGTCGTGGTCCGCACCCTCGACGCCGGTGCCGACAAGCCGCTGCCGTTCGTCACCGCCGACGGCGAGCCCAACCCGGCCCTGGGCGTGCGCGGGCTGCGCACGGCCTCGTCACGGCCCGGCGTGCTGGAGCGGCAGCTGCAGGCGATCGCGGCCGCCGCCGAGGCCGAGAACGCCGAGGTGTGGGTGATGGCGCCGATGGTCGCCACCGCGGGCGAGGCCGCCGACTTCGTCACGCTGTGCGAGCAGCACGGGCTGCGCCACGCCGGGGTCATGGTCGAGGTGCCCGCCGCGGCGCTGCGGGCCGCCGACGTCTTCGCCCACGCCGCCTTCGGGTCGGTGGGCACCAACGACCTCATCCAGTACACGATGGCCGCCGACCGCATGCTCGGCGAGCTCGCCGCGTTGTCCACCCCGTGGCAGCCGGCGGTGCTGGAGCTGATCCGCGCGACCTGCGAGGGGGCGGCCCGGCACGGCCGACCCGTCGGGGTCTGCGGGGAGGCCGCCGCGGACGCCACCCTGGCCCCCGTGCTCGTCGGTCTGGGCGTGCGGTCGCTGTCGATGACGCCCCGGGCGCTCGCGGACGTCGCGGCGGTCCTGCAGCGGGTCACCGACGCCGAGTGCGTGGAGCTGGCGCGGCTGGCGCTGGCCGAGGACGACCCGATGGAGGCGCGCAACGCGGTGCGGGACGCCATCCGCCCGGTGCTGGTCGACCTGGGTCTGTGACGCTCGGACAGGTCAGCCCGGCTCCGGGTCGGACAGGAACTCCTCGAGGGTGTCCAGGACCGCCGTGGCGGTCTCCTCGTCCTCACCGTGCCCGCCGGCGTCGACCGACAGCGTCACCGACGTGCCGGCGTCGGCCCCCAGCGTCATCACGGCCAGGATGCTGGCGGCGTCCACGGGGTCCCCGCCCTCCCGGGCGATCCGGACCGGGACGGGCTGGGAGGCCGCGAGGCGGGTGAACAGTGCGGCCGGCCGGGCGTGCAGCCCTTCGCGGATCGCGACGACGGTGTGGCGTTCCATGACGTCATTCTGCCCGTCAGCGCCCCGCCCGGCCGCCCGACCCCGCTGTGGGCATGAAATCTGCAGGCGCCGACGGGTCCGCGCCTGCAGATTTCATGCCCACAGCGGGCAGGGAGCGGTGGGGAGGGGGTCAGCGGTCGGTGCGGTTCTCCGTGTCCGGGTGGGAGCCGATCCGCTCGCCCCGGTCCAGGGCGGTGATCGCCGCGACCTCGTCGTCGCTGAGCGTCAGGTCCACGGCCTGCAGGTTCGAGGCGATGCGCGACGGCGTCACGGACTTGGGGATGACGACGACGCCGCGGGCCAGGTGCCAGGCGAGCACCACCTGGGCCGGGGTCGCGTCGTGCTCCTGCGCGATCCGCGCGATCGCCGGGTCCTCCAGCGCCTTGCCGCGGCCGAGCGGCGACCACGCCTCGGTGGTGATGCCGTGGCTCTCGTCGAAGTACCGCACGTCGGAGTTCGTGAACCAGGGATGCATCTCGATCTGGTTCACGGCCGGCACGATCGTCGCCTCGTCGAGCAGGGTGCGCAGGTGCGTCGGCTGGAAGTTCGACACGCCGATCGCCCGCGCCCGCCCGCTGCGCAGGATCTCCTCCAGGGCGCGCCAGGCCTCCAGGTAGCGGCCGACGGCGGGCAGCGGCCAGTGGATGAGGAACAGGTCCACGAACTCGAGCTGCAGCTCGGACAGCGTGCGGTCGAACGAGGCCAGGGCGTCGTCGTAGGCGTGGTTGGCGTTGTTGAGCTTGCTGGTCACGAAGACCTCGCCCCGGTGCAGCCCGGAGGCCGCGATCGCCTCGCCCACACCACGTTCGTTCCGGTACATCTGCGCGGTGTCGATGTGCCGGTACCCGGCCTCGAAGGCGTGCAGCACCGCCTCGCGCGTCTCGTCGTCGTTGATCTTGTACGTCCCGAAACCGACCTGCGGGATGGGGACGCCGTTGTTCAGGGTCACGGTGGGAATCGTCGTCACCCGCCCATCGTGGCACTGCAGCGCGCCGCGGGGGAGAATGGGACCAGGAGGTGTTGGCCATGGCCACGATCGAGCAGGCCCGAGCCGCCAAGGGTGCGCTGCGGGAGAAGGTCGCCCAGGTCGACGGCGTGTGCGGGGTGGGTCTGGCCCAGCGGGGCGACTCCCACGACTGGGTGCTGCAGGTGAACGTCACCACCGTGCGGGCGCGCAAGGACGTGCCGCCCGACGTCGAGGGCGTCCCGGTCCGGGTGCACGTCGTGGGGGCCGTCCAGGCGCTCTGAGGCGGATCGTGTCGGTGTCGGTGCCTACGGTGCTGGTCATGCACGATTCCGAGCCGGCGCTGTTCACGACGGAGCAGGCGATGCGCAACGTCAAGCCACGTGTCCAGGCGGCCGTCGCCCAGGGTTCCTTCCTGGCGGTGCACGAAGCCCAGGCCGCTGGCGCGAGCGAGGAGATGAAGGCCGCGATCCCGGCGTCGTACGCGCGCGCCTGGAGCGAGATCGATGCCTTCCTCGACCAGCGGGCCGGAGACATCGACGCGTAGTCGCGCCGAGCCCCGGCCACTCCACGGAGCCTGGCGTCCCGGTGTGCGGTCACCTCGTCGCGATCGCGCCTCCGCGGGGACAATGGGGCGGTGAGCACCACCCCCACCCTCCCGAAGGTCCGCGCGTCCGAGCTCGTCGGCCGCGGCTGGCTGAACACCGGCGGCCGTGAGCTGAAGCTCGCCGACCTGCGCGGCAAGATCGTCGTGCTGGACTTCTGGACGTTCTGCTGCCTGAACTGCCTGCACGTCCTCGACGAGCTCCGTGAGCTCGAGGAGGCGCACCGCGACGTCCTGGTGATCGTCGGCGTGCACTCGCCGAAGTTCGCCCACGAGGCCGACCCGGAGGCCCTCGCGGCGGCCGTCGAGCGGTACGACGTGCGCCACCCCGTGCTGGACGACCCGGAGCTCGTGACCTGGGACGCCTACACCGCCCGGGCGTGGCCCACGCTCGTGGTCGTGGACCCGCAGGGGTACGTCGTCGCGCAGATGGCCGGTGAGGGGCACGCGTCCGCGGTCGCGGCGCTGGTGCGCGAGCTGGTCGCCGAGCACGAGGCCAAGGGCACCCTGCACCGCGGGGACGGCCCGTACGTGGCGCCGACGCCGGAGCCCACGACGGTGCGGTTCCCCGCGGCGGCGGTGGAGCTCCCGGGCGGGAACCTGCTGGTGGCCGACGCCGGGCACCACGGGCTGGCGGAGCTCGCGCCCGACGGCGAGACGCTGGTACGACGCATCGGCTCCGGCGAGCGGGGGCTGGTCGACGGCGGTCCCGCTCCCGACGGCACGCACGCCGCGCGGTTCAGCGAGCCGAACGGGCTGTGCCTCGTGCCGGACGCGCTGCGCGACCGGCTGGGCTACGACGTCCTGGTGGCGGACACGGTCAACCACACGCTGCGCGGTGTCCACCTGGAGTCGGGTGAGGTGTACACCGTGGCCGGGACCGGCCGTCAGTACATGGTCGGCGGCCACGAGAACGTGGAGGTCCCGGGCGAGCAGCCGCGGGCCCACGTGTCCGACGAGGAGCTCGCGGCGACCACCGTCCGGCTCTCCTCCCCGTGGGACGTGGCGTGGTCGGAGCCGCTGTCCGCCTTCGTGGTGGCCATGGCCGGCAACCACACGCTGTGGGTGTTCGACCCGGTGGCGTCCGACGGGGACGGCAGCCTGCGCCTGCTGGCGGGCACGATGAACGAGGGCCTCGAGGACGGCCCGGGCGCGGCGGCGTGGTTCGCCCAGCCCTCGCGGCTCGCCCCCACGCTCGACACGGACCGCCGGCCCGACGGAGGGTTCTGGCTCGCCGACGCCGAGACGTCCGCGCTGCGCCGTGTCACGCCCGCGGGAGCCGCGGACGTCGACGTGAGCACCGCCGTCGGGCAGGGCCTGTACGACTTCGGGCACCGGGACGGTACTGCCGCCGAGGCGCTGCTCCAGCACCCGCTGGGTGTCGCCACGCTGCCGGACGGTTCGGCCGTCGTGGCCGACACCTACAACGGCGCGCTGCGTCGGTACGACCCGCGCTCGGGGGAGGTCACCACGCTCGCCACCGGGCTCGCCGAACCCAGCGACGTGCTCGTCCAGGAGGGCGAGGGCCGGGTGCACCTGCTCGCCGTGGAGTCCGCGGCGCACCGCCTGACCCGGGTCGCGCTGCCCGCCGACCTCGTCGGCCGGGTCCTCGACGGCGGCGCGCACCGCGTCGCCCGCGAGGCCACGGAGATCGCCGGGGGCACGGTCCGTCTCGAGGTGCCGTTCACCCCGGCACCCGGGCAGAAGCTCGACGACCGGTTCGGGCCGTCCACCGAGCTGCGCATCAGCGCCACGCCGCCGGAGCTGCTGCTCGACGGGGCCGGCGACGGCACCGACCTGGTGCGTGACCTGCGCATCGACCCCGCGGTCGCCGAGGGCGTGCTGCACGTGACGGCGAAGGCGGCCTCCTGCGACCTGCCGCCGCAGGACGCCGTCCTCGGCCCGGACGGTGAGCCGGAGGACTTCTTCCCCGCCTGCCACCTCGCCCAGCAGGACTGGGGCGTCCCCGTGACGGTCACGGCCGACGGCGCCGCGACGTTGACGCTGCCGCTGCGCGGCTGACCCGGGCCCGTCGCGTCTGCCGGGACGGCGGCGCCGTCCCCGGTTAGAGTCATGTCCCCGCCCCACGACCGGACGGAGCGCCGTGCTGGCAGTCCTGCTCCTGACCTTCGCGCTGGCCGTGGCGGCGCCCGCTCTGGTGGCGCTGCTGGGTCGGCGGGCGTTCTGGGTGCTCGCGGTCGGGCCCGCGGCCGCGGCGGGCTACGCCCTGGCGAGCACCCGGGCGGTGCTCGACGGCGACCCACCGGTCACGAGCATCCCCTGGGTACCCGGCCTGCACCTGACCATCGACCTGCGGCTCGACGCCCTCTCCTGGCTCCTGCTGCTCGTCGTCGGCGGCGTCGGTGCCCTGGTGCTGCTGTACTGCTCGGCGTACTTCTCCCGCGATGCCTTCGGTACGGGACGCTTCGCCGGCACGCTGACCGCGTTCGCGGGCGCGATGATGGGCCTGGTCATCGCCGACGACCTCCTGCTGCTGTTCGTCTTCTGGGAGCTGACCACGGTCTTCTCCTACCTGCTGATCGGCCACTACGCCGACCGCAAGGCCTCCCGGCGGGCCGCGATGCAGGCCATCGTCGTCACGACCGCCGGTGGGCTGGCCATGCTCGTCGGCCTCATCGTGCTCGGGGTGTCGACCGGCACCTGGCGCGTCTCCGAGGTCGTCGTGGACCCGCCCACGGGCACCGCGGCCGTCGTGGCGTCGCTCTGCCTCGTCGCCGGTGCCGCCACGAAGTCGGCGCTCGTGCCGTTCCACTTCTGGCTCCCGGCCGCGATGGCGGCCCCCACCCCGGTCTCGGCCTACCTGCACGCCGCGGCGATGGTGAAGGCCGGCGTCTACCTCGTGGCGCGGTTCGCCCCGGGCCTGTCCGGGGAGCCGGTCTGGCGCTGGTCGGTCGTCTCGCTGGGCGCGGCGACGCTGCTCCTCGGCGGCTACCGGGCGCTGCGCCAGCACGACCTCAAGCTCGTGCTCGCCTTCGGCACGGTCTCCCAGCTCGGGCTGCTCGTGCTGCTGCTCGGGCTCGGCACCCGCGCCGCGGCGCTCGCCGGGCTCGCCCTGCTCGGTGCCCACGCCCTGTTCAAGGCGGCGCTGTTCCTGGTCGTCGGGGTCGTCGACGTCGCCACCGGCACCCGCGACCTGCGCCGTCTGTCCGGCCTGTGGAGAGCCATGCCCGTCACCGCGGCGGCGGGACTGCTCGCCACGGCGTCGATGATCGGGCTGCCGCCGTTCGCCGGGTACGTGGCCAAGGAGGCGGCCCTGGAGGGGCTCTGGCACGACGCGACCCACGGGGCGGGCGGCCTCGAGGTCGCCGCGCTCGTCGCGGTCGTCGTCGGGTCGATCCTGACCGTGGCGTACGGGCTGCGGTTCTGGTGGGGGGCGTTCGGCACCAAGGGCTCCCTGCCCGACGGCGGTGCCCCGGCGGTGCCGCACCGCCGCCAGCCGGCGCTGCTGGTCGCGCCGCCGGCCGCGCTCGCGCTCGGCGGGCTGTTCGTCGCGCTCGTGCCGTCCGTCGGCGAACGGGTGCTGTCACCCTTCGCCGACACCTACCCGAGCGGTGACCCCGGGAAGCTCGTGCTGTGGGGCGGGTTCACGCCGGCACTGGTGACCTCCGTGCTGGTGCTCGCCGTCGGCGCCCTGCTCTTCGGGCAACGGGTCCGTGTGGAGCGCTGGCAGGCGTCCCTGCCGTCACCGCGCGGCGCCGACCTCGTCTACCGCCGGTCGATGCGCCGGCTGGACGACCTGGCGGCGGACGTCACCGGAGCCACGCAGCGCGGCTCGCTGCCGTTCTACCTCGGCATCGTGCTGGTCGTGCTGGCGGTCGCCCCGGGGGCCGTGATCCTGTCGGGCCTGCTCACCGGCACCACGGTCGCCGTCGACGTCGTGCCGTGGGACCGGCCCGCACAGGCAGCCGTGGTGGCGATCGTGGCCGTGGCGTCCGTGCTCGCGGCGCGGGCCCGGCGTCGGCTGAAGGCGGTCGTCCTGGTCGGTGTCGCGGGGTACGCCAACGCCGCGCTGTTCCTGCTGCACGGGGCTCCCGACCTGGCGCTGACCCAGGTCCTGGTGGAGACGGTCACCCTGGTGGTGCTGGTCCTCGTCCTGCGCCGGATGCCGCCGTACTTCACCGACCGGCCGCTCACCGCCAGCCGGTGGGTGCGGGTCGTCCTCGGCGTCACGACGGGCGTCGTGATGATGGGACTCACCCTCGCGGCCCCGCTGGCCCGGGTGCAGCCCCCCATCAGCGTGGACTTCCCCGCCGAGGCGGTGGAGTACGGCAGCGGGGACAACATCGTCAACGTCACGCTGGTCGACATCCGGGCCTGGGACACCGTCGGCGAGCTGTCCGTGCTGCTCGTGGCGGCCACCGGCGTGGCGTCGCTGGTCTTCCTGCGGCAGCGCAGCGGTGCGGTGCTGCGGCTGTCGCGCGCCCCGGGGGCGGACTCCGGGGAGCGCAAGGAGTGGCTGGCCGCCGGCCGCACGCTCGCCCCCGAGCGACGGTCGGTCATGTTCGAGGTCGTGACCCGGCTGGTCTTCCACGCCATGATCGTCTTCGCGCTGTTCCTGCTGTTCAGCGGGCACAACGCGCCGGGCGGGGGGTTCGCGGCGGGGCTGGTCGTGGGCATCGCGCTGGCGGTGCGCTACCTCGCCGGCGGCCGGTACGAGCTCGGTGAGGCGATGCCCGTCCCACCGGGCCTGCTGCTGGGGACCGGGCTGTTCCTGTCGGCCGGCGTCGGCCTCGGGGCTCTTCTGATCGGGCAGGAGGTGCTGGAGAGCTTCACCTTCGACTTCCACGTCCCGCTGCTGGGCAAGGTGCACCTGGTGACCTCCCTGTTCTTCGACGTCGGCGTGATGCTCCTCGTCGTCGGGCTGGTCCTGGACGTCCTGCGCACGCTCGGCGCCGAGATCGACCGGCAGGGCGAGCTGCCCGAGAACGTCGTCGCCGTCGCGGGGGAGGAGTCGCGGTGATCGTCCTGGAGAACACCCCCTCGGCCGTGCTGGTCCTCGCCGTCGGCGTGCTGTGCGGCACGGGCGTCTACCTGCTGCTCGAGCGGCCGCTGACGCGGATCCTGCTCGGGTTCATCCTGATCAGCAACGGCGTCAACCTCATGCTGCTGGTCGCGGGCGGCCGGGCGGGCGCGTCGCCGATCGTGGGCAGCTCCGACGAGCCGATGAGCGACCCGCTGGCGCAGGCGATGACGCTCACCGCGATCGTCATCACCCTGGGCCTGACCGCGTTCATCCTGGCGCTCGCCTACCGGTCGTGGCAGCTGCACGGCCACGACGAGGTCGCCGACGACGTCGAGGACCGCCGGGTCGCGCGGCACGCCGCGCTCAACGCCCCGGCCTACGAGGACGCGGACGCGGACGAGACCGGCCAGACGCTCGACGAGGAGGCCGCCGCGGTGCACGACGACGTCGCCGGTGACGAGGCCCCCGGTGAGGAGGCCCCCGGCGACGACACCTCCGACGTGACGACACCGGGGGAGGCGCGATGAGCTGGATCCCCGCGGCCTGGGGGCCGGAGACCCTCGTCCCGCTGCCGGTGCTGGTGCCGCTGTTCGCGGCCGGTCTCACCCTGGCGCTGCACCGCTACGCCAACGTCCAGCGCACGATCTCGGTCGCGGCGCTGGTCGCCTCGACCCTGGCCTCCGTGGGCCTGGTCCTCGCGGCCGACGCCGGTCCCGTCGTCGTGGACGTGGGCGGCTGGGCCGCCCCGGTCGGCATCGCCCTGGTCGCGGACCGGCTCGCCGCCCTGATGCTCACCGTCAGCGGCGTGATGCTGCTCTGCGTCCTGCTGTACTCGCTCGGTCAGGGCGTGCCCGAGAACGAGGCGGAGACGGTCGACGAGGCCCGCGTCGGCGGGGCGATCCCGGTGGCCATCTTCCACCCCACCTACCTGGTGCTGGCCGCCGGCGTCTCCAACGCTTTCCTCACCGGTGACCTGTTCAACCTCTACGTCGGGTTCGAGATCCTGCTCGCCGCGTCGGCGGTGCTGCTCACGCTCGGTGGCACGGCCGAACGGGTGCGGGCCGGGTCGGTGTACCTCATCGTGGCGCTGGCCTCCTCGGTGCTGTTCCTCTCGGCGATCGCGCTGATCTACGCCGCCACGGGCACCGTCAACATGGCCCAGCTCGCCGTGCGCCTGCCCGAGATCGACGACACGGTCCGGGTCGCGCTGCAGCTCCTGCTCCTGCTGGCGTTCGGGATCAAGGCGGCGGTGTTCCCGCTGTCGTTCTGGTTGCCGGACTCCTACCCGACGGCCCCCGCCCCGGTCACGGCCGTGTTCGCCGGGCTGCTCACCAAGGTCGGCGTGTACTCGATCCTGCGCACGCAGACGCTGATCTTCCCGGACAGCCCCGTGGTCGACCAGATCCTCCTCGTGGTCGCCCTGGCCACCATGGTCATCGGCATCCTGGGTGCGGTGGCCCAGAACGACGTCAAACGTCTGCTGTCGTTCACGCTGGTCAGCCACATCGGGTTCATGATCTTCGGCATCGCGCTGGCGTCCGAGGCGGGGACCGCCGCGGCGATCTTCTACGTCGTGCACCACATCTCCGTCCAGACGGCCCTGTTCCTCGTGGTGGGGCTGGTCGAGTGGCGGGGCGGGTCGACGTCCCTGGACCGGCTCGGCGGCCTGGCGAAGCTCGCCCCGCTGCTGGCGGTGCTGTTCTTTGTCCCGGCCCTCAACCTCGCGGGTATCCCGCCGCTGTCCGGGTTCCTCGGCAAGGTCGGGCTGCTCACCGAGGGCGTCCGGATCGGCACCCCGTTGGCCTGGGCGCTGGTGGTCGGTTCGGTCGCCACCTCGCTGCTGACGCTCTACGCCGTGGTCAAGGCGTGGAACAAGGCGTTCTGGCAGACCGCGCCCGCCGAGATCCCCGAGCACGCGCCGATGCCGCGCACGATGGTGTGGCCGGCCGCCGCCCTGGTGACCTTCGGGCTGTCGCTGACGGTGGTCGCCGGTCCGCTGTACGGGTACGCGGACCGCTCCGCGGCGACGACCATGGACGGGTACACCTACATCGAGGCGGTGTACCCGGGTGGGTCCGACCGCGGCACGGGACAGTCCGCCGACGTCACGGACGCGCAGACCGAGGGGGGTGACGGGCCGTGAACGACTCGGCGGAGACGACCCTGCGCGCCCGGGCCGGCCGCGTGGCCGCGCAGTGGCCCGCGCTGGCCGGCCTCACGGTGGTCTGGGTGCTGCTGTGGGGCGACCTGTCCTGGGCCAACGTGCTCGGCGGGCTGGCGCTGGGCGTGCTGGTCGTCGTCGCCCTGCCCCTGCCGCCGATCCCGTCGCGCTGGACCATCCGTCCGGGCCCCGCCCTGGGGCTCCTCGGACGTTTCGTCGTCGACCTCGTGGTGGCGTCGTTCAACGTCGCATGGATCGCGATCCGCCCGGGCCCGGCCCCGCAGGCCGCGGTCGTGCAGGTGCGGCTGCGCAACCCGGAGGACGTCTTCCTGACCACCACCGCCGTGCTCTCCACGCTGGTGCCGGGGACGCTGGTGGTCGAGACCGAGCGGGACACCGGTCTGCTGTCCGTGCACGTGCTGGACATCGACAGCTCCGGCGGGCCCGACGGGGTCCGCGACTACCTGCTCGACCTGGAGGACCGCGTGCTGCGCAGCTTCGCGCCGCGCGACGTGCTCGACCGGTGCCGGGCGCAGGACGGGACGGAGGCGCACCCATGATCGTCGTCGTCGTGCTGGCCGCGGTGATGGTGGCCGCCGCCGCGCTGCTGGCGCTCGTGCGTCTCGAGCGGGGCCCGTCGATGCTGGACCGCGCGCTGGGGCTCGAGCTGCTCGCGGCGGCCCTGGTCGGGGTGGTGGCGATCGAGGCCGCCTGGACCCGGCGGACCGAGACCATCCCGATCCTCGTGGCGATGTCCCTGGTCGGTTTCGTCGGGTCGGTCGCCATCGCCCGGTTCGCCGCACGGGAGCCGTCGGCCGTCCGGCGCCGAGCCGCCGACGACCCCGACTCCGTGCCGGGCGAGGCCCCCGAGGCCGAGGAGGGGGACCGATGACCGAGGTCGACCCGGGGTTCTGGACGACGCTCGCCGACGTCGTCGCGGGCGTGAGCCTGCTCGCCGGGGCGTTCCTCACGCTCGCCGCGGCGGTCGGCGCCGTGCGCTTCGACTCGCTGCTCGGTCGGATGCACGCGGTGACCAAGCCGCAGGTGCTGGGACTGATCCTGCTGCTGCTGGGGCTCGCGCTGCGGGTGCGCAGCTGGTCGGCGGTGACGATGCTCGCGCTCGTGGTCGTCTTCCAGCTCGCGACCGCGCCGGTGGCCGCCCACCTGGTCAGCCGGGCGGGTTTCCGGACCGGGAAGATCGACGAGGACGCGTTGGTGCCGAACGAGATGGAGCACGACGCGGCCGCAGCGCCTCCGGACCGGGACTGACCGGAGCCGGCGACGGCGTCAGCGGGTCAGGAGCCCGACCAGCTCCGCGAGCGAGTCGACGACGTCGACCCGTGCGGCCTCCGGTCGGGTCGCGTGCCAGTAGCCCCACGGTCCGCGACGGACCAGCACGGGCCGCATCCCGGCGTCGGCGGCGGGGAGCACGTCGTTGTCGAGGCGGTCGCCCACGTAGGCGATGTCCGAGGCCGCGTGCCCGGCCAGCTCGGCGACGCGGTCGAAGAAGGCCGGCGCGGGTTTCTCCACGCCCCACTCGTCGGAGGTGCGGATGGCGTCGACGGGCAGGTCCATGGCCTCGAGCGCTGCCCGGGCCTGCGGAGGCTGGTTCCCGGCGACGACGACGGCGAGCCCGGCGTCGCGCAGCGCGGACAGTGCGGGACGGACGTCGTCGTACAGGTCGTCGGCGTCGAAGTTCTCGCGGAGTCCCGTGGGGTCCTCGGCGGCCCAGCGGGCCATCTCGGCGGAGAGGTCGAGGCCCGGCCGGACGAGCTCGAAGGCCTCGACGAGCGGCCGGTCCGCCGCGGCGCAGGCGCCCACGAGGCCCAGGAACGTGCCCCGCGGCACGTCGAGCCGGTCGGCCCACCGGGAGAAGATCCTGGTCTCGTCGATCAGGGTCTCCCCGACGTCGAACACCACCGCGCGCACCATGGCACCGAGGGTAGCCGCCTCCGACCGGTGCGCCGGGACCGACCGCAGCGCCGGGCGTCTTTCGGGGGTAACGTGTCCAGCGTTCTTGCAGGTGCCCGAGCTAGGGTGGCGACATGGCCGAGACGCCGATCTCCGTAACTCTCTCCACCGCGTCGGTGTACCCCCGGCGCGCGGCGTTCGCCTTCGAGGTGGCGGCCGAGATCGGGTACGACGGCGTCGAGGTGATGGTCTGGTCCGACCCGGCCACGCAGGACCCGCGCGCGCTCGCGCGCCTGTCCGAGCGCACCGGGATGCCGATCCGTTCCATCCACGCCCCGACCCTGCTGATCAGCCAGCGCGTCTGGGGGCGCGACCCGGCGGCCAAGCTCGACCGCGCGGTCGACATGGCCGGCGAGCTCGGCGCCGACACCGTGGTGGTGCACCCGCCGTTCCGGTGGCAGTACAAGTACGCGCGCGGCTTCGAGGACCAGGTCCGTGAGCTCAACGCCAAGGGCCCGGTGACGGTCGCCGTGGAGAACATGTACCCGTGGCGGCCGCACTCCCGTCTCGACCGTGAGCTCAAGGCGTACCTGCCCGGCTGGGACCCCTCCGAGCACGACTACGACGCCGTCACGCTGGACCTGTCGCACGCCGCGGTCGCCCAGCAGGACGGCCTGGACCTCGTCCGGGAGTTCGGCGACCGGCTGCGGCACGTGCACCTGGCGGACGGCACGTCGAACATCCGTGACGAGCACCTGGTGCCGGGCCGGGGCGACATGCACTGCGACAAGGTGCTCACCGAGCTGGCCCACAACGGCTACCGCGGTGACGTCTGCCTGGAGATCGGGACGCGGAAGGCCAACGACGCCCACGAGCGGCACTCCGACCTGGCGGCGGCCCTGGAGTTCGCCCGCGCCTACCTCGCGCCGGTGCCCGTGCCGTACGTGACGCCGCCGCCGGAGCACCGCCACCGTCCTGCTGACGCCTGGTGGTGACGGGCGGTCAGGCCGCCATCTGAGGCCGGGCGCCGACGGCGCGCAGCACGAAGGTCTCGGTGGCGCGGATGGTGCGCTCGCGGGCTTCCTGGTCGGTCGGGATGAGCCGTCCCGACAGGCAGGCGTTGACGAGCTGCACCGTGGGCTCGATGTCCTGGGGTGGGAAGGCGCCCGTCTCGACGCCGTCACGCAGGATGCGCTTGAGGATCGACTCGACGATCTCGGCGTGCTCGCGCAGCCGGGACTGGGTGCTGCGGGACAGCACCGTGCGCAGGTCCGGACCCGGCGCGAGGTGGAAGACGGTGGTCAGCTGCGCCTGCTGGCGGATGTAGGTGCGCAGCTGGGTGACGGGGTCGTCGACCTCCGCGAGGGCGCGTTCCAGGGTGTGGGCGTACTGCTCGGTCTCGTGGGTGATGAAGCCCAGGAGCAGGGCTTCCTTGTCCGCGAAGTGGTTGTACACGGCGGTCCGGCCCACGCCGGCGGCCTGGGCGATGTCGGCCAGCGTGATCGTGTCGAACCCCCGCTCCGCCATGAGCGTGGACAACGCCGCGAACAGCTTGTGCCGGGTCATCTGGCGGTGCTCGTGAAGACTCTTGCCGATGATCTTGGGCATGCTGACAGCATAGGGCCCGGCCGTCAGGTCAGTGCCCGGCACGCGCGCCCCTGTGAGCGACACCACTCCGGGACCGGCGTGTCCCGCGCGGCATCCCGGCTTCCGGACGGGCCGGCCGTCCCCGAGCAGACGTAACACGGACGTCACCTTCGGGGCTGCCGCCGCGCCCCCGAAGGGAGTAGCGTCCGCGACATGTCGTACGTCCAGGCGCTCGTCCCCCCGGAGCACGTGTCGAACCACCTGCTCGTCCTGCCTGACGCGACCGAGGTCGCGACGGTGCGACGGCTGGCGGAGTCCTGGTTCTCCGACGTCCGGTGGCTGAAGGAACCCGAGGCGCGGTCGGGTCCGCAGCCGATGCGGGGTGCGCGCTTCCGCGGGATGGCCGCGGCGGCGCCGGACCCGCGGGACGTCGGCCCGGGTGTGCTCGGGATCGGCGCCGAGCACGGTGTCGCCGGTCCCTTCACCGGGCCGGCCGAGGTCGCCGCGCAGCTCGGGATGACGGGGCCGGTGCGGGTGTCCGCCCTCGGCCGTGTCGACGGGACGTTCGACCGGCGTGGTCCGCGACCCGCCTCGCCGGACGACCGCGACGGTGTGGCCCGGGCCTTCGCGGCCGGGCTGCCGGAGGATGACGAGCTGCGTCTGGTCCAGTGGGGGGTCGCCGTGGCCCGGAAGCTCGGCGGGCTGCTCCTGGCCGACGGGCGTGAGCTCCTGCGCCCCGACCCGGCCGGCTCGGTCGACCTGCGTCTCTTCTCCGCGAACCCGATCGGCGCGGCCGACCTCCTGGCCCTGCTCCGGTCGGTCGTGGCCACGGCCGAGCACGAGGCGGAGACGCCGGAGCCCGACGGGTCCACGAGCCACCGGCTGGTCGCGCGCACGCCGTACGACGGGAGCATCGTGCTCGACGCGCGGCAGGTCGACCGCGTGCCGCGGGCACTGGTCGACGTCGACGTGAACGACTACGGCCCCTTCGCGGTCGAGGTCCGGTGGATCCCGCAGGACCCGTACGAGCTGCGGCTGGAGCAGCCGTCGGGGGTGCACGTCATCGCCCGGAACCGGATGCGCGCGATGGTGGCGCGGCTGGCCCTGCTCATGCACGCCCGGTCCGGCGGAGTGCTGGTCGACGACGGCGCCTTCGTCGCGACGACGGCCGAGGTCGACCGACGGGTCGACGAGGAGCGGTCGCCGACACGCGCCTGGGTCTGACCAGCACGTTGTCCACAGGAGTGTGGACGCCCGTCGGCCGTGCTATCTTCCCCGGCCGCTCCCGGTGAACGTCGGGGGCCGGGAGGTGCTCGGACGGCCACGACGAGCGGGAACGGCGTGCCTCCGTGCTGTTCATCCCCGGGATCCTGCGGTTCCTCGTACCGGTCGGGAGTGTCCGCCGCGTGTCGTCCGGCGCCCTGCGGCGGGGTGCCGCGGCCGGGCAGGGCCATCCCGTGAACGCGTGTCCACAGATTTTGTCCACAGCACTGTGGACGGTGTGGGGATTCTGCGGCTCCGACTGTGGACGAACCTGTGGCTGGAAATTTCGTCCGCCGGGACCCTTGCAGGGGGCCCGAGGCGGGTCTAGAAACGGCGGTAGCAGTTCCGCCGGGGAGCACCTCCGGACCGCACTTCTGCGGGCCGGCTCGTCGACGGGACGACGGTCGACCGGAGAACGACGGGCCGATCCGCACCGAGTGCGGGCCGCGGGTGACGACGCGGGTGTCCGGGCGTGGCCGGAAGACCACCCACGTCCGGGTCTCGCTGTGGAGAAACGGGGTGGACGGGGCGACGACGCACCAGGCCCCGCCGCGCCGACAGTGGCCCGGGGCCGTGACGTCGACACGGCGCCCCGCCAGCGATCGCGCGGGGAACGTGGTTCCTGCCGAGGCCCCCGGCCGCCCCGGGGGCCTCGGCCATGTCACCGGGTGCCGCCGCGCGTAGGCTCCGATCCATGAGCAACCTCGAGCTGCGACCGGCCGAGCGGGTGTGCGCCGTCGGTGACGCCCCCGACGACATCGAGCTCCTCACCTCCCGCGAGGTGCCGCTCGGCGGGCCCCGGGCGATGACCGTCCGGCGCACGATCCCGCAGCGCCGACGGTCCCTCATCGGGGCGTGGTGCTTCTGCGACCACTACGGGCCCGACGACGTCTCGTCCTCCGCCGGGATGCAGGTGCCGCCGCACCCGCACATCGGCCTGCAGACGGTGTCGTGGCTCTTCGCCGGGGAGATCCTGCACCGCGACTCCGTGGGCTCCGAGCAGCTCGTCCGTCCGGGCGAGCTGAACCTCATGACCGCAGGGCAGGGGATCTCCCACTCGGAGGAGTCGACGCCGTCCACGCCGGACCGTCCCCGCCCGCCGACGCTGCACGGCGTCCAGCTGTGGACGGTGCTGCCCTCGTCCGACGCCGGCACGGCGCCGCGGTTCGACCACCACGCCGACCTGCCGGTGGCGGACGTCGACGGGGTGCGCGTCCAGGTCTTCCTCGGCTCGCTCCGCGTCGCGGGCGACCGACTGACCTCGCCGGCCCGGACCTACTCCCCGCTCGTGGGGGCCCAGCTCGACCTCCCGGCCGGGAGCCGGCTCGAGCTGGACGTCGACCCGGGCTTCGAGCACGGGCTGCTTGTCGACGCCGGGGAGGCGGCCCTCGAGGGGACCACGGTGCCCCCGTCCGAGCTCGCCTACGCCGCACCCGGCCGGGACCGGCTCGTCGTCGCCGCCGGTGCGGAGCCCGTGCGGGCGATCCTTCTCGGGGGTGCGCCCTTCACCGAGGACGTCGTCATGTGGTGGAACTTCGTGGGCCGCAGCCACGAGGACGTCGTCGCGGCGCGGGCTGACTGGTCGGCGCAGCTCACGGACCTCGCCGACGGCTCCACCGGGTACGTCGAGGGGGCGGAAGGACGCCGCTTCGGCCGGGTGGACGGCTACGACGGCGGACCCCTGCGCGCCCCCGCGCTGCCCGACGTGCGGCTGAAGCCGCGCACGCAGCCGGGGCGCTGACTCCCCGCGAGCGCGACGAGGCCCCGCACCGGAACCGGTGCGGGGCCTCGTCGATCAGCGAGCGGGTGACGGGAATCGAACCCGCGCTGTCAGCTTGGGAAGCTGAAGTTCTACCATTGAACTACACCCGCGCGGCGCACCGACGTCGATGCGCGCACGGCGATCATACCCAACAACCGCTGGTGACCCGAATCGGCTCCTGAGCGCGTGCCGGACCACGCCGCGGACCTCCTGACGCCGGGCCGCGTGGCGGACTACCGTGGGCCTCGTGCTGCTCTCCGACCGCGACATCCGGGCCGAGCTGGACGGCGGACGCGTCGCTCTGGACCCGTACGACCCGGCGATGGTCCAGCCGTCGAGCATCGACGTGCGCCTGGACCGGTTCTTCCGGCTGTTCGACAACCACCGGTACCCGTTCATCGACCCCTCGCAGGAGCAGCCGGAGCTGACCCGGCTCGTCGAGGTGGAGTCCGGTGAGCCGCTGGTGCTGCACCCGGGGGAGTTCGTCCTCGGGTCCACCTACGAGACGGTCACGCTGCCGGACGACGTCGCCGCCCGGCTGGAGGGCAAGTCCTCGCTCGGTCGTCTCGGGCTGCTGACGCACTCCACCGCCGGGTTCATCGACCCGGGGTTCTCCGGGCACGTCACCCTCGAGCTCAGCAACGTGGCCACCCTGCCGATCACGCTCTGGCCCGGGATGAAGATCGGACAGCTCTGCTTCTTCCGGCTCTCCTCCGCGGCCGAGCACCCGTACGGCTCGGCCCGGTACGGATCGCGCTACCAGGGCCAGCGCGGCCCGACGGCGAGCCGGTCCTGGCAGTCCTTCCACCGCACCGACGTATGAACGGGCCCTTCAACGGCGGCGACCGTCGTCGGTACGCTCGGACCCGCCGCGCCGGCGACCTCCGTCGGCCGGACTCCCGGACCCGGAAGGAACGTCACCCGATGGCCCAGACCTCGTCCCCGCCCCTGCCACCGCTCCCGCGTGCCTCCACGCAGGGACACCAGGCCCGGCACCTGCTCGCCGTGCCCGACGACGTGGCCGTCGACGAGGTCGAGGTGCTCGCCCTGTCCCGGTTCAGCGGCACCCGCTGGGACGTCGTCCCGGCGGACCTGCCCGGCGCCGACCTGCCTGCCGGCCGGATCGCCGGCCCCGGTGAGCCCGGCGTGCTCCGTCTGACGCGGCACAGCCACGTCCACGGCCCCTACGCGCCCTCCGGCGACGGGTTCGAGCCGGGGCTGCCCGCCCGCTCCGCCCTCGTCTTCGACGTCGTCTGCCCGCGCGAGCGCTGGGACGACGCGCCCTACCCCGGTGGCGGCGACCGCGACGGTCTCGCCCGCGCGTTCCCGGCGGGTCTGCCCACCCGGGAGGAGGAGCGGGTCGTGCAGTGGCTCATCGCGGCGGCCCGCCGCCTCGGTGGTGCGGTCCGCCTGGACGTCGCCGGCCTCTGGGACCCGGCGGAGGCCCAGCGCCGCGGTGCCGGGTCCGGCGTCGTGCTGACCCCCGACCCGGGTGCGGCCGTCAACCTCAGCGTGTGGTCCGACGTGTGGCTCGACCCCCAGGCCGCGCACCGGGTGCTGCAGGAGGTCCATCCCCGCGTCGTCCTGGCCACCCAGGGCGCCGAGTACCAGGGGCCGCCGCAGGGCATCGCCGACAAGCCGCTGTACCCGGGCGAGAAGATGGACCCGGACCTGCGCCGTGAGGTGCACGCGCGGGCGGACGACTTCGACATCGCCGCGCTGCAGGCGCCCGTCGTCCTGGACGGCTACGGGCTGACGGTCGACCTCGGCCACGACGGCTGGGTCACGGTGGAGGTCAGCGGCGACGAGGTGCTGCCCCTGCTGGTCAAGGAGCTGCCGTGGGCCGCCGCCGGGGCGATCTGCTACCGGGTGGTGTGGGACCCGCCGGACCAGTTCGAGGCCCAGATGGAGTTCCCGCAGGCGGGTCTGGTGGTCGCCCGCAAGCGGGCCGCCGACCTGGTGGCCAAGGTCGCCGCCGCGATCCACGCGGCCGTCGGCGGCGAGATCGCCGACGAGTCGGAGTTCCTCCTCGCCCCGGAGGACCTGGGCTGACGGCCCCGGTCAGCCGGCCGCGGAGCGCTCGCGGGCCAGCAGCGACTCCTTGACCGCCGCTCCGTACCGGAAGCCGCCCGTCGTGCCGTCGCTGCGCAGCACCCGGTGGCACGGGACGAACAGGGCTGCCGCGTTGTGCGCGCACGCCCCGGCCGCCGCCCGGACGGCGGCCGGGCGCCCGGCCCGGTGCGCGTACTCGGTGTAGGTGACCGGGGCGCCGGGGGCCACCTCGCGCAGCACCTGCCAGGCGTGCTCGCGGAACGGGCCGGACCGCTGGACGACGTCGACCCGGCCGACGGCGTCGAGGTCGCCCGCGTAGTACGCGGCGACGGCCGCGGCCGGTCCGGAGACCGCCTCGTGCCCCGGGTCGACCTCGGTCACGGCGGTGGGGCGCAAGGCCGGGTGGACGAGTCCGACGAGCACGTCGACGTCGTCGGTCCAGCCCGAGGCCAGGACGGTGCCGTCGTCGGCGACGAGCGTGAACGCTCCGTCGGGGGTGTCGAGCGTGGTGGCGGCGATCATGGGGTGTTCCTTCCAGAGCGGGGTGCGGCGGCCTGCCACACGTGCCGGGCGGCGTACGAGCGCCACGGGGCCCAGCGGTCGGCCCGGGCGGCGAGGGAGGCGTCGTCGGGGAGCCCCAGGGCGCGCGCCCCGGCCCGCAGGGCGGCGTCCCCGTCCAGCCAGACGTCGGGGTCGCCCAGGACCCGCAGGGCCACGTAGCCCGACGTCCACGGGCCGATCCCGTGCCGGGCCTCGAGGGCGGCGCGCAGGTCGGCGGCGTCGGCGCCCACGTCGACGGCGAGGGTGCCGTCGGCCAGGGCGCGGGCCGTGTCGACGACGGTGCGGCGCTGCCGGGCGGGCAGCGCCAGGTGCGTCCCGTCGTCGTCGGCCACCTGCGCGGCCGTGGGGAAGAGGCGGTCCAGGCCGTCGATCGTCGACGGGTACGGCGTGCCGGCGGCCGACGTGAGCCGGTCCAGGTGGGTGCGGGCGGCGGCCACGGAGATCTGCTGTCCCACGCAGGCGCGGACGACGATCTCGTGGGCGTCCACGGCCCCCGGCACGCGGGTCCCGGGGCGGGCGGCGACCGACGGGGCGAGGACGGGGTCGTCGGCCAGCGCGGTGTCGACGGCCACGGGGTCGGCGTCCAGGTCGAGCAGCCGGCGCAGCCGGGCGACCGCGGTGGCGACGTCCTGCCACGAGGACAGCTCCAGGTGGGCGGCGAGCCGGCCGGGGCCGACGGCAGGTCCGGCGGTCACGGCGACGGCACCCGGACCGTGCGGCAGGTGCAGGGTGCGGGCGTAGCGCACGGTGGGGCCCTCCAGCGAGGCGGTCTCGACGCCCGCGACGGCGCGGGCCGCCAGGTAGGCGATCGTGCCCGCGGCGTCGAACGGCTCGCGCACCGGCAGGGTGAGGTCCAGGTGGACCCGGTCCCCGGCCGTCGCGGTACCGACCGGTGCCGGACGGCGTCGCCGCAGCGCCGTGGGCGTGGTGGCGAACACGGCGCGCACGGTGTCGTTGAGCTGGCGGATGCTGCCGAACCCGGCGGCGAAGGCGACGTCCGCCACGGGCAGGTCCGTGCCCGTCAGCAGGGTGCGCGCCGTCTGGGCGCGCTGGGCGCGAGCCAGGGTGAGGGGGCTCGCGCCGAGCTCGGTACGCAGCACCCGGTGCAGGTGGCGGGGGCTGTAGCCCAGGCGTGCGGCGAGCCCGGCCACGCCCTCACGGTCCACGACGCCGTCGGCCACGAGCCGCATCGCGCGGCCCGCGGCGTCCCGGCGCACGTCCCAGGCGGGGGTGCCGGGGGTGGCCTCGGGCAGGCACCGCTTGCAGGCGCGGAAGCCGGCGTCGTGGGCGGCCGCGCTGGTCAGGTAGAACGTGACGTTCTCCGGCTTGGGCGTGCGGGCGGGGCAGGACGGCCGACAGTAGATGCCGGTGGTGCGCACGGCGGTGACGAACTGGCCGTCGAACCGTGCGTCGCGCGCGGCGATGGCGCGGTAGCGCTCGGCCCGTTCGTCGGTCATGGCGTCATCGTCACCCGGCGGGCGGCACGATGGCTAGCGGGAATCGGACATGACGGTGAGCGCCCCGGCCGGGCGCGCGGCTCAGACGGCGGCGCGGATCCAGTCGACGACGACCTGCAGGTACTCCTCGCGCGCGGGGGAGGGCGAGAGCGCGAGGTCGTGCATCCCGCCGCGGATCGTGACGAGGCTGACGTCGTCCCCCAGCCGGGGGGCGATCTTGCGCATGTGGCCGACGTCGAGCACCGTGTCGCTGCTCAGGTGCTCGGTGCGGGTCGTGCGGTCCGAGGTCAGCACGAGCACCGGGATCTCCAGGTCCAGCCCGCGCGCCAGACGTCGCTGCGACCGACGGACGGAGCGGAACCAGGCGGCGCGCACCGGGAACGGCTCGAGCGGCTTCCACGCGGGGTCGAAGTCCCACTCCCCCTCGTGCGCGCGGTGCAGGGCGCGGGGGTAGGCGTCGTCGAGATGGCCGAGCACGGCCCGGGGTGCCAGCGGGGCGACCGCCTCGGCGGCGGCGGCGGAGACCCACCGCACGGGAGCAGGGGCGTGGTGCTCGAACCACGGACTGTTGAGCACCAGCGCGTCGGCACGTCCCGGGCGGGCCGACGCCCACAGCGGCACGACGAGGCCGCCGGTGGAGTGGGCCATGACCACGAGGCGTTCGTGCCCGGCCGCGCGGACGGCGTCGGCGGCCGCGTCGAGATCCACGGCGTGGACCGCGAGGTCCGGTTCCTGGTTCGGGTCCCGGCCGGCGGCGGCGTGGGCGTCCCAGGATCGTCCGTGGCCGCGCAGGTCGACGGCGTAGGCCGCGAACCCGGCCGCCGCCAGGGCCCGGGCCACGTGGGGGTGGAAGAAGTAGTCCGCCAGGCCGTGCACGACCAGCACGGCGACCCGTGCCGGGGCGCCCTGCGGGGCCACCGAGGGCGTGTGGCGGACCAGGGTGGCCGTCGCGTCGTCGGGCAGGTGCAGTGTCCGGGCCTCGAACCCGTCGCCCAGCAGGTCCGGGTGCCAGTCGGTGCCGGACGTGGGGGCCGTGCCGTCCTCGAGCTGCGTCATGGCCCGAGGCTAGCGGCCACGGAGGGTCAGCGCGGAGCGGCGGGCGGGGTGCCGTCCGGGTCCTGCGGAGGCTGCTGGGGGCCCGCCGGGGGCTGCTGCGGACCTGCCGGGGGCTGCTGCGCGGGTCCCTGGTACGGCGGGGGGTAGGGCTGCGGTGCGGTCTGCTGCGGTGGCACGACGGGCGGTGCCTGCTGCTGCGGCTGCCCGTACCCGGGCGGGACGCCGCCGGCGGCGTAGGGCGCCGGGCCGGTCCCGGGTGCCCCCGCGGCGGGTGGACCCGGCCGACGGTTGTTGCGCACGACGAGCGCGACCACCACACCCAGGACCGCCAGGCCGAGCACCAGGCCGACGAGCCACCAGGGGAAGCCCGCGTCGTCCTGCTGGGCGACGTCGGCGACGTCGTCGTCGGTGCCGGTGGTGCCCTCGTCCGTGCCCTGGTCGGCGTCCTCGGTGGGTTCGTCGGTGGCGCCCTCCTCCGGGGCTGCCGCGCCGTCGCCCACCGCGGAGCCGCGGGCGTAGACCTCGGTGACCTGGCCGAACGTGGGGGTCCACACGACGGTGGTCCCCTCGACCTCGCCCGTGGTCTCGGTGATCTCGCCGGGGAAGGTCACGGCGATGCGCATGTCGAAGCTGTCGAGGAGGCCCTCGGGCAGGTCGCCGGTGTCCCCCATGTCCGCGGCGTCCTCGCTGAGGTCGAAGACGCCGTCCACGACGAACTCGTCGCCCTCGCGGGTGACGGAGAGCTCGTCCTCGGTGCCGCCGGCCATCTCGGAGATCGGCTGGTCGGTGAACGTGACCTCCACGCCGGTGTACTCGCCGTCCGAGTACGGCTGCTCGGTGGACCCCTCGGGCATGCCCTCGGTGAACGAGTCGCCCCCCTCGTTGGACATGTCCCACAGCTCCTGGGGGTCCATGCCCATCGACTCGGCGAGCTCGTCGGAGAAACCCATGATCACGGTGCCGGACGCGGTGTCGTCCTCGTGCAGGGTCATGTCCCAGTCGACCTTCATGCAGCCGCCCAGGGCGAGCAGGCCGACGGCCGCGAGCGCCGCGACGGAGGCGCGTCGCAGCGGGTGCCGGCGACGGGGGCGGTCCGTGGCGGGCGCGTGGGCGGGCGTGGTGGTCCTCACCGTTCCAGCATCGCCGACCGGGCGTGGACCGGCACCCCGGCCCCGGGCCGCCCGGCAGGATTCACCCGCGGTGCCGGGCGAGGCCCCACCAGCGGGGACCCCGCGTGGCGACACAAAGTTGAGCGGAATAGACTCAACTCTGCGGAGGTTGACCTCAGCAGTCATCACGACCCCGGACCCGGAGGATCCATGGACACCAAGTTCACGACGATGTCGCAGCAGGCGATCGGCGACGCCGTGCAGTCGGCATCGGCGGCCGGCAACCCCCAGCTCGAGCCGGCCCACCTCCTGTCGGCGCTGCTCCAGCAGACCGGCGGGGTGGCGGTCGGTCTGCTCGATGCGGTCGGTGCCAACCCCCAGCAGATCGGGCAGAAGACCCGCGCGGCCCTCGTCGCCCTGCCCACCGCCAGCGGTGAGGGCGTGGCCCAGCCCTCGCCGTCCCGCGCCATGCAGACCGTCCTGAGCACCGCGGCCCAGGAGGCCGAGGCGCTCGGCGACGAGTACGTCTCCACCGAGCACCTGCTCATCGCGGTCGCCGCCGGCCGGTCGGCCGCTGCGCAGGCCCTCACCGACGCCGGGGCCACCGCGGACGCGCTGCGTGCGGCCCTGCCCGCCGTCCGCGGCTCCGGGAAGGTCACCAGCCCCAACCCCGAGGGCACCTACAAGGCGCTGGAGCAGTACGGCACCGACCTGACCCAGCAGGCCCGGGACGGCCGGCTCGACCCGGTCATCGGCCGGGACGCCGAGATCCGCCGGGTCGTGCAGGTGCTGTCCCGCCGCACCAAGAACAACCCCGTGCTCATCGGCGAGCCCGGGGTCGGCAAGACGGCCGTCGTCGAGGGGCTGGCCCAGCGCATCGTCGCCGGCGACGTGCCCACCTCCCTGCAGGGCAAGCGGCTCGTCGCCCTCGACCTCGCGGGCATGGTCGCCGGGGCCAAGTACCGCGGCGAGTTCGAGGAGCGGCTCAAGGCCGTCCTGGAGGAGATCAAGTCCTCCGACGGCGAGGTCATCACCTTCATCGACGAGCTGCACACCGTGGTCGGCGCGGGCGCCGGCGGCGAGGGTGCCATGGACGCCGGCAACATGCTCAAGCCGATGCTCGCCCGCGGCGAGCTGCGCATGGTCGGCGCCACGACGCTCGACGAGTACCGCGAGAACATCGAGAAGGACCCCGCCCTGGAGCGGCGGTTCCAGCAGGTGTTCGTCGGCGAGCCCTCCGTGGAGGACACGGTGGCGATCCTGCGCGGCCTCAAGGAGCGTTACGAGGCCCACCACAAGGTCACCATCGCCGACTCCGCGCTGGTCGCCGCCGCGGCGCTGTCCGACCGGTACATCTCCGGGCGCCAGCTCCCGGACAAGGCGATCGACCTGGTCGACGAGGCCGCCTCCCGGCTGCGCATGGAGATGGACTCCTCCCCGGTGGAGATCGACGAGCTGCAGCGCGCCGTCACCCGGCTGGAGATGGAGGAGGTCGTCCTCAAGGACTCCGACGACACGGCCTCCCGGGACCGGCTGGAGAAGCTGCGCGCCGACCTGGCCGACCGCCGCGAGGAGCTCGCCGCCCTCACCGCGCGCTGGGAGGCCGAGAAGGCCGGCCACAACCGGGTGGGCGACCTGCGCGCCCGCATCGACGAGCTGCGCACCGAGGCCGACCGCCTGCAGCGCCAGGGCGACCTCGAGTCCGCCGCGCGCCTGCTCTACGGGGAGATCCCGCAGGTCGAGCGCGAGCTCGTCGAGGCCGAGCAGGCCGAGGCCTCCGAGGAGGCGGCCGAGGAGGCGGCGCACGAGACGCCGATGATCGCCGACAAGGTCGGGGCGGACGAGGTCGCCGAGGTCGTCTCGGCCTGGACCGGCATCCCCGCCGGCCGCATGCTCCAGGGGGAGACCGAGAAGCTCCTGCACATGGAGGACGTGCTCGGCGAGCGGCTCATCGGGCAGCAGGCGGCGGTGCGCTCCGTGTCCGACGCCGTGCGGCGCTCGCGGGCCGGGGTGGCGGACCCCGACCGGCCCACCGGGTCCTTCCTGTTCCTCGGGCCGACCGGTGTCGGCAAGACCGAGCTCGCCAAGTCCCTGGCCGAGTTCCTCTTCGACGACGAGCGCGCCATGGTGCGCATCGACATGTCCGAGTACTCCGAGAAGCACTCGGTGGCGCGGCTGGTCGGCGCGCCCCCCGGGTACGTCGGCTACGAGGAGGGTGGGCAGCTCACCGAGGCGGTGCGCCGCCGGCCCTACTCGGTGGTGCTGCTCGACGAGGTGGAGAAGGCCCACCCCGAGGTCTTCGACATCTTGCTGCAGGTGCTCGACGACGGTCGCCTCACCGACGGGCAGGGCCGCACCGTGGACTTCCGCAACACCATCCTGGTGCTGACCTCGAACCTCGGCTCGCAGTTCCTCGTCGACCCGGTGATGGACCAGGAGGCCAAGCGCGAGAGCGTCATGACGGCCGTGCGCACGGCCTTCAAGCCCGAGTTCCTCAACCGGCTGGACGACGTGGTCCTCTTCGACGCGCTGTCCCTCGACGAGCTGGGACGGATCGTCGAGCTGCAGGTCGCGGCGCTCGCCCAGCGGCTGGCCGACCGGCGCATCACGCTCGACGTGACGCCGTCCGCCCGCCGGTGGCTGGCGGTCGAGGGGTACGACCCCGCCTACGGCGCCCGCCCGCTGCGGCGGCTCGTCCAGCGGGAGATCGGCGACCGGCTGGCCCGCCGGCTGCTGTCCGGCGAGACGGCCGACGGGGACACCGTCGTCGTCGACCGCGTCGAGGGTGCCGAGGGGCTCTCGCTGGCCTGATCGTCGCCGGGACGACGACGGCCCCGCCCTCCGTGCGGAGGGCGGGGCCGTCGGGCGCTCGCGGCGCCCGGACCGGTGCCGGTCAGATGCGGATGAACCGCGGGCTGCTCTGCCAGATCTGGCGCTTCACCACGCCGACGCCCGGACGGGCCGACTCGATGATCCGGCCGTTGCCGGCGTAGATCCCGATGTGCCCCGGCGAGTAGACCAGGTCGCCCTGCCGGGCGTTGCTGCGCGAGACGCGCGTGCCGAGAGAGGCCTGGGCCGACGACGAGCGCGGCAGGGTCTTGCCGATCGCCTTCTTGTACACGTAGGACGTGAACCCCGAGCAGTCGAACCCGGTGGCGGGCGACGTGCCGCCCCACGAGTACCGGTGCCCGATGTAGTTGTGGGCCACCCGGACGACCTTCTGGCCGCGGGTCAGCTTCGGCTTGACGTGGACCTTCCGGTACTTGGTCGACTTCTTGAGGCCCTCGGCGCGGGCCGGCACCCCGACGACGCGGATCCTGTTCTTGCCCAGGTCGTACTTGCCGAGCCCCGGCCGGAACCGGACGACCCCGTACTTGTTGGTCTTCTTCACGGCGACCTTGTCACCGGAGATGAACAGGCGCACGCGGCCCTGCACGGGCTCGCCCCACTTGCGCAGCTTCACCGTGTACTTCGGGCGGGTGTGCCACTTGCCCTTCGTGGCCGTGTGACGGCTCTTGGAGACGTACATGTTGGTCGTCGCCTTGGGCTTGATCCACACCCGGCGGTGCTTCGTCACCTGCTCCAGCCCGGTGGAGGCGGCCGGCGCGACGACGACGCGGATGCCGTTGCGGCCGACGTCGTAGTGGGAGAACCCGGGGCGGAAGTGGATCGTGCCGTCCCCGTCGAGGCTCTTGACCGCGACCTTGGTGCCCTGGACGTAGAGCCGGACCCGGCCGGCGAACGCCTCGCCGTCCGCGGTCGCGCGGACCGTGTAGCGGGGGCGGGTGTGGCCCTGTCCCTTGCGGCCGGTGCTGCGGGACTTCGACACCGAGACGTCCGGCGTCGTGCTCACGACGACGGGCTCCTCGGTGGCGGTGCCGGTGTCTCCGGCGGCCGGCTCCTCGGTCGGGGTCGTGGTCGTCCCGTCCGTGGTGGTCGTCGGCTCGGGGGACGCGGTGTCCTCGACGACGGGTTCCGGCGTCGGGGTCGCAGTGGCGTCGGAGACCGACGTGTCGGTCGAGTCCGTGGTGGTCGTGCCGGCCGAGGTGGTCTCGTCGGCGACGGTCTCGTCCGTGGTGGTCGTGAGCGCGTCGTCGGCGGCGGCCGATCCGGCGCTGACGACCAGCGTGCCGCCGGCGAGGGCCGCCGTGAGCGTCATGGCGACGGCGGCGTGGCGTTTCCTGGGGGTGCGCACGGCACCCTGCGGGCGCGCAGCATCCAGCGAGGGTGTGGACATGGGGTACTCCTCCAGCCGGCGAGATGAGCTGTCGGGTTAGGCCGAGAAGTGGTGGCCTGCCGCCGATGGACGGCTTCACCCCGAGGGTGGCGCTGACGTCACCCGAAGAACCTGGGTCTCCCGCTGCTGCCGTCGGTGCTCCGGTGGGCCGTCCCGTCGGCAGCACTGGGCACCGGGCCGGTCGCCGCCCGGTCTCCGGGCGACGACAGGACGCTAGCCCCGAAACGGTCGGAGGTCACGGTCAGATAACGGTCACCTCCTGCGCCGATGGTGGAGGCGGTGTGAAGGGATCCGGCGGCGGGACGCTGTCCGACATGACGGACACGACACGTCGGAACCGTCGGAAACGGCCGTCCACCGAGGGTCGGGATCGGGCGATCGACCCATCCGGGGTGCCGGGGAGGTGAAGATCGGGCACCGATCCGATGACGTTCCCGGCCGCTCAGTCCAGGAGCGAGCCGGTCCGCGTGCCGTCCACGACGGCCACGCACAGCCCCGTCCGGTCCCCGGCGGCCCAGGACTCCTCGCTCGGCGCCCAGACCACCAGCTCGACCCGCGTGGAGTCGTCCGCGCGCGCCTGCGGGCCCAGGAGGTCCGGGGTGCAGCCCCGCGCGGTGCGGGCCGCGGCCTCGTCCGCGCCGGGCCAGACGGCGTCCGCCGACGCGTCGGTGCGCCCGACCACCTCGGCCGCGTGCGGCTCGCCGCACGGCACCACCTCGACGCGTCCCACGGCGCCGTCGGTCGGGGCCTCGGCGAGGCACGAGCCGAGGACGAGCTGCACGGCGTTGACGGTCTCCGGCGCGGTGACGTCGGCCGCGACGGGTTCCCACGCCTCCTCGCGCGTGCTCGTCGTCAGGTAGGAGGCCCCCACGGCGCCGCCGACCACGAGCAGGATCAGGGCGAGGACCGACAGCACCCAGATCCGGGCCCGGCGCCGCGCCGCGGCGCGCTCGGCCGGCGTGGGTCCGGGGGCGCCCCAGCGGGCCCCGGGGTCCACCGGCCGGCGGTCCGACGCGCCCGTCGGTGCCGGGCCGGGGGACGGGCGGGCCGGACCCCGCGTCCCGTCCGGGGCGGGGCCGGACGCCTCCGGGCCGGGCGAGGCGAAGGAGAGGTCGTCCTCGGGGCGCTCGGTCATGGGAGCCAACCTACCGAGCCGGGCGCACCTCCCGGGTCCGCGTGGTTCAGACCCCCACGCGGCGCTCGACGCCGGGCAGGTCGTCCTCGCGCAGCACGTCGGACAGCCGTCGGCGGTCCAGGCGGCGCACCCACCCGGCCCGCGCGCCGTCCGGTCGCGCCTCCTGCAGCACCCACCGGCGGACGCCGAGCGCGGTGAGGCGTGCGCCGATCGCCAGGACGTCCTCGCGGGTGTGCACGGTGGGGTCGACGGTGGTGCGGATCTCGTGGTCGACGCCGGACTCGACCACGAGCCGGGCCGACTCCCACGCCGCCCGCCCGGACGGTGCCGCCCCGGTGACGAGCTCGTACCGGTCCGGCACCGCCTTGATGTCCAGGCCGACCCAGTCCACCAGGGGCAGCACGCGGGCGAGCCGGGTCGGCCAGGGGCCGCCGGAGTGCACGCCGACCTCGAGCCCGAGGTCGCGGACGTCGCGGCAGGCGTCCGCCAGGCCGGGCTGGAGGGTGGGTTCACCGCCGGAGATCACCAGGCCGTCCAGCAGGCTGCGGCGCTTGCGCAGCAGCTCGAGGACCTCCGACCAGGTCGCACCGGGCCGCCGCCGGGGGTCGATCAGGGAGGGGTTGTGGCAGTAGGTGCACCGCCACGGGCATCCCTGGGTGAACGCGGTGGCGACGAGACGACCGGGCCGGTCGACCGTCGAGAACGGCACGAAGCCGGCGATGCGCAGCGGTGCCCGGGCCGGGGCGTCAGGCGACATCGACGGTCACCGCCGCGGGCTCCCGGGAGGCCGCGGGCTCCCGGAACGGCACGCGCTCGGCGTACTCGCCCTGCTTGCCGGTGTTGAAGGACGCCACGGGGCGGAAGTACCCCATCACCCGGGTCCACACCTCGGTCCCGGCGCCGCAGGTCGGGCAGGTGCGCACGTCGCCCGCGAGGTAGCCGTGCGTGGCGCAGATCGAGAACGTCGGCGTCACCGTGAGGTAGGGCAGCCGGTGGTTCTCCAGGGCACGGCGCACGAGCAGCCGGCACGACTCGGCGCCGGACATCTGCTCGCCCAGGTAGAGGTGCAGCACCGTGCCGCCCGTGTATCGCCGCTGCAGCTCGTCCTGGCGGGCGAGGGCCTCGAACGGGTCGTCGGTGAAGCCGACCGGGAGCTGGGTGGAGTTCGTGTAGTACGGCTGCTCCGGGGTCCCGGCCTGCAGGATCCCCGGGTAGCGGGCGCGGTCCTCGCGGGCGAAGCGGTAGGTCGTGCCCTCGGCAGGGGTCGCCTCCAGGTTGTACAGGTGGCCGGTGCGCTCCTGGATCTCGACGAGGCGCGTGCGCAGGTGGTCGAGCAGCTCGAGGGCCGTGGCGTGCCCGGCCGGGGTGGTGATGTCCTCGGTGTCGGCGGTGGCGTTGCGGATCATCTCGTTGACCCCGTTGACGCCGATGGTGGAGAAGTGGGCGTCGAGCGTCCCGAGGTAGCGCCGCGTCCAGGGGTACAGCCCGCCGTCCATGAGCCGCTGGACCGTCTCGCGGCGTGCCTCGAGACCGTCGGCGGCGAGGTCGACGAGGCGGTCCAGCGCCGCGTACAGCGCCTCGCGGTCCGGGCCGTGGACGTGCCCGAGCCGGGCGCAGTTGATCGTGACCACGCCGAGCGAACCGGTCTGCTCGCCGGACCCGAACAGCCCGTTGCCGCGCGCGAGCAGCTCGCGCAGGTCGAGCTGGAGGCGGCAGCACATCGAGCGCACGTCGCCGGGGTTCAGGTCGGAGCTGATGAAGTTCTGGAAGTACGGCGTGCCGTACCGCGCGGTCATCTCGAAGATCTCCTCGGAGATCTCGGAGTCCCAGTCGAAGTCCGGCGTGATGTTGTACGTCGGGATCGGGAAGGTGAACACCCGGCCGGCGGCGTCCCCGGCGGACATGACCGCGACGAACGCCCGGTTGATCATGTCCGACTCGGCCTGCAGGTCGCCGTAGGTGACGTCGAGGACGTCGTCGCCGACGACGGGGTGCTCGTCGGCGAGGTCGGGCGGGCAGGTGAGGTCGAAGGTCAGGTTGGTGAACGGCGTCTGGGTGCCCCAGCGGGACGGCACGTTGAGGTTGTGGACGAACTCCTGCAGGGCCTGGGTGACCTCGGCCTGGCTGAGGCGGTCGACGTGGACGTACGGGGCCAGCAGCGTGTCGAAGGAGCTGAAGGCCTGGGCCCCCGCCCACTCGTTCTGCAGCGTGCCGAAGAAGTTGACGATCTGCCCGAGCGCCGAGCTCAGGTGCCGGGGCGGCCAGGAGGCGACCGCCCCCGCGACCCCGCCGAACCCCTCGGACAGCAGCTGGCGCAGCGACCACCCGGCGCAGTAGCCGCCGAGCACGTCGAGGTCGTGGACGTGCAGGTCGCCCTGCCGGTGCGCGGCGGCCAGCTCGGGGGAGAACACCTCGTCGAGCCAGTAGTTCGCGATCGTCTTGCCCGCGACGTTCAGGACGAGGCCACCGAGGGAGTAGCCCTGGTTGGCGTTGGCGTGCACCCGCCAGTCGGCCCGGGCGACGTACTCGCCCACGGCGGCGGAGGCATCGATCTGCGTACCCACGGCGACTCCTCGCATGTGGCTTGTGAAGACATTCACGAGCCTAACGAGGGGAGGGAGGGGGCCCTCCCGACACGCCGCGGCGGCCGGCGTGACATCGATCCGGACCGGCCGTCACCTCGGCGCCTCAGACCAGGTCGAGCACCACCGGCACGTGGTCGCTGGCACCCTTGCCGCGTCGCTCGTCCCGGTCGACCGCGACGCCGGTGACCCGGTCGCGCAGCGCCGGCGAGGCGTACGCGAAGTCGATGCGCAGCCCCTTGTTCCGCGCGAAGGCGAGCTGCTGGTAGTCCCAGTAGGTGTACGTGTGCGGCGCGGGCAGGTGCTCGCGCGTCACCTCCGTGTACCCCGCAGGTCCGAAGGCCTCGAACGCCGCCCGCTCGGCGGCCGACACGTGGGTCCTGCCCTCGAACGCCGTGACGTCCCAGACGTCGGTGTCGCGCGGGATGACGTTCCAGTCGCCCAGCAGGGCGAGCTGCGCCCCGGGGTCCGCCGCCAGCCACTGCTCGGCGTCGGTGCGCAGGCCTTCCAGCCAGGCCAGCTTGTAGGCGTAGTGCGGGTCGTCCAGCGCGCGGCCGTGCGGCACGTACAGCGACCAGACCCGCACGCCGCCGCAGGTGGCCCCGAGGGCGCGGGCCTCGAGGCGCGGTTCCTCGTCGGGCTTGGCGAACGTGGGCTGGTGCGGGAACGACGTCGCCACGTCCTCGACACCCACCCGGGAGACCACGGCCACGCCGTTCCACTGGTGGTAGCCGGTGTGCGCCACCTCGTACCCCGCCTCCTCGAAGGCCCGGTGGGGGAACTGGTCGTCCCGGCACTTGGTCTCCTGGACGGCCAGCACGTCCGTCCCGGACCGTTCCAGGAAGGCCAGCACGCGGTCCAGCCGCGTGCGGACGGAGTTCACGTTCCACGTGGCGATGCGCACGCGAGCACCCTAGGACACATAGAGTGCCGTCATGGGTACTGCGCTCGTCACCGGTGCGACCGCCGGTCTCGGACTCGAGATCGCCTGGCAGCTCGCCACCGCTCGCCACGACCTCGTCCTCGTCGCCCGTGACGGCGAGCGTCTCGACCGCGTCGCCGGACAGATCCGGGCCGCGGCCGGTGTCCACGTCGAGGTGATCCAGGCGGACCTGGCGCGCCACGACGACGTCACCCGGGTCGCCGAGCGGCTCACCGTGACCGGCGCGGACCCGGAGGACGACCGCCGTCCGGTCGGCCTGCTGGTCAACAACGCCGGTTTCGCCCCCGCGCAGCGGTTCGTCGCCGGAGACCTGGACATCGAGCTCGACGCCGTCGACGTCATGGTCCGTGCGGTCATGGTGCTGTCCCACGCCGCCGTCGGTCAGATGGTCCCGCGCGGCCGGGGTGCCGTGCTCAACGTCGCCTCGGTGGCGGCCCTGACGGCGGGCGGCAGCTACGCCGCCGCCAAGGCCTACGTGCGGACCTTCACCGAGGGGCTGGCCGTCGAGCTGAAGGGGACCGGTGTCACCGCGACCGTGCTCTGCCCCGGCTTCACCCGCACGGAGTTCCACGACCGTGCCGGCCTGAGCACGGAGGTCCTGCCGGACGGCGCCTGGCTGCACGCCGCCGACGTGGCGGCCGAGGCGCTCGCGGACGTGCGCCGCGGCGTCGTCATCTCCACGCCGTCGGTGCGCTACAAGGCGGCCGCCGCCCTGCTGCGCGCGATGCCCCGCTGGGCGGTGCGCGCCGTCGGGCACTACCGCTGACGCGCCCCCGTACCCTGGTACCCGTGACTTCCGCCGACTTCTCCCCGACCCCCCGCGAGCAGCTGCTGCAGCTCGTCAAGGACCTCGCCGTGGTGCACGGGAAGGTGACGCTCTCCTCCGGCAAGGAGGCCGACTACTACGTCGACCTGCGTCGCATCACGCTGCACCACCGTGCGGCCCCGCTGGTCGGGCACGTCCTGCTGGACCACCTCGAGGAGGTCGGGCTCGGGACCGCCGAGGTCGACGCCGTCGGGGGACTGACCCTCGGTGCGGACCCCATCGCGGACGCGCTGCTGCACGCCGCGGCCTCCCGCGGGCAGGACCTCGACGCCTTCGTCGTGCGCAAGGAGGCCAAGGCCCACGGCATGCAGCGGCAGATCGAGGGGCCGGACGTCACGGGGCGCAAGGTCGTCGTGCTGGAGGACACCACCACGACCGGCGGCTCGCCGATCACCGCGATCGAGGCGTTGCGCGGGGCCGGTGCCGAGGTGCTCGGCTGCGCCACGATCGTCGACCGCGCCACCGGGGCCGGGGAGAAGATCGAGGCTCTCGGGGTGCCGTACCACTACCTCTTCGACCTCGAGGACCTCGGCCTGAACGGCTGACCCTCGCGTCGTGGGTAGGAAATCTGCCGCCCGGCACCGGTCATGGGCCGTAGATCTCATACCCACAGCGGAGACGGCGGTGGAGTGACGGGCAGGCGCCCCTCGGGTCAGACGCGGTCGACGAGGTCCGCGACGGACTCCACGACGTGGGACGGGCGGAAGGGGTGCTCGTCGACCTCGTCCTCCACGGTCGTCCCGGTCAGCACCAGGAACGTCTCCAGGCCGGCCTCGATCCCGGCCACGATGTCGGTGTCCATGCGGTCGCCGATCATGGCCGTCGTCTCCGAGTGGGCCTCGATGCGGTTGAGGGCCGAGCGGAACATCATCGGGTTCGGCTTGCCCACGTAGTAGGGCGAGCGGCCGGTGGCGGCCGTGATCATCGCCGCCACGGAACCGGTGGCCGGCAACGGCCCCTCGGGCGACGGCCCGGTCGTGTCCGGGTTCGTGGCGATGAACCGCGCGCCCCCCTTGATGAGCCGGACCGCCTTGGTGATCGCCTCGAACGAGTAGGTGCGGGTCTCGCCGAGCACGACGTAGTCGGGTCCGGTGTCGGTGAGGGTGTACCCGGCCTCGTGCAGGGCGGTGGTCAGCCCCGCCTCGCCGATGACGTACGCCGACCCGCCGGGCACCTGCTCGGCGAGGAACGTGGCGGTGGCGAGCGCCGAGGTCCAGATGGACTCCTCGGGCACCTCGACCCCCGACGTCGCGAGCCGGGCGGCCAGGTCGCGCGGGGTGAAGATCGAGTTGTTCGTGAGCACCAGGAAGCGGCGCTTCTTCTCCCGGAGGGCGTCGATGAACTCCGCCGCGCCGTCGATGGCCTCGCCCTCGTGCACGAGGACGCCGTCCATGTCGGTCAGCCAGCACTCGATCTTCCGCTCGGTCATGGCAGACACCGTAGCCCGTAGGCTTCGAGCGTGACCGACGAGCACGCAGATCCTCCGACCCACACCGGTGCCGTCCGCCGCCACGCGGCCCCCGCGCCCGGCACGAGCTGGCGTTCCGCCCCGGGCCTGGCGGCCCGCGGCGGGCTGGTCGGCATGGCCGAGTCCGTCCCCGGCATCTCCGGCGGCACCGTCGCGCTCATCACGGGTCTGTACGACCAGCTGCTGGCCGCGGCGAGCCAGGTCGTGCACGCCGGCCGCGAGCTGGTCCAGGGCGTGGCGCAGGGGCACGGGCTGCGCCCGGCCGGCCGGGCGCTGCGGGCGGTGGACTGGCGCTTCCTCGCCCCCGTGCTGGGCGGCATGGTGGTGGTGCTCCTCGCCTCGCTGAACACGATCGCCCCGCTGCTCGAGGAGAACCCGGTCCCGGTGCGGTCGGTGTTCTTCGGCATGATCGCCGTGTCGGTGCTGGTGCCGCTGAGCATGATGCCCCGCCGGTTCCGGCCGCTGGACGCCGTGCTGCTGCTGGGTGCCGCCGTGGTCGGGTTCTTCTTCGTCGGGCTGCCGCCGTCGCAGGTCGTCGACCCCTCGCTGTGGTACGTCGCCGGGTCGGCGGCGGTCGCCATCAACGCGCTCGTGCTGCCGGGCGTCTCGGGGTCGACGCTGCTGGTGATCCTCGGGCTGTACATCCCGGTCCAGCAGGCCGTCGAGGACCGCGACCTGGCCTTCCTGGGCGCGTTCGTCGTCGGTGCCGCCGTCGGCCTGGCCTCGTTCGTCAAGCTGCTGCACTGGCTGCTCGAGCACCGGCGGCAGGGCACGATGGCGGTGCTCGCCGGGCTCATGATCGGCTCGCTGCGGGCCCTGTGGCCGTGGCAGGACGCCGACGGCGGGCTGCTGGCCCCGGACGACGCGAGCGCCGTCGTCGGCCCCCTGCTGCTGGCCCTCGCGGGGGCCGCGGTGGTCGGCGCGCTGTTCTGGTGGGAGTCCACGCGGGACGGCGATGAGTGACCGGGTCGTCGGCGTCGGTCCGTGGGCCGGGCCCTGGCCCGACGACCCGCGCTACGACCCCGAGCTGCTCGAGCACGGCGACCGGCGCAACGTCGTCGACGCGTACCGCTACTGGTCGGTCGAGGCGATCGTGGCGGACATGGACCGACGTCGTCCGCCGGACCGGCAGCTGCACGTCGCGATCGAGAACTGGGCGCACGACCTGAACATCGGCTCCGTGGTGCGCACCGCGAACGCCTTCAACGTCGCCGGCGTGCACATCGTGGGCCGGCGGCGCTGGAACCGGCGCGGTGCGATGGTCACCGACCGCTACCTGCACGTCCAGCACCACCCGGACGCCGAGTCCTTCGCCGCGTGGGCGGCCGGCGAACGCCTGCCCGTGGTCGGTGTGGACAACGTGCCGGGCTCGGTGGCGCTCGAGCGCCGCGAGCTGCCGCCGCGGTGCGTGCTGCTCCTCGGCCAGGAGTCCGACGGGCTGACCCCGCAGGCGCAGGCGGTGTGCGACGTCGTCGTCCACATCACCCAGCACGGGTCGACACGGTCGTTGAACGCCGGCGCCGCAGCGGCGATCGCCCTGCACGCCTGGGCGTCGCAGCACCTGTGAACCGCCCGTGACGTCCCGTCGCGCCACCGATGACCCGGGCGACCGTCTCATCCTGTGCGACGCCATGTGACGGTGATGCGTCGGACGTGAGAAAATCCGGATGCATGTGGGCTGCGTGCTCGCCGGCCACCAGCGACGGTGGGACGTCGCCCGCCTGCGTCGTCCCTCGTACGTCCCCTCATTGGAGTACCGCAGATGCCTATCGCAACCCCCGAGGTCTACGCCGAGATGATCGACCGGGCGAAGGCCGGCAAGTTCGCCTACCCCGCCGTCAACATCACGTCGTCCCAGACCATCACCGCAGCCCTGCAGGGCTTCGCCGAGGCGGAGTCGGACGGCATCATCCAGGTCTCCGTGGGTGGTTCGGAGTACGGCTCGGGCTCGACGGTGAAGGACCGCGTCGCCGGGTCGCTGGCGCTGGCCGCCTACGCGCACGAGGTCGCGAAGAACTACCCGGTCAACATCGCGATCCACACCGACCACTGCGTCAAGAAGAACCTGGACTCCTGGGTGCGCCCGCTCCTCGCGCTCGAGGCCGAGCAGGTCAAGGCGGGCAAGAACCCGACCTTCCAGTCCCACATGTTCGACGGCTCGGACATCCCGCTGGAGGAGAACCTCGTCATCGCCGAGGAGCTGCTCGAGCTGTCGCAGGCCGCTCGCACCCTCCTCGAGGTCGAGATCGGCGTCGTCGGCGGCGAGGAGGACGGCCACGTCGCGGAGATCAACGAGAAGCTGTACACGACGCCCGCGGACGGCCTGGCCACGGTCAAGGCGCTCGGTGCCGGTGAGAAGGGCCGTTACCTGACGGCGCTCACCTTCGGCAACGTGCACGGCGTCTACAAGCCCGGTGCCGTCAAGCTGCGCCCGGCGATCCTCGGCGAGATCCAGAAGGCCGTCGGTGACGAGATCGGCAAGGAGAACCCGTTCGACCTCGTGTTCCACGGCGGGTCCGGCTCCACCGCCGAGGAGGTCGCCGAGGCGGTCGACAACGGCGTCATCAAGATGAACATCGACACCGACACCCAGTACGCGTTCACGCGTCCCGTCGTCGAGCACATGTTCACCAACTACGACGGCGTGCTGAAGATCGACGGCGAGGTCGGCAACAAGAAGGCCTACGACCCGCGCGCCTGGGGCAAGAAGGCCGAGGCCGGCATGGCGGCCCGCATCGTCGAGGCCTGCCAGTGGCTGCGCTCGGCCGGTCACAAGATGTGATCAGCCTCCGCTGACGCACCGACGCCCCGCCGCTCCTCGGAGCGGCGGGGCGTCGGTGCGTGCAGGCTCAGTGCTGGGCCGAGGTGATGTCCAGGTCGACACCGGGGTCGTCGTCGACGATCTCCAGCAGCTCGCCGATCCGCGTGACCTCCAGCAGGAAGCGCACCGTCGGCGGTGCGCGCAGGATGCGCACCGTGTGCGGGCTGCGCGAGGCGAGGCGCGCCAGGAAGGCCACGCCGGAGGAGTCCATGAAGGTCACGTGGTGGGCGTCGATCTCGACCGGCAGCCCGGAGGCCTCCGCGTCGGAGATGGCCTCGCCCAGCTCGGAGCTGACGTCGGCGTCGATCTCGCCCGAGAGGACCACGCGAGCGCGTGAGCTCCCCACGATCACATGGATGCTCGCGGGGTCGCCGATCTGGGGCGCCGCGTTCTTGTCACCGTCCCCGTCGTCCGGGGGGTGCGCCGCATTGGATGCGTCCTGCACGGTGCTCCTTCCTCGAGCTTTCGCTCACCTCACGTCTCGGCGGACACCAATCTACGGTTGAATGGCCCCCCGATGCACCAACCTGGCCGCGAGACGTTGAGAAGGGAGGGGGCAATGGACCAAATGCCCGGTTCGTCCGCCGACGTTCTGCCCGTTCCCGCCTCCCGGCTCGCGGCCGCGCTGTCCGTCACGACCGTCCCGGCCTTCGTCACGGGTGCCTGGAGCCTCGGCATGCCTGTGCTCTGGGTCAACCGGGCGTTCGAGGAGCTGGGTGGCGTGGGCATCGAGGAGCTGGCGCTCCTCGGCCCGAACTCCCTGCTCGCGCTCGTCGAGGACGACCCCCAGCGCACCGCCGCCCAGGAGGACCTCAAGGCCGGCCGCGCGATGCGGAGGATCGTGAGCACCCGTCGCAGCGACGGCCGCACCACGTGGCTGCAGGTCGACGTCACCCCGCTGCCGACCGACCACGGGCTCCCCGAGTACTGGGTCGGCGTGACCACCGACGTCTCCGAGTACGTCGACCAGCAGGCGGCGCAGCTCGCGTCGCTGGAGGTCGAACGCCGGCAGCGCGCCGACCTGGACCTCATCGCGCAGACCACCGATCTCCTCGGCGACCTCGAGTACCCGTTCGCGCTGCGGGACATCGCCGACCTGCTGCGCTCCCTCGTGCCCTGGGCGGGGTTCTACGTCAACGACGACGGGCTGCTCTTCGCCGAGGGCGTCGACGTCGCATCCCCGCCGTCGGGTCGCGGACGGCGTCACACGCGCTACGTCCCCGAAGACCGGACGCACGACCGGCTCGAACCCGCCCTCACCGGGGACGTGTCGGAGGTCCCCGAGCCCGTGGTGGACGACGTGCAGCAGCTGCTCGACGGCGCCGTCGACGGGCCGGTGCGGCTGAGCCTCGAGGGCCGTTTCGACCCGTCCTCGGCCGCGGGGTGGTTGCGGCGGGACCTGATGCACCGGGTCGTCGCCGAGACGGGCGCGGTGCCCCGGGAGGCGGTGGTGCACGCGGTGGCGGGCCGACGTCGTGTCCTCGGTCTCCTCGTCACCTGGGACGGGGACGAGCCCGTGCCGGAGTCGGGACCCGCACCGGGGCTGGACCACGTGTCCACCGTGGTCGAGGTCGTGGCCCGCCGCGCCGGCACCGCGATCGACAACGCGCGGCTGTACGCGCGCGAGCACCGGCTCGCCGAGGCCCTGCAGCGTGCCATGCTGCCCGAGCAGGCGGACGTGACCGGGCTGGACGTGTGGACCTACTACGCGCCGAACGCCGAGCACGCGCAGGTGGGCGGCGACTGGTACGACGTCCTCCAGATCGCCGACGGGACGGTCGGCCTGGTCATCGGCGACGTCGTCGGGCACGACGTCGAGGCGGCCGCGGCGATGGGTCAGCTGCGGTCCGTGGTGCGGGCCTACGCCTACGAGCTGACGACCCCGGGGACCGTGCTCGACCGCGTCGACCAGCTCGTGGCCGGGATGCGGGTGCCGCGGCCGGCGTCGATGGTCTACGCCGCGCTGCAGCACCGGACCGAGGACGACAGCTGGGGCCTGGAGTACACCCGCGCCGGGCACCTCCCGCCGCTGCTGCTCCGGGACGGCGGCACACGCCTGCTGAACGGGGCGGGCGGCATGCTCGTCGGCTTCGGCAACGAGCCCCGCGAGACCGGGCACGAGGTCCTGCGTCGCGGGGACGTGCTGGTCTTCTACACCGACGGGCTCATCGAGCGTCGCGACCGGTCCCTCAAGCGCGGGCTGGAGACGCTGACGGAGATGTCCGGGCGCATCACGGCCCGCGACGCCGCGGGCGTCGGGGAGGAGCTGCTGTCCCGGCTGGCCGACTCGCCCGAGGACGACGTCGCGATCGTCGTGGTGCGGGTGCCCGACCCGGAGGCCGACCACCGGGTCACGGCGCTGAGCCCCCGCTCGCGCCGCTGGCTGCTGCCGAGCGAACCGGCCTCCATCGGCCGTGCCCGCCACGCGGTCCTGCGCACCTCGCAGGCGTGGGGGCTGGCGGAGTCCGCGGCGGCCGAGCTCGTCGTGAGCGAGCTGGTCGCCAACGGTGTGCTGCACGGCTGGGGCAACATCGCGCTCCGGCTGTTCGACACGGGGGACGGCCTGCGCATCGAGGTCGAGGACTCCAACCCGGCGCCACCGGTCGCCACGGACGGGCACCCGAACCGGCTCGGCGGGTTCGGCATGCAGATCGTCGAACGCCTGGCGGACTGGGGATGGCGGCCCAGCGCGTCGGGAAAGCTGGTCTGGGCCAAGCTGCGCCCCGACCTGACCAGCGGGTCAGGACCCGCGTAGCCGGCCCGGCCCGGCGCCGGCCCGCCGGGCCGGGACAGGGGTCAGCGCAGCGCGCGGACGTCGGCGGCCGAGACCCCGGAGTCCGTCAGGAGCTGCGCGCAGCGCTCCGCCTCGTCCGTCTCGCCGATCCGCGCGGCGGCCTCCGACAGCGCCAGCAGGGCCCGCAGGAACCCCTGGTTCGGGGTGTGGTCGACCGGCACCGGTCCCTGGCCGCGCCACCCCGCCCGGCGCAGGGCGTCCAGGCCCCGGTGGTAGCCGGTGCGTGCGTAGGCGTAGGCCGTCACGGAGCGGGTGACGTCGTCGCCGCCCGCGAGGGTCTGCTCGGCCAGGACGGCCCAGGCCGTGCTGGCCGCCGGGTGCGCCGCCGCCAGGACCGCCGGGTCCTCACCGGTCTCCAGGGCCTCCCGCACCGCCGCGTGGTCGTCGGGCAGGAGCGTCGGGTCGGGTCCGGACAGCAGGTTGTCGGTCAGAGGGTTCATGGCGTCATCCTCCCAGGGGGGTGCGCGGGCCTGCCACGCGGACGCGGCCCTCGCCGTCCCGAGGCGCGGAACTCCGGGGTGCGACGGTAGGCTCGGGCACATGATCGAGATCGCGACGTCCTCCACGACGACGACGCTCGTGATCGCCGGCGACCTCGACCTCGCCGAACGGGACCAGTTCCCCGAGATCGCGGCGCGCGTCGTCGGCCTCCGCCGTCAGCTCCTGGTGATCGACATGTGCCGGGTGACCTTCATGGACTCCACCGGTGCGGCGTTCCTCATCTCGCTCGCCGACGCGGGTCGCAAGCGCGGCGGGGCCACGGTCCTGCGCGGCGCCGACGACCGCGACCTCTTCGTGCTCGAGGTGTGCGGCGCCCTCGACCTCTTCCGGATCGACACCGACCACCACTGCGAGCAGTCGGACACGGCCACGGGTGCCGCGTCGGTCGAGCTGCCGCAGCGTCCCCGACCCGCCTAGGGCGCGCTGCCTGGGACACCAGGTCATGGCCGGGTAAACTCTGGCGAGGCCCGGCGGGATCCTCCGGGTCTCATCGACGAACGAGGAGAGTTGATCCATGCCAGCCGTGGTGCTCGTCGGCGCCCAGTGGGGCGATGAGGGCAAGGGGAAGGCGACGGACCTCCTCGGTGACCGCGTCGACTACGTGGTCAAGTTCAACGGGGGCAACAACGCCGGGCACACGGTGGTGATCGGCGACGAGAAGTACGCCCTGCACCTCCTGCCCTCGGGCATCCTGTCCCCCGGTGTGACCCCGGTCATCGCCAACGGTGTCGTGGTCGACATCGACGTCCTCTTCGAGGAGCTGGACGCGCTCGAGGCCCGCGGCGTCGACACCTCCAAGCTGATGGTGTCCTCCGGTGCGCACGTCATCGCCTCGTACCACCGCACGGTGGACAAGGTCACCGAGCGGTTCCTCGGCAAGCGGCGCATCGGCACCACCGGGCGGGGCATCGGCCCGGCCTACGCCGACAAGATCAACCGCGTGGGCATTCGGGTCGCCGACCTGTTCGACCCCAAGATCCTGCGCGAGAAGGTCGAGGGCGCGCTCGACCAGAAGAACCACCTGCTGGTGAAGGTCTACAACCGTCGCGCCGTCGAGGTCGACGAGGTCGTCGAAGAGCTGCTCGGGCACGCCGAACGGCTGCGGCCGATGGTCGCCGACACCGGGCTGGCGCTGAACCAGGCGCTGGACGCCGGTCACAACGTCCTCTTCGAGGGCGGCCAGGCGACCATGCTCGACGTCGACCACGGCACCTACCCGTTCGTGACGTCGTCGAACGCGACCGCCGGCGGCGCGGTCACGGGGTCCGGCGTCGGGCCGACCCGGATCGACTCGATCATCGGCGTCATCAAGGCGTACACCACCCGTGTGGGGGAGGGGCCGTTCCCCACCGAGCTGTTCGACGCGAACGGCGAGTACCTGCTCAAGACCGGCGGGGAGTACGGCGTGACCACGGGACGTGCCCGGCGCTGCGGCTGGTACGACGCGGTCATCGCCCGGTACGCGGCACGCGTCAACGGACTCACCGACCTCGTCGTGACCAAGCTCGACGTGCTGACCGGCATCGAGAAGATCCCGGTCTGCGTCGCCTACGACGTCGACGGCACCCGGTACGACGAGATGCCGGACGACCAGTCGGCGTTCCACCACGCCACGCCGATCTACGAGGAGCTGCCCGGCTGGTGGGAGGACATCTCGCAGTGCCGGTCCTTCGACGAGCTGCCGGCCAACGCCCAGGCGTACGTGCGGGCGCTCGAGAAGATGTCGGGCTGCCGGATCTCCGCCGTCGGGGTCGGGCCGCGGCGTGACGAGATCATCCCGATCCACGACCTGATCCACGCACGGGCATGAGCCGCGCCGCGGAGGCCGCCGTGCTCGCCCCCACGGGGGCGCTGCGCGCCGTGATCAACCTCGGCAACCCGGTGCTCGCCCAGGGCACGGCGTCGGCGCCCACCGGCGTCACCGTCGACCTGGCCCGTGCCCTGGCCGACCACCTCGGCACCTTCATCGAGCTGTCCTGCGTCGACGCCGCCCGGGACGCGTTCGCCGCCGTCCGGGACGGCCAGGCGGACGTCGGGTTCCTCGCGGCCGAGCCGCAGCGCGCCGAGCACGTGGCGTTCACCGACCCGTACGTCCTCATCGAGGGGGTCTTCGCCGTCCCCGCGTCCTCGCCGCTGCGGTCCGCCGCCGAGGTCGACGCCCCCGGGGTGCGGATCGGGGTCAAGGAGGGGTCGGCGTACGACCTGTCCCTGACGCGGACCCTGCGGCACGCCCAGCTCGTCCGGGGCGCGGAGGGGACGGCCGTGTTCGAGGCGGAGGGTCTCGACGTCGCCGCCGGGATCCGCCAGCCCGTGACCCGCTGGGCCGAGGATCGCGGCGACGTGCGGGTGCTGGAGCCGCGGTTCACCGAGATCCGACAGGCCGTGGCCACCGGGCGCGACCGGTCCCCGGACGCCGTGTCCTGGCTGCGGGACGCGGTCGCCGACCTGGTGCGGACCGGGTTCGTGGCCGACTCCCTCGCGGCGTCCGGTCAGGACGCGACCGTGCCGTCCTGACCGTCCGCCGGACCGCCCGCACGGGCCCCGACCGCTCCACCTACACTGAGATCCCGTGAAGATCCTCGTCGTCGGGAACGGTGCTCGCGAGCACGCCATCCTCCACGCCCTCGCCGCGGAAGACGCCCTCGGAGGAGAGCCGCACGAGCTGCACGCGGCCCCCGGGAACCCGGGGATGGCCCGCGAGGCCACCCTGCACCCCGTCGACGCCGTCGACGGCGGCGCGATCGCCGCGCTGGCCACCGACCTCGGTGCCGACCTCGTCGTCGTGGGCCCCGAGGCGCCGCTGGTCGCCGGGGTCGCGGACGCGGTCCGGGACGCGGGTGTCCCGGTCTTCGGGCCCTCCGCCGAGGCGGCTCGGCTCGAGGGGTCGAAGTCGTTCGCGAAGGAGGTCATGGCGGCGGCGAACGTGCCCACCGCGATGGCCCACGTGTGCACCACCCGCGACGAGGTCGCCGCCGCCCTGGACGCGTTCGGCGCCCCGCACGTGGTCAAGGACGACGGCCTGGCGGCCGGCAAGGGGGTCGTGGTCACCTCCGACCGCAAGGAGGCGCTGGCGCACGCGGAGGCGGCCCTCGGTGCCCGACCCGGGGGGCGGGTCGTCGTCGAGGAGTACCTGGACGGCCCGGAGGTCTCGCTCTTCTGCCTGTGCGACGGCGCCTCGGTGGTCCCGATGGTCCCCGCCCAGGACTTCAAGCGGGTGTTCGACGGTGGCGAGGGGCCGAACACGGGCGGCATGGGTGCCTACACCCCGCTGGACTGGGCGCCGTCGGGCCTCGTCGCCGAGGTCGTCGACCGGATCGCGCAGCCGACGATCGACGAGATGGCGCACCGCGGCACCCCGTTCGTCGGCGTGCTCTACGTCGGCCTCGCGCTGACCTCGCGCGGGGCCCGGGTGGTCGAGTTCAACGCCCGGTTCGGCGACCCGGAGATCCAGGCGGTCCTGACCCGCCTGACGACCCCGTTGTCGTCCGTGCTGCTGGCCGCGGCCCGCGGAGAGCTCGAGCAGCACGCACCGCTGCACTGGTCGCCCGAGGCCGTGGTCAACGTCGTCGTCGCGGCGACCGGCTACCCGGAGTCGCCGCGACGAGGTGATGCGATCACCGGCATCGAGGCGGCCGAGGCCCTGCCGGGTGTGCACGTCCTGCACGCCGGCACCGCGACGGCCGAGGACGGCACGCTCGTCTCCGCCGGCGGCCGGGTGCTGTCGGTGGTCGGCCGGGGCGCCGACCTCGCCGCGGCCCGGGCCGCGGCCTACGCCGGCGTCGCCGAGATCCACCTCGCGGACTCCCACCACCGCACGGACATCGCGCTGGCCGCCGAGCGGGGCGAGGTGCGGGTGCCGTGACGACCGAGACGCCCGAGGCCTTCGCCGGTGGCCCCCTCGACCTGCCCGGGTGGCGGCACGCCTACTCCGGCAAGGTCCGCGACCTGTACCTCCCGGACCTGCCGGCGCTCGGTGGGGTGCACCCGCTGGGTGACGTGGTGCTCGTGGTCGCCTCGGACCGGGTGTCGGCCTACGACCACGTGCTCACCCCCGGGATCCCCGACAAGGGTGTGGTCCTCACCCAGCTCAGCCTGTGGTGGTTCGACCAGCTCGCCGACCTCGTCGACAACCACGTCGTCTCGGTCGAGGCCGGCGCCGAGCCGGGTGACGGTCTCGTCCCCGACGTCGTCGCGGGCCGGGCGATGGTCTGTCGCCGCCTGGACATGTTCCCCGTCGAGTGCGTGGCGCGCGGCTACCTCACCGGCTCCGGGCTCGCCGAGTACCGCAGCACCGGCGAGGTCACCGGCATCCCGTTGCCCGCCGGGCTCGTCGACGGCTCACGCCTGCCGGAACCGATCTTCACCCCGGCGACCAAGGCCGAGGTGGGCGAGCACGACGAGAACGTCAGCTTCGCCGAGGTGGCGCGGCGGATCGGGGAGGGCGACGCCGCCCGGCTGCGCGAGCTGACCCTCGCCGTCTACGCCCGTGCCGAGGCGATCGCCCGGGACCGGGGCGTCGTCCTCGCGGACACCAAGCTCGAGTTCGGCCGGGTGCCGGACGGGTCCGATCACCCGACCGGGCCGATCGTGCTCGGCGACGAGGTGCTGACCCCGGACTCGTCGCGGTTCTGGCCGGCCGACGACTGGGAACCGGGCCGGGCCCAGGCGAGCTTCGACAAGCAGTTCGTCCGTGACTGGCTCACGTCGTCGGCGTCCGGGTGGGACCGTGCCGGGGACGCCCCGCCGCCCGCGCTGCCGGCGGACGTCGTGCGCCGGACCCGCGACCGGTACCTCGAGGCCTACGAACGGCTCACGGGTTCTCGCCTCGACTGACACCGTTCGGCGACGCCGTCGACGGTCCGCCGTCGTCGGCCGCCGCGCGCAACCCCTCCGGGTCGTGGATCGTCAGGTACCCGCGGCTCGTGGCGACGAGTCCGTCCAGACGCATCACCCGGAGGTGGCGGACCAGCGCCTCGCGGGAGATCCCCGCCCAGGACGCCAGCTCGGCCTGGGTGCACCGGACGACGACCGATCCGTCGGGCTGCGGCACGCCGGACCGTGCCGCCAGCTGGAGCACCCAGTGGCACACCAGGGACCGGACGTTGCCGTAGGACCCGTGCAGCCGGTGCTCCTCCAGCGTGTAGGCGAGGGTGGCCAGGGCGGAGACCGCCGCCTCCGAGACGGCGGGTGTCGTGACGAGCTGCCGGAAGACCCGCGCCGGGACGGAGAGCACCTCGGCCGGCGCGGACGTGCGCACGGTCGACAGCGCCGGGACGGCTGCGCAGACCTCGGGGAGGCAGGCCGCGTCGCCGGGTCCGTAGGACAGCACGCGGGTCTCGTGGCCGCCCTGGTCGACTCGCACCGCCTCAGCGGTGCCCGAGAGCAGCACGCAGAGCGACGACGGCGTGGTGCCCTGGGTGGTGAGGGGCGTCCGGGCGGGGACCTTCGTGCGGTGCCCGGCCGCCAGCAGGCGGGAGCGATCGGGCTCGTGGATCAGCCCGATGAACGACGCCGGATCGAACGCCGGCACTGTGCGCGCGGTTGCCATCGTGTCGTCCCTGCCGCAGCAAGGTCCCCCTCGCGCCAGCGTAGGCCCGGGCCGTGGCTCCTGCCCGCGGGGTGGCGACGGCACACGGCACGGCGGGCGCACGCTCCGTGCGTGCGCCCGCCGTGCTCAGGGGACTATTCGGCCGTGTGGCCTGGGATGTTGACGGTCAGACCCACCTCCCCGTGTTCGAGGTCGGAGAACCCGGGCAGGTTGCACAGCTTCTCCTCCGCGTCGGGGTCGACGTCCGTGAGCGGCGTGATGTCGCTCGGTGCGACCGTGTCCTGCGACTCACCCTCGCCGAGCGCCACCGTGCCGACGACCAGCTCGTCGTCCGCCTGGTGGCAGACCAGCACCACGATGCGATGGAGCTGCTCGTTGGTGAACGTCAGGTCCGGCGTCGGGTTCTCCTCGGCCAGGCGCTCCGCACAGCTCTCGGAGCTGTTGACGGTGACGTTCTTCGGGTCCTCACCCACGTAGTCGTCCGGCACCGTCGTCTCCTCGACGGTGTAGTCGCCGTACGGCACGTCGGCACAGAACACGCCGTTGCCGTAGTCGGTGAGGTCGGTCACGTCCTCGCCGGCTGTTGCGGTGAAGGCCGCGCCGTCGAGCGGATCACCGTTGTCGTCGACCTTCTCCACGAGGATCGACCCGAACAGGCTGTTGTAGAACGTACAGGTGATGTCGTCGTCCGCCTCCAGATTGACGGTCACCGTCCGGTCGGCCACGCTCCAGTCGCCACTGTCGCAGACGATGCTGTCGAGCTCTCCTGGTGCGTCCGCGGCCTCCGTCACCGTGTAGGTGCCTTCGAACACGTCGGTGTAGGCCTGGGTGCCGTCGTCACCCAGGGTGAACGTCGCGGGTGTGAGCCCGCCCGTGGTGGTGAAGTCGAACGTGTCGGACACGCCGTCCGGATCGGTCTGCTTCACGACGGTGAGCTTCCCGCAGTTGGAGATGTTGACCCCGACCGGCGCGATGTAGTCCTTCAGCTGTGACGTGAAGGAGTCCGAGGACCGTGACTTGAGGAAAGCGCTGCCGAACGACAGGCACTCCTCGTCGTCGAACAGGAACCCGAGGTCGATGCTGGCCTCACCGAAGGTGCGTGGACTGAGCGGCCCCAGCGGGACCTCCCCCGGGTCGCCGGCGTTGACGATCGCTTCGTTGGCCGGGATCGCCGTCTCGTTGATCGTGCCCGTCGCGTCGTTGACCGCGGTCAGGTCCTGGACCGGACCCCACTCGCCCGCGGCTTCGTCCCAGAGCCGCGCGAGGACGATCGCCTGCTTGCCGCCCTGGTCGATCTGGTACTCGAGCAGCAGGTCGCCGTCGGTGCGGACCTTGTTGACGCCGTTGCCGCAGTCTTCACCGGATTGGTTCAGCTCGAAGTCCATGAGCGTGGTGCCGTTCGGTTCCTGGACGCGCGTCCAGAACAGGTGCAGGAATCCGGGATCGCCCTCCTCCTCGTAGACCCCGAAGTTCAGCAGGTCGCTCTTGTTGTTCGGGATGCTGCCCGTCGTCGTGCCCGGACAGACGTCGTCCTCCTTGGACCCGCCGGCGAACGAGTCGTCGTCCCGGCCGGTCGGCTCGTCGGTGCCGACGGTGGCGTCGACGTTCGCCCAGTCCAGGTTCCCCGCGTCGTCCACCTTGAGGTTGGCGTCGGTGTCGATCTCGAAGTCGCTGCCCGGCAGCGAGGCCAGGTGCATGTCCGCGGTCGCGGTGACCGCCTGGCTGAGCAGGAGCGGGACGGCGAGCGCGAGAGCGCTGAACAGGGCCAACCGGCGTCGCGACCTCCGTGGCGTCGCGGTCGGCGTCGTGCTGTTGTCTGACATGGGTCGGTGCCTCCTCGTCGAGTCCGACCGGCCCGCGGGAGACGGACCGGAGGGCGTCCGCCGTCGGCGGAGATCGTCCGGATCCACCGTTCTCCCGGTGGCCCCGCGCCTTCTGCGTCAGGTGACGCACAGCGCAGGGTGAATTCGGACGGTTCGACGAGGAGGCGCCGGGAGCTCAGATCCCGGAGCCGGCGACCGTCCCCTCGAGCGGGCTGCCGTCCATCGTCACGGCCTCGCAGAAGACCTCTCGGTCCCCGGACGTCCACATCTCCTCGGTCGGGTAGTAGTAGAAGAAGTCGAGGCTGGAGTCCATGTAGTCGGTGCCGACGTACTTGGTGAAGGCGCTCAGGCAGAACTCCTCGGTCGCCTTGATCACCTGCTGCTCACCGGGGAACTCCTCGCCGGCCAGCTCCTGGACGCCGAACACCTCGGAGTGGTGCGGGGACGTGCAGTCGACGGCCTCGAGCGGGGGGTCCTCGAAGCAGTCGCCGACGGTGATCTCCGTGCTCGACACCTCGGCGAGTCCTGGGTCCGTGCCGGCGGAGTCCTCGAGCCCGAGGTCCGTGCCGGTCGACTCCTCGTAGCCCTCCTCGAAGCCCTCCACGAAGGCCTCCTGGAAGTCGTCGTTCGTGAAGAGGGCGGAGAACAGCAGGATGATCGCGGCCCACGCGACGGTGGACAGCGCGCCGAGGACGATGCCGGCGATCGCGAATCCCTTGCCGGACCTGCCGGACTTTTTGATGCGGACCAGCGCGGCGATGCCGAGGCCGAGCGGGATGATCGTCATCTGCAGGATCCCGGTCACCAGCGCGGCGATCGCCAGCCCGTCCGTCCCGGGGTGGGTCGGCGGTACCTCGTACGGCTGAGCGGGCACGTCGGCGGTGTCCGGCAGCACGGTCGTCGGTGCGTCCGGCGCGGACGCGTCCGGTGCGGTGGTGGTCGGGGGTGCGTACGGGTCCTGCGGCGGGTTGGTCATGGTTTCTCCCTTTTGGCTGTGGATGACCTGGACGGTAGCGGGGGACGACCACCCCTGTCTGCACCCGACCGGACGATGGTCCGGGGTCCGCGGACGGCCGGGGCCCGCGGCTCCGCTCGACGGGTAGACTGACGCCCGGAATCCTGCCGCCGTGCTCCCGCCCGTCACCTGCCGCCGTGCTGCGTGCCGGGATCCCGGAGCGGCGGCCCAGCCGAGCGCCTGAGGAGCCCGCCGTGGGACGCGTCGTCGTCGAGGTCATGCCCAAGCCCGAGATCCTGGACCCCCAGGGCAAGGCCGTCGTCGGGGCGCTGCCGCGGCTCGGCTTCACCCAGTTCACCGGTGCCCGCCAGGGCAAGCGGTTCGAGCTCGAGGTCGAGGGCGACGTCACGCCCGAGGTGCTCGCCGCCGCGCGCGAAGCAGCCGAGACGCTGCTGTCGAACCCGGTCATCGAGGACGTCGTCCGGGTCGCGGACGCCTCCGCCGAGGCGGCCGAGGTGTCGGCGTGATGAGCGCGGGCACCCTCGACACGACGCTGGACGAGGCACGCATCGGCGTCATCACCTTCCCCGGCACCCTGGACGACCGCGACGCGGCCCGTGCCGTGCGCCTCGCCGGCGGCGAGCCGGTGTCGCTGTTCCACGCCGACGGCGACCTGCAGGGGGTCGACGCCGTCGTCCTGCCCGGCGGGTTCTCCTACGGGGACTACCTGCGGGCCGGCGCGATCAGCCGCTTCGCGCCCGCCATGGACGCGCTCGTGGACGCCGCGAAGGGCGGCATGCCGGTGCTGGGCATCTGCAACGGCTTCCAGATCCTCACCGAGGCCCACCTGCTGCCCGGCTCGATGATCAAGAACGAGCACCTGCACTTCGTCTGCCGCGAGCAGGTGCTCGCCGTGGAGAACGCGGACACCGCGTGGACCCACCGGTACGAGGCGGGGCAGCACATCACGATCCCGCTGAAGAACCAGGACGGCCAGTTCGTCGCCGACGAGCGCACCCTCGACGAGCTCGAGGGGGAGGGCCGCGTCGCCTTCCGCTACGTCGGCTGGAACCCGAACGGCTCCCGCCGCGACATCGCGGGCATCACGAACGCTGCGGGGAACGTCGTGGGGCTCATGCCGCACCCGGAGCACGCGGTCGAGGCGGGGTTCGGCCCCGACGGTCCGGACGGGCCGCGCTCCGGCACGGACGGCCTGGGCTTCTTCACCTCGGTCCTGGCCTCGCTCGTCCACGCGTGATCCCGACGGCACGTCCGCCTCGACGGCGAGAAAGGGTGGCGCCATGAGCGTCGACCTGCAGCGCCCCGCAGCCACCGGACCGGGGGACGGCGCCGTCGAGGTCGTCCGGGTCCCGTGGGAGGACGCCGACGCCGTGGCGCTGCGCGCCGAGGCGGTCGCCGAGCTCGGCCGCCGCTACGGCGGGGACGACGACGCCCACGAGGTCATCGACCCGGGGACGGTCGTCGCCACCTTCCTCGTCCGCGTCGACGGGGTCCCGGCCGCGTGCGGGAGCGTGCGCGACGTGTCCGCCACCGACGACGGCCGGGGCCGGGGCACCGTGCACCCCGCGGCGACCGGTGAGCTGAAGCGCGTGTTCGTCCTCCCCGAGCACCGGGGGCGCGGGCTGGCCCGCCTGCTGATGGCCGAGCTGGAGCGCGTCGCCCGGCAGGCCGGGTTCCGGCGGTTCGTGCTCGAGACCGGCACCGCGCAGCCGGAGGCCATCGGCCTGTACACCGCACTCGGGTACGAGCCGATCGAGTCGTACGGCAAGTACGCCGGCTACGACGACCAGCGCAGCTTCGGCAAGCACCTCTGACCAGGGTCGGCGTCACCACGCGCCGACCGAACGGCCCGCTCGGTCGGCGAGCCGCGGCCTGACCTCCCGCCCGAGGAACGCCGCCAGCTCGGCGAGGTCGGGCTCGTCCGCGGTCGGCTGGATCGCGACAGCCGTCGCACCGGCGTCGGCCAGTGCCCGCACGCCCGCGGCGATCTCGTCGGCGCCCCCGGCCGCCCCGATCCCGCGCTGCGGGTCGGCTCCCCACCTCGGCAGCTCCGCCGCCAGTCGTTCCCGAGCCCGCGCCCCGGTCGCGACGACGAGGGTCGCGTGCACGTCCGGGAGCTCACGCCCGACGGCGGACGCGCCCTCCCGGGCCGTGGCGACGGCGTCGCGCACGTCGTCCGGGGTCAACGCGTTGGCCAGGGTCAGGCCGTCGGCCAGCTCGCCGGTCAGCGCCAGCGTGCGCGGGCCGACCCCGCCCGTCCACAGGGACACCGGCGTCGTCGGCGGCCACTCCAGGCGGACGGCGTCCAGGTGCACGTAGCGGCCCGACGTCGTGACCTCCTCGCCGTCCAGCAGCGCGCGCAGGGCCGTGACGTGCTCGCGCAGCAGCGTCAGGGGTGAGTCGACGCGCACCCCGGACTGCGCCATCCAGGACTGCACCCCGTGCCCGACGGCGGGGACGAACCGGCCCGGGAACGTCCGTGCCAGCGTGGCGATCTCCATCGCGGTGATCGCGGTGCTGCGCAGCGGGACCGGCAGGAGACCGATCCCGACCCGGATCCGGTCGGTCCACGCCAGGGCCGCGGACGCCGAGGCCAGGCCGCTCTGCTTGAAGCAGTCCTCCCACACCCACAGGTCGTCCAGCCCCGCGTCCTCGGCCGCGGTGGCCACGGTGCGCAGCGTCTCCGGGGCGTGCGTGGGGACGTGGGCGATGCCGAGACGGACGGTCATGTCGCCATCATGCCGTCGCCAGCGCCCACGCGCCCCGGTGCGCCGTCAGCTCCCGTGCCGCAGGTAGGCGAGCTGGGCCGCCACCGACTGCCGGGCGGCCCGCAGCACCGACGGGTCGACGTTCGCGTAGACCTGGGCCACGACGTCGTCCACCCCGGCGTCGGGGCCCAGCGCGGCCAGGGCCGCGCGCACCTGGTCGAGACGCTCGAGGCGGTGCGCCCGGTAGGCGCGGACGGCGTCACCGAGGTCGGCGATCTCCGGCCCGTGCGCGGGGACCCCGAGCCGGCCGTCCCCGACCCGCTCCAGCAGGTCGAGGGAGGCGAGGTAGTCCTGCAACGAGCCGTCGGGCTCGGCGAGGACGGTCGTGCCGCGCCCCAGGACGGTGTCGCCGGTGAGCACGACAGGGTCCTCCCCCGGTGCCGTGACCGTGAAGGACACCGAGTCCGCCGTGTGCCCCGGGGTGGCGAGCACGTCGATGCGCAGCCCGGCGGCCTCGACGACCTCGCCGTCGGCGAGCGGTTCGCCGCCGTGGCAGTGCCGCCGGTCGGCGGCCCGCACCGGGGCTCCCGTCCGCGTCCGCAGCCCGGCCGATCCGGCCGTGTGGTCGGCGTGGCGGTGCGTGATCAGCACGAGGTCCACGGGCCCGGCGGCCGCGAGGGCGTCGAGGTGCGCGGCGTCGTCCGGCCCCGGGTCCACCACGACGCACGAGGACGCACCGGGGGCGCGCAGCACGACCGACCGGGTCCCGTCGAGCGTCATCGGGCCGGGGTTGTCGGCGCGCAGCACGCCGACCGCCGGGGTGAGGGGGCGCAGGTCGGGCACGGTCCTTGCTCCTTCGGTCGTCGCGGTGATCCTCGCACGTCAGCCGGCGAGCAGCTCCAGCGTCTGCACCCGGCCGGGGGTCGCGTCCAGCGGTTCGGAGGCGTAGCTGCCGGCCACCGGGACGATCATCACCTCGTCGACCCCGTGCCGCGCCGCCAGGCGGGCGACCTCGGCCCGGGCCTCGTCCGGCGTGCCCACGAGCCAGCGCGACCGCATGTCCTCGACCATCTGCTCGCCGAGGCCGTCCAAAGGGGCGGCCAGCGCCTCCTCGACCGTCTCGGCGGTGCCCATCGGCCGACCGGTGCGCAGTCGGGCCATCGCCCGGAGCTGCGGCAGTGCGCGCTCGTGGGCCTCCTCGGCCGTCGGGGCGACGACGGCGTTCAGGGTGAGGAAGGTCCGCGGCCGCGGGTGGGTCTCGCTGGGACGGTAGCCGTCGCGGTAGAGCGCGAGCACCTGGTCGATCCCGGCACCGGAGAAGTGGTTCGCGAACACGTACGGCAGCCCGAGCTCCGCGGCCAGACGCGCCGAGTAGTCCGAGGAGCCGAGCAGCCACAGCGTGGGCGTCGTCGTCGCGGCGGGCGTGGCGTTGACGTCGTAGGTCTGGCCGTCCGTGAGTCGCAACCGGGCGCCGTCGGGCGCCATGAGAGCCAGGATGTTGCGCAGGTGCTCCGGGAACCGGTCCACGTCCGACGTCGGCCCCGAGGATCGCAGCAGGGCGGTCACGACGGGGTCGCTGCCCGGGGCACGCCCGATCCCGAGGTCGATGCGGCCGGGGGCGAGCGCCTCCAGCGCGGCGAACTGCTCGGCGACGACGAGCGGGGCGTGGTTCGGCAGCATCACACCGCCGGACCCGACGCGGATGCGTTCGGTGCGTGCGGCCGCGGCGGCGATCATCACCGGCGGTGTGGAGGCCGCGACGGCGGGCATGTTGTGGTGCTCGGCGAACCAGTAGCGGGTCAGACCCAGCGCGTCGGCCCGGCGGACCAGCGTCATCGAGGACTCGAGCGCCTGCGCGCTCGACTGCCCGGTGCGGACGGGGACGAGGTCGAGGACCGAGAGGGCGGGGGCGGGGCGGACGTCGTTCATCGCCCGGGACAACCCACCGTCCCGACCTGCGTATTCCGGCGAGCGGATGCGCTCCTGACGTTCTGTGGCGAGGATCGCTCGGGACGAGAGGGGTCCGATGGTCGAGAAGCGGGTCGCCGGGGTCGCCCAGGCGCTGTACTGGACATGGCTGCGCCATCCACGCTGGTCCATCGCGGCGCGCGGCGCGCTCGCGGCCGGGGTGGCGTGGGTCGTGGGGATCTACGTGCCGCACCCGCTCGGGGACTTCCCCTACTACGCGCCGCTCGGTGCCATCATCGCGACGACGAGCACGCTGGTGCGGTCCGTCAAGGACTCCTATCGCGTCACCGTCGCCGTCCTGCTCGGTGCCGGGATCGCCCGCTTGGCCCAAGAGTTCCTCCCGGTCGGCCCGTTCTCGATCGCGCTGGTCATCGGCGTCGCGCTGCTGTGCGCCGGGTGGAAGTTCTTCGGCGACCAGGGGAGCTGGGTGGCGAACTCCGCCCTGTTCGTGCTCATCCTCGGCAACGCCGACGCGCTGTCGTTCGTGGGTTCGTTCGCGGGACTGGTGGCTCTCGGCGCCCTGGTGGGCATCGGGCTGAACCTGCTGCTGCCCCCCTTGCCGCTCACCCCCACCGAGAACGCGCTGGACGGGCTGAGCGCGCTGCTCGCCGGGCAGATCGAGGACCTGGCGGAGTCGCTGGAGGAGTCCAGCGACGTGGACGCCGAGGACTGGGAACGCCGGCGCGTCGCGATCCAGCCGGTGCTCGAGGAGACCCGGGTCTCGGTGCGGGAGAGCCGTGATGCCGCGAAGGCCGGGAGCCACCCTCGGGTCCGCCGGTATCGGCGGTGGACCGAGGGGCAGGACGCCCGGGCCCAGGAGCTGGAGACGGTCGCGGCGTCCGTCGACGTCGTCGTGACGCTGCTGGTGGACACCGCCGAACCGGTGCGCCTGCCCGAGGACCTGTGCGAACCGCTCGTCGGAGTGCTGCGCTCCCTCGCCGGGGTGCTCCGCGCCGACGCCTGGGGAGAGGACCGCGACGAGCTCGTCGACGCGCTGCGCGAGCAGGTCCGCGACTTCCGCCAGGGTGTGGTCGATCGCTCCAGCGACCCCGGCGAGGGGCTCGTGGTGGGCTCGGTCGCGGTCGCCCTGCGCCGCGCGGCCGACGCGTTCGCGAGCACCCGCCCGGACGACGCCGAGGAGGAGATGGTCCGGGGCGAGACGGAGTGACGTCCGTCGTCATCCGCGTGCGACGGCGACCGCCTCGACCTCGCAGAGCTGGTCCGGGTAGCCGAGCGCCGTGACCCCCAGCAGCGTGCTGGGCACGTCGTGGTCGCCGAACGCCGCCCGGACGACGTCCCAGACCGCGACCAGGTCGGACCGGTCGGTGGAGGCCACGAGCACCCGTGTGCTGACGACGTCCTCGATGCCGGCACCGGCGTCGGCGAGCGCCTGACGGAGGTTCGCCACGACCTGGTGCGCCTGTGCCACCGGGTCCCCGGGCGCGACGGTCCGGCCGTCGGCGTCCAGCGGGCAGGCGCCGGCCAGGTGGACCAGCCGGGTGCCGGCCGGCACGACGGAGGCGTAGGCGTAGTCGACCTCCGCGGTGAGCACGTCCGAGCGGACGAGCCGGACCCGGCTCACGACGCCACCGCCGTCGGACCCGTCAGCACGGTCAGTTCCTCGCCGTCGACGCCGTGCGTCGCCCGCTCGTCCTGCGGGGCGGACCCGAGCGACCGGCGCAACGCGATCACGGGGAGGTCGGCAGAGCTGGCGGCGCGGATCGTGAGGCTCACGGTCGGGAGTCTACGGAGCGGTGTCGCCGTCCCGACGGGTCCAGGGCTGCCAGCGGCCGTCCGGCAGTGCGCGGAGGCGGCCGCGCAGGCGGCGGATGTCGGTGCGCGGGATCCGGCGTCGTCCCTCTCCGGCTGACGTCGCGTCGGCGGCACCGACGAGGACGGTGCGGGCGCCTGGCCAGCTCCGGCGCACCCATTCGCGCAGGGTCCCGGCGGCGACGCCGAGCACCAGCCGTTCGAGGTCGTCGGCGCTGTCCTCGACAGTCTCGTCACAGGCGTCGCAGGCACAGCAGGGAAACGTCTCGACGTGCTCCAGCCCGGCGTGCACGACCACCCCCGGCAGGTCGCTCCAGATGATCGTCAGCGGCGCGGCGTGGTCGCGCGCGGGTCGCAGGTGGACGATGCGCCGCGGCTCGCCGGTCACCCGAGGATCCGGGCCCGGCGCGCCGTCGGCGGTGACCTCGACGTCGTAGGTCGCCATCAGGTGCTCGACCAGGGCGTCGGCGACCGTGTGCAGCGGGGCGAAGCGTTCGGGGTGCGTCACCGCCGAGAAGGCGGACTCGGGCGGACCGTCCACGGTGCGCCACCGTCGCCCGTACGGGATCGGGGTCCCGGCGTCGTCGCGAAAGACCGCGGGCGGCAGCGCGGGGCGGACGTAGGCGGACACGCCTCGACCCTAGCGAGCCCGCCTGCCTTCCCACCTGGCATTTCTCGCTCCGTTTCCGCCGCGACCATGCCCTCCCGACGGTCGAACATGTCCTGGCGGCCCGTCCCGGTGCCAGGACGGGCCGCGAAGGCATGCTCGGCGGAACGGGGGTCAGGCCCGCAGCGCCTGGGCGACGTCCTCGACGATGTCCAGCGGGTCCTCGAGCCCGACCGACAGCCGCACCGTGCTCTCGTGGATGCCGACGGCCGCGCGGCCCTCGGCGCCGAGCCGCCGGTGCGTCGTCGTCGCGGGGTGCGTGACCAACGACTTGGCGTCCCCGAGGTTGTTCGAGATGTCGACGATCCGCAGCGCGTCCAGGAACCGGAACGTCCGCTGCTTCGCCTGCTCCGGGGTGGCGCCGTCGGGCACTGCGAGGTCGAACGTGACCACCGTGCCGCCCCCGGTCTGCTGGGACCTCGCGAGCTCGTGCTGGGGGTGCGAGGCCAGGAAGGGGTACCGCACGCCCGTGACGCCGTCGGCGGTCTCGAGGTACTCGGCGAGCTGCAGCGCGGCCGCGTTCTGCGCGCGCACCCGCACGTCGAGGGTCTCCAGCCCCTTGAGCAGCACCCAGGCGTTGAACGGGCTGAGCGACGGCCCCGTGTGCCGCAGGAACGTCTCGACCGGTCCGGACAGGAACTCCCGGGGACCGAGGATCGCCCCGCCGAGCACCCGGCCCTGGCCGTCGACGTGCTTGGTCGCCGAGTACACGACGATGTCGGCGCCCAGCTCGAGCGGCCGCTGCAGGACCGGGGTGGCGAACACGTTGTCGACGACGACGACGGCACCCGCGGCGTGCGCGAGCTCGCACACGCGCCGCACGTCGACGAGCTCCTGCATGGGGTTCGACGGTGTCTCGAAGAAGACGACGTCGGCGGGGGTGGCCAGGGCCTCCTCCCACTGCGACGTCACGTGCCCGTCGACGAGGTCGACCCGCACGTCCCACTTGGCGAGGATCTCGTCGTAGATGACGTTCGTGGAGCCGAACAGGGCCCGGGCCGAGACGATCCGCGACCCGCTGCGCACCAGCGCGGCCAGCGTGGTGAACACCGCGGACATTCCGGTGGCGGTGGCGTAGCAGGCCTCGGCCCCCTCGATGAGGCGCAGGCGTTCCTCGAAGGTGCGCACCGTCGGGTTGCCGTACCGGGAGTACACGAACCGGGAGTGGTCCCCGGCGAACGCTGCCTCGGCGTCGGCGGCGGAGTCGTAGGTGTAGCCCTGCGTGAGGAACAGGGCCTCGGACGTCTCGGAGAAGTCCGAGCGGCGGTGGCCACCGCGCACCGCGAGGGTGGCGGGACGTGCGGTCGGGGGCAGGGGCGCGTGGCCGGCGCCGCCGTACGGCTCGGGGTTCGGGCCGGGACCGGTGGGGATCTCGGTGCGGGTCACCGGGTCGGCTCGGCGTAGGCGGTGTGCGGCAGCTCGCGGACCTTCCACCCGGCCTGGTCGCGGGCGCCGAACGGGCCCACCGGCCCCTCGAAACCCTCGAGCACGTTGTAGGCGGGGCCGTAGCCCGCCGACGTCGCCAGGCGGGCGGCGCCGATGGAGCGCTGCCCGGAGCGGCACAGGAACACCACGGGCTGGTCGGTGGGCACGCCGGCGGCCTCGAGCTCGGCGAGGAATCCCGGGTTGGGTCGGCCGTCGCCGGTGACCCACTGCGTGAAGACGGTTGCCTTGTCCAGCGAGGCGACGTCGGGAACCCCGATCGTGCGCCACTCGCCCTCGGTGCGGACGTCGACCAGGACGGCACCGGGTTCGGCGGCGAGCAGGTCCCACGCCTGCTGCGGGGTCAGGTCGCCGGCGTAGCCCTGCGCGGGTCGGGGTTCGATCGGTGCGGTCACGGCACTCCTCCCATCGGCCGTGGCGGTAGCACCCGCGCCCGGTCCCGTGCGCCGTCGTGGTGGACGGCGGCCCGGTCCCGCGGGGTTGCTGCGGCGTCAACGTGCCACGTCACTCGGCCGCTCGGGATGGTCCCCGCGATCGTACGCCGCAGATCCCGGTGTGCGGACGTATCGTCTCGCCCAGTGGTCACTCTGCGTCCGGATCGCACCCCGGAGTATCCGTGTCGGCAGGGTCGCAGAGGGTGACGGCGAACGGGAGCGTCGTCCCGCCCGACCGGGTCGTGACCTGGAAGCTCTCGGCGCCGACCGTGCCGGAGGCTGCCGGGCGGGACAGCTCGAGGCCCAGTTCGTCGGCCTCGCCCTCCGCGCAGGACGCGGTGACCGTCCGCCGCGCGGTGTCGAAGCCGGCATGGTCGAGGGGGACGTCCTCGGCGCCGAGCATCGCGCCGTCGAGTGGCCGGGCTGCGAAGCTGGTCACGACGACGTCCCCCTCCGGCTCGACGGCCGCGATGTCCAGCGGCTCTCCGGTGGGGGTGCAGACGGGGACGGAGCCGAAGCTGAGCGCGCCGTCGGCAGGGACGCCGGGGAGGGTGGCGCCGAACGGTTCGACGCCGGGGAACGCGACGGCCGCCGGCTCGTCGCTCGCGCAGGACGCCGTGACCACGGCGGTCACGAGGGCGACCGCTCCCATGACCGGGGCGCTGATGGATCGCGTGGCAGGTGCCTTCATCGGTCCTCCAGGCGGGGCTGAGCGGCCCCGGGGGGCGCGGCGTCCGCTGCGGGACGCTGAGGTGCAAACTAGCCCCCGACCTCGCCCGGAGCGTGTGGTTCGAGGAATTCCTGAGACCGGCGTGGTGCGCGAGGTCTGCGTACACGCGAGCAGGAGTTGCTCGCATGATGGGACGTTCTGCCCACTGGTTGACACGCTCGGGGCGTCGCGTGATGCTGGCAGCAGGTCAAGAGCGCCAGCGCCAAGCCCCGGCTCGCTGGCCGGCAACCCTCCCCTCGCGGCGGGGTGCCCCGGGTGACGACCAGGCACGGCGCCGACCGGCGTCGGGCAAGCGCGGGGAGACGTCTCCCCGGGACACCGAGGAGGACGCCATGACCGCGATCGCCGAGACCCCCACCTGTCCGGGCGCCGAGCCGGTGGGCGACCGCGCGCCGGTGCTGCCCGTCCTCGGGCACGACACCCCCGCCCCGCTGTTCGACGGACGGCGCGTGCCGTACGCCAACCTCGACGTCGCCGCCTCGGCGCCCGCGCTGCAGGCCGTGGGGGACCGCGTCACCCGCACCCTGCCGCTCTACGCCTCCGTGCACCGGGGCGCCGGCTACCTCTCCCAGGTCTCCACCACGCTGTACGAGTCCGCCCGCGCCACCATCGGCGAGTTCGTCGGTGCCCGCCCGGACGACCTCACCCTGCTGGTGCGCCACACCACCGACGCGCTCAACCTGCTGGCCGGGTGCGTCCCGGCCGCCGCGGACGGCACGCCGGGCCGCGTGCTCGTCCTCGACGTCGAGCACCACGCGAACCTCCTGCCGTGGCAGCGCGCGACCGACGCGACGGTCCTCACCGGTCGCGGCACGGTGGCGGCCACGCTCGAGGCGGTCCGTGCCGAGCTCGCCGCCGGGACGGCCGCAGGGCGCGGTTACGCCCTGCTGGCCGTCACCGGGGCCTCCAACGTCACCGGCGAGACGTTGCCGGTCGCCGACGTCGTCGCCGCCGCGCACGACGCCGGTGCCCGCGTGGTGCTGGACGGCGCCCAGCTCGTGCCGCACCGGCGGTTCTCCCTGGCCGCGACCGGCGTCGACTACCTCGCCTTCTCCGGCCACAAGGCCTACGCGCCGTTCGGCACCGGCGCCCTGGTCGGCCGCCGCGACTGGCTGGACGCCGGCACGCCCTACCTCGCCGGCGGCGGCGCGGTGCGCAGCGTGCGCGTGGACGGGACCGACTGGCACGACGGCCCGGCCCGCCACGAGGCCGGCTCGCCGAACGTGCTCGGTGCGGTGGCGCTCGCCGCCGCCTGCGAGACGCTCGCCGCCGTCGACACCGTGGCCCTGCGCGAGCACGAGGACGCGCTGCGGGCCCGGCTGGTCGACGGGCTGGAGGCGATCGACGGCGTCGAGGTCGTCCGGCTGTGGCCCGACGCCCCGGACACGGTCGGCGTCGTGACGTTCACGGTGTCCGGCTGGGAGCCAGGTCACGTCGCCGCCTACCTGTCCGCCGAGCACGGCATCGGCGTGCGGGACGGACGCTTCTGCGCGCATCCCCTGCTCACCCGGCTGGGCTACCGCGCCGGTGCCGTCCGCGCGTCCGTCGGCGCCGGCACGGCCGGGGAGGAGGTCGAGCGGCTCGTGGCCGCCGTGGCCGCGCTGGTCGCCGACGGGCCGCGGGCCGACTACGCCGTCGTCGACGGGCTGTGGGTGGTCGTGGACGACCCGCGCCCCGTGCCCGAGGGGTCCGGGCTGGACGGCCTGCTGGCCACGGCCGGCCCCGGCGGTGACGAGGCGTTCGCCTGCGTCCCCGACTGACCGGCCTCACCAGACGGGCGGGTGCCTCTCCGGCCAGCGCAGCACGTCCTCGAGCTGCGCGGCGAGCGCCAGCAGCGTGACCTCGCCGCCGGGACGGCCGATGATCTGCACCCCCATGGGCAGCCCGTCCGCCGTCCAGTGCGTCGGCACGGTGATCGCGGGCAGCCCGGCCACGTTGAGCCACGACGTGAACGGCGTGTACTGGCACTGCTGGGCGAAGTTGTGGTCCGGGTCGGCGGCGTCGAACCAGCCGATCGGCCGCGGCGTCATCGCCAGGGCGGGAGTGACGACGGCGTCCAGGTCGCCCATGCCGGCGATGAGGGTCCGCTCGAACCGGGTCAGCGTCGCCAGGGCCTCGGCGAGCTCGCGGGCCGGCACCTGCCGGCCGCGACGGATCAGCCACGCCGTCAGCGGCTCGAGCTGGTCCAGCACCGCGTCGTCGTCGATCGGTACCGCCGACGCACCCCCCATCCACAGGCTGCGGAAGGCGTCGCCGTACTCCGGGACCGGGTCCCAGGTGTGCTCCTCGACGCCGTGCCCGAGACCCGCCAGCGCCCGGACGCCCGCGTCGAGGGCCGCCCGTGCCTCCGGCGCCACGGTGACGTCGTAGTAGTCGTCCCAGGCGTTCCAGGTGGTGACCCCCACCCGGAACCGGTCGCCGTCGTCGTCCCGCCCGGGGACCTCGCCGCGCAGCGCGGCCGCGAGGTACGACCCGGCGTGCGCGGCGGGGGTGCGCAGCGTGAACCGGTGGTCGACGTGGCCGTCCGGGGTCCGGCGCAGCATCCCCTCGAGCAGCAGCGCCGTGTCCGCCGTCGTCCGGGCGATCGGTCCGTTGACCACGAGGCCGCCGAGGGCCTCGATCCCGGACCCCGCGGGCAGCAGGCCGCGCGAGGGTTTGAGCCCGACGACGCCGCAGGCGGCGGCCGGGATCCGGACGGACCCCCCGCCGTCGGACCCCGGGGCGAAGGGCAGCAGGCCCGCGGCCACCGCGACCGCCGCCCCGCCGCTGGAGCCGCCGGCGCCGCGCGTGAGGTCCCACGGGTTGCGTGCCACGGGCCCCGCCAGCGGCTCGGTGTAGGCGGGGAACCCCAGCTCGGGCGTCGCGGTCTTGCCCAGGCTGACGATCCCGGCGGCGTCGAGGTCCAGGACGACGTCGTCGGACTCGTCGGGCACGAACCCCTCCATGGCGCGCGTGCCGAAGCCGGTCGGCACTCCCGCCCGGTTCCACAGGTCCTTGTCGGCGGTCGGCATCCCCCACAGGGGCCCCGACGGCGCACCCAGCTGCGTCGCGCGCTCCCGAGCCCTCTCGGGGGTGACGCGGGCGAACGCGCCCAGCTCGTCGTTGCGTGCCGCGATCCGGGCCAGGAAGTGGTCGGTCACCTCGCCCGGGGTCAGCTCACCGGCGCGCAGCCGGTCGCGGAGCTCCAGGGCGGTCTGCTCGTGCAGGGCGTCCATGGCCCGACCCTACGCCGGGACGCCCTGCGCTACTCTCCGCCGCATGAGACCGCTGCAGATCGTCGTCGGGGGCCTGGTCATCGTCGTTCTCGACCTGCGGTTCGACGGGTTCGACGTCGTCGTCGACCCGGTCGGCTGGATCCTGATGGTGAAGGCCCTGCGGCTCCTCGCGGTCCGCGACCGGGCCTTTGCGGTCGCCGCCGTCGGTGCGGTGCTCGGCGGGCTCGGGTCGATCGTCCAGCTCGTCCCCGGCCTGACGGTCGGGGCCGGCGTCCTCTCCGTGCTCGGGGCGGTCGAGACGCTCGCGCTCACGGTGGTGGTCGTCGCGATCTGCACGGGGATCGCCCGCGTGCTGGCGCACGAGCCACAGGTGGTCCGGCACGCCCGGATCCTGCGGGCGACGGACGTCGCGCTCACGGTGGTCGCCCTCGGGCTCGGATCGAGCCCCGTGCTGCTCTCGGCCGGCCCGACGCCGGGGACCACCGGCTGGCTCGTGGGCGCCGGTGCGGTGGTGCTCCTCCTCGGCGTGCTGACGTTCGCCGTCCTGATCTGGTTCCTGGTGTTCCTGTGGCGGCTCCGGGACCGTCCCGAGCTGCAGGAGCAGCAGCCGGTCGTCGCGTGACCCCGACGTCGCGGGCCCGAGGCAGCGCAGGTGCTGCGCCTCGGGCCCGCCGACGTGCCGACTCCGGCCGGGGGGCCGCTCAGAGCGGCGTGACCTCGCCGGAGAAGTGCCGCAGCCCCTTGCGGGCGTTCCATCCCACGTAGGAGAACCCGGCCCCGTCGCCCTCCTCGGGCGTGATCGCCACGTCCACGGTGGCGGGCAGCAGCACGGGCTTGGCGAACTCCACGGTCCACCGGTACGCGTCACCGCGCCCGGGGCCGACGTCGGCCAGTGCCCGCGCCGCGGAGTACATCCCGTGCGCGATCGCCCGCGGGAAGCCGAACGCCTTGGCCGACAGCGCCGACATGTGGATGGGGTTGCGGTCCCCGGACACCGCCGCGTAGGCACGGCCGGTCTCCGGCCCCAGCACCCACCGGCCGGTGGGCAGGGGCGGTGTCCACTGCCCGCGCGGCCGGTCGGCCTCCGACGCGCCGTCGCCGTCCTCGAGGAAGTACCCCTTGGCCAGGTGCGTCGAGACACCGCGCCACACGGGCGGCTCCGTCTCGTCGCCGGCGTCGCGGCGGACCTCGGCGACGAGGTCCACCTGCACCCCGCGCCGGTGCGGACGCAGGTTCTCCGCCCACGCCCGCACCTCGAGGACGTCGCCGACCGTGACCGGCCCGCGCAGCTCGACCCGGTTCGCCAGGTGCACCATGCCGAGCAGGGGCAACGGGAAGTCGTTGCGCACCATGATCCCGGTCGTCAGCGGGAAGGTGAGCACGTGCAGGTAGCCGGCCGGCATCGTGTTGCCCACCGGCTCGTGCACCAGCCGCTGGTAGTCGTGCAGGTGGCGCTCGAGGTCGTCGGTGCGCACCCCACCGACGCGGTAGGCCACGTCGGGCAGGGTGAGGTCCCCGTCCGAGGCGTCCGCCCGGGTCTCCGGTCCGCGGGCCTCCCCGATGCCCGGGATCGACGGCAGCGCGCGGCCGGCCGCGATCAGACCCGAGGCGGCCGCGCCCCGCGCGTAGAGCCCGCCGAGCCCGGGGAGGCTCGGCTGGGTCTCGACGCGCAGCTCGCGGCCGTCGGCCGTGCGCGGGGGCGCCGCAGTCACTGGCCCACCATGTGCTGTCCGCACACCCGCAGGACCTGACCGTTGACGCCGGCCGTCGCGGGCCAGGCCAGGAAGGCGACGGCCTCGGCGACGTCCACCGGCTCGCCGCCCTGGGAGAGCGTCGGCAGCAGCCGTGCCACGGACCGCGTGGCGAACGGGATCGACGCCGTCATGTCGGTCTCGATGAACCCGGGGGCGACCGCGTTCGCGGTGCCGCCGTGCTCGGCGAGCAGCGGTGCCGTGGCCCGGGTGTGCCCGATGACGCCGGCCTTGGAGAAGGCGTAGTTCGTCTGGCCCTTGTTCCCGGCGATGCCCGAGGTGGAGGCCAGCGACACGACGTGCAGGTTCTCCAGGCCGGCCTGGACCAACGTCTCGTTGATCTGCAGCTGGGCCTCGAGGTTGACCGCGATCACCGCGTCCCACTGCGCCGGCTTCATGTTGGCGAGCAGCTTGTCGCGCAGGATGCCGGCGTTGTGGACGACGATGTCGAGCCCGCCGTGGCGCTCGCGGGCGTGCAGCAGGATCCGCTGGCCGGCGTCGGGTGCCGTGACGTCGAGCTGCAGGGCGGTGCCGCCGACCGCGTTCGCGGTACGGGCCAGCCCCTCGCCGGCGGCCGGGACGTCGACGCACACGACGGTCGCGCCGTCACGGGCGAGCGTGCGGGCGATCGCTGCGCCGATGCCACGGGCGGCGCCGGTGACGACGGCGACCTTCCCGGCCAGCGGACGGTCCGTGGTCAGGTCCGCGGCGGGTGCTCCGGCCTTCGCCGGGCCGACCCGCAGGAGCTGGCCGTCGACGTAGGCGCTCTTCGCGGAGAGGAAGAACCGCAGCGTGGCCAGCACGGACGTCTGGTCGACCGCGGCGTCGTCGGTGAGCACGATCCCGTTGCCGGTGGCGCCGCCGCGCAGCTCCTTGGCGAGCGAGCGCAGGAACCCGTCGACGGCGTTCCGGGCCGCCGACAGCGCCGGGGCGTCGCCCTCGGCGGCAGCCCGCGAGACGGTGACGACCCGGCCGTTGCCGGCCAGCCGTCGCAGCACGGACCCGGTGGCCAGCACGGCCTCGGAGGCGTCGCCGGGGCGGGCCGTCTCGGTCAGGACGAGGACGATGGCGCCGAACCGGACGTCGTCGCCGGGGTCGCGCCGCACGTCGAGGTCCCAGCCGAGCAGCGTCTGGGCCAGGGCGTCCGCGTCGGCCTTCGACGCGCCGTCGGACACGACGAGGACGGGGCCCACGGTGAGCGGCTCACCGGCACGGTAGCGGCGCAGGAGCGCGGGACGCGGCAGCCCCAGCTTCGTGGCGAGGGTCTTCGTGAACCCGGAGTTCACGGCCTGGGTGTAGCGGTCGGTCACGGGGTCTCCTTCCGGGTTCAGGCGGACTCGAGGACGGCGGTGGCACCGAGGCCGCCGGCGGCGCACACGGACACCAGGGCCCGTGCCGGCTTGCCGGTCTCGGCGGCCTTCTCGGCCACGAGCTTGGCGGCGGTGGCGACGATCCGCCCGCCGGTCGCGGCGAACGGGTGGCCGGCGGCGAGCGAGGAGCCGCGCACGTTGAGCTTGCTGCGGTCCACGGTGCCGAGCGCGCCGGACAGGCCGAGCTCGTTCTTGCCGTAGTCGGCGTCCTCCCAGGCGGCCAGGGTGGTGAGCACCGTGGACGCGAAGGCCTCGTGGATCTCGAAGAAGTCGAAGTCCTCGAGGGTCAGGCCGTTGCGGGCCAGCAGGCGCGGCACGGCGTGCACGGGGGCCATCAGCAGGCCCTCGCGGCCGTGCACGAAGTCGACGGCGGCGGTCTCGGCGTCGACGAACCGCGCGAGCACCGGCAGGTCGTGGGACTCGGCCCACTCCCGCGAGCCGAGCAGCACGGTCGAGGCGCCGTCGGTCAGCGGGGTGGAGTTGCCGGCGGTCATCGTGGCCGGGGTCTCCAGCGAGCGGCCGAAGACGGGCTTGAGACCGGCGAGCTTCTCCGCCGAGCTGTCGGGGCGCATGTTGTCGTCCCGGGACAGGCCTCGGAACGGGGTGACCAGGTCGTCGAAGAACCCGGAGTCCCAGGCCTCGGCGAGGTGGTGGTGGCTGGCCAGGGCGATCTCGTCCTGGGCCTCGCGGCTGATGCCCCAGCGGGCGGTCGTGATCGCCTGGTGCTCACCCATGGACAGGCCGGTGCGCGGCTCGTCGGTGGCGGGGGTGAGCGGCTTGAGGTCGGCGGGGCGGATCCGGGCGAGCGCCTTGGCGCGCGCCTGCCAGGTCTTGGCGTGCCCGGCCTCCAGCAGGGCGCGGCGCAGCCCCTCGCTGACGGCGACCGGTGCGTCGGAGATCGTGTCGGCACCGCCGGCGATCCCGGAGTCGACCTGACCCAGGCGGATCTTGTTGGCGATGGTGATCGTCGCCTCGAGCCCGGTGGCGCAGGCCTGCTGCAGGTCGTACGCGGGCGTGTTCGGGGAGAGCGACGAGCCCAGTACCGACTCGCGGATGAGGTTGAAGTCGCGGGAGTGCTTCAGCACGGCTCCGCCGACGACCTCGCCGAGGCGTTCGCCCTGCAGCCCGTAGCGGGCGACGAGGCCCTCGAGGGCGGCGGTGAACATCTCCTGGTTGGAGGCGTCGGCGTACTTCTTCCCGGCACGGGCGAAGGGGATGCGGTTGGCGCCGACGACGACGGCGTCGCGCGGGGCCTGTGCCGAACCGGCGGACTGGGCTCGGGCGGTCTGGCGAGTGGCCACTGTGTGCTTCCTTACACTCGACGGTTTCAAGTAGTACTCACAGTACCTGATACTCTCAGTCTCGTGAGACGAGTCACAGGGGGTGACCGATGACGGTCGCGACGAACGGACGTGCCACCCGGCCGGACGGACGGTCGACCCGATGGGACGATCATCGTGCCCAGCGGCGGACCTCGCTCGTGCGTGAGGCCCGCCGGGCGATCCACGAGATCGGCCCCGGCGCGTCGATGGACGAGATCGCCGCGATGGCCGGTACGTCGAAGTCGATCTACTACCGCTACTTCGACGACAAGGCCGGCCTGCGCCTCGCCGTGGCCGAGTCCGTGGTCAAGGGGATGCACCGCCTGCTCGCGGAGGCCGCCGCGGAGGCGCCGACGCCGCACGCCGCCCTGCGTGCCATGGTGCGCACCTACCTGCAGACCATCGAGAGCTCGCCCCAGGTCTACTGGTTCGTCACCCGGACCGCGCTCGGGGGCAACGAGCCCGACGACGGCACCGCCCGCCCCGAGGCGCTGGGTGCCTACCTCGACTCGGTCATCACCCTGGTCGCCGAGCCCTTCGCCCGGGCCGTCCACGTCCCCCCGACCACGGCGGCCGCCTGGGCCGCCGGTGCCGTCGGCTTCGTCCGCGGTGCGGGGGAGTGGTGGCTCGGACACACCCGCGCCGACGGTCAGACCCGCGACGACCTGACCGACCAGGTCACGACCTGGCTCTGGAACGGGCCCGTCGGCGTGCTCCACCACGACGCCACCGGCGGCGCCGAGCCGTCCCGCCACCTCGAGAAGCAGGAGTCCTGATGACGACGACGTCCGACCAGTCCCCGGCCACCCTCCCCGACCGCGACCGCACCTCCGCGCCTCGTGACGAGGACGTGCGCCTCGACGTCGAGGCGGTCTCCGAGCTGCTGCTGGGCCGGTGGCCCGAGTGGCGGCGGCAGGCGCGCGAGCGCGCCGGCGACCCCCAGTTCCACAAGGACGAGTCCCTGACCCCGGCCGAGCACCGCGAGCGCGTGCTCGCGCAGATGCGCGTCATGGTCGAGGGCGGTAACAAGCTGTCGTGGCTCGCTTTCCCGGAGCGGATGGGCGGCCTGGACCAGCCCGGCGCCAACCTCGCCTGCTTCTCCGAGCTGGTCGCGGCCGACCCGTCGCTGCAGATCAAGTCCGGTGTCCAGTGGGGTCTGTTCTCCGCGGCGATCCTGCACCTGGGCACCCCGGAGCAGCAGGACCGGCTGCTGCCGGACGCCATGGACCTCACGGTGCCCGGGGCCTTCGCGATGACCGAGACCGGTCACGGCTCCGACGTGGCGGCCATCGGCACGACGGCCACCTACGACCCGGAGACCCAGGAGTTCGTCATCGACACCCCGTTCCGCGGGGCGTGGAAGGACTACCTCGGCAACGCGGCCCTGCACGCCACGGCCGCGACGGTGTTCGCCCAGCTGATCACGAACGGTGTGAACCACGGCGTGCACTGCTTCTACGTGCCGATCCGTGACCCGAAGACCCAGGAGTTCCTGCCCGGGGTCGGCGGGGAGGACGACGGCCTCAAGGGCGGTCTGCGCGGTATCGACAACGGCCGGCTGCACTTCTCGGGCGTGCGCGTGCCGCGCGAGGATCTGCTCGCGCGCTACGGCTCGGTGGCGCCCGACGGCACCTACAGCTCGCCGATCGAGAGCCCGGGCCGCCGCTTCTTCACGATGCTCGGGTCCCTGGTCCAGGGCCGTGTCTCGCTGGACGGCTCCGCGGTCAACGCGGCCAAGATCGGTCTCGCGATCGCGGTGAAGTACGCCGCCGAGCGGCGTCAGTTCGCGGGTGCCGGCGCCGAGGAGACCGTGCTGCTCGACTACGCCACGCACCGTCGTCGGCTGTTCCCCGCCATCGCGGAGGCGTACGCGGGCCACTTCGCCAACGAGCGGCTGCTCGACCTGTTCGACGACGTCTTCTCGGGCGAGCACGACACCCCCGAGCGGCGCGAGGACCTCGAGACGACGGCGGCCGCCCTGAAGTCGACATCCACCCGGTTCGCGCTCGACACCCTGCAGGAGTGCCGCGAGGCCTGCGGCGGCGCCGGGTTCCTCACGGAGAACCGGATCACCTCCCTGCACGCCGACCTCGACGTCTACGCGACGTTCGAGGGGGACAACACCGTCCTGCAGCAGCTCGTGGCCCGTCGCCTCGTCGCCGACTACGGCCGCGAGGTCAAGGGCGCCACCAAGACGCCGGCCGGCATGGCACGGTTCGTGGTGGAGCGGGCCACCGGCGCGGCGCTGGACCGGACGGGGCTGCGCCGCGTCTCCCAGGCGATCGCCGACGTGGGCGACCCCCGCCGGGCCGCCGGTCACCTGCGGGACCCGGAGACCCAGCGCGAGCTGCTCGCCGACCGCGTGGCCACCATGGTCGAGGACGTGGCGATGGCGCTGCGGCCCGCCCAGAAGGCGGAGCCGGCCAAGGCGGCGCGCATCGTCGACGAGAACCAGGTGGCGCTGGTCGAGGCGGCCAAGGCGCACGCCGACCTGCTGCGCTGGGAGGCCTTCACCACGGCCCTGACGGAGATCAAGGACCCGGGCACCCGCCGGATCATGACCTGGGTGCGCGACGTCTTCGGCCTGACGGTCATCGAGCGGAACATGGCGTGGTACCTGCTCAACGGACGGCTGTCGGACCAGCGCGCCCGCACCGTCACCGCCTACGTCGACCGGCTGCTGCGTCGGCTGCGCCCGCACGCGGTCGACCTGGTGGACGGTTTCGGCTACGGCCAGGAGCACCTGCGGGCGAAGATCTCGTCCGGCGCCGAGGCCGAGCGGCAGTCCGAGGCCCGCGCGTACTACGCCGCGCAGCGGGCGAGCGGTGCCGCCCCGGTCAGCGAGAAGGCGCTGCGCAAGTCCTCGCGCTGAGCCGACCCGACGACGCGACGCCCCCGGTCACCAGGTGACCGGGGGCGTCGTCCGCTGAGGTCAGGCGGCGACCGCTGCGGGTTCCGCGACCTGCGGCTCGGGCACGATGCCCGTCGTCGCGACGGCGTCGGCCTCGTCGGCACTCTCCGTGGCGACCGGGTCGCGCAACGGGAGGCCCAGGGTGACGGTCGACGCACGAGCCGGCGCCCGCGGCGCCGGTGTCGTCACCGCGACCAGGGTGGCGCCGGCGATGCCGGCCCCCACCAGGAGGATCGCGACCACGGTCCAGCCGAGCGCGATCGTCGTACCGAGCAGGACACCGTCGCCCAGTGCGACGGCTCCGCCCGCGAGGAGCACCTTCTTCATCAGTTTCCGACCCTTCTCCGCGGTCCGCCTCAACCGCGTCACCACCAGCACACGTCATCCACGGCGAGGACGCATCCGCTGGAGGCGCCGATCGGGTCACAAGTCGATACCGACTGCGTGACGCCGACCGGGACAAGGGTCAGAGCCGGGGCCGGGCGTCCTCGAGGCCGGACCGGGCGGAGACGGAGAGGCTGTGACCGAGCAGCAGCGGCGACGGTGCGGGCGCCGCGGCGCGCCGTGCCTGCTGGTGGACCTCGCCGCACATCCGCAGCGCCAGCTCGAGGCGGACCGGGACGGCGCAGTCGCCGCGGAGCCGGCCGCCGAGCGCGGGGTGCGGCATGAAGGTCAGGACCTCGTCCGCGGCGGGCACGACACCGTGCTCGGCGGCCTCCATCACGAGGTCCTCGAGCAGGAGCTCCTGACGTCCCTCGGGTGAGTCCAGCTCGGCGGAGAGCTCGACGGCCGTGTGCCACCGCAGCTCGAGGGTCCCTTCGACGGTGTCGAGGAACCACCACCCGTCCAACGACTCCAGCAGGACGTCGCCGAAGACGGTGGCGAAGCGTGGGTTCTTGCCCCGGAGGCCGAGCCACGACCACGCCGCCAGCCCGTACTCGAAGGCTTCGGGGGCAAAGGGTCGAAGGTGTTCCACGCGCGCATCAAAACACGGTCTCCACGCTGGAGAAAGCGTGTCGACGAGTGAACAAGCTGTGACCCGGTTCACGCCGGTACGTCACTCGTGCCATGAGTTGTTCATGGCCCGGCAGACGGGTCAGGGAAGCGATCGTGCGACGTCCCCCGGGGCGGGATCCAGCGGGCGCGCCGACGTGTCCCCCCGGAGCCGCTTGACCACCAGCTCGGCGCTGATCAGGCACATCGGCAGTCCGATCCCGGGGATCGTCGTGCCGCCCGCGTGCAGCAGCCCGGTCACGTGCCGCGACTGGTTCCCGGGTCGCAGCATCGCGCTCTGCGACAGCGTGTGCGCCGGGCCGAGCATCCCGCCCGACCAGGAGGCGAGGTCCGCCGCGAAGTCACCGGGGCCGACGGTGCGGCGCACGGCGATCCGGTCCCGCAGGTCCGGGACGCCCGCCCAGGCGGCCACGCGGTCGATCGCGTCGTCGGCGATCGCCTCCACCTGCGGGTCCCCGGTGCCGTCCTCGCCGCCGCGCCCCAGCCCCGGGTCGGCCGGCACCGGGACGAGGAGGAACAGGTTCTCGTCGCCGGCGGGGGCGACCGTGTCGTCCGTGCGCGAAGGGGCGCACACGTACAGCGACGCCGGGTCCGGGACCCGGCCGTCCGCGATGGCCCCGAAGTTCTCGTGCCAGTCGGCGGTGAAGAACAGGGAGTGGTGCGCGAGCTCGGGGATCCGGCCACGGACACCGAGCATGACCAGCACGCCGCCGGGCCCGGGGTCACCGCGTCGCCACCGGCGCTCGGGCTGGCTGCGCAGCCGTGCGGGCAGCAGGTCCTGCTCGACGTGGTGCAGGTCCGCGGCGGTGACCACGACGTCCGCGGCGGAGTGGTGCTCCAGGCCGGACGTGTCGCGCCAGCGCACGCCCGTCGTGTGCGCGCGGGGTCGGCGGGGACCGGGGACGCCGCCGCGCCCGTCGGGCCGTTCGCCGGCGGCCGTGGTGACCGCCGTCACGTGCGCACCGGTCCGGATCCGTGCGCCGGCGCGCTCGGACAGCCCGGCGACCGCGTCGATCAGGCGGGCGAACCCGCCGGCCGGGTAGCGGACGCCGCCGTCCAGGTCCAAAGCGCTCATCAGGTGGTACAGCGCGGGGGTGCGGTCCGGGGAGGACCCGAGGAACACCGCCGGGTAGCCGAGGACCTGCTGCAGGCGGACGTCCTCGAACCGCCGGCCCACGTGCGACTCGAGCGAGCGGGTGAGCAGCGGCAGGAGGCGGTGGGCGCGGGTGAGGACCCGACGGTCGGCCAGGGGCAGCCAGGAGGCGAAAGTCGTGTACAGGAAGTGGTCCAGGGCCATGTCGTAGGCCTCGTGGGCCTCGTCCAGGTACCGGTCCAGGCGCGCCCCGGCGCCGGGTTCGACGGCCTCGAAGGCGGCCAGGTTGGCGGCGCGGTCACGCCGCACGTCGAGGGGGTCCGGGTGCCCCTCGTGGAAGACCCGGTACGCCGGGTCCAGGGCGCGCAGGTCCAGCTCGGCCTCCGTCGAGCTGCCCATGAGGTCGAACCAGTGGTCGAAGACCTCGGGCATGAGGTACCACGAGGGACCCGTGTCGAACCGGAATCCGTCGCGCTCCCACGACCCGGCGCGGCCGCCGAGCGTCTCGTGCCGCTCGAGCAGCTCGACCTCGTGCCCGTCCCGGGCGAGGAGCCCGGCGGTGGCGAGCCCGGCGATGCCGCCCCCGACGACGACGACCTTCACGCGACAGCCACCTTCCGGCGTTCACGGACCATGGCGGAGAGCACGAGCCGGCCCTTGACGGCGTCGGGCACCCGGACCCGGCGCGTGCGCAGCTCGTCCGCGGACGTGGCGCGCAGCCGGCGGGAGAGCTCGGCGAACAGGTCGTGGGCGGCGCGCACGGCGACGCGGCTCGACCGGGGCAGCTCGACGATCGTCGCCGAGGCCGTGGCGAGGTCGGCGTCGATGTCGTCGAGGAGGCGGTCGCGGACCGAGTCGTCGAAGTCGACGTCGTAGTCGGGGAAGTACGCGCGGCCCCGGTCGTCGAGGTCGTCGGCGAGGTCGCGCAGGAAGTTGACCTTCTGGAACGCCGCCCCGAGGCGGGCGGCACCGGGTGCGAGCCGGCCGTACGCGGCCTCGTCGCCGCCGGTGAAGACGCGCAGGCACATCAGCCCGACCACCTCGGCCGACCCGTAGACGTAGCGCGCGAAGCTGTCGGCGTCGTGCTCCCTCACCGTCAGGTCCGTGCGCATCGAGGCGAAGAACGGCGCCGTGAGGTCGGCGCCGATGCCGAACCTCCGTGCCGTGACGGCGAAGGCGTGCACCACCAGGTTGGTGCTGCGGCCGCGGCGCACGGCGGCGTCGACCTCGCGCTCGAGCTCGTCGAGCAGCGCCGCGCGTTCGTCCAGGCTCAGGGGTGCTGCCATGTCGTCGACGATCTCGTCGGCGACCCGGACCAGGGCGTAGACGGCACGCACGTGGTCGCGCACCTCGGGGCCCAGCAGGCGGCACGCCCACCCGAAGGACGTGGAGTACCGATCGATCACCACCGCGGCGCTGCGGTACGCGACGTCGTCGTAGGCGGAGTCGGCGTCCTCGGCGGCGTCCGACGTGGGTTCGGTCAGTCCGTGGCCTGGCATGTGGCTAGCCTAGCAAGATTCTTGCTAGCCGAACTAGGTACAGTGGGTGTCGTGAGCACCTCCTCCCTCTCCACCTCGTCGCCGTACTGGTACGGCGACGAGGACGCGGCGGCCCGTGAGCTGCTCGAGGCCGTCCGGGTCTTCCGCCGCTCCGACGAGGTGATGCGGCAGCGGGCGAGCCGCGAGATGGACATGAACGTCACCGACCTGCGGGCGCTGCGGTTCGTCATCGCCGCCCAGCGGCGGGGCGAACCCGTGACCCCGCGCGGCCTGGCCGAGTACCTCGAGATCTCCACCGCCTCGACCACCAAGCTGCTCGACCGGCTCAGCCGGACGGGGCGCCTGCAGCGGCAGCCGCACCCGCACGACCGCCGCTCGGTCGTCGTCCTGGCCACGGAGGGTGCGCAGGAGGAGGTCCGCGAGCGGTTGACCCGGGTGCACCGCGAGATGTTCGAGGTCGCCCGGCAGGTGCCGGAGCACTGCCGCGGGGCCGTGCGCGACTTCCTGCTGGGGCTGGCCGCCCAGGTGGACGAGCCGGAGGACGCGGCGGCCGCCGCAGCGACAGGGGGCGACGAGGGGGCGACCCCGGGAGGCCTCGCGGCGCGCCGGTAGACTGGCGGACGCTCGGCCCGAGCATCCCGTGCGACCCGAGGGAAGTTGATGACCGCCGCTGCCCAGGCTGCCACCCCCCGTCCGACGCTCGACACCGTCGACAACGCCGCCGCCACCCCTGACGAGGCCCTGCCGTTCGGCGAGCTCGGCCTGAAGCCCGACGAGTACCAACGCATTCGCGACATCCTCGGGCGTCGCCCGACGGCGGCGGAGCTGGCGATGTACTCGGTGATGTGGTCCGAGCACTGCTCGTACAAGTCCTCGAAGGTCCACCTGCGCAAGTTCGGCGACCGTGTCACCGAGGAGATGAAGCGCCATCTGCTCGTCGGCATCGGGGAGAACGCCGGCGTCGTCGACATCGGCGACGGCTGGGCCGTGACCTTCAAGGTCGAGTCGCACAACCACCCCTCCTTCGTCGAGCCCTACCAGGGCGCGGCCACGGGTGTCGGCGGCATCGTGCGCGACATCATCTCCATGGGCGCCCGCCCGGTCGCCGTGATGGACCAGCTCCGCTTCGGCGCGGTCGACCACCCCGACACCGCACGCGTCGTGCACGGCGTGGTCTCCGGCGTCGGCGGGTACGGCAACTCCCTCGGGCTGCCGAACATCGGCGGTGAGCTGGTCTTCGACCCCTCCTACCAGGGCAACCCGCTGGTCAACGCCCTGTGCCTGGGCGTGCTGCGCCACGAGGACATCCACCTGGCCAACGCCTCGGGCGCCGGGAACAAGGTGATCCTCTTCGGCGCGCGCACGGGCGGCGACGGCATCGGCGGCGCGTCCATCCTCGCCTCGGAGACCTTCGAGGACGGGGTGCCGGCCAAGCGGCCCAGCGTGCAGGTCGGCGACCCGTTCATGGAGAAGGTGCTCATCGAGTGCTGCCTGGACCTGTACGCCGCGCACGTCGTCGAGGGCATCCAGGACCTCGGCGCGGCCGGCATCTCCTGCGCGACCTCCGAGCTCGCGTCCAACGGTGACGGCGGGATGCACGTCGACCTCGACGACGTCCTGCTGCGCGATCCCACCCTGAACGCCGGCGAGATCCTCATGTCGGAGTCGCAGGAGCGGATGATGGCCGTCGTGCGGCCGGACAAGCTCGAGGAGTTCCTCGCGATCACGGGCCGCTGGGACGTCGAGACCTCCGTCATCGGCGAGGTCAACGGCTCCGGCCGCCTGACCATCGACCACCACGGGCAGCGGATCGTCGACGTCGACCCGAAGACCGTGGCCCACGAGGGTCCGGTCTACGAGCGTCCCTACGCGCGGCCGGCCTGGCAGGACGAGCTGCAGGCGGCCTCCGTCGTCGGGCTCGGCCTCGAGCGACCGGTCACGGGTGCCGAGCTGCGCGCCACCGCGCTGCGGCTGCTGGCTTCCCCGAACCTGGCCTCCGCGGCCTGGGTCACCGACCAGTACGACCGTTTCGTGCAGGGCAACACCGCGCTCGCCCAGCCGGACGACGGCGGTGTCGTGCGTGTCGACGAGAGCACCGGTCTGGGCGTCGCCCTGGCCACCGACGCCAACGGGCGGTACGGCAAGCTCGACCCGCGGGCGGGTGCGCAGCTCGCCCTGGCCGAGGCGTACCGCAACGTCGCCACGACCGGGGCGACCCCGCTGGCGGTGACCGACTGCCTCAACTTCGGGTCCCCGGAGCACCCGGACTCGATGTGGCAGCTCGTCGAGGCCATCGAGGGGCTGGCCGACGCCTGCCAGGAGCTCGCCGTGCCCGTCACCGGCGGCAACGTGTCCCTGTACAACGGCACCGGGGAGGCCGGGCAGATCGACTCGGCCATCCACCCCACGCCCGTCGTCGGCGTGCTCGGCGTGCTGGAGGACGTCCGCACGGCGCTGCCGTCCGGTTGGCGTGCCGCGGACCAGTCCGTGCTGCTGCTCGGCACGACCGCCGACGAGCTCGACGGCTCCGCCTGGGCCGACGTCGAGCACCAGCACCTCGGCGGGCTGCCGCCGCGGGTCGACCTGGCGGCCGAGCGATCGCTCGCCGAGGTCCTGGTGGCCGCGCGCCGCGCCGGTGCCGCGACGGCGGCGCACGACCTGTCCGAGGGCGGTCTCGCGCAGTCCCTGCTCGAGGCGTCGCTGCGTTACGGCGTGGGCGTCTCCGTCTCCCTCGACGAGGTCGCCGCGCGGGACGCGGTGACGCCGTTCGCGACGCTGTTCAGCGAGTCGACCGCCCGGGCGCTCGTGGCCGTGACGCCGGGCCGCGAGGCCGAGGTCGTGGCGCTCGCCGAGGGTGCCGGGGTGCCGGTCGTGCGTCTGGGCCGGACCGGTGGTGACACCGTGTCCGTGACCTTCGGCGAGGACTCCTTCGAGATCGCGCTCGACGAGGCCCGCGAGGCCCACGAGGGCACGCTGCCGCGGCTCTTCGGCTGACCCCTCCCGCCACCCCTTGGTTGTGGGCATGAAAAATGCAGGTCTCCGAGACGGGGACCTGCATTTTTCATGCCCACAACGGGGGCGTGAGCTGGGCGGGGTCAGACCTCGTGGTTCTCGGAGGACATCATCCAGGCCTGCTTCTCCAGGTCGTGGATGATCTCGTGCAGCAGGTCGGCCGACGTCGGGTCGGCCGCGTCGACGTCGTCGTGCACCTCGCGCACGACCTCGGCGACCTGGGCGACGCGCTCGACGACGGCGTCCACCGTGTCGGTCACGGACACGAGGCCGGCGGGATAGGGCGAGAGGTCGGTCGACGTGGCCACCGTCTCGGAGCGTCCGTCGGGCACGGCCTGCAGGGCACGGAGCCGCTCGGCGACCGTGTCGCTGTGCTGCCGGGCGACGTCGACGAGCTCGTCGAGCTGCAGGTGCAGGTCGCGGAACCCGCGGCCGGTGACGTTCCAGTGCGCCTGCTTGCCCTGGACGTGCAGGTCGACGAGCGCCACGAGGACACGCTGCAGGTGCCGCGTGAGGGTCTCGGAGGCCTCGGAACGGTCCGTCGTGCGATGGATGGCGGGCGTGGTCATCGTGCTCCTCGCTCTCTCGGGGGTCACCCGGTCGCTTTCTGGAACGATTCCAGAATAGGGCGGGTCGAGGGATCGCGCCAGCGGGCCGAGCCGGACCCTCGCCGCGCGTCAGTCTGTGCGTCCGCGAGTCAGGACTCCCTCGCGCGAATCAGTCCTGACTCGCGGACGGGGTGCCGGGGACCAGGAGCCCGGGGGCCCGGAGCCCGGGAACCAGGTCGGGACGCGGCGAGGTCGCCGCACGGTGAGACGGGTCACTAGAATGGGTGTCTCGGAGGCGCACGATGTCGTGGTTCGCAGTGTTCCTGCTGACGACCGGATCGGTGGTCATCGGTCTGGCCGTGCGATCCTGGCTGCGCTCGGACGCCCACCACGACGCGGTGGCCCGCCGCCGTCGTCGCCGCCGGGCGGGTCCCGACCCCCTGGTCACCCTCGCCATCCAGATCCGGCTCGGCCAGCTCGCGGAGGAGCTCCGCACCGTCACCGAGGATCCCGGGCTGTACGCGCGTGCCCACCACTGGCGGGCCGTCCAGGACGCCTACGACGCCATGCTGCGGGACGCCTGCCGCGTCGCCGGTCTCGCCGTGGTGGACGAACCGCTGCGTCCCGACGAGCGCGTCTCGGAGGACGAGCGGCTGCGCGAGGAGCTGGAGCTCAGCGCCCGCGGCTGGTCCTGGTAGCGACGCACCTGCGC
>NZ_JABFAJ010000012.1 GCF_013085345.1 Isoptericola sediminis | reverse complement strand
GCCCGTCGGGCTCGCGGCGGCGGCCTGAGCCGCCGGCGATCACTTCTTGGGGGTCTCGCGCTTCTCGCGGATCTTCGCCTTCTTGCCGCGCAGCTCGCGCAGGTAGTAGAGCTTGGCGCGACGGACGTCACCGCGGGTGACGACCTCGACCGAGTCGACCGTCGGGGCGTGCACCGGGAACGTGCGCTCCACGCCGACGCCGAAGCTGACCTTGCGGACCGTGAAGGTCGAGCCCACACCGCTGTTGCGCCGGGCGATCACGACGCCCTGGAACGCCTGGACACGAGAGCGGTTGCCCTCGATGACCTTCACGTTGACCTTGACGGTGTCGCCGGCGCGGAAGTCCGGGATGTCCGAGCGCAGCGAGGCTGCGTCGACGAAGTCGAGCGTCTTCATGGTTGTCTCCCCCACGCTGCCACAGGTCAGCGCAAGCTCTGGGTCCGCCGGTGCGGACCGGATGTCGTCATGGTGGGTGTGTCGGCTCGGAGCCCGATGGTCTCCCCTGTGGCAGAGCTCGGGCCGCGACACACCGGCGCCCTATTCTGCCACACCGGACCGACCGGGGTCAGGCGTCGGCGTCGTGAGACGCCTCACCGACCGACGCGTCGGCGTCACCCGTCGCCTCCGCCAGCACCTCGCGGTCCCGTCGGTCCAGGGCGTCCTCGCCGAGGGCGGCGATCATGTCGGGACGTCGGCGGGCGGTCCGGCGCAACGCCTCGTCGCGGCGCCAGCGCTCGATCCTCGCGTGGTGGCCGGAGAGCAGCACGTCGGGCACCTCGCGCCCCTGCCAGACCGGCGGCTTGGTGTAGACCGGGTACTCGAGCAGCCCGGCCTCCCCGTGCGACTCCTCGACCAGCGAGTGCGGGTTGCCCACGACGCCCGGCAGGAGCCGGCCGACCGCCTCCACCATCACCAGCGCGGCGACCTCACCCCCGTTGAGGACGTAGTCCCCCAGGGACAGCTCGTCGACGGCGACGCCGCGGTCCCGGTAGTGCTCGACCACGCGGGCGTCGATGCCCTCGTACCGCCCGCAGGCCACGACCAGGTGCTCCTCGGTCGCCAGGGCCTCGGCACGCCGCTGGGTGAAGACCTCACCCGACGGCGAGGGCACCACGAGCCGCGCGGGCCCGTCGGCGGGCAGGAGGTCGTCCAGCGCGCGCCCCCACACGTCGGGACGCATGACCATGCCCGCGCCGCCGCCGAAAGGGGTGTCGTCGACCGTGCGGTGACGGTCGTCGGTCCAGTCGCGCAGGTCGTGCACGCGCAGGTCGAGCAGACCCGCACGCCGTGCCTTGCCCACCAGCGACAGGTCGAGGGCGGCGAGGTAGTCCGGGAAGATGGTGACGACGTCGATGCGCACCTCAGGCCTCCGGCTCGCCGAGGTCGCCGTCCGCATCCTGGTCGCGCGCGAGGAGCCCTCCGGGCGGGTCGAGCACGACCCGACCGCCGGGGACGTCGACGACGGGCACGATGGCGCGCACGAACGGGACGAGCGTCCGGGCTCCCCCGTCCTCCCGGACGACGAGCGCGTCGTGCGCCGGCAGGTGCTCCAGCCCCACGACCTCGCCGACCACGGTCCCGTCGCCGAGCTCGGCCCGCAGCCCCTGCAGCTCGTGCGGGTACCAGGCGTCCTCCTCGACGGAGTCCTCGACGTCGACCAGCAGCTCGATGCCGCGCAACGACTCGGCCGCCGTCCGGTCGGCCACCTCGGCGAAACGCACCAGCCAGCGACCCTGGTGCGTCCGCGCGCTCTCGACGGTCAGCGGTCCGGCGTCCGCCGGGTCGGTCCTCAGCACGGCCCCGACGGCGAACCGCTCGTCGGGCACGTCGGTGCGCGCCTCGAGCGAGACCTCGCCCCGCAGTCCGTGCGCACGGCCCACGCGGGCCACCACCAGCTCCATGTCGTCTCCTTCTCCTCGGGCCGCCCGTGCCCAGTGAACACGACGAGGCCCGGCCCCGCGGGGGGACCGGGCCTCGTCGAGACTGCTCTGCGCCGCGCCGGGCGGGTCAGCGGCGGTCGACGTCCACGACGTCGACCCGCACCGGACCGTCGGTCGCCAGCGCACCGACGACGGTGCGCAGCGCCTTGGCGGTCCGACCGCCCCGACCGATCACGCGACCGAGGTCGTCGGGATGCACCCGGACCTCGAGCAGGTCGCCCCGGCGCTGCGTGCGGGCGGACACCCGGACGTCGTCCGGGTTGTCCACGATGCCGCGCACGAGGTGCTCGAGGGCGTCCGCCAGCATCAGGCCTCGGCCTCGGCCTCGGTGTCGGCCGACGTGTCGGCGTCCTTCGCGGCGGAGGCCTTCGCCTTGGCCTTCTCCGCCTCGGCGTTGACGGCGTCGACGGCCGACGTCGTCTCGGCGGCGGGCTTCTTGGTCTTCAGGGTGCCCTCGGCGCCCGGGAGACCCTTGAACTTCTGCCAGTCACCGGTGACGCGGAGGATCGCGGCGACCTGCTCGGTCGGCTGGGCGCCGACGCCGAGCCAGTACTGCACGCGCTCGGAGTCGATCTCGATGAACGAGGGCTCCTCGGTCGGGTGGTACTTGCCGACCTCTTCGATGACGCGACCGTCGCGCTTGGTGCGCGAGTCGGCCACGACGACACGGTAGAACGGGCTGCGAATCTTGCCGAAACGCTTCAGACGAATCTTGACGGCCACGGGTGTGGACTCTCCTGTGCTTGTGGGGTGTCCGGGACGTCACGCGGGTGGGGTGTCCGGCGGACGATCGGATCAGGACCGGGCGAACGCAGGTGAGAGGGGCCTGGGCACGCCGAGTACCCCGCCATTGTGCCAGACGCGCGGCCCACCCCCAACCCGGAGGTGCGTCACACGCCGACCCGGCGCAGGCCGCTACGGTGCGACGACGCGTCCCCGCAGCACGACGGCCGTCGGGTGGCGCAGCACGCCGATGTCCTCGCGCGGGTCGGCCGGGTAGACCACGAAGTCCGCGCTGGCGCCCTCGACCATCCCGGCCTGGCCGAGGAAGGATCGCGCGCGCCACGTGGCCATGGCCACGACCTCCGCGGGCGGGATGCCCGCCGCCACCAGCTCGGCGCACTCGTCCGCGATCCGACCGTGCGAGATCGTGCCGCCCGCGTCCGTGCCCACCAGCAGCGGCACGCCCGCCTCGTGCAGGGCGCGCACCTGCTCGTAGCGGCGCGCGTGCATGCGGCGCATCCGCGCGGCGTAGACCGGGTACTTCCCGTCGGCCTGCGCGGCGATGTTCTCGAACTGGTCGACCTGCAGCAGGGTGGGCGTCACCGCGATGCCGCGGTGGGCCACCTCGGCGATCTGGTCCTCGGTCAGGCCGGTGCCGTGCTCGATGCCGTCGACCCCGGCGGCCAGCAGGTCCGGGACCACCTCCTCCGAGAAGGCGTGCACGGTCACCCGGGCCGCCTCGGCGTGGGCCGCGGCGACGGCCTCGGTCAGCACGTCCACGGGCCACAGGGGCCGCAGGTCGCCGTCGGCGCCGAGGTCCCGGTCGATCCAGTCGCCGACGAGCTTGACCCAGCCGTCCCCGGCACGTGCCTGCTCGCGGACGACCCGCGGGAGGTCCGCGACGTCGTCCAGCTCGAGCCCGTAGTGGCGCAGGTAGCGCTTGGGCCGCGCCAGGTGGGCGCCGGCCCGCAGGAGCCGCGGCAGGTCGGCACGGTCGGCGACCCACGAGGTGTCCAGCGGCGACCCGGCGTCGCGGATCAGCAGGACACCCGCGTCCCGGTCGACGCGCGCCTGCTTGGCGGCCGTCCCGACGTCCGTGGCTCCCCCGGAGTCGAGCCCGACGTGGCAGTGCACGTCCACGAGCCCCGGGACGACCCACCCCTCGAGCTCCGTGGCGGCGCTGCCCTGCGGCGTCGGGCGCAGCAGGCTCAGGCGTCCGTCGCGGACCCACATCTCGCCGACCCCGCGGTCGCCGTCGAGCAGGATCCGTCCGGTGACGTGCAGGGGGACGTGCGGCACCGACATGTCGTCAGCCTACCGGCGTCACCGGCCGCCGAGGAGCTTGCTGACGTCGGACGGGAGCTCGAGGTTCTCGACGTCCGCGGCCTCGGGCTGGTCACCGCCGACGCCGAAGGCCGAGCCCGCCGACGCCGGCTTGCGGCCGCCACCGCCCAGTGCGCGCTGCATGGCCTCTCGCTCCTGCTGGGCCCGCTTGGCCGGGTTGCCGGACTTGCCCTTGACCTTCTTCCTGGGCGCCTGCTTGCCGCGGGACTTCTTGCCGCCGCCCGGCATGCCCGGCATCCCGGGCATCCCCGGCATGCCGCCGGGGCCACCGCCCGGCATGCCGCCGCCGGAGGCCATCTGGCGCATCATCTTCTGCGCCTGGGCGAAGCGGTCCAGCAGGCCGTTGACGGCCGCCGTGGTCTGCCCCGCACCACGGGCGATCCGCGCCCGGCGCGATCCGTTGATGATCTTCGGGTTGTCCCGCTCGGCCGGCGTCATCGACTGGATGAGCGCCTGGACCCGGTCGACCTCGCGCTCGTCGAAGTTCTCGATCTGCTCGCGCATCTGGGCCATGCCGGGCATCATCCCGAGCATCTTCTTCATCGACCCGAGCTTCTTCATCTGCTGCATCTGCACCAGGAAGTCGCTGAGCGTGAAGTCCTCGCCACCGGCGACCTTGGCCGCCATCTTCTCGGCCTCTTCGGCGTCGAACGCCTTCTCCGCCTGCTCGATGAGGGTGAGCACGTCACCCATGTCGAGGATGCGCGACGCCATCCGGTCCGGGTGGAAGACCTCGAAGTCGGTGAGCTTCTCGCCGGTCGAGGCGAACATGATCGGGCGACCGGTCACCTTCGCCACCGACAGCGCGGCACCACCGCGGGCGTCGCCGTCGAGCTTCGACAGCACGACACCGGTGAAGTCGACACCCTCGGCGAACGCGTTGGCGGTGCTGACCGCGTCCTGACCGATCATCGCGTCGATGACGAACAGGACCTCGTCGGGGTCGATCGCCGAGCGGATGTCGGAGGCCTGCTGCATGAGCACCTGGTCGACGCCGAGCCGACCGGCGGTGTCGACGATGACGACGTCGTGCTGCTTGGACCGCGCCTCACCGACGCCGTCGCGGGCCACCCCGACCGGGTCGCCGATGACCGCGTCGGTGTCCTCGCTCGACGTGTTGCCCGGGTGTGGCGCGAACACCGGCACCCCGGCGCGCTCGGCCACGACCGAGAGCTGGGTCACCGCGTTGGGCCGCTGCAGGTCCGCCGCCACCAGCAACGGGGTGTGCCCCTGCTCCTTCAGCGCGAGCGCCAGCTTGCCCGCGAGGGTCGTCTTGCCCGCGCCCTGCAGGCCGGCCAGCATGATGACCGTCGGCGGGTTCTTCGCCAGCGACAGCGGACGGGTCTGCCCGCCGAGGATCTCGACGAGCTCGTCGTTGACGATCTTGACGACCTGCTGGGCGGGGTTGAGGGCCGCCGAGACCTCGGCGCCGAGCGCACGCTCGCGCACGGCGCGCGTGAACTCCCGCACGACGGGCACGGCGACGTCGGCATCGAGCAGCGCGCGCCGGATCTCCCGCACGGTCGCGTCGATGTCCGCCTCGGACAGCCGTCCCCGGCCGCGCAGGTTCTTGAACGTCGCAGAGAGACGGTCCGACAGGGAGTTGAACACCAGGTGGTCCTCTTCACGGGATGGATGAAGTGCGGTGCCCTAGCCTACCGGCCCGACCCGCGGTCGTCCGACCCGCCCTCGCTCGCCGTCTCCTCGGCGAGGGCCGCGCGCGCCCGCTGCGTGAGCTGGTCCACGAGACTGCCCCGCCAGCCGGTCCACCCGGCGGGGCCCAGCGACGTCGCGTCGCACTCGGTCAGGGCCCGCAGCACCTCCAGCAGGTCGGCGCGGTGGTCGACGGCCTCCAGCAGGGTCCGCACCGTCGCCGGGTCCTCGGGGTCGGACCGCGTGGCCAGTCCCGACAAGGTCAGGTGATGGCGCACCAGGCGCTCGACGTCGGCCACGAACGGCTCCGGGAATCCCATCCGGCGCACGATCCCGGGGGCCACGGCCGCGCCCTCGACCGAGTGGTCCGTGCTCGCGGCCCGCCGGCGCTTGCCGATGTCGTGCAGGATCGCCGTGACCAGCAGCAGGTCCGACGGCAGCAGGCGAGACGGCACGCCGTCGGCGATCTGCCGCTTGCGCACCCCGGTGGCGAGCGCGGCGGTCTCCACGAGGTGCCGGTCCACGGTGTGACGGTGGACGGCGGCGCGCTGGGGCTTGTTGCGCACGTCCGCCCACTCCGGGATCCAGGTCGTCACCGCCCCGGCGAGGTCGAGGGCCTCCCAGACGTGGATCTGCGCCGGCCCGGAGGCCAGGAGCGTGAGCAGGTGGTTGCGCGCGGTCGAGGGCCAGGGCTCCGGGACCGGCGGGCACTCGGCCAACGACTGCATCGTGACCGGGGAGAGCACCAGGCCGGTGCGTGCCGCCGTCGCCGCGGCGCGCAGCGAGAGCTGCGGGTCCTCGGCCGGGACGACGTTGACACCGAGCACGAGCTCACCGTCGTGCTCGACCAGCCCGTCCCCCACCGATCGCAGCCGGGGTGGCTGGCGACGACCGCGCACCACCATGGGCCGACGTGCCGCGGGACGCTGCAGCGCCTGCCGCGCCCGCCGCACGGTGGAGTCGAGGGCGAAGGAGATCTCGCGCCCGGCCTCGGCGAGGCTGGCCAGGAGCTCGTCCGGGTCGTCGTGGCCGCAGCGCGCGGCCACCTCGTCGAGGTCGGCCAGCAGCAGGCGCGTGGACCGCCGGCGCGTGACGACGTGCAGGGTGTCCCGGACGTCCAGCAGGTGGGCGTACGCCGCGTCCACCCGACCGTGCGGCCGGTCGGTCAGCCACGTCGCGGCCAGCGCCGAGACCACCACCGCGTCCCGGATGCCCCCGCGGGCCTCCTTGAGGTCGGGTTCGATGAGGTAGGCGAGGTCGCCGGACCGCTCGGCCCGCTCGCGGACGCTGGAGAGCAGCTCGGGCAGTCGTCGCCGGGCGGCCGACCGCCAGTCGGTGAGGATCCCGGAGGCCGCCCGGTGGACGACGACGGCGTCGCCGGCCACGGGGCGCACGTCCAGCCAGCCGACGGCGGCGGGCAGGTCGCGCATGGCCAGCTGCCGCGTCTGGTTGAGCGAGCGCACCGCGTGGTCGATGTCGACGCCGGAGTCCCACAGGGGGTACCAGAGGCGCTCGGCGACCTGCGCGAGCTCGTCGGGCTTGTGGGTGCGTCCGTCGTGGACGAGCACGAGGTCGAGGTCGGACAGCGGCCCGAGCTCGCCGCGCCCCAGCGACCCGACCGCGGCGAGCGCCAGCCCGGTGGGATCGACACCGGCGGTGGCCTCGGCGTACAGCGCGCCGACGCGGTCGGTGACGAGCTGTTGGAGGGTGGCCCGGCGGGCGACGCCGGAGCGTCCCGGACCGGTGAGGTCCCGTGCGGCGGCGAGCAGCTCGTCGCGGAGCCCGACGACAGGGCCCCGCACCCCGGTGGTGGGGTGCGGGGCCTGCTGCGCGGGGCCGCCGCCCGGGATCGGGTGGTCGGCCATCGGCGTCAGAGCGCGGCGTCGCCGTGCTCGCCGGTGCGGACCCGGGCGATGTCCTCGACCGGGACCGTCCAGACCTTGCCGTCACCGATCTTGCCGGTCTGCGCCGCGTTGACCACGACGTCGACGACGGACGCGGCGTCCGCGTCCCCGACGAGGACCTCGATCCGGACCTTCGGGACCAGGTCCACGGTGTACTCCGCACCGCGGTAGACCTCGGTGTGGCCCTTCTGCCGGCCGTACCCGCTGGCCTCGCTGACGGTCATGCCCCGGACCCCCGATGCCTCGAGAGCGGACTTCACGTCGTCGAGACGGTGCGGCTGGATGACTCCGGTGACGAGCTTCATGAACGAACCTCCTTGATGACAGAACCCTGCTGGATCGTCTCGTACGCGGTCTCGGAGTGCACGGCGAGGTCGATACCGCTGACCTCGGCGTCCTCCGGGATGCGCCAGCCCATGGTGGCCTTGAGGGCCAGGCCGATCACCAGGGTCACGACACCGGCGAACACCATCGCGACGAGCGCGATGACCGCCTGCACGCCGAGCTGGGCGAAGTCACCGCCGTAGAACAGGCCCGTGCCGGTGGCGAAGAAGCCGAGGGACAGCGTGCCCCACAGGCCGGCCACGAGGTGGATGCCGACGACGTCGAGCGAGTCGTCGTAGCCGAACCGGAACTTCAGGCCCACCGCGAAGGCGGACAGCACGCCGGCGACGAGGCCGACGAAGATCGCGCCGACCGGCGAGACGTCGCCCGCGGCGGGGGTGATCGCGACCAGGCCGGCGACGACGCCCGAGGCGGCACCCAGGGAGGTGGCCGAGCCGTCGCGCAGCTTCTCGGTGACGAGCCAGCCGATGATCGCGGCGGCGGCCGCGGTGGTGGTGTTGACCCAGGCCAGACCCGCGGCACCGTCGGCGCCGTAGGCGGAACCGGCGTTGAAGCCGAACCAGCCGAACCACAGCAGGGCGGCACCGAGCATGACGAACGGCAGGTTGTGGGGCCGCATCGGCTCGCGGCCGAAGCCCTTGCGCTTGCCGACGATCAGGGCCAGCACGAGGGCGGCCACACCGGCGTTGATGTGCACCACGGTGCCGCCGGCGAAGTCGATCGGCGCGGCGTCCCCGAAGACGAACGGCCCGGCGTCGGACAGCAGACCGCCGCCCCAGACCATGTGCGACAGCGGGAAGTACGACAGCGTGGCGAAGAGGCCCGCGAAGACCATCCAGGTGCCGAACTTGACGCGGTCCGCGAGCGCACCGGAGACGAGCGCGACGGTGATGATCGCGAAGGTGGCCTGGAAGCCGACGTCGACGACGACGGGCAGGCCCTCACCGACGAACCCTCCGGACTCGTCGAGGATCGCACCCCCGCCGAGACCGAACTGCTCGAACGGGTTGGCGAAGAGCGAGTAGCCCTCCGGCCCCACGCCGGTGGCGTAGGACATCGACCAGCCCCACAGGACGTAGATGACCCCCACGACGGCCATCGCGCCGAAGGACATCATCATCATGTTCAGGACGGACTTGCCGCGAACCATGCCTCCGTAGAACAACGCCAGTCCCGGCGTCATCAGGAGCACGAGGGATGCTGAGGTCAGCATCCACGCGGTCACTCCGGTATCCAGCTCCATCGTGTGTTACTCCCCTCGCCAGCCCGTGTGGCCGGTCGGTGACCACCGTGACGTCGCGGGGTTTCACCTGGAGTGTCCGGACGTTACGTCCGTGTGACGAACGCCCACCGAGGGTAAACATCCAGTTTCTGTCCGGACTGCGAGACACCTGGGGGCCGTCGTGACCTTCCCGTGATCCGCCCGTGACCCCGGGTCAGAGCCCCAGGATCCCGTCCACGAAGTCCTCGGGGTCGAAGGGCGCCAGGTCGTCCGGTCCCTCCCCGAGCCCGACCAGCTTCACGGGCACGCCGAGCTCGCGCTGGACGGCGACGACGATCCCGCCCTTGGCCGTGCCGTCGAGCTTCGTCAGCACGATGCCGGTCACGCCGGCGACCTCCGAGAAGACCTTCGCCTGCTGCATCCCGTTCTGCCCGGTCGTGGCGTCCAGGACGAGCAGGACCTCGCCCAGCGGCGCCTCGCGCGTGATGACGCGGGAGATCTTGCCGAGCTCGTCCATCAGGCCCGCCTTGTTCTGCAGGCGTCCGGCCGTGTCCACCACGACGACGTCCGCACCGTCCGCGGCGCCGGTCCGCACGGCGTCGAACGCCACCGCGGCCGGGTCGGCACCGTCCCGGTCGGACCGGACCGTCTCCACCCCGACGCGCGCGCCCCAGGTCTGCAGCTGGTCCGCGGCCGCGGCACGGAAGGTGTCGGCGGCACCGAGCACCACGGACTTGTCCTCCGCGACCAGGACGCGGGCGAGCTTGCCGACCGTCGTGGTCTTGCCCGTGCCGTTCACGCCGACCATGAGGACGACCGCCGGCTTGGTCTCGCCGTCGACCACGGGCCGGTCCAGCGCCAGGGACCGGTCCAGGGTCGGGTCCACGATCTTCAGCAGCTCCTCGCGCAGCAGGTCGCGCACCGCCGCCGGCTCGCGCACACCGAGCACCCGCACCCGCGTGCGCAGCGCCTCCAGGAGCTCCTCGGCGGGGCCGGTGCCGAGGTCAGCCAGCAGCAGCGTCTCCTCGATCTCGTCCCAGTCGTCCTCGGTGAGCTGCTCGCGCGAGAGCATCGTCAGCAGCCGGGCACCCAGCGGCGAGCCGGACCGGGCCAGCCGGTCGCGCAGCCGGACCATGCGGCCATCGGCCGGGGCGGGACGTTCCAGGACCGCGGTCGCGGTCGCAGCGGGTTCGGCGCCGGCGCTGTCGTCAGCGGCGTCCTCGGCCGCCTCCGGCGGCCGGGTGATGGTCGCGGAGCCGTCGGAGCGGCCACGACGCAGGCGGGGGACGACGAGCGCGGAGCCGAACCCCACGACCACGACGACACCCAGAAGGATCCAGAGCCAGAGAAAGTCAGTCACGGTCCCTCAGTCTCCCAGACCGCGGGCGGGAGGGACGTCAGCGGTCGCCGGCCGGCGGCGACGACCCGGTCCTCGGGGCGCGCGGACGGACGGAGCCCAGGGGCCGGATGACCGGGCCGTGCGGACGGACGCGGCCCTGGGCGCGCTGCAGCGCGTCCGACAGCTCGTCGGCGTCGACGTAGCCCGGCGCCTCCTCGACGTTGGCCGCGAAGAAGGCGTCCATGTCGGTGTCCACCGGGGGCGGGGGCGGAGCGGCGCCCCGGTTCCTCAGCCCCGCCCGGAAGTCCCGGACGAAGCCGCGCAGACCCTCGCCGTCGTCGTCCCCGTTCTCCATCACGCTCGCCACGAGGAACACCGCTGCGCACAGCAGCAGCGAGGCGAGGGACCAGACGACGAACGTGACCACGGCAGCATTGTCACCCCGCCTCGGCGGATTCGCTCAACCGCTGGGAGATGACCGTCGTCACACCGTCGCCGCGCATCGTCACGCCGTACAGGGCGTCGGCGATCTCCATCGTGCGCTTCTGGTGGGTGATGACGATGAGCTGCGAGTCGTCGCGCAGCTCGCGGAAGATCTCCAGCAGGCGCCCCAGGTTCACGTCGTCCAGGGCGGCCTCGACCTCGTCCATGACGTAGAACGGGCTGGGGCGCGCCTTGAAGATGGAGACCAGGAAGGCGACGGCCGTCAGCGACCGTTCGCCCCCGGACAGCAGCGACAGGCGCTTGACCTTCTTGCCCGCCGGCCGGGCCTCGATCTCCAGGCCCGTGGTGAGCAGGTCGCTGGGGTCGGTGAGGACGAGGCGGCCCTCGCCGCCGGGGAACAGCCGGGAGAACACCCCCTCGAACTGCTCGGCGGTGTCCCGGAACGCCTCGGCGAACACCTGCTGCACGCGGTCGTCGATGTCGGCGACGATCTGCAGCAGGTCCTCCCGCGACTTCTTCAGGTCCGCGAGCTGGTCGGCGAGGAACTGGTGCCGCTCCTCCAGGGCCGCGAACTCCTCCAGCGCGAGCGGGTTGACCGTGCCGATCCGCTTGAGGGCGCGTTCCGCCGACGCCAGCCGCTTCTCCTGCTCGGCGCGCACGTACGGGACGGGGTCCGGGTCCGGGTCGTCCTCGGCGGCGTCCGCCGGGCGGGCCACGGGCACCAGGTGGTGCGGGCCGAACTCCTCGACGAGCACGTCGGGATCCGTGCCGAGCTCGTCGACGGCGCGCGTCTGCAGCTGCTCCAGCCGCGCGACCTGCTGGGCCCGCGCGACCTCGTCCCGGTGCGCCGCGTCCGTCAGGTCGCGCAGCTCGCCGGCCAGACGTTCCGCCTCGGCCCGCACCTCGTCGACCTCTCGTCGCTGCCGGTCCCGGTCGGCCCGGGCGCGAGCCTGCTCGTCCCGGGCGCGCTCGATCGAGCGGCCGAGGGCGTCGAGCGCGGTGCCGACGTCCGCCCGCACCTCCGCCGCCCGGGCCGCCTGCGCCGCGCGCCGGCGTGCGCGCAGCGCCGCCTGCTCCCGCGCCTGGCGCTCCTGCTCGGCCGCCCGGGCGAGCCCCTGGGCACGCCCGGCCACCGCGCGGGCCCGTTCCTCGGCCGTGCGCAGGGCGAGCCGCGTCTCCGTCTCCGCCTGGCGCGCCGCCGTCGCGGCCTGCTGGGCCGCGTCGCGCGCCGCGGTCGCCGCCGCCACGTCCTCCTCCGAGCGGGCCGGCTCGGCCTCGGCCACCTCCAGCCGGCGCTGCAGCCCGACGAGCTCCTCCTGCGCGGTGCGGCGCCGCTCGGTCGCGGAGTCCATCGTCGCGCGGTGGCGCTGCGCCTCCGTCTGAGCGGCACGCCGGGCCGCGCCCAGGTTCCCGAGCTGCTCGGCCACCGCCGCGAGCGCGGCGTCGGACTCGTGCAGCCGCCCGAGCGTCTCGTCGTGGCGCTCCTGGGCGGCGTCACGCGCCCCGCGCGCGGCGGTGAGCTCGTCCCCGTGCCGCTGCGCGCGGCGCTCGGCGTCCTCGAGTCCCGCACGCGCCTCGTCCAGGGCGCTGGTCAGGTGCAGCACGCTCGGCGCGGCGGCCGAACCGCCGGAGGCACGGTGCGCGGCGAGCAGGTCGCCCGCCCGGGTGGCGGCGACGACGTCGGGGCGCGCGGCGACGAGCGCCCGCGCCTCGGCCAGGTCCTCGACGACCACGACGTCGGCGAGCAGCGTCCGCACCGCGGCACCGGCCGCTCCCGAGGCCGTGACCACGTCCACCGCGGGTCGCGTGCCGGCCGGCAGCCCACCCAGGTCTCGGCCCGTCGCGGAGGGCGTCGACGCGCCGACCACGAGGCCCGCCCGTCCGCCGTCGTCGTCGCGCAGCAGCCGCAGAGCGTCCACGGCGGCCTCGAGGCTCTCGACCGCCACGGCGTCGGCCAACGGGCCGAGCGCCGCGGCCACAGCCTCCTCGAACCCCGGTTCCACGCCGAGCAGCGCCGCGACGGAACCGAGCACGCCCGGCTGGTCGGCGGCGAGCAGCGCGCCGGCGCCGTCCTTGCGGTCCAGGCTCAGCTCGAGGGCCTCGACCCGGGCCGACCAGGTCGCGCGGTCCTTCTCGGCCGTCGCCACGAGCTCGGTGAGCCGGTCGACGGCCTCCCGCGCGCGGGCGAGGTCCTCGGCGGCCTGCTCGTGCTCGGCGTCGAGACCCTCCTCACCGGCCTCGGCGCCGACGGCCTCCGCCTCCAGCGTCGCGAACTCCCGGGCGGCCTCCTCGGCGCGGCGCTCAGCCTCCGCGAGCCCGTCCCGCACCCGCTCGATCTCCGCGTCGGCCGCCTCGACCCGGCTGCGGCACGTGGACACCTGACCGGCCAGGCGGGCCAGCCCCTCCCGCCGGTCCGCCGCCCCACGGTGCAGGGTGGCGAGCTCGCGCTCCGCGTCCTGGGCGACGCGCTCGGCGTCCGCGCGGCGTGCCTCGGCGGCCTCGAGCGCCTCGCGGGCCAGCTCCACCTCGCGGGCCAGCTCCGCCTCGGACACCCGCGCGCGCTCGGCCTGGGCGTCGAGCTCGTCCGGGTCCTGGCCGCGGTGCTCGGGCTCGGCCGTGCCGAGCAGCCGCACGCGTTCGTCGGCCAGCGAACCCAGCCCACGCAGGCGTTCGCGCAGCCCGTCCAGGGCGTGCACGGTCTCCGAGGCGCGCGCGGCCGCGCGACCCGTCCCGGCGGCGGTCGCCTCGAGCCCCGTCAGCCGCCGCCGGCTCGTGGCCAGCCGTTCCTCGGTGGCTCGCTGCTGCTCCTTCAGCGCGGCCTCGTCGGCACGCTCCTGCTCGAGCCGTGCACCGAGCTGGGCGAGGTCGTCCGCCAGCAGCCGGGCCCGTGCGTCACGGACCTCGCTCTGCACCGCCCGGGCCTTGCGGGCCGCCTCGGCCTGCTTGCCCAGCGGGCCGAGCTGACGCCGCAGCTCGGTGGTGAGGTCGGTCAGCCGGGCGAGGTTGCCGGCCATCGCCTCGAGCTTGCGCAGCGCCTTCTCCTTGCGCTTGCGGTGCTTGAGGACACCGGCGGCCTCCTCGATGAAGCCGCGCCGCTCCTCGGGCGTCGCGCGCAGCACGGCGTCGAGCTGGCCCTGGCCGATGACGACGTGCATCTCCCGGCCGATGCCGGAGTCGCTGAGCAGCTCCTGGACGTCCAGCAGCCGGCAGGTGCTGCCGTTGATGGCGTACTCGGACCCGCCGCTGCGGAACAGCGTCCGCGAGATCGTGACCTCGGTGTAGTCGATCGGCAGCGCGCCGTCGGTGTTGTCGATGGTCAGCGAGACCTCGGCACGGCCCAGCGGCGGGCGACCCGCCGTGCCGGCGAAGATGACGTCCTCCATCTTGCCGCCGCGCAGCGACTTGGCACCCTGCTCCCCCATCACCCAGGACAGGGCGTCCACGACGTTGGACTTGCCGGACCCGTTGGGACCGACGACGCACGTGATCCCCGGCTCGAACCTCAGCGTCGTCGCCGAGGCGAACGACTTGAAGCCGCGCAGGGTGAGCGTCTTGAGGTGCACGACGGCGAGCCTATCCGCCGTCGCCGAGGAACCCGCGCATCTGTCCCGGCGTTCCCGGCGACCGCGCCGCGGGCGGAGGACGTCCCCCCGCCCGCGGCGCCGTGCGGCGTCGGGGCGGTACCGCGGGTCGGCACGTCAGGACTGCGGGAACCAGATGCCGATCTCGCGCTCGGCCGACTCCGGCGAGTCCGAGCCGTGCACGAGGTTCTGCTGGACCTTCAGGCCCCAGTCGCGGCCGAGGTCGCCACGGATCGTGCCCGGCGCGGCGGCCGTCGGGTCGGTGGCACCGGCCAGCGACCGGAAGCCGGCGATGACGCCGTCGCCCTCGGCGATGACAGCCAGGGTCGGGCCGGACAGCATGAAGTCCACCAGCGGGGCGTAGAAGGGCTTGCCCTCGTGCTCGGCATAGTGCGTGGCGAGCTGGTCGGGGGTGGCGTGCACGAGCTCGACGGCGGCGAGCGTGTAGCCCTTGGCCTCGACGCGCCGCAGGATCTCGCCGGACAGGCCGCGCCGGACGCCGTCCGGCTTGACGAGGATCAGCGTGCGCTCGATGGTGGAGGTGGTCGGTTGGGTCATGGCGTCACCCTAACCGCGCGGCGCTCACGCGTTGGGTGCGGTGCCCGGGTTCTCGGCGTCGTACGCGGCGCGCTCGGCGTCGATGCGGGCGCCGAGCCGCAGCGCGACGACCCACAGGACGACGAAGATCCCCGCCACGAGGAACATCATCGGCAGCAGCAGACCCAGGGCCAGCACCGGGACCTGCACCACCGTGCCGGCGACGTACCCGCCCGGCCGCGAGACCATCCGGGAGAGCACCACCAGCACGACGAAGAGCACACCCGTGACGGTCCACATCGCCGCCATGGAGTCGATGACCAGGGGTCCGCGCTCGAACTCGGAGTCGCGCAGGCCGTACAGGGCCAGCGCGGCGAACAGCACCACGAACGCCTCGAGCTGGAGCATCGTCGCGGCGAACTGGACCTTCGCCGGCTTGCGTGGCGTGATGCGGTCGCCGGGGCGGGGGCGGTCGTCCTTCGTGCGGCTCACCGTCCCAGGGTATCCGGCCCGCGGGGCCCTCCCGCCGGCGGCGGGGTGACCGATCTCACGCCTCGCCGAAGCCGCCCTCGATGAGTCCCGTGACGAGCGCGACCGCGGTGTCGGCGCCCTCGCCCCGGGCCGTGACGGTCACCCGCTGTCCCGCCGTCGTCCCCAGGGACATCAGGGCGAGCACGCTGGTCGCGTCCGCCCCCTCGACCGTCACGGGCACGCCGAAGTCCGCCACCGACCGGGCGACGACGGCGGCAGGACGGGCGTGCAGCCCGAGGGGGTTGCGGATCTCCACGACGGTGCTGACCTCGTCCGCGGCGCCCGAGGACGGTGCTCCCGGCTCGGGGACCACCTCGCCCTGCGTGCCCGTCGCCGCGACCGGGGGCCCCTCGGCCCCCGAGGACTCGACGAGCTCGTACACCGGCTCCGGGCCGATCGACCGGGCGGCGTCCTCGGCCGCGGCCACGACGCCCTCCAGCTGCGCGCCCTGCTGGGCCGTGACCGCCGCGGCGACCGCACCCTCGACGAACGGGGCCGAGACCAGGCGCACGCGGCGCGTGAGGTCGGGGTCGATCTCGAGCGCCGACTCCACGGTGAGCACCGCCGACCCGAGGTCGGCGAGCACGACGGCGGACGCGGCACCCGCGAGCGCGGCGTCCAGGGCCTCCTGCACCCGCTCGAGGGAGGTCCCGAGCCCGCCGTCGACGTCGCCCGCCGCGCAGCGCACCACGACGTCCGGCGCCATCTCGGCCGTCAGCTCGGCGACGCCGTCGGCCAGGCGTGTCGAGTGCGAGACGAGCACCAGGGCGACGCTCACGCCGCCGCTCCCTCCGCGGCGGTCACGGCCGCGGCCAGCAGCATCGCCGTCGACCGCGCGCCCGGGTCCTCCGTGCCCGCGCTGCGCTCGCCGAGGTAGGAGGCGCGGCCCTTGGTCGCCACGAGCGGGACGGTGGCGACCGCACCCGCCTCCGCCGCCTCCGCGGCGGCGCGCAGCACGGCGAGGGCGTCACCGGACTCCGCGGCGCTCTCGGCGGCCTCGACGGCCGGCTGCCAGGCGTCGACCATCGTCTTCTCCCCCACGTGGGCCCGCCCTCGGGCGACGATGCCCTCGGTGGCGGCCTCCACGAGGGAGACGAGGTGGCCCGCGTCCGCCGTGGCCTGGTCCACGACCTTCGACGCCCGCAGGAACGCCGTGCCGTACAGCGGCCCCGAGGCCCCGCCCACGGTGGACATCAAGGTGGTGGCCACCAGCTTCAGCACCTGGCCGACCGTCTCGAGGGGTTCCGCCTGGCCGTCGAGCTTGGCCACCACGGCGGTGAAGCCGCGGTCCATGTTGTTGCCGTGGTCCCCGTCCCCGATGCGACGGTCCAGCTCGGTCAGCTCGTCACGACCCGCCTTGAGGTCGCTCGCCGCCTGCCGGATCCATCGCTCGGCCCAACCGACGTCGAGCTCGGTCACCACGTGAGGGCCGGGGTCCGGACCGGCGCGTCCCAGAGCTCGAGGAGCTCGTCGTCGAGCACGGCGACCGTCACCGACACCCCCTGCATCTCCAGGGACGTGACGTAGCTGCCCACGAGCGAGCGCACGACCTCGACGCCCTGGTCGGCCAGCATCTGCCGGGCGACGCCGTAGACGACGTAGAGCTCGCTGGCGGGCGTCCCGCCCATGCCGTTGACGAACAGCAGGACCCGGGCGCCCGCGGCGAGGTCGATGTCGTCGAGGACGGAGTCGACCAGCCGTCGGGTGATGTCGCTGGCCCCGGCCGCCTGGACGCGCTGACGACCCGGTTCGCCGTGGATCCCGATGCCGATCTCGACCTCGTCGTCCGCCAGGTCGAAGCTCGGCCGCCCGACGTGGGGCACGGTGCAGGCGGTCAGGGCCACGCCCATGGAGCGCACCCCGGCCACGACACGCTCGGCCAGCGCGGCGACCTCCGCCAGGGAGGCGCCCCGGGCGGCCGCGGCACCGGCGACCTTCTCGACCACCAGGGTGCCCGCCACGCCACGACGCCCGGCCGTGTACAGCGAGTCCTCCACCGCGACGTCGTCGTTCACCAGCACGCTGGCGACCTCGATGCCCTCGGCCTCGGCCAGCTCGGCGGCCGTCTCGAAGTTCAGCACGTCACCGGTGTAGTTCTTGACGATGAGCAGCACGCCCGCCCCGGCGTCGGCGGCCTGCACCGCCGCCAGGACCTGGTCCGGCGTCGGCGAGGTGAAGACCTCCCCGGGCACGGCGGCGTCCAGCATGCCCGCTCCGACGAAGCCGGCGTGGAGCGGTTCGTGCCCGGAGCCGCCACCGCTGATGACGGCGACCTGCCCGGCGGGCGTCCCGCCGGCCCGGGTCACGAAGTTGGGTTCGGTGTGCACCGAGATCTGGTCGGCATGGGCCAGACCGAATCCTCGGAGCGAATCGGTGACGGCCTGTGCCGGGTCGTCAAGCAACTTCTTCATCGCACAACCTCCTCAGCGCGGGGTGTCCGATCCCATCCAACACCCGTGCCGGAGACGTCGCAGCGTGCGCGGGAAAAACACCCGCCCGGCGTCGGTGCCCGTCAGCCGCGGCCGAGGAGGAGGCGGGCGTCCGCCACGGTGACGACGGAACCCGTCACCACCATGCCCGTGCCATGACCGATGCCGACCGTGTCCGCCGACTCGACCAGGTCCGTGGCGACCTGCAGCGCCTCGTCCAGGCGCTCGGTGACGTGGACCCGGTGGTCGCCGAAGATCTCCCGGGCGATCTCCGCCACGGCGAACGGGTCGGCCGACCGGTCCGAGGAGTTGCGGGTCAGCACGACCTGCGACATCCCCGGCTCCAGCGCGGCGAGCAGCCCCTCGGCGTCCTTGTCGGCCATGAGCCCGACGACGCCCACCACGGTGCGCAGCGTGAACGCCTCGTCGAGGGCCGCCACCAGGGCCTCGGCGCCGTGCGGGTTGTGCGCGACGTCGACGAGCACGGTCGGGCTGGACCGGACCAGCTCCAGCCGTCCGGGGACGCTGACGTCGGCGAACGCCGTCTCCACGGCTCCCCCGTCCAGGGCACGGCCCCCGAGGGCCTGCTCGGCGGCCGCGAGCGCCAGGAGCGCGTTGTGCGCCTGGTGCTCACCGTGCAGCGGGACGAAGATGTCGGTGTAGGTGGCCAGCGGGGTGCGCAGCGTGACCATCTGACCGCCGACGGCGACCTGCCGCGCCACGACCTCGAGGTCGACCTCCTCGCGCAGCAGCCGGGCGCCGACCTCGACGGCCCGCTCGGCGAGGACCTCGTCGACCTCGGGACGCTGCACGGCCGAGAACGCCGTCGCGTCGGACTTGATGATGCCGGCCTTGATCGCGGCGATCTCCGCCGGGGTCGACCCCAGCCACTTCTCGTGGTCGACGCTGATCGGCGTGATGACGGCGACGTCGGCGTCGGCGGTGTTGGTCGTGTCCCAGGTGCCGCCCATGCCGACCTCGAGCACGGCGATGTCGACGGGCGCGTCGGCGAAGGCGGCGAAGGCGAGACCGGTGAGGACCTCGAAGAAGTTCAGGCGGGACTGCCCGGCCTCCTCCAGCTCCGCGTCGACGACCTGGACGTACGGGTACACGTCGTTCCAGGTCTCGACGAACCGGACGGCGCCGAGCGGCTCGCCGTCGACCTGGATGCGCTCGGTGACGCTGCTCAGGTGCGGGGAGGTGAACAGCCCGGTGCGCAGCCCGTGCTCCCGGACGAGGCGCTCGGCCATCCGCGCGGTGGAGGACTTGCCGTTCGTGCCGGTCAGGTGGATCGCCCGGAAGGTGCGCTGAGGGTCCCCGAGCAGCTCGAGCAGCCGCGCGACCCGGTCGAGGGTCGGCGAGACGTCGTGCTCCGGCGCGCGGGAGACGATGTGGGCGTAGATGCGCTCGAGGTCCTCGGACGCGGCCGCGTCCTCCGCGGCGGCGCGGGCCGCCTTGCGCTCGTCGGCCTTCTGCTTCTTGGTCTTGCCCTGCTCGTCGCTCACGCCTCGAGATTACGCGACCGTCCGCCGGATCAGCGCACGGGTCACCCACCCTCCCCTGCCGAGTCAGGGCACGGTCCCGCGAATCCGGGCACCCGGTCGCGAGTCAGGACCGCACGCAGCGAGTCAGGACCGCACGCAGCGAGTCAGGACGGATCCGTCCTGACTCGCCACGCGGCGTCCTAACTCGCGAGAGGTCGTCCTGACTCGCGAGTGTTCGTCCTGACTCGCCGGCCTGCCGTCCTGACTCGCGAGGAGCTGTCCTGACCCGCCCGGCGACGTCCTGCCCCGGCAGCCCGTCAGGCCTTGGCCACCTGGACGGCGCGCTCGCCGTCGCCGCCGGTCACCGTCATCGACGTGGCCAACGTCTCGCGCATGACCAGGTCGCGGTGCGCCTCGACGGCCGCCACGTCGCCGGCCGGGACCTCGAGCGTCAGCGCGATGCGGTCGCTCACCTCGAGCCCGGCGGCCTTGCGGGCGTCCTGCACGTCCCGCACGACGTCACGGGCGTACCCCTCGGCACGCAGGGCGTCGTCGAGCGCCAGGTCGAGGACGACGAACCCGCCGCCCGGCAGCACGCTCGCCGCGACGTCGGCGCCGGCCTCGTCCCCGACCACGGTGGTGAGTTCGTACTCGGAGGCGAGCAGCGGCACGTCGCCGGCGTCGGTGGTCACGACGACCTCGCCGTCGGCCTGGTGCCACGCCCCGGCCTTGGCCGCCTTGATGACCGCCTGCACCCCGCGACCGAGGCGCGGCCCGGCCGCCCGGGCGTTGACCGCCAGCCGTTCGGTGATCCCGAACCGCTCGGAGGCCGCGGCGTCGGCCAGGACCAGGTCGACGGCCTTCACGTTCAGCTCCCCGGTGAGCAGCCCGGTGTAGTCCGCGAGCGCCTCCGGGTCCGGCACGGCGACCGTGAGCCGGGCCAAGGGCTGGCGCACGCGGAGCTGGTTCGCCTTGCGCAGCGCGAGCGTCGAGGACACGACGGCACGCACCTCGTCCATCGCGGCCACGAGCGCGTCGTCGGCGAGGAGCGCCTCGGCCTCGGCGGAGCCGACGGTCGCGCCGGTGGCCGCCTCCAGGCTCGGCCAGTCGGCCAGGTGCACCGACCGGCCGCCGGTCAGGCCGCGCCAGATCTCCTCGGTGACCAGCGGGGCCAGCGGGGCCATGACGCGGCACAGCACCTCGAGGGCGGTGTACAGGGTGTCGAACGCGTCGGCGTCCTCCGCCCAGAAGCGGTCGCGCTGGGTGCGCACGTACCAGTTCGTCAGCACGTCGAGGTGCTCGCGGACGGTCTCGCACGCCCCGGCGACGTCGTAGGCGTCGAGCTGCTCGGTGACGGTGCCGACGAGGTCGTGCGTGCGGGCCAGCAGGTAGCGGTCGAGGGCCGGCAGACCCGGCACGCGGTCGCCCGTGACCGGCTTCGCGACGTACCCGGCGCCGTCCTGCGCGCTGTTCGCGTAGAGGGTGAAGAAGTAGTAGGTGCTCCACAGCGGCAGCAGCACCTGGCGCACGGCGTCCCGGATGCCGTCCTCGGTCACCACGAGGTTGCCGCCGCGCAGGATCGGGCTCGCCATGAGGAACCACCGCATGGCGTCCGAGCCGTCCCGGTCGAAGACCTCGGTGACGTCCGGGTAGTTGCGCAGCGACTTGCTCATCTTGCGCCCGTCGGAGCCCAGCACGATGCCGTGCGAGACCGCCGACCGGAAGGCCGGGCGGTCGAACAGCGCCGTGGCCAGGACGTGCAGGGTGTAGAACCAGCCGCGCGTCTGGCCGATGTACTCGACGATGAAGTCGCCCGGGTAGTGGTGCTCGAACCAGTCGGCGTTCTCGAACGGGTGGTGCACCTGGGCGTACGGCATCGAGCCGGAGTCGAACCAGACGTCCAGGATGTCCTCGACGCGACGCATCGTGGAGCGCCCCGTGGGGTCGTCGGGGTTCGGCCGGGTGAGGTCGTCGACGAACGGACGGTGCAGGTCCGGCTCGCCCGCCGCGTTGCGCGGCAGCCGCCCGAAGTCCCGTTCGATCTCCGCGAAGGACCCGTAGACGTCGACGCGCGGGTAGGCGGGGTCGTCGGACTTCCACACCGGCACCGGGGAGCCCCAGAACCGGTTGCGCGTGATCGACCAGTCGCGGGCGTTCTCCAGCCACTTGCCGAACTGGCCGTGCTGGATGTGGTCCGGGGTCCAGGCGATCTGCTCGTTGAGCTCGAGCATCCGCTCCTTGATCTTCGTGACCTCGACGAACCAGGAGGACACGCCCATGTACATCAGCGGCTGCCGGCAGCGCCAGCAGTGGGGGTAGGCGTGGTCGTAGGACTCGCGGCGCAGCAGCACCGTCCCGGCGCTGACGGACCCCGTGTCGGCCTCGCCGCGGGTGCGGGCCTTGAGGTGGTCGATGATCGGGGCGTTGGCGTCGAACACCTGCAGGCCGGCGTACTCCTCGACCGGTGCGGTGAACGTGCCGTCCGCCTTGACCGGCATGACGCTGGCCACGCCCTCGCGGTCGCAGACGATCTTGTCGTCCTCGCCGAAGGCGCCGGCGGAGTGCACCAGGCCGGTGCCGTCCGTGGTGGTCACGAAGTCGGCCTCGACGACGCGGTGGGCGCGCTCACGACCGGCGTAGTAGGAGAACGGCGGGGCGTAGGTGGTCTCGAGCAGGTCGCGACCGGTCAGCCGGGCCACGACGCGCGGGGCCTCGGCGCCGGAGTCGGTCAGCTCGCGGGCGTAGTGGTCCAGGCGCGCCTCGGCGAGCACGAAGCGCTGCGGCGACCCCGTCGGCGAGGCCTCGACGACCACGTAGTCGATGTCGGTCCCGACCATGACGAGCAGGTTGGACGGCAGGGTCCACGGCGTCGTGGTCCAGGTGAGGAGCCGGTCGCCCGCGGTCAGCCCGGCCGACGCGGCGCGCTCCGGCACGGTCAGGACCTCGAAGCCCACCGTCACCGCCGGGTCCTGGCGGTTCTGGTAGACGTCGTCGTCCATGCGCAGCTCGTGGCTGGACAGCGGCGTCTGGTCGTTCCAGCAGTACGGCAGGACGCGGAAGTCCTCGTACACCAGCCCCTTGCGGTGGAGCTCGGAGAACGCCCAGATCACCGACTCCATGTAGTCGGGGTTGAAGGTCTTGTAGTCGTGGTCGAAGTCGACCCAGCGCGCCTGGCGGGTGACGTAGTCGCGCCACTCGGCGGTGTACTTGAGCACCGAGGAGCGGCAGGCGTCGTTGAAGTTCTCGATCCCGAGCTCGAGGATCTCGTCCTTGGTCTTGATGCCGAGCTGGCTCATCGCCTCGAGCTCGGCGGGCAGCCCGTGGGTGTCCCAGCCGAAGCGGCGCTCCACGTGCTTGCCACGCATGGTCTGGTAGCGCGGCACGACGTCCTTGACGTAGCCGGTCAGCAGGTGGCCGTAGTGCGGCAGGCCGTTGGCGAAGGGCGGGCCGTCGTAGAACACGAACTCGTTCTCGCCGTGCTCCCCCGCCGGGTTCTTGGCCACCGAGGCGCGGAAGGTGTCGTCGGCCTCCCAGTACGCCAGCACGTCGCGCTCGATCTGCGGCAGCTGCGGGGACGCGGGGACGCCGGCGATGCCGAACGCCTCGCCGGGCGTGGCGGTGGGCGCGTCGGCGGCGCCGTCGGACGTGCGGTGCAGCGGGTAGGCCATGGGCGGGCTCTCCTGAACGAGCGGGCGGTACGGGTCGTCGTGGTGCACTGCGAGGACGACGTCGGCTCCCCGCGCCGTCCTGGCGGACGACTCAGGTGCCGGGCCGCGGTACCACCCCGCTTGCGGACCGTGCCCTCGAGGAACCGGTCCACCGCTCGTCGGAGGCTGTGACGGGCCCACCCGTCCGGTTCTACTCGGCGCCGGGTCGCGCCTTTCTTCCGGAGGCTCGCCGGTGATGGCCGGGTCGACGCCTGTGCGGACCATGGTAGCCCGCGCCGCGCCGGAACCGCACCGGCTTTCAGGAGTACCCTGCGGGGTATCCCTGCGCGTACGACCTGGAGGACCATGTCCGCCGCCCCGGCATCCACCCGTCCCGTCGTGGAGGTGCAGCGCCGCACGCTGCGCGTCCTGGTCCTCGCCCAGGTGCTGTCCGGCGCCGGGCTCGCGGCCGGCATCACCGTCGGCGCGCTCCTCGTGACGGACCTGCTGGGCTCGGCACGGTTCGCCGGCCTCCCCGCGGCGCTGTTCACCGGCGGGTCGGCCCTGGCGGCCCTGGCCGTCGGCCGGTTGTCGCAGCGCCACGGCCGCCGCGCGGGTCTCGCCGCCGGCTACGTCGCCGGCGCCGTCGGCGCGTTCGTCGTCGTGGCCGCCGCGGCCGCCCAGAACGTCTGGGTCCTCCTGGGGGCGTTCGCGCTCTACGGCGCGGGCACGGCCACCAACCTGCAGGCGCGCTACGCCGGTGCCGACCTCGCCGCACCGCACCGGCGGGCCCGGGCCCTGAGCACCGTGCTGGTCGCCACGACGCTGGGCGCCGTCGCCGGCCCGAACCTCGTGGGCGTCATGGGCGACGTCGCCACGGGCTGGGGGCTGCCGGCGCTGACCGGCCCGTTCATCCTCGGCGGCGCCGCCTACGCGGCGGCCGGGATCGTGCTCGGGGTCGCGCTGCGGCCAGACCCGCTGCTGCTGGCCCGGCGGCTCGACGAGGAGGCGGTCGAGAACGCGACGGTGCCCGCCGCGGTCGAGGTCCCGGAGACGGACGACGCCGTACCGGGCGCGACGGCGGAGGACGCCCCGGCGGAGACCGCGGCCGGGGACCCCGGGGCCGTGCGCCGCGCGGTGCTCGTCGCCGGGACGGTCATGGTCCTCACGCAGGCCGTCATGGTCGCGATCATGACGATGACGCCGGTCCACATGGCCGACCACGGGCACGCGGTGTCGACCGCCGGGTTCGTCATCGCCGTGCACGTCGGGATGATGTACCTGCCCTCGCCGCTGTCCGGCTGGCTGACCGACCGGTTCGGGCCGCTCCGCGTGGCCGTCGCCGCAGCCATGACGCTCCTGGCCTCCGGTCTCGTGGCCGGACTCGTGCCGTCGTCCTCCGTCGTCGGTCTCGCCGTCGGCCTCGGTCTGCTGGGTCTGGGCTGGAGCCTCGGGCTGGTGTCCGGCACCGCGATGCTCACGTCGTCGCTGCCCCTGGCGACCCGGGCCCGCACCCAGGGCGCGGTCGACCTCTCGCTCGCGCTGGCGGGAGCGGCCGGCGGGCTCGGGTCCGGTTTCGTCGTGGCGTCCAGCAGCTTCGCCGTCCTCTCGCTCGGCGGCGGGCTGCTGGCCCTGGCCGTGCTGCCCGTGGTGGCGCTGACCGCCCGGTCCCGGACCGGACCGGACCGGGCGGCTGCCGCGGACCGGCCGGCATGACCCGGGCCGGTCGGACCGTCACACGCCCGTGCGCGCGATCTTCTGGTTGTGGGCCTGCGCCCGCGGCCTAATCACCATCAGGTCGGTGTTCACGTGGGCCGGGCGGGTCAGGGTCCAGGCGACCGCGTCGGCGACGTCCTCGGCGAGCAGCGGCTGGTAGCCCTCGTACACGGCCGCGGCCCGGTCGGCGTCGCCGTCGAACCGCACGAGGGAGAACTCCTCGGTGGCGACGGCTCCCGGGGCGATCTCCATGACCCGGACCGGTTCGCCGGCGATCTCCCAGCGCAGGGTCGTGGACAGCATCCGCTCGGCGTGCTTGGCGGCGGTGTACCCGGCCCCGCCCTCGTAGGCGCCGTGGGCGGCCGTGGAGGTCACCACGACGACGTCGGACCCGCCGTCGGGCCCCGCCGCCTCGGCCGACGCGCGCAGCAGCGGCAGCACCGCCTGGGTGACGCGCAGGGTGCCGAGCACGTTCAGCTCGTACATGCGCCGCCAGCCGTCCACGTCGCCGTCCTCCACCCGGTCCTGGCCCAGTGCCCCGCCGGCGTTGTTGACCACGGCGTCCAGCCCGCCGGTCGCCTCCAGGTGCGCCGCGAGCGCGGCGACCGCCGCGTCGTCGGTGATGTCCAGGGGGTAGGCCTCGGCCCCGGTCTCGGCGGCGAGCGCCTCGAGCCGGTCGGCACGCCGCGCGGCGGCGACCACCCGCCAGCCCTCGGCGCGCAGGCGGCGGACGACGGCGGCCCCGATGCCGGAGGACGCCCCGGTGACCAGGGCACGGCGGGCGGGCGCGGACGGGTTGCTGCTCATGGGTCGGCTCCTCGGGGTCGGACGGTTCGCGGCCACGGAGGAAAGCCAACCACGCCCGGGACCGGGACGAGAGCTTCCCGGGAGCGGATCAGCCGACGGTGACGGAGACCGCGTGCCACCCGGTCGCACCGTCCGGGGCCGGCGGCGCCTGCTCGGCGGTCTGCACCTGGCCGTTCGCGTCCGTGGCGCGCACGGCCACCTGGTGGTCACCGGGGGTGGCGTCCCAGTCGAGGCGCCACTGGCGCCAGGTGTCCGGCCCGACGGTGTCGGCGAGCTCGGCCGCCATCCACTCGCCGTCGTCGACGCGCACCTCGACGCCGGAGATCCCGGTGCGCTGGGCCCAGGCGACGCCGGCGATGGTCACCTGCCCGGCCTCGACCGCAGCGCCCGGACGGGGCACGTGGATCCGCGACTGCAGCTTGACCGGGCCCATCGCCGACCAGCCGCGGGGCGTCCAGTAGCCCTGGTCGTCGGCGAACCGCGTGACCTTGAGCTCGGTGACCCACTTGGTCGCCGAGACGTAGCCGTACAGGCCGGGCACGACCAGGCGGGCCGGGAAGCCGTGCTCCTCGGGCAGCGGCTCGCCGTTCATCCCGACGGCGACCAGCGCCTGCCGGTCCGGGTCGGTGAGCACCTCCAGCGGCGTGCCCGCCGTCCAGCCGTCCACCGAGGACGACAGCACCATGTCGGCGTCGGCCTGCGGGCGGGCGCGGGCCAGCAGCTCACGGATCGGGTGGCCGAGCCACAGGGCGTTGTCGACGAGGTCGCCGCCGACCTCGTTCGAGACGCAGCACAGGGTCACGTGGTGCTCGGTCATCGGCAGCTCGAGCAGCTCGTCCCAGGTGATCTCGAAGGGCTCCTCGACCAGACCGGTGACCCGCAGCGACCAGGTGGCGGGGTCGACCTTCGGCACCCGCAGCGCGGTGTCGATGCGGTAGAAGTCGGCGTTGGGCGTGACGTAGGGCTCGGTGCCGGGCACCCCGAGGTCGGCGCCGGCCGGCACCGCGGGCGCGGGGGTGGCCGCGGACGGCAGGCGGATGGCCTCGCGGACCACCTCGACCGCCCGGCTGCCGGCGGCCAGGGCACGTGAGGCCGCCAGGGCGAGGACACCGCCGACGGCCGTCGCCCCCGTCCAGATGAGGAAGGTGCGGCGTGAGGCGCCGTCGTCCGACAACGCGGCGGCAGGCGGCTCGTCCGCCGGGACGTCGGTCGCGCCGCCCGACCCGGCGCCGGCACCCACCGGCACCACGGCGGCCGGCGCGGGCACCCGGGCGACGAGCAGCCGCAGCAGCAGGACGCCGCTCCCGACACCGAGGACCGCCGGGAGCGCCCACAGCGGTGTGGCCCCGGGCCGGGTCACCGCGATGATCGCGAGGAGCAGGCCGACGGCCCCCATGAGGACCCGTCCCGCCGGCGGGCGGCGCAGCTCCAGCAACCCCGCCAGGGCCGCGCCGGCGGCGAGCACGACCCCCATCGTGGACAGCAGGACGAGCTTGTCGGCGGTGCCGAACCACTCGACGGCGAAGTCCTTGAGCCACGGCGGGACGTTGTCGACGACGACACCGCCCAGGGCCAGCACCGGCGAGGAGGCCGGGTCGACCCAGGCGGCGACCAGCTCGGACAGCGCCAGGCCCGCGCCAGCGGCCACGACGCCGGCCAGCGCGGCCCACCCATCCCGTGCTCGGAACCTCATACGGTCCACCCTGCCACCGCGAGCGCCCTTCGCCGCGCCCGTTCCGCCGTCGGAGGCGGACCGTCATCAGCCCGTAATGCGCGGGTACTAGGGTGGGAGTCCTCGCGGACCACGGGCACCGGAGACTCGCCCGTCGGTGCGGCCCCTTCTTTGGGCCGCAGGTCCGGTCGGTGCGAGATGCCGCACCCGCCACCCATACCACCTGCCTTCCGGGAGACCCACCCGTGCCCCGAGCGCGCATCGCTGCCCTCGTCCTCGCGACCACCGCCGTCGCCTCCCTCGCCGCCTGCTCGGCGGAGACCGTGCCGGCCGACGACGCCGCCCCGTCGACCGCGGAGTCCGCCGAGTCCACGACCGCGGCCACCGAGTACCCGCTGACCCTCGACAACTGCGGCACCGAGGTGACGTTCGAGGCCGCCCCGCAACGCGTCGTCACCATCAAGTCCTCCACCGCCGAGACGCTGCTGGCGCTCGGCCTGGGCGACCGCGTCGTCGGGTCGGCGTTCCTCGACGGCCCCGTGCCGGAGTGGCTGGCCGACGACGTCGAGGGCACCGCCGTCGCCGAGCCGTTCAGCGACGAGGTGCCGGGCACCGAGGCCGTGCTCGAGCTCGAGCCCGACCTGGTCTACGCCGGGTGGGAGTCCAACGTGGCCGCCGACGGCGCCGGGGACCGCGAGACCCTGTCCTCGCTCGGCGTCAACAGCTACGTCGCCCCGGCCGCCTGCAAGGACCCCGCGTACATGCCGAACCCGCTGACCTTCGACGAGGTGTTCGCCGAGATCACCGAGGTCGGCCGGATCTTCGACGTGAACGGCGCCGCGGACGAGCTGGTCGCGGAGCAGCAGGAGGTGCTCGACGGCGTCACGCCGGACGACCGCGGCCTGAGCGCCCTGTGGTACTCCTCCGGCAGTGACATCCCGTACGTCGGGGCCGGGATCGGCGCCCCGCAGATGATCCTGGACGCCGTCGGGCTGGACAACGTCGCCGGCGACGTCGAGGACACATGGACCTCGCTGTCGTGGGAGGAGATCGTCGACGCCGACCCGGACGTCATCGTGCTGGTGGACGCCACCTGGAACTCGGCCGAGGACAAGATCGCCCGCCTCGAGGAGAACCCCGCCACCTCCGAGCTGACGGCGGTACGCGAGGAGCGCTACCTGGTCGTGCCGTTCCCCGCGACGGAGGCGGGCGTGCGCAACGCCGACGCCGCCGCCGACCTCGCCGACCAGCTCGCGGAGCTCGACCTCGATGAGTGAGACGGCCACGCGCGCGCCGGCTCCCGCGACGCTGTCGCGGGGCCGGCTGCTGGCGTGGCTCGGCGTGACGACGGCGGCGCTGCTGGCCAGCGTCGTCGTCACGGTGGCGATCGGCCCGGCCGGGCTGACGCCGTCGGACGTCGGGCAGGTCGTGGCCACCCGGCTCGGGCTGGGTGACCTGCTCGGGCTGGCCACGCCCGACCGGCTCGACGACGGCATCGTGTGGCAGCTGCGGCTGCCCCGCGTGCTGACCGCCGCGGCCGTCGGCGCGGGTCTGGCGGTGTGCGGCGTGGTGATGCAGTCGCTGACCCGCAACCCGCTGGCCGACCCCTACCTCCTCGGGCTCAGCTCGGGCGCGTCCCTGGGCGCCGTCAGCGTGCTCGTGCTCGGCTGGCTGGCCGTGCTGCCGGTCGCGGCGTTCGTCGGCGCGGCCGCCGCCCTGGTCGCGACGCTGGCGCTGGCCACCGCCGCCGGCCGCGGTGCCGGCGGGCTGTCCCCCGGACGCACGGTGCTGGCCGGGCTCGCGGTGTCCCAGCTCGCGGCGGCGGCGACCAGCTTCGTCATCTTCTGGTCCGCCCGGGGCGACCAGTACCGCGAGATCCTGTCGTGGATGCTCGGGTCGGTGGCCGGCGCGCAGTGGTCCTCGGTGCTCATCACCGGCGGCGCCGTGCTCGTGCTGGGCACCCTGCTGGCCTCGACCGGATCGGTGCTGGACGCCTTCACGTTCGGCGACACCGCCGCGGCCACGCTCGGCGTCCCCGTCGCGGCGGTGCGCTGGGTGCTGCTGATCGGCGTCGCCCTGCTGACCGGCGCGCTGGTGTCCCAGTCCGGGGCGATCGGGTTCGTCGGGCTGATCCTGCCGCACGCCGTGCGCACGATCACCGGCGCCCGGCACCGTGCCCTGCTGCCGCTGTCGATGCTGTGCGGGGCCACGTTCCTCATGTGGGCCGACACCCTGGCCCGCACCGTCTTCACACCGCGCGAGCTGCCGGTCGGCATCGTCACCGCCGCGATCGGCGCACCCGTGTTCGCGGTGCTGCTCTGGAAGGGGAAGGCCCGGGCATGACGCAGATCTCGGAGCACACCACCGGGCAGTCGCTGACCGGCCCGGCGCGGACAGACGGCCGTGCGGCCGACGGTGCGGGAGGCGCCGGCCTGGCGGCCGAGCGCGTGCGCTGGTCCGTCGGCGGCCGGCTCATCCTGGACGACGTCGACGTCACCGCTCCCCCGGGAGCCCTGACCGGCCTCGTCGGACCGAACGGGACCGGCAAGTCGAGCCTGCTGCGGCTCGTCGCCGGGGTCGAGCGGCCCGACGGCGGGCGGGTCTCCCTGGTCGCGCGGCCCGGCGCTCCGGGCGAGGCCGGGGATTCGGAGGACCTGCTGGCGATGGCACGCCGCCGTCGGGCCCGCACGCTGGCGTTCGTCGAGCAGGACGCCGCCTCCGAGCTGCCGGTGACCGTGTTCGACGCCGTCCTGCTGGGTCGCACGCCGCACCGGTCAGTGCTGGCCGGTCCCACCGAGGACGACAACGCGCTCGCCCGCGCCGCCCTGGAGCGGGCCGGCGCCGGGGACCTGGCCGCGCGGGAGGTGTCGACCCTGTCCGGCGGCGAGCGCCAGCGCGTGCACATGGCCCGGGCGCTGGCCCAGCAGCCTCGCGTGCTGCTGCTGGACGAGCCGACGAACCACCTGGACGTCGCGGCCCAGCTCGCCACGATGCGGCTGGTCGGCGAGCTCGCGGCCGACGGCGTCACGGTGCTGGCGGCGCTGCACGACCTGTCGCTGGCCGCCGCGACGTGCGACCACGTCGTCGTGCTCGCCCCGGAGCCGGCCGGTCGGGTCGTCGCGGCGGGGCCGGTCGAGGAGGTGCTGGTGCCCGAGGTGATCGACCCGACCTACGGGGTGCGCACCACCGTGCTGCGGCACCCGCGCACCGGACGGCCGGTGCTCACCTTCGACGAGGTCTGAGCCGCCCGCTCAGTCGCGGTCGGCGCTGCGCGCGACCCGCCACGCCCAGGCCACGAGCGGCACCTGCAGCGGCAGCCGGCCCCAGGCCACCGACGGCTTGCGCGACCAGTGCCGGGCACCCGGGTGGGAGTCGAGGGCCATCTTCACGTTGCCGGGGAACACTCCGACGAACAGCGCCGCCGCGGCGAGACCGCCGACGCGTCGCGTGGCCGGGACGGCGACCGCCGCGGCGCAGGCCAGCTCGGCCGCGCCGCTGCCGTAGACCCAGGCGCGCGGGGAGCCGAGCGCCTTCGGGATGAGCCCCTCGAACACGCGAGGGTTGACGAAGTGCAGGGTGCCGGTGACGGTGAGCGCGGCCGCGAGCGAGCCGGCCAGGACGTGGGGGTGTCGAGCCATCCGCCGAGGGTATCGGGCAGGATGGGGTCCATGACCGCACAGCTCTGGATGACCGGCGACGACGCGTCGGACCGCCTGCTGAGCGAGGACCCGTTCGCGCTGCTGATCGGGATGCTGCTGGACCAGCAGTACCCGATGGAGCACGCGTTCGCCGGCCCCCGCAAGATCGCCGACCGGTTCGGGACGCTCGACCCGGCCGCGATCGCCGACGCCGACCCCGACGCGTTCGTCGAGATGGCGACCACTCCCCCGGCGATCCACCGCTACGGCCGTTCCATGGCCGGGCGGGTGCAGGCGGTCGCCCGCGCCGTCGTCGACGACTACGACGGCGACGTGACCCGGATCTGGACCGCACCCGGCGCGTCGGGCGGGGCACCCACCGGGGCCGAGGTGCTCCAGCGCCTCAACGCCCTGCCCGGGTTCGGCACACAGAAGGCGCAGATCTTCCTCGCGCTGCTCGGCAAGCAGCGCGGCGTGGAGCCCGAGGGCTGGCGCGAGGCCGCCGGGCACTACGGCGACGAGGGGTCGCGCCGCTCCATCGCGGACGTGACCAGCGCCGAGTCCCTGCAGGAGGTCCGGGAGTTCAAGAAGGCCCAGAAGGCAGCAGCGAAGGCAGCAAAGGCGGCGAAGTGAGCGAGCAGCAGACCACGCAGCGTCCCGAGCACGCCCAGGGCGGGACCTACACGGTCCCCGGCCAGGAGTACGTGCGCGACCAGAACTACCTCTCGACCCGGATCACCCGCGACGGCGCCGACGGCTACCCCGTCGAGCCCGGCCGGTACCGGCTCGTGGCGGCCCGCGCCTGCCCGTGGGCGAACCGGTCGATCATCGTGCGGCGGCTGCTCGGACTGGAGGACGTCCTCAGCATCGGCATGCCCGGCCCGACGCACGACGAGCGCAGCTGGACGTTCGACCTCGACCCCGGCGGCCGCGACCCGGTGCTCGGCATCGAGCGCCTGCAGGAGGCGTTCTTCGCCCGCGACCCCGAGTACCCGCGCGGCATCACCGTGCCCGCGATCGTCGACACCCGGGACGGGGCCGTGGTCACGAACGACTTCGGGCAGATCACCCACGACCTGTCGACCGAGTGGACCGAGCACCACCGCGACGGCGCCCCGACGCTGTGGCCGGCCGACGCCGACGAGCGCGCCGAGATGGAGTCCGTCATGCGGCGCGTTTTCACCGAGGTGAACAACGGCGTCTACCGGTGCGGGTTCGCCGGGTCGCAGGAGGCGTACGAGAGCGCCTACGAGCGGCTGTTCACGGCGCTGGACTGGCTGGAGGACCGGCTCAGCACCCGCCGGTACCTCATGGGAGACGCGATCACCGAGGCCGACGTGCGGCTCTTCACCACGCTGGTGCGGTTCGACGCCGTCTACCACGGGCACTTCAAGTGCAACCGCAGCAAGCTGACCGAGATGCCGGTGCTGTGGGCCTACGCCCGCGACCTGTTCCAGCTGCCCGGGTTCGGCGACACGGTCGACTTCGAGCAGATCAAGCAGCACTACTACGTGGTGCACACCGACATCAATCCCACGCAGATCGTCCCGGTCGGGCCGGACCTGTCCGGATGGCTGACGCCGCACGGCAGGGAGTCGTTCGGCGGCGACCCCTGGGGCGGCGGCACCGCGCCGGGGCCGGTGCGGGACGGCGAACAGGTGACGGCGGGGCACAACCCGCTCGTGCCCCGCTGATGCTGGAGCTGGCCACCGGGACCGGGCTCGCGCTCGCCGCCGGGCTGAACGCCTGGATCCCGCTGCTGGCGCTCGGGCTGCTCGCCCGGTACAGCGACCTGCTGACGCTCCCCGCCTCGTGGTCCTGGCTGGAGAACGGCTGGGTACTGGTCGTCCTCGGGGTCCTGCTCGTCCTCGAGGCGGTCGGCGACAAGGTGCCCGTGCTGGATTCGATCAACGACCTCGTGCAGACGGTGGTCCGTCCCGGCGCCGGCGGAATCGCGTTCGGCGCCGGGGCGACGTCGTCGACCACGCGGGTCGAGGACCCGGGTGCCTTCGTGGAGTCCGGCGACTGGGTGCCTGTGGTGCTCGGCATCGTCCTGGCGCTGATCGTGCACCTCACCAAGGCGGGGGTGCGGGCGGGCGCCAACGCGGCCACGGGTGGTCTCGCGGCGCCCGTGCTGTCCTCGGCCGAGGACGGCGCGTCGGTCGGCCTGTCGCTGACGGCGATCCTGCTCCCCCTGCTGGTCGTCCCGCTGGTGGTCCTCCTCGCGATCGCGGGATGGCGGCTGGTCCGCGCCCGACGGCGAGCCGGGGCGTCGCCACCCGTGGCGCCGACCGTCGGGGACGGCGGTTAGGCTCGACCGCATGGACGCACTGCTCCCCCTCGGTACCGCCCCGCGCCCCGCCACGGACGAGGACCTGGCCGCGCGGTTGCGCGCCGCGCTCGTCGCCCTGGCCGGCGACCGGGTCCAGAACCTGGACGACGCCAAGGTCCTGCCCGTGCTCGACGGCGACGACATCGCCTCGCTGGACGTGGACCTCACCGGCGTGGTGATGGGCATGCCGACCGGTGCCCAGGAGGCTCCCGCGCCGTGGCGGCCGGAGATCACCGGCCGCGAGGACGCCGTGCTGCGCCGGCTGCGGATCGACGCGCATCCGATGGTCGCCGTCGACCTGCCCGTCGACCTGACCGCTGACATCACCGGGCTGCGCTTCGCCTGGTTGACCACGGCCGACGACATGGTCGGCGCCGAGCTCGTCGAGCCGTCCGACGACTCCCCGGTCTCCGGGAACGCCCGGCTCGCGGTGTCCCACGACGGGCTGGCCGGCACCGTGCAGGGGCTGCTGGCGGTGGCGCTGTCCGGCAACGGCATCGCGCTCAACGACTTCGACCTGCAGGTCGAGCAGGCCGGACCGCGCGCGGCGTCGCTGCGGATCGAGGCCGGGATCAAGAAGTCGTTCCTGTCCGCGACGGTGACGGCGACCGCGTCGGCGTCCGTCGACGACGCGATGGTGCTCACGGTCGGTGACGTCGAGCTGTCGAGCGGCAACCCGATCGTCGGGGCGATGCTCGGGGCCGTCAAGGGCCGCCTCGAGGCCGCCGCGGGCCGCAAGGTCGACCTGGGTGCGTCCCTGCCGCCCGGTGTGGAGCTGGCGGACGTGCAGCTCGAGGTCGGCGAGGACATCGTCCTCACCGCCCTGCTCGCCTGAGGTCGGCAGCTCCGTCCACAGGGTGGGACGAGAGGTTTCACCCGATGTGTCCGGGTCGCTAGGGTCTGGTGACGTCCTGCCACTGATGCCCTGGAGACGCAATGGCGCGCACACCCCGGCACCACTCACCGCTTCGACGACTCGTCCCGGCCCTGGTCGTGGCCGTGCTGCTCACCGGGTGCACCGGAGATGAACCGGAGCCGGAAGCGCAGGCGAGCGAGCCGTCCTCCGCGCCTGTGACGACGGCGCCGTCAGCAGAGCCGACCCCGTCACCGTCACCCTCGGCCACGGGTCCCGCGAAGCCGGAGCGCCCGGCGGCGATGGACCGGAAGGACGAGAAGGGCGCGGCGGCGGCGGTCGAGTACATCCTCGGGCTCGAGCAGCCGATGATGGTCTCAGGCAACACCGCCGAGTGGGAACGACACTCACACCGGTCCTGCGACTACTGCGCCGCGCGACTGGACCAAGCCATGACGATCGCACGGCGGGGCGACGTGTTCACCGGCGGGAGCCAAACGGTTGAGATCGACACCGTCTATCAACGTGACGAGGTCACTGGCATCTGGCCGTTCGACGTCACGATTCAGGAGGCGGCGACGACTATCACCGATGTCGAGGGCGAGGTCCTCTTCGAGTCTGATGACATCTCGGGAGAACGTCGGATTGAGGTCGGACTCGTGGACGGCGAGTGGGTTCTCGTCGAACGAGCAGAAATCCCGAAGGACTGAGCATGGCGCTCGTTCGGACTACGAGCCTCTTGGCCGCTACTACGACTCTCGGACTAGTCCTCGTCGGGGTGCCTGCGAGTGGCGCCGACGGCACGAGCGACCCGATCTACGATGCAGGCCTGGTCGATGACCAAGAACCCTCCGTGAACGTCGGCGCCACGCTAGAAGAGCAGGACGCCCTCCTCAACGGCACCGGCGGCGACTCGTCGTCGAACACTCGCTACTTCCGTGCCACGGTGCACTACTGCCTGCTGAGCGACCTGGAGAACACCGTGCTCCGCACAGTCTGCGACGAGGGCACCGAGACGATCGCTACCGGCATCGACTGCCCGGACGACGCCTTCGCGCTGGCCGGGCTGTTCGCCGTGACCCTCGGGACCAACGGCTCCGAGTCCGCGCCCCGGCTGATCAGCGAGGGAACCTGCGTCACGGCGGCCGACCTCGAGGCCGAGGCTGAGCGCGCCTTCCAGAACATGCCCGTCGAACCCGCACAGATTCATCTGGAGATCGAGCGCGACTGGGCGATCGTCAACTTCGGGATCCATCCGCGCACCGACGACACGGACCAGGTCATGGACACCACACTCCTCGGCGTCCCCGTCCAGATCCGCGCCTACCCCGCCGAGTACACCTGGGACGCCGGCGACGACACCGCGCCGACCACGACGGACCATCCGGGCGGCCGCTGGGACAGCGCCGACGCCATCAACCTGCCCTACCCCGAACCCGGCACGTTCACCGCGAGCCTCACCACCACCTGGCACGGGCAGTTCCGCATCACCGGAACACCGACCTGGACCGACATCGACGGCGAGCTCACCACCACGGACAGCACCGACCCGATCGAGGTGCATGACGCGGAGGTGCGGCTCACGGGCTGAAGCGTCGTTTCGCCCTCAGGGGGCTCAGCCCACCTCGGAACGCACCCAGGCCAGGTAGCCGGGGTTCCCGTCGGTCACCGGGCTCACGAGCACCTCGGGCACCTCGTACGGGTGCCGCTCGATCAGCCATGTCTGCAGCTCGCCGGCACGATCCGCCGTCGTTCGGAAGGTCGCCCGCCACTCGGTGGCGGTCTCGACCGTGCCGTCCCACCAGTAGGCACTGGTGACGGGGCCGTCCACCTGCCCACAGGCGGCCAGACGGCGCGCGACGGCGTCGCGAACCAGCCCCTTCGCGGTGTCCTCGGAGTCGATCGTGGTCACGACCTGCACGACATCATCCATGCGCAGACGCTAGCCGACAGGACCTGTCCCGTCAGGCGATCACTGCGAGAACGAGACTTGCCACCCCACCGGCGGCCGTGCGCACGTGGTTCCACCGCAGCCACGGCCCGACGTACCGGACCCACTCGACGCCCGGCTCCTCGGCGGCGGCGAGGCGATCGTTGAGGGGCACGTTGCGCAGTCCGGTCACGGCGAGCACCCCGACGAACGTCAGCAGCGCCGCGGCCAGCGCCCACCACGCGCCCTCGGCCTCGGTGACGAGTCCGATGACGCCGGTGGCCGCCGGCAGCACGACGGCAGCGAGCAGCAGGATCATCAGCGGTGGGCGGACGGCCGTGACGTTGATGCCACGCATGGCGGCTGCGGCAGCGTCGGGCGTCAGTCGCTGCAGCCCGGCCATGACGAACCCGGAGAAGGCGAACAACACGCCGCCGGCCAGTCCGGTCGCCACGGCGGCCGCGGCCGCGAGCACCTCGAAGGCGGTCATGACGCCCTCCGCCACGAGGCGGCCTCCCGTGCGGCGAACGCACGGAAGTCCCCGGCGGGACGCCCGAGCACCCGCGTGACGTCGTCCGTGACGAACGCACCGCGCCCGTCGAGCACCTCGGTGAACAGGTACCGCAGCAGGTCGATCTCCTCACCGGGCAACCCGGCCGCCGCCAGCCCGGCGGTGAACTCGCCCATCACGATCGGCGCGAAGTGCACGTCACGCCCGCTCGCGGCTGAGATCACGCTGACAGCGTCGGCGAACGAGAGCAGCCGCGGTCCGGTCAGCTCGTAGATCCGACCGGCGTGACGGTCGTCGGTGAGCGCGGCGACCGCCACCTCGGCCACGTCCTCGAGGTCGACGAAGGGTTCGCCGACGTCCCCGACGGGCAGTGCGAGCCCACCGTCCAGCATCGGCTCACGCAGGAAGCTCTCGGAGAAGTTCTGGGCGAAGAACGCGCACCGCAGCACGGTCCGCGCCGGGAAGACCTCCGCGACCATGTCCTCGGCACGCTGCGCCTCCACCTCACCCCGGCCGGTCAGGAGCACCAGCCGATCCACGCCGGCGGGCCGGGCCGACCGGGCGAAGCGGGTGACGGTCTCCGGCGCGCCGGGGATCGCGAGGTCGGGGGCATAGGCGACGTAGACGGCGGTCGCCCCGTCGAGAACGGGCTCCCAGGTCGACGGGTCGTCCCAGTCGAGCTGCGGCACGGTGCTGCGCGACGCCCGTCGGACCGGGACGCCGGCGGCCTCGAGCCGGTCGGCGACCCGACGTCCGGTCTTGCCGGTGCCCCCGGCGACGACGGTGACGCCGGCACGGCCGTCGACGACGGTCGACGTGATCGGCGCGGTGGTGGGTTCGGTACTCATGACGTCCTCCTGGTGACGAGAAGCGGGATCGAGCCACCACCGAGTCAACCGCCGCACCTAGAGACGATCCATGGTTGATCCGCTCCACGCCATACGCTGTCGTCTCGCAGCGACCGGCGCCCCGACCTAGGCTGGGCGGCATGGACGTCGTCTCCGGCCTGCTCGACGGACCCCGTGCGCGGGGAGCGTTCCTGCTGCGCAGCCACCTGACCGCACCGTGGGGGATGCGCATCGAGGACGAGTCGCCGCTGACGATCGTCCCGGTACTGCGCGGCAGCGCGTGGCTGGGGCCTGGTGAGCCCGGGACGGCGGTGGCCGAGGAGCACCCGGGGACCCGGGTGGAGGCGGGCGACGTGGTGCTGCTGCGCGGCCCGGACCACTACGTCGTCACGGACTCCCCCACGACCGTGCCGACCGTCGTCGTCGGCCCGAACCCGCAGGACTGCCGTGCCGTGGACGGCGGCCCCTCGCCGATGACGGTGTTCGGCGTGCGGTCGTGGGGCAACGACCTCGACGGCGAGACCGTGCTCCTCACCGGCACCTACCCGATGGACGGTGCCGTCGGCCGCCGGCTGCTGCGCATGCTGCCGCACCGTGTCGTCCTGCGGCGCGGCGAGATCGACGCCACCGTCGTCGACCTGCTGGCTCGCGAGGTGGTGCAGGACCTGCCGGGCCAGGAGTCGGTGCTGGACCGGCTCCTCGACCTCCTGCTCATCTCCTGCCTGCGCACGTGGATCTCCCGACCGGACGCGCCGGGCAGGTTCCGCGCCGACACGGACCATGCGGTGGGTCACGCGCTCCGGCTCCTCCACGACGAGCCCGCGCGGCCGTGGAGCGTCGAGCTGCTCGCCCGCGAGGTCGGGCTGTCGCGGGCCGCGTTCTCAAGGCGGTTCACCGCACTGGTCGGCGAGCCGCCGATGGCCTACCTCACCGGCTGGCGCCTCGACCTCGCGGCGGACCTGCTGCTGGCGGACGACGGCGCCACGGTGGCCTCCGTGGCGCGCGCGGTCGGCTACTCGACGCCGTTCGCCCTGAGTGCCGCGTTCAAGCGCGTGCGCGGGATCAGTCCGGCCGAGCACCGCCGTCGGGCGGCATGACGGCCAGCGTGCCGCCTGAGGTGTCGCTCCCCGGCTGGCCCCTGCGTGACGAACGTGATCCGTGGCGACGACGAGTGGCCTCGAGCCAGCCGACCAGCTCCGCGTGATGGCGGAAGGGCCCAGGGATGCTGACGTTCGGGCCGCCGATCATTGCCTCGTTCCTCCTCATCAGAGTGCGCTTCAGCGGCGACGAGGATGATGCCACGCGCTCAGCCGCGACACCGGTCAGCAGCAGGAGCAAGAGATCGGTTGACGCGACGGAGTAGCTGCTGACGCCCACCAGGTCGTTCCACGCGTACTCACGACTCCGGTACCGAACACCGGCGGGCGTCACCACGAACGACACGGGCCGCACGATGCGCCACGGGAACAGGACGAGGCCCAGGCCGAAGAACACCGTCCCGAGAGCCCCGAGGAGTAGTTCGACGACACCGTCAGGATCGCTCCACATCCATACGCCCCCGGCAACGAACGGGAGGGTCAGAGCGAGATGGCCGGCCGTCCGCCATCGGGACGCGACGATCCGCACCTCGCCGTCGTGCAGTAACTCTTGGTCCCACTTCTCCACGGCGTTCATGGCCGCAGCGTAGCGAGGCGGACGATTCAGGCGATTTGCGCGAACCGCGCCGGCCGACTCGGATCAGCCGAGCCGGTCCGCCCCGTCCGACCGGCGCAGGCGCACGGTCTCGAGCCAGGCCACCAGCTCGTCGTGGTGGTCGAACGGCCCCGGAATCTCGACGCACGCTCGGCCGCGCGTCTCGTCGTCGTGCCGCAGAAGCCGGCGCGTCAGGCCGGGATGGGACCCGAGCCGCGCGGCAGAGCCCTCGGTGCACTGCAGGAGCAGGAACCGGTTCGCCCCGGTGGTCCGGTCGTGCACCGCGACGACGTCGCTCCACGGCACCTCCAGGCGGCGGTACCGGACGACGTCCGGGGTGACGACGAGGCGGAACGGTCGTGCGATACGCCAGAGGAGGACGACGACACCGACCGCGGGGACCCCGACGACGAGACCGGCGATCAGGCGAGACGCCCCCGGATCGCTCCAGAGCTGAACCCCGAGGCCGACGAGGACGACCGCGACACCGAGCGGGAAGAACAGCCACCGTCGCGACGCGCTGAACTGCACCGCGCCATCGTCGGCGAGAGTCTGGTCCCAGCGGTCGGCAGGAGGCATTCAGCCGAGTCTATCGGTCGGCCTGCCGCCAGTTCCCAGCGGCGGCCGCGAGGACGACGCCGGCGGCCACGGCCGGCATCGCCAGAGCGGCGGTCGTCCCGACGGTGTCGGCGAGGGCACCGGTGCCCGCCGAGGCGGCCGACTGCCCGAGGATGATGGCCGATCCGAGCATCGTCATCAGGGTCGTGCCACGCCCGATCGGGCTGCGGTGCGATCCGAGCGAGTAGATCGTCACCAGGCTCGGACCGATGCCGAGACCGGCGATCACGAGCCCGGCGATCAGCACCCCGGTCGAGTCCGCGGTCGCGACGACGACGGCACCCACGAGCTGCACGACGGCTGCCGTCAGCCAGCGTGCCCGCAGGCTGAACCGAGCGGGCAGCGCGGAGACCGCCAGGGCCGAGACCACCGAGCCGATGCCCATGAACCCGTACAGGAGGCCGGCCCGCTCCGAGTGGCCGGCGTCCCCGGTGACGGCGGACATCGCGGTCAGCGTGGCGCCGAAGAACAGCCCGATGCCGACGAACCCGGCCACCAGCACGAGGACCCGGGCGCGCCACAGATCCTGCACCGGCGCCTGGTGGGCGGCCGACGGCGCGGCGTCGGACGTGGTACCCGCGCCCGTCCCCGCCGTCGTGCGGGCCGAGGCGTGCAGGGCGAACGCACCGACGGCCAGCGCGGTCAGTGCGGCCGCGGCGATCATGGGCGCGGCGGGACCGAACGCCGCGGCCAGCAGGCCGACGACGAACGGCCCGATGACGAAGACGATCTCGTCCGCGGCGGACTCGTACGACATGGTGCGGTTCAGTATGACCTGACGGCGCGACGCGGGAAGCCGTGTATGGATGACGCCGACGAGGCGGCTGCGCGACATCGGGGGCACCTGCGGCGCGGTGGCGCCGATGGCGAACGCGATCGCGAGCACGACGAGATCCGGCACCGCGGCGTACACCGCAGCGGTCAGGGCGAAGAGCAGGAGGCTGTTCACCGCGGCGGTGACGAGCAGCACGGTGCGCTGACCCGCACGGTCCGCCCAGGCGCCGATCAGCGGGCCGATCGCCGCGCCACCGACGCCGACGACGCCCGACGTCATGCCACCCAAGGTCAGGGAGTCACGGCCGGCGACCACGATCGTCAGGACACCGACGACCATCATCGCGAACGGCAGCCGCGCGACGAAGGCCAGCGGGAAGTAGGTGCGGCCCATCGCCTGGACCAGGGTGGTTCCGGACTCCGCGGTGGGGCGGTCCGTGGCCGGGGCGTTCGTCGTCCGGGCCAGCGTCTCGGACATGGCCATGCTCTCGGTCTCCTCCAGCGCGGCGTCGCCGCACGATCGTCGTGCCGCCGTGGGCGCGAGGAGCACCTGGTAGATACACAAGCCTGTTTCGTTCACCGCCGGGACGTCGAAACGTCCCGACCGGGGGCCACGTTACATGCTGGCAACACATCGTGCCGTGATCTAGGTCGCTGCAGCAGCGATGAGCCCGATGTCAACGTACGGCGACACGAGAGAGAGGTCGCCGTACGTTGACATCGCAGCCATGTCGCCGTACGTTGACTTTGTGGAGTCGAACCTGCTCAACGCCCGCTCGCTCCCCCGGCTGGGAGCGGCGGTCCGACGCTTGCGCCTCGACCGCGGGATGACTCAGGCCGAGCTGGCCCGACGTGCGGAGGTGTCCCGTCAGTGGCTGGTCGGCCTGGAGAGTGGCAAGACGCCCGGTCTCGAGGTCGGGCGCCTGATGCGCGTCCTCGACGCGCTCGACGCCAGCCTGACGGTCCGCGACGACCGCGAGGACGCCTGACATGGCACGCACGAACCATCTGGCCGTGCTGCTCGAGGGCCGCCATGTCGCCGAGCTGAGCCGGACCCGCTCCGGCGTCCTGCGCCTGACGTACAGGCCGGAAGCGCGACGGCCCGGCGCCACTCCCTTGTCGCTCTCGCTACCGCCCAGCGAGACCACGCACGTCGGAGCCCCGGTCGAGCAGTTCCTCGCCGGCCTGGTCCCCGAGAGCACCGGCGCCTTGCGGTCCATCGCGCGGCGCCATCGCGTCGACCCGGACGACATCCTCGACGTCCTCACCGCCATCGGGAAGGACTGCGCCGGTGCCGTGCAGTTCTGCCGGGAGAAGGAGATCGACGACACCATCCGTCGTGCGGGTCGGCTCGAGGAGTGCACCGTCGGCGACATCGAGGCTCGCCTGGACGAGATGGACACGAACGAGGACGCCGCGTGGACCATGCCCGGCGAGCACTGGTCGCTGGGAGGGACTCAACAGAAGCTCGCGCTGCGCCGAGAGGCGGATCGCTGGTTCGTGGCTCACGGCGCCGAGCCGACCACGCACATCGTCAAGCCCGGCATCCGCCGGATGCGGGCCCAGGCCCTGGTGGAGCACGTGTCCATGCGTGCCGCGCAGCACCTGGGGGTCGACGTCGCGGCCACGGAGTTCACGTCGTTCCGGTCGCAGGACGCCGTCGTCGTCACCCGGTTCGACCGGCGCCGCTCCGCCAGCGGCGACGTGATGAGACTCCATCAGGAAGACCTGTGCCAAGCCATGGGCAATCCCGAGAAGTACGAGGAGTACGGCGGTCCGTCGAGCCACGCCATCGTCCGGTTCCTCCGCGACGCCTCGGCCACCGCGGCCGCGGCGCGCCGAAACGTCGATCGCTTCGTCGACGGGCTGATCTACAACACGGTGGTCGCGGCGCCGGACGCACACGCACGCAACTACGCCGTCCTGCTGCAGGGCGACGACGTGCGACTCGCGCCGCTGTTCGACGTCGCCACCGGGCTGGCGTACGACATGCCGCCCGGGTCGGACCGGGTGCTGTCGATGAGCATCGGCGACTCCTTCGATGCCGACGCCGTCGACGACGCGCGATGGGCACGCTGGGCCGAGGCCGCCAACCTCGACGCGAGCACAGTCCTTGCTCGGGTCGCCACGATGCAGGAGGGCGCGCCGGCGGCGTTCGCGGCCACGCTCGACGAGATCGACGACGTCGAGGGCCACGTAGGTGAGTTGAAGACTCGCCTGCTGCCCGCGCTCGAGGCACGGCGGCACTGACAGGCCTGCATCCGAGCAGCGAGTTCGGCAGGATCGACGCATGACCTCCTATCTGCTCGTCGTCGGCGACCGCGTCGCGCTCGGTTGGATCCTGACCGAGCACCGCACAGCGTTCCCGTCGCGCGGCCGCAGCGAGGTCGCCGCTCTGGAGCCCGGCGACGAGCTATTCGTCTACACGACTCGGGGCTGTTTCAAGAATCCGACCCGCGACCGGGGCCGCATCGTCGGCACCGCTCGCGTCGCCGGACCCGTCGAGCGTCTCGAAGAACCGGTGACGTTCGGCGACCGCACCTTTCCTTTCGGCTGCCCATTGGACGTTGGGCCTCTCGCTCCCTTCGGCGACGGCATCGAACTAGCTCCGCTCGTCGACCGTCTCGCGGCGTTCGATGGCGCTGGTTCGGCCTGGTCGATCCGCCTTCGGCGGCCGCTGGTTCGCCTCTCTGACGACGACGCCGTTCAGTTGCGCAGCAAGATCGCGAGACGTGTGGGGCCGGGGAACGAAGCGCCCTACACCCGCTGGTGGCTCCGGCACCGCGGCTGATCGGCGGCCTGAACGCCATCCCCTAGTTCGCCTGGCAGCCCGCGTCGATTTCACCCTTGCCGCTCGCAACAGTCAGGTCGTGGCGACGCTAGCCTCACGCACAGACCGTGATGGGGGCGCCACGAACGGCGCCAACCCGTCTCGATCTGCGTTGTCGCGTCACCCGAGCTCTGGACCCCTCGGCTCCGTAGGCGCCTGTCCATGAAACGCGGGGACCACCCGCCACGATCCGGGAGTGAATGTTGGACAACGAGATCCATCTGGTCAATGACGGCAACGGCGTCGCCGTCATCGGGGATCCGGCCGCCGTCGAACGCTTCCTGGTCTCCGAACGACTGTCGTCGAAGGAACTGGGCATGCAGCGGCTCGGACCAGCCTTCGCGACCGCCGGCAACGCGACGCATATCGGCTCAGAGATCGCCGCTAGCTCGGGCCGCTGGGTGAAGTTGACCGAAGACTCTGCGCGGGCGATGAAGAGCCTCCCGCTCATGAAGGGGTCCGACCCCACGGTCAGCCGCGCGGTGCTGACCGAGAACGGAAAGATCAAGGGTCTCCTCGAGGTCGTGAAGACGCCAGGATCCATCGCGACCAACCCAGCCATGCTGGCGGGTGCCGCAGGACTCATGGCGCAGCTCGCCATGCAGCAGACCATGGAGGAGATCACCGACTACCTCGCGGTGATCGATGAGAAGGTCGACGACATCCTGCGTGCGCAGAAGGACGCCGTCCTGGCGGACATGATCGGTGTGGACTTCGTGATCGAGGAAGCCATGACCGTCCGTGAGCATGTGGGGCGAGTCTCGGAGATCACGTGGTCGAAGGTGCAGTCCACGTCGATGACGATCGCACGAACGCAGGCCTATGCGCTGCGGCAGCTCGATTCCCTGGCCGGCAAGCTCGAGGACAAGGCGAAGGTCGGTGAGGCCGCCAAAGCCGCCAGGGAAGCCGAGTCATCGGTGCACGAATGGCTCGCTGTCCTCGCCCGGTGCTTCCAGCTGCAGGAGGCGGTCGGCGTTCTCGAGCTCGACCGCGTCCTGAACTCCTCGCCCGATGAACTCGACCAGCACCGTGTCGCGCTCCAAGCCGCGCGGCGGAATCGGCTGGACCTGATCTCACGCAGCACCGGGAACCTCGTCGCGCGCATGTCCGCGGCCGCGGCGAGAGCCAACGCGAAGGTGCTGCTTGCCCCGAACGCTGCTCGAACGATCGTCGCGTCGAGCAATGAGGTCAGTCTCAAGGTCGTGGACTTTCACGACCGACTCGGCATCGAGGGCGATCAACAGAGCGTCGAGGCACGACGTTGGCTGGACGCGGCTACCGAGGTGCGCGACAAGGCGATCACCACCGGCACTGACGGCCTCGATACCGCACGGCGCGTCGGAGGAGAGACCTTCGACAGGGCGCGTTCCGCGACCAGCACCTTGTCCCGCGACATCACCGATCGGGCACGGGGTTGGCGCCAAGGGGATCGGGAGGAAAGCCACGGGTGACTGCATAACCCGACGAGCCTTCGCCCGCGGGATCTGAGTGCCGGACGGCCTGGGCGCAGGTGCGGCCAGGTTTCGACACGGCCCGATCAGGCTCTCGGGCGCCGCGTCCGCTGTTTGCCTCCTCGGCGAAAGAATGGACGCCTATCCTCATCCATGGGCCCCGCTCCTGGTCGATCCACGTCAGTCATCGGCACAAGAGATGAAATCACGTCTGCCACCAGTTCATCCGTCCGCTTCCTGATACGACGAAGCTGCATGCGACGGGCACGACCAGATGACCCACGGAGCACATCCAGCGCACGTTCCAGGCGGTCAGCCTCCTCTGACCACCTCCGATTTCTGCCCGCCACCTCGGAGTTCGCGCCCGAACGCTCAATCTCGTCCCGGACGACCGCGATGGCCGCTCGTGCCCGCCCTTCAGTCGTTCTTTGCTTGGCCAATCGTCGGAGGCGCTCACGAGTCTCTTCGGAAACATTCCCGTCAATGGATTTGATCACTTTCGCGAGAGCTTCCGCGACCAGAGGACCGTACTTGACGAGAGCTTCGATTATCAGCTTTTTGCTCATCATTTTTGCCTGTCTGTCAGCATCGTCGTGTCTGGCGCGGGAGCACCGAAACGGCCCCACAGCATCGTCTCAGATTCCTCCTTGTCTTGCGGGTGATATCTGGTGTTCCGCAGCCCGGTCCAAAAGGCTGCCCGACCTACACAGGAACACGCACCGCTCGCTCGGGGTGCAGGAACAACAGCTCGGCCCGCACCGGCGCAGCGGTCGCGTCGGCGACGCATCGTGCGTAGGCAAGAAGCTGCGGCGCGTAGTAGATGCGCCGGCTCTCGTACGCCCCGGACGCCACCGCATCGGTCTTGTAGTCGACGACGACGAGCGTGCCGTCGTCCTCGGCGTAGATGAGGTCGACATAGCCCTCGAGCACGGCGCCATCGTCGTCCACAGTGCCGACGTACGTCTCGCGCCAGTGCCGACGCTCGGCGGCCTGGCGGACGAGGTCGCTGTCCAACGCAGCAAGCACGAGGTCGCTCATGAGGTCCTCGTGCCCGACGACGCCTTCGGCGACCGCCTGCGCCGCCACGGCATCGTCCAGCCCGTCACCCGTACTCAGATCGACGGCCTGCAGCACCCCGTGCACGGCGCGCCCGATCGCCGAGCCGTACCGCCCCTTCGACCAGGGCGGCAGCTCGAGGTTGCGTGCACCCTTGGCAAGCCCCTCGGCGACCTCGTCGCCGGGCGCCAGCACGACCGCCGGTTCGGTTCCTTCCAGTCCCGAGGCGCTGATGGCGGCGTCCCGCTCACTGCTTTCACGAGCCTGTGTGACCCCGGCGAGCCAATCCTCGTACGACGGCGGCACGACGGCGGGCTCCTCGGCTCGCTCCGCTGTGCCGGTCGTCTCCGCGGTCGCCGCGAACCGCGACTCCCCGAGGGTTCCTGCTCCGGCTCCGGCCAGTGTCGCAGCGGCGGTGTTCGCGTTACCGGTGCGGTGCAGCGAGACGACGAGGTGGTCGCGCGCCCGCGTCGCGGCGACGTAGAGCAGGCGTCGCTTCTCCAGGTCGTCCATCTGCTCGTCGATCGGTTGGGCGACGCTGAAGTCGTCGGTCTCGATGCCGCTGCGCAGTCGCACGGAGAAATCGCCGTCGTCGGGCCACAGCAACGACACCCCGCTGTTGCGCCGTCCTCTCGACGTGAGTCCGGAGAGCGCCACGAACCCGAACTCAAGTCCCTTGGCGGCGTGAATGGTCATGATGCGCACGGCGTCGACGTCGGTCTCGGGCAGCACGGCCTCGGCCACCCGTGTGGTCTCGGTGGCCTGGTGGGCCGCCCAGGCGAGGTAGGCGCGCAGCCCGCCGTGCGACACCTCGGCCCAGGCACGCGCCTGATCGACGACGAAGCGCAGCTGGCGCCACACGTCGCGGGCGCGGGGACTGCCGGCGGCGACCTCGAGCATGCGCCGTCCGGCCACGATGTCGCCGAGCACCTCCGACGGCGTGGCCCAGCGGGCGCGGCGCTGCAGGCCGCGCAGCCACTCCAGCGACGAACCGACCGGCCCGTCGGCGAGCTCGGCCGGCTCGTCGATCCGGGAATACAGCGAGATACGCCCACCGGCGTGTTTCCACCGCCACAGGTCGTCGTCGCCGCAGCCGAACAGCGGCGACCGCAACGCGGTCAGCAGGGACAGTTCGTCGCTGGGGTCCGCGACGGCGCGGGCGCACGCGAGCAGGTCGCGCACCTCGGCGGCCTCGTAGACCAGGGAGCTGGCCTCGGCCCGGTAGGGCACGCCGACAGCCTCCAGCGCCGCCTCGAGATGCGGCAACGACGTGCGCGCGGGGACCAGGACGGCGACGTCCCGTGGCCGCAGGGGATGCCACTCGTGGGTGTCCGGGTCGCAGACGGGCCAGCCGTCGTCGAGAGCCTGCCGGACCGTGGCGGCGACGTCGGCAGCCTCACGTTCGCGCAGCTCGTCGGCCTTGGGCTTGTCCTCGTGAGCCTCGGCACCGAGGACGACGACGCCGGGCAGGCCGGGCGCCTCGGCGGCCGGGGCGTCGGCAGCCCGGCGGTGGGTGGCCAGCGCCTCGTAGGTGGACTGCCTGCCCTCCTCCGGGGTGATGACCTGGTCGAACACCTCGTTGACCCAATTCAGCACGGTGTCGACACTGCGGAAGTTGGTGGTCAGGCTCACCTGCTCGCCCAAGTGCTGCGCAGCGTCGAGGTAGGTGGCGATGCTGGCGCGGCGGAACCGGTAGATGGACTGCTTGGCGTCGCCGACCACGAACACACGGCCCGGCGGGAGTTCGATGTCCTGCCATCGCGCCTGGTTCGCCCCTGCTCCCCCGGCGATGCGGCAGGCGAGCTCGATCTGGATGGGGTCGGTGTCCTGGAACTCGTCCAGCAGCAGCCGCGTGTAGGTGTGATGCAGCGCCTCGCGCGCCTCGGAACTCTGGCGCAGTAGACGGCGGGCCAGCACGAGCAGGTCGTGAAACTCGAGGCGCCCGTCACGCCGTCGATCCTCGGCGGCTTCCAGCACGTGTCTGGCAGTCCACCTGGTCAGACGCCGCACGGCATGGTTCAGCACACGCGCGTACTCGGACTCGGCGGCCCCAGCGACAACCTTGACGAGATCCCGAACCTCAGTGGTCGGACAGCCCCAGGACGACTTCTGCCCGACATTGCCCACCTTGATCGTGGGTAGGACGGTCAACGCTGCGATCCGTCCGCCGTCGTCCACCGCCGCACGCAACGTGTGCAAGGCCGTCTCCAGCTCGCCGAGTTTCGCGAGCAGCTTGTCCTCGGGGTTGCGGCAGAGGCTCCGCAGGGACAGGACCTGCTCAGCAAGCTCCTCGACTCGATCGGTGCGCACCACGAGCGGCACGTCCTCGACGACGTCCTCGTCCAAGACGCGGTCTTCGATGAGGTCCCAGTCGCCGCCCAACGCCCGGGCCAGAGCGCGCACGTCGTCGAGCCGGACCCCGCCGGCCATCGCCAACAGGAGGCCGGGCGCGATCTCGTCGTCGTCCAGGAGGGCGACCTGGAGCGCCGACCACTGCTCGCCAAATGCCACGGACGACCCGACCTCCTCGAGCACCTCGATAACAGGAGGCAAGCCGGCGGCGATCGCGTGCTCGGTGAGGATCCGCTGGGCGAAGGAGTGCAGGGTCCCGATCGCGGCGGCGTCGAGGTCGTCGAGCGCGGTGTCGGCACGCCGACGCAGCTCGGCCACGTCGACATCGGTGAGGCGCCGCCAGTCCGAGGACGGGTCGTCCGCGGAGCGCCCGACCGCCTCGAGCTCGACGCGCAGCCGGTCCCGCAGCTCGGCCCCGGCCTTCTCGGTGAAGGTGACGGCGGCGATCTCCCGCAGCGGGACGCCGTCGCGCAGCACCAGGGCGAGCACCCGACTTACCAGTGCCGTCGTCTTGCCGGACCCGGCCCCCGCGTTGACGACAAGAGTGCGGTCGGTGGCGTCGCGGATCAGGTCGCGGATGTCCTGATCGCCGAGCGTGGCTGTCACGCAGCGCCTCCGTCCGGGGCGATGAGCGACATCAGATCTGTGAGAGCCGGATCGTGCTGTTTGGCCTCCCACCGGCCACGGGCCGGGCCGTAGCCCACGGCGTCCGGGTTGCAGTACCAGCACTGGGTGTAGGCGTAGTCGTCTTTCTCCGGTGGTCGTTGCGGGAACAGCCCGGTGGCGATCGAACCGACCAGCACGCTGAGCGCGGCCGCGTAACGCTGCTCGAGGTCGGGCGTCAGCGGCAGCTCGATCCGTCCAGGATCCTTGCGCACGAACCAATAGCCGGCCTCGACACCGGCCGTGCCGTCGCCGACGGCGTCGCGCGCCGCCAACGCGTAGACGGGCAACTGCAGCTTGGTGCCGGCGACCAGCGGGTCGCCAGCCTCGATGGGCTTGAAGGCATCCCGCCTGCCGGTCTTGAGGTCGGTGACCAGCACGGTGCCGCCCGCGGCGCGGCTGACCATGTCGACGCTGCCGCGCAGGAGCACGCGTCCGGGAGTGCCGTCCGGGCGGGTCACCGGAACCTCAACGGCAGGGGCAGCGTCGTCGGCTCCGGTGCCGAAGGCGACTTCGCTGGCGACCGGGTGAGCGACACGCTCGGCGCGCCAGGCGTCGTCGGCGTCGAGCAGGGCGAGCAGGTCGGCGGCGATCCGCGTGCGTTCGTTCTCCCAGAGGCGGGGGTGGCCGGTCAGGCCGCGCTGCTCGGCGGACTGGCAGAGCTCCTGCCCGATCGCAGTCAGCCGGTCGCGGGCCGCCTGCGGCCAGGGCTCCCCCGGACCAGGCAACAAGCCGGCACCCAGGTGTTCGGTGATCAGCTGGTCCAGGACCTGGTGGATGATGTTGCCGATCTCGAGCGCGGTGATCGTGACGATCTCCTCGGGCAGGTCGATCGGCCGGACCTGGAGCAGTCGTTCCACGAAGTAGGCGTGCGGGCACCCGGCATAGTTCTCCAGCGTGGTGGGCGCGATCGGGTGCTCCCCGTCGGCGTGGTCCGGCAGTCCGGGCACGCCGGTCAGGTTGCCGTCGAACCGGGTCAGGTTCGGTGAGCGCCGCGCGCGCAACAAGGTCTGAGCGGCTGTGGCGACATCGTCGTGCAGGAAGCCGGCGCGCGCGGCCTGGGTTCGCCACTCGCTGCCGGTGGCGGGCCGTGGGGTGCGTAGCAGTTCGCCCGCGAAGGAGGCGGACTGGGCCATGCGGCCGCGGTAGTCGGCGTTCTCCCACGCAGTCGCCGCCAGGTCGGAGCTGTCGGCGAGCTCGCGCAGCGTATCGAGCAGCCAGCGGCTGGGCAGCCGGTGCCCGGACGAACGCAGGTCACCGCGCGGGAACGAGGCGACCACGTCCGGGGCGGCGACGAACGCCGCGAGCAGGTGCCGGTGCCGGGTCTTCAGTTCGTCGCGAGCCGTGCGAAGCGAGTCGACGGCGGTGCGGACCGACTCGGGCAGGAGAGCATCGAGGCGCGGCCTGCCCGGGTAGAGACCTTCGCTCAGGCCGACGACGACGGCGAGGTCCAGATCGAGTCCGACGGCGGCGGACACCGGCGCGACGAGCACGCCATCGCCGATGCTGCCGACGCGCGGGCGGGCGTGCTCCAGCTCGAGGTGCAGCGTCTCGATCAGCGCCTCGAGGGAGGCCGGTCCGTCGACGTCGTCGAGCACGGCGAGACCGCGCAGGATGCGGGTGCAGGCCGCGGCGGCGTGCTGCTCCTCGGGCGGGAGCCGGAGCAGGTCCTCGTCGGCGCCAAGGAGGGTGCGCAGCAGGTCCAGGGCCCACTCGGAGAGGCCTGCCCAGGTCTCCTCGGCGGCGCCGCGGGCGAGTTCGCCGTGCAGATGCCCGACGAATGCGCGCAGCGCGGTGGCGTCGTCGGCCTGACGGGTCGCGAACTCCGCCCGCGTGGAGCCTGCTTCCTGGCCCGCGGCGCGCTGCCGGGCGGACTCGATGAAGTACTCGAGGCGCGTGGACCAGTCGTCGCCGCCGATGATCCCGGCCTCGCGGGACAGGCGCTCCCAGCGTGCGACCGGGACCCGGTCCCCGTCCGGTGCGCGCACCGGGGCTCCGGCCAACGCGCGGAAGAGGTCGGCGCGCGGCATGTCTGCGGGCCCGAGGGCGAGGATCTCGGTCAGCGTGCGCGCGATGGCGCGGTCGACGACGGGCCGCACGCCGGGGCCGTTGACGCGGATACCCGCTGCCGTGAGCTGCTCGTGCAGCAGGCGGGCATACGGCTCACGGGCCGTATACAGGACGGCGATGCGCTCGGCCGGCGTGGTGCGCAACGCGGCGACGACCTCGCGGACGGCGGAGCGGATCTCGTCGTCAGAGTCCGAGGCGTTGGCAACGCGGGTTGCGGTGGCCGACGGCGTGTCGGTGTCGGGCTCGATGGCGACGACGTCGGTCCCCTCGGCGAGCGCCGCGATGAAGCGCTGCTGCGGGTTGCTCAGGTCCTGCGGCAGGTACAGCACGACGGGGTCGGTGACCACCGAGGCCCCAGCGGTGGCTGTGTCGAGCAGGTCACGGGTGTCGTACCAGTCGGGGGCGAGGCGCGCGGCGACCGCGAGGTGCAGGCGGACCAGGTCGCGGGTGACAGCCGGGCCGTCGGCGGCGAGGGCGTTCAGTTCGTGCTCGTCCAGATCGCGCAGCTCGCGGTGGGCGGCAACCAAGGCCTCGATCGTGGCGGTGTGGTCGGCGACCTCACCGAACAGGCCTGGTTCATCTGCCAGGGCTGCGCGCCAGGCAGTGGCGAGTACCGGCCCGGTGGCAGGACGCCGTGGTGTCAGCAATGAAGCGGCCAAGCGTTCGGCGAACCGGTCGATCGTGGTGACATCCAGGCCCGCGATCCCCGGCACCCGATCGCCGCCCCGCTGTTCGCGGCCATGCCGCGCCAGGTGCCGACGCGCCACCGTACCCGCGAGCTGGTTCGGTGCGATGAGCACCACCGACGCCATGGCGTCGTGCGCCTTGATCCTTGAGATCTCCTCACGCAGCCGGCTCAGCGCAGGCGCACCGTTCGCGACAGACACGACCTGCAACACGTCACCTCACCTCACATCCGTGGGGCCATGCAAGCACGGGCGAGCGACACACGCGGTGTTTTCGCGGGACAAACTGCCGATTTCACCCGACGGAAACGGGTCGATGCACATATGTCTCGCATACGCTCTGTAGACCACACCAACCAACAGGGAGCGTGACGCGACGGTGAGCGCGGAGTGGCACCAACCCGACCTGTTCGATGCGGCCCCGACGGACGATCCACCAGGTAGCGCCACATCTGATAGCACGCTGCACCGCGGCGGGCCCGCCTTGGTTGGACAAGGTGAACTCTTGCCGGTCGGCCCGGGTGACCTTTTCGACGAGGGTCCTGAATCTGTCGAGTGGGCGAGCCCCGCCACGACAACCCCTGTCGCGGATGCAGGGCCGTTGCCACTGCCCGAGCTCGGCATCATCGCCCGCCGGTTGATGAATGATCACGGGCTGAGTGACTGGACGTTCCGATGGGATCGCGCCGTCCGTCGTGCGGGTCTCACGCGGCACCGAGACCGCGTGATCTCACTCTCGACACCCTTGATGCGCCAATTCCCACGCGACGAGGCGACGAACACCATCCTTCATGAGATCGCGCACGCCCTCGTGGGTCCCACACACGGGCACGGCAAGGTGTGGAAGGCGAAGGCTGCTGAGATCGGTGCTCGTCCGGAACGGTGCTACGACTCCTCCATCGCTCGAGTCGAGGGAGACTGGACCGGGGAGTGCCCCGTCGGCCACACCCGCGACCTTCACCGCGCACCGAAGAATCTCAGGGTCTCGTGCGGAACGTGCTCACCCCGGCGCTTCGACGAGACGTACCTTCTCTCCTGGCGCTGGAGGGGCACCCCCATCCTCGAGCCCGGCACGACTGTCGATCTCAGGGGCGACCATGCATGGACGGGTCACGGGGGGTCGATCACACACGTCAAGGGCACTCGGTATGTCGTGAGATTCTCCGACGGGACAGCACTCCGCGTTCCGTTCCGGCTCGCTGCCCCGGTGGACGGTGAACGCACTCCTTGACAAGAAGTTGCGGGTGCCGGGTGCCGGCCCTGCGACCGACCATCTGACGCGGCAACACGGTCACGGGTACTGACCAGCGTCGATCGCCAGTACGTCGATCTGGTCGAGGAGCTCGGCGGGAACGGCGCGCACGTCCAGGGGCCACTGAACGACGTCGATCTCGGTGTTCAGTATCCGGTGGGTCGAGGCGCCCGCCCCTTCGGCTCGCGAGCCGGCATAGACGAGGTAGCCGCGCCTCAGTCCCAGTGCCGTGCAGTACGCGTGCATTTGATAGACGTCGGACGTCGGGTACCCGCCGTCCTCGGAGCCAAGCTTGTACTTGGCGTCAAAGACGATTCGTGGTTGCCGACCGGCAAAATGCACGATGTCGGGCTTGATACGTACGCGTTCACCCTCGTCGGCCCACGCCTGGTGCTGGGCGACGGTTCGGCCACGTGGACTCAAGCGGAACAGCGACTCTCGCAGAGCCGTCGTCGCGAAGTCCTCGAAGACCGTTGCCATGTCCACCACGAACGATGCGACAGGCATCCCCCCGACGGTCGACGACAGGCCGACAGACCGCAGCACCACCTCGGCAAGCTGCAGTGCGGGCTGATAGCGCAGATTCATGCGCGTCCGTCGCCATGCCGGCAGCGGTGCCCCGGGGACAAGCGGCGACACGCCATCCAGCCGACCGGAGAGGTGCCCGAGGCGTGAGTGCACACGGCGCGGCAGTCTGGGCACCAGCATCATCCGATTCAGCGCTGCTCTCAGAATCCGGTTCTCGGCGATGTCCGGCTCGTACTCGTCGTACGTCACCTCCAGCGGCAACAGCGCCCCGGGACGCCGGGCCGCCTGATCTGCAGCTCGGACGCGTCCCCGCAGAACACCGAGAGCGTCGTCACGGGTGACGTATCCCTGGAGCACACCCTGCATCAATCCTCGCTCGGCGAGCCTCGCCAGGGTCTCCCCGACGGCCGACCAGAGATCGTCCTCGACGAACCCATCGACCTCCCAGGGAAGGTAGCCCGGGTCACGGGCGTAGCCCAGCATGAACATCACCGAGGCGAAGGCCGCCTTGGGCCTCACGACGACCTCGAGTTCCCCGACGCGCACGGCACCGATGCGGTTCCGCCGCGGCAGGATTCGCCATCTGGTGGGTGTGTCCCTGCGCACCTCGACCAGCTCCGTGAGCGCCAGGGCAGTCGCAGCCGCGTCCTCCAACGGAAGGACGCCGCCACTCTGGTCGTTCTCCGGCAGTTCGACGCGCATTACCGCTCCGGAGGTAGTGCCGCTTCGTCCTCGGCCGAGACTGTCTCACTCATGTCCGCACGCGAGGCGACCCGACGACGCAGCGCCTCGAGGCCAAATGCCGCCTCCACCTCGTCGCGCGTCAGCCGACCGTAGTAGTGCTCCTCGAGAAGAGGCAGGATGTCATGCCGCCAGATCCGCTCCATACCAGGATCCGTGTCGGCATCGGGCCTCATCAGGTACGACGGCCCCACCTTGAAGTCGCGGTCCTCCTCGCCGATCTCGCGGTTGAGCGCCGCCAACAGTTCCGCGCGGTGGCCATCCCGCTGATTCGCCTCGAGCCAACGCGCAAGGAGCCCGTGCACAGGCTCGCCGTCCGGGTGCATCTCGATGAACGAGAACCGACGACGGATCGCCGCATCGACCAGGGCGATCGAACGGTCTGCCGTGTTCATCGTCCCGATGATGAACAGGTTCTTCGGCAACGAGAAGGGGCGGTCCGGAGAATACTGTAGATAGACGTTCTCGTCACGATACTCCAGCAGGAAGTACAGTTCGCCGAACACCTTGGCGACATTGCCGCGGTTGACCTCGTCGATGATCAAGACGTACGGGGCCCCAGGGTTGGCGGCAGCCTCCGAGGCGATCTCACGGAGCGGCCCCGGTACCTTGTCGAACGCCAGCCCGCCGTCCTCCCGGGCGCGAGGACGGAAGCCTTCGAAGAAGTCCTCATACGCATATGAGGGATGGAACTGCACGATGCGCACGGCCTCGTCACCGGCGACATGCTTTGCGATCCTTAAGGCGACATACGTCTTCCCCGTACCCGGAGGGCCATGAACGATCACCTGGTGTCGAGATTCGAGCAGGTCGATATACTCGTCCAGCCAGGACTTGTCCATGTGCAGACGCCAGGACAAATCCTCGGTGGCGCGACGAAGCGCCGGGGTCGTGGCCCCTGTCGGTGGTGGCACCTCACGAGCCTCAGGCTCGAGCTCGTCCGGCTCCTCGTCAAAGAGCTTGGCCAGGTCATTGACGGCTTCCGTCAGTTCCACCACGCTTCGCGCCGGCGCCGCAAGGAGGTTGGGCACCGGAGGCGGCAGAACATCGACGGCGACCGGATCGGGTTCCCACTGCACCGACCTGCGCAGCCGTGGCTCGTCATCGAAGAACTCTGCCGCGCCGGTGATGCGCCCGAGCCAGGCCTCGTCGTCGTGACGGGCAACGACGACGTCGCCCTCGCCCATCCTCGTGAGGAACGCGAAATAGTCTTCGGTGAGGCTCAGTCGCTGAGCGTAGTCGACGTGGTCGTAGCCTTCGGCGACCGCCTGCCGCACAACCTCCTTGTCGCTGCCGACTGCGACGTCCGGCAGGTGTGTACCGGCAAGCGAGACGAACTCCTCCAGTACCCACCGATTGATGAGCTCCCGCCCCGCTGGTCGCGTCCGAACGGCCCAGGCACGCTCGCCGGTCGTGGCGGCACGCCTCTGCCATGCCGAGAGATACGGCTCGTCGTAGAAGTTGATGTGACCGCCCTGCGCAGCCTCCAGACGTTCCCTGATGGCAAGGAGGTCATGGTCGATACTGGTGGGGTCGTCACCGGCCGTGGCGTCAAGTTCGTGAGCGAAGGCGTCCCGGATCTGCCGACGGTGACTGTCGTTGACCGAGGGCTCAAACGACCCGGGGAAGGCCAGGTAGAGCAGCGCATTGCGGATCGTCGGCACACCACCCGGCACCTGGGACACGACCGACCGAAAAGCCCACGGGTCACTCCGCGCCAGCTCGCGGGCGGCGGAGTCGAGGCCGGACCAGGTGATCACGAACTTGCTCAGCCAGACGATGTGCTTCCACGCACTCTGGCTATAGCCGATCCCACCGTGGAAGACGCCCCGGTTGCCGAGCCCTTCAGCGAGCTGCCGCGGGATCGATGGGGGGTCCGGGATCCAGGACAGGATCGTCTCGACGTGCTTGCGCTTCGTCGCCGGGTTGACATTCTCCAATGGGACTTCGCGCAAGTACGTCATCTCAGCGGCAAGAAGCTTGACGTCGCGATCGCGGCCCGCCAGCTGGTGCTCGAACTTCTCGTAGTAGGTACCGGACCCCTCGTCGAGGTTGTCCTCGATCGAGGCGCGGAGCTTCTCGGCGTTCTCAGCCGTCCAGATCACACGGAACGGGTCCACGACGGACCTCTGGTCGCCGAGCATGTGATCGAGCACGACACGACCGGCCTCAGCCGTCTCAACGACGTGCGATGGCAGTTCAGACATGTCAGCCCTCCGTTCCAGCACTCCTGGCCAGGTGGCGCGGCCCTTGTCCTGGCGGCGGATCGAGAATCGTCTGGTACTCGGTGCCCGTGTCGATGGCATGCTGCATCGCGTCGTAGACCTCGAGAATCAGGCGCTTGGTGCGGTACTCACCATAGGCAGCCTCGTCCTTGCGTCGCACGATGGGGAACGTCTCCATGATGTAGTCAACATCGTCGCGCTCGACGCCATAGAGATGGAATGTGGCAGCATCAATCTCTGCTCGAAGCAGATCGCGGCGTTCAGGAAGCCAGTCAAACGGCGCGCCACCATCGCCGAAACCGACCGCTGCAGAAGTCATCGAGAATGACGTGTAGGTCAGTTCCAGAGATCTGGCGGCATACCAGTCCTTGCCGCCGGCCTGCGAAGTCGCGAATCGCCTTGGCGCCGGCACGGGCATCTGCGCCATGTGAAAGAAGTTGAAGTTTGTTCCGCCGACTTTTTGTCGAGCGACATAGTCGACAACAAACGAAGCAACTGACATTGTAAGCAACCAAGCGTCGCTTCGGTCTGTCAGAATTGCATTCGCCGAATCGCCGAGCCCTGCGCGTGGGAATCCGAAAGAGATGAGAGTGCGCTCATCCGTAGCTCGGCATATCTTTCGCCAGCCCGTGATCAGGTCTGCATTCGATGCCGCAGCAGCATCAACATTAGATTGCCCGACCCAATATCGAGGCATTGCCGCGAATTCTGGATTTCGCTTCTGCGAAACTCCCACTTCATGGATCGACCCATCGGCTTCGTACGTCGCCCAGCGATCGTCGAAATGGTGCAGCATCTTTGACTCATAGAGGGGGAGATAGCGATCCTGAGCGTCATCCGCTGCGTGCGTCTCCGCACCGACCTCGGGTCGGACGAAGACGTTGCCCTGAAGGATCCATCCCTCGGATTCCAACTCGTCGCGAGTGCGGAAGAGACCCGAGTCGGAGGTCATGTTGAACAGGCCCTGCATGAACGAGACATCCCAGGGGTTCCCGCCGGGGTCCCCGGCGGCCACCTTCTTCTCGTCGACCAGAACGGGCACTCGCTCATAAATTCCGAGAGTGATCTCGGCGTCACGACGCGTGCGGAAGATCGGCAACGTCCCCGTATTCGGGTTCAGAAGGATGATCTCCTCTGGCGTCAGCACGAATCGTCGAGACTCGATGTCGCGCGGATCGTGCAAGAAGAACGCGAACGCCGCGGCACGGGCAGGAAGGTCGCGCCCATTCATGGTCAGGAGGCAGAACTTGAAGCTACGGTGCACACCGTCAAAGATCGGCGCAGCGTTCTCGAAGTCGTAGAGCGCCGCGATCTCCTTGGTCTCTACGAGATCGCGAAAGAAGTGCTGGGTCGTCGAATCCGTGGCGATTCCGGTCGGGACGATGACGCCCGTCTGCCCCTGGGACGCCGTCAAGGTTCGGAAGAGCTCTGCAAACACCGAGTCTGTCTTCACCCGACCTCGACCTGTCAACGGGTAAAGTCCTGATCCTGCCGCGAATGATCTCAGCACATTAATGCGGCGTCTGTCCGCACGATACTGACGGTCAAGGGGCGGATCGTCGACCGCTAGTGCCGAGATCATCTTCTTGCGTTTCGATCCCGTGGCCGCTGCGATTTCCGGATCGCGAGCCGCGAAGTATTCCTGTTCTTTCAGCTCGATGTGTTCCCAGGGCGGGTTCCCGAGCATGCAGTCGAACCCACCGGCCCAGCCTGCGGGCCCGACAATGCCCGTAGAGCGCTCGAAGACCTCGGGGAACTCAAGATGCCAGTGGAAGTACCGGTATTCCGCGGCCAATCTCTCCACCCGAGCACGTGTTGTCGCAAGGCCCGCCCCCTCAGGGTCAGACTCCAGGCGGCGCAGGACCGCCGATGTCGGCGCATGTCCCGCGTCTTCCGTCGTCACCAGGGGCCAGGCGAATGCTGCCGCCCACGCATCGGCGTGCACCTTGCGCCGAATGTACCGAGCGGATTCGGTGTACTCGCGCCACTGCCGCCGTTGCTGCCGTACCGCGGCCGCGTCGTCGTACAGCTCGACGAAGGCCTCTCGTTCGCCCGCGAGGCTGGTCGTGTTCCCGTCTCCGAGGTCGAGTTCGAGCATGTCCTGACCACCACTGGCCGTCCCCCGCTCAGCGCGATTCCGCTTGAAGACTGCACCGGCGACCTTCTTGTCGTCACCCTCGAGTGGCTTGAACGCGTCGTCCGGCACGCCAGAGGCGAGCAGCGTCGGTGTCGCGCTGAGCAGAGAGTTCCCCACGCGGATCCGCGCGTCCAGGAAGCCGAGCGCCTTGCCGGGTTCGATGGCCTCCAGCCACAGCGACACCTTGGCGAGCTCCGCGGCGAGTGGGTTCATGTCGACGCCATAGACGCAACGGCCCACCACGTCACGCAGGGCGTGGCGGACGTCGTCGGGCGTCGGTTCATCTTCGCCCGAGCGCAGGGCGGCCACGCGGCGGGCGATACGTCGCGCTGCCGCGACGAGGAAGTGCCCGGAACCACAAGCCGGGTCACACACGGTCAACGCCAGGAGACGCCGTTCGGCCTCGACCGCGTCACCGGCGCCACGAACAGCGCCGTCGATGACCGGATCGAGAGCCGAGTCGAGCAGCGCCGAGACCAGCGCGGACGGTGTGTAGTACGAGCCTGTGGTCTTGCGTTCGTTTCCGCTGAGCGTGGCAAGACTGAACCTATGCTCCTCGACCGACACGTGAGGCACGAGCTCCAGCAGCGCCTCGTAGACGCTGCCGAGCTCTTCCGCGTCCAGGTTCCGGTAGTCGACGGGCTGAACACGTTCCTGCCCGGCGGCGATCCACGCCAGATCCCGCACGGCTTCGAGGAACGCCTCGTTGTCCAGCTCAGAAGCCAGGAGCGGCTCCCCCTGGCCCTCCTCCGGATCGAACAGTCCGCCGAGCGCCGGCAGTCCGAGCGCCGGTTCGCCGTCACCGCCGAGACCGCGCAGGACCAGACGCTGAGCCTGCCAGAGATCCGCATAGGCGGGACTGCCGTGCCGCGCGCGGGCTTGGCGGCGCAACCGCTGCGTGGACAGGTAGTCGCGGTAGCGGGTGCGCGCCGCTTCATCAGCCGACGGGTCCAGGAGCACGCCGCGATCCTCGGTGACGAAGAGAAAGATCAGGCGGTACACGAGCCGAAGCAGGTGCCGGTGATAGCCGGCAGCAGCGAGCCGTCCGTTGCGAAGCTCCTCACGCAGGCGAGTGTTGTCAGGATGCGCGAGAAAGCCGGTCCCCAGATGGCCGATGGCCTGCTCAACACCGGCCCGCAGCCGATTGAGCGCGCGCGCCCCGGCCCGGACGGCATCGGATCGCCACTTCTCCAGCCAGCAGTCCGCCGGCGAGGCCTCGTCCCCGCCGGGAGGGATTTCCAGCCGGGACACGTGGCACGTCTGCCAGAGCAGCAGGAACTCGGAGAAGAGCTCGCCGTCGAAGATCGCCTCCAAGTCGAACTCGACGAACGCCGACCCGGCGAGAGCGGTCGAATCACGGAGGAGCCGGAGTCGGTGGCCGTTGGACAGGATCGCCCAGAGGTGGTCGTCCGACCGGTTGAGCAGCTCCTGGACCATCGCCTGCGGAGAGCGAGTCGCTCCCTGCACTCCAGGGTTTCGGCGATCGAGGTCGACGCCGGGGCCGAGGAGATGCATGGGCAGGTGCTGCCATGCGTGAGAGATCGGGTAAGCGTCGTCGGTGCCCTCGACCCGGATCCCGCCGGTCGTCGTCGGCACGCGGCCGTAGCCCAGCTCGGCGAGCAGCACGAGGAGCCACCGATCACGGGCAAGCGCCGCGCTCGTGCTGTCGTACCCCGCGGGTTCCTTGGCCTGTGCGGTACGCCATGCCTCCCAGGCCCCGGTGAGGTAGGACCAGGATCGGTTCGCGGCGTCACGGATGCTCTCCCTGCCGACCAGATGGTAGGAGGACGGCTGGCGCGATGCGGCTGTTCCGATCTCATCGGCCTGAATACGTTGGAAGAGCGTCGACGGGACGATGCCACCCTCGACGCGAATGGCGTGCAGGGCACTCATGCGACACCTCCGGGCAGGTAGATGAACAGCCCGAGCACGTCCACGGGGAGCTGGGGCTCGACCGCCAGCCCCCGAACGCCCAAGCCGCCCGCCGCCTCGCGGCCTCGTGCAGCCCGTCGGACACGGCTGTGGGCCTCGCGGATCTCCGCCGCCACGTGCATCGCCTCGGCCTCGAGTCGGTCCTGCAACGGCGGGAGCGCCGCTACGACGTTCCGGACCAGCATCTCGGCGCGGTCCTTGGGTGTGTTCGCCGACGGCTGTGCCGCCATGAGCTCCTGAACCTGCTGTTCATCGAGCCATACCGCATCGTTCGGAGTCCCCTGGAAGGCCATGAGCCGAGCCTCTTCGGCGACATCGGTGCGTGTTCCGTGCCGCCCCGGAAGTGTGACGTGCACGCGGACACGCACCAGCAGGAGCACGGTCATCGCGCTGACGTCAGCGGTCGTGATCACACCGGCACGACGTGCCGGCCGCTCGGGTTCGGGAACACGGCGGTCCAGTGCACCATCGAGCACGAACCGCGCCAACGCCTCGACCCTTTGGTCGGTCCGGGCGAGGACTGCCGCACCGCGTGGGGCCGGCAGGTCGTACGCCCACAGCAGGTCACGATCGACGCGGAGCCGATCACGAAGCGTGCTGGGCACCGAGTGGGACGCGAGGACGAGCCCGTGGTCCGTCCTCGTCACCGACCCTCCGATCTCGGCGAGTGCGGTGCTCACGAAAGCCGCGACGTCGTCAGGGCGTCCGAGACGTGATCGTGCCTCCTCGATCTCGCGGGCGACTTCGTCCGGCCGGATCGTGGCCTGCGCGTACCGCGTGCGGGAAACCTTCTCCTGCTCGGCCGCCGACGACCATGCGTCGTCGAACTCGCGTGCCTCGGGGACGAGGCCGATGTCGAGCTCCAGCTGCTCGTACTCGCCGCCCCGCAACAGCACCCCCTCGAGCAAGGCGTTCAGGACGCGGTCATTGGCTTCGTTCGGTACTGGGACGCTGATCCCGAGGTCCTTGCGAATCTGGGCATGTTTGCGCAGGAGGACGTCCAGCACGACGCCGTCGATGCCGTTCTCCTCACCGTAGAGCGTGACGGCGTAGACGACCTCGGCCTCCTGGCCGAAACGGTCGACGCGGCCCTCTCGCTGCTCGTGGCGCGTCGGGTTCCACGCCAGGTCGTAGTGGACAACCGCCTGGAAGCCGTCCTGGAGGTTGACGCCCTCGGAGAGGCAGTCGGTGGCGACGAGGATGTGGGGAGATCCCTCGGAAGCGTCGAGCAGTCCGCCGACCCGCGCGGCACGGTCGTCCGGCGCGAGCTCGCCGGTGACCACCTCGACCTCGACCCTCTTGAAGGTTTGCCGCAGTTGGCGAGCCACATAGTGCGCTGTCGGGATGTAGCGACAGAAGACGATGGGCGAGACGCCGTCTCGCATGAGTCCGCGTACCTGCTTGACGAGTGCCGCGAGCTTCGCATCCTCCGCCGGGTCCAGCGCGTGCGAACGTTCCGCCAGATCAGCGAGAACTCGGGCCTCGGGAGAGGCGAGGTCGGCGTCAGGGACGGCACCCGGCGCGGCGTCGTCCGACTCGCTCGAGTCGTCCTCGACCAAGTCGAGAACGGCCTCGCGGCCCAGGGAGTTCGCGCCCTCGGCATCGGCAGCCGACACGGTGGCCGAACGGGTCATCAAGGTCGCCGTGAGCGCCGCCGGGGACGAGGCTGCCGATCGCAGGAGCGCGAGTCCTGACCACCAGCGGACGCGCTGCTGCAGCTTCGTGCCCGAGCGGTCCTGCACCTGACCCCTCACGTACGCGACGACGTCGTCCAGCAACGCGCGGAAGGCCGGCGACAGTCGGTACCCGACCTCCCGGCTCCGTCGGTCGCTGGGGAACGTGGTGTCTTCGTCGAGATACCCGCGCACGTCGGCTCGGCGCCGCTGCACGAGATGGCGAGCGACGCGCGCACGGGCACCGTCCGAGCGGAGGTCCAGATCCGTCAAGGCTGGGTCGAGCAAACCGAGCATGTTGCGGAATGCGGCCTCGCTTCCGGAGTGGGGCGTGGCCGTGACGAGAACAAGGTTCCGCTCGGTGTCCTTGGCGAGATCCTGCAGCAGGCGGTAGCGCTGGGTCCGACCCCCGCCGGCCCGTCCGGCGTCATCCACCACGCACGTGTGCGCCTCGTCGACGATCACCAGATCGAGTGCCGTTCGGAGGAACTCGTCGCGACGCCGGTCGCTCTTGATGTAGTCGGTCGAGACGATGGTGACCGGGTAGCGTTCGAAGATCGACTCGTCGTGGGCGAGGCCGCGTTGGAGGCGAGTGACGGTGGACGCGAGGACGAGTTCGGCGTCGAGAGCAAACTTCTCGCGCAGCTCGGCCTGCCACTGCTCGGCAAGACTCGGAGGGCACAGAACGGTCAGTCCTCTCACCTGGCCCTGGGCGAGCAACTCACTGGCGACAAGTCCCGCTTCGATGGTCTTGCCGATGCCCACGTCGTCGGCGATCAGGAGTCGCGTCGTCTCCTGCCGTAACGCCATCAGGAGCGGGACGAACTGGTACGGCCGCGGGTCGACGGCAAGCCGCGCCAGCGAGCGGAAGGGACCACCGGTGGACCGAAACCCGACGCGCAGGGCATCGCGGAGCAGGTTCGCAGAACGGTGATCACCCAGGTCGTCCGCTTGCGGCGGTGAGAACGTTGCCGACTCCACGTCTTCGATGCGCGGAAGCACCCCGGCCACGTCGGCGTCGCCGCCAGCCAGCGGTCGGAGCACCAGGAAGTCCTCGGTGCTCTCGGGAAGCACGACCCATTCCCGGCCACGCGCTCGCACCAGAGTGCCGGAGGCAAAAGACGCCATCAGGTACTGCTCCCAAACGTCGAGGGGTTCGCGGCGACGACCTTCCTGAGGTCGTCACCGACTGAGATACGGATGACATGAGTCCCACCGAACACCAGCGGTGTGATGTCTCGCGGGTCACCGTCGGGCGTATCGACGATGACCACGGCGTTCTGCGCCGGATATGCCATGTCCACTGGGCAACCGGCGACCGTCGTATCGACCTCGGCCGGCAACCGAAGGCCGCGCTCCTCGAGCAAGGCGAAGAGCTCGGCAACGACTCCGGACCCTCTTTCCACGACAACGGCCCGCGGCTCGGACTCGGGAGCATCCTCGTGGGGCCCCTCCTGACCAGAGTCGTCGGACGAGGGCGGAGCGTCCGGACGCGTCGTCGATCGCGCCAAACGTCGAAGGGCAGCAACCGCGAGCCGACGATCGATGCTTTCGTGATCGCCCTGGTTCCCGTAAGTCAGGAGGCACCGGTAGCACCCGGCAACGCACGAGTTTCCGTCCTCCTCGCCGGTGTCCGGGTCGACATGGATGATGCCGAGTGCCCGGCGTGCGACGCTCGCCAGCGCCGACGGCTCAGCATGAAGTCGTCGTAGGACGCCGGCGCCCCCTTCACTCGCCTCGATGAGAAGGAACCGGCCCTGTCCGTCACTATCCTCCAGCCGTTCGCTCGACAGCTCAGAGTCCTCGAGCTGGTACGCCGCCTCGATCCCCCGCTCCACCGCGTACCTGAGCGTCGTCGCCTCGTCATCAGTGACGGGATCGGTCCAGCGCAGGACGGCGATGTTGCGCCGATCCTCGACGTACGGGACGACTCGCTCCTTGCGCTTGACGTCCTCCGCGACGATGGTTTCGCCGTCGTCGTCCACCGGCTGATCGAGCTCACTGGCTTTCTTCTCGGAGAGCCAGTTGCCCTTGACGGTGTCGATCCAGAATCCGGGGGCGCTTCCGGGGCTCCGCCGCCGCGGACCGGTGTTCGTCACGCGGAGTTCTGCGGCATCGCCGTAACGGACCTCCACCACGGGGACGCCGCTCTCCTCAGCGATCGCATGGACACTGGCCGGGGCCGTTCCCCGTGGCCGGAACCGATACGTCGTCACCATGTCGAAGCCGAGGCGCTGACGTTCCTCCTCGTCGGCGCTGATCCTGTCACGCCGGCGGGTCACAACGGTCTGCATCAGCATCAGGTTGTTGAGCCCGTGCTTGAGCGGAGCGTGGCAGTTCTCGCAGACGTCGGTTCCGACCTGGCGATCATGATGGTAGGAACACGCGCTACAGATCCTGACGGCGGAAAGCGTGACCCCGCCTGCGTTGCCCGAGGTGCTCGCATCGCCGACAGGGTCTCGAGGGAGGTTGACGCGGGTGACTTGATACCGGGCGCCCTCGTGGTACACGAGCGCATTGGGCCCGAACTCTCGCAGCGCGAGGAAGCGGGGTCTTTGCAGCCAGGTTGCGCCGGCGCCGCGGATTCCCGGGACGTACGCCGCGAGCGGAAGGCGGGGGAACGAATAACCCGGGAGAAACCCCTCGGAGGCGAAGTACCGGTAGGGGTAGTAGTCCCCTTGGCCGAAGGTGTCGGCTTCGTTGAGGAGGAGCTCTCGCTGCCGACTCGCCTCACGCTGACGCATCTCCGCGTTCTGCCGCTCCTTCTTCGGCAGAGACACGTTCGTGAGCTGACCGTAGGCGGTGTCCATCTCCTGGCGCACGGTCTTGTCCAGCATGCGCCATCGGTCGCACGCTCGGTCGAAGGCTGCTGAAGCGCCGGCGACGACATCGTCCAACCACTCCGGGCTCCACCAGGGTGCGGCCTCCAGCTCGTGCGCGAGCGGGTCGAGGACCGCGTGCGCGGCGGCGCGTGCCTGTGCGGGAAGGCCAGGGTCGTCGAATGCCGACTTCAGCTCGGGAAGCAAGGGGTAGTCGGACGATCCGACGTCGACGACCTCCTTCATCGAGCGGCCCAACGCCGCCGGGGTGCAGGCGAGCCAGATGGAGTGGACGTGAGAACGCACGAGGTCTTCGTTCGCGAGGTCGATGCGGGGCGGCATGACCCGACCGGAAACCATCTGGTCGCTCCGGGCGAAGTAGTACGAGTCGTGGGCGTTTCCGCTCGCACAGTAGGTCACGACGAGAGCGGGCTGACCGGATCGCCCGGCACGACCAGACCGCTGCGCGTAGTTCGCGGGCGTCGGTGGCACGTTGCGCATACCGACCGTGTTGAGCGACGCGATGTCCACGCCGAGCTCCATCGTCGGCGAGCAGTACAGGAGCTTGAGCTCACCGCTGCGGAAGTTCCTCTCACGCTCCTGGCGCACTTCGGCCCGAACCTGGGCCGTGTGCTCGCGGGCCACCAGACCGGACAGCTGGCGACCCGCATCTTTGTACAGGTCTCGGAAGAACGGGACGACACGCGGCGCGGTCTCGGCCGAATGGACGCGCCGGACGGGGTCCGGGGCGCCGCTCTCGCCGTCGGATGCAAAGAGGCGGATCTGGTGAACCTTGAGGCGGAACCCCTTGTTGCCGTGATCGCGAACCTCCGTGAGCATGCCGTTGTCTGCGAGCACACCGACGAGCGAATGGAGGACGTCGGTCAGGGTGACGGAATCGAGGTCGCCGACGTCAGGAAACTTCCGGGCGAGCCACCGGCCGTACGACGCACGAGGTGTCAGGGCCAGCGCGTTGCGGGGACCGCCCTTGCTCTGCGGCTCCAGTGTTGCGATGCCGAGATACGGCGTGCTCTCCCGATCCCCGATGGTCCACACGCCGGTGAGATGCTCTCGGCTCAGGGTCTGCAGACGTTCAACGTTCTCCTGCGAGAAGACGTCGGTGTCGATCGCCAGCACGCGACGGAACTCGTCCAGGAGCACCTCGACGAGTTCGTAGCGCTGCTCCGGGTCCAGGTTCTTCAGGAGCGCGTGTGAGCCCTCCCAGCGATCCCCTGCCTCGCAGAGCCGTCTGGCGATCGGGTAGTGCACCCGGATCAACCCGGTCTGCTCAAGGTTGGGGAGTGTGACCCGCCATCCGCGCTTGAGGTCTTCCATACCGCGGAAGGCAACCACCCGACGGAGGGCGGCATCAGCCTGCGAGGTGTCGAACGCATCGGGCATCTGCGCATAGTGCTTGGCGTCGAGGCCCAGGAACTTCGTCAGCTGGGATCCGAAGTCGAGCGGATCGACCCCGCTGTCACCGGCCTCGCACGCAGCCGCGTACAGCGCGGAGCGGAGCTGTCCGACGAGGGCGAAGTCGTTGACATGCCCGGCCTGCAGGCTTGCATCCTGGCGGTTGTCCACGAAGGTGAGAAGTTTGCGCACCTCAGGATCCAAGTCGGGATCCGCATCGAGTGACCGCACGATACTCGTCGACAGCACCGTCATAGCACTCGACCGTCCCTCGACGTCGAGGGCGGCGATCTTCGTGTTCTCACTGGTGCGAGGCTGGTTGTAGCTCACGCCGCACCGCATGCAGAACAGAAGGCCACCGGGAATCCAGGACGCCTGTACCCCGAACTCTGCGGGGTCCTCACCCTGGGACAAGGCGGCAGAGGCGGAACCGTCATGTGCGACGTACACGGGTTGGGGCACCCGGTCGCGACGAGACTTTCGCACTCGAACCCCGGAGGCAGTCTCCTCCAGCCAGGTATCGGGGAGGCGGTCTATCGGGTCCGCGGGCCAGGGGTCGTTGCTGTCGACGAAGAGATAGCCGTCTTTGGTCTTGCCCTCGCCTGACTCCAGCGCGATCCTCGTGCGTGCGAGGAACACGCCCTTGGCCTCGTCGTAGCGGACCATGAGGTACTCCTGCCCGCATTCCCGGCAGAAGGCCAACGGGTACAGGCGACGCTCCGGCTTCGGTGCGAAGAGCTGGTACTCGTGGAGAATCTCGCGCTCAGATTCGGGCTCTGCGGTGACGTAGACGGAAGCGCCCTTGGAGATGAACTGGTGCAGCCGGAACGCGAACAACGGCCGGTTGTTCCGCGGGTCTCGCACTCGCGACCCGGCCAGCAGAGTAGCCCGAATAGCGATCTCACAAGCCTTGTGATCACGGTTGGTGACCGTCGCGAGCATCTCGGATGCCCTCTCCACCGTGGTCGGTGGTGTCCGCACGAGAATGCCGGAGCCGGGCTCCGACGTGATGCCGAAGGTGTCCTCGATCCAACTTGCGAGAGGGTCCTCGGCGAGTGCGCCATATCCGTTCGTGAGGACCGGATCGGCAGCTTCGGCGTCCCCGCGCGCGTCGACGGCTACCGCAAGCGCCTGAGGCGCAGGACTGCGATCAGAGGTCGCCCGCACCAGACTTTCCGTGATGACACGATCTGACGCGACATCGGTACCGAAGATGCGCGAAGCGACCTCGGCGACCTCGCGGCGCTGTTCACCCACCGTGTCGGCCGTTGACATCGTGGCTGACGTGCCGACGCATTGGAGAGCGTTGCCGGCTTCGGTCGCCTCGCGAACTCGACGCACCAGAAGTGCGACATCTGCTCCCTGTCGACCGCGGTACGTGTGGAGCTCGTCGAGGACGAGGAACTGCAGGCCCCGTGCGGCGGTGACCAGCCGGTCGCGCTCCTTTGGCCGGACGAGGACGTACTCCAGCATCACGTAGTTCGTCAGAAGGATGTCAGGCGGGTTGTCGAGGATCGCTTGACGCTCGGCGGGGCTCTCCTGACCTGTGTAGCGGGCGAACGTGACTGGTTCGTTCCCCTCCCCAAACCCGTCACGAAGGAACTTCCCCAGTTCCTCCTGCTGGCTGTTGGCGAGCGCGTTCATCGGATACACGACGATCGCCTGGACACCTCGCCCCGAACCGCGCCGCAGCACATGGTCGACGATCGGAACGATGTAGGCGAGGGACTTGCCGGAGCCGGTGCCCGTGGTGAGGACATACGAGTCACCAGTCCGTGCGGCTTCGATCGCTCCCCTCTGGTGCTGGTGGAACACGATCGGCGGCGCGCTGCCGGCATTCGCAGCCTTGCCGACCCGGAAGACCTCCGCGTTCTTCGGGTGAAGAGTTCCGGCTGCTACAAGATCATCAGCCGAGCCACCGGACTCGAACGCAGGGTTGAGGGACAGCCACGGATCCGGCCACTGGGCCCCCCGGGTCGCCTGCTCCCGGACGGAGGACCGGACCCTATCGTCGCGGATATCGACGAACCCCTCGGTGAACCTCCGGTAGTCGTCGATCAGTGTTTGGTGAACCTTGAAAGCGTCCAATGCCCCCGCCGTTCCTCGGCCACCAGCGGCTGACCTGGTGCCGACATCATGCTTGTGACCTGGGCCAACACTATCAGCGTCATGTCTGGCCAAGCCCCGAAATCGCCGAGCCGCGAGCTCCTTTCATTGCACTTGCCTATCTCTCACCACCCCAGGTCCACCGGCAACTTTCTACCAAGCGCGTAGGCGCTCTCCCCCAGTTCACAGCGACCGACGAACGTCAGCCACAGGTCGCCGTCTGCGCCGCGCGTCGCCCGCGTCCCGGCGACACCACGCCCGTCGCCGTACCCGGCACGGCATGCGATGTCCCGGTGCTCGGCCGACGTCGCTCCGCGCCCCTCCCGGACGTTGATCGCGAGCAGCCCGCCGTCGTACAGCACCTGCGACCAGAGAGCGGCCGCGCCGCTCCCCCACGGGTCCGGCGCGACCGGCGGCTCGTCCTTGACGGGGTCGAAGACCGGCCGGTCCGCGGCCGGCGCCCTCCCGTCGGCCGCAGGCACCTCGACCGGCTCCGGCGTCAGGTCGACGCGCAGCCACGACGCATCGGCCCCGCTCTCCCCCACGTACTGCAGCAGGTCGTCCTGGCGCGGCTGGCCGATCACCATCCGGTACGCCCCGACCGTGCGCTGAAGCCGGCGGTAGTGCTGCTTCTCGCGACTCAGCGGGAGCACCGGGACGTACCGCTCAATCGCGGCGCCGCCGTCGCGCGCGTAGACCCAGTACGGCGTGATGTCCGACCCGTCGGTCGCGCACGCCCGTGACGCCGCGGCGAACACACCCGACCAGGGGTCGCCGTCAAGGCCGCCCAGCACCGCACCACCGTGGTCGGCCGCGACATTCTTGCGCACCGCGTGCCCCTTGTACCGGTGCACGCGCCCCTCGCGCTGCTCGAGGTCGACCGGGTTGCTCGGCAGGTTCCAGTGCACCAGGGCGTGGCTGTAGGTGTGGAAGTCCAGTCCCTCCTGCCCCACCGACGTCGAGGCCAGCACGAACGGCCGGAAGGGCGAGTTGTACGCCTCGCGCACCGTCGACTCGCGCACCGCCGTCTGATCGCTGGTCGCTGCCCGCCCGTACCGGGCCGCGAAGTGGCTCGCCATGCGGTGCTCGTCGAGCTCGACCCGGCCGTCGGCGACCCGCACCTGCTCGACGACGTTCGTCGCCGCGCGGATCGTGAGCGCCTCGGTCATGACGTCCGAGATCGTCACAGCCCGATCCAGCCGATGCGCCTCCTGCAAGCCTTCCGACTCGACCAGCACGTGCGCGTACTCGTCGAGGACGGACTGCAGCACCCCGTCGAGGCAGTGGTCGAGCACGGCACGCCAGTAGCGCTCGTCGTCCTCCGCGCGCAGGATCGCCACGATCTCCGGCTTGTTGAACAGCGACCGCAACCCCTGCGCGACGAAGAACGCCTCGCGCCGGATCACCGGGTGCCCGAGCGCCCGCTCTCCGCCGGTCACCCGTGACAGCGCCCGCAACGCACACACTCCCGGGCCCGCCACCGCCATCTGCGCGAGCACCGTCGCCAGGTCGGTGGGCCGCCGACCCAGCCCGAGCCCGGAGACCTGCTGCGCGAGCCGCAGGTGCGCCTGGAAGGCGGAGCCGTCGTCGTGGCGGTCGTCCTCGCCGCCGTCGGCGAGGAGATGCCAGAACGCTCCGTCGTCGTGCTCCCCCGCCTGGTCGAGCAGCATCGGGGCGGCCCAGTACCAGCGCCGGTCGACGTCGCCGCTCTCACCCCCCGGGGGCAACGCGGCGAGCAACGGCTCAAGCCGTCCGCGGACGACGTCGAGCACTGTCTGCGCGTCCGCGTCCAGCGTGTCGAGCTCGCGGGCGACGTCGAGCGGGTCCCCCAGCCGGGCGAGCACCGAGGACGGGTGCAGCAGCCCGAGCGTCGACATCGCTCCCGGTCGCGGATCGTCGCCGGAGGTCATGCGGAACTGCAGCGGCGGCGTCACCGGCCGGTCGTCGTACCGTCGGCGCGGCCGGCCGGCCGCGGGCATGTCGCCCGACGACGCCTCCATCGCGCGCCGCTCGGCGCCGTAGCTCATCATCACCGCGACCGCCTTGGGCACCACCGCCCACGCGGAGAAGACGAGCCGCTTGGTGAACGACCGCAGCGCGGGATCCGCGTACGCACCGGCCGGGGCATAGTACGGCAGTGACGGCGGCACCCACGCCAGCCGCCACGCGCCGCGGTCCAGCACGTCGCTGACCAGCCCGCGCATCTTGGCGTTGCCCGGGTCGATCGCCCGGTAACTGCGCACGTCGTCCCAGGTCAAGAGCCCCGACGCCTGCGCGAGCGCAGCGGCGACGTCCGGATCGCCCCGCTCGACGGCCGCCTGGAACCGGGTCCGCACCTGGTAGGAGTCGCGATCCATGAGGTTGAGCGGGTACGGCGTGGAACGCCAGTACTCGAAGACGTCGTGCCGGTCGATCTGCCGGGCCACCTCGTCGAAGGTCCGCCAGGAACGCAGGTCGTCGGGCGTGAGGCGGACGTCGAGCGGCTTCTCGCAGAGCATGCCGTCCCGGTCGGGCGTCGCGGCGAGTCGTTCGGTGCGGCACATGACCTGCCGCAGCTCGTGCTGGACGCGGTCGCGGGCGGCGCGGGCGCGGTCGGGGTCGCCACCGGTGAGCACCTCCGCGCGCAGGGTGCGCAGCCCGCGCTCGACGACGGCGGCCCGCTCGTCGCCGCCGAGGAATCGGATGGTGCGGGTGAAGTCGCGGTAGTGGTCGTCACCCTCCGGCTCGTCGGGCAACGTGTACATCTTGTACGGCGTGGCCGAGAGCAGCAGCACCTTGGCATCCGGGTGGTCGAAGACGGCGTGCGCCAGACCGGCCCCCTCGTCGTCGGCGTCCGCGTCGAGCAGATCCTTGAACCGCTGGAACTCGTCGAGGATCACCAGGTCCGGTTCCAGGTGCTCGACCGACGCGCGGGCGACGAGCTGGCGCAACGTGCCGACGAGCCGGTCCCGGCGCCGGGCGAGCTCGCCCTCGGCGGGGCGGCGCCGGTAGGCGAACTCGTCGGCGCAGGCCTCGAGCTCGGCGGTGAGCGGTGCGCCACCGGGACCGGTGGCCTGCGCGATCTCCTCCTCCAGGGACCGGCACAGCTCGTCGTCGAGATCGGCGCGGTCGACGGCAGCGAGGCGTCGCTCGAAGTTCTCCAGGCTCATCCAGCCCTGGAAGAACTTCTTCCAGGCGTTGCGCCGCGTGAACTCGCCGCCGCGGCTCTTGGCGAGCATCTGGTAGAGCAGCGCCCGCTCCTCGGCCTTGCCGCCCGTGCTGCTCACCTGGAACGAGGTGCCCGGTGTGAACGAGACGAAGTTCAGGCGGCTCTGGCGCAGGTCCCGGATGACGTGCGGCAGCAGGGTGAGGCGGTCGGCGTGGCGCAGCTCGGTGCCGCCGACGACGTTGAGCCGGGACAGGTTCTGCCGGGCGATCTGGCTGTTGGAGCAGATGTAGACGACGTCGAGGCGCCGGTCGGGGTCGTCCCACAGGTGGTCGACGGCCCGGGCGATGACTCCCTTGGCGACCATCGTCTTGCCGAGCCCGACCTCGTCGGCGACGAGGAACCGCTTGATGGCGTCCTCGTCGGTGAACAGCCGTCGGAAGGCGTGCTCGACGGTGGCGCGCTGGAAGTCCTTGAGGCTCGCCAGCGTGCGCTCGACGTCAGGCCGGGTCTCGGTCATGCGCGTCCTTCCTGGTGCACCTGCCACACGACATCCCACAGCTCGTCGAAACCGTCCGGGACGAGGTCCTCGGCGCGGTCGAGCTCACGCAGCTCCTCGACGAGGCTGGCCACGCGCGCTAGGGCGTCCTCGTCACGGCCGGTGGCACGCACCAGCGGTTCGAAGAGCGCGACGTCCTCGACGGAGTGCCCGGACCCGCCGTGGAAACCGGCACCGTCGACGCCGGCGAGCTGCGCGAACAACGCGTCGTACGAGGGGTCACCGAGCAGCAGGACGAGGTAGCGCAGCACGTCGGCCTTGCTCTGCAGGACCGAGGCGACGGCGTCCTGGCGACGTGAGCCCACGGCACCGGTCAGGTCGGCCTTGAGGACGCAGCGCCGCGTGGCGCGGGCGTCGCCGCTGCCCGCGGTGGTCTCCACGGCGACGAACGGGGTGACGTGGGACGGGGCGACGGTCCACTCGACCTGACCGGCCAGGGTCCGGGACTGGCCGTCCCCGGGCAGGGAGGCGAGCCAGACGCGGGTCTCGCCGGGCATGTCGTCCGGCAGGGTCAGCGTCAGCGTGGCGCGGACCCGCTCGTCGTCGAGCGGTTCGACGTGCAGGACCGGCCCACCGACCGCGAGCGCCCGGTGGAACGCCTCCAGGGCGTACGAGGTCTCGATCGCGGCGTCGTCGGTCCCCTCAGCCGTGGACACCGCGTGCTCGGCGAGCATCCGTCGCAGCCCGGGGGCCTCGTCGGACCCGTCGAGGGTGGCCGCCACGCCGCACGACGCCGTCGGACCGGTCAGCACGGCGTCGAACTCGACGCTGCGGCCCCAGGGGGCCGCGGTGAGGTTGGCGCTGCCGGTCACGGTCATCGACTGCGACCGCGGCAGGTCGAGCACGAAGGTCTTGGCGTGCAGGCCCTCACCGACGGCGAACTCGTCGGGTGCCGACGACGGTGCGTCGACGTCTTCACCAGCCTCGGCGAGGCGCTGCAGCACCGTGGCTTCCCACCCCGCCAACGCCTGCGAACCGACGAGCTCCAGGGACTCGGGACGAGAGACCAGCACCCGGTCGGTGCTCAGCGCGCCCAGCCGACGCACCGCGTGCCGGGTCAGGAACGGGCTGATGGCGAGCAGCCGCCGCGCCTCGTCCGGGAACGGCCACACCGGCTCGTCCGCCAAGCCGATCGGCAGCAGGCGGCCGCCCGTGAAGGGCTCCGGCGGCGCGAGGCTCACCTGGGCCAGCGTCGTGGCGAGCTCGTCGACCTGGGCGGCGCGGTCGGGCTGCAGCTCGCGGAGCGCCAGTCCCGGGAGCCCTCGCAGGAACTCCGCGGCCGGTGCCGCCTCGATCGTGCCGCCGTCGGACTCGTCCAGGACCAGTGCGGTGTCCCACGAGCGGTCGAAGGTGAGGTTCCGGCTCAGCACCACTACGCGGTGCACGAAGCCGCCGTCGGGGCCGACGAACCGCAGCGCCCACATCTTGGGGTGGAACAGCGTGCGTCCCTCGGGCGGCATCACCTCGAGCACGCTGTCCTCGACGAACGTGTGGATCGGGCGGTAGGCCGCGGGGACGTGGATCCCGCCGGCCTGGCAGAACACGGTGGTGCGGGCGGTGTGCCGGCGCACCGCCTCGAGCAGGCGGACCGGATCGACGGCGAGGACGTCGTCGCCGGAGTGGTCGTAGAGCGCGAACGACAAGGGCGCGAGCAGCAGGGCCGTGAGATCGAGCGAGTAGGAGGTCCCGACGGCGGTGTCGACGCGGTAGCCGGCGGGCGGACGCAGGGCGTCGGTAAGCATGACGCGGGTCTGTGGAGTGAGCATCAGGCCGCCACCTCGATCCCGCGGGCGCTGTAGAGGTCCTCGAGGTGGGACCGCGCGACGAGCCAGCGGAAGTCGTGGCGGCCGGTGCCGCTCGCGCCGGTCCAGCGGTCCAGCGCCGACTGGTTGAGCAGGCGGGCACGGCCGCCCTTGATGCTCTTCTCCCGCGTGCTCACCAGGATGCGCGCCTCGTCGGCATCGGCGACGCCGTCGTGCGCGGCGATCAGGTCGAGCCATCGGTCGACGAAGGCACGCGTCACCGCGCGGACCCGCGGGTTGCTGGCGTGGACCGTGGCCCAGAAGTCGGCGCGGTCCCAGTCCGCGAGCGCCCCGGTCGCGTCCAGCTCGGAGCGCCAGTCGCCCAGTGCGTCGCGGTACGCATCCACGAGCTCCTCCTGCTCGGAGGCCTCTGCCAGGAGCAGGTTGTACAGGAGCGCCGCCCCGTGGATCGCCAGGCTGTAGCGGCGGGCGTGGTCGACCGCGACGCGGAGATGTTCCGGCGCCTCGTCGAGATGCTCGAGGTCCCAGACCCTCCGCGGTAGCTCGCCCGGCGGGTGGTGGACGAGCCACGCGAGCATCGAACCGCGCGTCGACGCCGCGATGCGGTCGGAGAGGTACTGCTCCTCGGCCGGTGTGAGCGCGAGGCCGGTGGCGTTCAGCAGCTCGTCCGGTGCCGGCGGCAGGTGCGGGTCGATCCCCGTGGCCGGGACGAAGGCACGGGATTCCGGGTCGTCGGTCGCTGCCGTGCGGCGCTGCAGGGCGCGGGTGTCGTGCATCCGGCGGAAGTACGCGTCGGCGGTCGCGACGTCGCGGACGCCCCAGGCGTCGAGCGCCGACCAGTACATCGCGCTGGGCAGCTGCTTCAGATTTGTCCGCGCACGGTTCCCGATGACTCCCTGGGTCTCACCGCCCGCCATCAGGCTCGTGATCAGGCGGAACTCGAGGCGTCGGAACTCGGCACTCATCTCCGTCGGGCTGCTCTTGTGCGCGGCCCGCTGCATCAGCCACGGGACGAACAGCACGTATCTCAGCCGGGTGTGCAGCACGGAGGTGCCGGGGAAGAGCAGGTCGGAGATCGCGTCGCGGATGGTGCCGACCCCGAGGTCGTCGACGGTGCCCTGCTCCCGGAAGAGGGCCACGACCTCGAGCATCTTCTGCCGTTGCTGGGCATCGACATCGAGCCAGCCGAAGGAGGACACCATGAGGTTGATCCTTGCCGACCTGCCGGACGTGTGACCAGAGCACGCGTCCGGTTTCACCCGGTTGGCGTCTGACTACCCCAGCGACTTGCCGTGCGCGAAGTAGGCGTGCTCGATCTCGTCGCCCCTCACGGTGCGGCCGAGCTCGATCGCCGCCAACCAGGCCTGCTCGGCGGCGGTGTCCAGCCACCGGGCGTACAGGTCCGCGGACCACGGACCGTCCTCAGGCACCGACCAGCCGTGGAGGTCGTTGAGCGCCCGGACGACGGACCGGTCCAGAACCAGCGCGTCACCGCCGCGCACCCCGCCCCGGCTCCCGAAGTCCGCGGCGTAGAGGTAGGTGCTGATCAGTGTTGGGCCGAGGTGCTTCACGTGCGCGGACCCGCCGCGCAGCATCGAGCGGTAGGCATCGACGGCGCCCCGCCCGGTGCCGAGGTGCTTGGCGGCCAGGCGCAGCCGTGACAGCACCTCTGACGGATCCGTTCCGCCGAGGGCCCGCGCGCCGCGGCTCGCCGCGAGGGCCCGGTCCCCCGCGCTCCACACGCCGGCTGCGAGCAGCGCCCGCGCCTCCCAGTCGTCAGAACCGTCGGCGGCGGCGAGCACCCGGCCGCGCGAGATCCGGCGGTACTCCCGTCCGTCCGGGTCCTCGGGCAGGTCATCGAGCCACCCCGACGCCGGCACGCGCGTCGTCCACCACCGCGGACGGAACCGGACGTCCTGCCCGAGCAGCGCCTCCCGCCCGGGGAGTCGTTCGAGCAAGGACTGGCCACCGGCCAAGCGTGTCGCCATGGTCGTTGATGCTCCTTCGGATGGCGTCGGACGGAGGGGGCTCGCTCCCCGTCATCGGCACGCCAGGGCACCGGGACGGGTGGCACGACGTAGATCTTGGCCGAGACGGGCGGCGGTGACCAGCACGCACCACCGATCTACCCCGATGCCTCCGGCCGAAGAGACGTCCGAGATCGCCCCTCCTCGCGCGGTCGTACCTTCCGCGCCCGGGACGTACCCGGCGGGTACGACCCGGTGACGGAAGGTACGACCGCGAGCGACAACGGGGAGTCTGCACGGCGGACGATGCCACGAACAGCTGCCGGCCGACGGCGGCACGCTACGGTCGCCTCATGCCCGGCACCCTGCTCGTCCGCCCGCCGTCGCCCCGTCTCGCCGAGGGCGAGCTGACCCACCTCGACCGCGTCCCGGTCGACGCCGACCTGTCGCGACGACAGTGGCAGGAGTACCGGACGACGTTCGCCGCGCGGGGCTGGCAGGTGCACGAGCTTCCCGCCGCGGATGCGCACCCGGACGGGGTCTTCGTCGAGGACACCGTCGTGGTGTTCGACGACCTCGCCGTCCTGACCCGCCCCGGCGCCGCGTCGCGCCGGGGCGAGGTCGCGAGCATGCGGCCAGTGGTCGAAGGCCTCGGCCTGGAGGTCGCCGCGATCGAGGAGCACGCCACCCTCGAGGGCGGGGACGTGCTCAAGGTGGGTCGCACCGTCTACGTCGGACGCAGCAGCCGCACCGACGACGCCGGCGTGGACCAGCTCCGCACGCTCCTCGAGCCGCGCGGCTGGCGGGTCGTGCCCGTCCCGGTGACCCGTGTGCTGCACCTCAAGAGCGCCGTGACGGCGCTGCCCGACGGCACCGTCATCGGCCACGAGCCGCTGGTCGACGCCCCCGAGCTGTTCGATCGCTTCGTCCCCGTCCCCGAGCCGGAGGGGAACGCCGTCGTCGTCCTCGACGACCGCACGGTGCTGCTGTCGGCGAGCGCGCCGCGCACCGCGGACCTGCTCCGGGACCGTGGCCTGGACGTCGTCACCGCGCCGGTGACGGAGTTCGAGAAGCTGGAGGGCTGCGTGACCTGCCTGTCGGTGCGGGTGCGCTGACTCGCCGCCGATCGTCCTGACTCGCGGCAAGAAGTCCTGACTCGCGGGGATCAGGCCGCCAGGGGCGGCTCGGCGATCAGGTCGCGCAACGGGACGCACCCGCTGGTCCGGGACGACGCCGCGGCGAGGCCACGCCGGACGGAGTCGACGAGCTGGTCGTGCCCGGCCATCGCCGTCGTCCGGTCGGGGTAGGACTCCTCGTGCGTCGTCTCGTCGGTGAGCAGCAACGAGACCGGACTGTCGTCGTCGGCGCCGGCCGGGAGCACGTAACCCAGCGGGTGCACGCTCACCCGGTAGATCAGCGGGCGCTCGTGCCGGGCCTCCTCCCGGTCGACACCGACCCAGCGGACCTCGACGACGTAGTCGGCGCCCACCAGCGTCTGCGCCACGAGCCGCTCGGCCGTGTGCCACATGACGGCCCAGCGCGCCTGGGAGATGGGCATGCCGTCCAGGTCGTAGTAGCGCGGTCCGATCAGATCGTCCATGCCCCTGGCCCCTCGTCGACGTGCCCGACCCGGGAACCGTAACCTCGCGGACCGCCGTGCGGAACCCCCGGGGGCGGACGGGTTCGCTCGGGATCAGGCGTCGGCCAGCCGCCGCTCGAGGCCGTCCAGGACGAGTGCGAGCCCGTCGTCGAACTGGTCGGCGAAGCGGTAGTCGCCGCCGACCACGAGCTCGCCGACCATCTCGGCCAGGTGCGGGTACTCCGCCAGCGGCAGGTCGACGGCCGCCACGAACTCCCCGGCGTCCTCACCGGCCTCGAACGGGAGGCTCTGCTCGGTGAGGACGAACCCGTAGACGTAGGCGTCGATCGCCGCGAAGGCCTGGCTCGCGAGTGCGACGGAGAAGCCGCCGGCACGCAGGCACCCGAGCACGGTGTCGTGATGGTGCAGCAGCCCGGGGCCGGGCGTGCGCCGTGACTCGACGAGGCCGAGGGCCCAGGGATGCGCCGCCAGGACCGTTCGCGCCGACTCGGCCCGGGCGGCCATCGCCGGTCGCCACGGGTCGCCGACCGTGGGCAGGGCGATCCGGGTGAACACCCAGTCGGCGAGCTGGTCGAGCAACGCCTCCTTGTTCGCGACGTGGTGGTAGAGCGACATCGCCTCGACGCCGAGACGTCGTCCGACGTTGCGCATGCTGACGGCCGTCAGCCCGCCCTCGTCGGCGACCTGGACCGCCGCCTCGACGATCTTCGTGCTGCTCAGCGTCGTGCGTGCCACGAATCCTCCCTGGACCCTTGTCTTTCTTACACGCGTAAGCCTACAGTGGAGCCACCAGCCTTACACCTGTCAGGAGAAAAATCATGCGTGCAGCAGTCGCCCGGCGGTACGGCCCGCCCGAGGTCGTCCACGTCGACGACGTCCCCGATCCGGTTCCCAGACCGGGCGAGGTGCTCGTCCGCGTGCGGGCCGCCGCGGTCACGGTCGCCGACGCCCGCATTCGGGGGTCGCGGTTCCCCGCCGGGTTCCGCCTCCTCGCCCGGCTCGGCCTCGGCCTCCGCCGTCCGCGCCGCCCGATCCTCGGCGGCGTCTACTCCGGCGTCGTGGAGGCGGTCGGCCCGGACGTGACCGGCCTCTCACCCGGCGACGAGGTCGCCGGGATGACCGGGGGCCGGATGGGGACCCACGCCGAGCTCGTCGTCGTCCCCACCGAGCGGGCCGTCCCGAAGCCCGGGGGCGTCAGCCACGAGGACGCCGCGGCCGTGCCCTTCGGCGGCACGACGGCGCTGCACTACCTGACGCGCCGGGCGACCGTCACCGACGGCACCACGGTGCTCGTGGTCGGTGCCTCCGGCGCGGTGGGCACGAGCGTCGTCCAGCTCGCCCGCCACCTCGGCGCGACGGTCACCGGTGTCACGAGCACGCCGAACCTCGACCTGGTCCGGCGGCTCGGCGCCCAGCACGTCGTCGACTACACGACCACACCCGTGGCCGAGCTCACCGGCCGCTACGACGTCGTGGTCGACGTCGTCGGGGCGCTGAGCACCCGGGCCGGACGACGCCTGCTCACCGACGACGGCGTCCTGCTGCTCGTCACCGGTACGTTCGGCCAGACGATCACCTCGTTCGGCCGGGTCCGTTCCGGCCCGGCGCCCGAGAAGCCCGAGGACGTCGCGGAGCTGCTCCGCCTCCTCGCCGACGGGGAGCTCGACCCGGTCGTCGAGTCCGTCGGCGGGCTCGACGACGTCGCCGCCGCGCACGCGCGCATCGACACCGGTCGCAAGGTCGGAAACATCGTCGTCACGCCCTGAGGACCGACGCGACGCGATGCGTCCGCCGTCGGATCGTCGGCGCCCGGACACCGGCCGGCCACCGGCGGTCCATCTCGCGGCCCTACCGTCGAGGAGGAAGACACCCGACGAAAGGTCACACCGACGATGACCCTCACGCTCACGCTCGTCCGCCACGGGCAGACGACGCTCAACGCCCGACGCCACCTGCAGGGCGCCTGCGACTCACCCCTGACCCGCACCGGCCGTGCGGGCGTCCGCGTCACCGCGCAGCACCTGGCCGACCGGTCCTTCGACGCGGTCTACTCCTCTCCGCAGGGCCGCGCCGTCCAGACCGCCGCGGAGATCCTCCAGCACCACCCCGGCCACCGGCTCCGTATCGACAAGGGGCTGCGCGAGCTGTCGTTCGGCAGCTTCGAGCGGCGCCCGGAGCACACCCTCGACGCCGAGGTCCCGTGGTCGGAGCTCGTGCCGGCCATGCTCGCGGGCACCCACCCGGGTGTCGGCGGGGGCGAGTCCGGCGGAGACTTCATGGACCGGGTGCGCTCGGTGTTCGCGCGCATCGTCGCGGCCCACGCGGCTCCTGACGTCGGCGCGACCGGCGCCGGTCGCGCCGACGGGAAGCACGTCCTCGTCGTCGGCCACGGCCTGACGCTGGCCGCCTACCTGTGGACGGTGGACCCGTCCCGGCTGGCAGCCCTGCCGAACGCGTCGGTCTCGACGGTCGAGGTGTCCGGCGGCGTCGCCCGCGTCGTGCAGGTGGGCGTCGACGTCGCCGGCCACGGTGCGGTCGCGGCCCGTCCTGCCCCGGTACCGGCCACCGTGCCGGCACCGGTCGCCGCACCCTGACCGAGAGCCCGTCTCAGAGCACCACGGTCCTGCCGACGAGCACCAGCTCGGCGGTGTGGGACCCGGCGACGCCCACGTCGTCGGGCCGCTCGACGTGCCCGGGCAGGTCGTCCAGCCCGCCACCGGCGGCGACGAGGCGGAAGTCCACCTCCTGGCCTGCCGGCACGGTCACCGTCACCTCGAACCCCTCGTCGTCCGGGGCGTAGAAGCGGGTGTCGAGCAGGCGGTCGTCCCCCACGGGGATCTCCCGACCCTCGAGGGTCGCGGCCACGGTGTTCCCGAACGTCCCACCGCTGTGCAGCTCGATGTAGCGCAGCGCGCCCGCCGTCCCGATCTCGTCCTCCCCGGGCCGGATGCGCAGCGTCACGGTGCGTTCGTCGTCGGAGGTCTCGTCCGCGAGGATCTCGGCCGTCGGGGCGGACAGCTCCGCCACCTCGGCCGGGCCCGCCCACACCCCGTCGTGCAGCAGGGGGAAGAAGGACCGCAGGCCCGCCTGGCCGTCGACGAACCCGGCCGTCCAGTCGCTGGGCGTCGACTCGTCCGAGACCCACCACGCCTGCCCGGAGTCCGTGTCCAGGGCGTAGCCGAGCGTCGTCGGTTCGGGGTGCTCGGCGTCGAAGGTGTCGACGGCGAACCCCACCCCGAGCGCACCGACGGCCAGCACCCAGGACCCCCCGACGAGCCAGCTCCCCGCCCGGCCGTGCCGCGGCAGCGTCACCACGAGCACCGGCACCAGGGCCAGGCCGAGCAGCACCGCCACCACGGCCGGCGCAGCACCGGTGGCCAGGCCGAGAGCCGGGAAGAACAGCACCACGACCGGCGCGAGCAGCACCACGCCGACGGCAGCCCCCGCCCCGACGGCGACCCGGCGGCCGACTGCGCCGCGGCGCACCGCCACGATCCCCGCGACCGCTCCCGCGAGGGCCGGCAGCGCGGCCAGGTAGGACCCGCCGGGTGTCACCTCGGCCAGCACCGCGCCGAGCACCGCGAGCCAGCCCAGGGCGCCGACACCGAGCGCGACGCCGCCGAGCGCTCGGCGCAGCCCGACGAACCACCCGGTGACGACCACCGCGACGATCCCGAGCAGGGCGACCCGGAACCCCCACGGCCGCCATGGGTCCATCATCTCCTCGTACCCGGGACGCACGGCGACCATCAGCCACCACAGTCCCAGGGCGCCGAGCACCGCGCCGACGAGCGGCAGCAGACCGGCCAGGAAGCCGAGGGCGAGGCGCCCCGGGCCGACCAGCCGCTCGCGGCCGTCCGGGCGGTGGCGCACGAGGACGACGGCGAGCGCCACGACCGCGCCGAGGGCGACCAGCGCGAGCGGCCACACGAGCCATCCCGGGTAGGCGGCGAGCACCCGGCCGGGCAGGGGGAAGTAGGTGGCGTCGCCGGGCGACGGCGTGGCGAGCGCGGCCAGGTCGGCGTCGCCGAGCGTGCGCACCAGCGCCAGCGCGTTGGAGCCATGGTGCTGCAGGCTCGCCAGGGACATGCGCTCCGGGGTGTCGTACGGCGAGTGGTAGGCGGCCGAGCCGTCGATGTAGGCGGCGTTGAGCCCGGTGAAGCGCCCCTCGGGGTCGTCCAGGAAGGGCGAGAAGTCGGTGTCGTTCGGCAGGATGCGGTACACCTCGACGGCCAGCGAGCTGCCGACCGGGTAAGGCACCTCGGCGTAGGCGTCCACCAGCGCCGCGTTGCCGGGCGAGGTCTCGAACATGATCGCCGGCCCGGAGGTGCCCCGCGCCTCGAGGTTCAGCACGACCCCGCCGTCCGCGGCGCGGGGGTCGGCGTCGACGAACGCCTCGGCCCCGCACAGGCACGCCTCCTCGGCGTCGGTCAGCACGACCACGACGTCGTTGCGCAGCGCAGGGCCCTCGCCCAGCGCGCGCACGGTCTCGAGGATCGTGGCCACCCCGGCGCCGTCGTCGTTGCCGCCGAAGGACACCTCGGCCGAGTCGTAGTGCGCCATGAGGAACAGCGGCGCGGTCGGGTCCGTGCCGGGGAGCGTGGCGACGACGTTCTGCGTCGCGGCCACCCGGGCCTGCCCGCCCAGGCGTCCGGACATGCCCACGCCGTCGACCACCGCAGGGTCCAGCCCGAGAGAGGTGAGCCGGTCGACCAGGTAGGCCCGCACGCGGTCGTTGGCCGGGGTGCCGGTCGGGTGCACGGCCCCGCCCACGACCTCGACGTCGGCGAACGCCCGCTGCGCCGAGAACTCGTCGGCCGGCGCGTCCGCACCACGGGGCGACGGCGGCAGCACCGCCCACACCGAGAGCGCCGTCAGGGCGCCCAGGAACAACCAGACCAGGAGCGTCGTCGCTCGCGTGCGCGTCATCACGGGCGGAACGCTAGCGTGCCGCGGCGCGAGGACCTGCGTCGGGTGCGCCGTGGACCCGCCGTGCCATCATCGGCTCATGACCGACATCGCCGCCCGTTCCGCCGAGTCGTTCGAGATCCCCGAGCCCGCCGAGGAGGCCTGAGGTGCGCGCCGTCGTCTACGACGCCTTCGGAGGTCCTGTCACCGTGCGCGAGCTGCCCGACCCGGTCGCGCCCGACGGCGGCGTCGTCGTGCGGGTGCACGCCACCGGGCTGTGCCTGAGCGACTGGCACGGGTGGGCGGGTCACGACGGCGACATCACGACGTTCCCGCACGTCCCCGGGCACGAGCTGGCCGGCACGGTCGCCGCCGTCGGCGCGGGGGTCGAGCGGTGGCGCGTCGGGGACCGGGTCACCACGCCGTTCGTGTGCGGCTGCGGGCGCTGCGCCTGGTGCCGCGCCGGCGACGCCCAGGTGTGCCCGGACCAGACCCAGCCCGGGTTCACCCACCACGGCTCATGGGCCGAGCTGGTGGCGCTGCACGCCGCGGACACGAATCTCGTGGCGGTGCCCGACGACGTCACCGACACCACCGCGGCCGGACTGGGCTGCCGGTTCGCCACCGCGTTCCGCGCGGTCACGCACCGGGCCCGGGTGCGCGCCGGCGAGCAGGTCACCGTCGTCGGGGCCGGCGGCGTGGGCCTGAGCGCCGTCATGGTCGCCGCAGCCCGCGGGGCGCGCGTCATCGCCGTGGACCGCGACCCGGCCGCGCTGGAGGCCGCCCGCCGGGCCGGTGCCGACCACACGCTCCTCGCCGACGGCGGCGAGGTGGTGGCGGAGATCCACGAGCTGTCCGACGGCGGCACGCACGTCGCGCTCGACGCCGTCGGCTCCCCCGAGACCTGCGCGACGGCGATCGGCGCGCTGCGCCGGCGCGGCCGGCACGTGCAGGTCGGGCTGCTGCCCGCCGTCGAGGGTCATCCCCCGGTGCCGATGGACCGCGTCATCGCGCTCGAGCTCGACCTGCTGGGCTCGCACGGCATGCCCGCGGCCGACTACCCCGCGATGATGGCCCTCGTCGCCGACGGCACCCTGCGCCCCCAGGACCTGCTCGACGACGTGGTCGACCTGGACACGGCCGCCCGCCTGCTGCCGGACCTGCGGACCACGAGCCGGGCGGGCATGACGGTCTGCGACCCGCGGCGCTGACGCGTGACCGATGCCACGGCGCCCGGCTCGGGCACCGTGAACAGGCCCGGAGTAGACTGACCTCGGCCAGGAGTCGGCGGCGTGAGCGCCGCCCGAACGTGAAGGAGGTACCGCGCATGACCCGCAGCGAGCCTCCCAGTAGTCCGAGCCGCGACTGACCCGGCTCGACACGACCCGTCCGTCATCGGGCGGGTGATGCCACCGCTCCCCCACGCCGTCGGCACGGCGCACTCGTCGTCAGTCGCGGGATCCAGCACGCAGACCACCGTTCCTGCACGCCTGGGAGTCCCCTCATGGCCTTCAGCTCCAACCGTTCCGTCCGTACCCGCCAGATGCTGGGTGCCCTGCGCCCGCGTCGTCCCGGCGCGCCGGGCACGCCGCCGTACGCCGCGGAGACCCCGACCCCGCCGACGCCGATCCGCCCGCGCTCCGCGATGGTGGCCGCCGCCGTCTACGACGACGAGGGGCACCGCAGCGCGAGCGTGACCCGGCTCGCCGACGCCTTCCGCGCGCTGCGCTCCACCCCGGGCGGCATGGCCTGGATCGGGCTCGAGCGCCCCGACGAGCACGAGCTCGCCGCCCTGGCGCGGGAGTTCGACCTGCACCCGCTGGCGATCGAGGACGCGATCCAGGCCCATCAGCGCCCGAAGATCGAGCGGTACGGCGACACGCTCTTCGTCGTCCTGCACGCCGCGCGCTACCTGGACTCGATCGAGGAGGTCGAGTTCTCCGAGCTGCACCTGTTCGTGGGACCGGACTTCGTGGTCTCGGTGCGGCACGGGGACTCCCCCGACCTGACCGCCGTGCGCGCCCGGCTCGAGTCGACGCCGCAGATGCTCGCCCGCGGCCCCGAGGCCGTGCTGTACGCGATCATGGACCGCGTCGTGGACGACTACGCGCCGGTCGTCTCCGGGCTCGACTACGACATCGACCAGATCGAGGGCGAGGTCTTCTCCGGCGACGCCCACGTGTCGCGGCGCATCTACGAGCTGTCCCGCGAGCTCGTCGACTTCCAGCGCGCGGTGCGCCCGCTGCAGAGCGTCTGCCTGTCCCTGGCCAAGGGGGCCGAGAAGTACCAGGTCGACGAGGAGCTGCAGGCCTACCTGCGCGACGTCGCCGACCACCTCACGGAGGTCGCCGAGTCGGTGGAGACCTACCGCGTCGCGCTGCGCGACATCCTCACGGTGAACGCCACCCTCGTCGCCCAGCGGCAGAACGAGGAGATGACGCACCTGACCGAGGTGTCGATCCAGCAGGGTGAGGAGGTCAAGAAGATCTCCGGCTGGGCCGCGATCCTGTTCGCCCCGACGCTGGTGGGCACCGTGTACGGCATGAACTTCGACATCATGCCCGAGCTGCACTGGGCCTGGGGCTACCCGGTCGCGCTGGTGCTCATGCTCGGCGTCAGCGTGAGCCTGTTCGCCGTGTTCCGCTGGAAGAAGTGGATCTGACGACGTCCGTCAGGCGTCCAGCCAGCCGTGGCGTCGCGCCATCTTCTCGACCGCGCCGCGCACCGCCAGCACCTGCCGGCCGGTGAGGTCGCCGACCGTCGACAGCAACGTCTCGGTGACCTCGGACCGCAGCTCGGCGGTCGAGAGCACGTCGGCGTACCCGTCGTGCTGGTCTCCCGAGGCGGCGGGACTCGCCGGCGCGGCACCGTCGCGCGACGACGGTCCGCCCATCGCGGCCTGCACCGCGTCCGCCACCGGGGAGGAGATCAGCGAGGCGCTCACCGCCCGCGGCCCGCGCTCGCCCATCTCGTGGGTGAAGTCGACGACGGTGCCGACCGCCATCAGCGCCTTGTCGAAGTCGAGGTCGTTGACGTGCAGGAACACGTCCTCGTCCAGCTCGTCGGACGCGACGAACGCGTAGCCCTTGATCGCGTCGTACCGCACCACGTCACCGCGCACCGTCCACCGCCCCCTGTCGCCGTCGCCCCGTCTCACAGCAGCATAACCGCGGGACGGCGCGGCGGCGGGCTGGAGCGCACACCCCGCGGCTAGGGTCGCCGTGTGACGTCCACGCCCGGCTCCCCGGCCAGCAGCACGCCTCCCCCGCACGGCGACCGCCGGTCGGCCCGGCCCGGGCCCGCGTCGTCCCCGGCGTCACGCACGCTGCTGGCCCTGGCCTGCGGCGTCGTGGTGCTCGCCGGCCTGCACGCGGCCGCCGAGGTGATCGCCCCCCTCTTCCTCGCCGCGGTGATCGTCATCATCTGCCACCCGGTCCGCTTCCCGCTGCTGGCGCGGGGCTGGCCCCGCTGGCTGGCCACCACCGCCGTCATCGTCGTCGCCTACCTGATCCTCGCCGCGCTGCTGGCGATGCTGGTGTGGTCCGGCTTCCGGTTCGCCGCGCTCGTGCGCGACTTCCTGCCGCAGCTCCGCGACGCGGTCTCGGAGGTCGAGACCTGGCTCGCCACCGCCGGGCTGGACACGCAGATCGCCGACGCGGTCACCTCCTGGCTGCAGCCGACCAACATCCTGTCGCTGGCGGGCGACGTGAGCGGGACGGCGCTGAGCATCGGGACCGCGTTCTTCTTCGTGCTCGCCTACGCGGTGTTCATGGCGGCCGACGCCGGCCGGTACGCCACCGCCTCCCGGCACTTCGGCGTCTCGCGTGCCGGCGCGATCGAGCGAGCCACCCGCTTCAGCAGCGGGGTGCGCCGCTACTACGTCGTCAACGCCACCTTCGGCGCGGTCGTGGCGGTCGTGGACGGGATCGCGCTGTCGCTGCTCGGGGTCCCGGGTGCCGCGATCTGGGCGATCCTGGCGTTCGTCACCAACTTCGTGCCGAACATCGGCTTCATCCTGGGCCTCGTGCCACCCATGGTCATGGCCTTCGTCGTGGGCGGGTGGCAGCTCGCCCTGGCCGTGGTCGCGATCTACTGCGTGGTCAACGTCGTCCTGCAGGTGTTCGTCCAGCCGAAGTTCGTCTCGGACGCCGTCTCGCTCTCGCTCACCCTGAGCTTCGTGTCCGTCGTGTTCTGGACGTTCGTCATCGGCCCGCTCGGCGCGATCCTGTCGATCCCGCTGACGCTGCTGGTCCGGGCCCTGCTGCTCGAGGGCGATCCCCGTCAGGACTGGCTGCGCTGGCTCTCCGGCGACGACGTCGACCCCGCGGCGGAGGACCGGGCCGCCCCGGGCCCCGTGGTGGCAGCACCGGACCGGCCCGCCACCGCCCCGCAGGATGCGGAGGGCCCCGCCCGGGGCGACGCCGACGACGACGCGCCGCGCTGACCCCGGCCGGCGCACGCGCTGCCGCGTCGGCAGGGCTCAGGTCTCGTCGCGGACGAACTGCACGATCTGGTCGGCCATCGCCCCGACGTCCCAGGTGTGGTCGGCGCCGGCGACCTCCCGTGCCTGGCCGCGGGTGACGGCGTCCGCGACGCGCTGGGCGGCGACCGGCATCTCGTCGAAGGTCCGCGTGCCGTAGGTCGCCAGGACCGGGACGGCGAGCTCGCGCAGCAGGTCCGCCTCGATGAGGTCGGTGGCCCGCACCAGCGCCTGGCCGTCGGCGCGCTGGCTGATCGAGGCCCGCGCGATCTGCTCGAAGTCCGGCGAGGCGCGCAGCCCTTCGAGCCACTCGCGCGGCATGTCCTTCATGTACTGCTCGAGGGCGCCCACGTAGTCCTCGGCGTCCAGCCGCTTCTCGAACTCGGTGATCCACTCGTAGGTGTCGTCGGCCGACCGCGCCAACGGCGCCTCCCACAGCACGAGCCCGCAGACCGGCATCTCCGCGTCCGCGGCGCACAGCGCGAGCGCGGCACCCGAGGAGTGACCGACGAGCACCACCGGCGCACCGGCGGCGTCGACGACCGCGTGGAGGGCGGACAGCTCACGCTCCAGGTCGAGCACCCCGTCCGCCGGGCTGTCGCCCCGACCCAGCCGGTCGTACACCACCGCGGTCAGCCCCTGCTGCGCACACCGCTGAGCGGTCTCGGTGGTCACGGGGTCGATCGCCCGGTACGGCCCCGCCCCGGCGACGAAGACCACCGCGGGCCCCTCGCCGTCGCGGTCGAACCCGACCCTGTCTCCGGCCACGCTCGTCACGTGGTGGGTCATCTCCGTCTCCTTCCCGCCGGGTGGTCGACCCGGTCGCCAGGGCCATAGTGCAGCACCCGGCGCCGCTCGGCGACGGGACGCCCCACCTCGTGAGGCCCGTCACCCCCGGCCGTCGGCCAGCCCCCGGGCGTACGCCTCGGCGCTCCCCTCGCGGAACAGGTCGTCGGGACCGGTCCGCGCGAGGCGGCGCGCTCCCGGTCCCGCACCGTCGTCACCGCCGAGCACGAACCGCCCGACGCCGCGCACCACGGCGACCGCCCGGCCCGTCGCCTTGCCGCGGACCAGCTCCGAGGCGGCGGCGATCTCGTCGGCCACCGCCGTGACCGTCACCGAGATCGGCCGCCCGTGGGAGTCCGTGCCGCCGCGCAGGTCGTCCAGCACCATCAGACCGGCCGCGCCGATCGCGATGTCGGTGACACCCTCCCGCCACGGGCGCCCCGCGGTGTCGGTGACGACGACGCCGAGCCGGTCCAGCCCGTACCGTGCCCGCAGCGCCGCCCGCACCGAGCGCGCGGTGGCGTCCGGGTCCTCGGGCAGCAGCAGCACGGTGCCGTCGGGCGTGTTCGAGGCGTCGACCCCGGCGGCGGCCATCACCAGCCCGAGCCGGTTCTCGACGATCCGCAGCGGCGGCAGGCCGTCCGGCCGCTCGCGCGTGGCGACGACCCGCACGGTCTCGTCGGTGATCGCCTGCTCGCGGTCCGCGGCGCGCACCACGCGCCCCTCGGCCTTGGAGACGATCTTGGACGTGACGACGACGACGTCACCCTCGGCGAGGGCGTCACCGGTCCGGTCGGCGTCGGCCGCCAGCAGGTCGCCGATCAGCACGGCGAGGTCGTCGCCCGGGCGGACCTCGCCCAGGCCCGGCGGCGCCCAGAGCATCATCCGGGCGCCGTCGAGCCGGGCCGTGGCGCCGTGCGCCGCGTCGTCGGGACCGGTCACCGGACCAGCTTCGGCAGCACCTCGCGCCCGAAGACCTCGATCCACTGCTTCTGGTTCCGGCCCACGTTGTGCAGGTAGATGCGGTCGAACCCGAGGTCGACGTACTGCTGGATGGCCTGGCGGTGCTCGTCCGGGTCGGCGGAGACCACCATGCGACCGGAGAAGTCCTCGGGGCGGACCAGCTTGGCCATCTGGGCGAAGTCGTGCGGCGACCGGATGTCGGCCTTGGGGAACTTCATGCCGCCGTTCGGCCACTCGGTCATGGCGTTGGCCATGGCCTCCTCGTCGGTCTCCGCCCAGGACATGTGCACCTGGAGGACCTTCGGCATCGTCGAGGCGTCCCGACCGGACTCCTTGACGCCCGCGTCGAACCGGCCGAACAGCATCTCGATCTTCTCCAGCGGCGCCCCCACCGTGATGAGGCCGTCCGCGTGCTTGCCGGCCCGCTTGGCCGTGATCGGCCCGGCGGTAGCGACGAGGATCTCCGGCGGGACCTCGGGCATGGTCCACAACCGCGTGGACTCCATCTTGTAGAACTGCCCGGAGTGCTTGACGTCCTTGCCCTCGACGCCCGAGGCGAAGAGCTTCTTGATGATGTCGATGGCCTCGAACATCCGGTTGATGCGCTCCGGCGCCTCCGGCCAGTAGCCGCCGGTGACGTGCTCGTTGAGCGCCTCGCCGGAGCCCAGCCCGAGCCAGTGCCGGCCGGGGTACATCGCGGCGAGGGTCGCCGAGGCCTGCGCCACCATCGCCGGGTGGAACCGGAACGACGGGCAGGTCACCCCCGGACCGATGTCACCGCGTGTGCGCTCGCCCAGGGCGGTCAGCACGTTCCACACGAACGCGGCCTCCCCCTGCTGCGGCACCCAGGGCTGGAAGTGGTCGGCGGCCATCACGCCGTCGAATCCGTGCTCCTCGGCGTAGGCCGAGTAGTCGACCACGTCGGTGGGGTGGAACTGCTCGAGCATCGCGGCGTAGCCGACGGTCAAGTCCTTCGAAGCTGCCATGGGGACGACCCTACGCCGCCGCGGACCTCACGTGGTCAGGTCCTTGGCGAAGAAGTGCGTCGCGTACGGGTCGTCGTTGAAGCGCTCGACCTGCCGGTAGCCGGCCTCCTCGTACATCACGACCGCCTCGCCGAGGACCCCGTTCGTGTCGAGCACGACCTCCCTGTGCCCGAGCTCGACCGCGAGGTCCTCCAGGCGGCGCAGCAGTCGCGAGCCGAGCCCGGCACCGCGCCAGGCGGTGTCGACCCACATCCGCTTGATCTCGGCGACGCCGTCCCCCAGGTCCTGGACACCCCCGCAGGCGACCGGGTCCCCGCCGGAGGCGGCGACGACGAACCCGCCGAGCGGCGGGACGAGCCGTTCGGCGTCCGCGGCGAGCGCGGCGTCGACGTCGAACGCGTCGGTGCTGCCGATGCGCTCGCCGACCTCCGCGAAGAACGCGAGCACGGCCCGCCTCGCCACCGGATCGTCCGGCGCGACCATCACCAGCTCGACGGTGGCGGCGCGGACAAGCAGGTCCGCCTCGCCGAGCGCCGCCGAGAGCCGGGCACGCTGCCGCGCGGTGAGCGGGTCGACGAACCGACGGGCCCGCTCGTCGGAGCGTCGGTCGAGCTCCTCCCAGGCGGTACGGCCCGCCGGCGTCAGGGTGACCCGCCGACGGCGCGGGTCCTCCGGGTCGGGCGCGACGCTCACCAGCCCCTCCTCCTGCAGCCGACGCAGCAACCGGCGCAGGTACTCGCGGTCCAGGCCGAGCCGCGCGCGCAGGGCGCGGGTCGTGTCCGGGGCGGCGCCGATCTCGTACAACAGCCTCGCGGTGCCGAGCGCCATGCCCAGGCCCAGGAAGGACTCCTCCAGCACGCCCACCCGCTGGGTGTAGCTCCGGTTGAACCGCCGCAGGACGTCGACGTGACCCCTCACGCTCATGGGCCCGACCCTAGCCAGTCGCGCCGCTCGAGCACCATGCCCCACCCCGCGTTCCCTCGTGGCGACGGGGCGTCCGCCCGCCCCGGGGGATCTGGGACAATGAGGCACCATGAGCGACTTCCCGAACCCCGGGGCGCCCGCCGCGCCCGCACAGACCCCCGCAGCGAACGCGACCTCCGGCAGCCAGGCCGAGCAGGTAGCCGACGTCGTGCGCGCGGTGGTCAGGGAGGTACCGGACAAGGTCAGCACGGACGGTCTGGAGCAGAAGTTCGACGAGCGGTGGGCCGCCGAGGGCACGTTCGCCTTCGACCGGTCGGCCACCCGCGACCAGATCTTCTCGATCGACACCCCGCCCCCGACCGTCTCCGGCTCGCTGCACGTGGGCCACGTCTTCAGCTACACCCACACCGACGTCGTCGCCCGGTTCCAGCGCATGCGCGGCAAGGAGGTCTTCTACCCGATGGGGTGGGACGACAACGGCCTGCCCACCGAGCGCCGCGTGCAGAACTACTACGGCGTGCGCTGCGACCCGTCGCTGCCCTACGACCCCGGCTTCACCCCGCCCCACCAGGGCACCGAGGGCAAGAAGGTGAAGCCGGCGGACCAGGTGCCGATCAGCCGCCGCAACTTCATCGAGCTCTGCGAGGAGCTCACCGCCGACGACGAGCGCCAGTTCGAGGAGCTGTGGCGCCTGCTCGGCCTGTCCGTGGACTGGTCGCAGACGTACCAGACCATCGACGCGACCTCGCGCGCGGCCTCCCAGCGGGCGTTCCTGCGCAACCTGGACCGGGGCGAGGCCTACCAGGCCGAGGCGCCCGGCCTGTGGGACGTCACGTTCCAGACGGCCGTGGCCCAGGCCGAGCTCGAGGCCCGGGAGTACCCCGGCCACTACCACCGCGTCGCGTTCCACCGCGAGGGCGGCGAGCCGGTCCACATCGAGACGACCCGACCCGAGCTGGTGCCGTCCGTCGTGGCGCTCATCGCCCACCCGGACGACGAGCGCTACCAGCACCTGTTCGGCACCACGGTCACCTCGCCGCTGTTCGGCGTCGAGGTGCCCGTGCTGGCCCACCACGCCGCCGCGATGGACAAGGGTGCCGGCATCGCCATGTGCTGCACCTTCGGCGACCTGACCGACGTGCAGTGGTGGCGCGAGCTGCAGCTGCCGACCCGCTCGGTGATCGGCCGGGACGGCCGGCTCGCCCGCGAGACGCCCGAGTGGATCGCCGGCGGCCCCGGCGCCGACCTCTACGCCGAGGGACTGGCCGGCAAGACGTCGTTCAGCGCCCGCACCGCCGTCGTGGACGCGCTGCGCGAGTCCGGCGACCTGGACGGCGAGCCGACCCCGACCCAGCGCATGACGAACTTCTACGAGAAGGGCGACAAGCCGCTCGAGATCGTCACCTCGCGCCAGTGGTACATCCGCAACGGGGGTCGCGAGTGGAACGCCGCCGGGACCCGGCGCGACCTGAAGGCCGAGCTGCTCGGACGGGGCAAGGAGCTGGACTTCCACCCCGACTTCATGCGGGTCCGCTACGAGAACTGGGTCAACGGCCTCAACGGTGACTGGCTCATCTCCCGGCAGCGGTTCTTCGGCGTGGCGGTGCCGGTCTGGTACGGCGTCGACGAGCACGGCGACGTCGACTACGACCGCCTCATCACGCCGTCCGAGGCCGAGCTCCCGGTGGACCCGACGTCGCAGGCCCCGGCCGGCTACGACGAGTCCCAGCGCGGGGTGCCGGGCGGGTTCGTCGGCGACAACGACGTGATGGACACCTGGGCGACGTCCTCGCTGACGCCGCTCATCGTCTCCGGCTGGGAGCGCGACGCCGACCTGTTCGACCGCGTCTTCCCCATGGACCTGCGCCCGCAGGGCCAGGACATCATCCGCACCTGGCTGTTCTCCTCGGTCGTGCGCTCGCACCTCGAGTGCGGCGTGCTGCCCTGGAAGCACGCGGCCATCAGCGGCTGGATCCTCGACCCGGACCGCAAGAAGATGTCCAAGTCCAAGGGCAACGTCGTCACCCCGATGGACCTGCTGGAGCAGCACGGGTCCGACGCCGTGCGGTACTGGGCGGCCGCGGCACGCCTCGGGACGGACGCGGCGTTCGAGATCGGTCAGATGAAGATCGGCCGGCGCCTGGCGATCAAGGTGCTCAACGCCTCGAAGTTCGCGCTGACCTTCGGCGTCGACCCGGAGACCGGTGCGGGCGAGATCGCGCTGGACCCCGCGGCCGTGACCGTCGACCTGGACCGCGCCATGCTGGCCGGGCTGGCCGACGTCGTCGACCAGGCGACCACGGCGCTGGAGTCCTACGACCACACCCGGGCCCTGGAGCTGACCGAGTCGTACTTCTGGGCGTTCTGCGACGACTACCTCGAGCTCGTCAAGGACCGCGCGTACGGCGCCGACGGCACGGTGACCGCCGACACGCTCTCGGCCCGCACGGCGCTGGCGATCGCGCTCGACGTCATGCTGCGGCTGCTGGCGCCGTTCATCCCGTTCGCCACCGAGGAGGTCTGGTCCTGGTGGCGCAGCGGGTCCGTGCACCGCGCGGAGTGGCCGACGGCCCGGCCGCTGCGCGACGCCGCGGCCGGCGTCGACCCGACCGGCCTGACCGCCGCGGGCCACGCCCTGGCGGCGCTGCGCAAGCTGAAGTCGGCCGCCAAGGTCTCCATGAAGACCCCGATCCTGTCCGGGACGGTGGCCGTGCCCGCACACCTGCTGCCGGGCGTCGAGTCCGCCGTGGTGGACCTGCGCGGCGCCGGCCGGGTCACCGGGCCCCTCGAGCTCGTCGAGGCCACCGACGGCCAGGGCGACCCGGACGTCCAGGGCGGCATCGTCGTGGTCGAGCACGAGCTGGGCGAGCCGCCGGTCAAGAAGCCGCGCGGCTGAGCCCCCGGGCGCTCCTCCGCGGGGCACCCTCGACAGCACGAGGCCCCGGCACCCTTCCCAGGGTGCCGGGGCCGTGTCGTGCGACCTCTCAGTGGGCCATGGAGACCCGTCCGTCGTCGCCGCTCATCGTGGCCGCCGACTCGTGCGGCGTGCCGCCGTCGTCCCAGCGCAGCGTCGCCGCGACGCCGTCGCGCAGCTCGACCGACCCGGTCGGCGCGAAGACCAGCCCGGCGTCCTGGCCGATGGCGGCACGCAGCAGGGCCGTCGCGGCCGGGAGCTCCTCGAGGTCCCCGACCCCGTCGAGCTCGGTCCGCGAGGCCGCGATGTGCATCGGGTCCGGTCCGATCCAGAGCTGGAACCCGTTGAGCAGCCCACCGAGGCCGGGTTCCTCGACCGAACCGTCGACCCACGCGTGCAGCGCCCGGGCCGCGTCGTCCGCGAGCTCCTCGGAGAGCACGAGCTGCTTCACCTGGCCACGGGCCAGCACCTGGGCGACGTCACCGATGCTCGTGACGGCGCCGGACTCCCGGCCCAGACCCTCACGCAGCGCGGCGAGCACCGCCTCCCGGCGGCGCTCCCGGAACGAGTCCAGCGCCTCGACGACGGTCTCGGCGAAGTGCCCCGCGTGCACGCCGTCGTCCCGGCCGCCGCCGGACACCTCGACGGTCAGCTGAGCCGCCTGCTGGCCGAGCGCGTCCCGGACCATGCTCACGGCCCTCACGTCGCCGGTGAGCAGGAGGATCTCCGGTCGGGAGGCGGCCACGCGGCGGTCGATCTCGCCGGCCATCGCCTCGGCGTTGCGGTGCCAGGAGTCCTCGGCCCGCGACTCGATCACCGACCGCTTCGTCGAGGTGCTCGAGGTCTTCGACACCTCGTCGTCGGGGCCCTCGAACGTCTCCTTGTCCCCGGACGGGAACCCGTCGGACCCCACCGGGAAGAAGTCGGCCCCCAGCCGGTCGACGGCGACGACCAGCGCGTCCACCTCCTCGTCGGCCGAGCGTGCCGCCTGCAGCAGGCTCGGCACGCGGTGCCAGACACCCGCCATCACCGGCGGCGGCTCCTTCAGCACCCGGTCGACGAGAACGCCCTCGTCGTCGGCGATGAGCACTCGACCGTGCGGCCCGTGCACCCACGTCGGGCGGTCCACGGCGTCGTCCAGGTCGTTGAGGACCTGGTCCGCGGCACCCTGCTTGGCGAGCGAACGGCGCACGGAGCGCCAGCGGTTCGCCACATCCTTGTCACCGGCTTCGACCGAACGCGTGGCGTCGAGATAGACGGTCGCGAACGGGCCGGGGCGGCCGACCAAGGGCTTGAGCCAATCGATCTTCATGCAGTTCCCCCTCGGGTCCGTCGACTGTGAACCTCCAGCCTGCTCCGGATCGGCGCAGTGCGCATCCGCGCTGACGAAAAGGCCTTCTCACCAGGGGCGATGCACGGGCGGGCGCAGGTCCGCCGTGAACCGGGGCCGGGCAGGACGAGGTGCTCGGGCGGCTCAGAAGCCGCCACCCCTTCAACTGTAGGTGTCCAGGGGTGGTACCTCGTCGGCACGCCCGGCGGCGGCGTGCTCGGCCGCGATGCGCTCGTGGCGGCGGATCACCTCGGAGACGATGAAGTGGCGGAACTGCTCGGCGAACTCGGGGTCGAGCCCGGCGCCCGAGGCGATGGCCTTCAGACGGTCGATCTGCTGACGGTCACGCTGCGGGTCCGCCGGCGGCAGCCCCTCGGTGGCCTTGAGCTCCCCGACGCGCTGCGTCGCGCGGAACCGCTCGGCGAGCAGGTGCACCAGGGCCGCGTCGATGTTGTCGATCGTGCTGCGCAGGCCGAGGATCTCGGTCGGCAGCGCACGACCGGTCTCGGGCACGGGCGCTTCGTCGAAGGGCTCAGCCATGGCTCGATCCTACGGGCGGCGACGTCAGCGCGACGGCCCGGCCACGATGTGGCCGTCGGCCGTCCGAGGCGGTGCGATCAGGCGGACTTGCGGTTGCGCACGGGACCGGAGGACCGCGGCACGATCGTCGGGTTGACGTTCTCCTCGACGACCTCGCGGGTGATGACCACGCCTTCGACGTCGTCGCGGCTCGGCACGTCGAACATCACCTGCTGGAGGACCTCCTCCATGATGGCGCGCAGCCCGCGTGCACCCGTCCCGCGCAGGAGCGCCTGCTCGGCGATCGCGTCGATCGCGTCGTCGGCGAACTCCAGGCGCACGCCGTCGATCTCGAACATGCGCTGGTACTGCTTGACCAGGGCGTTGCGCGGTTCGCTGAGGATGCGCACCAGGGCGTCGCGGTCGAGCGGCGAGACGGAGGAGATCACGGGCAGTCGACCGATGAACTCGGGGATCAGCCCGTACTTGTGCAGGTCCTCGGGCCGGACCTCCGAGAAGAGGTCGACGTCGGTGGTCGACTCCATCGGGGCGGAGAAGCCGATCCCGCGCTGCCGCGCCCGGGAGGCGATGATGTCGTCCAGACCCGCGAACGCTCCGGCGACGACGAACAGCACGTTCGAGGTGTCGATCTGGATGAACTCCTGGTGCGGGTGCTTGCGCCCGCCCTGCGGGGGCACCGACGCGCTGGTGCCCTCGATGATCTTCAGGAGCGCCTGCTGCACGCCCTCGCCCGAGACGTCCCGCGTGATCGACGGGTTCTCGGCCTTGCGGGCCACCTTGTCGATCTCGTCGATGTAGATGATGCCGGTCTCGGCCTTCTTGACGTCGTAGTCGGCGGCCTGGATGAGCTTGAGGAGGATGTTCTCGACGTCCTCGCCCACGTACCCGGCCTCGGTGAGCGCCGTGGCGTCGGCGATGGCGAACGGGACGTTGAGCATCTTCGCGAGCGTCTGCGCCAGGTACGTCTTGCCCGTCCCCGTGGGGCCGATGAGCAGGATGTTGGACTTGGCGATCTCCACCGCGTCCTGGTCGTCCTTCGCCGCCGGCGCCGCCTGCACGCGCTTGTAGTGGTTGTAGACCGCGACGGCCAGGGCCCGCTTGGCCGGCTCCTGGCCGATGACGTACTGCTCGAGGAAGTCGAAGATCTCCCGCGGCTTCGGCAGCTCGGTCAGCCCCAGCTCCGTGGTCTCACCGAGCTCTTCCTCGATGATCTCGTTGCACAGGTCGATGCACTCGTCGCAGATGTACACACCCGGCCCAGCGATGAGCTTCTTGACCTGCTTCTGCGACTTCCCGCAGAAGGAGCACTTGAGCAGGTCTGCACCGTCACCGATTCTCGCCACCGCGGGCCTCCTTGTTCTCGTGCGCGTCTTCGACCATTCCACACCACCCGGGCCCGGTTGTCAGCCGAGAACTCCGGTGTGGCGCGACCCGGGTGCCGACACGAGGGTCGGCACCCGGGTCGCGAGCGGTGTCGTCACCGGTGAACCGGCTGCTCAGGCACCGAGCTGAGCGGGCTTGCGGGAGTCGAGGACCTGGTCCACGAGGCCGTACTCCTGGGCCTGGGCGGCCGTGAGGATCTTGTCGCGCTCGATGTCGTCGCGGATCTCCTGGACGGGCTTGCCCGTGTGGTGGGCCAGCGTCTCCTCCAGCCACTCGCGCATGCGGATGAGCTCGTTGGCGTGGATCTCGATGTCCGACGCCTGGGCGTAGCCGCCGCCCTCCATCGCGGGCTGGTGGATCAGCACCCGTGCGTTGGGCAGCGCGAGCCGCTTGCCCCGCTGCCCGGCGGCGAGCAGCACGGCCGCCGCCGAGGCCGCCTGCCCGAGGCAGACGGTCTGGATCTGCGGCTTGATGAACTGCATCGTGTCGTACAGGGCGGTCATCGCGGTGAAGGAGCCGCCCGGGGAGTTGATGTAGATCATCACGTCGCGGTCCGGGTCCTGGGACTCCAGGACGAGCAGCTGGGCCATGATGTCGTCGGCCGACGCGTCGTCGACCTGGACGCCCATGAAGATGATGCGGTCCTCGAAAAGCTTGGTGTACGGGTCCTGGCGCTTGAAGCCGTACGGCGTGCGCTCCTCGAACTGTGGCAGGACGTACCGCGACGACGGGGCGCCGTGCGGCAGCGCGATCCCGCCCGGGCGGGCGGCGTCGCCGGCGAGACGCGCGGCCCGCTCGGCGAACTGGTACTCGGCGGAGTAGCTCATGGTTCTCCTCGGTGGGAAGTCAGCTGGGGTCTCGGTCGACCGTGGTCGGGTCACTCGGCGGTCGTGCCGCCGCCCCCGGACACCGAGGAAGCGTTGGCGACGACCCGGTCCACGAAGCCGTACTCGAGGGCCTCCTCGGCCGTGAACCAGCTGTCGCGGTCGTTGTCCTTGAGGATCTTCTCGAGCGGCTGGCCGGTCTGCTCGGCCGTGAGCTCCGCGAGCACCTTCTTCATGTGCATGATCAGCTGGGCGCCGATGCGCACGTCGGTCGCGGTGCCGCCGACGCCGCCGGAGGGCTGGTGCATCAGCACGCGGGCGTGCGGCGTGATGTAGCGCTTGCCCTTCGCGCCGGAGGACAGCAGGAACTGGCCCATCGAGGCAGCCATCCCCATCGCGACGGTGGCGACGTCGGGCTGGATGAACTGCATGGTGTCGTAGATCGCCATGCCGGCCGTGATCGAGCCGCCCGGGGAGTTGATGTAGAGGTAGATGTCCTTCTCGGGGTCCTCCGCCGCGAGCAGCATCATCTGGGCGCAGATGGCGTTCGCGTTGTCGTCGCGCACCTCCGAACCCAGCCAGATGATGCGCTCCTTGAGGAGCCGGTTGTAGATGGAGTCGTTGAGGCCGAAGCCCTGGCCCTCGGCGCGGGCCTGCGGTGCCCCGTCACCCATCTGCAGCAAGTCGTTCACGTCCGTCTCCTTCGCTTCGCTGTCGCTCGACCCTAACGTGCACCGGGTGCCCGCCGAGTCCCGGAAACCGCATGTTTCGCTGCAGGCGCACAGGCGCCGGGACCCGCCGGACCGGGGGACGACGACGGCCCGTACCCTCCGCGCGGAGGGTACGGGCCGTCGTC
>NZ_JABFAJ010000011.1 GCF_013085345.1 Isoptericola sediminis | reverse complement strand
CGACGACCGGCCGACCAGGTCCGCGATCAGTCGGCCACGCGCAGCGATCCCAGGATCTTGGGGATGAGATCGTGGTGACCCCTGGGGAGGCCGCCGTAGTAGTCGCCGGTGGGCGCGAGGGGCAGCTCGAGGTGCACGGTGTACAGCGCTCCGTCGTCGAGCTCGACGTCGATCCGGACGCCCGCCATGTCGACTGCGCTCCCCTTCCCGTCCACCGGATCGCCACGGTAGGACTCCGACATGTGGGTGACGATCACTCGGCGAGCGCCGTCGAGGCGGAAGTCCGCTCTCCCCGAGACCATCCAGGCTGCGCTGGACGGCGTCGGCCGGACCGCGATCACGGCGGGGACGCCCCACGGGCCGTCGACCCCGTCCTCGCGACTGACGACCATGACCGCCCCGGGATCGTCCACCCACGGTTCCACGGTGCGCCACGCCTCCGGGACGCCGAGACGAAGCCGCCCGACCTCGATCTCCCGGAAGCCCGCCGGGAGCTCCGCGGGCAGGTCCTGAGGGGCCTGTCCGCCCCCGGGCTGCGCCTCCCGTTCCACCCGCAGGTGGTCGACGACGTCCTGCAGGATGTCGTGCCCGTCGTCGGTGATCGGCACGTCGCCGATGGTCACCTCGTACCTCTCGCCGGTCGCCGTGCGCAGGGTCAGCACCGCACGGAGCGCACGCTCGGGCGTGACGGCGACGCGCATGACCGTCAGGCCCGCACCGGGGATATCGGGGAAGGTCACGTCCTCACCCAGGGTGTTGCTGAGGTTCTGCCAGCCGAAGCGAGACTCCTCCCGGTCGATGACGTCGACCTCGACCGAGAGCTGCGAGATCTCGCCTGTCCGCCCCCTGACCACGTGGTATCCGGCACGGCCGATGGTCTTGTCGACCGTCTCCCAGTCCGCGGGCAGGCTCACGACCACCGGCCCGAGCCACACCCGCACGCGGTCCGCGGCGCCGTCGGCCGCCCGGGGCACCGTCTCGCTCGGTCCGGGACCGCCGGGCAGCACCGCACCGGTGAGGGGCCGGTCGACCAGCTCGGGCAACGCCTGCACACCGCCGACGGCGAGCACGAGAGCCAGCGCACCGGTCCCGCCGGCGAGCGCGACGCGGCGCGCGCGGACACGGCGCACCGCGCGCCGTGCCATCCGGTCGGCGTCGAGGCCGGGTGGCACCTCGAGGTGGTCGACGACCTCGCGCAGCTCCGCGAGGAGCGGGTCCTGGGCGTTCACGCGTCCTCCTCGGTGGTCGTGGTGAGCACGGCCCGCAGGGCGGCCAGCCCGCGCGACCCGGCGGACTTCACGGTGCCGCGGGCCAGGTTGAGCTCGTCGGCGGTCTGCTGCTCGCTGCGGTCCAGCAGATGGCGCAGCACGACGACGCGGCGCTGCGTCTCGGGCAGCATCTGCAGGGCGCGCACGAGCCGGTCCCGCTCGGCGACGCGCCGGGCGTGGTCCGGGGCGTGCTCGGAGGTGCCGAGGTCCGACGTCCCGGGGGCCGGGTCGCGCAGCACCTCACGGCGCGTGCGGCGCCACGTGTCGATCCGGGAGGTCGCCACGACCCGCCGCGCGTAGGCGAACGGGTCGCTGCTGATCCGCGGCCAGGCACGATAGGTGCGCTCCAGCGCCGTCTGGACGAGGTCGTGGGCCCGGTGCTCGTCGCCGCAGAGCAGGTAGGCGATGCGGTACAGCCCCGCGGTCCGGGCACGAGCGAAGGCGGTGAACTCGGCGACCGCGGTGGTCGGCGTGGCCTCCTCGTGGACCGCGGTCGACGGTGCCCGGGCGGTGTCCGTCGTCCCGGGCGAGGCGATCGGTACCTGGATCATCTCGCCCATCAACGCTCCTGCTCCCGAGGCTCCATGCACCCTAGACGCAGCGGCGGTGCTGAGAGGTTCCGCCCGACAGCGATCTGGTCGGCAGCTCGTGCCGGATCGGCAGCGTGAGCTGCCGAGCCGAGCACGAGCTGCCGACCAGACGCGCCGGCGAGCAGCCCCGGGTCAGCGCCCGCCGGGGAACGGGATGACCGGGCAGGTGAACGACGCGACGACCCCGCCGTCCATGGCTGCGCCGGCGTCGATCGCGGCCTCGACCTCCTCGGCCGACCCGAGGATCCCGTCGTCGTTCAGGTCGCCGGCCTCCAGGACGTCGTCGAAGTCCTCGTAGAGCACGGCGGTGACCTGCCAGCGGCCGCCGTTGTAGTCGGTGTCGCCCGGGGCCGCCTCGGCGACGTTGGCCTGGGCGCCGCCCAGGTCGTAGATGGTGTCGAACGAGTGGTCCGGTGCCCCGGTGCCGGACAGGTCGTTCGGTGTCGCGACGGTGCGGTAGGCGACGCCGTCGACGTAGAACGCGGTGCCCTGGCTGACCCCGGCCTGCGCGGCCACGGCAGGGACCAGGACGGCCCCGGCGGCGAGCGCCAGCGACCCGGCGACGGCGAGCGTGCGGTTGCGGTGCATGATCGTCCTCCTCACGGGACCGAACCCCGGTGGCCGGCCCTCTGCGTCCAGCCCACCGCGCACCGCTCCGCAGGTCCATGACGAGCGTCTTACGGGGTGCTCACAGGCCGCTGACGTGCCCGCTCGACGCCGTCCGCGACGCTCTCCACGGCCTAGGCTGACTGCATGGTCCGGGTCCTCGTGGTCGACGACGACACCACCGTCGCCGACGTGGTGGTCGCCTACCTCGAGCGCGCCGGCATGGCGGCCGAGCACGTGACCGACGGCGTCGACGCCCTCGTCGCCGCCCACGAGCGGCCGCCGGACGCCGTCGTCCTCGACCTCATGCTGCCCGGCCTGGACGGGATCGAGGTGTGCCGGCGGCTGCGCGCGGACCGGCCCCGCCTGCCGGTGCTCATGCTGACCGCCCGCGGCGAGGAGGACGACCGCATCACCGGCCTCGAGGTCGGGGCGGACGACTACGTGACCAAACCGTTCAGCCCGCGCGAGCTCACCCTGCGCGTGCAGTCCGTGCTGCGGCGGGCGGGCACCCCGGCCGACGGCGCCGCCCCGGCAGGCGAGAGCCCTGCCGCGCAGGACGGACCGTCGCCCGCGTCCGCACCGCCGTCGGGCACCCTGCGCGACGGCGACCTGACCGTCGACGTCGCCGCCCACCGGGTGCTGCGCGGCGGCTCGGAGCTGGCGCTGACCGCCCGCGAGTTCGACCTGCTGGTCTGGTTCCTCGCCCACCCCGGCCAGGTGCACGACCGCGAGACGCTGCTGCGCGAGGTGTGGGGCTGGGAGTACGGCGACCGGTCCACCGTGACCGTGCACGTGCGGCGGCTGCGGGAGAAGGTCGAGGCCGATCCGTCCGCCCCCACGCGGCTCGTGACCGTGTTCGGCGTCGGCTACCGCTGGGACGCCCGTCCCCCGGACACGACGGAGGACGCCGCGTGACCCCGCTGGAGGGGGTCGGCCTCTCGGCCGGGGTGGCTGCCGTCGTCGGGCTCGCCGGGGCGGTCGGCGTGCTGGCGCTCGGACGCCGCCGCCCGTCCGTCGCCGCGACGCTCGCCCCGCTGGTCGTCGTGGCGTCGGTCGCGGCCGGCGTCTACGCCAGCGCCCGCGCGATGTTCCTGTCGGAGAAGGACTCCACGACGGTGCTGTGGCTGCTGCTCGCCACCGTTCCCGTGGCGCTCGTCATCGGGCTGGTGCTCGCCCGGCGCACCCACCACCTCGCCACGGAGCGTGCCGAGGCCGTGGCGGCCCGGGACCGGGACCGGGAGGTCGAGGCCCGACGCCGCGAGCTCGTCGCGTGGGTGTCCCACGATCTGCGCACACCGCTGGCCGCCGTCCGCGTGCTGACGGAGGCGATGGAGGACGCGGTGACGACCCCCGCGGACGCGGCGGCCGGCATCCTCGCGGAGAACCGTCGCATGAGCGACATGGTCGACGACCTGCTGGCGCTGTCCCGGCTGCAGTCACCGGGTTTCGAGCTGAACCGCGAGCCCACGGACGTCGGGGACCTCGCCTCGGACGCGCTGGCCGCCGCCGGCCCGGCCGCCGCGGCCGCCGGGGTGCGGCTCACCGGTGAGGTGACCGTGCCCGTCGTCGTCCCCGTGGACGCCCGGGAGGTCGCCCGGGCGGTGGGCAACCTGGTGTCCAACGCGGTGCGGCACACCCCGGCCGGGGGCACCGTGTGCGTCCAGGTCGAGGACGACCACGGGTCGGCCGCCGTCGTGCACGTCACCGACGGCTGCGGGGGCATCCCCGCGGCAGACCTGCCCCGCGTGTTCGAGGCCGGCTGGCGCGGTACCGCGGCCCGCACCCCGGGGTCCGGCGGCGCCGGCATCGGCCTGTCGATCGTGCGCTCGGTCGCCGAGGCGCACGGCGGCGCCGTCACGGTCGAGAACGTCGACGACGGCCGCGGCTGCCGCTTCACGCTCACCCTGCCGGGGTGACCTCCAGGGGGACCTCCTCCGTCGACCCGTCGACGTAGGTGACCTGCGCGAGGGCCGAGAACGACTCCTCTCCCGGCGCCCACAGCGCGAACCAGCCGTCGTCCACCGACGCCGCGACCTGCTCGCCGTCGGCCGTGGCCACCGTGACGGCCTCGACCTCGTCCCCGACCCGGCCGAACGCGGCGGTCACCGCGCCCTCGCCGCTCGGGCCGTCCGACCAGGACGCCGTGCCGGACTCCGCGACCACGAGACCGCTCGGCGCCGGCTCCGGCACCTGCTCAGCACCGACGGACTCCGAGGTGTACACCTGCGGGTCCCCGTCGGTCGTCGTCACGAAGCACTCCGCCAGGGCGCCGTCGCCCGCCAGGAGCACGTAGGTGTAGTCGCCACGCACCTCGGCGAGCACCGGATCCAGCGGGATCTCGGTGATCGGCGCCCCCTCGCCGGCCGCGTCCTCGTCGATGGCGTGCGCCGCCGTCGGGCAGGCCTCCGCGTCCTGCCCCGCGGCGGCGGGGTCGACGACCTGCGGCGTCGGCGTCCACGACGCGTACGCCTCCGGGCCGCCGAGCGTCGTCGACACCACGACCCCGGCCGCCACGGCAGCCACGGCCCCCGCGAACACACCGGTCGCCACCCCTGCCCGCGAGCGCCGCGCCGGGGCGAGGTAGCGGTCCGGCACGGTCCGGTCCGTGGCCAGCACCCGCGCCAGGGCAGGATCGTCGGGGTGTCCCGGGGCACGCACGTGCCGCGCCGGGTCCAGGCCGCCCAGGTCGTCCAGCAGCGGTGACCTCATGGCCTCTCCTCCTGCAGCCTGCGCAGCACGGTCGCGGTGTCGCGGGGCACCTCGGAGTACGCCAGCAGCCGTCTGCGAGCCCGGGTGAGTCGTACCGAGAAGGTGGACGGGCGGCACTCCAGCACCTGGGCGGCCTCCCGGGCGGACAGCCCGTCCCACGCCACGAGCGCCAGGACCTCCCGGTCGGCGTCACCGAGCAGGTCCCAGGCGCGGCGCAGGTCGGCGCGCCCGGCCGCGGCGTCGTCCGCACCTCGCGCCTGCGCCGTCGGCTCCCGCTCCAGCCGCACCCCGAGGGCCCGCCAGCGGCCCTGCGTGCGCACCCGGGTGGACAGGACCGTGCGCGCGACTCCGAAGAGCCACGCGCGCGCCGCGGTCGGCACGTCCTCCACCCTCCGCCAGGCGACCAGGTAGGTCTCCGAGACGACGTCGTCGACGATCGCCGCCGCGGCCCGGCGCGCGACGAACCGCACCACCTGCTCGTGATGGTCCACCCACAGGCGCGTCAGGCGCTCGCGGGCCGCGGCGTCGTCCACGATCGTCCTCTCGGTCCCTCGCTCCTCCGTGGCCGGCAGGGCCGACGGTGCTCCACCGTACTGGCAGACGGTTGCCTGCATCGATGCCCTCGCTACCCTCGTGCGGGACGGCGGGCGCCGACGCGCGTCCTCGACGACGACGTGGGGAGAGTCAGGATGCGCACGAGAACGTCCCGGACCGTGGCCGCCGGCGTCGGCGCGACGGTGCTGGCCCTGGGGACGGGCCTGGTCGGCACGGCTCCGGCCACGGCCGACATCGGCGAGCCGATCGGCACGATCGGCGAGGGTTCGTCCGACGGCGGGAACCTGCCCGCGGGGAACCTCCCCGGTGTGCCCGAGCCCGGCAGCCCGGAGCCCGAGTGGGTCGCCTGGGCCGCCGCGGAGCGGGCCGAGGCCGAGGCCACCGACTGGAAGGCCGACTCGGCCGCCCGCGGGTGCGAGCTGGTGGAGGTCTCGATCACCGACGAGGTCGACCCCGCCTACAACGAGGCGATGGGCGCCCCCGCCGACCTGGCCACGCACCGGGTCGAGATGGTGGAGACCTGCGAAGGACCGACCGCGTCGGGCGGGATGACGCTCGAGACCGACGACACGGCGAGCACGACCGCGATCGGGTCCGGCAGCGACTGCGACGGCACCAAGGGCCCCGGCACGATCTGCCTCTACAAGTCCAGCGGGCGGATCTACTCCTCGTGGCAGTACCGCGGGTCGGGCAGCGTCTCGGGGTTCCTGCGGATCTACCAGATCTCGACGTCGGCCTCGAGCTGCTACCGCGGCAGCACCTGGCTCACGGGTCCGTCGCGCACGTGGAGCAGCGGGATGACGCGCAGCATCTCCAAGACGCGCACGACGTACTCGGGCTACTCGGCGCACATCTGGAAGAAGGTGTGGCACGGGCACACCGACTGGGGCAGCACCTGCTCGAAGCTCTGAGCCGCGACTCAGAGGACGTGCGCGAGGAACTCCCGCAGCCGCGGCTCGCTCGGTGCGTCGAGCACCTGGGCGGGCGGGCCCTGCTCGACGACGACGCCGTCGTCCATGAACACGACGTGGTCGGCGACCTCGCGGGCGAACCCGATCTCGTGGGTGACCACGACCATCGTCATGCCGGACCGGGCGAGGTCCTGCATGACGGCCAGCACCTCGCCGACCAGCTCCGGGTCGAGCGCGGAGGTGGGCTCGTCGAACAGCATGAGCTCGGGGTCCATCGCGAGCGCCCGCGCGATGGCGACGCGCTGCTGCTGGCCACCGGAGAGCTGGGCCGGGTAGTGGTCGACCCGGTCGGACAGCCCGACCCGCTCCAGGAGCTCGGCCGCCCGCGCCCGGGCCGCCGCCTTCGACAGCCCGCGGACCTGCACGGGCGCCTCGGCGACGTTCTCCAGAGCAGTCATGTGCCCGAACAGGTGGAACCGCTGGAACACCATGCCGATCCGGGAGCGCTGGGCGGCGATCTTGCGCGGGTGCAGCCGGTGCAGCAGGCCCTTGGCGTCGTGCCGGTACCCGAGCAGCTCGCCGTCGACGTGCACCGACCCGGCGGTGATCTGCTCGAGCTCGTTGAGGCAGCGCAGCAGGGTGGACTTCCCGGACCCCGAGGGACCGAGCACCACCGTCACCGAACCCTTCGGCACGACGAGGTCGACGCCGCGCAGGACGTGCAGGGCCCCCTCGCCGTGCCCGAACACCTTGTGCACGTCCCGGGCCTCGACCATGGGGGTCGTCGTCGTGGTCATGGGGTCACCTCCGCGAACGGGTCGTCCTTCGTGGTCCCGGCGCCGCGGATCGCGGCCTGCCGGCTCAGCCGTCCGCCGGGACCGCCGCGCCGGCCGCCGGTGGCGCCGCCGTCGAACCCGCGCCCGTAGTACCGCTCGACGTAGTACTGACCCACCATGAGCACCGAGGTGATGAGCAGGTACCACAGCGCCGCCACGATGAGCAGGGGGATCGGCTGGAAGGTGCGGGTGCCGATCGCGGAGGTGGCGTAGGTGATCTCCAGGGTGAACGGCACGGCGACGACCAGCGAGGTCGTCTTGAGCATGGAGATGGTCTCGTTGCCGGTGGGCGGCACGATGACGCGCATGGCCTGCGGCAGCACGATGCGGCGCAGGATGCGCGGCTCGGTCATCCCCAGTGCACGGGCGGCCTGCGCCTGCCCGGGGTCGACGGAGCCGAGCCCGGCGCGCACGATCTCGGCGAGGTAGGCGGCCTCGTTGAGCGCGAGCCCGACGAGCGCCGCCCAGAACGCCGTGATGACGTCCCGGGTGTCGAACACGAAGAACTCGGGCCCGAACGGGACGCCGAGGCTGAGCCGTGGGTACAGCACCGAGATCAGTCCCCAGAACACGAGCTGGGTGTAGATCGGGGTGCCGCGGAAGAACCAGATGTAGGCCCAGGAGACCGACCGCATCACCGGGTTGTCGCTGCGCCGCATGATCGCCAGCAGCACGGCGAGCACGACGGCGATGGCCATGGACCCGAAGGTGAGCACGAGCGTCCAGCCGACGCCGCGCACGACGTTGACGTCGCGCAGGTACAGCCAGACGGTGTCCCAGCGGAAGTTCGGGTTGGTGACCAGCGCGTGCACCACCATGGCGGCGAGCACGAGCATCACGGCGGCGGACAGCCAGCGCCCCGGGCGCGGGACCGGGCGGGCGTTCAGGGGCTCGGGCAGGTCGGTCGGGGGCCCGCCGACGGCGGCGCCCGGGGCGGTGGTGAGCGCCATCAGACGGAGGGGTCGAGCTCGGCGGTGGAGAGCGCGCCCTCGGCGTTGCCCCAGCCGTCGAGGATCTCGGTCAGGGTGCCGTCGTCCATGAGCTGCTGCAGGGCGCCCTGGACGGCCTCGGCGAGCGCGTCGTCGTCCTGGGCGACGACGACGCCGTACGGCGCGGCGTCCGTGATGTCGCCGAGGGTCTCGACCGCGCCCCCGGTCTGCTCGACCGCGTACGCCGTCACCGGCGAGTCGGCGTACATGGCCTGCACCTTGCCGCCGACGAGGTTGGTGGTGACGTCGGCCTGGGAGTCGTAGGGCAGCACCTCGACGGGGTCGGCGCCGTCGGCCTCGCAGGCCGCGGACGCCTCGTCGAGGGCACCCTGCTGGACGGTGCCGGTCTGCACGCCCACGGTGGTGCCGCACAGGTCGCCGGCGTCGACGCCGTCCGGGTTGCCGGCGGCGACCGCGAGCTGGGAGCCGGCGTCGAAGTAGCTGACCATGTGGGCGAGCTGCAGCCGCTCGGCGTCGATCGTGAACCCGGAGATGCCGACGTCGTACTTGGTGCCGACGGCCGGGATGATCGCGTCGAAGGTGGACGGCTCGACCTCGGCCTCGAGTCCCAGGGTGGCCGCCACCGCGTGGGCGATGTCGACGTCGAACCCGACCGGGGTGACGCCGTCGGGCGCGAGGAACTCGGCCGGGGCGTAGGACAGCTCGGCGCCCACGGTGAGCACGCCGTCCTCGGCGACGTCCTCCGGGACGAGCGCGGCGAGCTCCGGGTCGGCCTCGAGCGTCGAGGCGTCGAACGCCGGGGCCGTCGGGGCGGCCGACGCGTCCGCGGAGGCGCCGCCACCGGCGGGGGCGGCGAGGTCCTCGGACGCGGTGGTGCAGCCGGCGAGCAGCGCGACGGCGGCGACGGCGGACAGGGGCAGGGCGGTGCGGGCGCGCATGACGGCTCCAGGGATCGCGTGGAGGAGGACGACGCTCCCGCCCGGTCCGAGCCGCGGAGCGCTTATGCAGCAGTATGCATACCTATTCGCCCTGCTCCCAAACCGCCGCCCCATGACATGCGTCACTCACCCGGTCACCCCCTCCCGCCGAGCCCCAGCACGACCGACGGGCCGAGCCCGGGCACGACAAAGGTCCGGGTCCTTCCGTGGCGCCGTCGTCAGACGGGAAGCGCAGGGCGCGCAGCGCCCGTGAGCGCGACGGCGCCACGGAAGGACCCGGACCTCGTCAGAAGCGGGAGACCTACGTGTCGTGCTCGATGATCCCCATGTCCTCGCGGTGGTCGTCGACACCACCGGGCGGGAAGTCGGTCCGCTCCGGCTTGGAGCGCAGCGCCATGATGGCGAGGGTCAGTCCGCCCCAGACCACCAGCAGGGCGACGACCATCATGATGATCGCGGTGGTGCTCATCGCGAGGCCTCCTTCCGCACGGCGGGGTCCTCGACCGGCGGATACGGCGGCCAGGCCCGGGGAAGGTCCGGCCCGCGCCAGCGGAACGCCCAGAAGACGATCGCACCGACGACCAGCAACGCCACGGTGCCCCACCCTGCATAGAGCAGATACGTCTCATCGTAGTCGCCGTAGGGTTCGTCGATCCGGATCAGGATCGTCTGCACGAGCATGATCCCGAGCATCACCGGGATGATGGCGCCGACGCAGGCGTACCACCACGCGCCGAGCTGCGTCGTCGAGACGGCGTTGAGGTGGTAGCGCAGCTCGGGGGCCCGGCGGTAGACCCACACCACGAAGACGCACATGAGGATCGCCGAGGCGACGATGCCCATGTTGTTGACCCAGTAGTCGACGGTGTCGAGCAGGATCAGGCCCGTCGTGGTGCTGAAGCCGACCACCGAGACCGTACCCAGCACGCCACCCAGCCACAGCACCGCCGCCGTGCGCGACAGGGCGAACTTCTCCTGCAGCGCCGCGGAGACGACCTGCAGGATCGAGACCAGCGACGTGAACCCGGCCATCACCAGCGAGCCGAAGAAGAGCGCGCCGAACAGGGCACCGGCCGGCATCTCGGAGACGATCGCCGGGAACGTGACGAACGCGAGCCCGACGCCCGCGATGCCGAGCTCGCCGACACCGACCCCCTGCTCCAGGGCAAGGAACCCGAGGGCGGAGAAGACGCCGAGCCCGGCCAGCATCTCGAATCCGGAGTTGGAGAACGCGACCACCAGGCCGGGGCCGGTCATGTTGGACCGACGACGCCGGTACGAGGCGTAGGTGATCATGATGCCGAACGCCACGGACAGCGAGAAGAAGATCTGACCGTAGGCGGCGATCCACACGTCCGGGTCGCCCAGCGCGTCCCACTGCGGGGTGAAGAGCGCGTTCAGCCCTTCCGCGGCCCCGTCGAGGGTCAGCGCGCGGACCACCAGGGCGCCGAAGGCCACCAGCAGCAGCGGGATGAAGACGATGTTCGCCCGCTGGACACCCTTGACGACACCGGCGGCCAGCACCGCGATGACCACGACCCACACCAGCACGAGCGGGATCAGGACGGCGGCCACGAAGTCGAAGGTGAGCCACGGGTCGGCTCCGCCGACGTCGGCGAGCTGGAGGTGCTCCCCGAAGAAGAAGGCCTGCGGGTCGTCACCCCAGTCGAGACCGAAGGAGTAGACGAAGAAGCTGGCCGCCCAGGCGACCACCGCCGCGTAGTAGACCGCGATGACGATGCAGATCATCACCTGGAACCAGCCGAGCGACTCGAGCCAGCCCTTGATCCGCCGGAACGCCTGCGGGGCGCCGCCGCGGAACCGGTGACCGATCGCGTAGTCGAGGAACAGGATCGGGATGCCCGCAGTCAGCAGCGCGATGAGGTAGGGCACGAGGAACGCGCCACCACCGTTCTCGTACGCCACGCCGGGGAACCGCCAGATGTTGCCGAGCCCCACGGCGGAGCCGATCGCCGACAGGATGAAACCTACCTGTCCGGTGAACTGCTCCCGCGGGGCGGTCTGGTTGTCAGCACTCACGGGTCACACACCTTCCGCGCTGGTCGCCGCGTCGTCAAACCGGTCTCTCCTGGTGATCATCGGGCACATTCCCTCGACCGGCATGTCGAGCACCGGGACGAAGCCCCCGGTCAGGCGAGCAGTCGGGCGACGTACCCGCCCCGCAGGCGGCCCTCCGGGTCCAGCCGGTCGGCCAGCACTCGGAACTCGTCGAACCGGGGGTAGGCGGCGCGCACCGCCACGGGGTCGGCGGCGAACACCTTGCCCCAGTGCGGCCGCGCACCGAACGGGGCGAGGGTCTCCTCGATCAGGGGCAGCACCCTGGCGACCTCGGGCGCCCGGGGGAGCCAGGTGAAGTGCAGCCCGATCGAGTCCTCGGCGAAGGGGCTCAGCCACAGGTCGTCGGCGGCCACGGTGCGGACCTCACCGGTCATGAGCAGGGGCGCCACCACGCTGCCCAGGCCCCGCATCGCCTCCACGGCCTTCACCGCGTGCTTCCGGGGCAGCAGGTACTCGCTCTGCAGCTCCTCCCCCACGGACGGGGTGTGGTCGAGCCGGAAGTGGCTCAGGCGCTCGTGGGAGGGGCCGGGGACACCGTGCTGCGCGGTGCAGGCACCCGGGTCCACCCCGGGCACCGGGTGCACGTCGTGCTCGGCCCAGTGCAGGTCGGGCAGGGCGTCGGGCCGGTGACCCCGCCCCTCGGACACCACCGACTTGAACCAGGCCGCGCGGACCGTCGGCTCGTCCCACCGCGTGAAGAGGCTGACGGAGTACGCCGAACCCGTGACGTCGTCGAACCGGTCGAGCACGGCGTCCCACGGGAGCTCCAGCGCGACGTCCTGCCGCACCTGGAACGCGGGCACGGTGGCCAGCTCGATCCGGGTGACGATGCCGAGCACCCCCAACGACACCACGGTCCCGGCGAACACCTCCGGGTCGGTCTCCCGGGTGATCCGGCGCAGCTCGCCGGCCGTGGTCATGAGCTCGAGCGCGACGACGGCGCCCGCGAGGGACCGGTTGGTGTCGCCCGAGCCGTGGGTGGCGGTCGCGACCGCCCCGGCGACGGAGAGGTGCGGCAGCGACGCGAGCTGGGTCAGCGCCCGCCCGTGGGCGTAGAGCACCTGCGACACCTCCCCGTACCGCATCCCCGCGTTGACCGACACGACACCGGTCCCCGGGTCCAGGTCGACGGCCGGGCGGCCGTCGTCGAGGCGGTCGACCTGGACGTGGGTGCCCGTGGTGTCCGCGAGGTCGTTGAAGGAGTGGCGTGATCCCAGCGCGCGGACCGGGCCGCCGACGACGAGCCGGTCGGCGAGCTCCTCCAGGGAGGTCGGGCGCACGAGATCCCGTGCGGCGTAGTCGATGTTCCCGGCCCAGTTCCGCATGCGGCCCAGCGTGCCACGGCTGGTCAGACCGCGCGCAGGAAGGCCTCGAGGTCGACGGTGACACGCGCCACGGCGGCTCGGTCGGGCGCCTCGGGAGCCCGCTGCCACTGCAGCTCCGGTCCGCCCGGTCGGGGCGGCCCGCCCGGCCAGCGCCACCGCGCCGCGCGCCGCCCGTCGATCAGCACGGTGTGGACGAAGGCGTTCCGTCGCCCGGGCTCGGGCGCGCGGGGGTCCGCGAGGACGCGGCGGGTCTCGCCGTAGGAGCTCAGCAGCTCGTCGTAGGCGCACAGCAGGTCGGCGACACGCCCGCCGGACGGCGCCGCGGGGGCGCCGGACACGACGGACTCGTGCACGGCCGGGGTCGTGACCAGGGTCAGCCCGTCGAGATCCTCCGCGCCCGGGACCTCCACGACCTCGCCCAGGTCCCGCAGCACGGCCAGCCCGGCACGCAGCACCGTGCGGGTCAGCCCGGACCACTGCGACAGGTCCTGGACCGTGGCGTAGGCGCGGGCGGGCAGCCAGCGACGCCACAGCTCCAGGACGGCGGACTCGCGGTCGAAACGGTGTCCCAGAGGCCCGTAGCCGGCCGGGACACGGTCGTCGAAGGCCACGTAGGTCGACCGGCCGTGCGCCGCCGGACCGCTGATCAGCACCTTCCGCAGCTCGGCGTGCATGAGGATGTGGGACACGGCGACGCCCGGCGCGTCGGCACCGAGCACGCCCCGCTCGACGAGAGCCGTCGCGAGCTCGTCGCGGGTGCGCGGCCCGGTGGCGACCTCGGCCGCGACGGCGGCGACACCGGGACCGGGGGCGTCGAGCCCCCAGGACCTCTCGGTGGACGCCATCGTCCGGGCGACGCGCGGGGCGGTGAGCTCGAGGAGCCAGCGGACGTCGACGGGCAGCACGAGGTGCCACGTGGGTCGCAGGACGTGGGTGCGCAGGATCTGGCCGTCGTCGAGCGCGGCGAGCGCGGTGGCCTCGTTCCCCCGGGCGGACGTGGCGAGGCGGCGCGTGAGCCCCCAGAGCGTGGGCCGCACCTCCTGCCCCTGCACGGCCAGCAGGTGTCCGACGGCGGCCGGCAGGTCGGGCAGGTCGGGTCCGCGCAGCCGCTGGGACCGCAGCCGGGCCGCCCGGACGGTGGCGGCGTCGACGCTCATGGGAACACCCTGCCCCTCCCCACGGCCGGACACGTCCGCCGGGGTCGTGTCCGGTCAGGCGCTCGTGGCCCGCTCCTCGGCGATCACCGGGATCCGGCCGTCCATGCCGACCATCTCCAGCACCTCGGTGACGGCCTCGGACGGCGACCGCAGCTGGACCGGGGCGCCGACCTCCTCGCCGAACATGTAGACCTGCAGGATGAAGGCGACTCCCGAGGAGTCGATGAACGTCACGTCACGGGTGTCGAGGACGATCGGCTCCGCACCCGGCCGGGCGGCGACCGACGCCATCGCATCGCTCGCCGACTCGCGCAGGGCGGCGTCCACCTCGCCCCACAACATCAGCAGCGTGCCGCCCTCGTCGTGCTGGCAGGAGATGCCGGACCCTGCGTCCGGGTCCATGTCCGTCGCGCTGTCGTAGTCCATCGGGCTCGTGCTCCTGTCATGCCAACGGCGGGCTTCGCGGTCGGATGCCCCCTTCGGTCCTGACCACGATCGAGTGTTCACCCCTCCGACCGGTTCGTCCAGCGGGACACGGCACGGAGGAGCCGGGGATTGCTCAGGGAGACGCCTCGGGGTCGGTGACGTCCGCCACCTGGGCGTTCAGCGCTCTGAGCAAGGCGTCGGCGTCGAGCGTCACCCCGACACCGTGGCCACCGGCCCCGACGGACACGGTACCTGCTGCAGGGATCCTCGCATCGGCAACCACGGGCCACGCGTGCCGCGCACCGAACGGCGTGATGGTGCCACGCTCGAACCCCGTGACCTCTCGGGCGACCTCGGCGTCCGGCATGGAGAGACGGTTGACGCCGAGCAGCGCCCGCAACCGGGGCCAGGCGATCGTCCGGGTCCCCGGGACCAGCACGAAGAGGTAGTCGTCGACCCCGCGGCGCACCACCATCGTCTTGAGCAGACGGTCCGGCGACACGCCCCGGGCGGCCGCCGCCTCGGCGAGGGAGCCCACGCGCCCGTGCCGCCGGACGACGTACTCGAGGCCGGACGCCTCCAGCGCCGCACGGACCCGGCGCTCGGGTTCGGGCTCGACGTCGTTCACGGGGACTCGCCCAGCGCGCGGTCGGCGATCTCGACGGCGTCGGGCTCGGGATCGTGCTCGGTCCGCACCGTGCGCCAGTACTCCGCTCCGTCCCGGGTGCGGCTCACCAGCCCCTGGTCGACCATCGCCCGGCGCAGCGCGACCGGGTCGCGGGCCAGCTCACCGAGCCGGTCGGTCAGCTCGCGCTCGGAGACCGGCTCGAGCAGGCGTGGCATCGCGACGGTCGCGAGGTAGCCCGTCACGGCGACCTTGTCGCGCCACCGGCGGGGACTGCGCTCCAGGCGACCGTTCACGAGGAACCGTCGCGGGTCGTCGCTCGAGGACGTCCGGTTCACGGGGTCGTGTCGGACCCGTCCGCCGAGGTCCCGTCGTCCGTGCCGTCGTCCGCCGAGGTGGCGTCGAGCTCGTCACCGGTCCCGTCGGTGCGGGAACCCGCGACCTCCTCCTCGCGCTGGGCGTACTCGCTGTCGTCGCCGGTCGACTCGGGGGCGCTCTGCTCCGACGTCGAGGAGTCCGTGGTCGACGACGTCGATCCGCTGCTCGAGTCGGTGCCCGAGCTGTCCGTCCCGGAGGTCGGCGTCGGGCTCGAGGACGGGGTCGGGCTGGTCGACGGCGACGGGCTCGTGGTCGGTGTCGGGCTCGTGGTCGGCGTCGGGCTCGGGCTGGTCGACGGCGACGGGCTCGAGGACGGCTTCGGGCTCGGGCTGCTCGACGGCTTGGGGCTCGAGGACGGCTTCGGGCTCGGGCTGCTCGACGGCTTCGGGCTGCTCGACGGCTTCGGGCTCGACGACGGCTCGGACGTCGAGCCGCTCTTCGCGTCGGACTTCTTGGTCGTGCTCTTGGAGCCGCCGCCCGAGGTGTCCTTGGTGCTCGATCCCGAGCCCTTCGTCCCGGTGCTGTGGGTACCGGACCCCGAGGCCGTGGACCCTGAACCCTTCGACGACCAGCCGGCACCCCCGGCGGTGGCCACGTCGTGGCTCGACGCCGCGCGGTCGGGAACCGGGCCGGCGGCGAAGAACTCGAAGTGCCAGGGCTCGGGCTTGCTGCCGTTCGGGCGCGCCCAGGTCGGGTTGTCCCAGCCGTAGTCGGGGGCGTGCACGCGCATCCAGACGTACTCCGCGGAGTAGCCGGTCGAGATCGGCGCGCTGAGGTCGAGCGCGAGGCCCCACCCGTGGTTCGACGTACCCGGCACCGCGGCCAGGTGCGGCTTGGCGGCCCGGACCGCGACCTGCGACTCGTACGACCGGTACGAGTCGGTGATCGGGATGTCGACGCCGAACCGGGCCCGGTACTCCGCGTTGAGGGCGGCGAACTGGGCGGCGGCGTCGCACCGCAGGAGGTGACCGGGAGCGGAGGCGATCCCGCAGAGCACGGAGGCCGGGATGCGTCCGTTGCTGAAGCCCGCGGTCGACCCGGCGTGCTGGTCGACGACCGCCTGGAGCGTCGCGGACAGCGACCCGGCACCGGTGAGCGGCATGCCGTTCGCCGTCACCGCCACCCCGTCGTCGGAGACGAAGGTGCCGTCGGGCAGCTCGGTCACCGCGGGCCGGATGTCGACGACGAAGGACGCGGAGGCCGGGTCCAGCAGCGCGGCCAGGTGCGTCGCCGCCACGACGATGTCGTCGAAGGTCACCGCGCCGTGGTCGTGCGCGTCCTCGTCGTGCGTCTCGACCTGGCCGGCGGCCCCGAGCGCGAGGCCCTGGGCAGCCGCGCCGACCGAGCCCTGCACGCCGGCCGCGAGAGCGTCGCCCTGCCACACGTGGCGGACCTGGAACGTGGACTCACCCTCCACGAGGCTCTCCCAGGTGGGCAGCTGCAGACCGAGTCCCGAGAACGCGCCCACGTCCTGGGGCAGCGGTTCGAGGTCGTCCACCTCGGCGGTCGGGGCCGGGCCGGGGGCGGGAGCCGCGTCCTGCGGGGCGGCGGCCTCCTCGACCACGCCGTCCTGCTCCGGCGCGCTCTTCTGCTGCTGCTCCGGAGCGTCCTTCTCGTCCTGCGGGGCCTCCGACGGGGCCGGGGAGTAGGACGGTGACGGAGCCGGCTCCGGGGACGCCTCGGCGGGCGGACGGAGGGACCCCCCGGTCAGCTCCTCGGGGGCGACGAGGTCGTCGGGCGAGGACACGGGCGGACCGGCCGGCGGGATGTCCGCGGGCGCCGGCTCGACGACCTCCGGCAGCTCCGCGTCGTCCAGACCCGGGACGGCCTCCGCCTGCTGCTGCGCGACATAGGTCGTCAGGAGCGCGCCCAGCTCGGCGGCAGCCTGCTGGACCTCCGGTCCGAGCTCGCGTCCGTCCTTCAGCGCGGTCAGCTCGGCCTGCTCGATGACACCCAGGACCTCGTCGATCGACGCCGGGCCCGACCGCGAGGCGGCGCCCACCACGCCGAGCTCGAGCGGCTCGCTCTGGACGGGTGCGGAGAACGTCGGGTGCTGGCGGAACTCGTTCCAGGGCGTGCTGGCGACCGACCCGGCCATGAAGCCCGCGGCCAGCACGACCGCCCCGGCCCCTGCCCCGACGACCCGCCCGAGGCGACGTCCGCGACGGCGACCGCCCGCGGCGAGACGAGCATCGTCGGACGTCAGAGGGCGCGCCACGTCCTCGCTGCCGATCTCCGTCGAATCGAGCTCGTCCGCCACGTCGTACCCTTCTCGACCCCGTTTGTCCTGGCTGGACGCATCTTCGCACAACACCTCGAGGATACGTGGCCCCTGTCACATTCCACCACCTACTGTGTGCCACGCATTCGCTGCCCGCCACCCCTCCGGCACCGACGAGCGGGCGAAGTTTTCCCGGCCCGGGACGGGGCACACTGGCGTCATGAGGACGTCGGACGCGGACACCCCGCGACGCATCGACCTGAACAGCGACCTGGGCGAGGGCGTGAGCACCTCGGAGCACGCCGGGGACGCCCGCATGCTCGAGATCGTCTCGAGCGCCAACATCGCCTGCGCTTTCCACGCGGGCGACCCGGCGACCATCCACCGCACGGTCCACGCGGCGGTCCGTCGGGGCGTGACCGTCGGGGCGCACGTCGCCTACAACGACCGCGAGGGGTTCGGGCGCCGGGACCTGGAGGTGCCCAGCGACGAGCTCCGGGCCGACCTCGTCTACCAGCTGGGGGCGATCCGCGAGATCGCCCGCAGCGCGGGCACCACGGTCCGCTACGTCAAGCCGCACGGGGCCCTCTACAACACGGCGGCCGTCGACGCGCGGGTCGCCGAGGACGTCGCCGCCGCGGTCGTCACCGTCGACCCCGAGCTCGTCCTGCTGGGCCTGCCCGGCAGCGTCGCCCTCGACGCGGCCCGTGCGGCGGGTCTCGTGACGGCCGCCGAGGCGTTCGCCGACCGCGCCTACACCGCCACCGGCCGGCTCGTGCCGCGCAGCGTGGAGGGAGCCGTCCTGCACGACCCGGAGGAGGTCGCCGCCCGGATGCTGCGCCTGGTCCACGAAGGTGTCGTCCGGTCGATCGAGGGCACGGACGTGACGATCGTCGCCGACTCCATCTGCGTGCACGGCGACACCCCGGGCGCCGCGAGGATGGCGGCCCGGCTGCGGGAGGTGCTCACCGGGGCCGGGGTGAGCCTGCGTCCGTTCGTGACGTCATGACGCCGCAGATCCGGCCGGTGGGCGACGACGCCGTGCTGGTCACGTTCGACGCCCCGGGATCGGCCGTCGCCCTGCACCGGTCGCTGCGACGCCGGCCGCTGCCCGGCGTCGGGCACACCGTGCCGGGCGCGCGGACGCTGCTGATCCCCTTCGCGCCGGGCCGCACCGACGCCGCGACGCTCGCCCGGGCGCTGCGGACGCTCACCGCGGACCCGCCGCCCGACCCGGAGGAGGCGCACCGGCACGAGCTCGCCGTGGTGTACGACGGCGAGGACCTGGCGACCGCGGCGGAGCTGCTCGGATGGTCCGTCGAGCAGCTCGTCCGCCGGCACACGACCGCCACGTGGCGGGTCGCGTTCATGGGGTTCGCCCCCGGCTTCGGCTACCTGGCGGGCGACGACCCCGCCCTGTCCCTGCCCCGCCGGGACACGCCCCGCACGCGGGTCCCGCCCGGTGCGGTGGCCATGGCCGGCGACTACAGCGGGGTCTACCCGCGCGAAAGCCCCGGAGGATGGCAGCTGCTCGGGCGGACCGACGCCGTCGTCTGGGACACCGCACGCCGGGCGCCCGCGCTGTGGCGGCCCGGGGACACCGTGCGCTTCGCCCCGGCACGGGAGGTGGCCACCGTCCGCGTCCCGCGACCGTCGACCCCGCCGGGCGCTCCCGCCGACCCGGTCCTGGAGGTGCTGGCTGCCGGGCTGCAGACGCTCGTGCAGGACCTCGGCCGCCCGGGGAGCGTGGACCTCGGCGTCTCCGGCTCCGGTGCGGCCGACCCCCGCAGCTTCCGGGCGGCGCAGCGGGCCGTCGGCAACCGGACGGACGCCGCCGCGCTGGAGACGCTCGGCGGCCTGCGGCTGCGCGCCCTGCGCCCCGCCGTCGTCGCCACGGCGGGCGCGGCCGCCGACCTCGAGGTGACCGGCGGGACCGGGCCCTCCCGGGCTCCGCTCCCCGGTCGGCCGTTCGTCCTGGCCCCCGGCGAGGAGCTCTCCGTCGGCGCTGCGCGCCGGGGGCTGCGCACCTACGTGGCCGTCCGCGGGGGTCTCGACGTCACCCCGGTCCTGGGGTCGCGTGCCACCGACCTGCTCGCCGGTCTGGGACCGGACCCGGTCACCGCCGGGGACGTCCTCGGTACCGCCGGGGACGCCGTCGAAGCCGTGGCGACCGCGGACACCGGCGCCCCGGACCCCGCGAGGCTGCCCGCCCCCGGCGACGTCGTGACGCTGCCCGTGGTCCTCGGCCCGCGGGACGACTGGTTCACCCCCGACGCGCTCGACGTGCTCGCCTCCCAGGAGTGGGAGGTGACGGCCCGGTCGGACCGCGTCGGCCTGCGCCTGACCGCGGAGCAGCCGCTCACCCGGACCGCGACGGCACAGGGTGCCGAGCTGCCCAGCGAGGGTGCGGTGACCGGTGCGCTGCAGGTACCGCCCGACGGCCTGCCCGTGCTGCTCGGACCCGACCACCCGTTGACCGGCGGGTACCCGGTCGTGGCCACCGTCGCGGCCTCGCACCGGTGGCTGCTCGGCCAGATCCCGCCCGGTGCGCGGATCCGGTGCCGGCCGGTCCGGACCTGACCGCCGACCGGGCATCCGTGGACGACGCCGCGTCACCGCCCACTGTGCGCAACATCTCCACGAGTCGCCCCGACGTCCCCCCGGCACTCAGGGCGCTGACCAGGCAGAATCGGGCCATGACGTCAACGCTGACCATGCCGCCGGCCCGCGCGAAGCAGCGCGGGGCCACCCGGATCGCCGCCGCCAGCCTGCTCGCCCTGGCGATGATGCTCGGCGCGTGCTCCGCCCCGGCGGACGTCCAGCAGTTCATCGACGCCGCGCAGAGCCAGGCCGAGGCCATCGAGGGCGACCTGCGCGAGCTCGAGGAGCAGGTTCCCGACGTCCCCGACGAGGTGCAGACCTCCATCACCGACGCCGTGGCGTCGGCTCAGGCCGCCACGGACGAGGCCCGCACCGCCCTCGACCAGGCCGCGGAGTCCGAGGACGGAGCGGTCGTGGCGCTGCAGGACGCGCAGGTCGCGCTCGAGGCGGCCTCGGCCGAGGTCGCGAACGCGACGGAGGAGGCCCGCTCCGCCGGGTCCGAGCAGGTCGCCGACCTGCTCGCCCAGCTCCAGACCCAGCTCGACGAGCTGCGCGGCGAGACCGAGGACGCCGCCGGCTGACCCGACCCGGTCCGGCAGGGCCCTCAGTCGAGCCAGGCGGTCGCGGCACCGACCAGCAGGGCGACCCCGAGGTCGAGCGTCGGGTCGAGGACCGGCGCGAACTCCGGCGAGTGGTTCGGTGCGACGCCCGCGGGCAGGCTGCCCATCCCGGCGAGCGACGCCGGGTCGACACCGGCGAAGAGCGCCGGGTCCGCCCCGCCCACGTGCCAGTAGACGAGCGGGGCCCCGGCGGCCGCCGCCAGCTCCCCGACGTCCTCCGAGCCCGCGATGGGCGGCATGGCGACCACGGCGGGAGCCCCGCCGGCCCGACGGATCGCGTCGTCGTGCGCCGTCAGGACGTCCCCCAGCGCCGCGCCGGTGCGGTGCGAGGCCTCGGGGTCGTTGACCAGCACCCCGAACCCGGCGATCTGCTCGTACTCGGGCGGTCGCGGCGCCCCCGAGGCGACGGCCTCGGCGTCGACGATCCGGTGCACGGCCGCGAGCACCCGCTCGCGCACGCCCTCGTCGAACGTGCGGACGTTGACCAGCAGCTCGGCCCGGTCGGGGATGATGTTGGCCTGCGTCCCGGCCCGGATCGACCCCACGGTCACGACGGCCTTCTCCGCGATGCCGACCTCGCGGGACACGACACCCTGCAGCCGCTGGACGACCGCGGCCGCCAGGAGCACGGGGTCGACCGTCGACTCGGGGCTGGAGCCGTGACCGCCGCGTCCGTGCAGGGTCACGCGCAGGGAGTCGGCCGCGGCCATCGCGGGTCCCGGCGTGAGGTTGACCGTCCCGACCGGGAACGGCATCACGTGCTGCCCGAGCACCACGTCGGGGGTCCCCACCCGCTCGTACAGCCCGTCCTCGACCATGGCCCGCGCCCCGGCGCCGACCTCCTCGGCGGGCTGGAACAGCACCTGCAGCGTCCCCGACCACTCCCCGCGACGTGCGGCCAGGTCGGCGGCGGCACCCAGCAGGCAGGTGACGTGCACGTCGTGACCGCAGGCGTGCATGGTGCCGGTCTCCTGCGAGGCGTACGGCAGGCCGGTGCGCTCCGTCACCGGCAGCCCGTCCATGTCGGCGCGCAGCAGCACCGTCGGCCCGTCGCCGTTGGCCAGCACGCCCACCACGCCGGTACCGCCGATCCCCCGGTGCACGGCGTACCCCCAGCCGCCCAGGCGGTCGGCCACGATCCCGGCGGTGCGGTGCTCGGCGAACGCGAGCTCGGGATGGGCGTGCAGGTCGGTGCAGATCGCCGTCAGGTCGGCGCCGGTGAGGGTGCTCATGGCCGCATGATGCCGCGCCACGGGTGCCGCCGTCGCTCCCGGGTGCCACCATGACCAGATGCCCGAGGATCGCGACATCACCCTGCGCATCGGTCACGAGGAGCTCGTCGTCCGGCAGCGCTACGAGACCGCCAGCATCGCCAACGACGTCCTGATCGGCCTGTGGTTCGTCGTCGGCTCGGCCCTGTTCTTCTCCGAGTCCACGGCCACCGCCGGCACCTGGCTGTTCCTGCTGGGCAGCATCCAGATGCTCCTGCGCCCGGGGATCCGCCTCCGGCGACGCCTGCACCTGCAGCGACTGGGCTCCCCGCACGCGGAGACCGCGCGCGACTTCTGAGCGTGTCGCCGCCCGCTGCTCAGTCGGGGTCGACGGGATCCAGCGGCTGCTCGTGGTCGTGGTTGACCGTGCCGCGACGCCAGTAGCCGGCGATCGACATGCGGTCCGCGCCCAGGCCGAGCTCCCGGCGCAGGTGACGGCGCACGGGCACCAGGTCCCCCGCCTCACCGAGCCCGACGACGTACTCGCCGTCGTCCAGGGGACCCAGGGCACGGACCGCCTCGGCGAGCTGGCCCGGGCCGCCGGTGCGGTAGAGGAGCTCGACGTCGGCACCGCCGAGCTCCGACTCCACGAACTCCTCGTCGACGTCGTCGCCGATCTCGACGATCGCGGTCACCCGCACGTCCGGTCCGACGGCCGCGACCCAGCGGGCGGCGGCGGGCAGGCCGGTCTCGTCGACGGCCAGCGTGAGTCGGTCGACGCCGTCCGGCACCCCGTGGCTGACGTGCGGTCCGGCGAGCACCAGCTCGTCGCCGACCTCGGCCCGGGCGGCCCAGGCCGACGCCTGGCCCGCGTTGCCGTGCAGCACCCAGTCCAGGTCGACCTCGGCCGCGCCGTCCCGCGTCCGCGCGTCGCGGACGGTGAGGTCCCGGGAGACCGAGACGCCCGCGGTGGGCCGCTGCAGGCCGCCGTCGGGGGCGAGCGTGGGGGCGTGCAGCTCGCCGGTGGCCGGGTCCGGCAGGAAGACCTTGACGTGGTCGTCCGGGCCGGGGGCGCGCAGAGCGGCGAGGGACGACGGCGCGGCCGGGTCGGCGCCGTCCACGTCGCGCAGGGTCGTGCGCACCATGGACCCGGTCAGCTCGTGCACGGCGTGCACGCGGACCCGTCGCGGGACGATGTCGAACGAGGAGCGGGGTCGCGACGACATCTCTCGATTCCATCACGCCCGCCGGGGGCCGGGCCACGAGACCTGGCGACCGGGTACCACGTCGGGGACACTGGAGAGGTGAGCGATCCCTACCAGCCGCCGCCGTCGGACGAGCCGACCCCGCCGTCCGGCGGGAACCCGCCGCCCGGGTACGGGCAGCAGCCGCCCGGGTACGGGCCGCAGCAGCCCGGCCCCTACGGCACGCCCCCGCCGGAGAACCCGCAGCAGCCCGGGCAGCCGCAGCCCGGCTATCCCCCGGCGGGCTACCCGCCGCCGTACACCCCGGACCCCCCGGGCAAGGTCATGGGGATCGTCGGCTTCGTGCTCGCGTTCGTGTTCGCCCCGGCGGGCATCGTCGTGTCCGCGCTGGCGCTGTCGGACTCGAAGAAGGTCGGCTACGACAACGTCCTGGGCAAGTGGGGGCTGTGGTTGTCGATCATCTTCACGTCGATCGGCGTGCTCCTGGTGATCGGGTACCTCGTGTTCTTCATCGCCGTGTTCGGGACGATGGGCACCGAGATGACCGTGTCGTCGGGCGTCCTGTCCGGCGTCTGATCAATCAGCTTGCGTCTCTTGCGACAATGAGAGGTCGTGAGCACCGAGCCCTCCCCCGCCCCGCAGCCCGTCGGCGACCCTGGTCGCCCGACGGGCGGTAGCCGACGGCGGCGCCGCGGCCGCGGGAAGGGGCGCGGTCCCGGCGCCGGGACCGCGGGACCGACCCGTGTGAGCCGTGCGGAGCTCGACCGTGCCGCGGAGATCCGGGACGCCGTCGTCGTCCCGGAGATCACCTACCCGGAGCAGCTCCCCGTCTCGGTCCGACGCGAGGACATCGCCGCGGCGATCCGCGACCACCAGGTCGTGGTCGTCGCCGGCGAGACCGGGTCCGGCAAGACCACCCAGCTGCCCAAGATCCTGCTCGAGCTGGGCCGCGGGCGGGCCGGGCAGATCGGGCACACGCAGCCCCGACGCATCGCCGCGCGGTCCGTCGCCGAGCGGGTGGCCGAGGAGCTCGACGTCGAGCTCGGCGGTGTCGTCGGCTACCAGGTGCGGTTCACGGACACCTCGTCCGACGAGACGCTGGTCAAGGTGATGACGGACGGCATCCTGCTGGCCCAGATCCAGCGGGACCCGGAGCTGCTCGCCTACGACACGATCGTCATCGACGAGGCGCACGAGCGGTCGCTCAACATCGACTTCCTGCTCGGCTACCTGTCCCGGCTGCTGCCCCGGCGCCCGGACCTGAAGCTCGTCATCACCTCCGCGACCATCGACTCCGAGCGGTTCGCCGCGCACTTCTCCCCGGCCCACCTGGCCGAGGTCGGTGGCGCACCGCCCGCCGTCGTCGAGGCGCTGCCCGACGCCGCCCCCGTCGTCGAGGTCTCCGGCCGCACCTACCCGGTCGAGATCCGCTACCGCCCGCTGGTGCCCGAGGCCGAGCAGGGCACCGGGAAGAAGAAGGCGGCCGGCGGTGAGGAGAAGGACCTCGTCACCGGGATCGTCGAGGCCTGCGACGAGCTGATGCGCGAGGGGTCCGGCGACATCCTCGTGTTCCTCTCCGGCGAGCGCGAGATCCACGACGCCGCCGACGCCCTCGAGGGGCACCTGAAGGAACGCGTCCGCGACCCGAAGCGCCCCGACCACGTCGAGATCCTGCCGCTGTACTCGCGCCTGTCCTCGGCCGAGCAGCACCGGGTGTTCCAGTCCCACCCGGGCCGGCGCATCGTGCTGTCCACGAACGTCGCCGAGACGTCGCTGACGGTGCCCGGCATCCACTACGTCGTCGACCCGGGCACCGCCCGCATCTCGCGGTACTCCAAGGCCACCAAGGTCCAGCGCCTCCCGATCGAGCCGATCAGCCAGGCCTCCGCGAACCAGCGCTCCGGGCGGTCCGGGCGTGTGGCCGACGGCATCGCGATCCGCCTGTACTCGCCGGAGGACTTCGAGAACCGCCCGGAGTTCACCGAGCCCGAGATCCTGCGCACCTCGCTCGCCTCGGTCCTGCTGCAGATGATCTCGGTCGGCGTGGTCGGCTCCCCCGACGACGTCGCACGGTTCCCGTTCGTCGAGCCCCCGGACACGCGCGCCGTCCGCGACGGCGTGAACCTGCTGGCCGAGCTCGGCGCGCTCGCCCGCCGACGGGCGCGCGACGGCACGGCGTCGGGCGAGGTGCACCTCACCGACGTCGGACGCCGGCTGGCCCGGCTGCCCATGGACCCGCGGCTCGCGCGGATGGTCCTCGAGGGGTCACGGCTCGGCGTCGCCCGCGAGGTCGCCATCATCGCCGCGGCGCTGTCGATCCAGGACCCGCGGGAGCGTCCCGCCGACTCCCGCGAGCAGGCCGACCAGTCGCACGCCCGGTTCACCGACCCGACGTCGGACTTCCTCACCTATCTGAACCTGTGGGAGTACCTGCGCGAGCAGCAGCACCAGATGGGCTCCTCGGCCTTCCGCCGGCTGTGCAAGAGCGAGTACGTCAACTTCCTGCGGGTGCGCGAGTGGCAGGACGTCGTCGCCCAGCTGCGGCAGATGGCGAAACAGCTCGACGTCGACATGCGCTACCGCCCGGCCACGACCGGCCCCTCCGAGACCGACGGCGCGGAGCCGGACGCGGAGAGCTGGAAGCGTCCCTGGGACGGCGACACCATCCACCGGGCGCTGCTGTCCGGGCTGCTGTCCCAGATCGGCATGCAGGACACCGGCGAGATCAAGGCGTCCTCGGTGGCGCACCTGCGCGGGGAGGCCCGGGCCCGGGCGTTGCGCCAGGCCGCCAAGCGGGCCCGGAACGAGTACCTCGGCGGACGTGGCGCCCGGTTCGCGATCTTCCCCGGTTCCCCCCTGAGCAAGAAGCCGCCGGCGTGGATCATGGCCGGCGAGCTCGTCGAGACGTCCCGGCTGTGGGCCCGCGACGTCGCGCGCATCCAGCCCGAGTGGGCCGAGGAGCTCGCCGGCGACCTGGCCAGACGCACCTACTCCGACCCGCACTGGTCGACCAAGCAGGGTGCCGCCATGGCCGCGGAGAAGGTGCTGCTCTACGGCGTCCCGATCGTCGCGGACCGCAAGATCCTGTACGGCAAGGTCGATCCCGAGGCCGCGCGGGAGATGTTCATCCGGCACGCTCTGGTCGAGGGGCAGTGGACCACGCACCACGCCTTCTTCGCCGAGAACCGTCGGCTGCTCGCCGAGGCCGAGGAGCTCGAGGCGCGGTCGCGTCGGCGCGGGCTGGTCGCCTCCGAGGACGACCTGTACGCGTTCTACGACGAACGGGTCCCCGAGTCCGTGGTCAGCGCCCGACACTTCGACTCCTGGTGGAAGAAGGCCCGCCGCGACGACCCGGACCTGCTGACGTTCACGCTCGACCAGCTCGTCGACGCCGAGGCGGTGGACACCTCCGAGTTCCCGGAGACGTGGACCCAGGGCGAGGTCACCCTGCCGCTGACCTACCAGTTCCAGCCCGGGAGCGACGCCGACGGCGTCACGGTCCACATCCCGCTGTCGATCCTCAACCGGGTCTCCCCCGACGGGTTCGACTGGATGGTGCCCGGGCTGCTCGACGAGCTGTGCACGGCCACCATCCGGTCGCTGCCCAAGGCCGTGCGCCGCGAGCTCGTGCCGGCACCCGACGTCGGCGCCGCGGTCGCCGGCTGGCTGCGGGAGAACACCCCCGCCTGGGAGGACATGACCCGGGCCGGCGACATGGCGTCCCCGTTCCACGTCGAGTTCACGCGGGCCGTGCGGGCGCTGCGCGACGTGGTGATCCCGGACGACGTCTGGGACGACGAGCGGGTCGAGCGACTGCCCGGCCACCTGCGGATGACGTTCCGGGTCGAGGGCTCCGCGGACGCCGACGGCCCCGCACGCGACGCCGGGCCGGCCGGTGGTGGCCGCCGCAAGTCCGGGAAGAAGCAGCGTGGCCGGGGCGCTGCGCGTTCGACCGGTCCCGTGGTGCTCGACGAGTCCAAGGACCTGCTGTCGCTGCAGAAGAAGCTCGCGCCGCAGGCGGAGGCCGCGGTGCGGTCGGCCGTGAAGGGGGCGGTCGGCGTGGCGCTCGAGGAGGCGGCCCGGGCCACCTCGGGTCGCTCAGGAGCGCCCGGGGTCGAGGCGTCGGACGCGCCGCCTCGCTCACGGGCCCCGGGGGGCCCTCCGCTACGGCTGGACGGCGGCGCATCCGACACCCCGACCCCTGGCTCCGCAGGTTCGTCCGGGTCCGGGCGGTCCGACGGCGGTACCAGCGCCGGGGCTTCCGCTCCTGGGTCCGTCGTGGCGGAGCAGGAGGGGCTGACGACGTGGCCGGAGCTGCCGGACGGGGTGCTGCCGGCGACCGTGTCGACCGACCTGGGTGGCGGCGTCGTCGTGCAGGGGTACCCCGCGCTGGTCGAGGAGCCGGGGGCGAAGGGCTCGCCCCCGTCGGTGGCGCTGCGGGTGCTGGCCGCCGCCGCGGAGCAGGACGAATCGCACGCCCGCGGGGTGCGCCGGCTGCTGCTGTCCGAGACGGCGCTGCCGACCGGGCGCATCACCTCGCGGTGGTCCGCGAAGCAGTCGCTGACGCTGGCGGCCGCCCCGTACCAGAACACCGACGCCCTGGTCGACGACCTGCAGCTCGCCGCCGTCATCGCACTGACCAGCGCGGACGCGGACAAGGCTCCCGGGACGCCGACCGGCGGACCCGTTGGTGTACAGATTCGTGATGCGGACTCGTACGCGAAGGCGCTCGCGTTCGTGCGCCGGCACCTGGAGGACGAGGTGCACCGGGTCGTCGGGCACGTCGTCGCCGCGCTCACCGCCTGGCGGACGGTCGAGAGCGAGGTCAAGGCGTCCTCGTCCCTCGCGCTGCTCAACACCCTCCAGGGTGTCCGGGAGCACGTCGCGGGCCTCGTCCACGACGGTTTCGTCTCCGCGACCCCGCCGCGCCGCGTCCCGCACCTCGTGCGCTACCTGCGCGCTGCCTCGTACCGGCTGGAGAAGGCCGAGGCGAACCCCCACCGCGACGCCGAGCTGGCGTGGCGCCTCCAGGACGTCACCGGCGTGTACGAGAAGGCTCGCGAGGCCTACGCCGCCGGGGCCGCCGACCCGGCCCGCGCCGCCGAGCTGGCCGAGGTCCGGTGGCTGCTGGAGGAGCTGCGGGTCTCGCTGTTCGCCCAGCAGCTCGGCACCGACGGGTCGGTCAGCGAGAAGCGGATCCGCAAGGTGCTCACCCCCGGTGGCTGGTGACCCCCATCACCGGTAGGGAACCAGCAGTATTCCTCAGTCGAGATCAAGTTCCTCAGACTGCGGCCGATCCGCAGGTCGCACCGAGGCGTCCTGACCAGCTACAGCTTTCGGCCCTGGCCCGTAGGTCACCGAGGTGCCGCGTGTCGCCTTGGAGGTCCGGACGAGGAACCCCCGATCGACAAGATCACGCAGCAGACGCGAGGTGGTCTGGACGTCGAGATCGAGCATGAGGCGGACCATGCGCGAGTTGATCATCCCGGCTTCCTTGACGAGCGCGATCACCTTTCGATCGAGCTGATCGGCCGTCCGCCTTCGGTACGCGACTGCCGACCCGAGCGCAGCCACGGGTTCCTCGCGCAGTCGATAACGCGGGAACGTGTTCCGTCGCGTCTCTCGCGTCGGTTCGATCAGACGAACCTCGTCCGAGGCAAGCCGGTCCAGAACCGCTTGAGTCTCAGCGACGTCTGGTTTCTGCAGTCTTGGAGTCATTTCTCGGGCGTCAACGAGCCGCTGCGTCAAGAGGGTGAGGAGAACCATCAGCATGTCCGCATCTTCGGCTTCGTCAGCAGGAAGGGTCGAGACGAACCGCGTGAGACTCGCGTTCGGGGCCCCGCCCCGGAGAGTAACCGTCACCGACTCCGGATCGGCCTGGTAAACCGGAGGCTGGTGGCCAATCCGAGCCATCTCGGCGTACATCCTGTCGACGCCGGTGCCTGCGGTCTCCGCGAAATCGAGTCCACGAATGGCCTGAGCGAGGCTTCCGTTCCGGGTGCGGGACGACGTAGTCAGCACGTTGTCAGCCCGGACACCGGTGACGAAGCCGCCGGGGGAGGTCACCGCGAGCCGAGTCGGCGAATGTTCTACGGTGACTCGATCGGTACGCCGGTAGTCGCGATGCATGACAGCGTTGACGACAGCCTCACGTACCGCGGCGTCTGGAAGGTCACCGACCTGCAATTGCTGCCCTGAGCCAACACTCACCGACGTCCGGTCGATGCGCACCTCGACCAGGTCGAAGACCCGCTGGAGGACAGTCACGAGCGGCCCGGAAAGCTGCTCGTTCGCGGCGAGCGCACCCGTCGGCGTGCGGCGGAAGACATAGGCGACAAGGACAGGGAACTGGTCCAGCCCGCGGAAGAGCAGCGCCCCGGCATTGGTCAGCGTGTTCCTCTCCGTGACTACGCCGAGCCCGCGGAGCATCTCGACCGTTGCCCCCCGCGCCCTTTCACGACGTCGTGGGTCGACCGAACGTTCCAGGCGAGAGCGCGCGACGGCGACCGCTACGTCATCAACGGCGTTGACCTCTACCCCTGAGTCATGGGCCGACCAGTCATCGCCTTGGCGTTCAGCGACAAGAGAAGCGATTCGGTGCGTCGACATCGGCATGCAGGACGTGCCGACGCGCTCGGTAGGCATCTTCGACTTGACTTTGTGGACAGTCACACCGCGCGGCACGTGGACGGCCAACACGTCCCCGCCCTGATGCGTGACGGCTTCTACCTCGACCAGAATCGAAGGATCGGTCAGTTCGTAGATCCGCTTCCTCGTCCCGTCGCTGTCGAGCGTATGGCCGACGAACGCGTCGGGGCCGGCGACCCGATCGGCTACGCCGACCACGACCGTGCCGCCCCCAGCGTTGGCGAAGCAGGCCACAGCGTCAGCGAGGTCCTCCAGGGTGTCTTGGACCGATCGTGGCTTCTGCGTCTTGAAGTCGAGCGTCTGCGTCTCTGCAACGTCGGCTGTGCCGCCCGCGTGGATCGCGTCCAGCACGCTCAGGAGTTCGGCTCGACGCATCGGTTTCTCCATCCTTTTGCGCAACCCTGTCAAGCCAGGATAGACACAAACGTCGGAGAAAGTGCGCCACTGACCCCACGGCCGACGGGTCGGTCAGCGAGAAGCGGATCCGCAAGGTGCTCACCCCCGGGGGTTGGTAGGCGGGGGCGGGCCCTTGATCAGGGTCGGACCAGGGCGTTCCCGGATGCCGGAGCGTCGTCGTCCCGCCTAGGGTCGGACCATGAGCAATCCGCAGAAGGACTCCGCAGCCAGCTCCCGCAAGCTCTACCGCCCCCGCCAGGGCCGAGTCATCGGCGGCGTGTGCGCCGGCATCGCGGACTACTTCGGGTGGGACCGGACCCTCGTCCGGGTCCTGACCGTCGCGTCCATCTTCATCCCCGGCCCGCAGGTGCTGGCGTACATCGTGTTCTGGATCCTCATGCCGGACGAGCGCAAGGCGTTCGCGGCCTGATGCCCTCGTGACCCGGCGGCCGGGGCCCGGCCCCCGGCCGGGACCCCCGTCGGTCAGAGCTGCAGGAACGCGCTGATGATGTCGATGACGACGGGCGTCATGATGACGATGAACAGCACCGGCAGGATGCACAGCATCAGCGGCATGAGCACGAGCACCGGCACCCGCTGCGCCTTTTCCTCGGCCCGCTGACGACGCCGCACGCGCATCTCCGACGCCTGCGTGCGCAGCACGTCGCCGATGGAGACACCGTGGGCGTCCGCCTGCAGCAGGGAGCGGACGAAGCGCCGCAGGTCGACGACGGCCGTGCGGTCGGCCAGGTCCTCGAGCGCCTGGCGGCGGGAGAGGCCCATCCGCATGTCCTGCAGGGTGCGGGTCAGCTCCTCGGCCAGCACGCCGTGACCGTTCTGCGCGACACGGGACAGCGCCGACTCGAACCCGACGCCGGCCTCGACGACGATCGTCAGCTGGTCGAGGGTGTCGGCCAGCTCGACCTGGATCTGCTGCTCGCGGTGCTGCGCCCGGGAGAGCAGGAGCAGCTCGGGCAGGAAGTAGCCGACGACGGCGACGACGAGCACGGTGCCGGTGAGCAGCGGGGACGCGTTCGCGGCCACCGCCCACAGCACCAGCAGGACGCCGACCGGCGCCCACAGCAGCTTCACGGCCAGCAGGCGGTCGACCGGCCAGTCCGGTGGACGCCCGGCCCGCACGTACTGCCGTTCGAGCAGGCCGACGACCGGCGCGGCGGTCAGCCGGCGGCCGAGGGCCGCCTGCCGGGGCGGGGCCGCGGACGTCGTCCCCAGCGACCGCGCGACGGGTGACGCGACCCGGCCACGGTGCAGGTTCTCCACGGTGCGGCGTCGTTCGGGGGCGAACGCCCCGAGGACGAGCCAGATGCCCAGACCGACGGCGGTCGAGACGGTCAGGACGGCGAGCATCACGGGTGGCGTCATCTCAGAACCTGATCCTCACGACCTTGCGCATCCAGATCGACCCCACGACGAGCAGGAGGGCCGCGACCACCAGCGCGACGATCCCGAGGGGGTGCTGGACGAACGGGGCCAGGTAGGTGGGGTTCGTCAGGAGCAGGAACCCCGCGACGACGAACGGCAGCGCGACGAGGATGACGCCCGAGAGCCGTCCGTCGGCCGAGAGCGCGTCGACGTGGCGGCGGATCTGGTTGCGTTCACGGATCGTGACGCCCACGCCGTCGAGCACGTCGGCGAGGTTGCCGCCGACCTCGCGGTTGATGGTGATGGCCTGGGCGACCCAGCTGAAGTCCTCGTTGGCCATGCGGATCGCCGCCTCCTCCAGCGCCAGGGAGAGCGGGCGCCCGACCCGCGTCTCGTTGACGATGCGCGCGAGCTCGGCGCTGGTGGGGTCGTCCGCCTGCTGCGCGACGCCCGCGAGCGCCTGCAGCAGGCTGTGCCCGGCACGTAGGCTCCCCGCGACCAGCTGCAGCGTGTCGTCGAGCTGGTCCGCGAACGCCGCCCGACGACGGCTGGTCCGCACCCGCACCCAGAGCACCGTGGCCACGGGCGCCACCAGCGCGAGGAGGAGCATGAGCCACGGGCCGCCGATCAGCAGTCCGACGGCACCCAGGACGACGAACGCCACCAGGACGAGGAAGACCACGTCCTGGGGACGACGGCGGACGCCGGCGAGGTCCAGGGCGATGGCGACGCTGCCCTCGCGGCGCCGCATCGCCCTGGCCACCAGCCGTGTCGCGGTCGCCGCCGCGTCGGCCAGCCGGCCGTCCTCGGGGGCGGCGTCGGGGCGGCGTCGGGACCGGGGGAGGTGCGCCCGGTGCGGTGCGATGAGCACCAGCGCACCGACGGTCAGCGCGAGGCCGACGGTGAGCGGTCCCCACAGCGCCGGGTTCACAGGACCCTGACCGGGTCGGCGCCGAACACGGTGGGCGGGAGCGACACACCCCGCTCCTCGATGTGCTCCGAGAACCGCGGGCGCACCCCTGTCGGCCGCGCCCGCCCGAGGAACCGGCCCGTGGCGGGGTCCGTCCCGGCGGCGTAGTCGAACGTGAAGATGTCCTGCAGCGTGACGGTCTGCCCCTCCATCCCGTGCACCTCGGTCACCGAGGTGATCCGGCGGGTGCCGTCGCGCAGCCGCGTGAGCTGGACGACGACGTCGACGGCGGAGGAGATCTGCTCACGGACGGCCCGCAGCGGCAGGTCCATCCCGGCCATCAGCACGAGGGTCTCCAGGCGGGACACCGCGTCCCGCGGGGAGTTGGCGTGCACGGTCGACAGCGAGCCGTCGTGGCCCGTGTTCATCGCCTGGAGCATGTCGAGCGTCTCCCCGCCGCGGACCTCGCCGACGACGATGCGGTCGGGACGCATGCGCAGGGAGTTGCGCACGAGGTCGCGGATGGTGATCTCGCCGCGGCCCTCGAGGTTGGGCGGCCGGGACTCGAGACGCACCACGTGCTCCTGCTGGAGCTGGAGCTCGATGGCGTCTTCGATGGTGATGATGCGCTCGTCGCCGGGGATGAACGCCGACAGCACGTTGAGCAGGGTCGTCTTCCCGCTGCCGGTGCCGCCGGAGACGATGACGTTGAGCTTGGCCTCGACGCAGGCGTGCAGCAGGTCGGCCATCTCGGACGTCATCGTGCCGAACCGCAGCAGGTCCTCGACCTTGTACGGGTTCTGCGCGAACTTGCGGATCGTCAGGGCGGAGCCGTGGAACGCGAGCGGCGGGATGATCGCGTTGACGCGCGAGCCGTCGTCGAGGCGGGCGTCCACGAGCGGCGAGGCCTCGTCCACCCGCCGCCCCATCCGCGAGACGATCCGCTCGATGATCTGCCGCAGGTGCTCCTCGGAGGTGAAGCGCACCGCCGTGCGGCTGAGGAGGCCCTCCCGTTCGACGTAGACGGCGTCGTGGCCGTTGACCATGATCTCGGAGACGTCCGGGTCGTCGAGGAGCTGCTGCAGGGGGCCGAGCCCCAGCACGTCGTGGCGCACCTCCTCGATCAGCCGCTGGCGCTCCTCGCCCGACAGGGGTGACCGCTGCGCCTCGACGACGGACGCGAGCTCGGACCGCACGAGCTGGTGGAGCTGCTCCTCGTCCAGGCGGGGGTCGGTCAGCCGGGACCCGAGCCGGGAGTAGAGCTCGGTGACCGCCTGCTCCTTGAGGTGGGTCAGCGGGTCCTGCTCGTCACCGACGGTGCTGCGGGGCTGCCGGGCACCGGTCTCCGCGGCGGGCCGCGGCGGCAGCGGGACGGTGAGCTCCGGGTCGGAACCGGCCGGCCCGTCGAGCAGGTGGCGACCGGTGGTCTCGGGGGGTACCTGGCCGGCGACGCGCTTCGCGGCGGCCAGGCGGGACGCCAGATCCATCAGGACCTCACCTTCACGCCGATGCGGGGCCTCGTCCGCCCGCTCGACGCGCTCGCGGGCTGGTAGAGGGTCTGGAGCCTGCGGAGCACCTTGGCCGCCGGGTCGCGCGGCTGCCGGGTGGTGAGCGGTTCACCCATGTTCATCGACACGACCGCGGCCCGGCTGTGCGGCATGGTCAGGTCGACCCGGACGCCGAGCGTCGCCTCGACGTCCGCCAGGCTGAGGCCGGCCCGCGGGTCGGCGAAGTTGAGCATGATCCGTCGCGACTCCGTGAGCATGCCGAGCTCCGTGAGCGCGTCCAGCTCTTTGCGCAACCCACGGACCCCGGGCACGTCCATGCTCGTGACCAGCAGCGGGTCGGTGGTGTGGTCCGCGGCGGCGAGGGTGTGGGCGCCGAGCCCCGCGGCGGTGTCGATGACGACGTGCTGGAAGAGGTCCGTGAGCTGGTCGAGCAGCTCCCCGACGTGCTCCGGGGTGACAACGTCGGCCGAGGCCGGGTCGTTCGGTGCACCGGCGACGAGCAGTCCCGACGGGTGCTGGGCGAGCCGCGTCTTCAGGGCGATGGGGTCCTGGTGACCCCCGTGGGTCACGATGTCGCCGAGCGTCGACTCCGGCTCGAGGCCGAGCGCGGTCGCGACGTCCCCGAACTGGAGGTCGAGGTCGACCAGCACCGTCGACCCCGGCTGCGCGGACGCCAGCCCGACCGCGAGGTTCGTGGCCACGGTCGTCTTGCCGACGCCGCCCTTCGGCGACAGGACGGAGATGACCCGGCGCGGCGACGAGGCGTCCAGGACCGGGTCCCAGCTCGCGGTGCCGGACGGCTGCGCGCCGGAGCTGCCCGGGGCCCGCCGCACGCGGGCGGTGTCCGCCACCCTCGCCAGCACGTCCCGCATCTCGTCCACGGTGACGTGGGGTGGCACGACGTCCCGGACACCGGCGCGCAGGGCCTCGATCATGACCGACTCGTCCGGTGCCGAGACGAGCACGAGGCCGACCCCGGGGAAGAGCCGGTCGAAGCTGCCGGCCAGCGCCAGCGCCTGGTCGCGGGCGTGGGTGGCGTCGAGCACGACGACCTCGGGCAGGTCGGTGCGGCGCACCTGCCCCAGGAAGACGGCCGGGTCCGTGGGCAGCGGGCTGGCGTGCACACCGACGCAGGCCCCGTCGGCCGCGGCGTGCACGCGGTCGAGCAGCGCCCGGGAGTCGGTGGCGATCAGGACGTCGCTCATTCGAAGATCACCTCCGGGTCGACGATCCGCGTCGCTCCCTCCTTCGCCTCCTCGGGTTCGAGGGAGAGCCAGATGTCGGCGTACTCGGCCGCGAAGACGAACTTCTCGGCGTCCGGCGGAGACAGCGCGACGGTGACCATGATGGCTTTCTCCGGGGCGGTCTCGGTCTCCTCGCCGTCCTCGGTGCGCTGCTGCTGGATGCCGCCGCGGACGTCGGTGACGAGGACCTTGTGAAAGACCAGGTGGGTCGACGACGACGAGTCCCCGCCGTCCTCCTCCCCGTCCCCCTCGCTCTCCATCGAGACGAAGACGCCGACCGTGTCACCGGGCTGCACCGCCCCGCCGACGACCCGCTCCGTGGTGAGCTGCAGGCTCAGCGTGTGGAAGCCCTGGGGCACCTCGACCGAGCCGTCGAGGTCCTCGGGGGCGACGAACCGCTCCGCGACGACCTGCTCACCGGGGAGCAGGTCGGCCGTGGCGACGAGCCCCTCGAGATCCGCGAGATCGCCGACCGCGCCCGGGACGACCGCCCCGGCCGGCACCTCCGTGCTCACGACGTCCTCCTCGAGGGTCAGCCCGTCGGCCGGAGTCCCCTCGGGGACGGTCTCCACGACGGTGAGCACCACGGTGGGTTCCAGGTCGGCCATGGCCCGGCTGTCGGCACCGGCGGCGTAGCTGTAGGTGAGCACGCCCCCGGCGAGCGCCAGGAGTGCGGCCACGACGGCCGCGATGATGCGACGGTTCACAAGGGTCTTCCTAGTCTTCAGTCAGGGTGAGCTCGACGACGGCGGCGCCGAGCTGAGGTCCGTCGGTGCCGAGCTCGAACCCGCCGGTCGCGTCCACGAAGTGTTCGAAGGTCCCCCGCAGGCAGCGAGCGGAGGGATCGAGCCCCTCGTTCTTGCAGAGCTTCGAGTCGCCGTCGCTGTGGTACTGGCCGGTGAAGTCGTACCCGATCAGCGTGAAGGCCGCGAACCCGAGGAGGCGGTACTCGCCGTTCGCTCCACCCGACGCGTTCTCCTCGGAGAAGATCGGGATGAGGATCGTCTCGCCGAGCATGTCGTCGAAGTCGCTGGGGTCGCACTCGTTGGGAGGGGACTCGCCGGGGGACGACGGCACCCAGTCGCCGACCGAACCCACGGGGCCGGTGCAGCCCTCTGAACCCTCGAGCCACCCGAATCCGCCCGGCAGCACGTTCCCGGACGGCCCGGTGCAGTCCGAGTCGCTCGTCTTGGTGAACTCGAAGGTCACGGGCTCGGCATCCTGCGGGAAGTCGACCCCGACCAGGGCGCCGTCCTCGTAGACCTCGACGGCACCGGCCTGATGGACGACCTCGCAGTAGGACAGGATGTAGGGCAGCATCCCGGCACCCGCCGTGGGGTGTCCCCACTTCGCGGTCGCCACCGCGGCGACGGCACCCTCGTCCTCGCCGATGACCGGCGCGAAGAAGTGGTTCCGCGAGGAGTCCGTCCGGACGGTGACCACACCGGCCGCGGTGTCGAGCGTCGTGATCGTCGCCGTGGGGTCCCCGCCGAGCGGGGTGTTGGCGTCGGCCATCTCCTCGGCCGTCGCGTCGGTGCCGGTGCACTCGTCGCGAGCGCAGTCCTGGGCGACGGCCAGGGCCGCGGCGTCGGCTCCGGTCTGCAGGATCTGCTTGTCGGCGTGCAGGGCCGCGATGTCGACGGCCAGCGCGGCGACGGCGAACAACGGGACGGCCAGCAGGCCGACCATGACCGCGGAGGCCCCGCGGTCGGCGGTGGCACGGAGCCGGCGGAGCCGGTCGGTCAGCCGTTGCATCGCATGGTCCCCGATCCGGTGAGGTCGACGGCGAGGAAGCCGCCGAGCAGGGAGACGTCGGCCACGGTGATGTCCACGCTCGCGTTCTCGGGCGCCCCGTCGGCGTCGCAGCCGGCGGCGGGCGTCACGGTGATCTGGTCCGCCGTGATCACCACCGACGGTGCCGCCGAGGAGATGGCCGTCGTGCGGGCCTGGCTCGCGGGGTCGGCGTCGTCGGACAGCGCGAGCACGCGCACCCCGTCCCGGGCGGCGTTCCCGAGCACGGTCTGCACGTGGTACGCGTACCCGAAGCTGACGATGCCGAGGACCAGGGCGATCAGCACGGGCGCCACGAGGGCGAACTCGACGGCGGCGGCGCCGCGGTCGGTCGCCGTGGGAGTGCGAGGGATCGTCATGGTCCTTCCGAGGGCTGGGATCGGGCAGCGCCGGCCTGGTGCGCCGCCGTGGCGCTCCGTGCACGCACGGAGCGCCACGGCACGACCGGTCAGCCGCCGGCGCCGTCCACGCCGGACGGACCCTCGAGGGTCTCGGTGATGGAGGTGAAGAGGGCGTCGAGCTGGGTGCCGAGGATGAGGACCGCGCCGATGATGACGACGGCGATGAGACCGACGAGGAGGCCGTACTCGACCGCGGACGCACCGCGGTCGGCGCGGCGAGCCACGACGGTCATGAATCGGTCACTGATGAGATTCAGGAGGTGCATGGTTCGTCCATTTCTGCTTCGATGCCGACGGATCGCAGGTCCCCCGGTTGGTGGGCATGACGCTAGGGAGATGCGTTCACATCGATCAAGCACTCAGCGGGTGAACAATTCGGGATTCCCGTGTTTTCACCCACGCCGGGCGGATCTCCGTCAGGCGAGAGGTCGGACATATCACCGCATAGCACCACGAGAGTCATCATCGAATTGATTGCCCGAGGCTTGAAGAACCGATGACCCATCCGCTCACCGTGACCGTCGCGGCACTCGCCTGCGCCCTGCTCGCCGGCCTGCTCACGCCCTGGGCGCGCCGGTACCTGCTCAGCGAGTCCCGGCTGCTGCGGCCGTGGGTCACCGGCCCGCTGGCCGGGCTCGGCGGCGCGGGTGCCGCGGTCGTCACGACGTCCTGGGCGGAGCTGGTCGCCGTGGGCACCGTCGCGGTCGCGGCCGGCCTGCTCATCCCTGGCGACCTGGCGACCTACCGGCTCCCCGACCGCATCGTCGGCCCCGCCGCCGTCGGGCTCGTGGGCGGCCTCGTCGTCGCCGCGGCGGTGGCCGACGACTGGTCCCGGCTGCTCCAGGCCGTGCTCGCCGGCGTCGTGCTGCTCGCCGTCTACCTCGTGCTCGCGATGATCTCGCCCAGCAGCCTCGGGTTCGGTGACGTGAAGCTCGCCGGGCTGCTCGGCACGGTGCTCGGCTGGTGGGGGTGGCAGGCCGTCGCGTTCGGCACCCTGGCGGCGTTCGTCCTCTTCGCCGTCGCCGCTCTCGTGCTCCTGGCCGCGCGCCGCACCTCGCTGCGGGACGACCTGCCGTTCGGCCCGGCCATGATCCTCGGCGCCGCGCTGGGTCTCGCCCTGCTCGTGCCGTGATCCGACCGTGCCACGGCACGGCGGTCGCGGCCGCGGAGGCGCAGCACCCCGTCGCCGGGGCCCGGACGGTCAGCCCGCGACACCCTGACCGGGGGTCGACGGGTCCGGGACGTTCCCGAGCCGCCCCTGCAGCGCGTCCATCCGCTCGAGCACGGGGGTGGCGTCCGCGTCCAGGGGTTCGCTCGCCACGTAGGCCGCGCGCAGCACCTCCACCTGCTCGCGGATCGCCTCGCGCACCGCGGACCGTTCCGCGGCGTCCTCGAGCCGTTCGAGCAGCCGCAGCAGCGCATCGAGCGCGACCGGCGCGTCCACCCCGTAGGTCCGCAGCGCGGTCACGACCGACCGGACGAGCTCCTCCGCCGTCGGCCACGGGACGACCAGGCGCACCGTGCCGTCCGCGTCGGTCCGCCCGCGCGGCGCCGGCTCCCGGGACACGACCCGGACGAGCCCGTTGCCCAGCGCGTCCAGCGCCGAGGCGGCCGTGTACGGGTCGTTGGCGCCCAGGGACAGCGCACGGACGGCCATCTCCGTGAGGTCCTGCACGGCGAACCCGACATCCTGGTGCGGGGTCCGGGCCGGTCCGAGGACGACCCCGTTGCGCACGACGTCGGTCAGACCGTCCAGGTCTCCCCGCACCCGGGCGAGCGGCTCGCCCTCGATCACGTGGTCCCCGGGGCCGACGACGAGCTCGATCCGCCCGTCGCAGGCCTTCGCGCCCCGCACGAGCCCGGCGAGGTCGACGTGCTCGACGTGACCGCTCCCGGCCGCCCGCACCTGCGGCGGTCCGTCGAGCTCGGTGTCGGTCGTGACCTGGTGGTCGGCGGGGTCGGCCGGGAACACCCGGTCCACCGCCGTCTCGAGCTCGCGCCGGACCCGCTGCTCCAACGTGGTCACCTGCACGGACTGCGCGATGTGATGGATGAAGAACACCAGCACGGCGACGTTGACGACCGCCAGGACGATCGCCAGGTGGACGGCGAGCGTGGGGACGGACTCCCCGGACCCCTGCGGCTGGATGTCGCCCAGCACGACGAGGGCGTACAGGAACGTCGCGGTGAAGGTCGCCAGCACCCACTGGTTCGCGCGGTCCGCCATGAAGTTGCGCACGAGCCGCGGCCCGTACACCGAGGAGGTGGTGGCCATCACGGAGATCGTGATCGAGAAGGAGGTCGCGGCCACGGTCAGCACCGACCCCGCGATGGCGGTGAGGACCGCCCGCCCGCCGTCCGCGCTGAGGGAATCCAGCAGCGGCACGTCGATCCCGGCGTCCTGCAGGGTGCGGTCGACGACGACCATCCCCCGGGCGGCCACGAGCGCGACCGCTCCGAGCACGGCGGGCAGGAACCAGAAGGACTCCCGCGCACGGGACAACCAGGCGCTGATCATGGGCTCACCGTAGCCGGGCGACGGAGTACGGTCGAAGAAGGCGACGGCGGCCCGATCCCAGGAGGACGACATGAGGATCACGCACGAGCAGGGTGACATCACCACCGCCGCGGTGGACGCGATCGTCAACGCGGCCAACTCCTCGTTGCTGGGCGGCGGCGGCGTGGACGGCGCCATCCACGCCGCGGCCGGGCCACGGCTGCTGGAGGCCTGTCGCGAGCTGCGCCGTACGACCCTGCCCGAGGGGCTGGGGGTGGGCGACGCCGTCGTGACACCGGGGTTCGACCTGCGGGCCGACTGGGTGGTCCACACCGTCGGCCCGAACCGGCACCGGGGCGAGACCGACCCCGAGCTGCTCTCCTCCTGCTTCCGCACGTCCCTCGGGCTCGCCGCGGACGCCGCGTCCCGCACGGTCGCGTTCCCGGCGATCGGCGCCGGCGTCTTCGGCTGGGACGCCGAGGACGTCGCGCGGATCGCGGTCGAGACCGTGCGGGTCTGGGACGAGGAGAACCCGGCAGCGCTCCACGAGGTGCGGTTCGTGCTGTTCAGCGCGGAGGTCCGGGCGGCCTTCGCCCGCGCCCTGGACGGATGAGCCGGGCGGACGTCGGTGGCGTGCGGCAGGCTGCGGGCATGACCACGGCTGCACGATGCTTCGGCGACGGCGACCCGCTCTACGCGGAGTACCACGACACCGAGTGGGGTCTGCCCGTGCACGGGGAGAGCGCCCTGCTCGAACGCATCGCGCTCGAGGGGTTCCAGTCCGGCCTGTCGTGGCTGACGATCCTGCGCAAGCGCGAGGCGTTCCGTGAGGTGTTCCTCGGCTTCGAGCCGGGAGCGGTCGCAGCCATGACGCCGGACGACGTCGAGCGGTTGATGTCCGACGCCCGCATCGTGCGCAACCGGGCCAAGATCGAGGCGACGGTCGCGAACGGCCGGGCCGTCGTCGCCCTGCACGCGGCGGGCCGGAGCCTCGACGAGCTGTTCTGGTCCTTCGCCCCGCCGCCACGGGACGGGCGCCCCGCGACGCACGCCGAGGTCCCCGCCACGACACCGGAGTCGGTCGCCCTGGCGAAGGCCCTCAAGGCCGAGGGGTTCCGGTTCTTCGGGCCGACGACGGCGTACGCGGCCATGCAGGCGTGCGGCCTGGTCGACGACCACCTGGCCACGTGCCCCGTCGTCACCGGTCAGGGGGTCGCGTCCGGGCGATAGCGCTCGGCGTCCCCCGGTGACACCTCGTGCCCCGGGCGCCCGGCGGTCCGGCGGTCCTGCTTCATCCGCGCCTCGGCGAGGTGCCGCACACCTCCGGCGAGCTCCTCGCGGGCACGCCGCTCGTGGTCGCGGAACACTTGCCAGTACCCGTCGTCGTACTCCTCGACGATCTGGAAGGTCCAGCGGCCCGGGAGCACGTTGCGGCCGACGAGGTCGTCGGCGATCCGCCGCGCGACCTCGTCGTGCCCGGCCTCGCGGAGCTGGTCGACAGCGGCGCCGAGCGCCAGGTCCGCCTCGCCGGTGAGCTGGTGGAAGGTGTACAGGTGCCCACGGGCGCGCTCGACAGTCTCCAACGCCTCGCTCAGCGCGCCGAGCGCCTCGACCGTGGCGTCGGAGACACCGGGAGGCGTCGTGTGCTCGCCGTCGGGCAGGTCGGTGTCACTCATCGCTGCATGCTAGGCACGGCTGCCCGCTGCTCACCCCTCGGAACCCCGGCCGTCGCGCAGGGCCCGTCGCGCCGCGGACCAGGCCCCGGTCGACCACAGGGCGAGCGCCACGAGCACCGGCTGGAAGAACAACCGGCCGAAGCGCTTGGCGTCGGTGTCCAGGCCGAAGCCGTCCTTGTGCTCGAGCCACTGCGCGACGTTGCCGGGGAAGATCACGACGAAGAAGGCCGCCGCGACGAGCCCCACCGCGACCTTCCACCGGGACAGGGCGACCAGGGACCCGCCGATGACGATCTCGACGACGCCCGAGGCCAGCACCGTGACGTCCTCGTCGACCGGGAACCATCCCGGCACCTGGGCCTGGAACTCCTCCCGGGCCACGGTGAGGTGCGCGACGCCGGCGCCGAGCAGGGCCGTGCCGAGCCAGAGGCGGGCGATGGTCCGGGGCAGCGAGGTGGGGGTCGGCCTGGTGAGCTCGGCGAGGTCCATGCCGCCGATCGTCGCACCGGCGCCGCGGCGGTGCAGCGCAACGCGCGCGGACGGCTCCGACCTGGTCGAATGACGCCATGGATGAGTTCTCGCAGGACGCGGCGACCGGAACCCCCCACGACGACCTGCGCGCCACCCCGACGGCGCACCCGTCCCAGCGCCCCCACCTGGCCGCCGTCGTCGAGGACCGCCTCTACGCCGTCGCGGGCCGCGTGCTGCGCCGCTTCGGCTGGCGTCCCCGGTTCCAGGTGTACACCGGGTACGGCTCCCCCGAACGGGTCCGGGTGCTGGCCCGGATGCTCCTGGCACCGGCGGGCGCGTCCCGGCGCGACGAGCGACGGCCGCTGCGCCGTGGGTTCCGGCACTTCCTCACCGTGCCGGCACCCGACAGCCCGGTCCGGGTCCGGATCGGTGGGCACGAGGTCGAGGACGTCACCGACCGGTCCGGGTACGTCGACCTCGAGCTGGACCTGCCCTCCCGGGAGCCGTTGCCGGCCGGGCTGCAGGAGGCCGAGCTGTCCAGCCTGGGGTCGCCGGACGGGCCGGAGGTGCCCGCCCCCGTGCTGGTGCTCGGCCCGGAGACCCGGTTCGGCGTCGTCAGCGACATCGACGACACGACGCTGGTCACCGGTGTCCCCCGTCCGCTCCTGGCCACCTGGAACACGTTCGTGCGCCGGGCGGGCTCCCGCCGCGCGGTGCCCGGCATGGCGGCGCTGTACCGGGAGCTCGAGGAGACCCATCCCGAGGGCGCGTTCTTCTACGTCTCCAACGGCGCCTGGAACACGGCCGGGGCGCTGCGGGCGTTCCTCGCGCGGGAGGACTACCCCGCCGGGCCGATGCTGCTGACCGACTGGGGGCCGACGCTCACCGGGTGGTTCCGCAGCGGCCGGGAGCACAAGGCCGCCAGCCTCGACCTGCTCATGTCGTGGTTCCCGCACGTGCGCTGGCTGCTCGTCGGGGACAACGGCCAGCACGACCCGGAGATCTACGCGGACGCCGTCGAACGGTGGCCGGACCGGATCGCCGCCGTCGCGATCCGGCAGGTCGCCGGGGCGGACCGCGCCCCGGTCACCGACCCCGGGTCCGGGACGACGGACCCGCTGGACGACGCGGCGGCCCCGACACCGGTGATCCGGGGCGAGGACGGCACCGTCCTCGCGCGGGGTCTCGGCCGGGTGCCCGGGGTGCTCCGGGACTGAGTCGCGCGGTGCCGTGCTGACTCGCGGAGCCTGGTACTGACTCGCGCCGGGACGCGGCCGGCCGGCCGCCGGTGGTCAGACGCCGAGCTCCTGGCCGCTCATGGCGTGGATCGAGGCCATGACCTCGTCGGTGAGCTCGCGGCGGGCCTGCGCCGGCCGCATGCCGGCGGGGAGCTGCCGCTGCGGCGCGATCGGGGTCCCGAAGTCGACCTGGATCCCGCGGTACGGACGGGGCAGGCGCCGGCCGACCGGCTGGACCCGGTCGGTCCCGCGCAGCGCCACCGGCACGATCGGCGCGGGTCCGGCCAGCGCCAGCCAGGCCACGCCCGTGTGCCCCTTGTGCAGCCGGCCGTCGCGGGACCGGGTCCCCTCGGGGTAGATCCCGAACGCGTCCCCGCGCTGCAGCACCAGCAGGGCGTCCTGCAGGGAGCGCTGTCCGGCACGGGGGTCCTCGCGGTCCACGGGGATGTGACCCATGGTGGTGAAGAACCAGCGGTAGACGCGTCCCTTGAGCCCCCGACCGGTCCAGTACTCGGCCTTCGCGATGAACGTGACGTGCCGCGGGGTCACCAGCGGGATGATGATCGAGTCGATGAACGACAGGTGGTTGCTCGCGAGGATGACCGGCCCGCGCCGCGGCACGTGGTGCAGTCCGGTCACCCGGGGCCGCAGGAACACGTACACCAGCAGCGACAGGATCAGCTTCAGGACGCGGTAGGTCACCGGCCTATTGTGCCCGAGGCGGTCGGGCGACCGTCCGGGGCGGGGACTCAACCGAGGCTGACGAGGTAGTCCTCGGCGTCGTCGTCCCAGGCCAGCGTCACGGCACCCGCCTCCTCGGCCCCCCGGCAGAACTGCAGGAAGCCCCGGTAGCCGAGGGCCTTCTCGGAGAAGTCCGGGCGCTGCTTGCGCAGCAGGTTCTTCAGCCCGGACAGCGGCGTGCCGTCGCCGGCCTCGGCGACGACGATCCGCAGCAGGTCGAAGGCGTGGGCGCTGTCCGGCTGCGCGGGCAGCTCGACCACCGGGTCACCCGTCGACGGTCCCTCGGAGAGCACGACGAAGTCCCGGTCGGCGAGGTAGCGCAGGAACTCCGTGAACGTCCGGAACCCGTAGTCGGACTCGGTGAACGTCGGCTCCTTGCGCACCAGCGTGCGCTTGAGCTGGGACGCCGTGACGGAACCGGACGAGGAGGCCTGGAGCCCGGCCAGCGTCTGGGCGACCTTGACCTCCATCGTCGGCGGCTCGCCGGCGGGGGTCTCGTCCTCGTCGACCTCGGGCGCCGGGGCGGGCTGAGGGGTCGGTTCGGGCGCCGGCTCGGCCTTCTTGCGCCGGCTCCTCGCGCCCGAGGACGGTGCCTCGGTGGCCTCGGCGGCCGCGGCCGCGGTCGTGGTCCGTCGGCCGCCGCGAGCCGTCGACCCCGTGGCGGCGCCGGACTTCCTGCCCGACGACTTCTTGCGCGCGGACTGCTCGGCCTCGTCGGGCACGTCGACGCCCTCGAGGCGGTCGTAGAAGAGGAACTCGTCGCAGGCCCCCGGCAGCAGGCGGGACGTGGACTTCTCGACGCCGACGCCGATGACGTTCTTGTCGAGCTCGCGCAGCTTGGTGACCAGCGGGGAGAAGTCCGAGTCGCCGGTGCACATGACGAACGTGGTGATGTAGTCGCGCTCGAACGCCATCTCGATCGCGTCGACGACCATCTTGATGTCGGCGGCGTTCTTGCGCGACGCCCCCATGCGCTGCGGCATCTCGATGAGCTCGACCTGGTGGCGGGTGAGCATGCGGCGGTCCTCGTCGAAGTAGGACCAGTCGGCGTACGCCCGGCGGGTGACGACCCGGCCGCGCACGGCCAGGGCGTCCGCGATCGGACCGAAGTCGAACTGCATCCCACCCAGGTGCTCCCGGGCGCCGAGCGCCAGGTTCTCGTAGTCGAGGAAGACGGCCAGGCGCTCTTCACGTTCCATGGCGCCACACTATGCCCCGCGCGGGCCGGGGGTCGTCCCGGGACGGCCGGAGCCGACGTGAGACGCTCGACGGACCGGCAGGTCCACAGCCCCAGGAGGTACCCGTGCGCGCGATCGTGTTCACCGAGCTCGGCGGACCCGAGGTCCTGCACCTCGCCGACGTCCCGGCACCGGAACCGGCCGCCGGCCAGGTCCGCGTGCGCGTCGAGGCCGCGGCCGTCAACGGCTGGGACCTCAAGACTCGCGCCGCCCGGATCCCCGGTGTTCCGCTGCCGGAGTTCCCCGCCGTGCCGGGGCTGGAGGTCGCGGGTGTCGTGGACGCCGTCGGCGACGACCTGACGGGCGTGCGGCCCGGTGACCGGGTCGTCGGGTTCGCCGACACGGGCGGGTACGCCGAGCTGGCCCTGACCTCGACGTTCACGCTCGTCCCGGACGGCCTCGACCCCACCCGCGCCGTCACGGTGCCCGTCTCGGCGGAGGCCGCGCACCGCGTCCTGCGCGTGCTCGGGGTGACCGACGGCGAGACCCTGCTCGTGCACGGCGCGTCCGGGTCGGTGGGCGAGCTCGCCGTGCAGCTCGCCCGACGCCGGGGGGCGACGGTGATCGGCACCGCCTCGCCGGCGAACCAGGACCGCGTCGCGGCACTCGGCGCCACGCCGACCACGTACGGGCCCGGCCTCGTCGAGCGGGTGCGGGACCTGGCGCCGTCGGGCGTCGACGCGGTCCTGGACACCGCCGGCGCGGGCGTCCTGCCCGACTCGATCACGTTGCGCGGCGGGACGGAGCGCATCGTCACCATCGCGGACCCGGCGGCCTCCGACCTGGGGATCACCTTCAGCTCCGGGGCCCGGCGCGACCCCGACGAGCTGGCCGAGGACGTCACCTCCCTCGCGCGGGGCGAGCTCACCACGACGCTCGGCGAGGTCCTGCGGCTCGACGACGCGGCACGCGCCCACGCGCTGGTCGAGAGCGGCCGTGGCGGGGGCAAGGTCGTGCTCGCCCCCTGACACGTCTCATCATGCGACACCGCTTGTCCGCAGGCTGAACAGCGCGTAGGGTCGGACCCCGACAAGCCATCCAGAGCGGCCGAGAGTCCTGGCTCGACGACGCCGCAGCAACCCGTTCTCCGACGGAAGCCTCCCGAGGACGAAGGTGCTCAACACCAGGCCCGATGGAGTGACGCATGGTCGCCGAGGCATCCCCGCATCTCCCCGCGCCGCCGCGCCCGGAACCGTCCCGCCCGACGGTGAGCTTCGAGCTCATGCCGCCGCGGCGACCCGACGCCGCACCCCGGTTCTGGGAGACGGCACGCCGGCTCGTCGCCGCGCGCCCGGACTTCGTGTCGGTGACCTACGGGGCGGGCGGCGGGGACCGGGACACCGCCCGCGACGTCGTCTCCCGACTGCTCGCCGGCACGCCCGTGCTGCCGATCGCGCACCTGACCTGCGTCGGCGCCTCGCGGGAGAACGTCTCGGAGGTCGTCGACGAGTTCCTCGAGGCCGGGGTGCGCTCCTTCCTCGCGCTGCGCGGCGACCCGCCGCGGGACCAGCCCGACTGGCGACCGCCCGCCGGCGGCGTCCACTCGGCCGTCGAGCTCGTGCACCTGCTGCGGGAGGTCGAGGCCCGGCGGTGCGCCACCGACCCGGCTGCCGCCGTCCGCGGCGCCGCCCGCCCGCTGACGATCGCCGTGGCCGCGTTCCCCGACGGCAACGTCCAGGCCGGCACGACCCGTGCCCAGGAGGTCCGGCGCCTGCTGGAGAAGCAGCAGGCCGGCGCGTCCTTCGCCGTCACCCAGTTCTTCTACCAGGCCGACTCCTACACCGACTTCGTCGCCGAGGCCCGCGCGGCCGGCGTGACGATCCCGATCCTCGCCGGGCTGCTGCCCACGACCGAGCCGCGCCGGCTCCGTCGTGTCGAGGACCTCACCGGCGTCCGCGCGCCCCGGCACCTGCTGGACGCGCTGGACGCCCGGCCGGACCCCGAGGCGCAGTACGCCTACGGGACCGCGTACGGCACCGAGCTCGCCCAACGGGTGCTCGACGCCGGCGCGCCCGGTCTGCACGTGTACACGTTCAACAAGCACCGTCCCGCTCTGGACCTGCTCGAGGGTGTCCACCTCGGCGGTCCGGCGTCCGTCCCCGTCGACGACGCCGACCTGGCCGGCAGGCCGTGGGTACCGAGCATCCCGACCCCCGCACCGGCCGCGCTCTGAGGGGACGGACCGCTGCCCGGGACGCACCCGCGTCCCGGGGAGCCCCGTCGTCCCCACCACGCGTCCCGGAGCCCGCGAAAGGACTGCTCATGACCGTTCCGACCACCACCCCGTTCCCCGGCGGCACCATCCTCGGCTACCCCCGGATCGGCCGCCGCCGTGAGCTCAAGCGCGCCGTCGAGGCGTACTGGGCCGGCCGCACGGACGCCGTCGACCTCGAGGTCGCGGCCGGCACCCTGCGCCGCGAGACCGTGCAGCGGCTCGTCGCGCTCGGCCTCGACCCCGAGGACGGGTCCGTCCCGGGTTCGTTCTCGTACTACGACCAGGTGCTCGACGTCGTCGCCCTGCTCGGCGCCGTCCCGGCTCGGTTCCGGGACCTCCTGGACGACGAGGACGGCTCCCTCGACCTCGACGGCTACTTCACCGTCGCCCGCGGACGCGGCGAGGACGCCCCGCTGGAGATGACCAAGTGGTTCGACACGAACTACCACTACCTGGTCCCCGAGATCAGCGAGACGACGCCGATCTCCTTCGCCGACCACCGCGTCGTGCGCGAGTACGCCGAGGCGAAGGAGGCCGGGGTCACCACGCGTCCGGTGCTCGTGGGACCCGTGACGTTCCTGGCGCTGTCGAAGGCGGCCGATGACGCGGGCGACGGGTTCCACCCGCTCGACCGGCTCGACGACGTCGTCGCCGCGTACGCCGAGCTGCTGCGGGCCCTCGCCGCCGTCGGCGTCCCGTGGGTGCAGCTCGACGAGCCCGTGCTGGTGACGGACTCGGTCGGCGTCGACCCGGAGCGGGTCGACGCCGCGATCACCCGGGCCTACCGGGAGCTGGCGACCGGTCTGGCACCCGCGTCGGCGGACGACGCGCTGGACACCGTGCCCGAGCGACCGCGCCTCCTCGTGGCCGCGCCGTTCGGCGGGCTGGCCGCCCCGGGCGCCGACGGCCGGCCGGCCCGGGACGGGCTCGCGCTGCTGGCCGGGACGGACGTCGAGGCCGTCGCGATCGACCTGTTCGAGGGCGGTGTGCCCGCCGGGACCGGTCCGGACGGGACGGTCCCGGGGCTGGCCTCCAAGACCCTCGTGGCCGGTGTCGTCGACGGGCACAACGTCTGGCGCACCGACCTCGCTGCGCGCCTGGGCACGCTCGAGGCGTTGCGCGGGCTCGGCGCCCGGTCGTTGGCCGTCGGCACGTCGACGTCCCTGCTGCACGTGCCGCACGACGTCGACGACGAGACCTGGACCGGCCCGGCGGCCGACCGTGCCGGGCGCACCCCGGCGCTGCGCCGCTGGCTGGCGTTCGCCGACCAGAAGGTCGGCGAGGTGACGACCCTCGCCCGGGCCCTGACCGGCGGGCCGGACGCGGTGCGCGCCGAGCTCGACGAGGCGAGCGCCGCGCTGGCCGACCGGGCCGCCGCGACCGGCGTCGTCGTCCCCGCCGTGCGGGAGCGGATCGCCGCGCTGTCCGCGACGGACTTCGCGCGGGGTGATCACGCGGGACGCGTCGCCGCCCAGCGCGAGAGCCTCGACCTGCCGCCGCTGCCGACGACGACGATCGGTTCGTTCCCGCAGACGGCCGAGATCCGTCGCACGCGGTCCGCCTGGGCGAAGGGCGAGCTGGCCGACGACGCGTACCGCGCCGCGATGCGGGACGAGATCGCCCGGGTGATCGCGCTGCAGGAGGACATCGGCCTGGACGTGCTGGTGCACGGTGAGCCGGAGCGCAACGACATGGTCCAGTACTTCGCCGAGCTGCTGGACGGGTTCGCGACGACGGACCTCGGCTGGGTGCAGTCGTACGGGTCGCGGTGCGTGCGCCCGCCGATCCTGTGGGGCGACGTCACGCGGCCCGCCCCGATGACGGTGGAGTGGACCCGCTACGCCCAGTCGCTCACCGCGCGCCCGGTCAAGGGCATGCTCACCGGACCGGTGACGATCCTGGCCTGGTCGTTCGTCCGCGACGACCAGCCGCTCGGCGACACCGCCCGCCAGGTGGCGCTCGCCCTGCGCGACGAGGTGACCGACCTCGAGGCCGCGGGCACCGCCGTCGTCCAGGTGGACGAGCCGGCGCTGCGCGAGCTGCTGCCGTTGCGGCGGGCCGACCAGCCGGCCTACCTCGACTGGTCGGTGGGGGCGTTCCGTCTGGCGACGGCGGGTGCCGCGTCGTCGACCCAGGTGCACACGCACCTGTGCTACTCGGAGTTCGGCGAGATCATCGACGCGATCGACGGGCTCGACGCCGACGTGACCTCGATCGAGGCGGCCCGGTCACGCATGGAGGTCGTCCCCGAGCTGCACGAGGCCGGGTACACGCGCGGGGTCGGGCCCGGCGTCTACGACATCCACTCCCCCCGGGTGCCGTCGACCGCCGAGGTCACCGAGCTGCTGGGGCTGGCGACGTCGGCGATCGACCCGGGCCTGGTCTGGGTGAACCCGGACTGCGGCCTCAAGACCCGCGGGTACGCGGAGGTGGAGCCGTCGCTGCGGCACCTCGTGGAGGCCGCGCGGACGGTGCGGGCCGGCCTCTGATCGCACCGGGGTTCCGCCGGACGGTCGCACGGTCGAATGACCTGGACGCGGCCGGGATGCTGTGCCAGCATCGGTCCCGGCCCGCCGACCGGTGGGCCGGGACCGGAGTCGAGGAGCGAGTGATGCAGCGCGTCACGGGGAGCGGGGTGGCCGTGCAGGCCTGCTCGGCCGACGCCACCCACCGGGTCCCTCGCCGCTGACCGCCCGGTCGGTGTGAGGGCCCGGCGTCAGCCTGCCCACTCCCCCGCCGACCGAAGGCACCCCATGACTCCCCTCACCGAGCAGCAGCTCCGTGCTGCCCTCGTCAACGCCACCCGCAGCGAACGCCAGCGCATGCTCCCCCCGGACCTCGACGCCCAGCGGTGGGACCGCCTCGAGTTCCTCGGCTGGCGCGACCGCAAGCAGCCCCTGGCCGCCTATGTCGTGGCCGAGATCGACGGCGCGCCGACCGGCATCATCCTGCGCGCCCCCGAGACCAGCGCCCGGCGCTCGGCGATGTGCGCCTGGTGCGAGCACGCCGGCGACCCCGGCGACGTCGCCCTGTTCGTCGCCCGCCGGGGCGGGGCGTCCGGACGGAAGGGCAACACCATCGGCACGCTGATCTGCACGGACCTCCGGTGCTCGCGCAACGCGCGGCGTCGGCCGACCCTGGCCGAGGCGGGGTCCGACGACGACGCGGCCCGCGCCGCCGTCGTCGAGCGGCGCGTCGCGGGCCTCGGCTCGCGCGTGACCGCGTTCGTCGAGCAGGTCCGCAGCACCGCCTGACCCGCTCACCGCTGTGGGCATGAGATTTGCAGTCCCGGACCGCTCCGGCCTGCAGATCTCATGCCCACAGCTGAGGTGGTGCGCTCCGGTTCAGCGCTCGCTGCCGCCGATCATCGGCAGGCCGAACGCCAGCCCGACCGCGACGATCCCACCGGTGAAGACGAACGGGGCGAGCGAGGGGTCGGCCGTGGCGCCGACGCCGATGAGGACGAGCCCCGCGACGAACAGCACGAAGGACACGATGACGCGCCCGAGCATCGCCCCGGGGGCGTCGTTCTGCGGGGCTCGGTTGACCTGGAAGTCGCTCATGGGACCAGCCTAGCCCGCCGGGCGTCCCCGGCATCGGCGGCCGGTCCAGGTCGACGACGGCGTCACGGCAGCCGCGGGCGCCGGACCGCCTCACCGGCGCGAGCCGGGTCGAGCTCCACCGGGCTGACCAGCACGGCGGGTCCCCGGTGCAGCACACCGTCCGTGACCGGCATGCACCGCACTCCCCCACGTCCCCGCATCGCGGCGTGCACGCCGGGGGCCAGCATGCGGTCCATCCAGGCGCAGGGGTGGGCCGGCCGGCCGCCGCGCAGCGTCACGGCCGAGCGGCGGGAGCGGATCTCGAACTCCTGCCCGATCAGCGGTGCCAGCTCGGCGCCGCGCAGCACCACGTTGCGCCGGGTCAGCAACGGGTCGAGCGGGCCCGTGCCGAGCTCGCGGGCGATCTCCTCGAGGGCCTCGGCGGCGAACACCGTCACCGCGGCGTCCATGTGGGCGGCCTTGCCGAAGAACCGGTCGCCCACGATCCCCCGGCCCGCCACGACCTCGGCCTCGTCGCGGTCCGTCGTCGGGACGTCCGCCGCGCCGTCGCGGGGCCGCCCGAAGTAGGCGTGCTCGGGAGACACGAGCAGGTGCTCGATCACGACCGGGTAGTCGTACGCCGTCATGCCCCGAGTCTGGCACCGTCCGGGCGACGGGACCCCGCTAACCTGGCGGGATGCCCGCCGACGCGTCGCCCGCCCTCCCCCGCCGCGTCCTCGTGGCCGGGACCTCGGGCGCCGGGAAGTCGACCCTGGCGGGTCGGATCTCGACGCTGCTCGGCATCACGCACACCGAGCTCGACGGGCTCTACCACGGCCCGGGATGGACGCCGCGACCCGCGTTCGTCACCGACGTCGAGCGCCTGGTCGCCGGGGAGTCCTGGGTGACGGAGTGGCAGTACCGCGCGGTGCGACCGCTGCTCCTCGAACGGGCGGAGCTGCTGGTGTGGCTCGACATGCCGGTCCGCGTCCGGATGCGGCGCGTGGTCACCCGGACCGTGCGGCGTCGGGTCCGCGGGACCGAGCTGTGGAACGGCAACCACGAACCACCGCTGCGCACGTTCGTCAGCGACCCGGACCACATCGTGCGCTGGGCCTGGCGCACCCGTCACGGTTTCCGGGGACTCGCGTCGCACGTGGCGGAGGTCGCGCCGCACCTGACGGTGGTCCGGCTGCGGAGCCAGGACGACGTCGAGCGCTGGCTGGCCGAGCTCGCGGGACGGGTCGGCCGTCCGGTCCCGCCGCCGCGTCGCGACGCCGACCGGCGGTCCTGAGGGCCGCGCGGCCTCACGCCTCGGCGCCGGGCGCGTACGTCCCGAACGACCACTCGTGCCCCTCCGGGTCGAGCACCCGGGCGCGGCGACTGCCCCACCCGGTGTCCTCCGGTGCGACGAGGAGCGTGCCACCCGCCTCGACGGCACGCTCGGCGAGCGCGTCGACGTCGTCGCTCACCAGGTACAGGCCCTGCCCGACGGAGAAGCCTCGCACCGGGAGGCGACCGTAGTCGGCGTCCGCCGTCGCGACCATGAGCACGACGCCGTCACGCACGAGCTCGCTGTGCACGACGCCGCCGTCCGCGTCGTCCTGCCGCGCGACGGTGCGGAACCCGAGGTGCTCCAGCCAGGCGATCCCGGCGGGCGCGTCGGTATAGCTGAGGTAGAGCGCTGATGACACCGGCGTCGTCCTCGGCACCACGGTGACCTCCTCCGGCCGACTCCGTCGTCGGCACCAGTGTCGTCGATGCGCCCGGGGACGCAACGCGGCGCACACCGTGAGGGGGCTAGGCGATCCGCCCGGCGAGCTCCTCGACGATCCGGACGTCGCCGTCGAGCCAGTCGACCTCCCACAGCGAGCCGGCGTCCAACCAGCGCAGCTCGTCGTGCTCGATCAGGGGCCGCGGGAAGCCGGTGGCCACCGACGCGAGCCAGAGCCGCAGGACGTGCCGGTCCGTGATGATCCAACCGCCGTCGTCGGGCCCCACGACCTCGTCGCCGAGCTCCACCCGCACCCCGAGCTCCTCGTGCAGCTCGCGGTGCAGGGCGTCGACCGGGTGCTCCCCCGGCTCGGCCTTGCCCCCGGGGAACTCCCAGCGTCCCGCGATGGCCGCGGGACGGGTCCGGCGTGCCGCGAGCAGCCGGGTGGGCCGGTCGAAGGCATCGACGATCGCAGCGGCCACGACGAGTCGACGAGTCATGGCGCGAGTGTGTCACCCGCGGCGGCGACGACGCCGTCGCGGAGGTCACATTCCGTCGACCTGCCCGCCCTGCCCACGACATCCCCCGATAGGGGGCAGGGCGTCCGGTGGCGACGCCTCAGCTGGACCGGATGCCCGCCCGGCGGGCCCAGGCCACCGCGTCGGCCCGCGTCGAGACGCCGAGCTTGCGGTAGACGCTGCGCACCTGAGACTTCACGGTGTTGCGCGTGACGAACAGCTTGCTGGCGATCTGCTCCAGCGTGACGTCCTCGGACAGGTTCGACAGCACGACCTGCTCACGACGCGTCAGGGTCGGCTTGAGCGTCGGCCGCTCGAGTTCGATGGCACTCATCGTTCCGCTCCTCCACGACGGCCGCCGATCGCTGACGATCGACCTGGGGATCTGCCGTCATGGATGTGAGAGGGGAACGGAAGGCGATCATGACGCGGATCACGGCGAAGAAGTCTGCGCGGACGGCGTCATCGGGCACCGTGACGGCGTCACGGGCGGGAGCGCGGTCACGTCGTCGCAGGTCACCATGTCCTCGAGGCCGGGTGCCGCGGGCAGGTGTCCGATCATCACGATTTGGTCACAGCGCCCGCGGCCCCGGTCCGGAGCACCTCAGCCTGCGTGCTGCGCGTACTCCTCGGCGCTGAGCAGCTGGCCCTCGCCCGACACCTCGATCTTGAACAGCCAGCCCGCGCCGAACGGCTCGGTGTTGACCAGTGCCGGGTCGTCGACGGCGGTCTCGTTGACCTCGACGACCTTCCCGGACACGGGCGTGTAGAGCTCGGAGACGGACTTGGTGGACTCGATCTCGCCGACGACGCTGCCGGCCTCGATCTCGGCGCCCACCTCGGGCAGCTCGAGGTACACGACGTCTCCGAGCGCCTCGACGGCGTAGGAGGTCACGCCCACGGTCGCCGGGGTGCCGTCGTCGATCCACTCGTGCTCGACGGAGTAGCGCAGGTTGCTGGGGTAGTCGGCCATGCTGGGTCTCCTCGGTGGGTGGCTGGTTCTCGGACCGCGCGGCGGGGGTCAGCCGCGACGGTAGAACGGCATCGCGGTGACGACGAACGGTTCGGCGCGTCCGCGCACGTCGACGGCGAGCTCGGTCCCGTCGGCGGCGACCTCCGGGCGCACGTACGCCATCGCGATCGGGTGGCCGAGCGTGGGCGACGGCACGCCGGAGGTCACGGTCCCCACCTGCTCGCCGACCTCGCCGTCGTCGGTGGTCCGCACGACGGCGTACCCGGACCGGGCCGGGCGGCGTCCGGTGCCGCGCAGGCCGACCAGGACGCGCTCCGGGTCGGCCTCGCTGCGGGCGGCGAGCGCGTCGCGCCCGACGAACTCGAGCGGGGTGCCGTCGTCGGACGTCTTGTCGAGCTTGACGATACGGCCCGCACCGGCGTCGTACGGCGTCGTGGTCGTGTCGAGCTCGTTGCCGTAGAGCGGCATGCCGGCCTCGAGGCGCAGCGAGTCGCGGGCCGCGAGCCCGGCCGGCACCAGGCCGTACGGCTCGCCGCCGGCGAGCAGGGCACGCCACAGCGCCACCGCGTGCGGGGTGTCGACCCAGATCTCGAACCCGTCCTCGCCCGTGTACCCGGTGCGGGCGACGAGCACGATCTCCTCGCCGAACCGCATGCCGAGGCAGGCGTAGTAGCGCAGGTCGTCCAGCGACGTCCCGCCGGAGATCTCGGCGTCCTCGGTGAGGACCTCGCGGAGGATCTCCTCGGCGCGCGGTCCCTGCACGGCGATCAGGGCGAGACCCGCGGAGATGTCCCGCACGGCGACGTCGAAGCCGGCAGCGCGCTCCAGCAGGGCCACGAGCACGGTGTCCGCGTTCGCCGCGTTGGGCACGGCGAAGTACTCGTCGGTGCCGTTGTGGTAGACGATGAGGTCGTCCAGCACTCCCCCGTCGTCGGCGCAGATCATGGTGTAGCGCGCCCGCATCGGCCGCAGGGCGGAGAAGTTGCCGACCAGTGCGTGGTCGAGGAACGCGGCGGCCTCGGGGCCGGTGACGCTGATCCCGCCCATGTGCGACAGGTCGAACAGACCGGCCGCCTCGCGGACCGCCCGGTGCTCGGCGAGGTCGGAGGTGTAGCGCAGCGGCATGTCCCAGCCGCCGAACTCGGTCAGGTGGGCGCCCAGCGCGACGTGCTCGTCGTGGAGCGGCGACTTGGTCGTGGTCATGATCCCTCAGTTCTCGGCGTAGGCGTCGACGGGCGGGCAGGAGCACTGCAGGTTCCGGTCACCGTGCGCCTGGTCGATGCGCCGGACCGGCGGCCAGTACTTGGCCGACCGCAGGCTCGGCACCGGGAACGCCGCCTCCTCGCGGGTGTACGGGTGGTCCCAGGTGTCCACCATGACGGACGCGGCCGTGTGCGGCGCGTTGCGCAGCGGCGAGTCCTCCAGCGGCCAGCGGCCGGCGGCGACGGCGTCGATCTCGCCGCGGATCGCCACCATGGCGTCGACGAACCGGTCCAGCTCGCCCAGGTCCTCGGACTCGGTGGGCTCGACCATCAGGGTCCCGGCCACGGGGAACGCCATGGTCGGGGCATGGATCCCGAAGTCGACGAGCCGCTTGGCGACGTCGTCGACGGTGACGCCGGTCTCCGCGGTGATCTCCCGCAGGTCGAGGATGCACTCGTGGGCGACGAGGCCGTGGTCGCCCGTGTAGAGGACGGGGTAGTGCGGGGCGAGCCGCGAGGCCACGTAGTTGGCGGTGAGCACGGCGTGCTCGGTGGCCGCGGTGAGCCCGTCGGGGCCCATGAGCGCGAGGTAGGCGTACGAGATCGGCAGGATGCCGGCCGATCCGTGCCTCGTCGCCGACACCGGCGGCACGGGCCCGGCCGGCTGCGCCGCACCCGTGCCGGACGGCGTGGGGTCGCCCGGCAGGAACGGCACGAGGTGCTCGGCGACGCCGACGGGACCGACGCCCGGACCTCCCCCGCCGTGCGGGATGCAGAACGTCTTGTGCAGGTTCAGGTGCGACACGTCGCCGCCGAACCGGCCCGGTCGTGCCAGACCGACGAGCGCGTTGAGGTTGGCGCCGTCGATGTACACCTGACCACCCGCATCGTGTACGGCGGCGCAGACGTCCTGGACGTGCGGCTCGTACACACCGTGCGTCGAGGGGTAGGTGATCATGATCCCGGCCACCCGGCCGGCGTGCTTCTCGAGCGCGGCCTGCAGGTCGTCGAGGTCGATCTCGCCGTCCGATGCGGTCTTGACGACCACCGCCCGGAGCCCGGCCAGGGTCGCCGACGCGGCGTTGGTGCCGTGCGCGGAGGCGGGGATGAGCACGACGTCGCGCTCCCCCTCGCCCCGCGAGGCGTGGTACGCGCGGATCGCCAGCAGACCGGCCAGCTCCCCCTGCGACCCCGCGTTGGGCTGCACCGAGACGGCGGCGTACCCGGTGATCTCGGCCAGCCACGACTCGAGGGTCCCGACCAGCTCGGCGTAGCCCAGCGCCTGGTCGGCGGGGACGTACGGGTGCAGGTCGGCGAACTGGGGCCAGCTGATCGGCTCCATCTCGGCCGTCGCGTTGAGCTTCATGGTGCACGAGCCCAGCGGGATCATCGTGCGGTCGAGGGCGAGGTCCTTGTCGCTGAGCGCCCGCAGGTAGCGCAGCATCGCGGTCTCGGAGCGGTGGCGGTGGAAGACGGGGTGCTGCAGGTAGTCCGTGGTGCGCAGCAGCGCGTCCCCGAGGGCGGGCTCGTCGGACGCGTCCGCGGCGGACGCGCCGAACAGGCCGAGCAGCGTCTCCACGTCCTCGCCGGTGGTGGTCTCGTCGCACGCGATCTGTACGTGATCCGCACCGTCGATGTACAGGTTGTAACCGGCCTCCACGGCGGCGGCGCCGATCGCGGAGGCCTGCCCGGGGACGGCCACGCGCACGGTGTCGAAGAACTCGGCGTGCACGACCTCGACGCCGGCCGCTCGCAGACCGGCCGCCAGGGACAGCGCCCGGCCGTGCACCCGCTCGCCGATCGCCCGCAGGCCCTCGGGGCCGTGGTAGACGGCGTACATCGCGGCCACGACCGCAAGCAGCGCCTGGGCGGTGCAGATGTTGGAGGTCGCCCGCTCGCGCCGGATGTGCTGCTCGCGGGTGGCCAGCGCCAGGCGGTAGCCGATCTGGCCGTCGGCGTCGATCGAGACCCCGACGAGCCGGCCCGGGAGCTGGCGCTCCAGGCCCTTGCGCACGGCGATGAAGGCGGCGTGCGGCCCGCCGTGGAACAGGGGGACGCCGAACCGCTGGGCCGAGCCCACGGCGACGTCCGCACCGAGCTCGCCGGGGGAGCGGAGCAGGGTCAGCGCGAGGGGGTCGGTCGCCACCGTCACCTGGGCGCCGCGTTCCTTGGCCTCGTCCACGACGGTGCGCAGGTCGAGGACCCGCCCGGAGGCACCGGACTGCTGGACCACCACGCCGACCAGCGACCCCTCGGGCAGCTCGACGCCGGCGGCCGTCAGCTCCGCGAGGCCGGCCTCCAGCCCGTCGGTGAGGTCGGCGACGACGACGGGCAGCCCGACCGCCTCGGCCCGGCCCCGGGTGACGGCGAGCGACTGGCCGAACAGGTCCGCGTCCAGCACGACGTACCCCTGCTTGGCCCGCGAGGCCCGCCACATCAGCGCGACGGCCTCCGCGACGGCGGTCGCCTCGTCGAGCAGGGAGGCGCCGGCGATCTCCAGGCCCGTGAGGTCCTCGATCACCTGCTGGAAGTTGAGGTGCGCCTCGAGGCGGCCCTGGGAGATCTCCGGCTGGTACGGCGTGTAGGCCGTGTACCAGGCGGGGGACTCGAGGACGTTGCGCCGGATGACGGCGGGCGTCACGGCGGGGTAGTAGCCCTGCCCGATCATCTGCCGCTTGACCTGGTTCTTCGCGGCGATCCCGCGGAGGTGGTCCAGCACCTCGGACTCGGTCCGCGCCGCCGGCAGGTCGAGCTCGTCGGGCTGGCGGATCGACGCGGGGACGGCGGCGTCGACGAGCGCGTCGAGGCTCGGGTAGCCGAGCTGGTCCAGCATCGCCGTGGTCTCGTCGCCGCGCGGGCCGATGTGCCGGTCGGCGAAGACGTCCGGGTCGAAGGGGGAGTGGGTCACGAGGAGCGCTCCGAAGGTCGGTGGGCCGGGACCCTCCCCGCTCTGTCATGGGCCTGAGAGTTTGGCCGCCCCGCGCACGGCGGGACGGGATGCACCGTCGGCGGGCCCGTCCCGTCGGGCGGACCGCTTTTCAGAGTTGCCTCACCGTGGCGGTACTGGGGCCTGAGAGATTCCCGGGGAGGGGTCTTGCTCCTTCGGCGCTGCCGGCGCGCGGCAGACTCTCCCGGCACGGTTCGAGCGGCGTGTTCGGTTGTGGTCGAGCGGTCGAGCGCGGTCAGTCTACCCGGCCGGCCACGACGGCCGAAGGGCTCAGGTCAGCTCGAGGTCGCGGGCGATCTCGACCATCGTGTCGACCACGGCACGGACCGCCGGGCCCGGCTCGTGGCGCGTCGAGCGGTGTCGCACGATGATCCGCCGGGACCCGAGCCCGGGCATCGCGACCACCTCGGTACCCTCCGGCGGCTCGCTGCGACGCACGGCCAGCGCCGGCAGCATCGCGACGCCCTGCCCGGCGTCCACGAGGGCGAGCGCCGTGTCGAAGTCGAAGTAGCCGTGCCGCACGTTCAGGGTGGTGCCGAGCGTGCGGCCGAGGCGGCGCAGGGCGCGGTCGGCGGCGGTGTTCTGGACCGCGCCGATCCAGGGCATGTCCCGCAGGTCGTCGAGGCGTTCCGGCGTCGGCAGGGTGGACGGCACGACGAGCAGCCACGGCTCGTCGATCAGGGGGATGTCGTGCGCGCCGCGGGGGGCGGGGGAGTCGACCTCGACGTCGCGCTCGAGCAGGACGACGTCGAGGTCGCCGGCGCGCAGCATCCGGATCGCGTCCGCCGGCTCGTGCTCGCGCACGTCCAGCGTGACCCCGGGGTGGTCCTCGATGAACGGCTGGAGCATCGGGGCGACCACGGACCGGATGGCGGACTGGAACGCACCGATCGTCACGGTGCCGCTCACCCCCTCGCCGAGGTTGGCGATCTCCTGGTGCGCCTCCAGCAGCTCGGCCTCGATGCGTTCGGCGGCGTCGGCGAGCACGCGACCGGCCGGCGTCAGGCTGACGCCCCGGGGGCCGCGGTCGAGGACCGGGAAGCCCTCCTCGGCCTCTAAACGGGCGATCTGCTGGGAGACCGCCGAGGGGGTGACATGCAGAAGATCTGCTGCCGCGAGCACGCCCCCGGAGCGGTGCACGGCAAGGAGAAAGGCAAGTCTTCGTGGGTCGGCAGCCATGTAGCAATGCTAACCGGCTTCTGCAGGAGCGTTCGATTGTCCTGAAGCAACTTCATGCTCCAGAATGGTGCCTGCGCCCGCAGGTAGCACATCGCTCCCGGCTCGGCCGGCTTCGTGGCGCCCACCCCTCAACGTTCGTCGTCGACGACCGTCCCCACTTGTGTTAGGAGGCTAAGCATGTCGCAGACCCTGTCCCTCGTCATCACCGGGCTCGGGTGGTTCGGAGCTCTGATCGGGCTGGTCGCGTATGCGATGGTCTCGAAGGGGCGCTGGGCACCGAACTCGCTCCCGTTCCAGACCGCCAACCTGACCGCCACGTCGACGCTGTTCCTCGTCGCCGCGGTGGAGGGCGTCTGGCCCTCGGTCTTCGCCAACGTCGCCTGGATGGTCATCGGCGCCCAGGCCCTGATGGTCATGGCCAAGGCCCGTCGCACCGGCCGTGAGCACGTGACGCGCGTGCAGGTCGCCCCGCGCGAGCCTGCCGCCGAGCCGGTCGTCGCGGCCGCACCGGCCGTGCTGCGCTAGACCACGGCGCGCGGCGCGACGACCGCCCCCGCTCCCGGGACGACCCCGGGTGACGGGGGCGTTCTCATGCCCGGGACAGACCGTCCTGCCAGGCCACGATCCGGTCCACGGCCCGCGCGACCGTCACCGGGTCCGCGGCGAACGACAGCCGGACCCAGTCACCACCGGTCCGGCCGTCGAAGTCGGTGCCGGGGGTGATCGCCACGTCGGCCTCGGCCAGCAGCCGCGAGCAGTAGGTCACCGCGTCCAGGCCGAGGCGGGAGACGTTCCCGTACAGGTAGAACGCGCCGTCGGCCGGCGCCACGGGTCGCCAGCCGAGCTCGTCCAGCCGGTCCAGCAGCGCGGCGCGCGACGCCCGGTAGCGGACCACGTTGTCGGCCGCCGCCTGGTAGCCCGCGGGGGAGAAGGCCGCGATCGCCGCGTGCTGCGCCAGCGCCGGCGGCGACAGCGCCACGTTCCCGGCGAGCGCCCCGACCGGTCCGACGAGCTCCTCCGGCAGGACGAGCCAGCCCAGCCGCCAGCCGGTCATGGCCCAGTACTTGGAGAACGAGTTGACGACGACGGCGCCACCGTCGCCGTGCACCGCCGCGGTCGCCTGCCCGAGGTCGTCCCCGTAGGCGATGCCGTGGTAGATCTCGTCGCTGATCAGGCGCACCCCGTGGTCGGCGCACCAGCGCGCCACCGCGTCCAGCTCGGCGGGCGCGATCATCGTCCCGGTGGGGTTCGCGGGCGAGGCCACGATCAGACCCGCCAGCGGCCCGTCGGCGACGAGCTGCTCGAGCTGGGCGACCGTCGGCTGGTAGCGCGTCTCCGGTCCGCAGTCGATCTCGACGACCTCGCAGCCCAGCGCCGCCAGGATGTTCTTGTAGGCGGGGTAGCCGGGGCGGGCCAGCGCGACCCGGTCTCCGACGTCGAACGCCGCCAGGAACGTCAGGACGAACCCGCCGCTGGATCCCGTCGTCACCGCGACGCGGCCGGGGTCGACGTCGACCCCGTACCACCGCCGGTAGTGCCCCGCGATCTCCTCGCGCAGGGCCGGGACGCCGAGCGACTCGGTGTAGCCGAGATCGCCCTGCCGCAGCAGGTCGGCGGCACGGTCGCGGACGACGTCCGAGGCACCGGCCGACGGTTCGCCGGCGCAGAGGTTGAGGACGTCGTGCCCGGCGCTGCGCCGGACGTTGGCGGCCGCCAGGACCTCCATGACGGCGAACGGGGGGACCTGGCTGCGGCGGGAGACCTTCATGCCCCCATGATGCCCGTCCGCCGAGGTCCCGGACCCGGCCACGGTGCGTACCGTGGCGTCATGGGCACCGACGACCGCACCGACGGACCGGACCCCGGCTCGCCCCGAGCGTCGTCCGGGGACGACCCGGTGCGCCGTGCCGCGCAGTACCGGGTGGACCGCGAGGTCGAGCGCGAACGCGCCGAGGCCGGGCTCCCGCCCCGCACCGCGGAGGAGGCCGCGGCGGACCGCGCCGACGGGCGCCGCGTGCCCATGTCCGAACGTGCCCGGTTCGCGGACACGGCGATCGACCAGGCGATCCGCCGGGGCGAGTTCGACGACCTGCCGCTGCAGGGCAAGCCGCTGCCCGGCATCGGCGGCTCGCACGACCCGGACTGGTGGCTGAAGAACCTCGTGCAGCGCGACCACATCACCGGCGTCCTGCCCGCCGCCCAGCTGCGCCAGGAGGACGCCGTGCTGGAGGAGACGCTCGACCGTGAGGGCGACGAGCACCGGGTCCGCCAGGTGCTCGAGGACTTCAACGCCCGGGTGGTGGACGCCCGCCGTCAGCTCCGGGGCGGACCCCCCGTCGTCACGCCGACGCGCGACGTCGAGCGCGAGGTCGCGCGGTGGCGCGTACGACGAGGTCGATGACCCGCCCGGTCGGCAGGGCTCGCGCCGTGCGCGCGCCACGCCTAGGTTGAGCGCCATGCAGGACGGGGGACCCGAGAGCGCGACCCGGACGTCGGGCACGGACCCGACGGCCGGTGCCGCCGAGCCCGTGACCACCCCGGGGTGGGAGCCTGACGTGCTGCCCGGGTTCGAGCAGCGGACCCTGCGCCTGGCGCCCGACTTCGAGGGCGAGGTCGACACCACCCTCGTCCGGCCCGTCCCGCCCGCACCGGACGGGGCCCGGCCCGACGTCGGCGTGGACCTGCTCTACGTGCACGGCTGGACCGACTACTTCTTCCAGACGCACCTCGCCGACTTCTGGGAGCGGCTCGGCGTCCGGTTCCACGCCCTGGACCTGCGCAAGTACGGCCGGAGCCTGCGCCCGCACCACACCCCGGGGTTCGTCACCCGGCTGGAGACCTACGACGAGGACCTCGAGGCGGCACTGGCGACGATCGGGCACGGCCGGGACGACCGGACGGACCGACGTCTGGTGCTCATGGGGCACTCGACCGGCGGGCTGATCCTGAGCCTGTGGGCCGCCCACCACCCCGGGCGCGCCGCGGCGCTGGTCCTGAACAGCCCCTGGCTGGAGTTCCAGACGCGCAAGGTGGGCCGCCGCGTCCTCGAGCCCGGTGTCCGCGCGCACGCGGCGCTCGCGCCGCGCAGCCATCTGGTGAACGTCGACCAGGGGTTCTACGTCCGGTCCATCTCCCGGCGGTACGAGGGCGCCTGGGACGTCGACCCGGCGTGGCGGCCCGACGACGGATGGCGTGCCACACCCGCCTGGCTGTCGGCGATCTTCGACGGCCACGAGGAGGTCGCCCTGGGTCTCGACCTCGACGTCCCGGTGCTCGTCATGCTCTCGACACGGACGGTCCGCCCGGTGCGGTGGTCGCCGGAGATGCTGCGGGCGGACACCGTGCTCGACGTCGAGGGGATCGCCGAACGCGCCGCCCGGCTGGGCCGCCTGGTCACGATCGCCCGGATCGAGGGGGCCCTGCACGACGTCACGCTCTCCGCGCCGGACGTGCGCGCCGTCGTGCGGCAGGAGACCGAACGGTGGTTCCGCGCCTACGTGCCGACCCGTCCCCCCGCACCCGAGCCCGCTCCGGAGGCGCCGTGGTGGCGCCGGTTGTTCGGGTCGGCGCGCTCCGCCGAGTAGTCCGTCCGCCGGGTGCTCAGGCGAGGCCGAGCTCGACCCGCACGTGCGCCACGATCCCGTCGGCGGCGGCCTCGATCTCGTCGAGGCACACCTCGAAACCGTCCGCGTCGCCGTACCAGGGGTCGTCGACGTCGAGCCGTGACTCCTCGCCCCGGCCCCCGACCTGCGGAGCGTCCGGGTCGAAGGACCTGTACATCCGGATCTGCGGATCTGTACCGTTCGCGAGCCGTCGCAAGACGTCGGCGTGCCGCGACGTCATCGCCAGCACGAGGTCGCGCTCACCGAGCTCGTCGGCCGAGACCTGCCGCGCCCGGTGGCCGTCACCGACCGCGTAGCCCCGGGCGGCCAGGGCGCGCCGGGCCCGGGGGTCGACGGGGTTCCCGTGCTCCTCGTCGCTGACACCGGTCGAGTCGACCGTGACGCGGTCGGCGAGACCCGCCCCGTGCAGCCGGTCGCGCAGCACCACCTCGGCCATGGGGGAGCGGCAGATGTTGCCGGTGCACACGGTCATCACGCGGTAGATCGTCTGGCTCACGACCCCATGCTTGCACGGCCGCGCGGACCCGTGCCGGGCGTCCGCGGTCGGCGTGGTCGCGCGGCGTGAGGACCCACGACCCCGTACCGTGACGGCATGAGGTGGTCCGCCGAGGGTCTCATCGCCGTCACCGGAGCGTCCGGGCGCGTCGGGTCCCGGCTCGCGTTCCGGCTCGCCGCGGAGGGTGCGCACCAGCGCCTCGTGGTGCGGGACCCCTCCCGCGTCCCGCGCCTCGACGACGGCCGCCCCCTGCCGGAGTGCGAGACCGCGGTCGCCGACGGGTACCACGACGACGAGGGCATGCGGGCCGCGTTCGACGGCGTCCAGACGGTGTTCCTCGTCAGCGCCCGCGAGTCGGAGGACCGCGTGGCCGAGCACGTGGCGGCCATCGACGCCGCTGTCCGGGCCGGCGTCGAGCGCATCGTCTACGTCTCGTTCGTCGGCGCCGCCCCCGACGCCACCTTCACGTTCGCCCGGGACCACTTCCACACCGAGCAGCACCTGCGCACGACCGGGCTGCGCTGGACCGTCCTGCGGGACAACCTGTACCACCAGGCGCTGGCGTCGTTCGTCGGGCCGGACGACGTCATCCGCGGCCCCGCCGCGAACGGACGGGTCGCGTCGGTGGCCCACGACGACGTCGCCGACGTCGCCACCGCCGTGCTGCTGGACGAGGATCCCCGCCGCCACGACGGCGTCGTCTACGACGTGACCGGCCCGGAGGCGATGAGCCTGCTCGAGGTGGCGGCCGCGCTGACCGTCGCGACCGGCCGCGAGATCCGGTACCACGCGGAGTCCGTGCCCGAGGCGTACTCCTCCCGCGCGCGGTTCAACGCCTCCGCCGTCGAGCTCGCGGGGTGGGTCTCGTCCTACGAGGCCATCGCGGCCGGCGAGATGGCCACCGTCTCGCACGACGTGGAACGCCTGGTGGGCCGTCCCGCACGGTCGTTCGCGCAGTGGCTCGACGACTACCCGGACGAGTGGGAGTCGCTCCGCCGCAGCGGCCCCGTGGGTCCGGTCGCATAAATCGCTGGGCACCTCCGGCCGCCGGGCGTAGCGTGCTCGGCGTACGCGAAAGGAGGTGATCCGCACGGTGAAGAACCGACGGACGCACGAGGTGGTCGCGGTCTGAGCACCGCGACCACCCGGGACCCGCGGGGGCCACGCCGTCGTCCAGCGTGGCAGGAGGACCACCTCCGACCCGCGGGCCCTGCTATCCCTTGACGCAGAACCCCGTGATGGCGTCGGCCGCGATGATGTCGGCCACCGGGTCCGGGCTGGCCGCGCAGTTCGCGACCCCGGACTCGACGATCTCGAAGCCGGTCCAGGCGACCTCGACCGACGTGCTGCCGTCCGCGCACGACACGAGCGCGGTCTGCGTGCGGTGCTTGGCGTAGTCGTACAGGACGTACTTGCCCTTCTCGGCACCGGCCAGCGCCTCGGCGGGGTCGGCCGGCCGCGGGACCTGGTCGGCCTCCAGCAGCCCGCCCGCCACGGCGTCGGACACGACGGCCTGCTGCGCGCCGTCGGCGTCGGACAGGTGCCGGGCGCCGGCCTCCTCGCCTCGCTGCCAGTCGTCACGCACCGTCAGCCCGTCGTCGCCGACCTGGATCACCTGCGCCGAGGTGTACATCTCCTGGGTGTCCGGCTCCCCCTGCCACTCCACGACGACGCCGTCCGTGCAGCTGCTCTCGACGGCCGGTGCGACCGCCTCCTCGGACGCTGCGGCCGACGACGAGGGCTCGCCGCCCGGTTCGTCGGCCCCTCCGCAGCCGGCCAGCACCAGCGCACCGGCGCTCACCAGCGCCACACCCACGGTCCCTCGACGCACCCTCGTCCACATCGCCTCATCGCGTGTCATGCGCCGCAAGGTAGCGGAGCGGAGCCGCTCCCCGGCACCCCTCAGCACAACGATTCGGCAACGGTTGACACGTGTCACCCTCCGGGCCCGGATTCCTCGGCACGACCCAGGGCCTCAGTCCCGTCGACGCACGACGACCGGCAGCACCCCCCAGAGCCCGAGCAGCAGGGCCGCGACCGCTCCACCCACCACCAGACCGACGGCACGGCTCACCACCACGTCGAAGACGAGCAGGGCCGTGGCCGACAGCGCGACGGCGAGCAGCACCAGCCCGAACCGCGTCATCCGGTCCCCGAGGCTGACCACGGCGAGCTTGAGGCGTCGGCGGAACAGCCCGCGGTGCACCGCCACCGGGGCGATGAACAGGCCGGACGTCACCAGGCACACCAGGACGTCGACCAGGTACACCGTGTGCTGGAAGGGGTCGAGGTCGGCGAACCGCGCCTGGAACGGCAGGATGAGCAGGAACCCCGTGAGGATCTGCACGCCCGTCTGCAGCACGCGCAGCTCCTGCAGCAGCTCGTTCCAGTTCCGGTCCGACCGCTGCTCCGCGGTCTCCGGCCGTCCGCCGCGCAGGCGGATCCGGCCCGTCTGGTCGCTCATCTCCCCATCGTGGCGCCTCCCTCGCTCCCGCACACTCGACGGCATACCCCTAGGGGTATTACAGTGGGTCGTGCCCGGAGGCGGCGCCCCTGCGCCCCGGAACTCCCGCCGGAAGGAGCACGCCATGTGCAGTCCCGCTCGTTGTCCCCGCTGCGGCAAGGTCACCTGGACCGGCTGCGGCATGCACGTCGACCAGGTCATGGCCGACGTCCCGCCCGCCGAGCGCTGCACCTGCCGATGACGTCGGCGCCGGACACCCGGGCGCGCCCGGCGGCACGGACGCGTCGACCGGTCAGCGCACGCCGGGTCGTCGTCGGCGTGCTGGCGGCCACCGCCCTGGCCGTCTGGTACGTCACCGCCGCCGGCGTCCCGGGCGCGGCGGCCACCGGACTGCTGGTCGGCAGCGCCGCGATCGGCGGCTCCACACTCGCCACGTACGTCCCGCCCACGGGGACCCGGTGGCGTGCGGTGCTGGGCTGCGGACCCTGCGACGTCGCGGCGGCGGCGACCGTGCTGGTCCCGCCCGTCCTGCTGGCGGGCTCCCCGACTGCCACCATGGCAGTCGTCGCCGTGCTCGCGACCGTCTTCGGGCGCTACCAGCGCCGGGCCGCCGCGGCGACCGCCTGCCCCGTCTGAGCACCCGCGATCCGGGGGAACGCCCCGGGAAGGAGTTCGTATGAGCTACACCCTCACCGCCACCGTCACCGCGCCCTTCGACGAGGCCGTCGCGGCGGTCCGCCAGGCGCTGTCCGACCAGGGCTTCGGCGTGCTGACCGAGATCGACATGGCCGCGACCCTGCGGACCAAGATCGGGGCCGAGATCGAGCCCTACCTGGTGCTCGGCGCCTGCAACCCGCCGCTCGCGCACCGCGCGCTGCAGGCCGACCGCTCCGTCGGAGCGCTGCTGCCGTGCAACGTCGTCGTGCGTGACGCCGGGGACGGGACCACGACGATCGAGGCCATGGACCCCCACGCGATGATGTCCGTCGCCGACAGCGCCGAGCTGGAGGCCGTCGCCGACGACGCCGCCCAGCGGCTGCGCACCGCGCTCGGGTCGCTGTCCTGATCCGTCCGCCGCCCGGGCGATGAGTCCGGGCGGTGCCGGCGGTCCACCCGGGTGACACCGACTCGAGGAGCGAGGACACCCGTGCACACGATCGTCGCCGTGGAGAACGTCTCGCTGGACGGCGTCATGCAGGCGCCGGCCGGCCCGGACGAGGACCCGCGAGGGGGCTTCATCCGGGGTGGTTGGGCCACCCCGTACCTGCAGGCCGACCCCGAGGCCGCGATGGCGGCCTTCACGGGACGCGCCGCCCACGGCGCCGCGCCGGGCGGGATGCTGTTCGGGCACCGCACCTACGACGACGTCGTCGGGTACTGGTTGACCACCACCGAGCCGAACCCGTTCAGCGAGGTGCTGCGCGCGTCCCCCAAGTACGTCGCGACGCGCGACCCGGACGTCGAGCTCGCCTGGCCGGCGTCGTTCCCGCTGGTCGGCGAGGCCATCCAGACCGTCGCCCGGCTCAGGGAGCAGGGCGACGGCGACCTGGTCGTCCTCGGCTCCGGCGCGCTTGTGCGCGATCTCGCCGCCGCAGGGCTGGTCGACCGGTACGTGCTGACGACCCTGCCCGTCGTGCTGGGTCAGGGCACCCGTCTGTTCGCCGGGACGCCCCTGGACCTCGAGGTCCGGTGGTCGACCACGTCCCCGAGCGGGATCGTCACCACCGAGTACGCGGTGCGGCGGCCGTAGCGCCCGCCGCACCGCGCCCCGGCCGCTCACCCCGCGGCGACCGGTGCGCCGCGGCACTGCCGGGCGAGGTGCTCCGCGACGTACCGCGCGTCCCGGCTCACGCCGGGGATCTGCTCGGACGCCTTGGCGTACTGGAAGTCCTGGCCGACGGAGTACAGCCCCGGCACCTCGGTGACCCCGCGGACCTGACGCACGCGTCCTCGCTCGTCCAGGACCGGCAGGTCGATCCACTCCTCCAGCCCGGTCCGGTACCCGGTGCACCAGACGACCGTGCCGACGTCGAGCACCGTGCCGTCCGCCGCCACGGGCAGGCCGTCACGGGCCGCCTCGATGCGCGGGACCCGGTGCACCCCGGCCCGCCGCAGGTCGCGGGGTCGCTCCCGCACCAGCAGGTCCGCCCGGGACTGCAGCACGGGCTGCGCGCGGCGTCCGACCGGGGTGTCGATCGTCAGCACGTGGCGGAACACGAGCCCCACGACCCGGGTGCCGAGGTTCCGCCCGAACCAGCCGTCCACGCGGAACGGCAGGTGCCCGGTCTCGGTGCCGGCCAACCAGGTCTCGTGGTCCCGGGCGGCCTCGACCGCGATCTCCGCCCCGCTGTTGCCCACACCGACCACGAGGACCGGCCCGTCGGCGAGCTGGGAAGGGTTGCGGTAGTCCGCGGAGTGCAGGGTCCGGATGCCGGGCCGCAGGTCGCCCGCGACCGCCGGCACCCGCGGAACCTGGAGGCCACCCATCGCCACGACGACGGCCTCCGCCCGGTATTCGCCGTCCGCGGCCTCGAGCCGGAACCCCGCGCCGTCGGACGCGAGCCGCCGCACCCGGACACCGTGGCGGACGGGCAGGTCGAACTCGCGCTCGTAGCGCTCCAGGTAGTCCGCGAACTCGTCCTTGGTCGGCACCGGGCCGCGGCGCCCGAGGTCCAGGCCGTCCAGGTGGTCGACCCGCGCCGGGGTGAAGAGGCGCAGGGAGTCCCAGCGCCGGCGCCAGGAGTCCCCCGCCCGGGCGGCGGCGTCGAGCACCACGTGCTCGACACCCTGTCGCGAGAGGTGGTACGAGGTGGCCAACCCGGCCTGGCCCCCGCCGACCACCACGACGGGTACCTCGTGCTGCTGCGTGCTCATGACTCCTCCTCGGGTCGGACGGAACGCAGGAAGCTCAGGGCCTGGACGGAGCCGGAGACGAGGCAGCCGGGGACGAACCCGAGCTGGTCGGTGACCAGGGCGTACGCGATCCACGGCGGCTGCACCGACGCCCCCAGCAGCCAGCCCCACCAGCGGGGCCCGCCGGCCGCCCACAACGCCGTGACCTGCAGCCCGGTGAGCAACCACGGCCAGCACGCCGGCGCGCCCAGGTGCGAGGAGGTCGCAGCGGCACTCACCAGCACGGCGACCACCACGGCGGCGCTGCCGGAAGCCCCGAGCGCGCACCGGCGCCGGGTGCGCAGCCGCTCCGCGAGATCCCCGGGGGAGACCGGGGCCGCGGACCGGGTCGGCACGATGTCCATGCCGTCGACGCTACGGAGCCGTGCGCCGCCCCGGTATCAGGAGTTCTCCCCAGGCGAGCAGGCCGTGCTCGGCCGCGAAGAGCGCGACGGCCGCCCGGCTCGACACCCCGATCTTGCGGTACGCGTGCTGCAGGTGCTGGTCCGCCGTCTTCGGGCTGATGCCGAGGGTGCGCGCGACCTGCTTGGTCGCCAGCCCGCGGGCGACGAGCCCCACCACCCGGCTCTCCTGCTCCGTCAGCCCGGCCGGCCGGTGCAGCGGCGGGGGCTCGAGCCCGGCGGCCTCGACGACGGCGGCGACCGCCTCGGCGTCGAGGCGCCCCTCGCGCACGTCACGGCCCAGCGCGTACACCGCCGCGGCGCGGCTCAGCCCTCGGCCGTGGGGCGGTGTCTCGCAGGCCGACCGCATCGCGTCGGCGGCGGCGAGCAGCCGCGCCGGGACCCCGAGCGCCGCGGCCGGCAGCCCCCGGTGGTACCCCGACCCGTCCAGCCGCTCGTGGTGGCAGACGGCGTCCCGGGCCAGGTCGCGCAGGAACGGGGAGGCGGCGCACACCCGCTCGGTGAAGTACGGGTGCAGCCGGACGTGCTCCCGGTCCTCGGCGGACAGCGTCCGGTGGGCGTGCCAGATCCGCGCCGGGACGCTGATCCGCCCGACGTCCTGCAGCAGCGCGGCCCGACGGACGTGCCGGACCTCCGCGGGGTCCAGTCCGGCCAGCTCCGCCGCGTCGCCCGCGAGCGCCGCCACCGCCCGGGACCGGCCTGCCCAGGCCGGCCCGACCACGTCCGCCAGCTCGCCGAGCGTCGCCACGGCGTCGTCGACCTGCTCGGCGGGGATCTCCCGCGGGGTGCCCGGTTCGGCGGCGAGCACCTCGTCCCAGGTCGCCCCCTGCTCGTGCGGCTCACCGAGGATCTCGTGGTGGTGCCGCACGAGCATCCCCGCCACCCACGGGTCGTGCGCACGTCCCGCCCGGTCGGCGATGACGTCGGCCGCGTACCCGCTGCCGCCGACGGACGCCTGGTGGGCGGCGTCGCGGGCGACCAGGACGATCCGCAGCGCGGTCGGGATCTCCTCGCCCCGACCCCGCCCCAGCACCCCGGACCCGTCCCACCGGTCGGTCAGGTGGTGCAGGTCGTCGGCGACGCCGTCGAGCCCCAGGTGGCGGGACAGGTGCTGGGCGACCTCGCACAGGGCGAGCTGCTCGCGCGGCTCGTGGGCGACGGCACGCGGCAGCCGGGCGACCGTCTGCCCCACGGCGGCGGGCACCGGCGCACCAGGGTCGGGCAGCGACCGCAGCACCACGCCCATCTGCTCGCGCCGGGTGCCCCAGATGACGTCGACGATCGACTCGGTGATCGGTCCCCCGAAGAACTCCGCCTTGACCGTCGCGTCGGCGGCGCAGCCGGCGTACGCCAGGAGGCTGAGGAAGTACGCCTGCCGGCGCACGGCCTCGTCGGCTCCCGCCACGTCGCACAGCCGCATCGTCGCGGCGGTCGCCTCGAGACCGTGCGCCCAGGGGAAACCCATGCCGAGGTCGGTGGCCAGGCAGAGGGCCGCGGCGACCTCGGCGGCGCGCACCGGCCGTGCGGTGGCCGACGCCGTCTCAGCCATGCTTCGACGATAGTCCTCGCCCTGCGGCTCGCCGCCGGTCACGCGGAGCAGATCACGCAGCGTGGGCGCGGAGCCAGTCCACGGCCGCGGGCAGCGCGGCCAGCACGCTGATGTGCCCGTCGTGGGGACGCAGCCAGAGCTCACCGGCCGGCAGGGCCCCGTGCAGCAACCTCCCGTGCCGGCGCGGCACCACCCGGTCCGCACCGCCCTGGACGACGAGCGCGGGGGCGGCGACGTCGGCGAGGGCGACACCCCAGTCCCGGACGAACGCGACGTCGTCGTCGACCAGACCCTCGGGCCACGACTCGCTCGCCCGTCCGGCATCGGCCCCGAGCGCGCCCCACGGGCCGGAGAACATCGCCACGTCGGCGTCGGTGAAGCTGGTGGGGTCGAACTCGGCCGTCTCCTCGTAGGCCTGCCGCGCCGCCGCACCGTCGAGGGCGGCCCGCAGCCCGCCGTCGTCGGCCATCGTGGCGAACCAGTCCTCGGTGCCGTCGTACGGGGCGATGCCGGCCAGGGTCACGACGCCGCGGACCAGGTCGGGGCGCCGGGCCGCGAGCGCCAGCGCGTGCGGACCGCCGCCGGAGGCGCCGACGGCGTGGCAGGCGGTGACGCCGATCGTGTCGAGCAGGTGCCCGGTGTCAGCGGCCGCGTCGGCGACGGTCCGCCCGGGCCGTCGGGTCGACCCGCCGTAGCCCGCCCGGGCCGTGGAGACCACCCGGATCCCGCGGTCGGAGGCCGCCCGCACGACCGGGGCGAGCAGCTCGCCGGACTGCGGGGACCCGTGGTGCCACACCAGGACGGGCGCCCCGTCGGGCCCGCCGGTGTCGTGCCCCACCAGCACGCGGCCGTCGGGCAGGTCGATCTCGTGCCGCACCGTCCCGCTCATGCACGCTCCTCGTCGTCCTCGTCGTGCGATGTCGACCGCCCCGACGTCGCGGTCTCATCGTCGCGCACCCGGTCGCCTGGCGCTGGCCGGGGCCCGCACCCGAGGATGGACCCGTGCCCACAGCCCCCGACGACGCCGAGATCGAGCTCATCCGACGGTCCGGCGTGGCGTTGCGCGTCGGCCGGTTGTCCCTGTCCGCCGGGACGGGGTCGTACCGCGTCAAGGCGTCGATGGCCCGCGCCGCCCGCGCGCTGGGGATCGAACGGCACCAGGCCCACGTCACGCTCACCGAGATCACCACGACCTCGCACCGCGGCCCGAGCTTCCGCACGGAGGTCACCGAGGTCCGCAGCGTGGGCATCAACGCCGACCGGCTGTGCGCCCTGGAACGGTTCGCGCAGGACGTCGAGCGGGACCAGCCCGTCAGCGTCGAGGACGCCACCGCGCGGCTCGACCGGATCCAGGACAAGCCCCCGCTGTACCCCGCCGCGCTCAACGCCCTGTGGGCGGCGATGGCGTGCGCGGCGTTCGCCTTCCTCAACCACGGCGGCGTCGTCGAGATCGCCGGGGTGTTCCTCGGGGCCGGTCTCGGGCAGGCGCTGCGCCGCGCCCTCATCCACCGGGGATGGAACCAGTTCGGCGTGACGATGCTCGCCGCGGCGCTGGCCACCACCACCTACGTGGGGTTCCTCGCCGCGTTCGGCGCGCTCGGGGGAGCGGCCACCAACCACGAGGCCGGGTACGTCTCCGCCGTGCTGTTCCTGGTGCCCGGGTTCCCGCTGGTCACCGGCGCGCTGGACCTCGCGAAGCTGGACTTCTCCGCGGGGCTGGCCCGGCTCACGTACGCCCTGATGATCCTCACCTCGGCGGCGCTGTCGGTGTGGGGCGTCTCGATGGTGGTCGGCCTGGACCCGGTCCCGGCCGAACCCATGGGCCTGGACCCGGCGCTGCTGGTGTCGCTGCGGGCGTTGGCGAGCTTCCTCGGCGTCCTCGGGTTCGCGCTGATGTTCAACAGTCCGTGGTCCATGGCGCTGGCGGCCGCCTCCATCGGGATGGTCGCCAACACCGGGCGGCTGTGGCTCGTCGACGCCGACGTCCCCGTCCAGGCGGCGGCCGCCGCCGCGGCCCTGCTCGTCGGGCTGCTGGCCGCCGTCGTCGCCCCGCGCATGAACGTGCCGCGGGTGACCGTCTCGGTGCCCGCCGTCGTCATCATGGTCCCGGGCGCGTCCGCCTACCGGGCGATCTACCACGTGTCGAACGGCGCGACGTCCGAGGCCCTCACCTACGCGGTGGAGGCGACGCTGGTGGTGGCGGCGCTGGCGATCGGTCTGGCGATCGCGCGGATGCTCACCGACCCCGAGTGGGGGTTCGAGCGCTGAGCACACCTCCCGCCACTTTCAATCTATAGCCCGGAGGGGGTCTTGCGGCAAGATCCCCTGGCAGGCGCAGAATCACAGGTCTCACCGGCCCCCTGGGCCGATCGACCGGAGCTGATGCCCGTGCTGCCTCGCCGACCGTTCCGCCTGTCCGAGCACCTCGCCGCCAAGGACGACCCCGCGCTGATCGCCGCCGACGAGGCGCACCTCGCCGCGATCGCCACCGCGATCGACCGGCAGGTCGTCGACCTGACCACCCGGCTGGACGCCGCCCGCCGGGCGCCGGGCCGGTCCGGGCAGGCGGCGTTCGACCGCGACCAGGAGATCCACCGCCTGTCCGCCCGGCTGCGGATGCTGCGGCGCTTCGGCATCGACCTGTGCCTGGGGCGCATCGTGCGGGCCGACGGCGTCGTCACCTACCTCGGCCGGGTCGGCCTGACGGACGCCGCGGGGGAGCGGTTGCTGCTCGACTGGCGCTCACCCGCCGCCGAGCCCTTCTTCAGCGCCACCCACGGAGACCCGAGAGGGCTGGTCAGCCGCCGGCGCTACCGGTGGACCGCAGGGCAGGTCACCGACTACTGGGACGAGGTGTTCACGTCCGACGGGCTCGCGGGGCACGCCGCGCTCGACGACCAGTCCTCGTTCGTCGCGAGCCTGGGAGCCAGCCGTTCGCCCCGCATGCGCGACGTGCTCGCGACGATCGCCGCCGACCAGGACGCGATCGTCCGGGCCGGCTCGGCCGGCACCCTCGTGGTCGACGGCGGGCCGGGCACCGGCAAGACCGTCGTCGCCCTGCACCGCGCCGCCTACCTGCTGTACTCCGACCCGCACGTCGGCGAGCACCACGGGGGCGTGCTGTTCGTCGGCCCGCACCGGCCCTACCCCGGCTACGTGGCCGACGTGCTGCCCGGCCTCGGCGAGGACGGGGTGCGCACGTGCACGCTCGCGGACCTGCTGCCCGAGGGGGACGCCGCCCGGCCCGAGCCCGACCCCGAGGTCGCCCGGCTCAAGGCGGACGCGCGGATGGTGGCCGCCGTCGACCCGGCCGTCGCGCTCTCGGAGGAGTCGCCGACGGAGGGCATGCTCCTCGAGACCGCGTCGGGCGACGTGTGGCTCGACCCGCGCGACTGGGCCGAGGCGTTCGCCGCCCCTGATCCGGGGACACCGCACAACGAGGCGGCCGACGTGGTCCTCGGCGAGCTGCTCACGATATTGGCCGACAAGCTCGCCGACGCCGCCGGGGAGCCCGAGGAGGAGGGGTTCGGGTCCGACGAGAACCCCGGCTGGGACGCCGTGCCCGGGGTGCACCTCGGCGAGGACGAGTTCGACGCCTACGGGATCGCAGGTCCCGAGCCCGGGGCCGACCTGCGGGAGGAGCTGGCCGCCGACGACACGCTGCGGCGCGCTGTGGCCCGGGCCTGGCCGCTGCTGGAAGCCACCGACGTCGTCGCAGACCTGTGGACCGTGCCCGCCTACCTGCGCCGGTGCGCGCCGTGGCTCACGGCGGACGAGGTCGCCGCCCTGCAGCGTCCGGACGCCCGCGCGTGGACCGAGGCCGACCTGCCGCTCCTGGACGCGGCGCGACGCCGGCTCGGGGACCCGGACCACGCCCGTCGCCGCCGGCGGGCCGAGGCCGAGCGCGCCGCCGAGCGCGCCCGGGTCGCCGACGTCGTCGACGACCTGATCGCCACCGACGACTCCGACCTCGGCGTGATGTCCATGCTGCGCGGGCAGGACCTGCAGGCTGCGCTGGTGGGCGACGCGGGGCTGCCCGTCGTCACCCCGGACGCCCTCGCCGGGCCGTTCGCGCACGTCGTCGTCGACGAGGCCCAGGAGCTCACGGACGCGCAGTGGCAGATGCTGCTCGCCCGCTGCCCGTCGCGCAGCCTCACCGTGGTGGGGGACCGGGCCCAGGCCCGGCACGGCTTCGCCGAGTCCTGGACCGAACGGCTGGCGCGGGTCGGGCTGGACCGCGTCGAGCAGGCGTCGCTGACGATCAACTACCGCACGCCCGAGGAGGTCATGGCGGTGGCCGCCCCGGTGATCCGCGCGGCCGTCCCCGACGCCAACGTCCCGACGTCGGTGCGCCCCGGCGGGACTCCGGTCCGGTACGGCACGACGGCGGAGCTCACGGACGTGCTGGACGGCTGGCTGGCGCAGCACCCCGAGGGCACCGCATGCGTGATCGGTGCCGGTCCGCCGGCCGACGCCGCCGTCGAGGACCGCGACCGGGTGCGGTCCCTGACCCCCGCGACCGCCAAGGGCCTCGAGTTCGACCTCGTGGTGCTCGTGGAGCCGGAGGGGTTCGGCGAGGGGATCGAAGGTGCCGTGGACCGGTACGTCAGCATGACCCGGGCGACCCGCGAGCTGGTGGTGCTGGGTCGGCCGTGAGCGGCCGGGAGTGTACCCACGCGCACCTGAACAGGACCTGATCACCACCTGCTCCCGTTCCCAGACTCGTGTGTTTACGCTCGATGCTCCGCACCCCCTTGTCTGGAGTCACCCATGTCGATCAAGCGTCCCCTCGCCGCCGTCACCCTGGCGGCGGTCGTCGCCCTCGCCGGCTGCAGCGCCGGGTCCGACGGCGACGACACCTCGTCCGCCCCGGCCTCCCCCAGCGCCGAGGCCGCGCCGGACGCCGGCGCCGCGCCCGAGGCCGACCTCGAGGACGTGCCCGACGTCGTCGCCGAGGTCAACGGGGAGGAGATCGGCCGCGAGGAGTTCGTCACGAGCTTCGAGGGACAGCTGCAGCAGGCGGCCCTGTCCCAGCAGCAGAGCGGTGCCGGTGAGGTCGACCAGGACGCGCTCAAGAAGCAGGTCGTCGAGCAGCTGGTGAACAACCGGCTCCTGACCCAGGCCGCGGCGGACGCCGGGATCGAGCCCACCGCGAAGGACGTCCGGGCCACGCTCGAGGACGTCGCCGCGCAGAACGGGCTCGAGTCCGCCGACGCGGTCATCAGCGCGTTGAAGGAGCAGGGCCTGACGGAGGAGCAGGTGCGCGCGGACGCCGCGACCCAGTTCCAGGTCTCGACCTACATCGAGCAGGAGGCCGACGTGCAGGAGCCGTCCGAGAAGGAGCTGCGCGCGCAGTACGACGAGCTCGTCGCGCAGATGGAGTCCCAGGGCGGCGACGGCGCGTCGGCACCGGAGATTCCCCCGTTCGAGGACGTGCGCGACCAGCTCGCCCAGCAGGCCACCAGCCAGCAGCAGAGCGCGGCGATCGACACGATCGTCACCGACCTGCGCGAGGACGCGGACGTCACGATCAACCTGTGAGCTCCGCCGGGGGCCCGGCCGGGACGCCCGGCCGCCGTCGGCCGCCGCCTCAGCCCCGGAGGAACTCCCGGACCACGGCCGCGAAGGTCTCCGGGTCGGTCTGGTCCGCGACGTGCTGCTGGCCCTCGAGCGTCACGACCCGGCAGTCCGGGACCGACCCGGCCACGGTGCGGATGGCGTCCTGCAGGAACTCCGGGCTGTCCCCGCCGCGGATGAGCAGGGTCGGGGCCGTGACGCCGGCCGCCTCGGCGGGGTCCAGCAGCAGCGGGACGCTCTCCTCGCGGGGCAGGGTCGGCGCGGTGGCCACGCGGGCCGGCCAGCTCGGCTGCTCCCGGAGCACGGCGAGCTCCGCCTCGGGCATGTGCAGGACGTCGCGCATCATGATCTCGACGGCCTCCTCGTACCGTCCGGCGTCGACCGCCGCCTGCACGCGGGCGACCAGCTCGGGCGGCTGAGGGTGCTGGACGACGGCCGGTTCGTAGAGCACCAGCCGCCGCACGTGCGGGGTGCGCCCCGCGGCCCGGACGCAGAGGTAGCCGCCGAACGAGTGGCCCAGCACGTCGGTCGGCCGCCCCGCGTCCGCGGCCACCGCCTCGATGACGGCGACGACGTCCTCGACCTCCCGCTCCGGCGTCCAGTCGAGAGCGTCCGTGCTGCCGCCCCGACCGCGCCGGTCCATCGCGTGCACCGTCCGGTCCTGCGCGAGCAGGTCGACGATGCGCCAGCGCCGGTGGTCGGACATCGACCCGTGCACGAGCAGCAGCGGGGGACCGGTGCCCGTGCTCCACACCGCCAGACGGGTGCCGTCCGTCGACGTGACGTGCCAGGGACCTGAGGACTGGTGCTGGACCATCGCGACCTCCCGGGGACGCCCTTCCAGCATCCCACCGGGCGTGCCGCCCGGCCATGTCACATCCCGGCGTCCACCGGTGTCGTATGGGCGACACGAGAGGACGTGAGGGACATGCAGCACATCGTCGTGGTGGGCGCCGGGTACGCCGGGGTCGCCGCCGCCAACCACCTGACCGCCGAGGCGCCGACGCCGGTCCGGGTGACCGTCGTCAACCCGCGGGAGGAGTTCGTCGAGAGGATCCGGCTGCACCAGCTCGTGGCGGGCACGGGGTCGGCGGTGCGCCCGCTGCGACCGCTGCTCCGCCCCGGCGTCGACCTGCGGCTCGACACGGTCACGCGGGTCGGCGCGGACGGGGTGGCGCTCGCCGGCGGGGGCGACCTGGCCGCCGACCGGATCGTCTACGCGGTGGGCAGCGGTGCCGGCCCCGCGATGCCGGGGGCACTGCCCGTGCGGCACCTGGACGGGGCCGTCGCGCTGCGCCACCGGGTCGACGGGGCGTCTGCGGGCACGCCCGTCACCGTCGTCGGCGGTGGGCTGACCGGGATCGAGGCCGCGTCCGAGCTCGCCGAGGCCCACCCGCACCTGCGGGTGCGGCTCGTCGCGGGGGCCCTCGCCGCCGGACTGTCCCCGGCCGCCCGGGACGCCGTCCGGCGCGGCCTCGAGGCGCTCGGCGTCGAGGTGCGCGAGGGTGAGCACGTGGACGCACCCGGCGACGGCATCACGGTGGACGCGACGTCGTTCGCCGTGCCCGGCCTCGCCCGGGACAGCGGCCTCGCGGTGGACGACGCCGGACGCCTGCTCGTCGACGACGCCCTGCGCGGCGTCGACGTGCCGACCGTCGTGGCCGCCGGGGACGCGGCGTCGACCCCGCTGCGGATGAGCTGCCAGACGGCGATCCCCCTGGGGATCGCGGCGGCCGACACGGTCCTCGCGGAGCTGCGCGGCGAGCAGCCGCGGCCGGTCTCGGTGGGCCTCACGATGACCTGCGTGAGCCTGGGTCGCCGGCGCGGCGTCGTGCAGCCGACGGACCGACTGGACGTACCGCGGGGCCCGGTGCTGCGCGGGCGGGCCGCCGCCCTGGTCAAGGAGCAGGTCTGCCGCGCCACCGTGCGGTTCGTCCGGCGTCCCGCCCGAGCCGTGACCCGTGCCGGGGACGGCCCGCTGCTGCCCGCGACGGTGCCGGCATGAGCACCGACCCGTTCGTCGAGCACCGCCCGCTGCTGTTCACCATCGCCTACGAGCTGCTGGGCAGCGCCGCCGACGCCGAGGACGTGCTGCAGGAGACGTGGCTGCGCTGGTCCGCGGCCGTCGAGGCCGCCGAGGAGCCGGGGCGGGAGATCCGCGACCCCCGCGCCTACCTGGTCGCGACGGTGACCCGGCAGGGGCTGAACCACCTGCGCACGCTGAAGCGGCGACGCGAGGACTACGTCGGGCCGTGGCTGCCCGAGCCGGTCCGTACCGCGGCCGACCCGGCCGCCGACGCCGAGCTGACCGAGTCGGTGAGCATGGCGATGATGCTCGTGCTGGAGACGCTGAGCCCGATCGAACGTGCCGTGTTCGTGCTGGGCGAGGTCTTCGGCTTCTCGGGGGCGGAGATCGCCGCCGCCACCGGTCGCACGCCGGCCGCGGTGCGGCAGACGGCGCACCGTGCGCGCGAGCACGTGCGCGCGCGGCGCCCCCGGTTCGAGGCCTCACCGGAGCAACGTGCCCAGGTGGCGCGCCGCTTCGTCGTCGCGGCGCAGGCCGGCGACGTCGCCGGCCTGATGGACGTGCTCGCCCCGGACGTGGTCTCCCTGTCCGACGGCGGCGGGCTCGCCTCGGCCGCACGGCACCCGATCCGCGGGGCGGAGAAGGTCGCCGCGTTCGTCTCGGGGCTCGTCCGGACCGCCGGTGCCGGCACCCGGTGGCAGGAGGCGACGTACAACGGGCTGCCCGCCCTCGTGGTCCGACGGGACGGCGCGGTCGAGGTGATCGCCCTGGTCGAGACCTCCGGCGACGCGGTCACGGCGCTGTACTTCGTGCGCAACCCCGAGAAGCTCGGCGGCGTCGACGAGGTGCGGCCACTGGTGCGGTGACCCGAGGACCAGCGGCGACGTGCGCGGTCACCGTCCCGACGGGGTCTCCTGGTGGCGACGGTCCTTCCCGTCGGGCATGCGTCACCGCGCCGGCAGCAGCATGCTGACAGGAGCCGGCATCGGACGGCCCTGCTGCACCGTCGCGCCCCGCGCGAGCTGAACGAAAGGACACCGCACATGACTGTCACCGACGAGGGCCCCCGGCCTCAGGCCTTCGACATCGAGGCTGCCACCCGGCACAACGACGCCTACCGCGCGGTCGTCTGGACGGGGGTGCATCTCCAGGTCACGCTGATGTCGATCCCGGTCGGCGAATCCGTCGGGCTCGAGGTCCACCCGGACACCGACCAGTTCCTCCGGCTGGACGCCGGCCGGGGTCGGTGCGTCATGGGTCCGGCGCGCGACGACCTGGACTTCGTGCAGGACGTCGCCGACGGCTGGGCGATCCAGGTGCCGGCCGGCACCTGGCACGACGTGATCAACACCGGGGACGAGCCGATGCGGCTGTACGCCGTGTACGCCCCCACCCATCACGCGGCAGGAATCGTGCAGGAGACCGCTGACGAGGCCGAGCGCGACGAGTCGAGCGGGCGCGACGAACCGCCGTCGTGGACCGAGCAGCCGGAGGAGGGCGAGCCCGACCGGCACGCCTGAGTCGCGCCGATCGCCAGGCCCCCGGGAACGACGAAGGCCCCGGTTCGAGGAACCGGGGCCTTCGTGCCACGCACCGTGGGGAGGTGGGAAAGCCGGTGCGGGTGACGGCGTGCTGGGGTCAGCCCGCGGATCGGACGGGCTGGCCGGCCCCCACGGAGGCCGCCGACGCCAGCAGCGCCTCGCGGGAGGGGATGTACTCGAAGCCGAACTGGCGCGGCGCGTCCGTGCCGTCCACGTCGGCGTTGAGCCCGAGGCCCGTGGAGGCGGTCTTCATCGTCGGCATGACGACCGACATCGCCCGGATCAGCCAGTTCGGCGCGACCCGGTTGGTGATGCCGGCGTCCGGGTAGGCCACGCGGAGCACGCCGGCCATCTCGGGGATGGACATCGGCCCCGCGTTCGCCGGGAACCGCTGCCCGACGGCGCCCTCGTCCGACATCGCCCGCACGTGGATCCGCGCGACGTCGCGGACGTCGACGACGGGCATGTTCATCTGCGGCAGCATCGGCAGCTGCCCGGTCACGAGCTGCTCGACGGTGCCGAGCGAGGACCCGTAGTGCTCGTCCATCGCCGGGCCGAACACCATGCCGGGGTTGACGACGGTCAGCCGCATCTCGGGGTGCTCGGCGACGAACCGCCACGCCGCCTGCTCGGCCAGCGTCTTGGACGCCTCGTACGGGGTGGTCCTGGGGCCGTCGGTCTCGGTCCAGTCCTCGCGGGTCTTCCGGCGGGACCACTCGTGGTCGGCGGGCTTGTAGATCGCACCGCAGGTCGAGGTGAGCACGACGCGGTGCACCCCCGCGGCCCGGGCGGCGCGCAGGGCGCGCAGGGTCCCGTCCACGGCGGGACGGATGAGGTCCTGCGGGTCCTTGGGCGGGTCGGTCGGGAAGGGGGAGGCCGTGTGCATGAGCACGTCGACACCGACGAGGGCGTCGTCCCAGCCCTCGTCGGAGGTCAGGTCGAGCGAGACGAACTCGAGGTCGGCGTCCGGGAAGAGCGCCTCGACCTGGGCGCGCCGCCGGTCGGACCGGACGGTGGCCCGGACGGTGTGCCCGTCGGCGAGCAGCTCGCGCAGGATGTGCTTGGCGATGAATCCGGAGGCTCCGGTGACCAGGACGGTGGACATGATGCTCCTTGGGGGTGGTTCCGGGCGAGGTGCCGCTAGCGGGCGGCGTTCCGTGCGGTGATCGACGCCCACGCCATCTCGAACGCGACGGCGCGCTCGGCCTCGGCGAGGTCGCGGGAGACCGCGAGGTCGATCTGGTTCTCGACGACCTCGGCGAGGTACGGCAGCGGCATGTCGACGAGCTGCCCGTCGGCCGCCGCCTCGGCCAGCACGTCGGGTACGGCGGCGAAGTAGGTCTGGGCCTCCTCGACGGCGGCCCGCCGGATCAGACCTGCGCCCTTGAGCAGCAGGACCACCCGGTGGCGCGCCGGGTGCGCGGTGCCCCAGGCGACCCACCGGTCCCAGATCGTGCGGGACCGGTCCTTCGTCGAGCCGGTGGCGTCGACGTCGCCGATCGCCGTCGCGAGGTCGCGCTTGAGGTGCAGGTACAGCTCGTCGAGCAGGTCCTGCTTGGTGCGGAAGTAGTGGAAGAGCGTCCCGTTGGACACCCCCGCGGCCGCCGCGACCTTGGCCGTGGACACGCCGATCCCGTCCGCGTCGATCAGGGTCACCGCGGCGTCGAGGATGTCGGCGGGCACGAACTTCATGAACCTAGAGTAAACACTCTAGAGTGATCGGTCAACGGCGTGGCGCGCCTGCCGGTCGCCTCCTCACGGGGAGACGGGCCCCGGTGCGCCGAGGCCCGTGAGCCAAGCACGCAGGACGGCCTCCGCGTCGACGGGGGTGCCGTGCACGCCATGGCCGACGAGCCGGTCGTAGAAAAGGCCGTTCATGATGCCGGCGAGGTCGATGGCTCGCTGCCCGCTGTCGGGCACCCCCAGCCCGTCGAGCAGCCGCCGCGCCTGCTCGAGCACGGTCGCGCGGACGGGAGAGTCGGTGGTGAGCAGGGCGTGCAGCTCGGGGTCGAGCAGCGTGTCGATGGAGAGCGACATGCGCGCCCGGGTGTCGACCCCGCGCGCGACGACGCCCTCGAACGCCTCGGTGAGCTGCTCGACGGCCTCCTCGACGGTGCTGGGCGTCGGCGCCTCCGGCGGGAGCAGGTGCGCGACGGCGGCCACCTGCTGAACCACCAGCAGCATCAGCTCTCGCCGCGACCGGGCGTGGTTCGACGTCGTGCCCTCCGGGAGGCCCAGCCGTCGGTCGACCCTGCGGTGCGTCAGCGCATGGGTGCCGCCCTCGGCGACCAGCTCCATCGCCGCGGCGGCGATGTCGTCCCGCCTCGTCATGTGAGAACCCCTTTCGTTCACTACGCTCGTAGTCTACGATCACAACGATCGTAGTAAAGCCACCTGCGCTACCGCTCCGCCCGCCATCGGGTCGGCCAGCAGACCCGCTCGTCCGGCAGGCATGTCTCCGGAAGGTGTCAGCGACATGACGAACGCCGAGCCCACCACGCGGACCACCGCGCCCGTCCGCCCCTTCACCGCGGCGATCCCGCCGGAGGTGCTGGAGGACCTCCACCACCGGCTCGAGCGGACCCGGTTCGCCGCCGCGGCGCCCGGTGACGGGTGGGATCACGGGACCCCGACCTCCTACCTGCGCGACATGGTCGAACGCTGGAAGGCCTTCGACTGGCGCGCCGTCGAGGCCCGCATCAACGCGGTGCCCAACTTCCTGACCGAGATCGAGCACCAGACGATCCACTTCGTCCACGTGCGGTCACCGCACGAGGACGCGACCCCGCTGCTCCTGCTGCACACCTATCCCGGGTCCTTCGCGGAGTTCCTGGACCTGATCGGCCCCCTCACCGACCCCGAGCGACACGGTGGCGACGCCGAGGACGCGTTCCACGTGGTGGTCCCGTCGATGCCGGGCTTCGCCTTCAGCACCCCGGTCGTCGAGCAGGGGTGGACCATGGACCGCGTGGCCAGCGTCTACGACACGCTGATGCGTCGTCTGGGCTACGACTCCTACGGCGCCCACGGCAGCGACGCCGGCGCCATGGTCTCGCGGGAGCTCGCCGTGCTGGACCCCGAGGGCTTCCTCGGCGCCCACGTGCTCCAGCTGTTCTCCTTCCCCTCCGGCGACCCCGCTGAGCTCGAGCGGTTCGGGCCCCAGGACTACGCCGCTCTGGAGTTCGCGGGCTGGTTCCAGTCCGTGGCGGGCTACCACCAGATGAACGCGACGCGACCGCAGACGATCGCCGCCGCGCTGGCCGACTCGCCCGTGGGCCAGCTCGCCTACCACGAGCTCTTCGAGAACTTCGGCAACGGCACCAGCCTCGTGACACCGGACCAGGTCCTGGCCCAGGTCTCGCTCTACTGGCTCACCAACACCGCGGCCACAGCAGTGCGCTACCACTACGCCGAGCAGCACCCCGCCCGCGACACCACGGTGAGCCACGGGCGCATCGGCGTCGCCGTGTTCGCCGACGACTTCCGGACCATCCGGCCACTGGCCGAGCGTGACAACGCCTTCATCGACCACTGGTCGGAGTTCGACCGCGGTGGACACTTCGCCGCCCTGGAGGTGCCCGACCTTCTCGTCGGCGACCTGCGCACGTTCTTCGGGCCGACGGGACGTCCCACGGGGGAGCGCGGATGAGTGGCGCCCTCACCACGGCAGCGATCGTGGCGCTGTCCGCCCTGATGGCGTGGCGGCCCCTGGTGCCGCGCCGCTCGGCGCCCTTCACCCTGCAGCACGCCCTGGGATGGTGGATCAACGAGGTCCCGTTCCTGGGGGCGTGCTGGCTCGCGGCGGGCACCCTCGGAGCGCTGAGCCATCCTGAGCCGGGCGTGTGGTGGTGGGTGGTGCTCGCGGTGACCGTGGCCGCCGTGCTCCTTCTGGCCCGGCTCGCGGTGCGTGCCCGCTCCGCCCGACCCGCGCTCGCAGCGGCGCTGCAGGATGTCTACGGGCCACGCGCGCGGCCGCGCCGCACCCGCCTGCCCTGGTGGCGGACGCTCGTGCCCTTCGTTGCCCGGCGCCCGGACGTGCGGCGCGTGCGCAACCGTCGCTACGGCCCGGCACGGCTCGGGAACCGGCTCGACCTCTACGTCTCCCGCCGGACCGGCCAGTCCGGGGGACCGGCGCCGGTGCTCGTGTACTTCCATGCCGCGTTCAGCAGCAAGATGCTCGGGTCACAGCCGTTGATCCACCGACTCGCCGCGCACGGGTGGGTGTGCGTCAGCGCCGGGCGTCGCCAGCTCGGTGTCGACCATCGTGCACAGCTCGCCGACGTGCGGGCCGCACTGGACTGGGTGCGTGAGAACGTCGCTGCGTACGGCGGTGATCCCGGACGGATGATCGCCGTCGGCGGGTCGGCGGGGGCGAACCTGGCCGTCACCGCCACGATGACCGACGGTGGCGTCGCCGGGCTCGTCGGGCTGTACGGCTACTACGGCGACTTCGGTGACCCCGGGGCGGCGTCGCCGCACCGGGCGATCCACCGTGACGCGCCCCCGACCCTCCTGATCCACGGCGCCTTGGACACCCTCGTTCCCGCGCGCGAGGCCCGGGCCTTCGCCGATCGGCTCCGCCGGACGTCGGCACAGCCGGTCGTCCATGCCGAGCTGCCCGGCGCGCACCACAGCTTCGACGTGTTCCCGTCGATCCGCTCCCGCGCCGTGGACGACGCGATCGTCCGATTCGCGGACCTCACCGTCACGGGCGATCCGGCGCCGCGTCCACCCGGGCCCGCTTCCTGATGTCCGCCCGATCCGGCCGTAGGCTCGAGATCCCGCCGGGGACGTCGGATGCCGATGCAGTTCATGACCGCAGTGCCACACGTCAACACAGGGGAGAGACGCTGATGTCCGAGACCACGTGTCACATGTCCATCTCGCTCGACGGCTTCGTCGCCGGTCCCGAACAAGGTCGGGACCACCCGCTCGGAAAGCGCGGCGGCGAGCTGCACGGCTGGCATGTCGGCGACCCGCGTGCGACCGAAGCCGACAGGACGGCCGACCGATGGCTCATGCGTCCCCGAGGCGCCTACGTCATGGGCCGGAACATGTTCGGGCCGATCCGCGGGCCGTGGGACCAGGAGTGGGACGGTTGGTGGGGACCCGAGCCGCCGTATCACGCCCCGGTCTTCGTGCTGACCCATCATGCCCGCGAGCCGATCCAGATGGAGGGTGGGACGACCTTCCACTTCGTCACCGAGGGATTCGCCGCCGCGTACGAGCAGGCGCTCGAAGCGGCCCGAGGTCGCGGCGTGGACATCGCCGGCGGCGCTTCGACAGCTCGGCAAGCGCTCAACGCCGGTGCGATCGATGAGCTCACCCTCGACGTCGCACCCGTCCTGCTGGGCGACGGCGAGCGCTTGTTCGACGGCGTCGAGACGTTCGACCTCGAGCCTGTCGAGGTGCTCCACTCACCGCTGACGACCCACATCCGTTATCGCCGGCGCAGCGCCGCCTGACCAACGACCGCCGTCGGATCCCTGCCCGGGGCAGCCTGCGCAAAGCACCCAGGAACGACAAGAAGTCCTCTCGATCCAGGTCGATCACGACGGCATCCGACTCGGCCGCCAGCCCATCCAGCAGCGTCGACTTGCCCACACCACGGGGCCCTTCGAGGAGAAGCACCGGGGTGGTCGCCGAGCGGTCGCGGACAACTCGGGTCAGTCGGCGTGCGATCAGGCTGGTCACGCGCCCGAACGTAGCGGCAGGTCGGAATCTGCCGCCCCCGAATCTCGGATCCTGCCGACATAGGACGTCGGACCATGCCGACCCGTCCTGCTGACCGCCTGGTCCCGCCGCTTCATCCGGGTCCGCCGGCTGAACCCGACCGCCCTGCTGCTCGCCTTCGTCCTGGCGGCCTACAACGCCTGCGAGCTGCACCGCTGGTACGTCGCCGCCGGCATCACCGAGCCCTGGCAAGCCACGCTCGGCGAACCACCGGACGACCGGCCGATGGGCTACACCACGCGCTCAGTGCCGAACCCGCACCGAGGACCACCTGACACCTACCGGCACCCGCCGGACGGACCGGCACGCCCGATATCGGGCCGGAGCGGCCCCCGCAGCAGCGCCACACAGAGCCGCGACGGCCGTGAGACCGCCGACCAGGCTCATGCCAGCACAGCGCCAACCTCCAGAGCCCTGCGCGAACCGCCCAGAAACGACAAAAGTCCCGGCCGGGTCACCCCGGCCGGGACTCAGTCTGCGGTGCGCGAGGGGGGAGTTGAACCCCCACGCCCTCTCGGGCACACGGACCTGAACCGTGCGCGTCTGCCTATTCCGCCACTCGCGCTTGCCGGAGCAGATTAGCACGCACCCGCCCCCGCATCCCAACCCGATCCGGGGCCTCGTGCGGGGACGTACGTCACACCTGCACCGCGCGCTCCGCGTCGTGATCCGGCCGTGATCCGGAGCGCCACCTCTTCCCGAGGGATTCGCACGAAATCCACAGGTTCACGGGCGCGGATGGTGCAGCGATGCCTACGATCTGGATAGTCTGCCCGCACACGCGGGCTGACGGAAGGAGGTGGCATGGGAGCGCTGGACCGCTTCGAGAAGAGCGTCGAGCGGGTCATGAACAACGCGTTCGCGAAGGTCGGGCGAGGCAGCGAGGTCAAGGCGGTCGAGCTGGCGAGCAGACTGCGGCGCGAGATCGACGACCGTGCCGCCGTCGTCGGCTACGACCGGACCGTGGCGCCGAACGAGTTCACGATCGAGCTCGGCCCGGAGGACTTCGACCACGTGCAGTCGTGGGGAGCGGAGACCATGGCCGACGAGCTCGCCGCGAACCTCACCGAGTACGCCTCCTCCCAGCACTACGCGTTCGTCGGTCCCGTCAGCGTGACCTTCGAGCGCAACAGCCAGCTGACCCGGGGCCGGTTCGAGCTCCGGTCGGCGACGGTGCGGGGCAACGTCGCGCCGGCGACCAACCCGGCACCCAGCACGCGCCACCCGCTCATCGACATCGACGGTCAGCGCTACCTGCTCACCGGCCCCGTCACGGTCATCGGCCGTGACGCCGAGGCGGACATCGTCGTCGACGACCCGGGCGTCTCGCGCCGACACCTGGAGATCCGGGTGACGCAGGAGGGCGCGGTGGCCACCGACCTCGGCTCCACCAACGGACTCTTCGTCGAGGGCCACCAGGTCCCGGCGGCGACGCTGCTGGACGGCAACACCTTGACCATCGGACGGACCCGGATCATGTTCTGGACCGGCACGTCCGCCGGACGATCGAACGAGGAGTGGTGATCCGCCCCGGATGAGCGAGCTGACGTTCACCCTGCTGCGGCTGGGATACCTGGTGCTGCTCTGGGTGTTCGTGCTCTCCGCCGTGGCCGTGCTGCGCCGCGACCTGGCGCTGCGCGGCACCCCCCGGGCTCCCAAGAAGTCGGACGACGTCGCCGCGGCGGCGTCGGCGCCGGTCGCCGCTCCCCGGCCCTCCGGCCGTTCCGGCCCGACCCGCCTGGTCGTCACGCAGGGGCCGTTGACCGGCACGACCCTGCCGCTGTCCGGTTCGTCGATCCTCATCGGCCGCGCCCCGAGCTGCACCCTCGTGCTGGACGACGACTACTCCTCCTCCCGGCACGCCCGCATCTTCCCGCAGGGCGACCAGTGGTACGTCGAGGACCTCGGGTCCACGAACGGCACCTACCTCGGCGACCAGCGCGTCTCGTCGCCCGCCCAGCTCGCCCCCGGTGTCGGCGTGCAGATCGGCCGCTCCGTCGTCGAGCTGCAGGGATGACCGCCCCGTGACCCTCGCCCTGCGCTACGCCGCGCGCTCCGACGTCGGTCTGGTGCGCCACGACAACCAGGACTCCGCCTACGCCGGACCCAACCTGCTGGTGGTCGCCGACGGCATGGGCGGGCACGCCGGCGGCGACATCGCCTCCAGCCTCGCGATCTCCGCCCTGGCGCCGCTCGACACCCCGGAGCACGGCCCCGACCAGGCGCTGCAGGACCTCGAGGAGACGGTCGAGCGGGCCCGCCAGGACCTCGTGCACGCCTCGGAGATCTCGCCCGAGCTCGCCGGGATGGGCACCACCGTCACGGCGCTGCTGCGCTCCGGCAACACGCTGGCCATGGCGCACCTGGGTGACTCCCGCGCCTACCTGCTGCGCGACGACAAGCTCACCCAGGTCACCGTCGACCACACCTTCGTCCAGCACCTCGTGGACACCGGCCGGATCTCGCCGGACGAGGCCGAGACGCACCCGCAGCGCAACGTCGTCATGCGCGTCCTGGGCGACTTCGACGTCGACCTCACCCCGGACATGTCGATCCGCGAGGCACGGGCCGGCGACCGCTGGCTCCTCTGCTCGGACGGCCTGTCCGGGTTCGTCCCCGTGGACCAGATCACCGAGGTCCTGGCCCGGTGCGAGTCGCCGGACGAGGCGGCGGACATGCTGATCACGCTGGCCATGACCGCGGGCAGCACCGACAACATCACCGTCGTCGTCGCCGACCTGGTCGACGACGAGACCACTCCGGCGGCGGCCCCGACCGAGACGACCCAGGTCGTCGGGGCGGCGGCCACCGACGTGGCCGCCCCGGTCTCTCGCGACACCGGCACCGAGCCGGCGACCACGGAGTCGGCACCGGCCGACCCGGCCGACGACGCTGACGACGAGGACGACGGCACCGACGACGTCCGCCCGAAGCGTCGCCCCTGGATCGGGGTGCTCGTGCTGCTCCTCGTGCTCGCCGGGGTGGGCCTCGGGGGCTGGTGGGCCTACGGCTGGACGCAGGACCAGTACTACCTCGGGGTCGCGGAGGGCCAGGTCGCCGTCTACCAGGGCATCCCGCAGGACGCCGGCCCGTTGACGCTCTCCCGCGCCGTCGAGGTGACGGACACCTCGGTCGACGACCTGCCCGCCTACTGGGTGGAGCGCCTCGACGGCTCGATCCGCACGGGCTCGCTGGACGAGGCGCTGGAACGCGCCGACCGTCTCGCCGAGGAAGCCGCACCGACGCCGGTCCCGAGCCCCTCTCCCAGCCCGTCGTCCTCACCGAGCCCGTCGGGCAGCCCGCGCCCCGACTCCTCGCCGAGCGAGGAGCCCGCGCAGGCGGCGGAGGAGGGTGACGCGTGACCGTTGACGAACCCGCCGTGACGCCACGGCAGCGTCGTCCGCTGCGCCTGGCCGAGGTCTTCCTGCTCCTGCTGGCCCTCGCCGGCGGCATCGGCGGCTACGCGATGGTCGGGACGTCCATCCGCGGGGAGCTGCCGGACAGCTTCTGGGGGAGCAGCGCCCTGCTGGCCGCCACCGCCCTCGTCGCACACATCGTCCTGCGGCTGCGCGCCCCGTGGTCCGACCAGGTCATCCTGCCCGCGGTCGTGCTCCTCAACGGCATCGGGCTGTCGATGATCTGGCGGCTGGAGATCTCCGGCTCGCCCGGCATGGCCCCGGCGGACGCCGTCGGCAACATGACCGCGTCCCTGCTGGGCGCGAGCGTGGCCTTCACCCTCCTGTGGCTGCTGCGCGACCACCGCTGGCTGCGCCGCTACACGTACATCTTCATGCTCGTGGGTCTGCTGCTGGTGTCGCTGCCGCTGATCCCGGGCCTGGGACAGCAGATCAACGGCGCTCGGATCTGGATCACGATCGGCGGCTTCTCGCTGCAGCCCGCCGAGTTCGCGAAGATCGCGCTGGCCGTGTTCTTCGCGGGCTACCTGGTCGTCAACCGGGACACCCTCGCCCTGGCCGGCCCCAAGGTCCTCGGCCTGCACCTGCCGCGCCTGCGGGACCTGGGGCCGATCATGCTCGTCTGGGGCGTGTCCCTGGTCATCCTCGTGTTCCAGCGCGACCTGGGGACGTCGCTGCTCTTCTTCGGCCTGTTCGTCGCGATGCTGTACCAGGCGACGGCCCGCTCGAGCTGGATCCTGCTCGGCATGACGCTGTTCGCCCTGGGGGCGTTCTCCGCGGCCCAGCTGTTCCCGCACGTCGGCGCGCGCATCGACGTCTGGCTGCACCCCCTGGACGCCGAGCAGTACGACCGCGAGGTCGGTGGCTCCTTCCAGCTCGTCCAGGGCATGTTCTCCATGGCGAACGGCGGGTTGTTCGGCACCGGCTGGGGCGAGGGCCGGCCGTTCCAGATCCCGTACGCCTACTCGGACTTCATCTACGCGGCCCTCGGCGAGGAGCTGGGTCTGACCGGCCTGGCCGCGGTCCTGCTGTCCTACCTGCTCATCGTGCAGCGCGGGTTCAAGGCCGCGTTGACCGTGCGGGACGGCTTCGGCAAGCTGCTGGCCGCCGGGCTGGCGTTCGTCATGGCCCTGCAGATCTTCGTCGTCGTCGGCGGGATCACGCGGATCATCCCGCTGACGGGTCTGACGTTGCCGTTCATGGCTCAGGGCGGGTCGTCCCTGCTCGCCAACTGGATCGTCATCGCGCTCCTGCTGCGCATCTCCGACAGCGCACGGCGCCCCTCCGACCTGCCCGTGCGCGGCCAGGTCGGCGCGGCCGAGCGTGAGCCCGTCCTCGTCGGCGGCACGTCCGCGGACGACGGCACCCCTGTGGCCGGCACCCCGTCCGCGGGCGGGACACCCCCGCCCCCGCCCGACGGCGGCACCCCGGCGGCCGGCAACCGGCTGCCACGCCGCAGCCTCACCGAGCGCGAGAGCTCGGGCACCACCGGCGCGAGCGGTTCGTCGGACCCCACCGAGTACATCGACCCGTCCACCCCCGAGGCCCCACGAGGAGGTGACCGCCCGTGAACAAGACCGCTCGTCGTCTGGCCTCGATCGTGATGGTCATGTTCCTCGCGCTGCTGGTCTCCACCACGTGGATCCAGTTCTTCGCCGCGGAGTCGCTCAACAACGACCCGCGCAACGCCCGCACGCTCTACGAGCAGTTCGGCACCGACCGCGGCCCCATCGTGGTCGGCGGCGAGGCCGTGGCCGACTCCGTCCCCGTCGACGACGAGTGGAACTACCAGCGCGAGTACGCCCAGGGACGCCTCTACGCGCCGCTGACCGGGTACTACTCGCTGGTCAGCGGCACCTCCGGCATCGAACGGGCGGAGAACGACTTCCTCGCCGGTTCGGCCGACGCGCTGTGGGCGGACCGGCTGCAGAACCTGCTGACCGGGTCCGACCCGCAGGGGTCCGCCGTCGAGCTCACCGTGAACCCGGCCGCCCAGCAGGCCGCCTGGGACGCTCTCGGTGACCAGCGCGGCGCCGTCGTCGCCCTCGAGCCGTCCACGGGCCGCATCCTGGCGATGGTCTCCAAGCCGACCTTCGACCCGAACGAGCTGGCGACGCACGACACCAAGCAGGCCAACGACGCCTACCTCGCGCTGTCGAACAGCGACGACAAGCCGCTGAACAACCGAGCGACCTCCGAGATCTACCCTCCGGGGTCGACGTTCAAGCTCGTCACCGCCGCCGCGGCGCTGGAGAGCGGGGACTACACGGCCGAGTCGGTCGTGGACGCGCCCGAGACCTACACCCCGCCGGGCACGAACAGCGCCATCCGCAACTACGGTGGCACCTCCTGCTCGCCGTCCGGGGAGCAGACCCTCGCCGACGCGCTGCGGATCTCCTGCAACACGGCGTTCGCCCAGCTCGGCGTCTCCCTCGGCGACGAGGCGTTGCAGGAGCAGGCCGAGGCGTTCGGGTTCAACGAGAGCTTCGCCGTCCCGTTCGGCACGGCGGCCAGCGTCTTCCCGGACCCGCCGATCGACCCGGCCTTCGTGGCGACCTCCGCCATCGGCCAGTGGGACGTCAGGGCGACACCCCTGCAGATCGCCATGGTCTCGGCCGGCATCGCCAACGACGGCGAGGTCATGGAACCCCACTCGGTCGCCCGGGTGCGTGACCAGAACCTCGACGTCGTCTCCGAGACGCGGCCCAGCGGACTCGGCCGTGCCGTCTCCGCCGACACGGCCCAGCAGCTCACCGAGATGATGATCGGCGTCGTCGAGGGCGGGTCCGGCACGGGGGCGCAGATCTCCGGCGTGACCGTGGCCGGCAAGACGGGCACGGCCCAGCACGGCACGGGCTCCGAGCCACCGCACGTGTGGTTCACCGGGTTCGCCCCGGCCGACGACCCGCAGGTGGCCGTCGCCGTCATGGTGGAGGACGGCGGGTCCATCGGGACGTCCGAGGCGACCGGCGGCAGGGTGGCCGCGCCGATCGCGCGGGCCGTCATGGAGGCGGTGCTCAACGAATGAGGCCGACGACCGGACTGTCCCTGGGGGACCGTTACCGCCTGACCCGACGGATCGCCGTCGGGGGCATGGGCGAGGTGTGGGTCGCCGACGACAGCTACCTGGGCCGCGACGTCGCGGTGAAGGTGCTCCGTGAGGAGTACACGGGCAACGAGGACTTCCTGCGTCGGCTGCGCATCGAGGCGCGCAACAGCGCCTCGCTGTCCCACCGCAACATCGCCCAGATGTACGACTACGGCGAGCAGGACGGCGCCGGGTTCCTCGTCATGGAGCTGGTGCTGGGCGAGCCCCTGGCGGACCTGCTCGAGCGCGAGCCCGTGGTGGCGCCCCGCAAGCTGCTGCCGATGCTCGCCGCCACGGCCCGCGGCCTGCACCACGCCCACAAGGCCAAGGTCGTCCACCGCGACGTCAAGCCCGGCAACATCCTGCTGGAGCACGACGGCGGGGTGAAGATCACCGACTTCGGCGTCTCGCTGGCGGCCAACCAGGTGACGATGACCGCGACGGGCATGGTCATGGGGACCGCGCAGTACCTGTCGCCCGAGCAGGCCGTCGGGCAGGCCGCCACCCCCGCCTCCGACCTCTACGCCCTCGGCGTGGTGGCCTACGAGGCCACCGCCGGCAAGCGGCCGTTCACCGGGTCGACCCCGGTGGACATCGCCGTCGCGCACGTCAACAACGCCGTCCCGCCGCTGCCGCAGGCGGTGCACCCGGGCCTGGTCGACGTCATCATGCGGATGCTCGCCAAGGACCCGGGCAAGCGACCGGCGTCCGGAGCCGACCTCGCCGACGAGCTCGACGCGCTCGCCGCCGAGATCGCCGAGGACCCGCTCGGCGCCCGGTCCCGGTCCGCGCGACGCGCCGCCCGCACCGGCCGGCCCGCACCGGTCCGGCACGCGCGCACCGAGGAACCGTCTCCCGCGGCCGAGCGCCGGACGGCTCCGGCCCGTCCGGACCGGTCGGCGGGCGTCGCGACGCCGGACGCGCCGGAGGTGCCGGCACGTCCGTCGCGGGACCCGGCGCGTCCGCCCGTCCCGCGCGCCTACCCGGCGCGGCGCGACGTGCACGGCGCCACTCGCGCGACCCCGGCACAGGTGGAGGAGCGGACCCGCCGGAGCGGCTCCTCCCGCAGCAGGAACCGGTCGGGGCCGGAGCGGACCTCCACGACGACCGGGCACCGGCTCGGACCGCTCGGGCGGCTCTCCTGGCCGCTGCTCGCCCTGCTGGGTCTGCTCGGCGTCCTGCTGGTCGCGACGCTGGTCAGCGGCTCCGGTGGCGACGGGGACGCTTCCGCGACCGCCGGCACGACACATTCCGTGAACGTGGGGGCGATGACCGTGACCGACTCTGGGATGATGCTCCCAGACCCGCCGCGCCCCGTCGGCGCGGCCATGACCGAGAAGGACGTCTGAGTGGTGGAGAACACGCCCCGAGTACTCGCCGGCCGTTACGAGGTCGGTGAGCTCATCGGCCGTGGCGGCATGGCCGAGGTGCACATCGGCCACGACGCACGCCTGGGCCGCACGGTCGCGATCAAGGTGCTGCGGTCCGACCTCGCACGCGACCCGTCGTTCCTCGCCCGGTTCCGCCGCGAGGCGCAGTCCGCCGCGGCCCTCAACCACCCGGCGATCGTCGCCGTCTACGACACCGGCGAGGACATCTCCACCGACGCCGTCGGTCACCAGGTCCACATCCCGTTCATCGTCATGGAGTACGTCGAGGGCCACACGGTCCGGGACATCCTCGCCGACGGCGCCGCCGTGCCGATCGAGGAGGCCGTCGAGATCACGGTCGGCGTGCTCAGCGCGCTCGAGTACTCCCACCACGCGGGCATCGTGCACCGCGACATCAAGCCCGCCAACGTCATGATCACGCCCACGGGTGCGGTCAAGGTGATGGACTTCGGCATCGCCCGCGCCGTCGCCGACTCCGCCGCGACGATGACGCAGGGCCAGGGCGTCATCGGCACCGCGCAGTACCTCTCGCCCGAGCAGGCGCGGGGCGAGCAGGTGGACGCACGCAGCGACCTGTACTCCACCGGCTGCGTGCTGTTCGAGCTGCTCACAGGCCGTCCGCCCTTCATCGGCGACTCCCCGGTGGCGCTGGCCTACCAGCACGTCGGGCAGGCACCGCAGCGGCCCAGCGAGTTCGCCAACGACGTGCCCGAGGTGCTGGACCGCATCGTGCTGACCGCCCTGACGAAGGACCGCGACCAGCGGTACTCGACGGCCGCGGACTTCCGTTCGGACCTCGAGTCCGCGATGCGCGGCGGTGCGGTGGGGGCACCGGCCATCGGTGCGCTGGCGGCCGGCGCTGCTGCCGGCTACGCCGCGACGCAGGTCCTGGGTGACGGCAGCTCGACCCAGGTCATGAATCCCGCCCAGCAGTCGCCGTGGGGGACGACGGGAACGACCGCCGACCAGTCGGCCGTCGGTGCGGGGCCGCCGGAGAGGGACGACCAGAGCCGCAAGGGCCTGATGTGGACCCTCATCGCCGTCGCCGTGCTGGCCCTGGCCACGATCCTGTTCTTCGCGCTGCGCGGCGGCGACTCCGCCCCGGAGACCGTGACGGTGCCCGAGCTCACCTCGGACATGAGCCCGACCGAGGCGGAACGGGCCCTCGAGGCCGTCGGGCTCGGCTTCTCCCAGCGGCCCGACCCCGACTCCGACGAGCCGGAGAACACCCTGACCCGGTCGGACCCGGCGTCGGGCGAGGAGGTCGAGGTCGGCTCGACCGTCGACGTCTTCTTCTCCACCGGCCCGGAGACCTTCGGCATGCCGGACCTCACCGGCCTGTCCCAGGACGAGGCCGAGTCCCAGATCGAGGACGCCGGCCTCGAGGTCGGCGAGGTCTCGGAGCAGGCCAGTGCCGACTTCGACGAGGGCGAGGTCATCTCGACCGACCCGGCACCCCGCGAGGCGGTCGAACCCGGCGACAGCGTCAACCTCACCGTGGCCAACGGCCAGGTCGAGCTGCCGAACCTCATCGGCATGTCCGAGGACGAGGCCAAGAGCACCCTCGACGGCCTCAACATCAGCTGGAACACCGAGCGCCAGGAGGTCGACGACGCCAACGACGCCGGCCGCGTGGTCAACCAGTCGCCCGAGGCGGGCACGATCGGTCGCGACGAGTCGGTGACGATCTCCATCGGCGAGGAGCGTGAGGTCGAGACCGTCCAGCTGCCCGACGTGGTCGGGCTCTCCGCCCAGGAGGCCGAGCAGCGGCTCAACAGCGAGGCCAACGTCAACGTCCAGCAGACGACCGCCAGCTCCGCGGAATACTGCTCCGGCTTCGTCTCGGCCATGGACCCGGGCGCCGGCTCCGAGGTTGAGGTGGGCTCCACCGTCACGATCACCGTCTCGACCGGCGAGCCCGGTCAGAACTGCACCGGTGGTCCGACACCGGAGGAGCAGCCCCCGGGTCAGCAGGACGGGGACGGCAGCGCCGACGACGGTGCGTGGCTCCCGGTCGAGCCGGACCCGACCGACTGACCGCCGGTGGCGGGGACTCCAGAGGTCCCCGCCATCGCACCGTCGGGATCGGCTGGCGACCCGTGGTCGGCCGCTCCCTGTCGGTTCAGAACACCTTCTGTCGAGTCAGGGTGCTCCTGCCGCGAGTCAGGGCGCTCCTGCCATGAGTCAGGACGACCTCGACCGAGTCAGGGCGCGGCACCGGCCGGGTTCCCCGACGAGATCAGACCATGCCGACCCTGACCGGGCCACGCACGTCCTGACTCGGCGAGGATCGTCCTGACTCGACAGAGGTCGTCCTGACTCGGCGAGGATCGGCCTGACTCGGCGGCCTCGGTCCTGACGCGCGCAGAGTCCTGGCCCGGCCGGCCCGTGGGCTGATCAGGCGGCGTGCACGAGCGGTGCCATGCCGGCCGACCGCTCCACGGCACCGGCGTCGCCGCACACGGCCAGCCAGTTGGCGAGGAGCCGGTGACCACCCTCGGTCAGCACCGACTCCGGGTGGAACTGCACCCCGTGCAGCGGCAGCTCGCGGTGCTGGAGTCCCATGACGACCCCGCTGGCGGTCGCCCCCGTGACCTCGAGCTCGGCCGGCACCGTGTGCGGCTCGACGGCGAGGGAGTGGTACCGCGTCGCCGTGAAGGGCGAACCCAGGCCGGCCAGCACGCCGACTCCCCGGTGCTCGACCTCGCTGGTCTTGCCGTGCATGAGCTCGGGCGCGTGGGAGACCGTGGCGCCGTAGACCTCGGCGAGGGCCTGGTGCCCGAGGCAGACGCCCAGCATCGGCGTCGTGGAGCGGGCGCAGGCCCGGATGACGTCCTCGGAGGCCCCCGCCTGCTTCGGCGTTCCCGGCCCGGGGGAGATCAGCACGCCGTCGAACGCTGTGCCGTCCTCGGTGCGGTAGCGCCCGTCGGCGTCCGGCTCGGGCACGGCGTCGTTGCGGACCACGGTGGTACGCGCGCCGAGCTGATCCAGGTAGCCGACGATCGTGTAGACGAAGGAGTCGTAGTTGTCCACGACGAGGATGGAGGTCATGGTGCGTGCGCCTCGACGGTGTTGTCGTTGATGGGGACGTACTCGGAGAACCAGGGGAAGACCCACTCGAAGCAGACCCAGACGGCCGCGACGAAGAGCGCCAGGAGCAGGAGCGCCCGGAACCAGGCCGGACCGGGCAGGGCGCGCCACAACAGGCCGTACATCATCTCACCCCCGCGTCGTCGTCGGCCAGGGCCTGGATCTCGACCCCGGCGTCGAGGAGCTCCGCCGGGACCCCCTCGTCCACCGGCGCCCAGTAGTCCAGCTCGCCGTGCACGACGTAGCGCTGCGCCGCCGAGTACATCGGGTGGCACGCCGTCATCGTGAGGAAGCGCTGGGTCAGCTCGGGCAACGGTTCGCCCGGCCGCACGCCGGGGACCGGGGAGACGACCTCGACCTGGTTCGGCCAGACGATCTGCGACGAGGTCATCTTGTAGACGTACCAGGTGTCCCGGGTCCGCACCACGAGGGCGTCACCCTCCCGGAGATCGGCGATCTGGTGGAAGGGGCGTCCGTAGGTGGTGCGGTGGCCCGCCATCGCGAAGTTGCCGAGCTCACCCGGGTTGGCGCTGTCCGGGTAGTGACCGATCCCGAGCCGGTCGAGCACGGTGGCCTTGTCGATGCCCTCGGCGATCGGCTCGACGTAGTCGGTGCCGAACCGTGGCACGTAGAACTGCGCGAACACCTCGGCGAACGCCGCCTCGTCGGCGGCGGGCGGCTCGCCACGGTGCTCGGAGGCGACCGCCGGGCCCTCGGCAGCGGTGGTGCCGGACGGCACCTCGGCCGCCGGCGGCTCGGGCCAGTCGAGCTCGGCGAGCACCTCGCTGTGGATGCGCTCCGCCTGGACGTCCGTCCACCAGAGCTGCCACACGACGAACAGTCCGAGGACGACCCCGGCGGTGATCAGGAGCTCGCCGAAGACGCCGATCAGGGTGCTGAACGCGCCGCCGCGGCGCCCGGCCTCGACCCCGGACGCGTGCCTCACGAGAAGACGTCCGTTCCGTCGGGCACACCGGCGAACTCGAGGTCCTGGCCACCGGACGCCGCCGGCACCTCGATGTTCTCGACGGGGTCGGCGGCGTACCCGAGATCGATCCAGTCCACGTAGTCACGGTAGATGGCGACGCCGGGGGAGGAGTCGAGCGCCGCCTGGAGCCGGTCGGGGTCCCCGACGGCCTCGACCACGTACGGCGGGGAGAACACCTTGCCGTGCAGCAGCATGATGTTCCCCGAGCACCGGAAGGCGCTGGTCGGCGTCACCCGTTCGCCCTGCAGCGTCATCGCCTCGGCGCCGCCGGCCCACAGGGCGTTGATGACGTGCTGGACGTCCTGCTGGTGCACCACGAGGTCGTCGGCCGTGACGTTCTCGATGGACAACGACGACGACGGCGCATCCTCCAGGCTGACCCGCATCCCCGGACCCTCGACGGGCCAGGCGCCGGAGACGACGCCTTCCTCGGCCCGCAGCTCGGCGGGACGACGCGGGACGTCCCCCGACACGGACGAGCTGAGCTCCTGGATCTGCGCGTCCAGCGCGGCGACCTCGTCGCTCAGGGCGGCGACACGGTCGGACTCCTCGGCGACGACGGCGGAGAGATCCTCGGCGTGCCGGCTCTCGCCACCGCGGCTGAGCTGTGCGCTGACCGTGAAGAGCACGCCCGACAGCGCCAGGACCACCGCGACGGTGATCCCCGAGCGGATGCGTGGTGACACGGTGGGCCCCCTTCGTCATGATCGTGCCCGGAGCGGTGCTGCTGACCACTACGCTAGACGACGAACCGTCGTCGGCGTGCCGGGATCTCGTCCCGGACGTCGCACCATCGTCCTGACAGGAGCCGATCCGTGCCCGAGAAGTCCGAGAAGCCCCGCAAGAAGTCCGACGCCTCGGAGTCGTCGCTGCCGCACAAGGCCTCGGCCAACCCGCGCTGGCTCGTCCCGACGATGCTGACCCTCATGGTCGCCGGACTCGCCTGGATCGTCACCTACTACCTCACGAGCCAGGGCCTCGGCCTGCCGGTCCCCGCCCTGGGGAACTGGAACCTGCTCGTCGGCTTCGCGCTCATCATCGCCGGCTTCTCGCTGACGACCAGGTGGAAGTGACGCTGCTGTACAGGTGACACCGGTGTGATTCCACACCTGTGCATATCCCTGGGGACGACGGCGCGCGGGCCCCGCCGGGGCCCGCGCTCAGAACAGCCCCAGCACTCCCGCTGCGGTCGGCACCGTCGAGTACTTCCACACCGCCGCCGCGACCAGGAGCACACCGACCGCGGTCGGCAGCGCCCAGCCCACCAGTCGCTGCCGCTCCCGGGGAGCGAGCGCGAAACCGGCTCCGAGGGCGAGGCCGACCACGAGCCCGCCCACGTGCGCCTGCCAGGCGATGTTGGGCAGCCACAGCGGCAGCGCCATGTTGATGGCGATCAGCACGACGATCTGTCCCGCGTTGCGACCGAGCCGTCGCAGCACCGGGATGATGGCGCCGAAGAGGCCGAAGACGGCTCCGGAGGCGCCGACCACACCGACGTACCAGCTCTCCTGCAGAGGGTCGGCGAGCAGCAGCACCCCGACCTGGCCGCCGACCGCGGCCAGCACGTAGAGCGCGATGAACCGGGCGCGCCCGAACGCCTGCTCCAGGAACGGCCCCACCAGCCACAGCGCGTACATGTTGAACAGGATGTGCAGCGGGGTCGTCGAGTGCAGGAACGCGGCCGTGAGGAAACGCCAGGGCTCGACCTGACCGATCGCGGGCGAGAACGCCCACTGCTGGGTCCAGGCGCCCCCGGTGGCGAGCTGGAGGATCCAGCTCACCGCGCACAGGCCGATGATCGTCAGGGTGACGACCGGGCGACCTCCCCGCGCCGTCCCGCCGAACACGGTGCGGGCGCTGCGCGTGTTCCGCTGCGCCTCGGCCACGCAGTCGACGCACTGCACGCCGACGGCGGCCGGCCGCTGGCACTCGGGGCACGCCGGACGGCCGCACCGCTGGCAGCGCACGTAGGAGACGCGGTCCGGGTGGCGCGGGCAGACGGGAGGCGCGTCCGTCGGCGGACCCGACGGCGGGAGCGGCGGGGTGCTGATGGTCGGGTCCTTCAGTCCTCGATCGTCACGCTCTGGATGACGACGTCCTCGACAGGACGGTCACCCGGTCGCGTCTGGGTGGTGTTGACGGCGTCCACCACGGCGCGGGACGCGTCGTCGGCCACCTCGCCGAAGATCGTGTGCTTGCCGTTCAGCCACGGCGTCTCGGCGGTCGTGATGAAGAACTGGGACCCGTTGGTCCCCTCGGCCGCACCGGTCACCGGGTTGCGGCGCTTGCCGGCGTTGGCCATCGCCAGCAGGTACTTGCGGTCGAACGAGAGCTCCGGGTGGATCTCGTCGTCGAAGGTGTAGCCCGGACCGCCCGTACCGGTGCCGAGCGGGTCCCCGCCCTGGATCATGAAGTTCTCGATGACGCGGTGGAAGATCACGCCGTCGTACAGCGGCTCGTTGCGCTCGGCGCCGGTCCGCGGGTCGGTCCACGGCGTCGTCCCGCGGGCCAGACCGACGAAGTTCGCGACGGTCTTCGGCGCGTGGTTCGGGAACAGCTCGAGGCGGATGTCACCAGCGGTGGTGTGGAGGGTTGCGAACATGGCACCCATCATGTCACCACCCGGGGAACGGGCGAGGCACCTGGCGTGTGACGCTGCGCCCTTGTACCAGGGGTGGCAGAGTGGGGCCATGGTGCAGACTCCCAAGATCGACCCCGCCAAGGTGAAGGACTCCACCGCGGAGGTCACGGCCGCGCTGTACGGCGCGGGCACCCGTGCCGCGGGCAGCGCCAAGGACGCCGCAGGTCAGGCCAAGGACTGGGCCGGGCCGCGCTACGACGCCTTCGTCGAGTGGCTCAGGCCACGCGCGGAGAAGGCGTGGTACGACAGCGTCCAGGCTGCCGCACCCCGCGTGGAGGAAGCGGCCGGCAAGGCCGCACCGCTCGTCGACAAGACGCACGACAAGATCGTCGACGAGTATCTCCCCCAGATCGTGACCGCGTTCAACGCCGCGGCCGCCAAGGCGGCGCTCACCGCGGAACAGGCCAACAAGGCCGCGAAGAAGGCCGCCGCGGCGGCCGAGAAGTCGGCGCGCAAGTCGCAGCGCCGGTCCCGCCGGCGCAAGACCGTCGGCTGGTCCGTCGTGCTCGGCGCTCTGGCGGCCGTCGGCTACGCCTTCTACCGCCGTGCCCAGCCGCAGAACGACCCGTGGGCCGAGCCGTGGGAGCAGTCCCGGACGCCGGACTTCGACGGTGTCGCGCGGGACGCCCGCCACGCGGTCGGTGACGCGGCCGAGGCCGTCGGCGAGGCCGCCGGCTCCGCCGTCGCCAAGGGCAAGGAGGCCGTCTCCGAGGCCCGCGAGAAGGCCGCCTCCCGGACGTCCAAGTCCCGCCAGAAGACGACCGAGGCGAGCGGCGAGACCGCCGAGAAGTCCGGTGCGGCGGCGGCGGCCGGGGCCGACAAGACCGCCGGCTCCACTTCGAAGACGGGTGCGGGCGCCAGCTCGTCGGCGGACAAGCCCGCCGGGTCCACCCCGAAGTCCGGGTCGGCGACGAAGGCTGCCGAGGACGCGAAGAACGCCGCGGGCCAGGCATCGCCCGCCGAGGACAAGAAGGAGTAGTCGTCAGCTGATCCCCGACGACGACGAGAGCCCCCGTCCTCGAGGACGGGGGCTCTCGTGCTGTCTCGCGGGTGGAGCCAGGGGGACTCGAACCCCCAACCCCCTGCTTGCAAAGCAGGTGCGCTACCAATTGCGCCATGGCCCCTGGGGGTCGTCAGTCGAGCGAGTCGGTGACCTCGGTCCACAGGTCCCGGTCCGCGGCGTCCTCCGAGAGGCGGCGCCAGACGACGTAACCGACGGTCGCGGTCAGCAGGGCGACGACGATCTTCTTCACTTCGGACCTCCTCGTCGACCGTGGAGTGGGGCTAGGAGGACTTGAACCTCCGACCTCTTCCTTATCAGGGAAGCGCTCTAACCGTCTGAGCTATAGCCCCTCGCAGCACGTCCTCGGTGAGGGCGTGCAGCACGGAACATTACCGTACCGGCCCCACCGGTCCCAAACCGGAACCGGGGCGGCCGGGTGTGACGTCCGTCGCGCGGTGGCGACGGGTCGTCACTCGTCCGTCAGGGTGAGATGCACACCGCCGACCAGGGCCGCGGTGATGTTGTACAGCATCGCCATGATGGTCGCGATGGCCGTGAAGAGGACGACGTTGACCAGGGCGATCAGGGTCGCCAGGGACAGCGTGCGCTCGAACTGGACGATCTGGGTGATGTCGACGGCCTGGGGCCCGAGCGTCGAGATGAGGAACTCCTGGATCGTGGCGAACGTCCCGATCGAGTTCAGCGAGTACCAGACGACGGCGGTCGCGACGACGGTCATGATCCCCAGGGCCACGGAGAGCAGGAACGCCAGCTTCATGATCGACCAGGGGTCGATCCTCGACACCGACAGGCGGACGCGACGCGGGCTGCCGAGGCCCTCGGGCCCGGCGACCGACGGCTGCGTGCCGGTCTGCGGCGACCCGTCGGCGGTCGGCGACTGCTGCGCGGTGCCGTGGACGCCACCCGCCGAGTAGTGCATCTCCGGGCGGGGTCCCGAGGACGTGCTGCTCGGCGGCGGGGGAGGTGCGGACGACCCGGTGGAGCTGCTGTCGTGCGACCCGGACGTGGACATCCCGGCCGAGGCGGCGGACGCGGCGGACTGGACCTTCTTGGCCGCCGTCCGCGCGGCGGCCAGGGCGACCGCGGCGGCCTTGACGGCACCGTTCTTGTCGGACGTCTCGGCGGCGGGACCGCCGGCTGGCCGGTCCGAGCTCGACGCCGGGCGGCCGGCCGTCGGAGCCGGGTCGGACGTCGACGCCGGCGTGGCCGACGTCGAGGCCTCGTCGGCCGCCTGACCGTGCGTGGCCGGCTGGGCGGGCTCGGCGCGGTCGGCCCCGGCCGTGGACTCGCTGCGACCGTTCGGCGTCGAGGACTCCGTCGTCTCGCCGGCCTCGCCCGGGGCGGTCGCGGACGTCCCGGCGGCGGTGGCGGACGACGACTCCTTCGCCGTCCCGGACCCGTTCGTGGGCTCGCTGCTGTCGACCGGTGCGGTCGCGGAGGTGTCCGCCTTCGGCGTCGTCTTCTGGCTGACCATCAGATGTTCCCGTCCCCGGTCTCGTCCTGCTCCGGCGTGCCCGCCGTCGCCTCCTGCGTCGGCTCGACGTCGTCGGCCTCGTGTTCAACGCTAACCGACTCCGCCTCCGCGCGGCGCTCGACGTTCCGTGCGACGGCGATGATGCGGTCTCCTCTGTCCGGCTTTGCGAAGGTCACACCCTGCGTGGTGCGCCCCGTCAGGTTCACCTCGTCCACGCGGGAGCGGACGATCTTGCCCTTGGACATGATCACCAGCACCTCGGTGTCCGGTTCGGTGACGAGCGCCCCCACGAGGTCGCCGCGCGCCTCGACCAGGTTCGCCACCTTGATGCCGTAACCGTTGCGACCCTGGAGACGGTACTCCTCGATCCGGGTGCGCTTGGCGAACCCGCCCTCGGTGACGACGAACAGGTCGGTGTCCGGCTCGACGACGTCGGCCGCGAGCAGCTCGTCGCCCGCCCGGAACTTCATGCCCGTCACGCCGGAGGTGGCGCGTCCCATCGGCCGGAGCGTGTCGTCGTCGGCCGCGAAGCGGATCGACTGGCCCTTGCGCGACACAAGGATGAGCTCGTCGTCGGCGTCGACCAGGCGTGCCGCGACGAGCTCGTCCGGGGTGCCGTCCTCGTCCGTGCGCAGGTTGATCGCGATGAGTCCGCCGCTGCGCGGGGAGTCGTAGTCGGTCAGCCGGGTCTTCTTGACCAGTCCACGCCGGGTGGCGAGCACCAGGTACTCGGCGTCGTCGTAGTCCCGCAGCGCCAGGACCTGGGCGATCTGCTCGCCCGGCTGGAAGGCGAGCAGGTTGGCCACGTGCTGGCCCTTGGCGTCGCGCGCGCCCTCGGGGATCTCGTACCCCTTGGCGCGGTAGACACGGCCGGCGTCGGTGAAGAACAGCAGCCAGTGGTGCGTCGTGGTCACGAAGAAGTGGTCGACGATGTCGTCCTCGCGCAGCTGCGCCCCGCGGATGCCCTTGCCGCCGCGCCGCTGGGCCCGGTAGGAGTCGGTGCGGGTGCGCTTGGCGTACCCGCCGCGGGTGATCGTGACGACCACGTCCTCCTCGGGGATGAGGTCCTCGATGGACATGTCGCCGTCGAACGGCAGGATCTGCGTGCGGCGCTCGTCGCCCCAGCGCTCGACGACGGCGTCCAGCTCGTCGGCGACGATCGTCCGCTGGCGCTCGGGCCGGGCCAGGATGTCCTGGTAGTCGTCGATCTGCGCCTGCAGCTTGGCGTGCTCCTCCAGGATCTGCTGCCGCTCCAGGGCCGCGAGACGGCGCAGCTGCAGGGCCAGGATCGCGCTCGCCTGCTGCTCGTCGATGTCGAGCAGGTCCATGAGCCCGGAACGTGCCTGCTCGGCGTCCGGGGAGCGACGGATGAGGGCGATGACCTCGTCGAGGGCGTCGAGGGCCTTGAGGTAGCCCTCGTAGATGTGGATCTTGTCCTGGGCCTCGCGGAGCAGGAACTCGGTCCGGCGCCGCACGACCTCGATCTGGTGCGTCGTCCAGTGCCGCACGAACGCGTCGAGGCTCAGGGTGCGGGGCACGTCGTCGACGAGCGCGAGCATGTTCGCGCTGAAGTTCTCCTGCAGCGACGTGTGCTTGTACAGGTTGTTCAGCACGACCTTCGCGACGGCGTCGCGCTTGAGGACGATGACCAGACGCTGTCCGGTGCGCCCCGAGGTCTCGTCCCGGATGTCGGCGATGCCGGCGATCCTGCCGTCGTTGACCAGGTCCGCGATCTTCGTGGCCAGGTTGTCCGGGTTGACCTGGTAGGGCAGCTCGGTGATGACCAGGCAGATCCGGTTCTGGATCTCCTCGACGTTGACCACGGCGCGCATCGTGATCGACCCGCGCCCGGTGCGGTACGCCTCCTCGAGGCCCTGGGTCCCGAGGATCTGGGCGCCGGTGGGGAAGTCCGGCCCCTTGATGCGCTGGAGCAGCGCCTCGAGCAGCTCTTCCTTCGAGGCCTCGGGGTGGTCCAGGTGCCACCGCACGCCCGCGGCGACCTCCCGCAGGTTGTGCGGCGGGATGTTCGTCGCCATGCCGACGGCGATGCCGGCGGACCCGTTGACCAGCAGGTTCGGGATGCGCGAGGGCAGGACCGTCGGCTCCTGGGTGCGGCCGTCGTAGTTGTCCTGGAAGTCGACGGTGTCCTTCTCGATGTCCCGCACCATCTCCAGGGCGAGCGGGTCCATCTTGCACTCGGTGTACCGCGGGGCGGCCGCCGGGTCGTTGCCGGGGGAGCCGAAGTTCCCCTGGCCGGCCACGAGCGGGTACCGCATCGACCAGTCCTGCACGAGGCGGACCAGGGCGTCGTAGATCGCCGTGTCACCGTGCGGGTGGTACTTGCCCATGACGTCGCCGACGACGCGCGAGCACTTGGAGAACGAGCGGTCCGGCCGGTAGCCGCCGTCGTACATCGCGTACAGCACCCGCCGGTGGACCGGCTTGAGGCCGTCACGCACGTCGGGCAGGGCACGCCCGACGATGACGCTCATCGCGTAGTCGAGGTAGCTGCGCTGCATCTCGAGCTGCAGGTCGACCTGCTCGATGCGTCCGTGCGCGATGGCCGTCAGGGCCTCCGGGGGACCGCCGTCGGCGCCCTCGGCCATGTCCGGGCCGGGAGTCTCGTCCGTCACCGTGAATCTGTTCCTTCCTGCGCCGCCGGGGCGCTGGTCCTGCCTCGATCACCCGATGTACAGGACGAGACGTCGCCCTGTACGTGCCGTCGTCGACTCAGATGTCGAGGAACCGGACGTCCTTGGCGTTGCGCTGGATGAAGCTGCGGCGGGACTCGACGTCCTCGCCCATGAGCACCGAGAAGATCTCGTCCGCCGCGGCCGCGTCGTCCATCGTGACCTGCAGCAACGTCCGGTGCTCGGGGTCCATCGTGGTGTCCCAGAGCTCGGAGTAGTCCATCTCGCCGAGGCCCTTGTACCGCTGGATGCCGTTGTCCTTCGGGATCCGCTTGCCGGCCGCCACGCCCTGCTCGAGGAACGCGTCGCGCTCCCGGTCGGAGTAGACGTACTCGTGCGGGGCGTTGGACCACTTGAGCCGGTAGAGCGGCGGCTGGGCCAGGTAGACGTGCCCGTGCTCGATGAGAGGGCGCATGTACCGGAACAGCAGCGTCAGCAGCAGGGTGCAGATGTGCTGGCCGTCGACGTCGGCGTCGGCCATGAGCACGATCTTGTGGTACCGCAGCTTGGCCAGGTCGAAGTCCTCGCCGATGCCGGTGCCGAACGCCGTGATGAGCGCCTGGACCTCGTTGTTCGACAGGGCCTTGTCCAGGCGCGCCCGCTCGACGTTGAGGATCTTGCCGCGGATGGGCAGGATCGCCTGGTGGTGCGGGTCGCGGCCGCGCACGGCCGAACCGCCGGCCGAGTCACCCTCCACGATGTAGATCTCGCACTCGTCGGGACGGTTCGACTGGCAGTCCTTCAGCTTGCCCGGCATGCCGCCGGAGCTGAGGATCCCCTTGCGGCGGGTGGCCTCGCGCGCCTTGCGGGCGGCGATGCGCGCCTGGGAGGCGGAGATCGCCTTGCGGATGATGTCGCGGCCCTCGTTCGGGTGCGCGTCGAACCAGTCCGTGAGGCGCTCCCGCACGATGCGCTGGACGAAGGTCTTCGCCTCGGTGTTGCCGAGCTTCGTCTTCGTCTGGCCCTCGAACTGGGGCTCGGAGAGCTTGACGCTGAGGACGGCGGTGAGCCCCTCGCGGATGTCGTCCCCGGTGAGGTTCTCGTCCTTGTCCTTGAGGATGGCCTTGTCCCGCGCGTAGGTGTTGACCAGGCTGGTCAGCGCCGCACGGAAACCCTCCTCGTGGGTACCGCCCTCGGTGGTGGAGATCGTGTTCGCGAACGTGTGGACCGACTCGCTGAACGCCGTGGTCCACTGCATCGCGATCTCGACCGAGACCTTGAGGTCCGTGTCCTCGGCCTCGAGGTCGATGATCTCGGGGTGGATGATGTCGGACTTCTTCGCGGTGTTGATGTGCGCGACGTAGTCCCGCAGACCGCCGTCATACTTGTAGGTCACGGTGCGCACCGCGCCCGCCGCGGACTCGGAGTCGTGCACCTCGTCGTCGGGCGTCCCGGCCGTCTCGGCCCCGTCCCCGGTCGACCCCTCGCCGTCGAGGGCCGCGACGACCGCCCGCGAGTCGAGCGCGCCGGTCACCTCGTCCGGACCCGAGACGTGCTCGGTGCGCTCGTCGGTCAGCGTGATGCGCAGGCCCTTGTTGAGGAACGCCATCTGCTGGAACCGCGCGCGCAGCGTCTCGAAGTCGTAGTCCGTCGTCTCGAAGATCGACGCGTCGGCCCAGAACGTCTGCGTGGTGCCGGTGCGGTCCGTCTCGCCCAGACGCTGCAGCTCGCCCACCGGCGCACCGCCGTCGGCGAAGTCCTGCCGCCAGGCGTAGCCGTCGCGCTCGACCTCGGTGATCACGCGGCTGGACAGCGCGTTGACCACGGAGATGCCCACGCCGTGCAGACCGCCGGAGACGGCGTAGCCGCCGCCGCCGAACTTGCCGCCGGCGTGCAGGATCGTCATGACGACCTCGACCGTGGGCCGCCCCTCGGTCGGGTGCATGGCCACCGGGATGCCGCGCCCGTTGTCCCGGACGCGCACCCCGCCGTCGGCCAGCAGGGTCACGTCGATCCGGTCCGCGTGACCGGCCAGGGCCTCGTCCACGGAGTTGTCCACGACCTCGTAGACCAGGTGGTGCAGACCGCGTTCACCGGTCGACCCGATGTACATGCCGGGTCGCTTGCGGACGGCCTCGAGTCCCTCGAGGACCGTGATGTTCCCGGCGTCGTAGCCGCCGTCGGATCGCTGAGCCACAGGCTGGAGCACTCCTCGTCGTCCATGCACGCGACAGGTCCACCCGGGGGGTGCCCGGGCTGCAGCACACAGGATTGACGCGCGGGGCGCCGGCTGCGGGTCGGTGCTCGTTCGTCCCGGGACAGCCTCACGACCCGAGCAGCCGACGACCGGCCCGAGGGCCGGTCGTACGCCGTTGACACGAGCCCGGGAGGCGGCCCGGGAACATCTGCTCAGTCTACCGTGAAAGCGCAAGAAATAGCGGGTCCCACGTGTCTGGGCGTGTGGGTTCCCCCACGTTGTCCACAGGCGTTGTCCACATCGGTGGTTGCTCGGGCCAACATCGCTCGCCCGGGTCAGCCGTAGGTGTCGCCCGGACCCGGTCCGCGCACCGTCCGACGGCCGCGCCGGAAGCTCGGACCCGACGGCCCGAGGACCGTCACCTGCTCCACGACGCCCTCACCGACCTCCTCGGCCAGCCGGCGCAGCAGGGTCGGCACGAGCAGCCGCACCTGCGTGGCCCACGCCGTGGAGTCGGTGCGCACCACCAGCACCTTGTCCTCGAACGTCTCGGGCGTGCAGTGGTCGGCCACCTGGGCGCCGACGATCTCGCGCCAGCGCCCGACGACGCCCCCGACGGAGACCTCGGCCGTCCAGCCCTTGTCCCGCAGCAGCCGCCCCACGACGTCCGACATCAGCTGCGGGTCGCGCGCGTTGGGGCCCTTGCCCTGGTCCTTCCGTGGTTCGGCCAGGGGGGAGCGCCGCGCGGGGGAGCCGGGCCGCAGGCCCTTGGCGCGGGCTGCCGCCTTGGCACGGTTGAGCGCCTCGCGCGCCACCTCCGAGGGCGGGGTGAGCTCGGTGCGGTCGACCACCGGCCGCGGATCACGGGCCCGCGGCTCGTCGTCGTCCGCCGGCTCCCGGGCGAGACCGTGCTCAGACACGCTCGACCCGCCCCTCGGCGACCTCGAAGCGGGCCCCGAGCAGTCGTTCCGGCACGTCACCGGGCACGGCCGCCGTGACGAGCACCTGGCGAGCCTCGACCACGAGCTCCGCGAGCCGTTCACGACGCCGGACGTCCAGCTCGGCGAAAACGTCGTCCAGGATCAGCACGGGGTCGGCGTCCGAGCCGTGGTCCGGGTCCCAGAAGACGTCGTCGGGCGCCGACGGCTCGCCCCCGCCGAGGAGCCGGAACGAGGCGAGCCGCAGCGCCAGGGCGAACGACCACGACTCCCCGTGGCTGGCGTACCCCTTGGCCGGCAGCCCGCCGAGCGTGAGCTCCAGGTCGTCCCGGTGCGGGCCCACGAGGCTCTGGCCCCGGTCGATCTCGGCCGCCCGGCGCTCCTCGATCGTGGCGAGCATGAGCTTCTCGAGCTCGTCCGCCGGTGCGGGGGCGCCGTCGCCCGCCACCACCGTGGAGCGGTACACCAGCTCGGCCGCGCTGTCCGCATCGCTGACCTGCTCGTACGCCGTCGCCACCAGTGGCCCCAGGGCGCGCACGAGCGCCGTGCGCCAGGCCAGCACCTGCCCGCCGAGCTGGGCGAGCCGGCCGTCCCACACCTCGAGGGTGGAGGTGTCCACGTCCCGCCCGCCGGCGCGGTGGCCCCGCAGCGACTTCAGCAGCGCCGAGCGCTGGCGGAGCACCCGCTCGTAGTCGGCGAGGACCCCGGCCGCGCGGGGCAGGAGCTGGACCACGAGCTGGTCGAGGAAGCGCCGGCGCCCCTCGGGGTCACCCTTGACCAGTGCGAGGTCCTCCGGGGCGAACAGCACCGTGCGCAGGATGCCGAGGACGTCGCGGGCACGACCGAGCTGACCGCGGTTGATGCGCGCGCGGTTGGCCTTGCCGGCGGTGATCTCGAGCTCGACGGTCGAGGCGCGGTCCCCCCGCACGACGCGTGTGCGCACCACGGCACGCTGTGCGCCGGCGCGGATCAGCGGGGTGTCGTTCGGGACCCGGTGGCTGCCCAGCGTGGCCACGTACCCGACGGCCTCGACCAGGTTCGTCTTGCCCCGCCCGTTGCGCCCCACGAACGCGTTCGGTCCGGGCTCCAGCTCGACGTCGACGGTCTCGTAGGACCGGAAGTCGAGGAGGGAGAGGTGCGAGACGTACATGACTCCAGTGTGGCGGGACTACTCGGCGGACGGTCTGACCGCGTGCCCGCCGAACTGCTGACGCAGCGCGGCGACGGACTTCATCGCGGGCGACTCGGGCTGGCGCGAGGAGAACCGCGCGAACAGCGCCGCCGAGATCACGGGCAGCGGCACGGCGTTGTCGATCGCCTCGTCGACGGTCCACCGACCCTCGCCGGAGTCCTCCACCCAGTCGTCGATGGCCTCGAACCAGGGGTCGTGCTCCAGCGCGCGGACCATGAGGTCCAGCAGCCAGGAGCGGACGACGGTGCCGCGCTGCCAGGCGCGCATCGTGCCGTGCACGTCGGTGATCAGGCCCTTCTTGGCCGCCAGCAGCTCGTAGCCCTCGGCGTAGGCCTGCATCAGGCCGTACTCGATCCCGTTGTGGACCATCTTGGCGTAGTGGCCGGCTCCCACCGGCCCCGCGTGCACGAAGCCTTCCTCCCGCGGTCCCTCGGGACGCAGGGCGTCGAAGACGGGCATGAGCTCGGCGACGTCGTCGTCGTCGCCGCCGCACATCAGGCCGTAGCCGTTCTCCAGGCCCCAGACGCCGCCGGAGACGCCGACGTCGACGTACCCGACGCCACGCTCGGCGAGCTCGGCAGCCCGTGCCTGGTCCTCGGCGTAGTGCGAGTTGCCACCCTCGACGACGACGTCCCCCTCGCCCAGGAGTCCCGCCAGCTCGGCGAGGACGTCGCGGGTGGGGTCGCCGGCCGGCACCATGACCCACACCACGCGCCGCGGACCGGGCAGCGCGTCGACCAGCGCGGCGAGCGACTCGACGTCGGAGACCTCGGGCCGGGGGTCGAACCCGGTCACCTCGATCCCGGCGCGGCGCAGCCGTTCGCGCATGTTGGCGCCCATCTTGCCCAGACCGACGAGACCCATGTGGGTGACCATGTGGAAAACCTCCGGAAGTGCGTCGCTGCGAGCGTACGTGGTGGGGCGCGCGGACGCGCGGGAAGCCGGACCGGGCGGGCGACTACCCGGCCGGTGACGCCGGCCCGGTCGTCAGGAGGAGAACCGGATGGGTACCAGGAGGTACCGGTACTCGGACGAGTCCTCGCCGTCCAGCGACTCCTGCCCGGTGAACTCCACCGGCTTGTTCGGGTGCGTGAACGACATCCGCACGAAGTCCGTGCCGAGCGCTCCGAGCCCGTCGAGGAGGAACTGCGGGTTGAACGCCACCTGGATGTCCTCGCCGACCAGGACGGCCTCCAACGCCTCGGACGCCTGCGCGTCGTCGCCCTGGCCGGCGTCGAGCACCACCTGGCCCTCCGAGAAGGCCAGCCGGATCGGGGTGTTGCGCTCCGCCACCAGGGAGACGCGCTTGGCGGCGTCGATGAGCGCCTGGGTGGGGACCACCGCGTGGATCGGGGTGGCGTCGGGGAAGAGCCGGCGCACCGCGGGGTAGTCGCCGTCCACGAGCTGGGAGGTGGTGTGCCGGCCGCCGGCCTCGAACCCGATCAGGTCGACACCCTCGCCCGTGGACAGCCCGACGTTGACGAGGCCGCCGCCCGAACCGAGCGACTTGGCGACGTCGTTGAGGGTCCGCGCCCGGACCAGCGCGACGGCGCTGAATCCGGGGGTCGCGGGGGTCCAGGTGAGCTCGCGCAGCGCCAGCCGGTACCGGTCGGTGGCGAGCAGCGTGATGCGCTCACCCTCGATCTCCATGCGCACACCCGTGAGCAGCGGCAGCGTGTCGTCCCGGCTCGCCGCGACGCTGACCTGAGCGACGGCGTGCGTCAGGGCGTCGCCCGCGACGGTGCCGCTCAGCTCGGGCATGGCGGGCAGGGCCGGGTAGTCCTCGACCGGCATGGTCAGCAGCGTGAAGCGCGAGGCCCCGCAGGTCAGGACCACCTTGTTGCCCTCGACGGTCACGTCGACCGGCTTGTTCGGCAGCGCGCGGGAGATCTCGGCGAGGAGTCGGCCGGAGACCAGCACGGTGCCGGGTTCGGACACCTCGGCCGCGATCTCGGAACGGGCGGAGACCTCGTAGTCGAAGCTCGCCAGCACGATGGAGCCGGCGGCGTCCGCCTCGATGCGCACACCGGCGAGCACGGGTGCGGGCGGCCGCGTGGGCAGGGTGCGGGCCGTCCAGGTCACGGCCTCGGCCAGGACGTCGCGCTCGACGCGGAACTTCATCCCACTCCTCGGGGCTCTCGTGCGGGTGGGGGCGGAGGTCTCGGCTGGTGGGGACCGAACCGCCCGTGGCCAAACACTACCGTGCCGCGGCCGCTCCGGTCCGCTCACCAGCAAGGGGTCGTCCGGCCCATGAAGGCGGAGGGGTCATCTGCAGAGAGAACACGTTCATCGTCGTCATAGGGCTTGTGGATTCTGTTGACGAACGCCGTTGCCGCAGGTCAGGGCGCTTGCAGCCGTGTGGAGACTGCTGGGGGCGAACCTGTGGGCAACCGGGGTCGCCTGGGGACGGCGGATTCTGTCCCCACAGGCGTCCACCGACGGAGGGGTGTTCGTCCACCGCGCCGACGGCGTGTTCCACAGGCGTCCACAGCAGAGTCCACAGGCGTGCCGCGGCGCTGGTCGGACCGGGGCCGAGTTGTCCACCACGCGGGTCCACAGCATGGGGACGACGGGGGTGAGGGTCCCGTCGTCCCGGGGCAGTGCCTGTGGGCAACCCTGTGCACGGCCGTTGTCCACAGCTGTCCACAGGCCTGTGGAGAGGGGGGTTCAGCCGCGGTGCTGCTGCTTGATGCGGCTCGTGAGCTCGGTGACCTGGTTGTAGGTCGACCGGCGTTCGGCCATCTGCCCGGCGATCTTCTTGTTCGCGTGCATGACCGTGGTGTGGTCGCGGCCTCCGAACTGCTGGCCGATCTTCGGCAGGGAGAGGTCGGTCAGCTCGCGGCACAGGTACATGGCGATCTGCCGGGCCGTCACGAGGACCCGGGACCGGGACGACCCGCACAGGTCGTCGATCGTCAGGCCGAAGTAGGCGGCGGTCTGGGCGATGACGACGGCCGGGGTGATCTCGGTGGCCTGGTCGTCGTCGGTGATGAGGTCCTTGAGGACGATCTCGGCCAGGGCGAGGTCGACCTGCTGCTTGTTGAGGTTCGCGAAGGCGGTCACCCGGATCAGCGCGCCCTCGAGCTCACGGATGTTGGTGGAGATGCGCGAGCCGATGTAGCTGAGGACGTCGGCCGGCACGTCCAGGCGTTCGCTCGCGGCCTTCTTGCGCAGGATCGCGATCCGCGTCTCGAGGTCCGGCGGCTGGACGTCGGTGATCAGGCCCCACTCGAACCTTGACCGCAGCCGGTCCTCGAAACCGTCGAGCTGCTTGGGCGGGACGTCGGAGGTGATGACGACCTGCTTGTCGGCGTTGTGGAGCGCGTTGAAGGTGTGGAAGAACTCCTCCATCGTCTGCTCCTTGCCCTGCAGGAACTGGATGTCGTCGATGAGCAGGACGTCGACGTCCCGGTACCTGCGCTGGAAGGCACCGGTCCGGCCCTCACCGATGGAGTTGATGAAGTCGTTCGTGAACTCCTCCGAGTTCACGTACCGCACCCGCACGTGCGGGTAGAGGTTGTTCGCGTAGTGCCCGATGGCGTGCAGCAGGTGCGTCTTGCCGAGCCCCGAGTCGCCGTAGATGAACAGGGGGTTGTAGGCCTTGGCGGGTGCCTCGGCGACCGCGACGGCCGCGGCGTGGGCGAAGCGGTTGGAGGAGCCGATGACGAAGGACTCGAAGATGTACTTCGGGTTCAGCCGCGTGGGTTCGCTGTCCGCCGGGCGCTCGTCCGGCAGCCGGCCCGGGGGAGGGCCCGGCGTCGTCCGCTCGGGTTCCTCCATGCTCGGGGGCGGCGTGTAGTCCTGCGCCGGGCCCGTGAGGGCCTCGTGGCTCAGCTCGGGGTCGACCGTGATCCCGAAACGGGTGTCGCGGCCGAGGGTCGCCGACATGGCCGAGACCAGCTGGTCGCGCACGCTCGTCTCGAGGTACGTGCGCGTCTGCTCGTGCGGCACCGCGATGAACACGGTGTCGTCGAGGATCGCCATGGGCTTGGCCAGCTTGATGAACGCGAGCTGGCGTGCACTCATGTCGGGCCGTGCCTCGAGGGTCGCCAACGTCTGGTTCCAGACGTCGGTGATGTTCTCGTCGGGCTGTGGCACGGTGTCCTCCGGACTGTTCGCGAGCGGTGTCCACATAGTTTTCCACACCCTGTGGAGCCTGTGGACATCGGTGTGGACGATGAGGCCGGACCGTCCGTCCGTCCGTGTCGTCGTCGTCACGTCGGGAGCAGTTGACCTGACGGTGTCGGACGGCGTAACGTCGGACAGCCGTTCCAGGTACTTTCGCGCGCCTTCTTCCGGGCGCGAGCCTCGGGTCGGCTCGGTCGACACACTGCCTCGGCAGGTGTTGACCTGCAACCTGACCGACATCGTCGAGGAACTGACGGTGTACCTCCCCGACGTTTCTTGGAGTACCTCGTGAGCAAGCGGACCTTCCAGCCGAACAACCGCCGTCGCGCGAAGACCCACGGCTTCCGTCTGCGCATGCGCACCCGCGCCGGCCGCAGCATCCTGGGCAACCGCCGCCGCAAGGGCCGCGCGCAGCTCTCCGCCTGAGCCATGCTTCCCGCGGCGCACCGCATGCGCCGTTCCGTCGACTTCGAACGGGCGGTGCGCCGCGGCGCGCGCGCAGGCCGATCGACCGTGGTCGTCCACCTCTCCCGGGATCCGGAGAGGGGCGGGGGACCGCTGGTCGGTCTTGTCGTGTCCAAGGCTGTGGGCAATGCGGTTCGTCGCAACCTCGTCAAGCGCCGGCTGCGCAGCATCGCCGCCGGTCAGCTCTCGCGCGTCCCGGAGGACTCTCTCGTCGTCCTGCGGGCGCTGCCGCGCGCCGCGACGGCTGAGTACGCCCACCTCGAGCGGGACGTCATGAGCGCGACGTCCACGGTCCTCCGACGTCTCGAGGAGCCGGTGCGATGAGCAGCACCGTGCTGTCCCGGAGCCGCGAGCTGATCCGCACGCTGCCCACCGCGGTACTCGTCGGAGCGATCCGCGTCTACCAGGCGGTCGTGTCACCGTGGACGGGACCGACCTGCAAGTACTACCCCTCCTGCTCGCAGTACGCGGTGGTGGCGCTCCGGCGCCACGGGCCGCTGCGCGGCACCGGGATGGCCCTGTGGAGGATTCTGCGGTGCAACCCGTGGAGCCTGGGCGGCGTCGACGACGTGCCGCCTGCTCGTGAGCACGAGCACCGCGGCGCCCACACGCACTGACATCCCGGGAGCGCGCCGCCCGGAGCCGCTTTTCGACAGAGGAGACATATGGGGTTTTTCGACACCATCCTGTACCCCATCCAATGGGTCGTGGCCTGGATCATGTACGGGTCGCACCAGATGTTCATGGCTCTGGGCATGCAGCCGGGACCGAGCTTCGCCTGGGTCCTGTCCATCGTCGCCCTGGTGATCGTCATCCGGATCCTGCTGATCCCGCTGTTCTTCAAGCAGATCAAGGCGTCCCGCGGGATGCAGATGATGCAGCCGGAGCTGCAGGCCATCCAGAAGAAGTACAAGGGCAAGACCGATCCCTCGTCGCGTGAGGCCATGGGCCGCGAGACGATGGAGCTCTACCGCAAGCACGGCACCAACCCGATGGCGTCGTGCATGCCGATCCTGCTGCAGTCGCCGATCTTCTTCGCGCTGTTCCGCCTGCTCTACAACCTGGGCAACATCGCTGCCGGCACGCAGGACCCCATCGGTCCGATCGACCAGCCGGTCGCCGCCGACATCGAGAACTCCGCCCTCTTCGGCGCGCAGCTCTCCGACGTCTTCCTGCAGACGGACGACTGGAGCGTCCGCATCGTCATCCTGTTCCTCATCGTGGCGATGAGCGCGACCACGTTCTTCACGCAGCGCCAGCTGACGATGAAGAACATGCCGAAGGCCGCTCTCGAGGGCCCGATGGCGAACACGCAGAAGATGCTGCTCTACGCGCTGCCGCTGATCTTCCTGATCTCCGGCGTGAACTTCCCCGTGGGTGTGCTGATCTACTGGACCACGACGAACCTGTGGTCGATGGGCCAGCAGTTCTACACGATCAAGCGCATGCCGGCCCCGGGTTCGGAGGCGGAGCGTCTGCTCAAGGAGAAGCGCGCCGCCAAGGCGGCGAAGAAGGGGATCCTCCCGGAGGAGGAGAAGGCCCCGGAGCCCCCGAAGCCGCAGGGCCAGCGCCAGCAGCCGGTGAGCAAGAGCCGCCAGAAGAAGAAGAGGAAGAAGTGAGGTCTGCGCGATGACCACGGACACGACGCCCGAGGGCTCCTCCGATCTCGTCACCCGCCTCGAGGAGGAGGGCGAGATCGCGGCCGACTACCTCGAGGAGTTCCTCGACATCGTCGACCTGGACGGTGACATCGATCTGGACATCAAGCACGACCGCGCGATCGTCGAGGTCGTCTCGGACGACGGCCCCGAGTCGCTCGAGGTGCTGGTCGGCGGCGACGGTGCGGTGCTGGACGCCCTGCAGGACCTGACCCGCCTCGCGGTGCAGGCCCGGACGGGGGAGCGCAGCCGGTTGATGCTGGACATCGCCGGGTTCCGCGCCGGCCGCCGGGGCCAGCTCGAGCGACGGGCGGAGGAAGCGATCCAGCAGGTGCGCCGGTCGGGGGAGGCGCTCTCGCTGGAGCCCATGAACGCGTTCGAACGGAAGGTCGTCCACGACGCCGTGGCGGCCGCAGGGCTGGTGAGCGACTCGGCCGGCGCTGATCCCCAGCGCCACGTCGTCGTGCACCCGGAGGCGTCGGCCTCCTCGTGATCGGTGACGAGAGCCCGTCGTTTCACGTGAAACGACGGGCTCTCGTCATGTCCGGACCCGGTGGGCGGCGCGCCGCCGGGCCGGGGCGCGAGGCGTCCCGGAATCGTCAGGTGAGCGGAAGGTGCCAGGATGGGCGACATGACAGATGGGGACGAGGTGCTGGGCACCGGAGCTGCGGTCCGTGACTACTTCGGAGATCGCTACGAGGTCGTGGCGGAGTACGCGCGGCGCCTGCGCGACGAGGGAGAGCTGCGCGGTCTGATCGGACCGCGTGAGGTCGACCGGCTGTGGGAGCGGCACATCCTGAACTCCGCGGCCGTGGTGCCCTTCCTGTCCTCGGCGTCGACCGTCGCGGACATCGGCTCCGGGGCGGGCCTGCCCGGCATCGTCGTCGCGATCATGCGGCCGGATGCCGAGGTCTTCCTGGTCGAACCCATGGAACGCCGCACGACGTGGCTGACCGAGGTGTCGCAGGACCTCGGGCTCGAGAACGTCGTGGTCAAGCACGGACGTGCGGAGGAGTACGACGGCGCCTTCGAGGTGGATGCCGTGACGTCCCGCGCCGTCGCTGCCCTGTCGAAGCTGGCGCGGCTGTCCCTGCCCCTCGTGCGCCCGGGCGGGGAGATGGTGGTCCTCAAGGGCCGGAGCGTCGAGCGGGAGATCGAGCCGGCGCGGAAGGTCCTGCGGAAGTTCAAGGCATCCGAGCCCGAGATCCTCGAGGGTCGGACGGTCGAGGGGGCCGAACCGACCACGATCGTCCGTATCCGTCGCCGCTGAGTGTCATCACCGCGGCACGGCCGCCGCGTGGTCCCGCGCGCGTCACGATGCCGGTGTGCCGTCCGGGCACGTGCGCGACCATGACCTGGGAGCGCGGGCCCCGTTTCACGTGAAACCGAGCACGCCCGGGGTTGCGGGCGAAGAGCCTGCGTCCGCACGCTCTCGCGCCGATGGATGCGGTGACAGCCGAACGCGGTGCACGGGGGTGTCAGGGCCGCGCCGGGGGGCGCGAGGCCGTAGAGTGTTCGCGGCACTGGTCAACGCCGACGCGACCTGGAGGATCGACCCGTGAACATGAGCAGCGATCGGCCGCACCACCCGTCGGAGGACGGTCGAGACGGATCTGCGTCGGGTGACGCGGACGGCTCCGTTTCACGTGAAACCTGGTCGGCGTCGTGGGTCGGCGACGACCTCAGCGGGCCGCATCCGGAGGATCACCGTGAGGCGCTGATGGACTCGGTGCCGGAGGTGGACGACAGCACCCCGCTCGCTGCCCAGCTCGCACTCGACGCCCGTCGACGGATCGAGCTCGACGGGCGTCGGTTCCCCCGCCCCGCGCACACCCGGATCCTGACGGTGGCCAACCAGAAGGGCGGCGTGGGCAAGACCACGACGACGGTGAACCTGGCCGCCGGACTCGCGCGGGCCGGGCTCAAGGTGCTCGTCATCGACAACGACCCCCAGGGCAACGCGTCGACCGCTCTCGGGCTCGAGCACCGGGCCGGCACCCCGTCCATCTACGAGGTACTCGTGGACGAGGCGCCGCTGTCGAGCACCGTGCAGGAGTGCGCAGAAGTTCCCGGCCTCTGGGGCGTGCCCGCCACCATCGACCTCTCGGGCGCGGAGATCGAGCTCGTGTCGCTGGTCTCCCGGGAGACCCGTCTGCGCAAGGCGCTCGACACCTACCTGGACGAGCGGGAGGCGCGGGGCGAGGAGCCCATCGACTACGTCTTCGTCGACTGCCCGCCCAGCCTCGGCCTGTTGACCGTCAACGCCTTCGTCACCGCTCGCGAGGTCCTCATCCCGATCCAGTGCGAGTACTACGCACTCGAGGGTCTCAGTCAGCTGCTGAAGACGATCGAGCTCATCAAGTCCCATCTCAACCGCGACCTGATCGTCTCGACGATCCTGTTGACGATGTACGACGGTCGGACCAATCTGGCCCAGCAGGTGGCCGCCGAGGTGCGGACCCACTTCCCGGACCAGACCCTCCGGACGACGGTGCCGCGGTCCGTGCGGATCTCCGAGGCCCCGTCTCACGGGCAGACGGTCATGACGTACGACCCGGGTTCGACGGGTGCGCTGGCGTACCTGGAGGCCGCACGGGAGATGGCCGAGCACGCGGTCCAACGCGCTGACCTGCGATGACGCGCGTACGATCGGAGGAGTCAGGGTGAGTGACCTCGTGTGCGAGATGCCGCAAGGACGCGGTACGGACGGACCGACTCGCCCCGTTCACGACCAGGAGGCTGGTGGAGCATGAGCCAGAAGAAGCGCGGACTAGGCCGCGGACTCGGTGCCCTCATTCCCCAGGGCCCTGCCCCGGAGAAGCCGACCGACGTGTTCTTCGCCGGTGCGGAGGAGAGCGGGAACACCAACGTCCTCACGACGTCCGCCGAGAGTGCTGCAGACTCCGAGGAGGGGGGAGGTGCCCGGTCGGGGCGTCGCTCGGCCTCGTGGGACTCCGCGATCGCCGGTGGCCGACTGTCGATCAACGCGTCGTCGGCACGATCGGTGACGAGCGCTCCCGAGGCAGACGCCGCCTGGTCGGGGGAGACGATCGGCGCCCCGGAGCGGGACGGTGCGGTGGACTCGGCGACGGTCCGTACCCCGGCATTCGCCGTCTCGGAGCACGACGCATCGGATGATCCTGCGTCGGCGGTCCTGACCGACTCCGGGGACCGCGAGCGGTCTGCCACGGTTCCGTCGGATCGGGCCGCCGACGGGGACGGACTGCTCCCGGTGCCGGGAGCACGGTTCGCCGAGGTTCCCCTGCGGGCGATCCGCCCGAACGCACGACAGCCGCGGACGGTCTTCGACGAGGGGGAGCTCGACGAGCTCGTCGACTCGATCCGTGAGATCGGTGTCCTGCAGCCGGTCGTCGTGCGTCCCCATCCGGAGATCGCTGGCGGCTTCGAGCTGATCATGGGTGAGCGGCGGTGGCGCGCAGCGGAACAGGCGGGGCTCGAGACCATCCCCGCCATCGTGCGTCAGACCGAGAACTCCCAGATGCTGCGAGATGCTCTGCTGGAGAACCTTCACCGGGCCGCCCTCAACCCGCTGGAGGAAGCCGCGGCTTATCGTCAGCTCCTCGACGACTTCGGCTGCACGCATGACGAGCTCGCGGCTCGGATCGCTCGGTCCCGGCCGCAGATCTCCAACACCCTGCGGCTCCTGCGCCTCCCGCCGCTCGTCCAGCGACGTGTCGCCTCGGGTGTGTTGTCGGCCGGCCATGCCCGGGCACTCCTCGGTCTGTCTGACGGCGCCGAGATCGAGCGCCTGGCACAACGGATCGTCTCCGAGGGTCTCTCGGTCCGTGCGACCGAGGAGATCGTCACCCTCAAGCAGTCCGGGGACGACGAGTCGCCCCGTCGCAGGAAGCCTCGGGCCGGGCAGCGGGTCGAAGCGATGGACGAGTTGTCCTCCCGGTTGTCCGACCGGTTCGAGACCCGCGTGAAGGTCAACCTCGGCAAGACGAAGGGCCGGATGACGGTCGAGTTCGCCTCGGTCGAAGACCTCAACCGCATCCTGGAGGTCATGGCGCCGGAGGACCCCGGGGTGCTCAAACCCTCGGAGTAGGCGAGGCGCGCTCAGGCCCGGGTGCCGTTTCACGTGAAACGGCACCCGGGCCTTGGTGTGTCCGCCTGTCCGCGCACTCGCGTCCCGAGGCATCAGGCTCGCGTCCCGGCTCCACGGGCCGCGACGGCATTCCGCCGTGGCCCCGCGTTGCGCGCACCCCGCAGTCCTCCGGAGGGGAGGGGATTGCGACCGGCCTCTCGACCGCCAGTGGGCGGTGGTGGAAGGAGGATTGTGCGGCGGGCAGGCCGTTTCACGTGAAACGGCCTGCCGTTGACGACGTTGAGCGACACCCGGGTGCGCGATGCGACGGGGAACCGAGAAGCCGCTGGACGTGGCGTGTGACGAGGGAAGGCGGCACGAGGTCCCGCGGGCGCGTCGGCCGACGCGGAAGCGACCGGAGGGGATGGGCCCGGACCTCGCCAGATCCGGCGCCGCGCTCGTTCCACGTGAAACATGCCCAGAGGCCAGACCAGAGGCCAGACCAGAGGCCAGACCAGAGGCCAGAGGCCCCGGGCCGGAGGCCGGAGACCGCCGATCAGCGAACGCGGACCACCGGCCGGCAACCGCCGACCGGCGGCCGCCCGCACTCAGTGCGTCGGAGCCAGAGCGTGCTCGACGATGCGCCGGTAAAGGGTCGGCAGCTCGTAGCCGGCAGCCGCGGCCGCCTGAGGAAGCAACGAGGTCTCGGTGAGGCCGGGGGAGACGTTGACCTCGAGCACGTGAGGTGTGCCCTCCGCATCGAGGATGATGTCGGTCCGCGACAGGTGCTTGAGCCCGAGGATCTCGTGCGCCCGCAGCGCGACGTCGGCGACCCGGGCACTGGCCTCGGCGTCGAGACGGGCGGGGGTGAAGTACTCGACGGGGCCCGGGTTGTAGCGGGCGTCGTAGTCGTAGGACCCGCTGGTGACGATCTCGACCGCCGGGAGCGCTTCGAGGCCGTCCGGACCGTCGATCACCGACACCGCCACCTCGATCCCGTCCACGGCCCGCTCGATGAGGGCGGTGTCGCCGTAGGAGAAGCAGTCCACCATCGCGCGCGGGAACTGCGACGCCTCGTCCACGCGGGTGACGCCGAGTGCTGAGCCGCCCTGCACGGGCTTGACCACGAGCGGGAGACCCAGACGTTCGACGATCATGTCGAGGATGGTCTGCGCGCCGAGGTCGCGGAAGAGCGCCTGGGGCAGGGTGACGTAGTCGGGGGTGCTGATGCCGCCCTGGAGCAGCTCGGCCTTGGCGACCGGCTTGCTCCATGCCTGGCGGCTGCGGCGAGGTCCCGTGCCGACCGTGGGTACCCCGACCAGGGCGAGCACGTCCTGGAGCGACCCGTCCTCACCGCTCGCACCGTGGAGCACGGGCCACACCAGCGCCGGTTCGGTCTCCCGCAGGAAGCGCAGCAGGTCGGCGTCGACGTCGTGCACCTGGACCTCGACGCCGGCCTCCCGCAGGGCGTCGGCGACGCGGCGGCCCGACCGGACCGAGACGTCGCGCTCGTGGGAGAGCCCGCCGGCGAGAATCACGACAGGTCCGACAGTTCCGGACGACACGGTCGTGGTGGCGGCGTCGGGCGCGGGGGCAGTCATGCGAGTGGTCACCTCAGAGGCTGGATGGGTCACGCGAGGTCGGGCGAGGGGATCTCGACGTCCGTCGGGTCGTCGTCAGGCTGGGCCGTGGTGCCGAACAGCTGCACGAGCTCGGACTCGGCGTTGACCACCGTCGCCAGGCGACGCACGCCCTCTCGGATGCGGTCCGGGGTCGGGAAGCAGAACGACAGCCGCATGTGGTCGGAGCCCTGGCCGTCGAAGTAGAACGCCGTGCCCGGGACGTAGGCCACGCGTTCGGTGACGGCACGCGGCAGCATCGACTTCGCGTCCAGCCCCTCGGGCAGCTTCACCCAGACGAAGAACCCCCCGACGGGTACGTTCCAGCTCGCGGCGGGGATGTGCTCGGCGAGCGCACCGACCAGGGCGTCGCGACGCTCGCGGTACATCTCCCGGTAGTCCTTGATCTGTGCCCGCCAGTCGCAGGTGTCGAGGTAGGTCTCGACCGCGAGCTGCGAAGCGTTCGAGGGCGACAGGATCGCGGACTCCGAGGCGAGCACGAGCTTCTCGCGCACGGCGTGCGGCGCGATGACGAAGCCGACGCGGTAGCCGGGGGCGAAGGTCTTGGAGAAGGAGCCGAGGTAGATCACGCCGTCGGCGTCGTAGGAACGCAGCGCCGGGTAGGGGTCGTCCTCGAAGCCGAGCAGACCGTACGGGTTGTCCTCCACGACGAGCACGCCGTGCCGGCGGCAGATCTCGAGGATCTGGGGGCGGCGCTCCACCGACATCGTCACGCCGGCGGGATTGTGGAAGTTCGGGATGGTGTAGAGCATCTTGGCGCGGCGCCCCTCGGCCGCGAGCCGGCTCAGCGTCGCCTCGAGGGCCGCGGGAACCAGACCGTCGGCGTCGAGCTCCACGTGGACGACGTCGGCCTGGTAGGAGCGGAAGACGCCGAGGGCACCGACGTACGAGGGCGCCTCGGCGACGATGACGTCACCGGGATCGATGAAGATCCGCGTGACGAGGTCCAGTGCCTGCTGGGATCCCGTGGTCACGGTGATGTCGTCGGGGTGGGCCTCGACGCCCTCCATGGCGACGACCTCGGTGATGCGTTCGCGCAGGGATTCCTCGCCCTGCCCGGAACCGTACTGGAGCGCTCGGGTGCCCCGGGTGCGGATCAGGCGGTCCATGGCCTCGCCGATGACGTCGAGGGGGAGGCCCTCGATGAAGGGCATGCCACCTGCGAGGGAGACGACCTCGGGGCGGTTGGCGACCGAGAACAGTGCGCGGATCTCCGACGCTCGCATCCCGCGCGTCCGCTCTGCATACGCGCCGAACCAGGGGTCGAGGCGCGTGCCGGAGGTCTGCTCGGTGAGGCGGTTCTGCTCAGTCACCTCGCCAGTGTCCCATGCCACCCGTGAAGGTCCCGTGAGCGGACCACGGTGCGGTCGTGGCCGCCGGGTCGGACCCGGGCCGCGAGCCGGGACGACAGCGGCCTCCCCCGTCGAGGACGGGGGAGGCCGCTGGACGTCGTGCCCCGGAGGTCGGGACGGTGTGTCAGGAGGAGGGGGTGGAGGCGAGCACGCCCTCGATCTCCTCGGTGAGGGCCCGCTTGGGACGGGCACCGATGATCGACTTGACGATCTCGCCGCCGTGGTAGATGTTCAGCGTCGGGATCGACGTGATGCCGTAGGCCATCGTCGTGGCCTGGTTCGCGTCGGTGTCGAGCTTGGCGATCTTCACCTGGCCGGCGTACTCGTCGGAGAGCTCCTCCAGGATCGGGGCGACCATGCGGCAGGGACCGCACCAGGTCGCCCAGAAGTCGACGAGGACGGGGACGTCGGACTCGAGAACCTCGGTCTGGAAGGTGTCGTCGGTGACGGCGACGGTAGGCATGGTGTCTCCTTCGGTCGGGGAGCGGTGGGTCAGCCGGCGACGCTGTCGAGGGCGGCCGGAAGCTCCTCCGGGTCCGTCTCCGACATGTCGGCGAGGTCGGCGAGGTAGGCCTGGGCGTCGAGAGCGGCGGAGCACCCCGACCCGGCGGCGGTGATCGCCTGCCGGTAGGTGTGGTCGACGAGGTCGCCGCAGGCGAAGACGCCGGGAAGGTTGGTCCGCGTGGACCGGCCCTCGGCGAGCACGTAGCCGTCCTCGTCGAGGTCGACCTGGCCCTTCAGCAGCTCGCTGCGCGGGTCGTGCCCGATCGCGACGAACACGCCGGTCACGTCCAGGTCGCGCTCCTCGCCGGTGACGGTGTCCCGCAGCCGCAGCCCGGAGACCTTGTCCTCGCCGTCGATCCCCACGACCTCGCTGTTCCAGGCGAAGTCGATCTTGGGGTCGGCCATCGCGCGGTCGGCCATGATCTTGGAGGCGCGCAGCGCGTCCCGGCGGTGGACGATCGTGACCTTCGACGCGAAACGGCTGAGGAACGTGGCCTCCTCCATCGCGGAGTCGCCACCGCCGACGACGGCGACGTGCTGGTCGCGGAAGAAGAAGCCGTCGCAGGTGGCGCACCACGACACGCCCCGCCCGGAGAGCTTCTTCTCCGCGGGGAGGCCGAGCTCGCGGTAGGCGGAACCGGTCGCCAGGACGACGGCGTAGGCGCGGAAGGTCTTCCCGCCGCCGGTGACGACGGTCTTGATCTCGCCGTCCAGCTCGAGCGTCTCGGCGTCGTCCCAGAGGATCTCGGCGCCGAAGCGTTCGGCCTGCTCACGCATGGCGTCCATGAGGTCCGGGCCCTGGATGCCGGGCGGGAAGCCGGGGTAGTTCTCGACCTCGGTGGTGTTCATCAGCGCGCCGCCGGCGGTCACGGAGCCGGCGACCACGACGGGGGCGAGTCCGGCGCGGGCAGCGTAGATCGCCGCGGTGTACCCGGCGGGGCCGGACCCGACGATGACGATGTCGCGCACCGGGGCGTCCTGGCTGTTCGACTGGTCGGTCACAATCTCTCCTGGAAGTCTGGGATCCGGTCGGAGGCCGGCACCTGGTGGCAACATGCGATACCCCCGGGACATTCCGAAGGGGTCAGGACACCGTGATCTCGTTGAGCTCGAGGCGGAACTCTCCCTCGGAGGTCGGCAGCTCGGAGGTCCACAGCACGAAACCGTCCATCACGACGGGCTCGTCCAGCTCGATGACGGTGTCGGACGAGTAGGACCCCGACGCGAGCACCTCGCCGTTCTCCGGGGCGTCGCTCCCGACACGGCGGAGCTCCCACGCACCGCCCTCGCTGTTGGTGTTCAGCTCGATCTCGGTGACGGGCGCGGGCTCGCGCAGCTCGACCTGGTAGCCGAGGCCCTCCTTGAAGCCCCCGAAGACCGGGTCGTTCTCGTAGGTGTACGTGTGCCAGAACGTCGACGGGTCGGAGTCGAAGGCGAACTCGACCTTCTCCGGCTTCTCACCGTTGCCGAGCGGGTCGATCTCGCTGCCGGCCTCGATGATGGGCCGGACCTCGGGGCTCTCCGACTCGGTCGGTTCCGGCTCGCCGCTCTCGCCGCTGCTGCCGTCGGTGCCCTCGCTCGCCGCGGGGGCCGGTTCCTGGGACGGGTCCTCGGCGACGGTGGTGACGTCGAAGGGGCTGAGCGCCTGGCTCACCGCCCAGACGGCGGCGATCACGACGCCGACGAGGATCATGGCCAGGACGATCGGCGTGGGGTTCACGCCGCGCCGACGCGGTGCCGCGGTCGAGTCGAACGAGCCCGTGGTCGGGCTCCCGGCGGCCGCCGGGCCGTACCCGGCTCCCGGCGGCGGAGGGGGGACCTGCCCCGGGGCGGCGGCCGGGGCCTGGCCATGGGCGGCCTGCTGGCCGTACGGCGGCTGCTGGCCGTAGGGAGCCTGCTGACCGTAGGCCGGGGGCTGAGCCTGGGTGGGCTGCTGCGCGTAGCCGCCGTGGGCGGCACCGTAGGCGGCGCCGGCCGCGCCTCCCATCGCCGCACCCCGGGCGATCCGGCCGCTGGAGGGCCGGCGCACGGGAGGAGCGGGCGGAGGCGTCCCGGGCAGGCTCTCGGTGCCGGCCGGGCTGCCGGCACCGAGCACGGACGAGCGCACCGGGCGTTCCGGCGTCGGCTGGACGAACTGCGGCAGGGATCCCAGGACGGAGACCTGGCCCCAGGGCTCGAGCGTGGCGACGACCTCGCCGGGATCGGCGGGCGCCTGGCCCTCGTCGCCGAAGGTCCGTCGCACCAGCTCGTCGATCTGCTCGTCGACGTGCGGCACGAGCTCCGAGACCCCGAGGACCCCGTGCGGGCCGGTCTGGGCGGGCAGCGGTCGCACGGCGTCGGGCGCGATCCAGCTCACGTCCAGGGCCTCGCCGGGCCACCGCGCGGTGAGCGCGTAGTAGCCCAGGGCAACGACACCGCGGGCGTCCCGGGCCGCTGCGTCGCTCCCCGCCGCCTCGGCGTCGGCCAGCCCGGCGTCGATCCCGAGCCCGGTCACCACGACGCGGTGACCGTCGACCCGCACCGCCTCCGGCCGCAGCGCCAGGTGGTGCACGCCCCGCTGACGCGCGGACTCCAGGGCCGTGGCCGCCTCACCCATGAGCGCCCGAGCCTGCTGGGCGTCCACGAGGCCGCGCGAGACGATCTGCGTGAGGGACTCCCCGGTGTACGGCTCGGTGATCACGTAGGACATCTCGCCGGTGCCGAGGTCGGTGCTGCCGACGTCGAGGACGCGGCACAGCCGCGGGTCGGCCACCAGCGCGGCGCGGCGGGCGGCGTCGATCGCCGCCGGCGCCTGCGGGCCGGTCACGAACGTGACGCGGACCGGACGGTCCAGGATCTGGTCGTGGGCCTCCCAGGCCTCGGCCGCCGCCAGGTCGGTGGCGGCGTGCTGGTTCAGCCGGTAGCGGTCGACCATGACGGTCCCGGGCTGGGCGGTGGTCACCTGGAGGCCTCCGTGGTGGTGTGGGGGAGCGAGGATCGTCGGGACGGTCCGGCGGGGCGTTCCTGCCGACCATGGTAGAGGGAGAGACCCGTCATGCGGGTCCCCGGCGGAGGCGGCGCAGGATCGGGGCGAGCGCGTCGTCGAGCTCCCGGACCCGCATCAGCTTCAGCAGCCCGGCGTACGCAGCACCCATGACCAGGCCCGCGACGGCCGTCGTCAGCACCGCGAAGCCCCACGAGGACGACGCCGACGCGTCCAGCAGCCGGATCGTCAGCCACCCGAGGCCCCCCGCGACAGCCGCGGAGAGCAGGGCGCGGACGTACAGCCGCAGCACGCGGGCGCCGTCCATGCCGTGCAGCTTGCGGTTCATGCCGCGGATGCGCAGCAGCAGGGAGATCCACGTGGCCAGGGCGAAGGACCCGCCGGCCGCGGCCGCCCACGCCGTGTAGGGCAGCGTCTCCGTGGCGATCCACAACCCGGCCACCAGCGAGACGGTGGCGATGATCTGGATGACGAAGATGCTGCGACCGTCCTCGAAGGCGAAGTACATGCGTCGCACCAGCACGGTGGCGCCGAGGGCGATGGTCCCGACCGCCATCGCCCGCAGGATCGGCGCGATCGCCTCCACCTCGAGCTCGGACGCGGAGGGGAGCAGCGCCTTGGTCAGCGGGAACGCGAGGACGAGGAGCGCCGTCGCGGAGAAGACCGAGAAGATGCCCGCCGAACGCAGCCCGAGCGACATGTCCCGGCGCACACCCGGCAGGTCGCCCGCGTTGACGGCGGCGCTCATCCGGGGGAACAGCACCGTGACGATCGAGACCACGACCAGCGAGTGGGGCAGCAGGTAGATCGACATCGCCTGGGTGTAGGCGGCGGGCCCGCCCGCGACCTCACCGAGGTCCTCGGCGAGCTGGCCGGCGGCACCGGTGACGTTCGTCAGGTAGATGACACCGAGCTGTTCCAGGACGACGGCGCCGATGGTCCAGCCGACCACCTTGCCGGCCGACCGCAGGCCGATGCCGCGCAGCCCCAGCCGGAAGCCCCAGCGGAACCCGGCCTTGCGCAGCGCGGGCACGAGGATCGCGGACTGCGCGGCGATCCCGAGGGTCGCGGTGCCGGCGAGCACCAGGGTCTGGACCGTCGTCCAGGCCCCCACGTCGTCCAGACCCGCGTCGGGCGCCTGCCCGAACAGCAGGATGAAGGTGCCGAACCCCACGATCGAGACGACGTTGTTCGCCACCGGGGCCCAGCCGTACGCCGCGAACCGGCCGTGCGCGCTGAGCACCTGACCCAGCAGCGTGTACAGGCCGTAGAAGAAGAGCTGCGGCAGGCACCAGTACGCGAAGACCACCGCGAGCTGCCGGGCCTCGGGCGTCCAGGCGTCGCTGAGCGTCATGAGGTGCACGACCAGGGGCGCCGCCGCCACCAGCACGATCGTGCCGGACAGCAGGCCGAGCCCCGAGATCGTGAGCAGCTTGTCGAGGCGTTCGCGGGCGTTGCGCGCCGACATCGCCTTCATGATCTGCGGCACCAGGACCGACTGCAGGAAACCCGCCGAGATCAGCGCGAACAGCATGTTCGGCAGCTTGTTCGCGATGTCGAAGGCGTTGGCGACGGTCCCGACGGCACCGACCGCGCCGACGAGCAGCATCGTGCGCACCAGGCCCGACGCCCTCGAGGCGGCCGTGCCCAACGACATCGCCAGCGAACCCTTGCCCAGGCTCGCCCTGCGCACCCCGTGCGGGTCCGCCGTCCGACCGGACGCGTCGTCGGGTCCGGCGGGGGTGGCGTCGGGTGCTCCCGGCTCAGGGGGATCGGTGGTCATGACGCGGTGTCCTCCGGGGATGGGGCCTGGGGCGGCACGGTCGTGGTCCGGCCCGTCGGGACGGCGGACTCGGCGACCTGCTCGCCGGTGGTGCGACGGTCGGAGCGTCCGCGGCGGACGGTCCGCCAGATGCCGGTGAGGAACAGCAGGCCGATGCCGGCCGCCATCACGGCGGTGCCGACCGTCTCCCACCCCGCCCGCACCCGCAGGGCGAACTCGGTGGGCGGGGCGACCTCGACACCGCTCGGTGCCAGCACCTCGACGGCGAGCGTCACGTCACCGGAACCGATCGCCCGGACCCGGACCTGGGCGTCCCGGGAGGTGCCGGCCGGGACGACGATCTCGGGGACCGTCTCCACGACCAGCCGGGGGTCGTCGGGCCGCAGCCGCACGGTGACGCGGGTGTCGACGGGCAGATCGTTGCGGATGCGGACCGGGAGGTCTCCGGCGTCGCTGATCAGCAGGACGTCGGCCCGGTCCAGGACGCTGATGCCGGACCGCACCTGGGCGGCGTTCGCCTGCGCCAGCTCCACGGCGCCGGCCCGGGCCTCGGGGGTGTCCCGATAGGCGATCGACAAGGGTGCGAAGAGGTCGCGGTCCACCCCGGCGGTGAGGGTGCCCGGATCCGCGGCGACGGTGGCGAAGGCGGCGACGTCCTCGGAGGTGGAGATCAGGCCGCGGACGGAGCCGGGGGACAGCTCGGCGTCCGCCACCGTCTCCTCGGCCACGCGGGCGTTCCGACCGTCGTCGGCGGGGGCCAGCGCCTCGCCGAGGTCGGTGAGCTCGACCCAGCTCTGCTCGGCCAACGCCCCGAGCACGGCGTCGAAGGTGGCGACGTCCGGTGACCAGCCCCGCGGCAGGGCCGCCACGACGGGGGTGGCGGCCGCCGCCTCGGCCGCGTCCGCGGCGAGCACCGCCGTGTCCGCGAGGAGCCGTTGCACGGTGGCGGCCGGTTCGGAGACCGCACCGCCGGAGCCCGTGGCGTCGTCGAGCACCGCGCTGATCGCCTCGTCCGGCACGGCGACGCGCAGCGGACCGGACCCGCTCGCCACGGAGCCGAGCGAGCCCGGGGCCTCGGGCAGCGCGATGCCCTCCGTGCCGAGCAACGCCCGGGCACCCGCGGCGTCGGCGGCCACGACCGTCGGTGCGTCCACCACCCCGGCGGGCCAGGCGATGCGGGGCCCCCAGTCGTCGGCCGCCGCCCAGTCCTCGGGCAGCACGTCCCGGCCCCCGGCGATCCGGGCGATGTCCTGCGCGTCGACGTCCGCGTGGGCGAGCGCTGCCAGATCGGGGTCGCCGACGGGCAGGGTGACGACGCCGGGACCGCCCTCCCGGAGCAGCAGGTCGGCCCACCGGGCGGCATCGTCGTCCACCGACTGCTCGGCGGTCGCCACGACGGCGGGGTCGACGGCGAGCGAGAGCGCGCCGACCTCGGAGGTGGCCGCCGCGAGGAGCTCGTCGTACGGGGCACCCGGCGCGCTCCAGGCCGCGACCGCGTCCGCGTAGTCCTCGGGTGCGGCCGGGTCGAAGGCCGGACCGGTCACGGGCGCGGCCACGCTCAGCGAGACGGGCGCCGGGGCACCCTGTCGCCCGGACGAGGCACCGCTGCCCGGGTCGTACATCATGAACGTGTGCAGGGTCTCCAGCGTCGTCCGGGCGTCGTGGAGACGGATCGACATCTGCCGTGGCCCCCACGGCGCGTTCTCCCCGAGGAGGAGGTCCTCGACGTCCAGCGACAGCGTGACCTCGAGGGACTCGCCGGGCGGCAGGGGATCGAGCTGCTCGCTCAGCTGGGTCCCGGCCAGACCTGTCTCCGCCGTCGACCAGGAGGCGACCTCGGTCCGCGTGGTGACCGGCCGCCAGCCCACACCGAGATCCACGGTGAGGCCGGTGAGCTCGGTGTCGCCGTCGTTGGTGACACGGAGCGTGATCTCCTGGGTGTCGTCCGGACCCACGACCGTCGGCGAGACCGCCACGATCTCGGTGGTGACGTGCTCCTGGGCGGACGCCGGGGCGGTCGGCAGGAGCACCAGGGGTGCGACCAGCAGCAGGGCGGACAGCAGGAGGAGCAGGGCGCGGCTGCGGGCGCCCCTCGTCCGGGAGTGGATCACGCGCAGGGCCTCACTCGACCAGGTCCGGGGTATGGGTCAGGACGTGCAGGGCCGTCGCCGCGAGGCGCTGCTCGTTGGGATACGCCAGCCGGTCCGGCAGCTCGATCAGTGGCACCCAGCGGGCGTCCTCCGCCTCGCCGTCCGGGTCGTCGGCCGCCGTGATCAGGCCCCCGTCGGCACGCAGCAGGAAGTGGTGGACCACCTTGTGGACCCTGCGGTCCTCCCCGCTGAACCAGTAGTCGATGACCCCGAGGGTCCGGCGTACGGTGCCCTGGATCCCGGTTTCCTCGCGGATCTCGCGCACCGCGGCTTCCTCCGGGGTCTCGGCTCCCTCCAGGTGACCCTTGGGCAGGCACATCTCGAGCCGGCCGGCGCGGTTGCGCCGCAGGATGACCGCGGCCCGGTGACCCGAGACGTGCCGTTCGACGACCAGCCCACCGGCCGACGTCTCGTCGACCACCGGCAGGTGGCCCGTGCTTCCGGGGGTGCTCGGCGCCGTCGCGCGGCGACGCAGCCGCGCCGGGTCGACCTTGAGGGGGTGCCCGCCCGGGGGGACCGGTACCGGCACGGGTGGGCGCTCCTCGGGAGCGCCGGGTGCCGGTACCGCAGATGACATGGACCTACCCTACCGAGAGAACCCGCTGGCCCCGACGACGCCGCCGACCGGGGACGACACGGGCGGGCGCGCAGCGGGCACGGGGATCTGGGAAGATAGGCAGTCGTGTCGACCCCAGATTCTCCCGCCCCCGCGGCGCTGCTGCGCCGAGCCCTCGGTGTGCTCGCCCAGATGGCACCGGCCGCCGTCGAGCTCGGCGAGATCTTCGCCGCCGCCGGCCACGAGCTCTCCCTCGTCGGCGGTCCGGTCCGCGACGCCTTCCTCGGCCGGACCAGCGCCGACCTCGACTTCGCGACCTCGGCGACGCCGGACGAGACCGAGCGCCTCCTGGCCCGCTGGGGTGACGCGCACTGGGACATCGGCAAGGAGTTCGGCACGATCGGCGCCCGGCGGTACGCACGGGATACGGACGGCGGGACGGCGGGTGACGACGTCGTCGTGGAGGTCACGACCTACCGCTCCGACACCTACGACCCCGAGTCGCGCAAGCCGGTCGTGGCGTTCGGCGACACCCTCGACGGCGACCTCTCGCGACGCGACTTCACGGTCAACGCCATGGCGGTGCGCCTGCCGGACCTGACGTTCGTGGACCCGTTCGGCGGGCTGTCGGACCTGGCCGCCCAGGTGCTGCGCACACCCATCGAACCCGAGCGGTCCTTCGACGACGACCCGCTGCGGATGCTGCGTGCCGCGCGGTTCGCCGCCCAGCTCGGGTTCACCGTCGAACCCGCCACCCGCGCAGCGATCGACGAGATGGCCGGCCGGCTCGAGATCGTCTCGGCCGAGCGGGTCCAGGCCGAGCTGTCCAAGCTGCTCTGCTCGGAGCGCCCCCGCGCCGGTCTCGAGGTGCTGGTCGACACCGGGATGGCCGACCACGTGCTGCCCGAGCTGCCGGCCCTGCGCCTGGAGATCGACGAGCACCACCGGCACAAGGACGTCTACGAGCACTCCCTGATCGTGCTCGACCAGGCGATCGCGCAGGAGACGGGTCCCGACGGCGCCGTGCCCGCCCCGGACCTCGTGCTGCGCCTCGCGGCGCTGCTGCACGACATCGGCAAACCCGCCACCCGCAGGTTCGAGCCCGGGGGCGGCGTGAGCTTCCACCACCACGAGGTCGTCGGGGCGAAGCTGACGGCCAAGCGGCTCCGCGCCCTGAAGTACGAGAAGCAGGTCGTCAAGGACGTCTCCCGGCTCGTCGAGCTGCACCTGCGGTTCCACGGGTACGGCGACGGCGCGTGGACGGACTCGGCGGTGCGGCGCTACGTCACCGACGCCGGGCCCCTGCTCGAGCGTCTGCACCGGCTCACCCGGGCCGACTGCACCACCCGCAACCGGCGCAAGGCCAAGCGGCTCGCCGACGCCTACACCGACCTCGAGGAGCGGATCTCCCGGCTGCGCGAGCAGGAGGAGATCGACTCGATCCGGCCCGACCTGGACGGCACGCAGATCATGGCGATCCTCGGTGTCGGTCCCGGTCCCGTCGTCGGGCAGGCCTACCAGCACCTGCTGGGTCTGCGGATGGAGCACGGTCCCCTGGGCGAGGAGCGGGCGACCGCCGAGCTTCAGTCCTGGTGGGAGTCACGGCAGGACTGACCGCTTCCGCGGCGGGAGCCGGTGCGGTTCTCGTGCGGGCCGAGGATCTCGGTGTCGGCCTCGCCCGACGACGGCACCGGGATGTTGCGCACCACGAGGATGCAGGTGTCGTCCTCCTGGGTGCCGTCCGCGCACGCCTCGACGATCGCGTCCCGCGACGCCTCTGCCTCCAGGTCGGGGTCGACCTCCTCGACGCAGGTCAGCAGGTTCTCGAGCTGGGTGCGCAGCGGCCGGTCGCGGCGTTCGATGAGACCGTCGGTGAACAGGACCAGCGAGTCGCCGGGGTGCAGCACCGTCGAGGCCTCCGGCACGTCTCCGGTCAGCAACGGCGCCCCGATGGGCGTCGTGAGGGCCTCGTCGAGCCTCTCGACGTCGTGGTGGGAGTGCATCAGCAACGGGGCGTGGTGCCCGGCCCGGGTGTAGGTGACCCGGCGGTTCCCACCGTCGTCCGGGGGGTCGACGACCGCGAACACGCACGTGGTCATGTCGGCCATCTGCAGACCGCGCACCAGGTCGTCGACCCCGGCGATCACCGCGCTCGGTGACAGCCCCGCCCAAGCCTCCGAGCGCAGCACGGAACGCAGCTGGCCCATCGACGCGGCCGCACGGATGTCGTGGCCGACGACGTCGCCCACCGAGATCGCGACGCGGCCGTCCGGCAGCGGCACGACGTCGTACCAGTCGCCGCCGACGTCGGCCCCCGCGGAGGCCGGCTCGTACAGCGCGGCGCAGTCCAGGCCCGGAGCCTCGACGATCTCCGGGAGCATGCTGTGCTGCAGGGTCAGCGCCGTCTGCTGCTCGCGGCGGTAGAGGCGCGCGTTGTCGAGGGCGAGCCCGGCCCGCGCCCCGAGGGCCACGATGTCGTGGACGTCGGAGGGCGGGAAGGCGGTCGCGACGTCGCCGTCCCTGCTGACGACGATGAGGACACCGATGTCGCCTTCCCGGCCCCGCAACGGGACCACCATCGCCGAACCGAGGCCGAGGCGCCGCAGGGCGGCGAGCTCCTCGGCGCCCGTGCGGCGCGGCAGCGAGTCGATGTCGACGGGGAACGGTTCGGAGATCTCCTCGGTGCCGGTGGTGAGCACCCTGAGGACGGTCGGGGACTCGCGGATCCAGCGGTGCGAGCGTTCCAGCACGGCGATGTCGTCGGCTCGCTCGGGGTCGCGGGAGGCGCCGTGCACGATGCGCGGCGCGCCGTGCTCGTCGACGAGCAGCACGGCGCACCAGGAGCCGTAGTGGGGTGCCACGAGGGCCGGCAGCGCGGCCGCTCCCGACTCCTCGTCGAACAGGTCGACGAGGGCCTGGGTGATGGAGGCCAGCCGCCGCAGGCTCTCGGTCTGCCGGTTGGCGGCGTCGAGCTCCAGCGCCTGCCGGCGGTCGTGGTGCACCCGCTCCGTGACGTCCGTCTGGATGCCGACGTGGTGGGTGACCTTGCCCTCGTCGTCGTGGATGGGGGAGACGACGACCTGGTTCCAGAACGGGGTCCCGTCCTTGCGGTAGTTGAGCAGCGTCTCGCCGACGGCCTGCCCGGCGTCCAGCGCGGCGCGGATGCGGGCCACGGTCTGGCGGTCCGTCCCCTCGCCCTGCAGGAAGCGGCAGTTCGTGCCCAGGACGTCGTCCGTCGTGTAACCGGTGACCTCGCAGAAGGCCGGGTTGACCCAGATGAGCGGGTCGTCGGGCAGCGACGGGTCCGAGATGGTGAAGCTGAGGTGGCTCGCCACGGCCGCGCGGCGTTGCAGCCCGTCGAACTCCGAGGGCGGGTGCGACTCCTGCAGGCCCGTCCCGGGCAGCATCACCACGAGCGCGCGGTTCGCCAGGGTTCCGGGGGCCCCGGCCAGCGGGACGCCGACGGCCCAGAGGTCGTCGGGAGCGTTCTGCCGCGCGGAGAGCACCGCGACGCCGGAGCTGCCGTCCACAGCGGCCGCCAGGGCCCGCTCGGCGGAGATGTCGGCGTCCCGGACGGACAGGCCCGCCGCCGCGCACCAGGCACCGAGCGAGGTCGGCAGCTCGAGGCCGCCGACCATGCGCGCGCCGACCGGGTTCGTGTCGACCACCTCGTGCGTGCGGGTGTCGACGAGGAGCACGGCACCACCCGTGACCACCTTCGCGGGGTCGTGGACCTCCGGCAGGAGATCGCGCGCCAGCGTGGTGATGTCGGTCGGCGCCGACTGTTGCTGCGTCATTCGTGGAACCTTCCCCCCGTCCCTCCGACCCGCCGTCGGGAGGACCGGAGATCCCTATGATGCGGCGAACCGGAACGGCCTGTCCACATGATGGCGGTGCCCGCGGCCGCGTGCGACGCGGGTCACGACGGGCCGGGCCGGTCCCGTCAGTGCGCCGCGGGGGTCTCCTGGCGGACGTCGTCGGCCTTGCGCAGGCGCGTGGCCAGCAGCACCGCACCGATCATGACGCCGGCCGCCACGCCGAAGGCGAGCCGCGCGCCGCCCGCCGTCGCCGCGGCCTCGGTGGCGCCGTCGTCGAGCAGGGCGACGGACCGCAGCGTGAGCAGGGCGACGAACAGCGCCGTCCCGGCCGCACCCGCGAGCTGCTGCAGCGTGGTGATCGTGGCGGACCCGTGGGAGTACAGCCGGGGTGCCAGCCCGCCGAGGGCCGACGTGAGGGTCGGGGTGAACACGCAGGCCAGCCCGAGGCTGAGGACGATGTGCCCGACCATCACCCACCAGACGGGCGAGGACGGCGACAGCGTGGCGAACAGGACCATCGCCACCGCGACGGCCGACACGCCCGGCAGGACGAGCGGGCGCGGGCCGACCCGGTCGTACAGGCGGCCGACGACCGGGCCGAGCAGGCCCATCATGAGACCACCGGGCAGCATGACGAGCCCGCTGGCGAGCGGGGCGAGCCCGATCGCCTCCTGCAGCACCAGCGGCAGGCCGATGATCATGCCGAACATCGCGATCATCGCGACGACGAGCACGCTCAGACCGGCGGGGAAGCCCGGAGCCCGGAAGACCCGCAGGTCCAGCAGGGCGTCGTCGGTGCGCTGCAGGCGGAGCTGGCGCCGCACGAACAGCGCGAGGAACACGAGCCCGCCCACGATCGGGAGCACGGGGGAGACCGGCGGCGTGTGCCGGGCCGCCTCACCGAGGGAGGACAGCCCGTAGACCAGCCCGCCGAACGCGAAGGCCGACAGCACCACCGACAGCCCGTCCAGGTTCTTGCGCGCCCGTTCGGCGACGTCGCGGACCAGGAACAGGCCGAGGGTGAGTCCCACCAGGGCGATCGGCAGCACGACCCAGAAGACCTCGCGCCAGCCCAGGGCGTTGACCACGGCGCCGGACATGGTCGGGCCGAGGGCCGGGGCGACCGCGATGACCAGGGACACGTTGCCCATGACCCGGCCCCGGTGGTGCGGCGGCACGATCGTCATGACCGTGGTCATGAGCAGGGGCAGCATGACCGCCGTGCCGGACGCCTGGACGACACGGGCGGCGACGAGCAGCCCGAACACCGGGGCGAGGCCGGCGAGCAGGGTGCCGAGGCTGAACAGGGACATGCCCAGGATGAACGCCGTCCGCGTCCCGACCCGTTGCAGCAGCCACCCCGTGGTGGGGATGACGACGGCCATGGTCAGCAGGAACGCGGTGGTCAGCCACTGCCCGGCCGACGGTTCGATCCCGAACTCGCTCATGACCGACGGCAGCGCCACACCCATGGTCGTCTCGTTGAGGATGACGATGAACGCCGACACCATGAGCAGCGCGATGACACCCAGGTGCTCGCGCGACAGCTTGTCGGTGTCGCGGGCTGGCACCTCCGCGGCGGGGGTCGCTCCGCCGGGAGGGGTCTCGGTGCTGCGTACGGTCATGAAACCTCCCGGTGGTTCGATCAGCGGTTCGCTCGGACGTCGTCGACCGCGGGCGGCGCTGCGCACGGACGGACCCGTCGGATCAAGGCGTTCTCAGCCTGCGGTATTCCCCGTCACGGTGGCGACCTGATTTCGCCGCCGCACTCATCGGTCGACGCGGGCCGGGTCCCCGGACACCGTCACCGGAGCGGGGTGCCGTGCCCCGGCGAACCCGAGCAGCGCCGCGACACCGACATAGGCGAGCGCGAGCACGAGGAACAGGCCTCGCGACCACCCCTCGTCCGGCACCGTCCAGGCGGCCAGCACCGCCGCACCGACGAACGCCGCGTTGTACAGCACGTCGAAGAAGGCGAAGGCGCGGCCGCGGAAGTCGTCGTGGGTGTCCCGCTGGACGATGGTGTCCACGGCGATCTTGGCGCTCTGGGCGGCCAGGCCGAGCAGACCGGCACCGACCAGCACGATGGTGCGTGACGGGGTGGTGGTCAGCAGGAGCTGGGACGCCGCGGCGAGCAGCAGCATCCACACGATCCAGCCCTGGGGCCCGGTGAGACGCGAGAGGACCGGGGTGATGACGACGGCGCACGCGCCGCCGACCGCGGTCGCCGCCAGGACGAGGGCGAAGTTGGCCAGCCCGGCGGAGGTCTGCCCGGGTTCGGCCAGCAGGTTGCGGGAGATGAGGATCGCGGCGATGAAGACCACGCCGTAGAGGAACCGGTGGGCGGCCATCACGAGCAGCGCCTGGCCCGGGGTCCGCCGGGCCGTCAGGTAGCGGGCGCCGTCGACCAGCCCGCGCGCGACCGCGGAGATCTCGGCCGTCAGGTGGCCCCGGGCCGGATGCTCCGGACCCAGCTGGTCGCGGCCGAGCCGCAGGGCGAGCAGGGCGGCGACGCCGAAGACGACGGCGGCGCACACCAGCGCGGCCGCGTCGTGGGCAGGTCCGGCCGGGATGCCGAGACCGATCGCCAGGGCCACCCCGCCACCGAGGAAGACGGCACCCGCGCCGAGGGTGGGCGTCAGGGAGTTCGCCGTGAGCAGGTACGGGCCCGCGACGACGTTGGGCAGGCTCGCGCTGAGCGCGGCGAGGAGGAAACGGTTGACGCTCAGGGCCAGCAGCCCGAGCAGGATGACCCAGACGTCGCCGCTGCCCTCGAGGCCGACGGTGAGCATGATCGCGGCCATGGCCGCCGTGATCAGGACGCGCAGGGCGTTGCCGTAGGCGAGCACCTGGCGCCGCCGCCACCGGTCGAGGAACACCCCCGCGAAGGGGCCGACGATCGTGAACGGCGCGAGCATGACGGCGAAGGCGCTCGCGACGCCGGTCGCCGTCCCCGCGCGTTCGGGGGAGAAGAAGAGGAGGGCGGCCAGGCCGACCTGGAACATGCCGTCACCGGCCTGGGAGACCAGCCGGACGGCGAACAGCCGACGGAACCCCTCCAGGCGCAGGAGAGCGCGCAGGTCGTGCCAGGTCTCGACCAGAGCTCCCACGGCTCCACCTTCCCATGGTGCGGCGCGGCCCGGAGGGGCTCACCCGCGTGGCGCGGCGCCGCCCCGTCCCGCGAGTCAGGACGTCCCGCCGCGAGTCAGGACGCGCGTGCGCGACTCAGGGCGCCCGGGCTCGGCGTGCCGAGAGTCTCGTCCCGCTGCAGATCGACGCGCGACGTGCAGCGGGACGAGACGTTCGGGAACCGGCGGGAGCGGAGGCCCACTCGGGCCGTCGGAACGCTCCGGGTCAGCGCTCGACGTCGCCGGCGATGAAGGCCTCGAGCTGCGCGCGGCCCTGGGTGTCCTCCATCTGGACCGGCGGGGACTTCATGAAGTACGTCGACGCCGACAGGATCGGGCCGCCGATGCCGCGGTCCTTGGCGATCTTCGCCGCACGGATCGCGTCGATGATGATGCCGGCCGAGTTCGGGGAGTCCCACACCTCGAGCTTGTACTCCAGGTTCAGGGGCGCCTCTCCGAACGCGCGACCCTCGAGGCGCACGTAGGCCCACTTGCGGTCGTCGAGCCAGGCGACGTAGTCCGAGGGGCCGATGTGGACGTTGCGGTCCTCCTTCTTGCCGGCGAGCGCGCCGGTCAGGTTGGAGGTGACGGCCTGGGTCTTGGAGACCTTCTTCGACTCGAGGCGGTCGCGCTGCAGCATGTTCTTGAAGTCCATGTTGCCGCCGACGTTGAGCTGGTACGTGCGGTCCAGCACGACGCCGCGCTGCTCGAACAGCTTGGCGAGCACGCGGTGCGTGATCGTGGCACCGACCTGCGACTTGATGTCGTCGCCGACGATCGGCACGCCGGCGTCCTCGAACTTCTTCGCCCACTCGGGGTCGGAGGCGATGAAGACCGGCAGGGCGTTGACGAAGGCCACGCCCGCGTCGATGGCGCACTGCGCGTAGAACTTGTCGGCGTCCTCCGACCCCACGGGGAGGTAGGAGACGAGGACGTCGACGTTCGCGTCCTTGAGCGCCTGGGTGACGTCGACCGGCTCGTCGGCCGCCTCGTCGATGGTCGCGGCGTAGTAGTCGCCGAGCCCGTCGAGGGTGGGGCCACGCTGGACCATGACACCCGTGGGCGGCACGTCGGCGATCTTGATCGTGTTGTTCTCGGAGGCGTTGATCGCCTCCGCCAGGTCGAAGCCGACCTTCTTCGCGTCGACGTCGAACGCCGCCACGAACTCGAGGTCGCTCACGTGGTAGTCACCGAACTGCACGTGCATGAGACCCGGGACGGTGTCGGACGGGTCGGCGTCGCGGTAGTAGTGCACACCCTGGACCAGGGACGATGCACAGTTTCCGACACCGACGATGGCAACGCGGACGGAGGTCATCCTCGCTCCTTGTTTCTCGGGGCCGGGGCGGGATGCGCCCCGGCGTCGTGGTCGCGGTCACGGCCGCTGACGCGGTCGCGCTCGGTCGTGATGAGCCCGTCGAGCCAGCGCACCTCGCGCTCGACCTGCTCCAGTCCGTGCCGCTGCAGCTCCAGAGTGTATTCGTCGAGCCGCTCGCGGGTCCGGGCTGCGGACTCCCGGACCGCCTCCAGGCGCTCGGTCAGCCGGGTGCGCCGGCCTTCGAGGATGCGGAGACGGGTCTCGGCGTCCGTCTGCGCGAACAGCGCGAACCGGACGTCGAAGCTCTCGTCCTCCCAGGCCGCGGGCCCGGCGGAGGCGAGAGTGGTCTGCAGGTGTTCCTTGCCCTCCGGGGTGAGCCGGTAGACGATCCGTCCACGACGTCCCGTGAGGGGCTTCGTGCCCGACGCCGTCCGCCCGGGCGCCCCGGAGGCTCCGGAGCGTGCCGGCGTGGCCGGGTCGGGGTCGACCGTCTCGATCAGGCCTCGTCCGACCAAGGACTTCAGGGCCGGGTAGAGGGTGCCGTAGGAGAAGGCGCGGAACGAACCCAGGAGCAGGTTGAGCCGCTTGCGCAGCTCATAGCCGTGCAGCGGGGCAGAGCTGAGCAGACCCAGGACGGCCGTCTCGAGAACGTTCGAGCGACTGCGCACCCGTGTTCTCCCTCCCGTGCCGACGGCACCTCTCATGGCGTTGTATCGAGTCGATACATCACGAGGATAGGACGAGCGAGACGGTGCGGCAATCGGCCGCTCCGGCGCGGCGAATGTGAAGGGCTCGTGGAGCCGCGGCCAGGGGTCTGGGGACGACCGGCGCACAAACGGTTGCGTCGCGCGTCTATCTCGACACCCCGCCGCGCGCATCCCCTAGTGTTCGGTGGGGTTCCTCGTGTCCGCAGGGGGCGGAACAGGGTCGAGGACATCGCACTTCGAAAGGGTGGACGTGGGTCGCTTCTGGAACTATCCGCGCCGGGGCCTGGGCCCCGTGCAGCGGTGGCTGCCGTCGTGGCGCATCGTCGTCGGCTGCGTGCTCGGGTTCGTCGCGCTCGGCGCCGGCGTCTTCTTCGCCGCGTGGACGTCGACCGCCATCCCGAAGAACCTCGACGACGTCGACCACCAGGCGACGACGGTCTACTACGCCAACGGCAAGGAGATCGGCACGTTCTCCAGCGTCAAGCGCGAGATCGTCGCGTACGAGGACCTGCCGAAGCACGTCGGCGACGCCGTCGTGGCCAGCGAGAACGAGTCCTTCTGGGAGGACCCGGGCGTCGACTTCCTCGGTATGGCCCGCGCTGCGTTCACCAACCTCACGACCGGCTCCCGCCAGGGCGGTTCCACGCTGACCCAGCAGTACGTCGAGCGCTACTACCTGGGCCAGACGAGTGACATCGCCGGCAAGGCGAGCGAGGCGATCATCGCCATGAAGATCGCGCAGAACCAGCCGAAGGAGCTGGTGCTGGACCGCTACCTCAACACGATCTACTTCGGTCGGGGGGCCTACGGCGTCCAGGCGGCCGCCAAGGCGTACTTCGACAAGCCGGCGACGGAGCTGACCTACTCCGAGTCCGCGATGCTGTCCGGGATCATCCCGGCGCCCGTGCGCTACGACCCGTCGGAGAACCCGGACATCGCCGAGGCTCGCTGGGAGCGCAGCCTCAACCGGATGGCGGAGCAGGGGTACATCACCCAGGCCGAGGCCGACTCGGCGCAGTTCCCCGAGTTCGTCGAGAAGGACACCAGCAGCAACAGCCTCGGCGGCCAGAAGGGCTACATCATGCAGGCCGTCAAGAAGGAGCTGCTCGCCACCGGGGAGTTCACCGAGGAGGACCTCGAGTCCCGTGGCCTGCAGATCCACACGACGATCAAGCCGAAGCTGCAGAACACCGCCGCGAAGATCGTCGAGGACATCCCCGAGGACGCGAACGAGCTTCTCCGTGCGTCGATCGTGTCGATCGACCCCGAGACCGGGGCGATCGTGACGATGTACGGCGGCGCCGACTACCTCGAGCAGCAGAAGAACACCGCGACTGGCGACGTCGTGCAGGCCGGTTCGACCTTCAAGCCGTTCACGCTGATCGGCGCCCTCGAGGAGGGCGTCCAGCTCACCGACCGGTTCGACGGCAACACGCCCGGGCAGTACGAGACCGACGATGGCGACCCGTGGCCGAACAACTTCGGCAACAAGTCGTACGGCGAGGTCGACCTCGTCGAGGCCACGGCGAACTCGATCAACACGGCGTACGTGGAGCTCAACACGGAGGTCGGTCCGGCGAAGACGCGCGACGTCGCACACCGGCTCGGGATCCGTGAGGACGAGAACAACCCGATCAAGGCGGTCCAGGCGAACGTGCTCGGCCCTACCGCCGTCTACCCGATCGACATGGCCGAGGCCTACGCCACGATCGCCGGGGGCGGCTATCACGTGGAGCCGCACATCGTGGACCGGGTGGAGCACATGGATGGCACCCAGCGCTACGCGCCCGAGGTAAACGCCCAGCAGCGGTTCGAGCGCGACGTGATCAACGCCGCGACGTACGCGATGACCAAGGTGGTCGAGGAGGGGTCCGGGCGCGCCGCGCTCGAGCTCACCGGACCCGACGGGCAGCGCCGGCCGGTGGCCGGCAAGACCGGTACGGCCAACGACAACCAGACCGCCTGGTTCACGGGCTTCACGCCCCAGCTCGCGACCGTCGTCAACCTGCGGCAGTACAAGTCGATGGACCCCGAGACCGGCAGCCTGCAGGACACGGCGCCGATCGACGCCTTCGGCCCCTACAGCGAGATCACCGGTTCGACGTGGCCGGCCGCCGCGTGGACCGAGTTCATGCAGGTCGCGCTCGAGGGCAAGGAGATCGCGGAGTTCCCCGAGTACACCCCGCCGACGCCGTCGTTCGAGCCGTCCCCGACGCCGAGCGAGACCGCCGAGTGGGTCGAGCTGCCGGACAACCTCGTCGGCATGAACATCAACGAGGCCACCAGGCTGCTGGAGAGCCTGGGGCTGTCGGTGGCGACGCAGGCGACCGACGACGAGGCCCGCAAGGGCACCGTCGTGAACGTCTACGACACGGGCGGCTCCGTCCAGACGGGGTCGACGGTCACCCTCTGGGTCTCGACCGGCAAGGTCGAGGAGCAGCAGAAGGTCGCCGTGCCCAACGTCGTCGGGCAGTCCGCCGGTTCGGCCGAGAGTCAGCTCAACCGCGTCGGGCTCGGGGCGGCCATCGTCGAGGAGCCGAGCAACGACGTCCAACGGGGCCAGGTGATCCGCACGGAGCCCGGCGCCGGGAGCGAGGTCGACTCCGGGACCACCGTCACCGTGGTGGTCTCGTCCGGGCCCCAGCAGACCCAGGAACCGACGCAGGAGCCGACCTCGGAGCCGTCGCAGTCGCCGTCACCGACGGACCAGCCGGGCAACGGCAACGGCAACGGCAACGGGTGACCGAGGCCACCCGGCGATGAACTTCGTCCGGGGTGCCCGCAGCGGGTATCCTGGTCGACTGGCCGTACCACGCCGTCCCCGCTCGGGAAACGGCAGGGCACGGCCGACGCACGCACTAACCCTCCTGCCACGGAACGACCGTGGCCGCTGAGACCAGAGGAGGTGGGTTGAACTCATGCGTCAGTACGAACTGATGGTGATCCTGGACCCGGAGGTCGAGGAGCGCACCGTGGCCCCGACGCTGGACAAGCTGCTCAAGGTCGTCACGACCGACGGCGGCAGCGTCGACAACGTGGACATCTGGGGTCGTCGCCGCATGGCGTACGACATCAACAAGCGCTCCGAGGGCATCTACGCCGTCGTGAACTACACCGCGACGCCGGACACCGCGAAGGAGCTGGACCGTCAGCTGGGCCTCAACGAGGGCGTGCTGCGGATCAAGACCCTCCGCGCCGCTGCTCACTGAGACCCGCTGAACCGAGACACCCCGCATCCTCGCTGGGCACCTGTCGGTGCCCCGTGATGGGATGCCACTGGACCATCGAGGACAGCCGAATCTCGCGGACGAACGAAGGAGCTTGGCATGGCTGGTGAGACCGTCATCACGGTCGTCGGAAACCTGACCGCGGACCCGGAGCTGCGCTTCACCCCGTCGGGTGCAGCCGTCGCCAACTTCACGATCGCGTCGACGCCCCGCACGTTCGACCGTCAGTCGAACGAGTGGAAGGACGGAGAGGCGCTGTTCCTGCGCTGCTCCATCTGGCGCGAGGCGGCGGAGAACGTCGCCGAGTCGCTGACGAAGGGCATGCGCGTCATCGCGCAGGGCCGCCTTCAGCAGCGTTCGTTCGAGACCCGCGAGGGCGAGAAGCGCACCGTCGTGGAGCTGCAGGTCGACGAGATCGGCCCGTCGCTGAGGTGGGCGTCCGCCAAGGTCGCCCGCGCCCAGCGCAGCGGCGGCGGTGGCGGCGGATTCGGTGGCGGCTACGGCGGCAACGCCGGTGGCCAGCCCGGTGGTGGCGGTGGATTCGGTTCCTCCGGCGGCGGTCAGCAGAGCGACCCGTGGGCCACGGCTGGCCCCGCGTCGTCCGGCGGCGGGTTCTCGGACGAACCCCCGTTCTGATCGTCGCTCACATCCAGAATCACCCCGTGACCTCCCGGCCCCGTGCCGGAGAGGTCCACAGCTGAGAAGGAGCACACACCATGGCCAAGCCTGTGGTGCGCAAGCCCAAGAAGAAGGCGAACCCGCTCAAGGCCGCGAAGGTCGAGACGGTCGACTACAAGGACACCGCCCTGCTGCGGAAGTTCATCTCCGACCGCGGCAAGATCCGTGCGCGTCGCGTCACCGGCGTGAGCGTGCAGGAGCAGCGCCAGATCGCCAAGGCCGTCAAGAACGCGCGCGAGATGGCCCTGCTGCCGTACTCGTCGTCGGCCCGCTGAGGAAAGGATCCAGATCATGGCAAAGCTGATCCTGACCCACGAGGTGACCGGTCTCGGTGAGCCCGGCGACGTCGTCGAGGTGAAGGACGGGTACGCCCGTAACTTCCTCATCCCGCGTTCGCTGGCCACGCCGTGGACCAAGGGCGCCGAGTCGCAGATCTCCGCGATCCGCAAGGCCCGCAAGGCCCGCGAGATCGCCACGCGCGAGGACGCTCAGGCCGCGGCCGAGTCGATCCAGTCGCGGACCTACACCGTCGAGGCGCACGCCGGCGAGTCCGGCCGCCTGTTCGGTGCGGTCACGACCGCGGACATCGCCAAGGCCGTGCAGTCGGCCGGCGGCCCGTCCGTCGACAAGCGCAAGATCGAGATCGGCCAGCCGATCAAGTCGCTCGGTGAGCACACCGTGTCGATCCGCCTGCACCCCGAGGTGTCGGCGAAGATCGAGCTGGAGGTCGTCGCCGGCTGACGCCGGTTCGATCGCACGAAGGCCCCGGTTCCCCTGTGGGGGGCCGGGGCCTTCGTCGTGCTCGGTGGGCGTCGGTGCTCGTGCCGCCCCGCCGATGGACCGGTCCGCGCCCGGTACCGAGACGAGCACGCGCTCGGCAGTTCGTGCCTCGCTCGGCAGTTCAAGCTGCCGAACGAGGCACGAACTGCCGAGTGAGTCCCCAGGCTGTGGACGACCACCGGTGACCGCTCGGTCGGGCCGCGATGCTGAGGTCCGTGCCCTCCGAGATCGTGATCGCCCGCGAGTCCCTGCCCTCGGACCTCCGGCAGGCGTGCCGCGCCGGCGAGATCGAGCGCATCCGACGAGGTGCCTACCGGTCCGTGCCGGACGCTCCGGACGGAGGGCGTCGGAGTGCGGCGCGTGACCTGCAGATCGACCGGGCACGGGCGTTGGACCGACAGCTGCGGGCCGGCCACTGGTTCAGCCACGCGACCGCGGCGATGCTGCACGGACTACCGCTGTGGCGGCTGCCGAGCGGCACTCACGTGCTGCAGACGTACCGCGCGTCGTCGCGCGCCGCTCAGGACGTGCACCGGCACGTGACGCCCGTGCCGCCGGGGGAGCGCACCGAGGCTCTGGGGCTGCCGTCGACCACCCTGGAACGCACCGTGGCGGACTGCGCGACGGCCATGCCTCCGCTGGACGGACTCGTGATCGCCGACGCCGCGCTGGCCCGTGGGCTCGACCGGTCGGCCACGCGGGCACTGATCGGTGCGCGGACCCGTGGCCGCCGGCGGGGGCTGCTCGTGCTCGAGCTCGCTGACCGGGGTGCCGAGAGTCCCTGGGAGTCGTGGCTGCGCTACGTGGCCCACTGGGCCGGTCTGCCGCGGCCGCGGACCCAGGTACCCGTCGCCACGCGGCTCGGACGTTTCCGCGTCGACGTCGGTTGGCCCGAGCACGCGGTGCTCGCGGAGTTCGACGGGCTGGTGAAGTACCGGACCGGTGCGTTAGGCGGTGACCACGATCCCGACCGGGCGCGCATCGAGGAGAAACGCCGTGCCGACGCGATCACGGAGGCGACCGGCATCCAGCTGCTGCGCGTCACCTCGAAGGATGCCTACGACCCGCACGCGGTGGCGGACCGGCTGCTGGCCCGTTTCCCGGCTGCCGTGCGCGGGACGGCGCGCCGGAACCCGCTCCTGTCCCGGCCGCGCTGACCGGGGGCCGCCGTCGCGGGTACCAGCGGGAGGCTCGCACCGACGAGTCGCGATCGGCAGTTCGTGCCTCATTCGGCAGTTCAAGATGCCGATCCAGGCACGAACTGCCGAGCGGGCGCAGCTGAACACGGCATCGGGGTCAGACGCCGGTGGTCATCCAGCGTTCGCCGCGGGCGCGCAGACCGGTCGTTAGGGCGCGGGCCAGCATGAACACCCCGGCGAAGGCCGCCCACAGCCAGGCCAGCCCCACGGCACCGTCCGGCGCCCAGGAGCGCACCGCCAGCGCGACGGGTGCGTAGGCCACGAGCGTCAGCATGCCCGCCCAGGCGAGGAACCGGCCGTCGCCGGCTCCGATGAGGACGCCGTCGAGGACGAACACCCACCCGGCCATCGGCATGAACACCCCGCAGACGACGAGCCCGGCGGTGATGGCCACACGTACGTCGGGGTCGGGGGAGAACAGTGGTGCGATCCACCAGGACGCCGCTGCGAGGACGAGGCCGATGAGCGCCCCCGCGCCGACGCCCCACTGGAGGCACCGCCGCAGCACCGCCCGGACGCGGGTGGTTTCGCCGGAGCCGAGGCCGAAGCCGACCAGCGCCTGCGCCGCGATCGCGAGGGCGTCCAGGGCGAACGCCGCGAGACCCCACAGGCTGTTGACGACCTGGTGCCCGCCGAGCGCGACGGCGCCGAGCCCGGTCGCAACCCACACCGTCAGCAGGATCGCCAGGCGCAGCGAGATGGTGCGCACCAGCAGGGGAGCGCCGGCGACAGCGTTGGCCCAGATGCCCGCGTGGTGAGGGCGCAGCGAGGCGCCGCGGCGGCGTGCCCCGGTGACCACGACGACGGCGAGCACGGCGCCCATCAGGAGCTGCGCCGTCGTCGTCGCGAGGGCCGAGCCGGCGATCCCCATCCCGACGCCGTAGACGAGCGTCACCGAGCCGACAGCGTTGAACACCGCACCGCCGGACGCCACCCACAGGGGGGTACGGGTGTCCTGGAGTCCGCGGAGTACGCCCGTCGTGGCGAGCACGAGGAGCATCCCGGGCAGCCCGGGGGAGGACCAGCGCAGGTAGGTGACCGCGTGCTCGGCGACCTCGCCGGTGGCACCCATGGCGGAGACCGCCCAGGGCGCCGTCGTCCACAGGAGTATCCCCAGGACGAGGCCCAGCCCGAGGGCGAGCCACATGCCGTCGACGCCGGACTGGAGGGCCTCGCGGTCGTGCCCGGCGCCGAGACGCCGCGCCACGGCGGCGGTGGTGGCGTAGGCGAGGAAGATGCACAGCCCGACGAGGGTCAGCAGGATCGTGGAGGCGAGCGAGAGGCCGGCGAGCTGTGCCGTCCCCAGGTGCCCGACGACGGAGCTGTCGACGAGCACGAACAACGGTTCCGCGACGAGCGCGCCGAGGGCCGGCCAGGCGAGCGCGAGGATCTCGCGGTCGATGCGGCGGAAGTCACCCACCGAGTTTTCCTCCACAGCATGAGTACGACGTCGTGGCTGTTCACACCCCGTTTCGGGGCTTGTACACAGCAGATTTCCCCAGTTGTGCACAGGGTTGTCCACCGGCTGTGCACAGGATGTGGGCAGTCTTCCACACCGGGGTCCACACGTTCGTCCACAGGGTCCGTTGCGTCGGTCCCTGGGCGCGCCTAGCGTCATCCACACTGTCAGAGGCGCACGCTAGAACAAGACCTTGACGACCGGTGAACGAGCCCACGCGGGGCATTGATTCCGGTGAGAACCGGACTGGGGGACGCATGTCGATCGAGGAGCTCGAAGCAGGCTACGGATCACGGCCGGCCTTCGACCGCACCCCTCCCCAGGACCTCGACGCCGAGATGAGCGTGCTGGGCGGCATGCTGCTGTCGAAGGACGCGATCGCCGACGTCGTCGAGCAGATCCGCGGCAACGACTTCTACCGGCCTGCGCACGAGGCGATCTACGAGGCGATCATCGACCTCTACGGCCGCGGCGAGCCGGCCGACGCCATCACGGTCGTGGCCGAGCTGACCAAGCGCGGCGAGATCGGCCGCATGGGCGGCGCCTCCTACATCCACGACCTCATGGCCGGGGTGCCGACCGCCGCGAACGCCGGCTACTACGCGCGCATCGTGCGCGAGCGGGCCGTGCTGCGCCGTCTCGTCGAGGCCGGCACCAAGATCGTCCAGCTCGGGTACGCGACCGACGGCGGCGACGTCGAGACCGTCGTCAACAACGCCCAGGCGGAGATCTACGCCGTCACCGAGCGCAAGACCACCGAGGACTACGCGCCGCTGGCGGACATCATCGGCGGCACGATGGACGAGATCGAGGCCGCGGGGAACCGCGGCGAGGGCATGGTCGGCGTGCCCACCGGGTTCGCGGACCTGGACCGGCTGACGAACGGTCTGCACCCCGGGCAGATGATCGTCGTCGCCGCGCGGCCTGCCATGGGCAAGTCGACGCTGGCATTGGATCTTGCTCGTGCGGCGTCGATCAAGAGCCAGAAGACGTCCGTCGTGTTCTCGCTCGAGATGAGCCGCAACGAGATCACGATGCGTCTGCTGTCGGCCGAGGCGCGCGTGCACCTGCAGAAGCTGCGCAACGGTTCCATGGGTGACGACGACTGGCAGAAGCTCGCCAAGATTATGGGCAAGGTCTCCGAGGCCCCGCTGTTCATCGACGACTCGCCGAACATGTCGCTGACCGAGATCCGGGCCAAGTGCCGGCGGCTCAAGCAGAAGCACGACCTCGAGCTCGTCATCGTCGACTACCTGCAGCTCATGACGTCCGGCAAGAAGGTCGAGTCCCGGCAGCAGGAGGTCTCCGAGTTCTCGCGTGCGCTGAAGCTGCTCGCGAAGGAGATCGAGGTCCCCGTCATCGCGCTGTCGCAGCTGAACCGTGGTCCCGAGACCCGGAGCGACAAGAAGCCGCAGATGTCCGACCTGCGTGAGTCGGGCTGCCTGACCGAGGACACGAAGATCCTCCGCGCCGACACGGGCGCCGAGACGACGATGGGTGAGCTCCACGCCGAGGGTGCCACCGACGTGCCCGTGTGGGCGCTCAACGACCGGCTGCAGTACGTGCGGCGCCACCTCACCCACGTGTTCTCCACCGGGGTGAAGCCCGTGTACCGGCTCCGGCTGGCGTCCGGCAAGGAGATCGAGGCGACGGCGAACCACCCCTTCCTCACCTACGAGGGCTGGACCCCGCTCGGCGAGCTTGAGGTCGGGTCACGCCTCGGTGTGCCGCGGCACGTTCCAGGGCCGGAGCAGAACACCGCGTGGGACGACCGCAAGGTGGTCATGCTGGCGCACCTGCTCGGTGACGGGTCGTTCGTCAAGCGGCAGCCGATCCGCTATGCATCGATCGACGAGCGAAACCTGGACGCGGTCAGCGACGCGGCGACCGCCTTCGGCATCACCCCTGTGCGGGATGAGTACGCGGCCGCCCGCGTGACAACGCTCCGCCTGCCGGCGCCGTACAAGCTGGCGCGCGGTAAGCGGAACCCGGTCGCGGCGTGGTTGGACGACCTGGGGCTGTTCGGCGCCCGGAGCCACGAGAAGTTCATCCCGTCGGGCGTGTTCCACCTGCCCAAGGAGCAGATCGCGCTCTTCATCAAGCACATCTGGGCGACCGACGGCTCGGTGACGGTCAACAAGAACCAGCGAGGCGGACGCATCTACTACGCCTCGACGTCACGAGAGCTCGTCGACGGGCTCTCGCGCCTCCTGCTGCGCTTCGGCATCTCGACGAGGATTCGGCGCGCCACGCTGAAGGGTGCGTACCGGCAGGGCTACACGCTCGACGTCTCGGGTGTGGACGACCAGCGACGCTTCCTCCAGGAGATCGGCGTCCACGGCGACCGCGGTGATGCGGCCGAAGAGCTGCTCGGGATCATCCGCGATACCCAGGCGAACACGAACCGGGACACGGTTCCCCGTCAGGTGTGGGACGACGTTCGTGACCTCCTGGTCGAGCGCGGGATGTCGCACCGCCAGTTCGCCGAAGCGATCGGTACACAGTTCTGCGGCAGCGCGCTGTGGAAGCACGCACCCTCGCGCCAGCGCCTCGGCAAGATCGCGGACGTCCTCGAGAGCGAAGAGCTCGAGATCATGGCGGTCAACGACCTGCTGTGGGACGAGGTCGTGTCGATCGAGCCGATGGGTGAGAAGCAGGTCTTCGACGCGACCGTGCTCGGCACCCATAACTTCATCGCCAACGGCATCTCCGTACACAACAGCATCGAGCAGGATGCCGACATGGTGATCCTGCTGCACCGCGAGGACGCCTACGAGAAGGAGTCGCCGCGTGCCGGCGAGGCCGACCTGATCGTGGCGAAGCACCGTAACGGTCCGACCGACACGATCACGGTGGCGTTCCAGGGTCACTACTCGCGATTCGTCGACATGCAGGTTTGACCCGACTGTTATCGACGTGCGGGCGGTCCTTCAGAATCTCGCAGATATGGTTCATGAGCTCCGCCAACTCTCCTGGCGAGCGCCGCGGAGAGCGTGCTCGCGGGGCGGGACTTGATCTGGCAGCCCAATCAGTCGGCATCGTTCGGGTGATCCTGGGTGCGCTGCACCCAGCATGATTCGGGTGGCTGGATGCTGCCGTCTCCGCGGCCGCCGGGGAGGAGGCCTTCGAGTGCGAGCCCTGCACGGATGATCGTGCCGAGACCTCGCGAGGTTCCGTTGCGGCGGGGGCCAGCCCCGCCCGGGAAGTCCGTGTCGAGTTCGTGGTGAGTTCTGTTCGTGACCGCGGCGATCGCCGCCACCGCAGCCTGCGCGTGGGTGTCGAGGGCGCTGTGTCCGCAGGGGAGCGGGACGAGCGCGGCATCCGGGGCTGCGCTGACCACCCGATCGGCGATGGGGCGAGGTGTGCGGAGGTCGCGGTCTCCGGACAGGACTACCAGTGGCCAGTCGAAGCCCGCCCACTGCGCGGGCAGATTCAGGGGCTCCGCTTCGAACGGGTCGTAGTCAGCGGCAAGAGGACGGAAGTCGATGGCTGGATCGAAGGGCCCGCCATCTGGCTCCGGCGCGTAGTTGAGCTCGCGTAGCGCGATGCGGCCGACGAGATCGAACTCCATGACGAACGGCGCCACGTCGTTGGTCTCGCGGTCGCCGAGGCGCGCGATCCAGCGCCAGGTGCGGGACTTGCCTCGCCCTCTGACCGTCAGTAACCGGTGGAGCGTCTCGGTTCCCGCGAGCTCGTAGACGATGCGGGTGACGGCGCAGGCCTGGTCGAGCTCGACGGCGCCCGAGTCGACCAGCTGGCGTAGCAGGTGCGCCACCGTCGTCGTCGCTGCTGTGTTGCCCTCCCAGAGAAGGTCGCGGACATGAGCGCGGACGACGACGTGGTCATTGGCGCTCGCCATCGTCGAGTCCAGGACCATGCCGGCGACACGGTCCGGATGCCATGCGCCGAAGGCCTGGGCGAGGTAGCTGCCATATGACGATCCGTAGATGATGGCGCGGTCGATGCCCTCGGCGTCCAGGACCGCCGCGATGTCGTCCACGGCGGAGCGGACCGTCAGTGCCGTGGCGGGGAGGTCCGCTCCGTCCAGGTCTTCGCGCGAGAGCCCGACGCCGCGGTGCTCGATCATCACGGTGCCCAAGCCCTGCTCGGCGCATCTGCGTCGGAACGCCCGGTACGGCAGGACGGAGGCGAGTCCAGGGCCGCCGGGAAGCACCACCGCCGGAACCGCCGACGACGGGCCAGCACGGACGTAGCCGAGGTCGAACTCGGGTGACTCGTCCGTCCTGGGCCGGCGCACAAAATGCACTCCGGGCACCCCAGCGAGGCGCCCACGCATCTTCTCCCGCTGCGGCGACCTCATAGCCAGGTGCCCCTCACGACACCCCGGGCGGCGGCTTCGGCGATGCGACGCGCGTCCTCGACCGTGACGGGTGATCCAGGCGTCAGTGCCTCCAGCGTCAGTCCGTTGACCAGCGCGATCAGAGCCGACGAGGTGTCGGCGACCGACGACACCTCGAGCGCACCCTCCTCGGTGAGCACCTCGAGCCATCGCCGCAGGTGTTCGTGCGACGTCACCACGGATGCTTCGAGGACGCGGCGTGCGTGTGCGGAGGGCTGAGTTGCCAGTGCTGAGACGTAGAACGCGAACCAGGCGTCGAGCTGTCCGCGATCGGCGCTCGATGCCGGCAGGAACTGCAGCAGGGCGTGGGCGAGCCGGTCAGCCGGTGCCACGTCTCGGTCGAGGATCACCGACTCGTCGAGCATCCCGTCGACCATGTCGGCAACCACGGCGTCGACGAGCTCGCGCTGCGACGGGAAGTAGTGCCGCAGCGTTCCGACGCCGATGCCCGCCGCGGCGCTCACCGCGCGAACAGTGACCGCACCGACGCCGTCACGGGACGCGAGCTCGCGGGCCGCGTTCAGGATCGCGGTCCTGCGATCTTTTGGAGCCGACATGATGCGAGGCTAGCACGCTGTACGAGTACGCCGTGCTAGCGAATCCTGGCGGATTCCGTGTGGTGTGGCGTCCCGAGCAGAGGTGACTGCGACCGACTGGCTCGCTGTGCCCAGCCGGCAACTGGCGCGAGAGGGTCCGGAATCGCGGCCGACGAGTTCGAGCGCGCAGGCTTCGCTGGCCGCCCGCATTCCGGCTCAGATTCCTAGACGCGCTCACAGCTTCATCGCAGTCGATGCTGCCGAGGCCGACTTCTTTGTGCCGATCGGGGCGGCGGCGAGTGAAACGTCGCCCGGCGATCAGGTCGTTCCGCAGCCGGCGTGGGATGGCCCGTCCTGGGCGAAGAGGAAGCGGTCCGTGGGCGACCACAGGTGTTCGTCGTCGCAGCGGTACCCCCGCAGCCAGGAGATGCCGTCAACGACCCGGAGGTAGAAGCCCTTGGGGTACTCGTCGTCGTCCGTCAAGGGTGCCGAGGCCACTGTGACGGCGCCGTCCGGTGCGCGGCCGCGCGACAACACCAGATCGGTGGAGGCTGCCTGGCCGGTCCAAGCCAGGCGCAGGTAGGGAGCGGTGGCGGCTGGGCACAGACCCAGGCCGCGACGCGTCGCCGCGGCGAACACTTCGCTGAGCGATGCACCGCCGCCGAGCCCCAGCTCCGCCACCGAGACCTCAAGGAGGGTCAGCCTGCGCCCCGCGGCCTCGTCGAGGTCGATGTCGTCGAGGAGCCTGCGCGCGTGCACATTGAGCCGCACTCCCGCGACGTCCATGGCTGCCAGCAGCTCCGCGCGGGCCAGTCGGCCGATCAGGACGTCAGTTCTCGTGCCCGGTTCGGAAGTCGTCACCCCGCCATCCTGCCCGCCGAGCACCAGACCTCAGGTGTATGGGCGACGGTCATGCGCCCGCGAGGTGCAGCCGCGCACGATGTGCCGAGGGCCCGTCGAAGCCGATGAATCTGTGCGCCGGACCGCTTTCCGCGGGGAGGTCCGACCAAGGCGCGCCGGTACTAGAGAGCATCGAGCCACGGGTGATCGGGTCGCACTTGTGCGACGGCGGACCGCAGCCACTGCTGTTGCTGCTGGTCGAGTCGAGGGAGGAGGGTCTCGGCGTCCGCGCGGTCTTTCTCGCGCGCTTGGTGGCGGCCGGGTCGAGCACCGCCCGCGGAGCGCGCCGGTCAGGAGCCCCTGCGTTGCACGATGACTGCCGTGAGGGTGGTCATGGCCCAGGTCGTGTGCTGTTCCCTGGCTTCCCAAGTCACGAGGTCTCCCGGTCCGACGTCGGTGGGGACGTCGTCGTCGCCGGCGACCTGCCCGGTGCCCGCCACGACGTAGAACGCCTGGTCCCGTCCTGCCGGATGCTTCGGGAGCGAGGATCCCGGCTTGAGGACGGCGATGTCGACACGGACCTGCTCGGTGTCGAGGCCCGGGGCAAGCATGGTCATCGACACGCCAGCGGCACCGTCGAGCGGATTGAGGGCGGGCCGCTCGATGCGCATGGTGACCAACCTACGGCGCGAGGTCCACGCTGGAGTGCACGACGGCGCGGCGTGCCGCGATCGCCCAGATGCCGTCACGTCGCTCGAAGGAGTCGAAGTAGCTTCCCGCGGAGAGGACCCACCGCCCGTCGGCGACCTGTGTCAGGGCGGCGACGTCCGACACTCCGTCGGCTGTGTCCCGTCCGGTCAGAGTGATGGACGTGTTGGTCGTCCAGTGGTGCATCTGCGGCTGAGCGTCCCACTGGTGCTCGATGGCGGCACGGATCTGGTCGCCGCCGACGAAGCGCGCCACGCCGACGTCCCACACGCCGTCAGCGTGGAAGGTCGCCAGGAACCGTCCGAGGTCTCGCTTGTCCGCCCCGTGCGCGTACTCCGCGACAACGCGGTGCAGAGCTTGGATCGACTCGACCTGGTCGAGGCGTGACTCGAGGTCGGCGTTGCGGCTCATCTCGCCATGCTGGTCGACGGTGCGCGGGCTGGCCATCACAGCGGGCGGCATACTTTGCACGACCCACGCGCCACGCCCGAGATCGCGCAAGGTATGCGGGCGTGTCCGCGCAATCTGCGCTGCACGTCGACAACTGCCAGCGACGCTCATGTGATCGGTCGCAGCGGACCTGACCTGCCAAGGTGTGCGGATGACTGGCGTGGAGTGGTGGGACGTTCTCGACGAGGCCGGCAAGCCGACGGGGGAGGCGTTCCGTCGTGGTACACCGGGATGGCCAGCCGGACGGTTCCACCTGATCGTGGCGACCTGCGTCGTCCGTGCGGACGGCTCGGTGCTCTTGACCCGTCGCGCGGTGACGAAGTCGGAGTTCCCCCTGGCGTGGGAGTTCCCGGGAGGTAGCGCACTTGCCGGCGAGTCGAGCCGCCGAGCAGCACAGCGCGAGCTGCGGGAGGAGACGGGCGTCGAGGTGGCGGAGGACGAGCTCGAGCTCGTCGGCCGCTTCCGGGAGCAGTCGGCTCTGCTCGACATGTACGTCGTCGCCGTTCAGGGAGTGCCGGTGGTGACCGTGGATGAGGCCGAGGTCGACGACGCGGCGTGGGTGACCTGGGATGACGTCGGAGCCCGCCTTGGCGCAGGGCGGATGGCAGAGCCTTGGGTCGATCGGCTGCACGCGCTCGGACCGGGCCTGCGTTCCGCCGCAGTCCCTCGTTGACGGAGCGACTCATCGAACAACGTGCTTCTCCGCCGTGCCGGAAACGTGACGGCGGGCGTGGGGCGACCGGTGCGCCGGTACCCCGTGCGGTGCTCCACCGGCCGAGCGGCCCTAGCGAGATGTATCGCCGTCCTCCGGGGGAAGGTCGTGGACGTACTCGAGCAGGTCACCTGGCTGGCAGTCGAGTTCGCGGCAGATGGCCTCGAGGGTGGCGAGCCGGACCGCCTTGGCCTTGCCCGTCTTGAGGATGGACAGGTTCGCCACGGTGATCCCGATGCGGTCGGCGAGCTCGGTCAGGGTCATCCTGCGCTCGAGGAGCATCCGGTCGAGACGGATCACGATCGCCATCAGACCGTCAGCCTGCGTTCATCCTCGATGGAGGCACCGTGCCTCCCCGGCGACGAGGACGCAGCGCGCTCCGACGCGGTCCGCGACGGCGCCACCCACGACCAGCAGGACGACGCGCGGCAGGCCGTTGAGGATCAGCACTGTTGCCGCCGTCGTCCCGCCGAGGCCGGCCGCGGCCCACCCGAGCGCGAACATGAGCACGGCGCTCCCGAGCTGGGAGACGGTGACGCCGGCGAGCCAGGCGAGGTAGCGGCGGGGCAGATGCTGTTCGGGGGCGTCGACGACGGTCATACCGGCACGCTCCTGCCTCGACCGGGTCGAGGGTCAACGTGCGAGTCCGGGCTCGATGAGGACCGATGAGCGGAAGACGTCGGACTGGCAATCCGCCGTCGTGGCGGTGGGGGCCTTCCTTCGTGAGCGCCCCACACCGGTGCACCTAGTCGGCTGGTCACCGGGCGCGACGATCGCCCAGGAGGTAGCCCTTGCTGACCCCGAGGTGAGTGCGCTGCGACCGCCAAGAGGGCCGCGTCGCACCGCGATGACGGGGTACGCTAACTTTCCGCCATGAAGCGGTTCCTTGACATTCCGCGATGTAGGCGTACCTTGACAGACATGGACGGGACGAGCGCTGCCGGCATCGGCGCCCAGCTGCGCGCCGCCCGTCGTGCGGCGGGTTGGACACAGCAGGAGCTGGCCCGACGGTCAGGAGTCTCCCGACCGACCGTCGGGCTCATCGAGCGGGGGCACCCGAACGGCGAGCTAGGCAAGGTCCTGGCGATGGTCAAGGCGCTCGGTCTGCAGCTTCGCCTCGAGCAGGGCCCCGCCCAGACCTTCTCCCTGGACGTCCTCGAGGCGGAGACCGAGCCGCTGTGACCCGGGAGCTGGCGGTGCTGCTCTACGGTCGGCAGGTCGCCACCGCGGCGCAGGATACCCACGGGCGCCATCACCTGATCTACGAGCCGGGCTACACCGGCCCCGACGCGACCCCGGTGTCGACGTCGATGCCGACGGTGTTGGAGGTGCACGCCGGCAGACCCGTGGACGCCTACATGGCAGGTCTCCTGCCCGACGGCCTGGACGTCCGTGAGCGCTGGGCGGACCGGTGGGGCGTGTCGGCGACCAACTCCTTCGGCCTGTTGGAGCACATGGGGCTGGACTGCGCCGGCGCGGTGCAGTTCGTCCCTCCGGAGGGCGTCGAGCAGGCGCTGACACGCCCGACGCAGCTGACGGCACTGTCCCAGGAGGACATCGCCTCCCGGCTGGCCGCGCTGCGCACGGATGACACGTCCTGGGCGGTGTCCGGCGAACGGTGGTCCCTGGCCGGAGCCCAGGGCAAGTTCACGCTCACCCGCTCCCGGGAGGGCCACTGGAGCGAACCTGAAGGAGCCTCACCCTCCACCCACATCGTCAAGCCCGGCATCAGCGGCTACCGCGACCAGGCCCTGAACGAGCACCTGTGCCTGCGGGCGGCTTCCGCGTGCGGGCTGGAGGTCGTTGCCACCGAGTACACCGCGTTCGCCGGCCAGCCGGCCCTCGTGATCGCCCGCTACGACCGGCGCCGGTCCGGCGATCTGGTCGTCCGCCTGCACCAGGAAGACATGTGCCAGGCGCTGTCGGTGTTCCCCCGCAGGAAGTACGAGGCGTCCGGCGGGCCCGGCGTCGCGCGGATCGCGGAGCTGTTGCGAGACCGGAGCACGCGACCTGACCGTGACGTGCGAGCGTTCCTGACGGCGGTCGCCTTCAACTACCTGATCGGGGCGCCCGACGCGCACGCCAAGAACTACTCCGTTCTCCTGGCGGGCTCCCAGGTACGCCTCGCGCCCCTGTACGACGTCGCCTCGGGGCTGCCGTACGAAGCCACCGAAGCCGATGCCGAGCTGGACCGCTCGGCGATGTCGATCGGCGGGCACCGGATCTTCGGTGACGTCGCCGGTCGCCACTGGGACCGCATGGCGCGCCTCGCGCGCTTCAGCCCGAGGCAGATGCGCGAGATCGTGGCCGACCTCGCCGAACGACTTCCCTCCGCGCTCGAGCAGGTCGTCAGCATGCAGGCGCACGCCGATGACGAGCTCGGCGTGCGCCTGATCGAGCGGGTGGGGGCCCTGTGTGCCACCACGCTGGACCAGCTGAGGCATTGATCCCTGCGGCGACACGGCCGGACGCCGGATGCCTCGCCTCGCTGATCGAGCGGCATCAGCCGTCCGGGAACAGCGGGCCGGTGAGGCTGCTCGAGCCGTCCGTGAGCTGCCACTGGACCGTCGCGTCCTGCCAGAGCTCGGCCGGGTCTGTGCCCTGGCCGCTTGACGCGGTCGGGCCCCAGACGGCCCAGTAGCCGTTCGACACGTCTGCCTCCAGCACGTCTCCGGCAGCGGTGGTGACCCGGACGAGCTCGACGTCGTCGCCGGCGACGCCGACGGCGACCTGCTGCACGCTGGAGCCACCGGCACTCACGGCCCAGGCCTCGTTGTCAGCAGGTTCCAGCGTCTGTCCGGAGGAGGAAAGGTAGGCGAGCCGCTCATAGGGCGGGTCCGCTGCCTGAATGCACGCGCTCATTCGGTGGTCGTCGACGTTGGCGTAGACGACTACTCCCCACTGTCCGCGCCGCTCCTCAAGGACCGGGTCAACGAGTCCGCCAGTTCGCCAATCTCTGCCTGACCGGCACTCGGCGCGGCGGGACGCCGCGATGGGGTTCCACTCGTCCACACCCGGCCAGGCGTCGTTGAGCGAGAGGCTCTTCGAGCTGCCATCGGCGAGGGACCACTCGAGAGTGACCTCGGCCCCGTCAGGGATCTCATCGTCTGTGAGATAGGTCGACCAGTACCCCTTGTCCGACACTTCGGCCTCGACCACGGCGCCCGAGTCGCCTTGCAGATTGCCGCTCCCCTCCTCGCGGGACCAGGCAACCTCCACGACGACGCTGCTCACCTCGCCACCGGCGACACCCCAGACGAACGCCCCGTTCTCGGTCACGACATCGACCGGCAGCACGTCTCCCGCGTCGATGTCGACATCGGGAAGGTGGGTGGTCGAGAGCGTGCTCGTCGACCCGCCGGCGAGATCGAGGCACACGCCGGCGAAGCGGTCGTCGCCGACAACGACCGTCCATCCTGCATCGCCGTCCGACCCGTCGGAGACGGCGTGCCAGGTGAGCCCGGCCGGCACCTCGGCGGGCGCCATCGTCGCGTCGATGCGATCGGCGCACGACTCGTCGGTGGAGGTCAGCCATGCCGGCGCGACGTCGGGCCCGAGGGGCGAGAGCACGACGGCGGTCCCGGTCGCGGCGACCACACCGGCCATCGATGCGGCCAGGGTCCAGCGCTGACCCCGTCGTCGGCGGGCGAGTTGCCTGGCGTCGAGCGGGGTGATGACGTCGACCTGCTGCTCCTCGAGGTACACCTCGTGGGCGCCCGTCCCGCTGTCCGGTCCGGACTCGGGTACGGCGTGGCCGGCCGCCGTCGAGCCCTCAGGCGTCGCCACCCCCGCGTCCAACGCGGCGCGGGCCGCCGCGAACCGTTCGGGGTCGGGGGAGGTGGTGGGGGCGAGGCGGGTCAGGCGGGCGTCGATGTCGTGGTTGCTCATGCCGACCTCCTCGAGGACGCGGGGGCGCTCGCAGGGCGAGCGGTGGAGCGGGTGCCGGTGCGGGTGCTGTCGGTGCTGTCGGTGGCGGCTTTGAGACGTCGTCGTGCCCGGTGCAGGCGGACGTGCAGCGCGGTGGTGGAGCAGCCGGCGACGTCGGCGGCCTGGGTGGGGGACAGCCCGTCCCAGGCCACGAGCAGGATCGCCTCGCGCTCGCGGTCGGTCAGCGCCGCGAGCCCCCGCAGCAGCGTGTCGCGTTCGGTGGCGAGATGCTCGGGGGTGTCGTCCGCAGGGGCGGCTGCCTGCAGGCGGGTCAGCTCGGTGTCGAGCTCGCGTCGCCGGACCTGGGCGCGCGCGGTGCTGCGTCGCAGGTTGCGGGCCACGACCAGCAGCCAGGGCAGGGCGTGCTCGGGCACGTCGTCCACGCGGCGCCAGGCGACCAGGAACGTCTCGGACAGCAGGTCCTGGGCGGTGTCGGGGTCGGTGTGCCGCAGCAGATAGGCGTGCACCCGCACGGCGTGCGCGTCCCACAGCACCGCCAGTCGCGCGGCAGCGTCTTCGCCCGGTCGACCCAGGTCGACTTCGTCCTCGGAGGTGCTCACACCACGTACTGTCCCCGCACGGCCGAGACTTACGTCAGGTCGCAACACCGGATCAGTGATCGTCGTGCGGTACGAACCCGTTCGCCACGATTCCCGGCGGCCTGTCCGGTGCGACCTGCTCTGATCTCGTCGCGACAAGCAGGAGCACCGCCGTGATCGACACCGTGGCGAGGCCGATCGCCCCGGAGAGGACGACGACGTCCCGCGCCGGACCAAGGAGTCCGGGTGTGCCGAGGGCGTTGCCGAGGGCGGCGGTGCCGGACATGACGGCGGCGAGCATGGACCAGATCTGCGCCTGCTGGGCACGGGGGACGTGCTGGTAGACGAGCTGGCGGATCCCGACGTTGTGGACGGCGTTGCCGAAGCCGCCGACGACGAAGACGACGCCGATGACGACGGCCACGGCGACGATTCCCTCGACGAGGATCGCCAGCGACATCAGCAGCCCCCCGACGAGGACCGAGATCCGGATGCCGAGCACGTTGGCTCGCCGCCCGGTCCACCACGCGCCGCCGAGGGACCCCAGGGCCCACAGCGCCAGCAGGCAGGCGTAGACGAAGGGCGTGGGGGCGACGTCCTGGAGGTAGAAGACGCCGGCGACGCCCTCCATCGAGGTGATGAGCACGATGCCGAGGACGACAGGTGCGAAGGCGCGGGCGGCGGCCAGCGACCGGGCGGTCCGGGCCCCGAGCCATACGTCGTGCCACCGGGTCGCGTCGAGGTCGACGTGCACGAGACGGGGAGCGGTCGTCGCCGCACCGGTGCCCGCGACGACGGCGAGTCCGGCCAGGACCAGGAACGCTCCGGCGTTGCTGGTGGCGCCGGCAGACAGTGCTCCGAGGGGTGGTCCGGCGATCGCGGCGAGCGATCCCATACCGACGGCATACGAGCTCGCGGTCCTCTCGTCCAACCCCGGGGACTCGGGCAGAAGCTTGAACGCGGCCGCGTTGACCACGACGGACGCGACGGCCTGGAGTCCGGCCAGCGCGACCACGACGGCCGACACGTCCGTGCCGGCCACACCGAGGCAGCACACCGCGGTGACCAGCAGCGCCCCGGTCCAGGCCCATCGGCCGGACGTGCGATCCACGAGCCAGCCCAGCATCGGGCCGAGCAGCACCGGAGGCAGCAGGTTGGCGACGACGACCGCCGTGACGAACCAGCCGACTCCCGTCGCCGAGGACGACAGCAGCAGCAGGAGGAAGAACGCCGCGTCGACCAGTGCGCCGGTCGCGACGACCGCCAGGAGCAGACGGGTCCGGCCGGTTCGGCGCCGTCGAGCAGAAGCCGGCGGCCGTTCCGTCCCCAGCTCCTCGGTGTTCCGCACAGGTGCTCCTCGAAGGGTGTCGGTGCAGGGTGAGCTGCGCCGACCCTGGCAGGCGGGCGTCAGCCTGTGCAACGGGAATCCCGAGTCCGGCGAGCTGCTCTCGGCTCAGGGATGCTCGGCGCCTCCCAGCAGAACGTGCGTCGAGGCGGGGGTGAGGACCGGGTGCTGTAGAGGCGGTGCACGCGGGCCGTCGCCCCCGTGGACCTCGTGAGCGGACTCGCCGGTGTGCCAGGGGTGTGTGCCGCGAGGACGCTGGCGGGGAGTCGCTCACCACTTCTGACCGGGCCTGCACAGCGACTCCGGTCCGACGTGCCCTCGGCATTGTCCTGTCCAGCCAGGAGCGAGGGAGCTTGGTGGTCAAGCACGCTGGCTAGCGAGAACGGCGGTGGGCCCTCGCGGGGAGCGAGGGCCCACCATGGGCGACGGTTGCGCGTCAGCCGATGCACGGCCTTCTGCAGGGGAGTCTGAGCGTCAATCGACCTTCCAGGCGCGCAGCTCCCCAGCCACCGGCAGCACCGTGCTCAGGGGCGTGATGGGTCCACCGAGCACTCCGTCGAGCGACGAGATCTCGATCGTCGGTCCGTCGACGACGACGCGGAGCGCCCCGCCCGTCCACGGCATCTCGGTGGTCTTGCACCCCGGCCGGTCGAGCCGGACGACGCCGTCGGCGACGGAGACGGTGGCGCTCTCCAGGTCCCCGGCGGTGAGCACGAGACGGTCCCCGCCAGGGTGCGGCTCCCACTCCGCGTCGATCACCTGGTCGCCGTCCGCGGCCTCCCGTCCGCGTCGTGCGTCGAGGTCGGGGTGCGGGGTGGCGACGAGGCGCTCGCCGACGACGGACAGGACATGGGGAACGCTCAGGCAGCTGCTCCATCCGGCGTCGTCGTCACGCACGCCTCGCATCCAGAACATCAGGCACGGGCGACCATCACGGTCCCGGAAGAAGGACGGTGCGTAGTAGCTGTCGCCGAAGCTGAGCCGGCCCCAGGTGTCGGCCTCGAATCGACCGTCGGCGTAGGACCCGATCGCGTAGCCGGCGTAGTGCAGCACGTCGTCGTCCCAGATCGAGCTCACCATGACCCAGCGACCGTCGACCTCGAAGAACTGGGGGCACTCCCACAGCGCCCCCATCCAGACCGGTGAGCGCTCGTCGGTCGAGCGGGACGCGGCCACGCCGTCGTAGGCCCAGTCGGTCAGGTCCGTCGAGGTGTAGGTCAGGGCCATGGCCGTGCCGGCGCGGTCCGCGGCGCCCACGAACATGCGCCAGCCGTCGTCCTCGCGCAGGACGAACGGGTCGCGGTAGGCGATGAGGTCGAGGTCGTCGGGCGCCTCGACCAGGACGTCGCCCTTGGTCCACTCGTCCCAGGTGTCGTCAGTGGGTACGGCGACCCGGACCCGCCCGATCCCGATGTCCGGCTGGACCACCGAGGTGTACAGGATGCGCGCCGTGCCGTCCTCGGCGACGAGGCTTCCGGTCCAGATGCCGTCGTCGCCGTCACCCGGCGCGATCGCCACCGGACGCCGCTCCCAGGTGAGCAGGTCGCGGCCGACGGCGTGTCCCCAGTGGCAGTTCGGCGCCCACTCCATGCTGCCGGGCACGAACTGGTGGAAGAGGTGGTACGCGCCGTCGTGCCAGGTGAGGCCGTGCGGGTCGTTGATCCAGCCGGACTCCGCGGTGAAGTGCAGGTGCGGTCGCATCTCAGCGCCCCCCGTCGTAGGCGCGGCGGACAGCGCGCGCCTGGTCGAGGTTCCCGCGCTCCCAGTCGTCGACCTCGCGGCGGCGCTCCGCGCGCAGCGCGTCGCGTTCGGCGACGAACCGTTCCATCCGGTCGGACGCAGCCCGGCGGGCGGCCTCCTGCTCGTCGGTCAGGGGCGGCAGCGGCGCCTCGATGACCCGGTCGACGGGCCGCAGCGGCAGCCGCTCCTCCACCTCGGGCACGGTGAGGACGGGCGAGGGGAGCGTCTGGTACCAGTACGCCGTGGAGGACCAGTCGTCGGACAGATGGTTGCCGTGACCGTGCTCGAACGTCACCTTGATCCGCTTCTCGAAGCGGATCGGGTCGACGAGGTGGAACCGGTAGCTGTGGTGGAATCCGGGCACGTCCTCCTCGTGGACGATCGTCCCGTTGAACAGGTAGGCGTTGCGCTGCATGCCCCAGGCGTGACCGAAGTAGTCCTCCATGCCGGTGCCGTGCAGGCTCGGCGGCCACGTGTCGTCGTCGATGAAGATCATGTCGTCGCCCTCGCCCCACCAGGATCCCTGGAAGTGGCGGACGGCGAGGTTGCAGCCCACGTAGTGCCCGCGGCCCTCGGTCTCCAGCGCGACGTAGTTGTCCGCGCCGTCGAGGTTGGCCACCGTCGTCTCGATGCTGTTGGTCTGCAGGTCCGGACCCCACCCGCGGTTGGGCAGGGCACGACGCCAGTGGGCGTGGAAGTAGACCGTGTCGGCCGGCAGCGGTTCCGGCGAGAGCTCGTAGTCGATGTAGAAGTACTGCAGGTACGGGATGTCGTTCTGGTTCTCGACGACGACGCGGGCGCGCTTGCCGAAGGGCATCCGGAAGTAGCTGTTGAACGCCGCGCTGCCTCCGAAGGTGTGCAGCTCGGGCTCCTTGGCCGACACCGACAGCGGCAGGGAGTCGTAGCTGCCCGAGAGTGAGTTCATCAGTCCGAAGAAGTCGCCGAGCGGGGCGATGACGCTCGGCGTCTCCTGGTCGTCCCAGTAGATCTTCAGCAGGATCTTCCGGTAGTAGTCCGGGTCCACGACCTCCCAGCTGACCCCGAGGGCGTTGTGGATCTCGAGCATCGGGACGCCGACGACGTCGGGAGCGATCTGACCGGGACCCGGCTGGACGCGGCAGGACTGGGTCATCCAGATGTGGGTGATGAACCCGGGCCCCTCGAGGTCGGCGAGGACGCGCTCCTCCCCGGGCATCACGATCCAGTTGTCGCGGTTGCGACCCGTCTGGTCGAAGCTGGACGCCCGGGCGCTGCGTCCCGGTCGGGCTCGGGTGAGGTCTCCGAGGAGCCCACCGGGGGCGGGGGTGGGGGTCATGACTGTCCTTTCGCGACGACTCTGTGACCAGGAAGAACGCATCGAAACGTTTGCGTGTCTGGATTCGCAGCGTAGACGACGCGTATCCTGCGCGCAAGGACTGAAAAGCCTGTAGGTACAGGCTCCGCGACCGGTGGGGCCGACCAGAAAAATGTTTGATTGGAGTGGTCGATGGCGACCATCGTCGAAGTCGCCCGCATGGCCGGGGTGTCCACGTCGACCGTCTCGCACGTGCTCAACGGGACGCGACCGGTGCGACCGGCGACCCGCAAGCGGGTGGCGGCCGCGATCGAGAAGACCGGCTACCGCCAGGACGCCGTGGCCCGCGCCATGCGCCGGTCCCGGACGGACAGCATCGGGCTGGTCGTCTCCGACGCCGGCGAGCCTGCCTTCGCGGAGATGGTCCACGGCGTGGAGCACGCCGCGGCGGCGCGCGGGCTGACCCTGGTGCTCGCCAACTCGGCCGAGGACCCGGAACGCGAGGAACGCGCGGTGAGCACGCTCCTGGCACGCCGCGTGGACGGGCTGATCCTGGCCCACTGCGCGGACTCGGGGCGCGCCGTCAGCACCCGGCTCGACGCCGACGACGCCCGGCCCGTCGTCCTGCTCGACCGCGTGTTCGACGGTTCGCCGCACGACCAGGTGGGGGCGGACAACCGCGAGACCATGCGCCGCCTCGTGACGCACCTGCGCGGAGCGGGCCACCGACGCTTCCTGCTGGTGGCCGGTGATCAGCGGGTCCCCACGCTCGCCGAGCGCCGGCAGGGCTTCCGCGACGCCATCCCCGACGCCGAGCTCGGCGAGCAGACGATCGTCGACTCCGTCGACACCGCGTCGGTCCGCGCCGACGTGGTGGCCGCTCTCCGCACAGGCGGCGCGACCTGTGTCATCGCCTGCAGCACGCCGCTGGCGGTCGTGGGTCTCGAGTGCCTGCGCGACGCAGGGATCGCGACGCCCGAGCAGATCGCGTTCGCCGCGTTCGACGGGTTCAGCCACTCGGACCTGTTCCGACCCACGATCACGACGGTGCGGCAGCCGGCGTTCGAGATGGGCGAGGCCGCTGTCTCGTTGCTGATGGACCGGATCGCGACCCCGGAGGCGAGCCCGCGCACGCTCCGGCTCAACCAACGCCTTGAGCTGCGGGAGTCGACCGAGGACTACCGCTTCCGGGAAGCGGAATCGGCCCCCATCGCTTGACAGCCGTCGAACGGCGCGCGTAGCCTCGCAAACGATTCGCGCAAACGTTTCGCTAAGCCGTATCCGCCCCCGGGCCTCACCCAACGAAGGACGAGACATGCCTGGCTACCCCTTCCGCCGCCCCGTCGCCGCCGTGGCGACACTCGCCGCGCTCCTGCCGCTCGCCGCCTGCTCCCAGGCGAGCGACGCCGAGCAGGGCGGCCCCACGACCATCACGCTCTCCATGCAGAACCCCGACGTGAAGACCGCCGACCCCGCCACCTGGGCGATCGTGGAGGCCTTCGAGAGCGCCAACCCGGACGTCGACGTCGAGGTCAGCGGCCAGCCGGTCGCCGAGCACCTGCAGTCGCTGTCCATCGCCGCGCAGAGCGACACGCTCCCCGACGTCTTCTGGGTCTACAAGTCGAACGCCGAGGAGATGCTCGCCGGCGACCGGCTGCTGGACCTGCAGCCGATCCTGGAGGAGCAGGGCGTAATCGACAGCCTGCCCGCGACCACCGTCGAGTACTTCACGTCGGACGGCACGGTCTTCGGCGTGCCGTATCAGGGCCTGCTGACCGGCCTGTGGACCAACACCCAGGTCCTCTCCGACCACGGCCTGTCGACGCCGACCACGTTCGACGAGCTGCTCCAGGTCGCCGAGACGCTGGCCGACGAGGACGTCGTGACGATCTCGAACGGCGCGAGCCAGTCGGCGTTCAGCGTCTGGCAGTTCCTCGTGTGGCTGGACCGCTTCGGGTTCGAGGAGAAGATGGACGGCCTGCTCGACGGCTCGGAGTCGTGGGAGAACCCCGACTTCGTGCGGATGTACGAGCACATCGCCGAGCTGCGCGACGCCGGGGCGTTCTCCAGCAACGTGTCCACCCAGACCTACCAGCAGGCGGTGGACCAGTTCCTCCAGGGCGAGGCGGCCTTCCTCGACGCGGGGGTCTGGGCCGCGGGGGCGATCCAGGACTCCGAGGTCGCGCCGGACACCACCTTCTGGAAGGGCCCGACGTTCTCCGACGGCGTCGGCGAGCAGAACATCATCATGAACGTGGCCTCCGCCCCCCTCGTCGTCGCGAAGAAGGTCGGTGAGGACGAGGCCAAGCTCGACGCCGTCGAGCGGTTCCTCGGCTTCTACTACAGCGACGAGGCGCAGCAGCTCATGGTCGACAACGGGCAGCCGCCCGTCACGACCTATGAGCCGGAGCTCGACGAGAAGGAGCAGTCGGTCCTGAAGTCGGCGCTCGACGCCGCTCGGGAGGAGGGCGTGTCGACGCCCGGGACCCAGCCGGACCTCGTGTTCCCGGTCGCCGTGTCGAACGCCATCTACGACTCGATCTACGGCGTGATCCAGGACCAGCTCACCCCCGAGGAAGCCGCCGCGCTCGTGCAGCGAGCGCTCGACGCCGAGTGAGGCACGCGGGTGCGCCGCCGAGCGGCGCACCCGCGTCCCTGACCGAACCCCCAGCATCGTCGAGACAAGGAACGACCGTCATGATCTGGCTCAGCTCGCGGTGGAGGATCGCGGTGATGGTGCTGCCCGCGGTGGTCCTGTTCACCCTGTTCTTCGCCTACCCGGTGCTGTACGGCGTCGGCTACAGCCTCACCGACGCGCAGGGCTTCAGCGCTCCCCGGCTCATCGGGCTCGACAACTATGCCGCGCTGGGCGACGACCCGTTCTTCTGGCTCTCGCTGAAGAACACGGTCATCATCCTCGTGGTCAGCGTGGCCTTCCTGGTGCCGGCCTCCTTCGCGCTGGCCCTGCTGATGCAGCAGAGGATCCGGGCCGCAGGAGCGCTCCGGGCGCTCCTGTTCGGACCGGCGATCGTCGCGCCGATCCTCGTCGGTCTCGTCTGGGTGTTCATCCTCGACCCGCGGGTCGGACTGCTCAACCGGCTGCTCGTCCCCCTCGGCATCCCCGAGATCCAGTGGATCGGCGGCGACTCGCTCACGCCGTACTCCATCGCCCTCGTCTTCAGCTGGGCGAGCATCGGCTTCGCGATGACCATCTTCTACGCCGGTCTGCAACAGCTGCCCGACGACGTGATGGAGGCGAGCTCCCTCGACGGGGCGACCCGGTGGCAGCAGCTGCTCCACGTCACCGTCCCGATGATGCGCGAGACCATCGGCATCGTGTCGATCCTGCTCGTCACGAACGTCTTCAAGATCTTCGAGCTCGTCTACATGCTGACCGGCGGCGGTCCCGTCCACCGCTCGGAGACCCTGGTCAGCTACATGTACTTCGTCACGTTCACCAGCCAGCGTTACGGGGCCGGCATGGCGATCGCCGTCGTCGTGCTCGTGCTCGGCGCGCTGACCTCGCTCGTCTACCTGGCCCTCGCACGCCGCGGCCGGTCCGCATGAACTCCCGGAGCGCACCCATGACCTCTGCCACCGTCACCGGTCGCGAGACCGCACCGCCGCCCGCGCCGGCCACCGAGCGCCGGCCCGGGCGCGTGCGGCACCGGCCCACGCGGTCACCCGCCGCCGAGCGCCGCCGACGGGTACGCACGCGGATCATCGTCGCCGGCATCGCGTACCTGGTGACCTTCCTCGTCGTGCTGCCCATCCTCTGGATCGTCCTGCTGTCCTTCCAGCAGAGCGACCAGATCCTCTCGGACCCGTTCTCGGTGCAGACCCTGACCCTCGAGAACTACCGGGACGCGATCGCCACGCTGCCGCTCGTGCAGATGTACAAGAACACGATCATCATCGCCGCGGTCGCGGTGACGATCGGCACGACCGTCTCGTTCATGGCGTCCTTCGCGCTGACCCGGATGGTCTTCCGGAGACGCGGCGTGCAGTCCGCGCTCCTGCTGTACTTCCTGGCGGGGCTGGCGGTGCCCGTCTACGTGCTGCTCTTCCCGGTCTACCGTCTGGACCTGGCGCTGGGCATCTTCGGCACCTACGCCGCGGTGATCCTCCCGTACGCCGTGGTGTCCATCCCCTTTAACACCCTGCTGCTGACCGGGTTCCTGCGCGGCATGCCGGGGGAGCTCGAGGAGGCCGCCATCATCGACGGCGCCGGTCTGTTCCGGGTCTGCTGGTCCGTCGTCCTCCCGGTCATGCGCCCGATCCTCGCGACCGTCGTGATCTTCAACGTCGTGTACGTGTTCAACGAGTTCCCCTTCGTGTCGGTCCTCATCAACGACCCGGACCTGGCGACCGTGTCGCTGGCCGTGTCCAAGTTCCAGGGCCAGTACTCCGTGAACTACGGCGGGATGATGGCCGCGGCGACGCTGGTCCTGCTTCCCCAGCTCGCCATCTACGCCGTGCTGCAGCGACACGTGATCGCCGGCCTGACGGCGGGCGCGGTCAAGGGGTAGGGATCCCGCGTCGTCGCACCAGATCCAGCTCGAGAAGAGAGGCAGTGCCCATGGATGACCGCAACGACGCGGCCGACCCGTCCCCACGCGCCGACACCGTCACCCGACGTCAGGTGCTCGTCGCGCTCGGCATCGCCGCCGCGGCCGCTGTCCCGCTCACCGTGCTCGACGGCGGACCGGCGGAGATGCTCACCGCCGCGGCGGCGGAGGCTCCAGAACTCCCGCCCTACGACGCCATCATCGGCCTGATCTGACCACAGAAGGAGCAGTTCCCGTGGCCTCCACCGTCTACGACGTGACCACCTTTGCCGCGAGCGTGTCGCCGCAGGACGACATCGGGCAGGTGATCAACGAGATCATCGCCGACATCCACGGACGCCAGACCGGTCAGACCACGCGCCCCGGCGCCGTCGTGTACATCCCCCCGGGTCACTACACGTTGCGGACGACCGTGGTCGTCGACGTGGGGTTCCTGACGATCAAGGGCTCCGGCCACGGCTTCCTGTCCGAGGCGATCCGGGACGACGTCGATCACTCGGCGTGGGTCGAGACGCTTCCGGGGTCGAGCCATGTCCAGATCGCCAACGACGGTCAGGTGGGCTTCCTCGTGGACCGGACGGGCGACCCGGCGACCAACGGACGGCTCAACTCCGTCGTCTTCCAGGACTTCTGCCTCGACGGCATGAACAGCACGAAGCCCTATGTCGGCACGAACGGCAACGGCAAGACCGGCATCAGGTTCGAGTACGACAACGACGCGATCCGCGTCGAGGGCATGGGCTTCGTCTACCTGGAGGAGGCCCTCACCGTCCGCAACGCCGACGCCTACAGCATCACGAACAACTTCATCGGCGAGTGCGGCCACGGGATCAGGATGATCAACGGTTCGATCGCCGGAAAGATCACGAACAACTACATCGTCACGCCCTGGGGCGGCAACTCGATCTTCGTCGAGAACGCCGAGAACTGCCTGATCAACGGCAATAGTCTGCTGTGGGGGGCTCGCATCCAGTGCAAGGGCGTCCACCGAGCCGTGATAACGGGCAACAAGCTCGTGAGCAACTTCTCCGGGATGATCGTGCACGAGACCCCCTGCCATGAGCACCTCATCTCCGGCAACCAATTCCGGCGGATCCACGGGGACGGCGGCCCGGCGCGCAACGACGACCTCTACGGGATGCTGCACCTCAACGGTGACGACAACGCAGTCACAGCCAACCTGTTCTCGTTCGACATCGGCAGCGGGGACGTCGTCCCGGCGGGGGCCACGCCGACCGTCGTCCTCGTCAAGGGCGGCGCGAGGAATTTCCTGTCCAGCAACCAGCTCGCCGCGACCACGGCCGTGCGACACGTCGTGGACTCGAGCGCGACCTCGTCGAAGGTGCTGTGGTCGGGAACCGCGGGACAGCTGCAGGATCTGAGCTCGAGCACGTCGTTTGTGGCGACACCGTGAGAGCCCCACTCGTGCACCCCGCTCCGGACCACGACGCCCTGGTCGTCGGCGAGGCGTTGATCGATGAGGTCGTCGCCGCCGACGGTGCCGTCCGGGAGCATCCCGGAGGGAGCCCGGCGAACGTGGCGGTCACGCTCGGTCGGCTCGGCCGTCGGCCGCGGCTCGCCACCCAGCTCGGTCGGGACGACAGGGGCCGCAGGGTGCGGGAGTGGTTGTCGGCGTCGGGGGTGGTGCTGGCGCGCGGGTGCGAGCAGGAGGACCCGACGTCGGTCGCTACGTGTCGCCTCGGCGCCGACGGCGGAGCCACGTACGACTTCGCGCTGACCTGGTCACCGGACCTCTCCGGCGTCGGGACGGCGCCGCTGGTTCACGTCGGCAGCATCGCGACGCTCCTGGAGCCGGGGGCCGGTGAGGTGCTGCGGCTGCTCGAGCGATCGCGGGAGACCGCGCTCGTCACGTACGACCCGAACGTGCGCCCGACGATCTGCCCCGACCGCGAGGCGGTTCGACACCGTGTGGAACAGTTCGTCGGCCTGGCGGACGTCGTGAAGGTCTCGGACGAGGACCTCGCGTGGCTCTATCCCGGTGAGGGCGCGATGACAGTCCTGCGGCGGTGGGCGACCGCCGGACCCGCGGCCGTCGTCGTCACTCGGGGGGCCGAGGGGTCGGTGCTCCTGGCGGGGGAGTCCTGCCGGGAGGTGCCGGGACGGAGCGTCGACGTGGTGGACACCATCGGAGCCGGCGACTCGTTCATGGGCGCGCTGATCCACGGCCTGCTCGACCTGGTGCCCCCCGGAGCGGAGGCGCGCACAGGGCTGCGTGGGGCGTCGGTGGAGACCCTGGCACCGATCGTGGAGTTCGCCGGCGAGGTCGCGGCCGTGACCGTCGCGCGCGCCGGGGCCAACCCGCCGTGGCGGCACGAGGTCGCGGCCTAGGGGCCGAGCGCGACCACCGGGTCCCGGGGCTGCGCCCCGCGCGCCGCCACCGTGTCGCGCGATAGCCCCACTACGGTCATGTCGTCCGGGTCCACCGGTTCAGCGAGGGAAGGACATCGATGGGTCTCTTCGGCCGACGCGCCCGACGTGCCCGCCCGGCCGGCCGCCGTCCGCCGGAGGTGCCCGACGTCGAGGCCTCCCGGCCGGTCGCCACCGAACCGCTGGGTGCGTCGAAGCTGTGGTCCGACGGCATGGGCAAGGTCGCGACGCGCTCGGTGCAGGCACTCGCGGTGATCGCCCTCGTCGGCGTGCTGGTGTTCGCGAGCACCCGGCTGACCTTGGTCGTCATCCCGGTGCTCATCGCACTGGTCCTCGCGGCGGCGATCTCACCGCTCGTGTCGTGGCTGCGTCGCCGGGGGGTGCGGTCGATCCTCGCGACGTGGCTGGCGCTCCTCGCGCTGATCGCGATCCTGGCGGCTGTCCTGTGGCTGGTCGTGCGAGCCGTCGTCGATCAGTGGGACGAGCTGCGGCGCCAGGCCCTCGACGGCTTCGACTCCCTGCAGACCTACGTCCAGGACCTGCCGTTCCAGATCTCCTCCGAGCAGATCAGCTCGGTGCGGGACTCCGCGGTGAACTTCCTGCAGTCCAGCGCGGTGGGGTCCGGTGCGCTCCAGGGGGTGTCACAGACCGCGGACTTCGTCGCGGGCTTCTTCATCATGGTCGTGGTCCTGTTCTTCTTCCTGAAGGACGGCCCGGCGATGTGGGAGTTCCTGCTGCGGCCGTTCGACGGCGAGGCGTACCAGCGCGGCCGACGCGTCGGTGCGGCGACCATCCAGACCCTCGGCAACTACGTCCGGGGGACGGCGATCGTGGCGGCCGTCGACGCGATCGGCATCGGGATCGGCCTCGCGATCGTGGGCGTCCCCCTGGCGCTCCCGCTGTCGGTCCTGGTCTTCCTGCTCGCCTTCATCCCGCTCGTCGGTGCGACGCTGGCGGGCATCCTCGCGGCACTGGTCGCACTGGTCGCCGTCGGCCCGGTCGAGGCGCTGATCGTCGTCGCGATCGTCGTCGGCGTGAACCAGCTCGAGGGCAACTTCCTCCAGCCGATCGTCATGGGCCGGACCCTCCGGCTGCACCCGCTGGTCATCCTGTTCGCCCTGACGGCCGGGACGGTGCTCGTCGGCATCACCGGCGCGGTGCTCGCCGTGCCGATCGCCGCGTCGATCTGGCGGGCGATCCAGGTGTGGGACGGGCCCGACCTGCCGGCGAAGTTCGCCCGGCAGAAGCGGGTCGAGACCGTCTGACGGCGTCGGCGGTCAGCTCGGTCGTCCCGCTCCCGAGATCCATCGTCAGATGCTCGCCCGGAGGCCGGGCGGGTCCACGCCGCCTGCCTCGGCGGCAGGGTGGCGGGCATGGTGGACACGGACCGTGAGGGAGTCCGTCGCAGGGGAGGTCGTGTCAGCGACCGGCGTCACCCACCAGACGGCTCCCGAGCCGACGACCTCGACCGGCCTGTCCATCCCCCGGACGACGAGGGCCGTGTCCTCGTCGATCGCCACGGCGCTCGATGCCAGCGCCCTGCCGACCACGTCGACGGCTCGACCGAGGGTTCCGGCCTGTGCGGCGTGGGTCTCCACCGCCCACGGCACGAGGCCCAGGCCCGGTCGCACATCCACCTCCTCGAGGCCTTCGGACCACTCGACGGGGCACACGTCCGCTCCCGAGGACCGATGCCCGCCGAGGATCGAGGCGCCGGAGGCCACCATGGCACCGGCGGAGAACCCCAGATACGGAGCACCCGAGCGGACGCGGCGCCTCATCGGAGCCGCGACGGTGGCGAGCGCTCGGTGATACACCGGAGTCGGCCCGCCCCCGACCACGAACGCGTCGTAGCGATCGATCTGCTCGGCGGTGACGCCGTCGGACAGCGGGAGGACCTCCACGGCGTCGGCCGTGTCCGAAAGCAGCGAGACGTAGTCCGCGGCGTAGTGGTCGGCGCTGTCGCGGTCCCCGGCGAGGAGCAGGGCGACCCGTCGTGCGCCGCGGTCGTGACAGGCCCGGACGAACGGCTCGACGACCTCCGGGGAGCGGGTCGAGTCCGGTCCGCCGCCGACCAGGGTGATCGTCATGACGCGACGGTAGTGGCCCGGCGCGCCGCTGACCAGGCGATTCAGGGCCGGGTCTCCTGCACGATGACGGCCGTGAGCCGGGTCGTCGCCCAGGTGGTGTGCTGCTCGCCGGCCTCCCAGGTCACCAGGTCACCCGGCCCGACGTCGGTGCGGACTTCGTCGTCGGCGGCGACCTGACCGGTCCCGGCGACGACGTAGAACGCCTGGTCCCGTCCGGCAGGATGCCGGGGCAGCCGGGAGCCGGCGTCGATCACGGCGACGTCGACGCGCACCCGCGCCGGGTCCGTCCCGGGGCGGAGCATGCTCATCGCGACGCCGGCAGCGCCGTCCAGCGGCACGAGGTCCAGATGGTGGATACGCATGGGTGGGAACCTACCCGGGTGGCTCCGGAGCCCGGCGGCCGCCTCCGCCCGGCGCCGGACCCGCTACCTTCACCTCGTGCATCACGTGCGGAGAACGGCCCGGTTCGTGGCTCTTGTCGCAGGTGTGCTGGCGATCGCCGACGGCTTCCGGTGGGGCAACCGCTGGTACGTCTCGACGATGTACGGCGGCGCGGCGGACGGCGGCGCGCTCGCGGTGGAGAGGCTGGTCGCCGCGCACAGCGCTCTGGTCAGCGGTCTGGGTTGGCTGTGCCTGGCGGTCGCGGCCGCAGCCCTGGGATGGCGCCTCCGGATCGTCGCGGCTCCGGGCTTCCGCTAACGCATGCCTGCCAGGAGCAGGTGGGTGAGCCTGCGGGCGTCGTAGCGGCCGTCGTCACCGGAGAAGAGGCAGAGGTTGCCGATGCCGCGCATGAGCTCGTAGCCGCTGATGTCGACGGCGACCTCTCCGTCCTCGCGCGCTGCGGCGAGGAGGCGGTCGCAGATCGGCACGAGGCGGTCGAGGAAGTAGTCGTGCAGCCCGCTGCCCGACTCGTCGCTGGTGCGGACGGAGGCGAGGCCGTGCTTGGTCGCCAGGAAGTCCACGAAGGCGTCGATCCACTCGCTGAGTGCGGCGAAGCGTGACGAGTCGCCCTGGACCAGCGACTCGCCGAGGTCGACGCACGCGTCGACCTGGTGGCGGTAGACGGCGGCGACGAGCTCGGCACGGGAGGGGAAGTGCCGGTAGATGGTGCCCATCCCGACCCCGGCCTCGGCGGCGATGAGCCGCACCGGGGCGTCGATCCCTGACTCCGCGAACACCCGCGCCGCGGCGCCGAGCAGGGCCTGCTCGTTGCGCCGGGCGTCGGAGCGCCGCGTCCGGGACGGAGCCGCGGGCTCGCTGCGGTCGGACTCGGTGGTGGGCATGACAGGACTCCTCCTTGCTAAACGGAGCATCGCTCCGTATATTTAACGGAGCAGCGTTCCGCTTCAATCATGCCAGACCTTCGCTGCACCGCACCATCCTCATGACAGGAGAACGCTCATGCAGTACCGCACGCTCGGGCACACCGGCATCCAGGTGAGCAGCCTGGCGCTGGGCACGATGAACTTCGGGAAGATCGGCGGCACGACGCAGGCCGACGTCGACACCCTCGTCGGCACCGCGCTGGATGCCGGGATCAACCTTGTCGACACCGCCGACGTCTACAGCGGCGGGGAGTCGGAGGAACTGCTCGGCAAGGCCCTCGTCGGCCGCCGTGACGACGTCGTGCTCGCCACCAAGGCCGGCCTCCCGATGGGCGACGGACCTGGCCAGAGGGGTGCGTCGCGGCGCTGGCTCACCACGGCGCTGGACGCGAGTCTGCGCAGGCTGGGGGTCGACCATGTCGACCTGTTCCAGATCCACCGGTGGGACCCGGCGACGAGCGACGAGGAGACTCTCGCGGCGCTGTCGGATCTGCAGCGGGCCGGGAAGATCCGTCACTTCGGCACCTCGACCTACCCCGCCTACCGGATGGTCCAGGCCCAGTGGGCAGCCGCCGAGGCGAAGCTCGGGCGGTTCGTCACGGAGCAGCCCAGCTACTCGATCCTGCAGCGTGGCGTCGAGCGGGACGTGCTGCCCGTGGCGCAGCAGTACGGGCTCGGAGTGATGGTGTGGAGTCCGCTGGCGTCGGGATGGCTCTCCGGAGCCGTGCGCCGTGACCAGGAGGTCACCACCCACCGCGCGGCCTTCATGCCGCAGCGGTTCGACCTCGCCGACCGCGCGAACCAGGCGCGGATGGACGCTGTCGAGCAGCTCGCGACCGTCGCCGAGGAGGCCGGCCTGAGCCTCGTCCAGCTCGCGCTGGGGTTCGTGACCGCCCATCCCGGCGTCACCAGTGCCCTGATCGGGCCGCGCACGCCCGACCACCTCGCCTCGCAGCTCGCGGCCGCCGAGACGGTGCTGACGGCCGAGGTGCTCGACGCGATCGACGCGATCGTGGCGCCCGGCACCGACCTGGCTGCGCACGAGAAGAACGACGCCCCGCCGGCGTTGCAGGACGCGGCGCTGCGCCGGCGGTGAGCTGAACCGCCCGTCCTCCAACCAGGTGACCCGGGGGCGCCCGAGGAGTCGGGCGCCCCCCGGTCACCTACGCGTAGTCGGCCCAGACCCGCTGCTCCGCCCCGTCGACGGTGAGCATCCCGCCGTACGGCAGGATCCACTGCGGCCGGGTGTGGCCGAACGGCACGCCGACGACGATCACGGCCTCCGGGTTGTAGCGCTGCACGGTCTCGATGACGACGTCGCGCTGCTCGGCACGCTTCTCGGCGCGTTCCGCCGGCGTGAGCTCGACGTCGAACGACGTGGTCGGCGGGCGTGCGACGACGACGGCGTCGACGGCGTCGAGCAGCCCGCGCTCTCCGAGCGAGCGCACGACGAAGCCCACCTCCCGGGCGGGAGGGAGCTCCTCGGACGTCTCGAGCAGCAGGACGCCGCCGTCGACGACGGCAGGGTCGGTCGGGAAGCGGCCCGCGGTGAGAATCCACGGCAGCACGTCGAGGCAGCCGCCCCAGGTCCGTCCGGTGACGGACCGCTCGGGCCCCGCCCACGTCCACGGCTCGGTGGGTTCGCGGTCGCCGAACGAGGTGAGGGCGGCCGGGTCCTGCCAGTCGACGCCGAAGTCCTCGGCCTCGCCAGGTTCGGTGATCTCCAGCCGCTCGCCGGTCAGCAGCGCGGCGCGCAGGGACGCGGCGTGGACCGGGTCGACGGCGGGTCCCGGGCCGAGGTGCACCTGGGTCGACCCGCCGTAATAGCCCGCGACGCCGTGCGTCCACAACCAGCTCAGCAGGTTCGTGTTGTCGCTGTGCCCGAGGAACGGCTTCGGGTCGGCGCGCACGAGGTCCGCGTCGAGGTGGGGGATCACGGTGATCTGGTCCTCGCCGCCGATCGTGGCCAGCACCGCGCGGATCTCGGGGTCGCCGAAGGCCGCGTTCAGGTCGGCGGCGCGGTCCTGCGGCGTCGCGCCGAGGCGTCGGGTGGTCGGGTACTCGACCGGGACCAGACCGGTGACCTCCTCGAGGCGCTCCATCGCCTGCTCGTGCACCGCGGGGGCGAACCCGGGTGCCGCGAACGACGGCGAGACGACGGCGACCTTGTCACCGGGGGCGGCCTTGCGGGGCGATATGAGCTCCATGTCCGTCATGGTGCCGTGGGTGTGGGCGACGGGGGAACCTGATTCCCGGCCCACCAGTCCACCGCGGCGGAGACCACCCGCTCGGGGGACCGGACCCAGCGGATGTGGTCGTTGCTGGCTCCGGCGGGCACCTCGTGGTCGGCGTAGTGCCAGCGGGTGACGGTCCCGGGTGCGAACAGGTCGCGGGCGAACGCCTCGACCGCCCGGCGTGGTGCCAGTGGGTCGTCGTCGAGGCTGACGACGAGCGACGGGGTCCCGATGGGTGGTGCGGTCGGGAAGGGCGGCCGTCCGCTCCGTGCCATCGTCGCCCACTCGCGCATGAGGGTGCGAGCGCCGGGACCGCCGAACGCCGGCCGGGGGAGGTACCCGAAGACGGCCGTCAGCGCCGGCACGATCACGCCTCCCATGAGCACGAGGTGCACGCCGCCGTAGGGGAAGTGGCGGTGGTAGGGCAGGGCTCCCGCGACGGTGATCAGCCCGTCCACCGCGCCGCCGGTCAGCGCGTAGCCCGCCGCGAGCTGCGCGCCGAGGCTGTGGCCGAGCAGCAGGACGGGACGGTCCGGGCGCTCGCGGCGTGCCGCGGCGACGGCGTCCGCGATGTCGTCGATCTCGTCCTGGTAGGCCCAGTCCCGCCCCCGGCCGGCCGTGACCGACGGGTCCTCGAAGCCGCGACGGGTCAGGGCGCGCGCGTCCCACCCGGCCTCCTCGAACGCCGCGACCACCGGCCGGTAGTAGCGGGAGCCGATGGCCATCGCCGGGGAGATCAGCACCACGGGTGCCGGCTCGCCGGAGCTCCGACCGTTCGTTCCCAGGGTGGTCTGCATCGATCTCGACTTTCCACGGGTCTCGCCGCACAGCAGTGTGAGCGCGGCACACCTGAGCCTAGGGGGCGACGAGCAGCGACCGCGTGCACGCTGCGGTCGCCGAGATCCTCGCCGTCGGTTTGGATGGTCAGGTCCCGACATCCGCTCGACTGGAGGCACACCCGTGACCCGACGCATCCTTCACGTGGTCACCAACGTCGGCCACTATGACGACCCGTCGCACCCGACCGGACTGTGGCTGTCCGAGCTGACGCACGCCTGGCACGTCTTCGCCGAGCACGGCTTCGAGCAGACGATCGTCAGCCCGCAGGGTGGACGGTCGCCGCTGGAGCCGCGGTCTCTGAAGTTCCCCGCCTACGACAAGACCGCCAAGGCCTGGCACGGCGACCCGGACCGGATGGAGCTGCTGGAGCACACCGCCGGCCCGGACGAGATCGACGCCGCGGACTACGACGCGATCTACTTCACCGGCGGTCACGGGGTGATGTACGACTTCCCCGACAGCGAGGGCCTGCAGCGGATCACCCGACAGATCTGGGAGCAGGGCGGCGTCGTGGCCTCCGTCTGCCACGGCTACTGCGGCCTGCTCAACACGCTGCTCTCCGACGGCACCCTCCTCATCGCCGGACGGCAGGTCACCGGCTTCGCCTGGACCGAAGAGGTGGTCGCGCGCGTCGACAAGCTCGTGCCGTACAACGTCGAGGAGGAGGCGAGGAAGAGGGGCGCGCGCTACCAGAAGGCGACGCTGCCGTTCGCTCCGTACACCGTCGTCGACGGACGCCTCGTCACGGGCCAGAACCCCGGCTCCGCGAAGAAGACCGCCGAGAAGGTCGCCGAGCTGCTCTGAGGCTCAGCAGGAACCTCCTGCACCTCCCGGCTCATCCCCGCCCGGCCCCGGCCTCGGCGGGCACGGGCTCCTGCCCGAGCCGGCGGGCCAGCACGGAGCAGACCACGAGCTGGAGCTGGTGGAAGACGACCAGCGGCACGACGACGACGGCGAGCGTCGCGGCGGGCAGCAGCGCCGAGGCCATCGGCAGGCCCGTGGCCAGCGACTTCATCCCCCCGACGAGCAGCAGGGTGACCCGCTGGTCGCGCGGCAGCCCCAGCGCCCGGCCGCCCCACCACGTCAGGGCCAGCATGACGGCCAGCAGCACCCCGGCGGACCCGACGAGCACGAGCACGACCCCCACGCTCATGTCTGCCCAGATGCCCTCGGCGGTGGCGCCGCTGATCGCCGTGAACACGATGAGCAGGATCGTCCCGCGGTCCACCGCCGTGGTGACGGCCTTGTGCCGCCGCAGGAGCCCGCCCACCCAGGGCTGCAGGAGCTGGCCGAGCACCAGCGGCGCGAGGAGCTGCAGCAGCACGGTCTGCAGACCGTCCGCCCCGACGGCGCCGTCGCCGGCGACCGCTCCGCTCATCAGGCCGAGGACCAGCAGGGGAGTGGCGACCATGCCGACGACGTTCGACACGGTCGCCCCGCAGATCGCGCCGGCGACGTCGCCGCGTGCCACGGACGTGAACGCGACGGCGGAGTTCACCGTGGACGGCAGCAGCGAGACGCAGAGCAGCCCGACGGCGATCCCCTGCCCGACGACCGGGCCGACGGCCGCGGAGACGCCGAGCCCGACGAGCGGGAACACGACGAACGTCGCGACGAGCAGCGATCCCTGCAGGCGCCAGTCGGTCAGCGACCGCCAGATCTCCCGCGTCGGTAGCCGTGCCCCGTAGAGCAGGAACAGCAGGGCGATCGCGACGTCGGTGACGACGTCGAGCGCTTCCCGTGCGCCGTCGGGGACGGGTACCACGACGCCGACCAGGAGGGCGAGGACGATGGCGACGACGAACGGGTCGACCCACTGGCGTACCCCGCGCCGCAGCTTGGATCGTCGTGTCACAGGTGGTCCCTCTCGGTCGTCGCGTCGACCGTACGGTACGCGTCGACGCGCACGGGGCGTCTGGTCCGACGTCGACGGCCTGTCCGTGACGAGGACGAGGCGTTCGCCGCGACCTCTCAGCTCTCCGCCGAGGCCTGGTCGTACGCGTCCCGCGCGCGCTCGACCTCGTCGGCGTTCTCGGCGGCCCAGATGATCAAGGCGTCGACGGGCTCCCGGAGGGTCTTGCCCAGGGGTGAGATGCGGTACTCCACGGCCACCGGGCGGGTCGACAGCACGACCCGCGTGACGATGCCGTTGCGCTCAAGGCGCCGCAGCGTCGCGCTGAGCGACTTCTGCGTGACCCCGGGGATGGCCCGGCGGAGCCCGTTGAACCGCAGGGGCTGCTCGCACAGGAGCTCGAGGATCTCGAGGGACCACTTGTCCAGGACCTGGTCGAGCAGGTCGCGCCGGTGCTGGGCGATCGTCAGGTGGGGCGCGGGTGACGTGGTGTCGTTCATGAAACCTGGTCTCGTTGTAGTGACTTCCTGCTACTAGGTACCTTACAGAAACCAGACCACCGAGTACAGGAGGATCCCCATGACCGTCACCTATGTGTCGCCCGAGGGCATGACGCAGCCCGTTCCCTACCATCACGTCGCCGTCGCGACGGGCACCCGCCAGGTCCACGTGGCCGGTCAGGTCAGCCGTGACGCCGACGGGCAGGCGCTCTCCGCCGACCTCCGCGGCCAGACCGCGGACGCGCTGCGCAACGTCGCGATCGGGCTGGCCGGGGGCGGCGCGAGCTTCGCCGACGTCGTCCGCCTCACGTTCTACGTGACCGGATGGCGACCGGACCGCATCGAGGACTTCCTGGCCGGCGTCGGGGACGTCGCCGCCGAGCTCGGCCTGCCTCAGCCGCTGCCGCCGTCGTCGCTCATCGGGGTCGAGATCCTGTTCGAGCCCGACGTCCTCGTGGAGGTCGAGGCGATCGCGGTCACCGACTGAGAGCCGCCGCACGGTGCACGCACGAGTCCCGGCCGGATCGATGATCCGGCCGGGACTCGTCGTCTACCCCTGGGGGCGTCCGGTCAGGACCGGACGAACTCCAGCAGCGCCTCGTTGACCTCGGACGCGTGCGTCCACAGCAGCCCGTGGGGCGCGCCCTCGATCTCGACGTACTCCGCCTCGGGCAGGGCGTCGCGGAATCGGCGGCCGGTGGCGTCGATCGGCAGGATGTTGTCCTTCGTCCCGTGCAGGATGAGCGTCGGCTTGGCCGCGGCCCGGACGGCCTCGACGTCGGGCCGGAAGTCCTCGATCCAGGCGGGGACGACGCTGTAGGCCGCGACGGGCGCGGAACCGACGGCGGTGTTCCAGTTGGCCCGGACGACCTCCTCCGAGATCCGGCTGCCGAGGGTCTCGTCGAGGTTGTAGAAGTCCTGGTAGAACTGCGTGAACCAGGCGTAGCGGTCGGCGCGGGCCGTCGCGGCGATCCCGTCGAAGACCGACTGCGGCACACCCTCCGGGTTGTCGTCGCGCTGGACGAGGAACGGCTCCAGCGAGGCGAGGAACGCCAGCTTGGCGACGCGGTCGTGCCCGTGCTTCCTCACGTACCGGGCCAGCTCGCCCGTCCCCATCGAGAAGCCCACGAGGATGACGTCGCGCAGGTCGAGGGTCTCGAGCAGGGCGTCGAGGTCCCCGGCGAACGTGTCGTAGTCGTACCCGGCCCCGACCTTGCTCGACCGCCCGAACCCGCGGCGGTCGTAGGTGATGACGCGGTACCCGGCGTCCACGAGCTCACGGGCCTGCAGCTCCCAGCTGTTGCCGTCGAGCGGGTAGCCGTGGATGAGCACGACGGGCTGGCCGGCGCCGTGGTCCTCGTAGTAGATCTCGACGTCGGTGCTGTTCTCGTGGCTGACGGTGATGTAGCCCATGGTCGTGCTCCCTGTCGATCGGTGGAGAACGGTCGTTCTCGTTGGTGGCTGTAACCTGGAGAACGGCCGTTCTGTTCCCGGGGTGAGGTGATCTGCATGACACGACCCGACGACACGGCTGCCCGCGCCGGAATCGTCGCCGCCGCCGACCGGCTGTTCTACGTCCGTGGCATCCAGAACGTCGGCATGGACGCGGTCCGCGCCGAGGCGGGTTCGTCGCTCAAGCGGATCTACGGGCTGTTCCCGTCCAAGGAGGACCTCGTCGTCGCGGTGCTGGCGCACCGCACCGCGATCTGGTGGAGCGGTGTCGAGCGGGCCGCCGCCGGCGCGCGGACACCTCGGGAGCGGCTGCTGTCGATCTTCGACTTCCTCGACGGGTGGTTCCGCGAGGACGACTTCCGCGGCTGTGCGTTCATCAACTCCTTCGGCGAGCTCGGCGCGACGTCGCCCCGGGTCGTGGCCGCCGTGCGTGAGCAGAAGGAGTCGGTCCGGGCGTACGTCCGCGACCTGGTCCGCCGGGAAGGGCTCGCCGATGACGTCGCGCTGCAGGTCGACCTCCTCGTCGAGGGCGCGCAGACCACGGCGGCGATCACCCGGGACGGCGGCGTCGCGGCCCAGGCCCGCCGTGCCGCCGCAGTCCTGCTCGACGCGGCGGGCGTCGAGGCGGACGGGCCCGCCGAGCCGGGGCGCGGCGACCGCTGACCGACGGTGGGTGCGCGAGGGTCGTCGAGGCGGCGCCGGCGCGCCGCGGGGTCACGGACGGGCGGGCAGTCCCTCCGCGCGCGTCCTCAGGGCGTCGTTCATCTGCTCGAACCCGAGCCGGGTCGGGGCGAGGATCGACCGGAGCAGCGGGACCAGGACGCCGCTGAAGGTCTCGGTCTGGGTCAGCAGCGTGCCGCCGGACGGGAGCCCGTCCAGCTCGAAGCGGTGGTCACCGTCGAAGATGCCGGGGAGCCCGAGGCGGCCCCGCCAGTGGAGCGCCCGCCCCGGCTCGTGGTCGACGACCGTGGGTCGGAAGGTCATCGGGCGCCGGCCGGGGGGCTCGATCACCGCCTCGAGGCGGGACCCCACCTCGAGATTCCCGGACAACCGTGTGATGAACGGGTTCCAGTCCGGGTAGCGAGCGGTGTCGGTGAGCACGCTCCAGACGTCGGCCGGTGCACGGTCGATCCGGACGGCGTGACTGATGGTGGTGGACATGCGGTCTCCCTGGATGGACGGGGACGGACGGGTAAACTAACAGCGTTAGTCTCGAAACTGTTCCCAGGAGTCGGCGATGGCACGAGCATCGACAGCGCGACGGGCGGCGATCGTCCGGGCGGCACGCGAGCTGCTGGACGGCGGGGGTGTCGACGCCGTCACCATGCGGGCGGTCGCCGACCGTCTCGGCATCCGCGCACCGTCCTTGTACAACCATCTGCCGGACAAGCAGGCGTTGGAGAACGCGCTGGTCTCCGACGGCTTCGCCGAGCTGGCGGCCGCGCTGCGCCAGGCGCTGGAAGGCTCGACCGACGACGAGATCGGCGGCATCGGCGGGGCGTACCGCGCCTTCGCCCGTCGGTCCCCGCATCTCTACCGGCTGATGACCGAGCGGGAGCTGGATCGGGACGAACTCGTCCCCGGCGTCGAGGCGGCGGCAGCGCAGCCGCTGGTCGACGTTCTGCACGGTGACGAGGCCAGGGCTCGCGCCGTGTTCGCGTTCATGCACGGCATGGCGACGCTGGAGCTCAACCGCCGCTTCCCCGCGGAGGCCGACCTCGACGCCACCTGGGCGGTCGGCCTGCGCCACCTGGCCGCCGAGACCCCGCCCGGCGTCGCCTGACGACGCCCCGGACGGGCGCGGCACGCGGCCGTGCCCGTCGGGCGCGTGGTCAGGCGGCGGTCTCCCGGGTGAGGAGCCGGAGCCGGTCCGCGCCGACGTTCGCTCCGAAGGCGGGATGCCCCGGTTCCAGCCGCCGCCCGGTGGCCAGAGCACCGGTGACGACCGGGTCGAACCCGAGAGCGTCGACGACGGCGGCCGCGGCGGTGACGTCGTCGGCCTCGTCCCCCGCGACGGCGATCGCCTTGCGCTCGGGGTGACCGGCGGGCCGGGAGCCGTCCTCCAGGTCGTGGTAGCCCATGTGGTTGAACGCCTTGACGACGCGGGCGGCGGGCAGCGAGGCCTGGACGAGCTCGCTGGTGGAGGTGGCGGGCCGGGAGAGGTCCTCGCGGTGGCCGTCCGTCTCCCACCAGAAGTTCATGGCGTCGACGACGAGCTTGCCGGCCAGTGCGTCGGCGGGCAGCGCGCGGTGCTTGCCCAGCGGGAGGGCGAGGATCACGACGTCGGCCTTGGCCGCGGCCTCGGCCGTGGTGACGGGTTCGGCGCCGGGTGCGAGGACCTCGACGGTCAGGGCGATCTTCGCCGGATCCCCGGAGCCGGAGATCAGGACGCGGTAGCCAGCCCGGACCGCGAGGCGCGCGAGGACGGTGCCGACCTTGCCCGCGCCGATGATGCCGAGGGTCTGGTTGCTGGTGCTCATGCGATCTCCTGGGGCTGGTCGGCGAGCAGGTCACGGACCAGGGGGATGACCTTGGTCCCGTACAGCTCGACGTTGCGCAGGCGCGCGTCGGCGGGCTGCGCACCGGTGGTGTAGATGAGGTCGAACCGCCCCACGCCGAGGCTGGTCACGGCTGCGGCGACCCTGCGGGCGACGGTCTCGGGCGAGCCGACGTAGAGGGACCCGCCGCCGATCTCGGCGTCGAACTCGGACCGGCGCACGGGAGGCCAGCCCCGCGTGGCGCCGATGCGGTCGCGCTGCAGGCGGTAGTGGGGCCAGTAGATCTCCCGGGCCTCCTCGTCGGTGTCGGCGATGAAGCCGGGCGAGTGCATGCCGACCGGGTGGGCGGTGGTGCCGAACTGCGCGGCAGCGCGCCGGTACAGGTCGACGTACGGGCGGAAGCGTGCGGGGTCGCCGCCGATGATGGCGAGCATGAGGGGCAGGTCGTAGTGGGCCGCGCGGATCACGGACTGCGGGGACCCGCCGACGCCGACCCAGGTGCTCAGGTGGCCGGACTCGGTGGTGGGGAAGACCTCCGCGTCGGTGAGCGCGGCACGGGTGGTGCCGGACCAGGTGACGGGCTTCTCCTTGAGCAGCTCGGCGAAGAGCTGGATCTTCTCCTCGAACAGCAGGTCGTAGTCGGCCAGGTCGTAGCCGAACAGCGGGAAGGACTCGGTGAACGAGCCGCGGCCGAGGATGACCTCGGCCCGCCCGCGGGACAGGGCGTCGACCGTGGCGAAGCGCTGGAAGACCCGGACCGGGTCGTCGGAGGACAGCACGGTCACCCCGGAGGCGAGCCGGATGTTCTGCGTGACGCCGGCGAGCCCGGCCAGGACCGTGTCCGGGGAGGAGATCGCGTACTCGGGGCGGTGGTGCTCGCCCAGGGCGATGACGTCGACGCCGGTCTGGTCGGCCAGCACGGCCTCGTCGACGACCTGACGGATGGCCGCGGCGTGCGAGACCAGCTCGCCGTCGGTGCCCATCGGGCGGTCGCCGAACGAGTCGAGGCCGAACTCAACAGTGGTGCTCACGGTGTGACTCCCCAGGTGATCGAGGTGGAGGATGGCGGAAGTTGACACGTCAACACTTGACAGGTCAACACCTATTCCCGATGGTTGACATGTCCATCGAAGAGGGGAGGCCCGCCGTGGCAGAGACAGCTCGGCACGCTCCGACGGCGCAGCAGCTGGCGACCTGGCGCGCGTTCATCGAGACGACCGAGCTGCTGCGCTCGCGGTTGGGCGCCCGGCTCCAGTCCGAGTCGGGGATGTCCCTGCAGGACTACTCGGTCCTGCTCGCCCTGCGCGAGGCCCCCGCGCGCAACCTGCGCTCCTCCGAGCTGGCGGACGCCGTCGGCTGGGAACGCAGCCGGCTGTCGCACCACGTCGGACGCATGGAACGTCGCGGCCTGGTGGAACGCAAGGGCCCTGCGGACGGGGGCTGGGGGTCCTGCGTCCACCTGACCGATGCGGGCGCCGACGTCTTCCGCCGCGCCTCGGTCGGCCACCTGCAGGCCGTCTCCGAGCTGTTCATCGACGCCCTCTCACCGGCCCAGCTCGACGCGGCCGGTGAGATCGCCCAGGCGCTGTCCGCCCGGCTGGCCGACACCGGCGGTCCGCGACGGTGACCCCGTCCGGTGGGTCCGAGCGTGCTGGGGAGACGCGTCGGTCGCCTAGGTGGAAGTGTTTCGGCCGGTCGGGAGCTCGGCCGGAGGGTCGTCCGTCCCGTGCCGTGGCCCGGCGCCCGCCGGGCGGGTGACCACGTACGCCCCGGTGAGGCCGATGGCGACACCGAGCACCGAGAACGAGGCCACCGGACCCCACGAGACGCCCTCCCGGACGAGGTCCGGCAGCCCGAGCGTGCCGGAGACGATCCAGGGGAACGCGGCGACGCGGCCCCAGTCGGGCAGCGAGAGCATGACGGCACCGAGGAACAGCGACCCGAGGCCCCCGTACATCGCGAACTCCGGGTAGCCGTACCAGAACACGAACGTGCTCGCGGCGCCGACGGCGACCGCCGTGCCCGCCATCCAGCCCCGGAGGCGCACCATCACGGGGACCAGCAGGACCAGCCCGAACGTCGTGCCGAGGTAGGCGAGGATCAGTCCCCAGGAGCCGTCCGCCTGGTTCCAGGAGAGCCAGGCGTCGACGCCGATGCCCGCCGCGCCGATCAGCAGCAGCACACCCGTGGCCCGCACCAGCCAGCCCTTCGCCATGGCCGCCTCCTCGCCGCCGGTTCCACGATGCCACGGGCGGCACCGACACGCGCCGCACACCGATCGCTCCTAGGCTCGCGGGCAGGACCCGTGCAGCGTGGACAGGGAGCAGCGACATGACCGGTCAGACCCCCGCATGGCTGGCGGACGCCGTCATCTACGAGATCTACCCGCAGTCGTTCGCCGACTCGAACGGCGACGGGATCGGGGACCTGCCGGGCGTCATCGACCACCTCGACCACCTGGAGTGGCTCGGGGTGGACGTGATCTGGTTCAACCCGTGCTTCGCCTCCCCGTTCCGGGACGCCGGCTACGACGTCGAGGACTACCTGACGATCGCGCCGCGCTACGGCACGAACGAGGACATGGTCGAGCTCGTCGAGCAGGCCCGCCGGCGCGGCATCCGGGTGCTGCTCGACCTCGTCGCGGGACACACCTCGATCGACCACCCGTGGTTTGCCCGGTCCCTCGCCGACCCCTCCGACGACCGGTACATCTGGGCCGACCGCGACGGGCCGGGGCTCGTCCCGTCGCCCGGGCCGCGCGAGGGCTGGTACCTGAAGAACTTCTTCGACTCCCAGCCCGCGCTGAACTTCGGCTACGCCCGACCGCACCCCGACGAGCCGTGGCGGCAGGCGACCGACGCCCCGGGCCCCACGCGCAACCGCGAGGCCCTCAAGGAGATCATCGGGTTCTGGCTGGACCGCGGCGTGGCCGGCTTCCGTGTGGACCTGGCCTTCTCGCTCGTCAAGGACGACCCCGACCTGGAGGCGACCACCGCGTTGTGGCGCGAGATCGCCGGCTGGATGCGCGCGCGGTACCCGGACGCGGTGCTGCTGCCGGAGGCCGACGACGACAACACCGCCGACGCCGGGTTGCGGGGAGGCTTCGACGCGGACTTCGCCCTCGTCATCCAGCGCGAGCACAGCGCGCTGTTCAACAACGGCGCCACCGGCCACCTGACCTGGCAGGACCCGGCGGCGATGGAGCCGTGCTTCTTCGACCCCGACGTCGACGAGGCGGCGGGCACCCGCGCGCTGGAGACGTTCCTGCGGGAGTGGGACGAGCGGGAGCGCCGAGCCGGCGCGGACCGGCTCGTCGTCCTGCCGACGGCGGACCACGACTTCTCACGGCTCGCGGCCGGGCCGCGCACCGGTGACCAGCTGCGCCCTGCCTTCACGTTCCTGCTGACGTGGGGGTCGCTCCCGTCGATCTACTACGGCGACGAGATCGGGATGCGCAACCTGCCCGACGCGCCCGAGACGGAGGGAAGCCGCTGGAACCCGGGGTACGACCGTGCCGGGTGCCGGACCCCGATGCAGTGGGACGACGCCCTGCCGAACAGCGGTTTCTCTTCCGCGCCGGCCGAGCGGCTCTACCTCCCGCAGGACCCGGACCCGGCCCGCCCCACCGTGGCGGCCCAGCGTGCGGACCCGCGGTCGCTGCTGCACCACGTGCGCGACCTCGTGGACCTGCGTCGGCGCACCCCGGCGCTGCGCACCGGTGGGGCGCGCACCGTCCTGCACGTCGGGTACCCGTTCGTCTACCTGCGCGGCGACGAGCACCTCGTCGTCGTCAACCCGCGTCGCGAGGCGGCCCGGACCACGATCCCGGCGCTCGCGGGCACGACCGCCACGATGCTCCTCGGTGACGGCGTCCGGGTCGAGGACGGGGTCGTGGAGGTCGCCGGTGGTGGTCACGCGGTGCTCGCCGTGACCCGACCCTGACGCGCGACCGGCCGACCCGGAGGGCGACGAGCGCGGCGGGCGAGCCCGGGCGCCGGGTGATCTCGCGGCCGGTGGGCTGCGAGTCGACCGGGACGGGGAGAGCCTGAGGTGTCGGGGGATCGGGTTCGGGGATGCGGGGTCCGGGATGTCTGAGCAGCGCAGCGCGGCGCGAGGGGAGGCGCACGGCGCCCTCCGGCTGTGGACACCTGCCCCCGAGGGCGACCGGGTGCGGTTCGCACCGGACCCGGACGACCGGTACGCCGTCGTCGACGATCTCGAGGCCGCGCACGTCATCCTCGTGCTGGACCGGTGGCCCCAGGTCGACGGCGTGGGACACCTGGTCTTCACGGAGCACCCGCAGGTCCGCTCCTTCCGGGTGTCGACGTTCCAGCGGCATGTCGACGCCCGCCGTGCGCAGGCGGGGCAGCCGGCCCCCGACCGGGCGCTGCGCGTGGGCGACGTGTTCTGGGTCCGGGCCGGTGACGACCCGCGGTGGAACGACCCCCGGCGTTGGCAGCTCCTGGACGTGACCGCCTCGGCGCGGCGTGCCGCGCACGCGGCGCAGGTCGTCGCGGTCAACCCGGCGATGCGGCTGCGGGAGGCGGACGTGGCCCACGAGTCCTCGGGACCACCGTCCCCGGAAGGGCCTCGCCGTCCTCCGGCCGGTGCGGCCGCCTCGACGGTGTGACATGTCCGTCCCGCAGCGCATCCCGGCGGACCACTTCACCGCGCGCGACCTCGTCGGCGAGCTCAAGGAGCGACCGGACGCCCTGGCGCACTTCGTGCTCAACGTGGGTGACGGTGACGCCCAGGTGGTGCTGCTGCCGACCGACCCGGTGGCGGAGCACCGTCGCGCCGTCGTCGTCGACGCCGGACGGGACAAGCCGTTGTCGCTGATCGCGGCGCTCACGGCCGAGGGCCTGCTCCCCGGCGTGGACGACGTGGCCCTCGTGGTGGCCACCCACCCGCACCAGGACCACATCGGCGCGATGGCCGAGGTGCTGGCCGGTCTGGGCGACCGGGTCGCCGAGTTCTGGGACCCCGGGTACTTCCACCCGATCGGTGCGTTCCACCGGATGATGGCGGAGGTGGAGCGGCGCACCGGGCTGCTGTACAGCCACCCGGCGTCGGGGCTGAGCCGGTGGATCGGCCGGACCGGGATCACTGTGCTGTCCCCGTCGATCCATCTCAGGAACCGGTTCGACACCTACGGGGTCGAGATCAACGACTCCTCCCTGTCGATGCGTCTGCAGCATCCCGCCGCGCGCGTGGTCACCCGTGACGAGGCCGGCAACGTCGTGGACAAGAGCTCGTCCGAGGTCTCCCTCGTGCTCGGCGGGGACGCGCAGACGTTGTCGTGGTCCTACGTGCTGACGGACTTCCCGTTCCTCATGAAGTCGAACTCCGCCAGCTCGGCGGCGATCGCCGCGGCGACGGGGGACGTCGACCTGCTGCGGGCCGACGTCTTCAAGGTCTCGCACCACGCGTCGAAGCGGGGGGTCAACCTGGAGCTGATGGAACGGATCAGACCGTGGGCCTCGGTGGTGTCGTGCGGCCCGGACTCGCCCCGGTACCACTTCCCGCACGACCTGGCGCAGGAGATCCTGCGCGAGGCTCGTGACCCGAGGGCCGGGTCCGGGGGGCAGCGCTCGGAGAGGGACTGGGAGGTGAGGATCTACTACACGGCCGACCGGGACACCGACGGGCGTGCCCTGGGCACCGTGGTCACCGTGCTGGAGGAGGGTCGTCGCCCCCAGGTGTGGCGGCTGGGTGACACCCCCGGCCGGTCGGTATCCGTTGCGGCACTGCGGAAGGCCCGTAGGCTCGACAACCGATGACACAGCACATCGGCGTGGCCATATCCGGCGGGGGGCACCGCGCGACGGCGTGGGGTCTGGGCGCGCTGCTCTATCTGGTCGACAGCGGCAAGAACGAGGAGGTCTCCGCGATCTCCTCGGTGTCCGGAGGGTCGATCGCCAACGCCGTCGTGGCGCAGGAGACCGACTACAGGACCGTCGACCCGCCCGGGTTCGACCGCACCATCCGGCGGCTGGTGCGCCACCTCGCCGACACCGGTCTCTTCTTCTGGGGTCCGCCCACCAACGCCTACCTGGTCTCGGTGTTCGTGGGGGCCGGCGTCGCCGTGGCCACGATGCTGACCGGCATCGTCTTCGTGTTCCTCAACGGGCTGTCCTGGCGATCCGGGCTCACGCTGCTGGCGGGGGGCGTGCTGATGGGGCTCACGGCCCGCTGGTTCGAGCGCCGTTCGCACGTCCTCGACCGCGCGTTGGCCCGGACCCACTTCCAGCGGGACGGACGGTCGACGCGACTGGCGGACATCGACCGGTCCCTCGACCACGTCGTGTGCGCGACCGAGCTGCAGTCGGCCGAGCACCTCTACCTCACCCCCCGGTTCCTCTACTCCCACCGGCTGGGCACGGGGTCGACGAACGACATGAGGTTGTCCACCGCCGTCCAGGCTTCCCTGGGGATGCCCGGCGCCTTCACCCCGCGACGGCTGAAGACCGCACCGTACGGGTTTCACGGCGGTACGCAGGAGGGCGGCGTCGCCGAGGACTTCCTGCTCACCGACGGCGGCGTGTACGACAACCTGGCCGACCAGTGGCCCGACGGTCTCGAGAAGAGGCTGGAGCGGGCCCCGGAGCTGCCGGTCGTGGGCCGCACCATCGACGAGCTCGTCATCGTCAACGCCACCACCGCGTTGAGCTGGAGGCGGCTGCGGTACGCCCGCCGGTTCCTGGTGGGGGAGCTGTTCACCCTCCTGCGGTCCAGCAGCGTGATGTACCAGGTGCCGACCGAACGACGTCAACGCGGTCTGGTGCACAACTGGGTCGACTGCGAGCGCACCGGGCGAGGGCAGCGCGGCGCGATCGTCCAGATCCAGCAGTCGCCGTACCGGGTGGCCGACGCGTTCCTCCGGAAGGACCAGGAGGAGCGGGCCCGCCGTGCCCGTGCCGTGCTGGACCTGCTCGGCGACGACGACGAGTCGCGCGAGGCCTGGCGTGCCCGGGCGGAGTCGAACGCGGCCGTCCCCACGGTGCTGCGCCAGCTCGGCAGGACGGCGACGGTCGACCTGCTCGAGCACTCCTACGTGCTGGCGATGTGCAACCTGCACGTGCTGCACGGCTACCCGCTGCTCGATCTGCCGAAGCGCGAGCGGTTCGAGCGTCTCCTGGACGACCCGGAGCCGTCGGCCGACGCGGCGTGACGTTCAGGTCCCCGTCGCCGATAGTGTCCTGGCGTGGCTGCTTCCGTGCTGCTGTCCACCGACGACGGCACCGTGGCTTCCTGCCGCCGGCCGGGCCGAGGTCGTGCTCGACCCCGGAGGCGATCCGCCGGTCCCGGTCGGACTGGTGCGGCTGCTGCTCCGCCGGAGCGGGACGGTGTTCGTCGTGCCTCGCGAGGGGTCGGGGAAGCCGGACCTTCCGACGTCGGAGGTCCTGGACCTCGGCGACGGGCGCGCGACCGCCGAACGCCTGGCCGCGACGGTCGTGGGGGAGGGCGGCGGACCGACCCTGCTCGGCTACGTGCGCAACTCGGTCGAGGTACCGGACGAGCAGTACCCGTGGCCCCTACCGCGGGCCCACTTCTGCGTCTGGCAGTCCGACGGCGAACCCACCTGCGAGGGGTCCTGGGTCTCGGTCGACGACCCGGCGTCACCGTTGCGAACCCGGCACTGGTGGCCGCTCGTGGCGGCGACGGACGCGGGCAACCCCGGTGGGACGTCCGGGTGACGCACCCCGACATGTCCCGGGGGCCGCGGATGGTCGCCCACGAGGCGGTGTCCACGGCGCTGTCGCGGTGCACCGACCGCGAGCTGCGCGAGCGCGTGGACGCCGGTACGCCGGTCGGATCCGGCATCGGCGGTGAGACCGTGCTGATGGAGGTCGACGGGCACCCCGTGTTCGTCAAGCAGCTGCGCCTGACCGACCTCGAGCGTCTGCCGGAGCACGTCGGCTCCACGGCGAACCTGTTCGGACTGCCGATGTTCTGCCACTACGGGGTCGGGAGGATCGGCGGGCCGGGGTTCGGTGCCTGGCGGGAGCTGGCCGTGCACACACTGACGACCCGGTGGGTGCTCGAGGGCGACCACGAGGGTTTCCCCGTGACGTACCACTGGCGGGTGCTGCCGGATGCCGGTCGTCCCCTGCCCGAGGAGCTGGCCGACGTCGAGCGCGCCGTCGCCTCCTGGGGCGGCGGGCCGGCCGTGCGCCGCCGGATCGAGGCCCTGGAGCGGTCCTCGGCGAGCCTGATGCCTTGCCTCGAGTACGTCCCGCAGAACCTGCACGACTGGCTGGGGGAGCAGGTCGAGGCGGGCGAAGAAGCCGCCGAGCGGGCTTGTGCCATGGTCGAGGACGAGCTGCTCGCCGGCATCTCGTTCATGAGCACCCACGGGCTGCTGCACTTCGACGCCCACTTCGAGAACGTCCTGACCGACGGCCGACGACTCTTCCTCGCCGACTACGGTCTGGCGATCTCCTCCTCCTTCGACCTCGGCCCGGACGAGGCCGTGTTCCTCGACGAGCACCGGGGCTACGACAGGGCCTATGCCGTCACCCACCTCGTGAACTGGCTGTCCGTGGCGCTGTTCGGGCACGGGCCGGAGGAGCGCCGGGCGTTCGTGCAGGGCTGCGCCCGGGGCGTGCCCCCGTCAGGGACCCCGGCGCCGATGGCGGCACGCCTGCTTCGCCATGCGCCGGTGGCCGCCGTGACGGGGGACTTCTACCGCCGGTTCCAGCAGGAAAGCCTGACGACGCCGTACCCGCGGGCCGCGATTCACCGGTTCGAGCAGCAGGCCAGGACCTAGGCTCGGCCGGCATGGAGCCCGAGGACGAGCGGTGGCGCAGCGCGGTCGAGCACGTCCGGGACCGTGCCGCGGGAGGTCCGCTGCCCGCGGACGCCCGGGTGGTGCTCCACTTCCACCCGGACGCCCCGGCCGGGCGCGGGTCGGTGCTGGAGACGGTGGCTCGCGAGGGCGTCTACCGGTCGCAGTTCGAGACGAGGACCAGCAACGGCGGGTTGACCGCTTTCCCCGGTGGGGACCGGTGGCGGTGGGAGAGCCGGATCTTCGGCGGCGTGTACGACGACGCGCCCCCGGCCGCCCGCCCGCGGTACGGGGCGCTGCTGCTCGACGGCGATCCCTACGGCGCGGCGCCGCGGTTCGGCTCCAGCTACCTGCGACTGGGTCCGGGCGTGCTGGAGCGGACGACGCTCTGCTACCCCGACAGCGCGCACACGCCGGACGACTTCGGCACGCGTGACCGGTCCGGCCTGACGGCGATGCTGCGCTCGCACCCGCGCCGCGACCCTCTCGACCGGTATGTCGAGGCCCACGTCCACGGCGAGGTCCGCGTCGACCGCGACCTGGAGGCGGTCGTGCTGGACCCGTCCTACCGCGGGACGGCGGTCGCCGCGGCGGCGGAGCGGCTCGGCTGCGCCGTCGAGTGGCACCCCGGCTATCGGGCCCTCCCGACCGCGTTCGACGAGCGCTACCGGGGGCCGGAACCGGTCCGGCTCGCCGAGTCCGTCGCCGCCGAGGGCGAGCTGACGCCCGCGCTGCTGGGGCCGTGGCGCGGAGCCGACGGCGTCGACCCCCAGACGCTGAAGCAGGTGTGGCACCTGCTGGCCCGCTACGGACGCCTCAGCGGCGCCCTTCCCTAGCCGGGGCCGCTACCTGACCTCGACCGCGTGGGCGGACTCAGGTGCGCAGGTCGGGCAGAACATCCGGCGGCCGAGGTCACGCTCGCTGGGTGCCCCGGGGGAGTAGCCGACCTCCTTGTGCGCGTGCGCGACCCGGGTGTGCTGGACGCACGACGCGGCGCCGCACTGCGAACAGACGGTGACCGCCGGGGTGGTGGCCTGGTGCTCGGTGGCGCATTCGAAGCAGTTCATGGGACATCTCCTGGTACGTGTCGAGGCTCCGTCGCCCTCGCTGCCGGCCGTCCGGGGCCCCGCGGGTCGTGTCCACCCATTCTCCCAGCGCCCGGGTGACACGCACGAGGTGTGCACGGTGGGCGTGGAGGCCGGGGGTGCCGCATGATGGCGGGCGAGGAACACGCCGGCGGACCCGACGGAGGGTGAGCGCATGGGAACCGCGGACCAGGTCCAGCTCATCGCCTACGCCGACCGGCTCGGCGGCGACCTGCGGGGACTGGCGCGCTTCCTGCGCCGCGGCGAGGTCGCCGAGTCGTTCGGCGGCGTGCACGTCCTGCCGTTCTACACGCCCTTCGACGGCGCGGACGCCGGCTTCGACCCCGTCGACCACACAGCCGTCGACCCGCGCCTGGGGACGTGGGACGACGTGCGTGACCTGTCCCGCACCCACGACGTGATGGTCGACCTCATCGTCAACCACGTCTCCGCCGACTCCGCGGCGTTCCGCGACGTCGTCGCTCATGGCGACGCCTCGCCGTGGGCACCGATGTTCCTCACGATGTCGTCGGTCTTCCCGGACGGCGCACGGGAGGAGGAGCTGGCCCGTATCTACCGGCCCCGGCCCGGGCTGCCGTTCACGGCGCTGCGGCTCGGAGACGCGCTGCGCTACGTGTGGACGACGTTCACGCCCCAGCAGATCGACATCGACCTGAGCTCCGAGCTCGGCCAGGACTACCTCACCTCGATCCTCGACACGGTCGCGGCGGCCGGGGTGCGCCAGGTGCGCCTCGACGCCGTCGGGTACGCGGTCAAGACGCCGGGCAGCACGTGCTTCATGACGCCCGAGACCTTCGCCTTCATCGCGGACTTCGCGGCACGGGCGCGGGAGCGGGGTGTGGACGTCCTGGTCGAGGTGCACTCCTACTACCGGCGTCAGATCGAGATCGCGCGGGAGGTGGACCTCGTCTACGACTTCGCGCTGCCTCCGCTCGTGCTGCACGCGTTGTACACCGGCGACGGGGCGGCGCTGCTCGACTGGCTGCGCGAACGTCCCCGCAACGCCGTCACGGTGCTCGACACCCACGACGGGATCGGGGTCATCGACGTCGGCCCCGACCAGACCGTCGAACCGGGGGAGCCGGAGCGCCCCGGCCTGCTGGACCCGGCCCAGATCGACGCGCTCGTGGAGGGGATCCACGAGCGGACCGGCGGTGCGTCGGCCGCGGCGACGGGTGCCGCGGCGTCGAACCTCGACCTGTACCAGGTGAACTCGACGTTCTACGACGCGCTCGGCCGCGACGACGCGCGCTACCTCGCCGCGCGAGCGCTCCAGCTCTTCACGCCCGGCATCCCGCAGGTCTACTACGTCGGCCTGCTGGCGGGGGAGAACGACGTCGAGCTCCTGCAGCGCACGGGCGTGGGGCGGGACATCAACCGCCACCACTACACGGCGGAGGAGATCGACGCCGCGCTCGAGACGCCGGTGGTGCGGCGGATGCTGGCCCTGTGCCGGTTCCGCAACACGTTCCCGGCGTTCGACGGCGACGTCGACGCGACGCTCGACGGCACGGTGCTGAGCATGGAGCGCCGCGGCGTCGAGGTGCCCGACGCCGTCGCCGTCCTCGAGGTCGACCTGGCCAGCGGCGCCGGGACCCTGACCTGGTCCTCCGGTGCGCGGGGCGAGGCGTCGGCCGACCTCGCTGCCTTCGCCCCGGACGACCTCGGCGGCCCGGTGGGGCACTGAGACCGTCCGGTCTCAGCCGCCCATCTCGGTGACGGCGTCCGTGTACTCCCAGTGCCACGGCTCGTACTTGTCGTAGATCGCCCAGTCGGGGTTGTCCCAGCCGTAGGCCGGGGCGTTCGCGCGGAGCCAGTCGTAGCGGCTGCCGGAGTACGTCTCCGGGCAGAGGTCCACGGCCAGACCCCACCCGTGGTTCGAGGTGCCGGGCGTGGCGGCCAGGTACCCCTTGGCCTCCTTGGTCGCGACCTGCGACGAGTAGCTCCGGTAACCGTCGGTGATGCACATGTTCTCGCCGAAGACCACGCGGTAGGCCAGGTTGAGCCGGGCGAGGGCGACGCCGGCGTCGGCGCGGATCCGCGTCGTGCCGTCCCACAGGGTGCACATCTCGCTCTCGGGGATGTACCCGTTGGACCCGGTGCCGCTGGCGTAGCCGTCGCAGCCGGGCAGCGGCGGCGGCGGGGGCTCGGGTGCCGCCTCGACCGACAGGGCGACCTTCTCCGCGGACATCGTGGCGTCCGCCGGCACGACGGTGCCGCCGACCGAGCCACCGGCCGCGCGGGACGTCGTCGGCGCGGCCCGGTCGGCGTTCCGGGAAGCGGCCTGGCCACGGTCGGCGAGCAGGGCCGCCTGCTTCGCGGCGCTCGTCACGGCCGCGAGGTCGGCGGCGGCGTCACCCGGGGCGCGGACGCCGGAGGGCGCGGCCTCCGGGCTCGTGGCGCGCGGCAGCTCGGTCGTGCCGGAGGCCACGGCCATGCCGGTCGTGGTCGCCATCGTGACCGCGAGGCCCAGGCCGATGCTCAGCGGCCAGCTGGTGGGCGCGAGCGAGGACCAGGTGGGGCCGGTGCGGCGGCGTCGGGCCGCGTGGCTCGCGGTGTGCCGGCCCTTGGCGCGCGCCCTCGTGGGTGCGGGTCGTGCGGTCGCGTCGGGGAGCGCGGGCAGGTCGCGCGAGTGCTTCATCGGGTGGTGCGGGGTCGCATCGAACATTCTCCTGGCGCCTGCGGGGTTAGCTGTCGGGTTCGGGTCGGAGACTGACCCGGCCGGCAGGGCGTCCCTGCGCGGCTTCACCCCGAGGGCACCGCGGTGCCCGAGAGTGGGTCCCCCGTCCCTGTCGTTCGTGTCGTCCGGCTCCGGGGCGGTGACAGGGCTCGGCGCCCGCCTCGGACATCTCACCTGGGGTGTGAGCTGAGTGGACACTATCCCTCCCGCCGCGAGTTGTCACGGGTAGATCACGGGTGCGCTACGTTGACCAACCTCTGACCCGATTCGCAGGGAGAAGGTGGACGATGCCGGAACGGACGTCACGTCGTTCGACGATCGCCGTGCTGGGCCCGGGGGGCGTCGGCGGGCTGGTGGGAGCGCTGGCCGCCCGGGCGGGCCATCGCGTGATCGTCCTGGCCGGCCCCGAGACGGCGTCGACCCTCCGTTCCGACGGCCTCCGCGTCACCAGCGGCTTCTTCGGGGACTTCTCGGCCGAGGTCGAGGCGGACACCGAGCTGCGCGAACCGGTCGACCTGTGCCTGGTCGCCGTCAAGCACCCGTCGCTGCCGGAGGCCCTGGAACGGGTCCCCGCCGAGCACGTCGCCGCCGGGCTCGTCGTGCCGCTGCTCAACGGGGTCGAGCACGTCGCCGCCCTGCGCGAGCGGTTCGCGCCGGCGGCCGTCGCCGCCGGTGTCATCCGCGTCGAGTCCACCCGGACCGCTCCCGGGCGGATCGTGCACGGCAGCCCCTTCGTCGAGGTGGACCTGGCCAGCAGCACCGCGCCCCCCGACCGGCTCGAGGCCGCGGCGACGATCCTGCGGGACGCGGGGGTCACCACGCTGGTCCGCGACGACGAGGGGGCGATGCTGTGGGGCAAGCTCGGGCTCCTCGCGCCCTTCGCCCTGCTGACGACCTACCACGGGGAGCCGATCGGGACGCTCCGGACCGAGCGTCGCGACACCCTCGCGGCGCTCGTCGCGGAGGTCGCCGCGATCGGCCAGGCCGGCGGCGGTCCCGACACCAGCCAGACGGCCCTGCGCTTCTACGACACGTTCCCGCCGGAGGCGCGCTCGTCCATGCAGCGTGACGCCGAGGCCGGGCGGCCCCTGGAGCTCGACGCCATCGGCGGTGCCGTGCTGCGGGCCGCCGACCGGCACGAGGTCCCCGCGCCGCTCACCCGGCGGCTGGTGACCGAGCTCGGCCGGTCCTCGACCTCGTCGCCGGGCGCCTCGACGGGAGCCGACGCGACCGGGTAGCGAGCAGGTGCCCTGGGGGGACATCCTGGAGCCGGCCCCTCGAGGACGAGGTCGACGACGACGGAGGATCCCATGACCGCGAGTCCGCCTGCCACGACCCCGGACGTCGCGACGCCGGACCCCGCGCAGCGCCACCCGGCACCCCGCACCACCCACCAGGTCGTCAACCAGCCGCCGGAACGCGTCGACGTCAACGAGTACCTGGACTTCCCGGTGCTGCGCGAGGCGGTGCACGCGTTCGGCGGCGGCTGGGGCGAGGAGCGACTGGTCGAGGCCGGGGCGCACGTCGGGACCGCGGCGTTCCAGCACGCGGCCGAGCGGGCGAACACCCACGAGCCGGTGCTGCACACCCACGACCGGCGTGGCCGCCGCCTCGACGAGGTCGAGTACCACCCCGCGTACCACGAGGTGCTCGCCGCCGCCGTCGAGCGCGGGGCGCACACCGGCGCATGGGCGGAGCCGGGGCCTGGTGCGAACGTCGTGCGGGGCGCCGTCTTCTCGCTGTTCTCGCAGGTCGAGCCCGGCCATGCGTGTCCCGTCTCGATGACGCACGCGGCCGTGCCCTCCCTGCGGCACGCGCCGGAGCTCGCCGCCGCGTGGGAACCGCGCCTGCTGTCCTCCGGGTACGACGGCACGCCGGCCGCTCCCGGGGACAAACCCGGCGTGCTCGTCGGCATGGCCATGACGGAGAAGCAGGGCGGGTCGGACGTCCGCGCCAACACCACGGCGGCCGTCCCCGTGGGCTCGGCCGGGACGTACCTGCTCACCGGGCACAAGTGGTTCTGCTCGGCCCCGATGTCGGACGCGTTCCTCGTCCTGGCCCAGGCCGGTGGCGCGGACGCCGGGCCGCCCGGGTCGCCGACGTGCTTCCTGGTGCCGCGCGTCCTCGAGGACGGCACCCGCAACGCGTTCCGCATCCAGCGGCTCAAGGACAAGCTCGGCAACCGGTCGAACGCGTCGGCGGAGGTCGAGCTCGACGGCACGGTCGGGTATCTCGTCGGGGAGTTCGGCCGCGGGGTGCGCACCATCATCGAGATGGTGTCGCGCACCCGGCTGGACTGTGTCCACGGGTCGGCGGCCGGGATGCGCCAGGGGGTCGCCGAGGCCCTGTGGCACGCGGACCACCGCAGCGCGTTCGGGGCGCACCTGGTCGACCAGCCCGCCATGACGGCCGTGCTCGCCGACCTCGCGCTGGAGTCCGAGGCCGCGACGCTGACCTCGATGCGCCTGGCGGCGGCGTACGACGCCGAGACGGACGTCGAGCGGGCGTTCCGCCGTCTGGCCACGGCGGTGAGCAAGTTCTGGGTGTGCCAGCGCGGCCCGCACCACGCGTTCGAGGCGATGGAGTGCCTGGGCGGCAACGGGTACACCGAGGCGTTCCCGCTGGCACGCCGCTACCGTGAGCAGCCCGTCATGGCCATCTGGGAGGGGTCGGGCAACGTCATCGCCCTGGACGTGCTGCGGGCGATGGCGCGCGAGCCGGAGTCGGTCGAGGCGTTCCGTGCCGAGCTCGGCACGACGGCGGGGGCGCACCCCGCCCTGGACGCGCACGTCGCGCGCACGCAGCGGCTGCTCACCGAGCTCGCCGGGTCCGACGACGGCGCGCAGCAGGCGCAGGCCCGCCGCGTCGTCGAGTCCCTCGCCCTGGCGCTGCAGGCGTCGCTGATGGTGCGGCACGCGCCGTCGGGCAGCGCCGAGGCGTTCGTCGCCGCGCGGCTCGGGGAGGACCGCGGCGCCGGCTACGGGGTGCTGCCGGTCGGCACCGACTGCCGGGCGGTGCTGGCACGGCACCGCCGGCGCTGACCGGCGCGCGCCCGACGCGTCGTCCGGCCGGGCGGCGCGGGGCGTCAGTCCTCGTCGTCGACGAGCAGGTCGGCCGTGACCAGCACGTAGTCCTCGTCGCGCAGGTCCTTGATGATCTTGCCGACGGCGTCGACCGAGGTCGCGTGGATGTCGTGCAGCAGCACGTTGCTCCCGGGCTCCACCTGCTCGCGGACCCGACGGCGGGTCTCCTTGGCGTCGCGGGTCTGCCAGTCGAGCGTGTCGAGGTTCCAGGTCATGACGTCGAGCCCGCTGCGGGTCGCGAGCGTGCGGACCCGGCCGTCGACGTCACCGTAGGGCGGCCGCAGCAGGAACGGGGTGGACCCGGTCGCCTCGCGGATCGCGTCGGAGGTGCTGCGCAGCTCCTCGCGCACCTCGGCGTCGTCGAGGGTGGTGAGCTGCGGGTGGCTCCACGAGTGGTTGGCGACGAGGTGCCCCGCGTCGGCGACGGCGCGGGCGATCTGCGGGTTCTTGGCGACGTTGTCGCCCACCATGAAGAACGTGGCCGGTGCGTCCTTGCGGTCGAGGATCCGCAGCAGTCGTTCGGTCTGCGCCACGGGACCGTCGTCGAACGTCAGGGCGACGCACTTGTCCACCCGGCAGTCGACGCCCTCGGCACGCGCCGCCGCACGGCGCTCGGCGGTGATCTGGTCCAGCCGGGTGCGCCACAGCGACGTGCTCGTCTCGAGCAGGGTGTCCCGCAGGCGCACGGCCTCGTCGGGGTCCACGGCGTCGACGCCGGCGTCGAGCATCGCCTCGGCGTCGGAGACCGCCGTGTCGAGGGTGCCGAGGTCGAGGTCGGCGTCCTGCGCGGTGAGGTCCGTCAGCGCGTCACGGCCCTGGACGACGGCGGGCTGCAGCTCGTCGACGGCCCACTGGCGGCGTGCGGCGGCGACGGCGTCGCTCGTCTCCAGGACCTCCGCGGCGGCGTCGTCGAGCGCCTCCGGCGAGGGGTCCGACCCGTCGACGACCTCGACCTCGACCTGCGGCAACGTCTCCGGGAAGAACGGGTTCGGACGGGTGACCGCCTCGACCGTGCGGGTCTCGACCGGGTAGCTGACCTCGGCGTCCCGCAGCTTCCGCGCCTCCGTGAGGGCGGCGTCCAGGGGCTCGCGCACCGCGGGGTCCGCCACCTGGCCCTCGCTCCGCCGGTACACGGGCCGGCCGTCCTCGACGGCGGCGGTGAGGGTCTCGCGGCTGTCCGCGTAGGCGTCCTCGGACCGTCCGCGGGAGGTGTCGGCGGCGTCGGTGAGACGGGCGACCTCTTCCTCGTACTCGGCGACCTGCGTCTCCCAGGCACGGTGCTCGAGCTCACCGGCGACCACGACCGCAGCGGCGAGCAGCACGACGAGCGCGCCGATCCACCACCACCGGGCGCGGCGGCGACGGACCGGCGGGGCGGGCGCGGTCGGCTCGGAGGTGCTCACAGGGTGATCCTCCGGCCAACGGCGCCCCGTGGCCACCCTGGTCGCGATGCTCGCGCGAGGCGCTCGCGGACCGTGCACACGACGGTCACCCGGGTGTCGCCACCGGGCCGGGGCTGTCCGGGGTCGCCGCCCGGGGCATAGCATCGGTGCTGACTTCGACACGGGAGCCGCATGAACGAGCAGCACCGCCCCGACCGGACCGACGCCGAGGGGACGGGACCCGACCCCGACGACGCGACGCAGGTCCTGCCGGCGCACACCGAGGAGCCTCCACCGGCCCCGTCGGCGCAGGACACGCAGGTGTTCGACCGCGACGCGGGGCAGGAGACGCAGCCCCTGGCCGCGGGGGCGGGTCAGGACACGCAGGTGTTCGACCGCGACGCCGGGCAGGAGACCCAGGTCCTCGGTGGTGGCGCGATGCCGGCCACGCAGCCCCTCGCCGGCCGGCCGCGCCGGGAGTCGGTGCTGCCGGCCGACCGGTCGTCCGCGACGCCGCCGTCGGCCGCTGCCTTCCCGCGATCGACGCCGGCACCCGCGCAGCGGAGCGCCCCGGCGCCCGGACCCGCCCCGGCGCCCGGACCCGCCCCGGCGCCCGGACCCGCCGCGGCGCCGCGACCCGCGGCAGCGCCGACGCAGCGGCCGGCTCCCCAACAGCGCCCGGCGCCGTCGGCCCCCGCACCACCGCGCGAGAGCGGCGCCGGCCCGCGTCGCGGCACCGAGCCGACGGCGGTGGCGTCCCTGATCACGGGCCTGCTCGGGATCGTGGTGCCGCTCGTCGGGATCCTGGCGATCGTGTTCGGCGGCATCGGCCTGGACCGCACGCGCCGGCGGGGGACGAACGGCCGTGGCATGGCGCGGACCGGGATGACGCTCGGGACGCTGCAGGTGCTGTTCACCACGCTGCTGGTCGTCGGCGGGCTGATGTTCTGGGACGCCTACGGCGAGGACATCGAGGCCGCCCTGGACCAGGCGGACGCGATCGCCGCGGGCGAGGTCAGCGTCCCGGACCTGCTGCTCGGCGGCGTCACCGGCGACTACTCGTTCGAGGACCTGCAGGAGCTCGGGGGCATGCTGGGTGACGCCGACGAGCTCCAGGAGCTGGGCGGCCAGTGCCGGTCGGGTGACGCGGCGGCCTGCGACGACCTGCTCGAGCGGGTGCCGGCCGATCTGCTCCCCGAGGGTGTCGGGAACCCGTGACCGAGATCCCCGTCGCCCGCCTGCGACGGGTCGTCGCCGTCGTCGCCGCGCTGAACTTCGCCTACTTCTTCGTCGAGTTCTTCGTGGCGCTGAGCGCGGGGTCGGTCTCGCTGCTCGCCGACAGCGTCGACTTCCTCGAGGACACGGCGGTCAACCTGCTCATCCTGCTCGCGCTGGGATGGCCGCTGGCCCGCCGCGCGGCCATGGGCAAGGTCATGGCCGTGATCATCCTGGGTCCGGCGGCCTTCGCCGCCTGGGAGGCGGTGCAGCGGTTCGGCGCCCCCGAGGCGCCCGACGTGGTTCCCCTCGTCCTCGCGTCCGCGGGGGCGATCGTCGTCAACGGCACGGCGGCATGGCTGCTGGTCGGCGTGCGGCACCACGGCGGGTCGCTCAGCCGGGCGGCCTTCCTCTCGGCCCGCAACGACGTGCTCGTCAACGTCGCCGTGATCGCCATGGGCCTCGTGACGGCGTGGACCCGGTCCGGCTGGCCGGACCTCGTCCTGGGCTGCGTCATCATCGGCCTCGCCGGGCGGGCCGCCTGGGAGGTGTGGGAGGTCAGCGAGGACGAACGCCTCGCGGCCAGGGCGCTCGCCGGGGAGGAGATCGACTGAGTCGTCCTCCGCGGTCGAGCGCCCCGGGGAGTCAGCCGACGCGGACCGCGGAGTAGCCGGCCTCGTCGACCGCCGCCAGGACCTTGGACTCCTCGGCGGGACCGGTGACCACGAGCGTGCCGGTCTCGGCGCTCACCTGGATCTCCTCGACCCCGGGAACCTCGCCGACCTCCTCGCGGACCGACATCTCGCAGTGGCCGCAGGTCATGCCGGTGACCTGGTACGTGTTCGTGCTCATCGTCTCTCCTCTCCTGCCACCACCGACGGGTGGTCGTCACCAGGGAGGCTATACCCCCAGTGGGTATAGATCAACGAGTTCGCACGAGGCCCGCTCTCCGGGGCGGAGGCAGCGGACCGTCCCGATGTTGTGGGGTCCCTGGTCCTCGTGTTGTGTGGAGCGATGAACGACACCGACGACGGGCAGCGCACGCGCAGCGAACAGCTCGAGATCACGCGCATCGTGCTCCGCCCCACGGGTAACCCGCTTCCCCTCGGCTTCATGGCGCTGGCCGTGGCGACGGTCGGGTTCAGCTGTCTGCAGCTGGGGATCCTCAGCACCGCCGAGGAGAGCACCGTGGCCCTCGCCGTCCTCGTGCTCACCGTCCCGCTGCAGCTGCTCGCCGCGATCATCGGCTTCGGGGCCCGCGACCCGATCGCCGGCACGGGGATGGCCGTGGTGTCCGGGGTCTGGGCCATGCTCGCGGTCTCGACGCTGACGTCACCGCCCGGGTCCTCGAGCCCGGCGCTCGGCGTGCTGCTGATCACCGCCGCCCTCGCCATGGTCGTCCCGGCGACGGCCGCAGGCGGCAAGGTCGTCGCGGCCGCCGTCATGATCGGCTCCGGCGTGCGCTTCGCGGTCACGGGCGTCGCCGAGTTCACCGGGTCCGGTGCGTGGGAGACGACCGCCGGTGTCCTCGGGCTGGTCCTGGCCGCGATGGCGCTCTACGCCGCGCTCGGGTTCGTCCTGGAGGAGGTCGACCATCCCGTCCGGCTCCCCGTGCTGCGTCGGGGAGCCGGACTCAAGCCGCTGCGCGACGACCTGGAGGAGCAGCTCGAGGGAGTCGCCCGGTCGGCCGGCGTGCGCCATCAGCTCTGAGAAGTGCGGGAAGGGTCAGCGCGTCCGCACGGCCCCGGACGTGTCCCGGCGCAGGTACCACCAGGCGACGACCACGCACAACAGGCCGTTGAGCAGGCCGAAGACGACGTCGAGCGGACCGTGCATGCCGCGGTAGATCCGGGAGATGCCGACGATGAACGGGATGGCCACGCACACCACCGTGACCAGTCGGCGCAGCACCGGGTTGGAGATGCGCTGGGCGAGCAGCGCCATGGTCAGCCACAGGGCCGTCGCCGCACCGGTGTGACCGCTGGGGAAGCTCGAGGTCGGCGGGGCCGGGTCGAGGTGCTCGACGTCCGGGCGCTCCCGCCCGACCAGGGCGGAGCTGGTGATGAACAGCAGGGACTGCAGGGAGACCGCGAGCGCCGGCACGAGGGCGAACCACCACTGGCGGGTGCGCCACCACAGGATCCCGACCGTCAGCGCGGTCACGCCGATCACGACCTCGGTCATGCCGAAGCGACCCAGCCACTCCGAGACGGTGTTCATCGTGGACGTCCGCTGATCGGCGAACCACTGCTCGACCGTGTTCCCCTGGGGGAAGTCGTTCAGGGGGCCGACGACGAGGAACCCGACGCCGAGGAGCACGAGCCAGCCGAGGACGGCGGGACCCAGGGCGCGCACCGCGGCGTCCCGGGCGGCCTGCCCCTTGGTCGGCCGACTGGTGTCGAGCTCGTAGCGGTGGACGAAAGCGTTCATCGAATCTCCGCATCTGTGGTGCGGGTGGTGGGTGACCACCCGCGGTACCCGAGGTAGGACGCACCGGAGATGGTGACGCCCAGGAGGATGCCGGCGACCACGTCCGAGGGGAAGTGCACCCCGAGGAAGATGCGGTCGGCGGCCGTGATCAGGACGAACAGGGTGGCGACCAGCGGGACGACGACGCGGCCGACGCGACCGAGGACCGGCCAGACCAGCAGCGTGATCGTCACCGCGGCGGTCGCCGACGACGTCGCGTGCCCGGAGGGGAAGCTGAGGCCGGGCGCGTTGAGGATCACCTCGTCGACCACCGGCCGCACCCGTCCGACGGCTTCCTTGGCCAGGTTGGCCAGCCCCCACGAGGCGAGCAACGTCCCGACCGCCCACAGGGCGCGCCCGGGGTAGTCGTGTCGGCGCCACATCCACAGGGCGACCGCGCCGCCGGCCAGCACGACCCAGCCGGGCTGGGTGACCGCCGACCAGACGACGAAGGTGTCCAGCAGCCAGTCGTTGTCCAGCGTGACCGACACGGCGGCGTCGACGACGGCCTGGTCGGCGTCCTGCACCGTGGCGTTCGTGCGGACGAACCAGGCCAGGACGAGCACCGGGACGAATCCGGCGACGGCGAAGGCACCGGCGCGGGCCAGAGCACGGGCCCGGGGCGATCGTCGAAGCATCCCGGGAGACTAACCCGCAGGTCCCCGCAGCGCTTGTCGAGCGGCGGACGGCCCGTGCGGGTCGCCCGCCGCGTCCGTTCAGGGGGAGCGGTGGTGCGGCGGGACCTCGTAGAGCAGGTGCTCGGTGTGGTGCAGCACGTTCGCGACGAGCGCGGCGACGTGCTCGTCGGGCTGGCCGTAGTAGACGGTGGTGCCGTCGCGCCGCGACGTGACCAGCCGGCTGGCACGCAGCCTGGCCAGGTGCTGGGAGACTGCGGGGACGGGGCGGTCGAGCGTCGTGGCGATCGACCCGACCGACATCTCGGTGCCGTCGAGCATGACGAGGATCGCGAGGCGGGTGCGGTCGGCGAGGAGGCGCAGGACCTCGACGGCACGGTCGAGCTCGGCGTCCGGGGGTGCGCTGCGCTCGGCGGGGGCCACGGGACTCATGATGGCACCGTCCCTCGCGCCGTCGTCCCCGTCGTGGCCGGACGTCCGGGTCGGCGCGGCCACAGCAGGGCGGCCGTCGTCGTCGCGGCCGCCGCGAGGGCCGCGAGCACGAGCGCGGTGCTGCTCAGCCCGAGGCCCACGCCGAGCAGACCGGCGAGGGGGTAGGTGAGCAGCCAGCAGGCGTGCAGCAGGGCGAAGTGCGCCGCGAAGGCCGCCGGTCTGTCGCCGGGAGCGACCGTGCGACGCACGATCCGGCCCACGGGGGTCTCCACCGACGCCCAGCCGAGGCCGACGAGCACCCACAGCGCCGCGACGGCCGTCAGCCCGGCCACCGGCGACGGGGCCGCCAGCGCGAGGGGGACGACGGCGGTGGCCACGGTGAGGGCAGCGGCCCCCGTGAGCATCACGAGCCGTTCGGGCCGGCGGCGCAGCAGCCGGGGCAGGGCGAAGGCCGCCGTCATGGAGCCGGCGCCGTTGGCGGCCAGCAGCAGCGCGACGACGTCCTCGCCCTGCCCGAACGCGGAGCGGGCGATCACGACCGTCTGGACGATGACGAACGCCCCGGCCGCGGCCACGGCCATGTTGAGCGCCAGGACCGGTCGCAGCGCCGGGGTCCGGACGAAGAGGCGGATCCCGTGCCGGGCGCGTTCCCCGAAGGGCATCTGGGGGCCGGCCCCGTCGGCGTCGGCGCCACGGCGCGGCAGGACCGTCGCGGCGACGAGCAGCGCGGACGCCCCGAAGCCGGCGGCGGTGCCGAAGAAGAGGGTCGAGCTGGGGACGACGAGCAGCAGCCCGGCCGCCAGCACGGGGGACAGCACGGCCTCGAGGTCGTAGGCCAGCCGGGACAGGGACAACGCCGCGGTGTAGTCCTCCTCGTCGTCGAGCACGTCGGGGATCACGGACTGGAACGTCGGGGTGAACGTGGCCGAGGCCGCCTGCAGCACGAAGACGAGGACGTAGACCTGCCAGACCTCGCCGACGAAGGGCAGGGACACCGCGACGAGCAGTCGCACGACGTCGGAGCCGATCATCACCGACCGCCGCGGCAGCCGCACGACCGCGGCCGCCGCCAGCGGGGCGACGAACACGTAGGCGACCATCTTCACCGCGAGCGCCGTGCCCAGGACCTGCCCGGCCTCGGCCCCGGCGAGGTCGTAGGCGAGCAGCCCGAGGGCGACGGTGGCGAGCCCCGTGCCGGCGAGGGCGACGACCTGGGCGAGGAAGAGCCGGCGGTAGACCGGGTGGGTGAGGACCTGCAGCACCGACCCATTGTCTGCATGATTGCGCAGGGACGCAACAAACCCCGTGCGTCGACGAGCGGGCCGTATCAGCAGGGGAGTCACGGCGCTCCGGACCGGTAGAGGAACGCTCGAGCCGCGGCCAGGACGGAGGTGGCCCCGTGCGATCCGGACCCGTGCGGAACCGCCCGGCGATGCGGACGGTCGTGCCGACGCTGGTGGCGGCCGTCCTCGGCCTGCTGTCCTCGCTCCCCGCCGTCGTCGTGCCCGGGCAGGAGATCGACCTCGACCCGTCGGCCGGACCACCCGGGACCTCCGTCACGGCGAGCGTCGACGGTTTCGACTGCTCGATCGGCGTCGTCGAGCTCCTGTGGGGCGAGTCCGGGGTGGTCGGGACCGTCGACCTGGACGGTGGCGCCGACCAGACGACGTTCCCGGTCCCCGCGGAGGCGGAGCCCGGGGGGCACGAGGTGTTCGCCCGCTGCGAGGGGTCCGACGACGTCGCGGCCGAGACCGCGTTCGAGGTCGAGCAGGTCGCCGACCTGGTCACCGTGCCGGACCTGGTGGGCCGCCCGCTCGACGAGGCCGAGACGCTGCTGGCCGAGAGGGGCCTCGTGCTCGGGGAGGTCGCGGGCGAGGGCGACGCCGTCGCCGACCAGGACCCCGGCCCGGGCACCGGCGTCGACGTCGAGAGCGAGGTGGCCGTCACCCTCGCCGCCGTCGTCCCGCCCCCGGGGAACACGGGGACGGACGACCCGGCGGAACGGTTCCCGCTGCTGTGGATCGCCCTGGCCGGGCTGCTCTTCGCCGGGGCCGCAGCCGGCGTCCCCCGGCTGCGCCGGGCCCGTCGCCGGCGGGACCGGCGCTGGGTGTCCGAGCACGTCCGGGTCCGGCCTGCCCCGACCTCGCCGCCCACCGTGACGCTCGCCGCGGACCCGACGGACCCCGCGGGTCCGGGCGCGACCCTCGTCATCCGCCTCGTCGCCTCCGCGGACGACGTGGACCAGCACCTGGAGGTGATCGGACGATGACCACGACGACCGCCGCGCCGGCGATGACGGCGCGCGTCTTCCTCCTCGACGACGGCTCGGGCCGGGACACCGCGCAGGTGCTCGGCGAGGCCGTCCGGCGGCACGGGATCGGCGGCGCGGCGCTCCAGGGCGTGCGGCGGGCCACCACGGCGACCCGGGAGGCCGTCGGGTCCGAGCTCGCCGCCGTGGCGGACGGACTGCTCGACCTCGACCTCGGCGACGTCCTGCTGCGCTCGTGGCGGTCCGTCGCCGACCTCACGGCGGCCGGCCGGCGGACCGCCCAGGAACCGGGGGAGGAGATCGTCGCGCTGGCCACGCACCGGATCACCGCGACGCACCACCCGCGGGTCGACCTGTCCGTCGACGGCGTCCCCCTGCACCGGTTCACCTTCGAGATCTCGCTCGTCGCCGTCCTCACGGGGGTCGCGGCCGTCGTCGCGGGCGGCTCCCTGGTGGCGGTCCGGGGCGGGTCGGCCGACCTCACGGGGACCCTGTCCCTGGACGGGGTGCGGCTCGTGGAACGGTCCCGCACCCTCGACGTCGAGGCGCTGGTGCGGCTGCGCCGGCCGATCCCGCTGACGTCGGGACGGTCGGCGCCGGGCGGTCAGGCCTCGGTGACGGGCCGGGCGTAGTCCGTGTCGGTGACGTGCTCCAGCCACGTGGTGGACGTGGCCGGGTCGTCGGTGTTCTCGAGCATCGCGAGGTGCTCCATGAAGCTGTCCGGCGTGGCGCCGTGCCAGTGCTCCTCGCCCGGCGGGCAGTAGACGGTCGTGCCCTGCCCGGCCCGGACGACGGTGCCGTCGCGGGTGCCGACGAGCGCGAACCCGTTCGTGACGTGCAGCGTCTGGCCGCGGGCGTGCGAGTGCCAGGCCGTGCGGGCCCCGGGGGCGAACCGGACCTTCGCGACGACCATCGACTGGCCGGCGTCCTGGGGGTAGGCGATCGGGTCGAGCCACACGTCGCCGGTGAACTGCTCCGGCGGGTTCTTCGTGGTCGGGGGAGCGGTGAGGACCTTCACGGTGTCGTCCTTCCTGTCGGGGGTGTCAGGCGTGCTCGTCGCGCGGGACGGCCTGGGTGGTGGCGGGTCCGGGGACGACGGCCGGGTGTCCGGGCCAGTCGTGCGAGGCGGCCCAGCTGGCGAGCAGCCGCAGCCGCTCCTCGGAGGCGCTGCCCGCCGCGGCGGTGTAGACGGTCAGCGAGAGGCCCGGCTCGGCCGTGAGCTCCATCCCTTCGTAGGTGAGCTCGAGGTCGCCGACGACGTCGTGGTGGAAACCCTTGGTGCCGCTGCCGTGGTGGCGGACGTCGTGGGCGCCCCAGCGGGTGCGGAACGCGGCCGACCGGGTGGACAGCTCGCCGACGAGGTCGTGCAGACCCTTGTCGTGGGGTCGCGACCGGCCTCGATCCGCAGGATCGCCACGACGATGTCGGCGGCGAGGTCCCAGTCGGGGTAGAACGATTCGGCGCGCTCGATGTCCAGGAACGTGAACCGCGCGAGGTTCGGGGGGTCGTCGCCCGCCGCGAGGACGTCGGCGTAGAAGGCCCAGCCCAGCCGGTTGGCGGCCAGGAGGTCCATGCGGCCGTTGCGCACGAACGCCGGTCCGCCGGTCACGGCGTCGAGGGTGGCCTGCAGCGCCGGCCGGGCGACCCAGCGCCGCGTGCCACGTCGTCGCGGTCGGCTCGGTGCCGCCCGGTTCGCGGCCCGGGCGAGGTCGAACAGGTGCGACCGCTCGGCCTCGTCGAGCTGCAGGGCGCGGGCGAGAGACTCCAGCACGGGGTCGGAGACCCCACCGAGGTTCCCGCGCTCGAGGCGCGCGTAGTACTCGACGCTCATGTCGGCGAGCATCGCCACCTCGCTGCGCCGCAGCCCCAGCACCCGGCGGTTGGTGCCCGCGGGCAGACCGGCGTCGTCCGGGGTGACCCTGGCGCGACGTGAGGTGAGGAACTCACGGACGTCCTGACGGTTGTCCATGCCTCGACGGTACGAGCGCTCCCGGCGTCGTGCGAGGTACTGGCGGTACACCTCTCGTCCGTGCCTCCCGCCCGGGCCCGCCGGGACGTTCACTGAGGGGGTCGAGAGGAGCACCATGACCACCTGGACACCCGAGGAGCTCGGCGCCGTCGGCGAGGCCGACGAGCTGCACATCGCCCCCGCGCGCACGGACGGCAGCTTCCGGCGCCCGATCCCGATCTGGGTCGTGCGCGTCGGCGACGGCCTCTACGTCCGGTCGTACCGGGGGCCCGACGGCGGCTGGTACCGCCAGGCGCTGCGCAGCGGTCGCGCACGGATCGAGGCCGGGGGCGTCGACCGCGAGGTCGCCGTCACCGAGCCGACCACCGACGTCGATACCGAGATCGACGAGGCCTACCGCGCCAAGTACGGACGCTGGAGCAGCTACGTCCTGCCGATGATCGCACCCCCGGCCGTCGCCTCGACGCTGCGGCTCGAGCCCGCTGAGCCGCGCACTCCCGCACCGCACCCCACCGATCCCGAGGAGATCTCATGACGGACCACGAACCCTCCGGCGCCGAGCGCCTGTTCGGCGACTTCGCCCCCGGCCTCGTGCACTACACCGACGACGTGCTCTTCGGCGACGTGTGGAAGCGGCCCGGGCTGTCGCCCAAGGAGCGGAGCCTGGTGACCGTCTCCGTGCTGGCCACGAACGGGAACACCGAGCAGCTCACCTTCCACATCTGGCTGGCCAAGGAGAACGGCAACTCCGAGGAGGAGGTCGTGGAGGCACTCACCCACCTCGCGTTCTACGCCGGCTGGCCGCAGGCGATGGCCGCCATGGCCGTCGCGAAGCAGGTCTTCCGCGGGGAGTCCTGACCCGGGTCCTCGGGACCCGACCTCCGGCCGCAAGGCGGCCACCCATCCGGACGAGGAGCGCGATCATGCGTGGAGCAGTACTGCACGGACCCGGGGACGTCCGGGTCGAGGAGCGTGAGCGGCCGACGCTGCTGGCGCCGACCGACGCGATCATCAAGGTCACCGCGGCCTGCGTCTGCGGGTCGGACATGTGGCCCTACCGCGGCATCGAGTCCACCCCCGGACCGATGCCCATGGGGCACGAGTACGTCGGCGTCGTCGAGGAGATCGGCGACGACGTGAAGAACGTGAAGATCGGCGACTTCGTCGTCGGGTCCTTCTGGGCCTCGGACAACACCTGCCCGATCTGTCAGGCCGGCTACCAGAGCCGCTGCGTGCACGCGGAGTACGTAGGCATGAACGGCGCCCAGGCCGAGTACCTGCGCGTGTCGCTGGCCGACGGGACCCTGGTGGCGACGCCGGGACAGCCCGACGAGGACCTGATCCCGTCCCTGCTGGCGGCCTCCGACGTGCTCGGGACCGGCTGGTTCGGGGCCGTGGCGGCCGAGGCGGGTCCGGGCAAGACGGTCGGGGTGGTCGGTGACGGCGCGGTCGGGCTGAGCGCGGTGCTCGCCGCCAAGCAGCTCGGGGCGGAGCGCATCATCGCCATGTCGCGGCACGATTCCCGTCAGCGACTCGCCCGGGACTTCGGCGCGACCGACGTCGTCACCGAGCGCGGTGACGAGGGTGTGGCGAAGATCAAGGAGCTGACCGACGGGCTGGGGGCGCCCAGCGTCGTCGAGGCCGTCGGGACCCAGGAGTCGATGCTGCAGGCGATCCAGTCGACCCGGGCCGGCGGCCACGTCGGGTTCGTCGGCGTCACCCACGACGTCTCGCTGCCCGGCGAGCTGTTGTTCTTCTCCGCGGTCCACCTGCACGGGGGGCCCGCGCCCGTGCGTCAGTACCTGCCGGAGCTCATCGAGCTCATCTGGAACAGGACGATCGACCCGGGCAAGGTCTTCGACCTCACCCTGCCGCTGGAGGAGGCCGCCGAGGGCTTCGCGGCCATGGACGAGCGCCGCGCGATCAAGGCGCTGCTGCGTCCCTGACACCTCCGGACCCGTGACGACGGCGCGTGGCCCCCTTCCGGGCCACGCGCCGACGTCGTGCGTGCGGAGCGGGACCGGTCAGAAGTCCTGGCAGGTCAGGTACTCGAAGCTCTCCCGCGCGAAGCTCGCGTCGGTCGGGGCGCCGTCCATCTCGATGACGTAGTACTTGATCTTGCCCTGGGCCGCGTCGAGGATCGACGGCCAGTCGATGTCACCCTCGCCGACGACGGTCTGGGTGCCGAACGCCGGGGTCGGGCCGGACAGGTCGCCGTCCTTGATGTGCAGCAGGTCGATGCGGTCGCCGTACTCCTCGAGCATCTCGACGACGTCGGCGCCGCCGTCGGTCGCCCAGTAGACGTCGACCTGGAAGGCGACGTACCGCGGGTCGGTGTTGCGGGCCACGGCCTCCCACCAGCTCATCGTCTCGCCCGTGGCGGGGTCGGTGACCTCCAGGACGAACTCGTTCCAGTGGTTGTGGCCGAAGTGCTTGCCGGTGCCGGCCTTCACCGACTGCTCGCCGGCGGTGTTCATGGCCTCGGCGGTCTCCATGGCGCTCTCCCACGACGTCGAGCCGCCGAAGAACGGGACGCCGGGACCGGACCAGCCACCCGACCCGGTGTACTTCTGGCCGAGGGTCTTGGCGAAGTCGAGGGTCTCGTCGAAGGTCTCCGGGTCGGTGCCGCCGTGGGAGCTGGGTGCCTTGAGCTGGTGCTCCTTGAGCAGCGCGCGGAACTCCTCGGCCGTGCGGCCCTCGTAGCTCCCGCCGAACGGCTCGACGTTCTTGTAGCCGATGTCGGCCAGCTCGCCGAGGACGGCGTCGACCCCGATCTCCTGCTGCCAGGCGCTGTAGCTGTAGAGCTGGAACGAGATCTTGCTCGCCGGCACCGAGCGGCCGGAGCACTGGTCCGAGGCTCCGGCGGACCGGCCGTCCTGGTGTGCGTCGGCGACGGCCGGTGCGGCCGCCACGAGGGGAAGGGCGAGTCCTGCGGCCGCCGCGGTCGTGGCGGCCCGGGTGAGGAGAGAGCGTCGCATCGTCGGGAATCCTCTCGAAAGGGGCGGTGTCCACCGTCGGACACATGGATCGGGGGCGGGTACCGGCGGTCGTCGTCGATACCTGCCGTACTTATGAAAGCTAACAGCAGAAGCCGATCGCGCGATACCCCTCTTCGGTCGCAGCGCGATCAAAAGTAGCCGACCGGGCCGGCGACGGTGTCGGCGCCGCGGACCGGGTCAGTGCGGGGAGAAACGGCCCCAGGGGTTGCCGAACTTCCGTTCCCACGGCGGGCGGCTGCTGACCTCCCCGGGAGGTTCGCAGGTCTCGGCCGTCAGGTCGGACCAGATGGTGGGCGAGCCGGTCTCGTCGTCCCGCGTCAGGAGCAGGGTGATCTCGTCGCTCCCGGTGGCCCACGGGTCGCTGGTGGAGAGCCGGACGACGACGTCGTCCGGTCCCGCCGACCCGAGACCGGACCGGGGGGCGACGATCTCGAGGTCGAGGACCTCGGGTGGGTCGTCGTCCGGCGCGGCCCACGCGGGGGCCCCGCCGGCGGTGGCCACGAGCAGGGTCGCGAGCGTCGAGACGCGGCGCAGGGTGCCGTCGTGGGTCGTGGTGCGCATGGCTCCTCCCCGGTCCCCGGCGACGTCCTCCGGTGCCGCCTGAGGTTTCCAGCCTCGTCCTTGCGTCCTGACCTGGCCATACGTCATTCTCCGTATCCCTGCGGCGCCCCACGGAGTACCGTCGAACCAGTGGCTCCGGGAGGCGTCATGGCACGGAACGATCCCTCCAGCGACGATCTCGCCATGCTCGGTGACCTCCTCGACCTGGCCGACGTGCGTCGGCACGAGCCGACGACGGCGGTGACGGCGGAGATCCTGCGCCGGCTCGAGCAGATGCTCGGCTGCGACGGTGTCGCGCTGAACGTCACCGACGCCCGCGACTTCACCTCCGAGTACGTCCAGGAGGTCGAGTCAGGTCGGGAGACCGTGGCGGGGCGCCCCGCCGACGGCGTCGACGACGGCGGCGGCGTGGAGGTCGTGCACCGGTACTGGTGGAGCCTGCCGGGCAACTTCGTCGAGCTGCGCGGTGAGCCGCTCGTCGCGACCGTCCGGTCGTGGTTCGGCCAGCGCCGCTGGGCCGAGCACCCGACGCAGCGCGAGTTCTTCCACGCCGAGGACATCCTCGCCTTCGGCTATCCGTTGGGACGGGGGCGGGCGGTCCGGGTGGTGGCGCCCCGCTTGACGGGAGAGCCCTTCGGCGAGCGCGAGGTGACGATGTGCCGCCTGCTGCTCCCCGCGCTGCGCGAGATGCTGGTGGCCGTCGCCACCGGCGTCGAGCAGGACGCGCCGGCGCTGACCGCCCGGCAGCGGGAGATCGTGGAGCTGGTCGCGACCGGTCTGACGAACAAGGAGATCGCGCACGCCCTCGGCATCTCGGTGGGCACCGTGCGTGCCCACCTCGACCAGATCTACGCGCGCCTGGGGGTCTCGAGCCGGACGGCGGCGGTCGCCGCCGCGGCGGCCGGCGGGCCGCGTCCCGGTGCGGAGACCGTCAGCGCTGGAGGCTGAAGCCCCCGTCGCTGGTGAGCACCTGCCCCACCATCCACGACCCGGCGGGGCTCACGAGCCAGCCGATGAGCCGCGCCGGGTCGGCGGGTTCGCCCCAGCGGCCGAACGGCGTCGCCGCGCGCAGTGCCTCGAGCTCGGCGAGCGGCCGGTCGGTGGTGCCGGGGTCGAGGTAGCCCGTGTTCACGGGACCGGGGTTGACGGTGTTGAGGACGATGCCGAGGTCGAGCAGCTCGGCGGCGACGGTGGGCGTGATGCCGGCCAGCGCGGCCTTGGCGGTGGCGTAGGCGACCTCGCCCGGCATCGGTCCCTGCTCCTGGCCGGACGTCATCCACACGACCTTGGGCGCGCCGGCCGGGTCGGCGGGTGCGGTCCGCCGCAGCGTCTCCCCGGGGCGCAGGGCGGGCGCGTCCTCGCGGTGCTGCCGGGCGAACAGGCGGGTGAGCAGCAGCGTGGAGCGGGTGTTCGTCTGCCAGTGCGCGTCGAGCGCCTCCGGCGTCATGTCCAGGATCGAGCCGTCCCCGCCGCTGCGTGCGTGGTTGCACACCAGGACGTCGACGCGGCCGGTCAGCGCCCGCGCGGCGTCGAACAGCGACGCGACCTGCGCAGGGTCCCGCAGGTCCGCGGACGCCGACGCGGACCGTGCGCCGTCGTGCAGCGCCGCCCGGACGCCGGCGTCGACGGCGGCGAGGTCGTCCGCACCCCACGGCTGGTCGGCGTCGTGCGGGGCGTAGTGCTGGGTGAACACGTGCGCGCCGAGGCCGGCGAGCTCGCGGGCGACGGCGAATCCGATGCCCTTCCGGCGTGAGACCCCGGTGACCAGGGCGGTGCGACCCGACAGGGGCGGTGCGGACGACATGGCAGCACGCTACGTCCCGCGGGCGGACCGGCCACCCGGAATACCCGACGCTTGCCCGGGGCTTGTGCTTGACGTGCCCCCGACGTCGACGTCCGTGGGCCTGCGTTCCGAGCGCGGGCCGGTCCTGCTGTCCCTCATGCTGTCCACGGCCCTGGTCGCCCTGGACGCGACGATCATCGCCACGGCGTCGGCCACCATCGCCGACGAGCTCGGGGCGTTCGAGCAGGTGCCGTGGCTCTTCTCGTCCTACCTCCTCGCCCAGGCCGTCAGCACGCCGCTGGCCGGACGGCTCTCGGACATCGTCGGCCGCAAGCGGCTCATCCTGGCCGGGGTCGGGTTCTTCTTCCTCGGGTCCGTGCTGTGCGGGGCTGCCTGGTCGATGGGCGCCATGGTCGCCGGCCGTGTGCTGCAAGGACTCGGCGCCGGGGCCGTGATGCCCGTGTCCCAGACCATCGCGGCCGACATCTACACCCTGGAGGAGCGCGCCCGGGTGCAGGGGTACCTGGCCTCGGTGTGGGCGATCTCCTCCGTCGTCGGTCCGACCCTCGGCGGCGTCTTCACGGAGTTCGTGTCCTGGCGCTGGATCTTCCTGGTCAACATCCCGTTGTGCGCACTGGCCGCCTGGATGCTGGTCCGGCGGTACCACGAGTCCCCGCTCGACGGTGACCGGGAGCCGATCGACCATCGTGGTGCCGTGCTGCTGGCCGGCGGCAGCGCCCTGCTCCTGCTCGGTCTGCTCGAGGGCGGGTCCAGCTGGGCCTGGGTCTCGGTCCCGTCGGTCACCGTGCTGGCGCTTGCCGGCGCGCTGCTCCTCGTCTTCGTCCGGCACGTCCGCCGGGTGGCGCACCCGATCCTGGACCTGGGTCTGCTGCGCCGGCGCGTGATCGGGGTGGCCACGGCGATCTCGCTGGTCGTCGGCATGGTCGTCCTCGGCCTGGCCACCTACGTGCCGATCTACGCCCAGGGGGTGCTCGGCGTCGGCCCGCTCATGGCGGGTTTCGCGTTGGCGGCCATGATGGTGGGATGGCCGCTGTCGGCGTCCAACGCCGGCCGTTTCTACCTGCGTCTCGGGTTCCGTCTGACGGCGATCATCGGCTCGACGCTGGTCGTCGCCGGCACGGCGTCGAGCCTGCTGCTCGGCGAGTCGTCCCCGCTCGTCGCCGTGATGGGCACCACGTTCCTCGTCGGCACCGGGATGGGGCTGACGGCGGTGCCGACCCTGATCGCCGCCCAGTCGTCCGTGGACCACACGATCCGCGGTGCCGTCACCGGGATCAACATCTTCGCCCGCTCCCTCGGCTCGGCCGTCGGCGTCGCCGTCTGCGGGGCGATCGTCAACGCCCGGGCGACGACGGGTCCCGACGGCATGCCGTCGGGACCCGATCTCATGGCGGCGATCCACCTCGTGTTCGTCGTCGTGGCGGTGTGCGGCGGGGTGATCGCCCTGCTGGCGTTCTTCCTGCCGGCCGACCGGCAGGCGGCACGGGACCGCCGGGCCGCCGTGCGTGCGGTGGACTGACCGGCGGCGACGGGCCGACGACGCTCGCCCTGAGAAAGGACGAGTTCCGTGCAAGACTTCCCGACACCGGCACGGGTGTTGACCGCACGTGGCGTCCCGCGCGGCCGGGCCGGGGACGTCGTCAGAAGGAAGAAAGGACAGCACGCATGGGGGCACGACACGCGTCCGGCGGGGTCCGCGTGGCGCGGCAGGGGTCGCTCTGGGTGATGTGGGGCGACATCGACTTCAGCGTCACGCACAGCGTGCGGGACCAGCTCGCCGCCACGCTCGACGGCCGCGCCAAGACGGTCGACCTGTCCCGGGTGACGTTCATGGACTCCTCGGGACTGCACCTGATCCTCATGGACGTGACGATGGAGACCCGCCCGCGGCTCGTCGGGACCCCCGACGCCGTGCTCGACCTGCTGGAGATGAGCGGGGCCCTGGAGCTGGTCGAGCTGATCGACGAGATCCCGCCGGCCGAGGCCCCGGAACGTGCGCCCCGTACGCGGTTCGAACCACCACCCATCGTCGGGTAGCCGACGATGCCGTCGATCCTGACGGTTTGCCATGCCCGAGCACGTGAGGAGCGACCGCCGTGACCGTTCGACAGGACGACGAACTACCCAACACCGCACCGCCGGAGGACTTCGCCGAGATCGCCCGGTGGATCCTGACCGAGGTCGACGAGGTCGCCGCCATGCGCGCCGGCCTGCAGGAGCGGCTGGGAGAGGGAGGCCCGGAGACCGCGGAGTCGACCGCCGAGAAGCTCGTGCTCATCGCGTCCGAGCTGGCGACCAACGCCGTCCGCCACGGTCTGCCGCCCACGGTGGTGCGGCTGCTGGGTGACGGGCAGGTCTGGCTGCTGGACGTCGCCGACCACGACCTGTCCACGCCGCCACGGCTCGCCGGGGACCGCGACCCCGGTCACGGCGGCCTCGGGCTGATGATCGCCCGCCGCCTCTCCCTCGCGGTGGGCTGGTACACCACCGAGCAGTCGAAGCATGTGTGGGCCACCGTCGGCAGGACGAGCCCGGAGGCCTGAGGCCGCGCACGGCAGCGCCGTCCGGGTCCCGCGCTACGAGGCCCGGACGGCGGCGTGCCGGGGCGTCAGGATCCGGTCAGGACCTCGTCGACGGCTCCGAGGAAGTCGTCCAGGTCGTCCGGGGTCCGGGACGTGATGAGCGTCCACCCCTCGCCCGGGTCCACGACCACGGGCGCGTCCTTCCAGGCGGCACCGGCGTTGCTCAGGTCCGTCTGGAGCGACGGGTAGGAGGTGACGGTCTTGCCCGTCGTCACCCCCGCCTCCACGAGGACCCAGGGGCCGTGGCAGATGGCGGCGACGGGCCGTCCGGAGCGGGTGAAGGACCGGACGATCTCGACCGCCGACGGCTGCAGCCGCAGGGTGTCGGCGTTCAGGGTGCCGCCCGGCACGAGCAGCAGGTCGAACCCGGCCGGGTCGACGTCGTCCAGCGTGACGTCCGGGGTGACCGTGCGGCCGGGATCCTTGTCGCCCACGAGCGTCGCGACGTCGTCGGAGGTCGCGGCCGCGACCGTCACGACGGCCCCGCGCTCGCGCAGGTGCTCCAGCGGGACGACGAGCTCGTCCTGCTCGACTCCGTAGTTCGTCACGATCGCCAGGACGGTGAGGTCGGTGAGATCGGTCGCCATGGTTCGCTCCTCTCGTCGTTCGGGAGCCCCACGGTATGGGCCCGCGGCGGATCCTGCCGGTCGGGCTGCCCGCGCCGCGCGGCGTCGCCGTCCTTACGATGGATCCGACACCCGGTCGGAGGTCGACGACGATGGCGACGAGGACGGCGGAAGCAGAGGCACGGGCGGAGGCGGGCAGGGGTGCGCGCCAGGCCGTGCCGCGGTCGGCGCACGGCCGCTGGGACCCGCCGACGGACCGGACGGACCCGGTCGAGGTGCTGGCGGCGCAGGACGCCGACCGCCTGCCGTGGCTGGTGCCGGTCAGGAGGGCCCGTATGGCGGAGTCGGCCTTCGCCTTCTTCCGCGGCTCCGCGGCGGTCATGGCGATGGATCTGGCCCCGACGCCGACGATCGGCGTGCCCGTGCAGCTCTGCGGCGACGCGCACCTGGCCAACTTCGGTACCTTCGCCTCGGCGGAGCGGCGCCAGGTGTTCGACCTCAACGACTTCGACGAGACGGTGCCCGGACCCTGGGAGTGGGACGTCAGACGGCTGGCGGCGAGCGTCGTCGTGGCCGCCCGGGACAACGGGTGGTCCGACGCCGTCGGCGGCCGGGCGGCGCGGGGTGCGGTCCGGACGTACGCCCGGGCGATGTCCCGGTTCGCTGATCTGCCCGCGCTGCGGATCTGGTACGAGCAGGTGTCCCTCGCCGACGTGCGCCGCGCGCTGCCCTCGAAGGCCGACCGCAAGGTCTTCGACAAGAGGATGGCCAAGGCCCGGGGGAGGGACTCGGTCCGGGCGCTGGGCAAGCTCGCCGAGACCGTCGACGGTCGGCTCCGGATCCGCAGCCAGCCGCCGCTGCTGGTGCCCCTGCGCGACCTGACGGAGCACCTGGACGCCGAGGAGATGCACGCCCGGGTGGCGGAGACCTTCGCCGGCTACGTCGAGTCGCTGCCGCCCGACCGGCGGTACCTGCTGCAGCGGTTCTCCGTCGTGGACGCCGCGCTCAAGGTCGTGGGTGTGGGCAGCGTCGGGACGCGGTGCTGGGTCGTGCTGCTCACCGGGCGCGACCACGGCGAACCCCTGTTCCTGCAGGTCAAGGAGGCCACGGACTCGGTGCTGCAGGCCTACGTGCCGACGCGCCCGGACCCGCACGCCGGCAGGCGCGTGGTCGAGGGCCGTCGCCTGGTGCAGGCCAGCCCTGACGTGTTCCTCGGGTGGTCCGACACCTCGGTGGGCCGGCACTACTACTGGCGGCAGTTCCACGACATGAAGGGGTCCGCGGACGTCGCGGCGATGGACCCGGACCGGCTCGGGGCCTACGTCGAGCTGTGCGGGCGGACCCTCGCCCACGCCCACGCCCGCTCCGGCGACGCGGTGACGATCGCCGGCTACCTCGGCTCGGGCAGGACGTTCGCCGACGCCCTGGCCGACTTCGCGGTCGCGTACGCCGAGCAGAACCAGGCCGACCACGACCGGTTCCGCCGGAGCGTCGCCGACGGGTGACGCGTCAGGTCGACGGTGCGTCCCCGTCGCGCCGGGTGAGCTCGATGACGGGGATGTGCCGGTCCGTGGCGCGTTCGTACTTCGCGAACTGGGGCGACGACGTCGTGATGCGTCCCCACACCTGCGCGCGTTCGTCGCCGTGCAGCTCCCGTGCCCGGACGGGGACGGTCTCGCCGTCCACGACGATCTCGACCTCGTCGGGCCGGGCGGCGAGGTTGAGGTACCAGGCCGGGTTCGTGGCCGCGCCGTTGGCCGACGCGACGACGTACCACCGGTCCGGGCCGCCGTGGAAGTAGGCCAGCGGGGTGGTGCGGGCCGCTCCGCTCCGGCGCCCGACGGTGGTCAGCGCCAGCAGCCGCATCCCCAGCACGGGACCGCCGCGGCGACGGATCCGGCGCAGGGCCAGCCCGTTGAACCACCGCACGACGCGGCCCGGCTTGCGCGCTCCGCGGGTGCCCGTGGAGTGGCTGAAGGTCATCGGTCCTCCGGAGGTCGACGACCTCCACCGTAGCGGCACGGCTGCTCAGGTGTGCAGGACCGCCTGCGACGTGGCGGTGCTCTGAGGCATGTGCCCGAGGAACCAGTCCCGGGCGAGCTCGGCCGCGCGGTCCAGCGTGCCCGGCTCCTCGAACAGGTGCGTGGCCCCGGGGACGACCGCCAGGTCGTTCTCGCACCGCAGCCGTCGCTGGGCGCGGCGGTTGAGGTCCAGCACGCAGGAGTCCTCGCCGCCGACCACCAGCAGGGTGGGGGCGCGGACCTCGTGCAACCAGTCCGCGGCCAGGTCCGGACGGCCTCCGCGGGAGACGACGGCGGAGATGTCGTGGCCGAGCTGGGCGGCGGCCCGCAGCGCCGCGGCCGCACCGGTGCTCGCCCCGAAGTACCCGATGGGGAAGTCGTCCCAGCCCTGGGTGGTGCGCAGCCACCAGGTGGCGTCGACCAGCCGCCCGGCCATGCGCCGGATGTCGAACACCATCGGACGCTCCCACTCCTCGCGGGCGGTGAGCAGGTCGAAGATGAGCGTGCCCAGTCCCGCCTCGTTGAGGACCTGGGCGACACGCCGGTTGCGCGGGCTGTGCCGGCTGCTGCCGCTGCCGTGGGCGAACACCACCAGCCCGACCGGGTCCTGCGGCACGGTGAGATGTCCGTTCAGCATCAGCGCACCAGCCCGGATCTCGACGTCCTCGTCCCGTGGCGGTGGCGGGTCGACGCTCGGGGGCTCGGCGGGCCGGGCCGCGTGCGTCGCACGCTCGAGCAGCGCCATGACCTGCTCGTCGTCGACCTGGCGGAAGTCCGCGTACCACTCGCCCACGGCGCGGAACGCGCGCGGGCTCTCGACGTAGACCACGTCATCGGCTACCTCCTGCAGTGCTTCCAGTGCCGGTGCGGCACCCACGGGCACGGCCACCACGACGCGGGCCGCTCCCCGGTCCCGGGCGATGAGGCACGCGGTGCGCGCCGTCGACCCGGTCGCGACCCCGTCGTCCACGACGAGGGCCGTGCGGCCCGCGAGGGGCACGAGCGGGTGCTGGCGGCGGATCCTGTGCACGCGCCGGTCCAGCTCCGCGCGTTCGGTGGCCTCGGCGCCGGCGAGCTCCTCGGCCGTGACCTGGGCGCGGCTGACGACCTGGTCGTCCACCACCCGGGCGTCCCCTTCACCGACCGCACCCATCGCCAGCTCGGGCTGGTAGGGGACGCCCAGCTTGCGCACGACGATGACGTCGAGCGGTGCGTCCAGCGCGACGGCGACCTCGAACGCCACGGGGACCCCGCCCCGGGGGAGGCCGAGGACGACGACGTCCTCGTCGCGCAGCCCGGCCAGCTCCTCGGCGAGACGCTGCCCGGCCTGGGTGCGGTCGGTGAAGGGCATGCCACCACGATGCGCGCCGCGGACGGGTCGGCAGAAGGGCCGTTGGTCCCGAATCGGCCGGGGACTCGGGCCCGACGTGCGCCGTCCCCTGGCCTGGCCGACCCGGGCGCGGCAGGATGGAGGCGGAACCGACGAGCGGAGGTCGCGATGGACACCGAGAAGAGCGGCAAGAAGAAGTCCGGCGGGATCAAGAAGTTCTACAAGGTGGTGATGCTCGCGATCGCCGTCGCGGCCGTCACCAAGGAGCTGCGCAAGGACCCCGAGGACCGTGAGTGGCACGGCAAGGTCGGGTTCGTGCCGTACGAGTTCCGGATGCCGACGATCTCGCGCGCCAAGGAGCGCCTCTGGGACCCCGAGGCCGAGCACGTCCTGGGACCGCAGGTCTTCGGCGTGGGCTGGACCGTGAACGTCGGCCGCGTGGTCGCGCTGGTCAAGGAGCGCGTCGCCGGCTGAGCCGCCCCGGCGACGGCCGGGCGATCGTGCCAGGGTGGACGGCGTGAGCACCGTCCCCGGTCCCGCCGCCCTGCCCTTCGCCGAGCTGCACCTGCACCTCGAGGGCACGCTCGAACCCGACCTGGTCCTGGAGCTGGCCGCGCGGAACGCCGTGGAGCTGCCGTTCGCGGACGTCGAGGACCTGCGCCGCGCGTACGCGTTCAGCGACCTGCAGTCCTTCCTCGACCTGTACTACGCGAACATGGCCGTGCTGCGCACCCCGCAGGACTTCGCGGACATGACGACCGCCTACCTGGCGCGTGCCGCGCGTGCCGGGGTGCGGCACGCCGAGGTGATGATCGACCCCCAGGCGCACGTCGCCCGCGGCGTGCCGCTCGAGGCCGTCCTGGAGGGTGTCGACGAGGCGCTGTCGACGAGCGAACGCGACCACGGCGTCTCGACCGCGCTCTTCGCGGCGTTCCTGCGCGACCGCCCCGAGTCCGAGGCCCTCGACGTGCTGCACCACCTCCTCGGCCTGCACGCGCCGATCGTCGGTATCGGGCTGGACTCGGCCGAGGCCGGCCACCCGCCGTCGGACTTCGCCCGGCTCTACGACCGGGCGCGCGCCGAGGGCCTGCACCTCATCGCCCACGCCGGCGAGGAGGGGCCGCCGCAGTACGTCGTCGAGGCCCTGGACGTGCTCGGTGTGGACCGGATCGACCACGGCATCCGCGCCCTGGAGGACGACGCGCTGGTCCAGCGGCTCGTCGACGAGCAGGTGCCGCTGACCGTCTGCCCGCTGTCGAACGTGGCGCTGCGGGCGGTCGACCGGCTGGAGGACCACCCGGTCCTGGCGATGCTGGACCGCGGGCTCAACGTGTCGGTGCACTCCGACGACCCGGCCTACTTCGGCGGATACCTGGACGACAACCTCGCCGCGCTGACGACGTCGCTCGGCATGACGGCGGGGCAGCGGGCACGACTGGCGGAGAACTCGATCCGGGCCGCCGTGCTCCCCGCCGACCGGCGTGCTGCCCTGCTGGCCGAGATCAGCCGGCAGGAGCGCTGACGCACCGGCCTCCGGGTGCCTCGGTCCGCTGCGGCCGGGCCGGGCTCTCGAGGAGGCCGTCGGCCAGCCGGGCGGTGGCGTCCACCGGGTCCAGCGTCGAGGCGTCGTGCGAGACGAGGAGCGTCGCCGCGCCGGTCTCGCGGGCCAGGGACGTGATCAGCTCGACCACCCGCACGCCGCGGTCGTGGTCGAGCGCCGAGGTCGGCTCGTCGACGAGCAGGACCGCGGGGTCCCCGACCAGCGCGCGGGCGATCGCGACGCGCTGCCGCTGGCCGCCCGAGAGCTGCGCCGGCCGGTGGTGCGCACGGTCCGCCACCCCGACGGCGTCCAGCAGCTCCAGGGCTCGACGACGCACCGTGGCGGGTCGTCGGCCGCGCAGGTGGGCGTGCAGCTCGAGCTGTTCCAGGGCCGTCAGGGAGTCCAGCAGCCGCGGTGCCTGGAAGACGACGCCGAGGTGGTCCCGGCGCCACCGCGTCGCCTCGGCCACGGACGTCGTCGGGGTGAGCGCGACCTCGTCCCCGAGCCGGACCCGGCCCGAGGTGGGCGGTGTCAGTCCGGCCGCGACCGCCAGCAGGCTCGACTTGCCCGACCCGGAGGGTCCGAGCAACGCGGTCGTGGTGCCGGCGGGCACGGTGAGCGAGACGTCGTCGACGGCGGTGAGCGTCGAGGTCCCGTCCGGGTAGACGAGGGTGATGCGGTCCAGGTGCAGGTCCACGGGTCTCTCCTTGCGGGGTGTCAGTGCGCGGCCAGCGCGGCGTGCGGGTCGATGCGGGTGATGCGGGCGACCGAGACGGCGGCCCCGGCCAGGCCGAGGAGCACGAGCCCGGCGGCGGGCAGCACGGTCGTGGTGGTGTCCACCAGCACGGGGACCGTCGCGGGCAGCAGACGGCCGCCCACGGCCGTGAGCAGGGTCCCGAACCCGACTCCCACGGTGAGCACCACGGCCGCCTGACCGAGCGCGTCCCGCAGCAGGTATCGGGTCGTGGCGCCGAGCGCCTTGAGCACGGCGACGTCGGCCGACCGGCTGATGGTCCACACGCTGAAGAAGGCACCCACCACCAGGGCCGAGATCGCGACCAGGAACCCCTGCATCGTGGTCAGCGACGTGTTCTCGCCGGCGTAGGAGGCCACGGCCGATCGTGCCTGGGCGGTCGTCACGGTGGTCGTGCCGACCGCGGCGTCGCCCCGGGCGGCTCCGTCGTCGCTCGTGGTCAGCGCGACGACGGTCGCCACCGGGTCGTCGTCGGACCCGGTGCCGCGGGCGCCGACGGCCTGCCAGTCCGCGACGGTCGTCCACACCACCGGGGTGTGGGCGAAGGACGCCTCGACGTCCGTGGTGCCCACGACCTCCAGGGCGGTCCCCCCGACGGTCACGGTGTCGCCGGGAGCGGCGTCGAGCTCGGTGGCGGCCGCGGGGGAGAGCAGGACGCCGCCGGTGGTGAGGTCCGGGGAACCGGCGGGCAGCAGGCGCGAGCCGGCCGGGACCCCGAACGCCGTGACCGAGGCGGTGCCGGCTGCCGACCCGGCGCGGGTCGTCGCGACCCCGAGGGGTTCGGCGGCGTCCACCCCCGGGACCCCTCGCCAGCGTCGCCACTGGTCGGCCGTGACCTGCGAGGCGGTGAAGGCGGGCGCGTCGTCCGGCCCCGGCATGGCGAACGCCAGGTGGTCGGCGGGCAGGTCGGTGACCGCGGAGGTGGACTCGCGGGCGAGGCCGGCGGTCAGGGAGGCGAGGAAGGTGACCAGGAAGGTGACGAGCACGATGACGGCGGTCATGAGGGCGAACCGCCCCCGGGCATGACGCAGGTCGCGCAGGGCGACGAACACGGCGGGTCCTTTCGACGAGGGATGTCCCCAGCGTCGTCGGCGCGGCGAGGCGTGGCATCGCCCCGGGGTGCGGTCCTGTCGCGCCGCACGGTCGATCCCGGGATCAACCGTTCGGACGATGTGCGGCGCGGCGGGCGGGCTAGCGTGGGACGGATGGACGGTCGCCCGCAGCACACGGCGGCACGCGGGCTCCTGGTGGGCCTCGACGTGCTCCTGGTCGTGCTCACCGTCGTGACGGTCGTCCGGGCGCCGGCGGGGCAGCGCACCGCGACCGCGGTCGTCGCCCTGGTGCTGCTGGGGCTGTACGCGGCCGGACGACGCGTGGTGCGGGTGCACGACCGGCCCGTGGACGCCCCCCGCGGACGCTGGTGGCCGGACGCCGCCTGGGTGACCGCCCTGACGGTCGTGTGGGCCGTGCTGCTGGCCCTGTCCCCGGAGGCGTTGTGGACCGCCTTCCCGCTGCTGCTGCTCCAGATGCACGTCCTGGGGCCGCGCCGCGGGCTGCCCGCGGTGGCGGCGACGACCGTCGTGGCCGTCGGTGCCGGGCTGGCGCGCGCCGAGGGGCCGTGGCTCGGGTTCGTGCTCGGTCCCGTGCTGGGTGCCGCCGTCGCGGCCGGCGTCGTGCTGGGCCTCGAGGCGATCGTCCGCGAGTCCCAGGCGCGTCAGCGCGCGCTGGACGAGCTCACCCGCGCCCGCCGCCACCTCGCCCGGGCCGAGCGGGAGTCCGCCGTCGCGGCGGAGCGGGAACGGCTCGCCCGCGACATCCACGACACGCTGGCGCAGTCGTTGTCCGCGATCGAGCTGCTGCTGCGCACCGCCGACGAGGCCATCGGGACCGACGACGCGCGCGCCCGGGCGCTCGTGGCCCGGTCCCGCGAGGCCGCCGCGAGCAGTCTCGCCGAGGCCCGACGGTTCGTGCGCGACCTGACTCCCCTGGACCTCGACGGCGGCACCCTGCTCGCGGCGCTGCGACGGGTGGCCGAGCGCGCGACCGCCACGGCCGACGAGGCCGCGGGACGCGCCGGCGCCCTGACGGTGACCGTGGAGTCGACCGGCACCCCGCGACCGCTGCCGCTCGCGGTGGAGACCGCGCTGCTGCGGGTCGCGCAGTCAGCGCTGGCGAACGTGGTCCGGCACGCCCGCGCCACCCAGGCCGGCGTCGCGCTGCGCTTCACCGAGGACACCGTGGTGCTCGACGTCGTCGACGACGGGTGCGGGTTCGACCCGGGGGCGACCGACGGGTTCGGGCTCGCCGCCATGAGGTCGCGGGCGGCGGAGCTCGGCGGCACCCTGATGGTGGACAGCACCCCGGGCAGCGGGACGGCGCTCGCGGTCGCGGTGCCTCTCGCCGAGGAGGCCGCGCCGTGATCGACCTGGTCATCGCCGACGACCATCCCGTGGTCAGGGCCGGCCTGCGCGCCGTCGTCGAGTCCACGGGCGACCTGCGGGTCGTGCACGAGGTCGCGACCGCCGAGGAGCTGCTGGCATGGCTGGCCGACGGCGGCACGGCAGACGTCGTCCTGCTCGACCTTCGGTTCGGCCCAGACCGGCTGACCGGGGCCGAGGCGACGCGCACGGTCGTGGACCGGTACGCCGTCCCGGTGCTGGTGGTGACGACCTACGGGTCGGACGCCGAGATCCTGTCCGCCGTGGAGGCCGGCGCGACGGGGTACCTGCTCAAGGACGCCCCCACGGAGGAGCTCGCGGGGGCGGTCCGGGCGGCCGCCGGGGGCCGGACCGTCCTGGACCCCGCGGTGCAGCGCCGGCTGCTGGGCCGGGTCAGGCAGCCCTTCGAGGCGTTGAGCTCACGGGAGCTCGAGGTGCTGGCGCTGGTCGCGGCCGGAGGGTCCAACGAGGCGGTCGCCCGCGAGCTGGTCGTGTCGGTCGCGACCGTCAAGACGCACCTGACGCACGTCAACACCAAGCTGGGGACGCGTTCGCGCACCGAGGCGGTCGCGGTGGCGCGGGAGCGCGGGCTGCTGCCCTGACCGACCGCGGGCGGTCCGTGGGGGAGGGGGCGCGATACCCGTCACGTGCGGGCGGTGCGGCCCTGCAGCGCGCGGAACGCCAGCACGAAGCTCAGGACGCCGACGACGGCGATCGCCGCGAGGCCCTGCCAGAGCGCGGTCGCGTCCCAGCCCTCCATGATGAGCGACCGCAGCGCGGCGAGGAGATACGTCACGGGGTTGAACTGGGCGATGGTCGCCAGCCACCCGGTCAGGGCGTCCAGCGGCAGGAACGTGGTGGTGAGGAACGCGAACGGGAAGAACAGCAGGAAGCTGGAGTTCACCGCCGCCGGGTTCCCCGTGCGCAGCGCGATGGCGTAGGGGAACCCGGTGAAGGCCAGCCCCCACAGGCCGGCGAGGAGCAGGAACACCAGGACGCCCGCGGCACCGGTGGCGAACTGGACGCCGAGGGCGAAGCCGAGGACGAGCACCGGCACCGACAGGGCGACGACCAGCGCGAGGTCGGCGACCATCAGGCCCAGCAGGAGCGAGGTGCGGTGCATGGGCGTGACGAGCAGCCGGTCGAAGTAGCCGCCGGTGATGTCGGTGACCAGGGCGCTGGCCCGCGACACACCCGTCACGGCGAAGATGATCGCCACGGGGATCTGGAAGGCCTTGAAGTCGTCGACGCCGGTGAACGTCGCGACGTCGCCGAGCGCGCCGACGTTGACCACGAAGAAGAACAGCGGGATCACGAGGGCGGGGATGATCGCCTCCGGCTCCCGGGGGATCTGCCGGAGCGCGCGGATCGCGACGGACAGCAGGTCACGCCAGAACCCGGCGGGTCGGGCCGAGACCGGATCGTCGCGCACGGCGGTGTCGGTGCTCATGGGGCCTCTCCTTCGTCGTCCTGGATGCGGTGACCGGTCACCCGGAAGAAGACGTCGTCCAGGGTCGGGTGACGCAGCGCGAGCTGCTGGACGGTGATGCCCGCACGGTCGAGCGCGAGGGCCACGGGGCTGACGGCTCGTGCGCCGTCGTCCACGGAAACCATGAGGGAGGTGCCGTCCGTCTCGACGCCACCGATGCCGGTGCCGGCGTCGAGCGTCCGGAGCGTCGTGCGGGCGTTCTCGACCTGGTCGCCGACCTCCACCACCAGGACGTCGGTGCCGATGGAACGCTTGAGCTCGCCCGGGGTGCCCTCGGCGACCAGCTCGCCGCGGTTGATGATGCCGACCCGGTCGGCGAGCGCGTCCGCCTCCTCGAGGTACTGGGTCGTGAGGAACACGGTGACCCCGAGCTCACGGTTGAGGCGACGCACCTCGGCCCAGACCGTGGCGCGACTGATGGGGTCGAGTCCGGTGGTGGGCTCGTCCAGGAAGAGGATCCGCGGGTTGTGGATCAGGGCGAGCGCGAGGTCGAGCCGGCGCTTCATGCCGCCGGAGTACGTGCCCACCCGGTCGTCCAGCGCGTCCCCGATGTCGATGAGCTCGCGGAGCTCGGCCACGCGACGGGTGGTCTCCCGGGCGGTGAGCCCGTAGAAGCGGCCCTGCAGGCGGAGCATCTCGACGCCGGTCTGCTTGTCGTCGAGCGCCGCCTCCTGGAGCGCGACGCCGATGCGCAGCCTGACCGCGGTGGGTTCGTGCACGACGTCGTGGCCCGCGACCGTCGCCGTGCCGCCGGTCGGCGCCAGCAGGGTGCACAGCAGGCGGGTGAGCGTCGACTTCCCGGCGCCGTTCGGCCCCAGGAACCCGTACATCTCGCCCTCGTGGACGGTCAGGTCGACGCCGGCGACGGCGACGTTGTCGCCGAAACGTCGTTCGATGGCGCGCGTGACGATCGCGGTCTCGCTCATGGGGCTCCTCGGGGGCGGCTGCACTCAGTGTGCTGAGTGATCACACGATCCGCTTCTCGAACGGGCGCCGACGAGCGTCCCGCGGTCAGGGAGCGGGAGCGTGGACTGCGGCCTGACCGCTGGTTGACCGGAGCCTGAACATGTCCTGGACGGGCGCGGCAGATCCCTGTACTGTCCCGGACATCGACGACGGTGACGGGAGATCACTCCGATGACCAGCGGTTTCACCGCCCTGACCCGCACCGTGGCGATGGCGGTCGCCATTGCCCTCGGCCTGCTCACGATGCTCGTCATCCCGGCCTCCGCGGCGGACGACGAACGTGAGGCCTCGGTGGTGGTCGTCGAGCAGGACACCAACTTCGTCTGGAGGCCGGCCGGGGGGTTCGTGCTCGACGTACGGGTGACCGACGAGGGCGGTCGCTCCATCGGCGGCCCGGTCGCGGTGCTGGTGGACGGCGACATGGTCCTGCGGACGCGCTGGCCCTCCTCCGAGCTGGTCGTCGATCCTCCGCCGTCGTTGCCCGGACCGCACGAGGTCAGTGTCCGGTTCGTGGGCGACTCCACCTATCGGCCCTCGGAGTGGACCGGGACCCTGGACGTCGTGGAGGGCGACGTACCGGGGGTCATGACCGTGGACGCCCCGCAGCAGGCCGCCTACGGCGACGTCGTGCCTTTCACGGTCGACGTCGCGACGCCGCCCGACCTGCTGGTCGACGACCCCGACCAGCCGGACGGACGCGCGGTGGTGACCTGGGACGACCCGGGGATGCGTCCGCGGGACGCTGCCGTCTCGGGGGGCACGGGCGTCGTCCACGTGCCGGCGGAGGTCCCCGGCACGCACGCCTACGAGGTGACCTACTACAGCGCCGGCGACGTCCAGATCACGCGGGCCACCGGGACGCTCACCGTCGGCAAGGCCCGGCTGCCGCTGCGCATCTGGTCCAACGACGTCCAGCAAGGAGTCATGAACACCGCCGGGGGGACGTGGGAGGTGGCCGCCTTCATGGACATCTCCTGGCCGATCGACGGGACGATGTCCCTGTACGACGGGGACCGGCTGCTGCAGACCCAGGACGTCGCCGGCATGGGTCTCGGCGCCACCGTCTTCACCCTCGCGGCCGACGACGTGCCCCCCGGCCGCCGGACGCTCACGGCGAGGCTGACGGGTTCGCCGTTCGTCGAGGACGCCAGCGCCACGCTGGACCTGGAGGTCGTGAGGAACCCGGCGGTGATCGGCGTGGAGCGCGCCACGGCCCGGACCTTCCAGTGGGGCCGTCCGCACAAGCTCCGTGTCGCCGTCCACAGCGCCGACAACTACTGGCCCGACGCCGTCCCGACGGGCACGGTGAAGGTGTACCGCGGAACGACGCGCGTCGGGACCGGGACTCTCGACGACTCGGGCGAGGTCGTCGTGCGGATCTGGGGCAAGAAGCTCCCGGTCGGACGCACGACGCTCCGGGTCGTCTACACCGGTGACACCGTCTACGAGAAGACGGTGCGGTACCGCACCGTGCGGGTGTACAAGGCCAGGACGAAGCTGCGGGCGAGCATCCTCGACACGACCGTCCACCGTCCCCAGCAGGTCAAGGTCCGGTTCCGCCTGAGCTCGCCGTCGAACGTCGCCCTGACGGGCAAGGTCAAGCTCAAGGTGGACGGCGTGACGGTCAAGACGGTGCGGCTGAGGAAGAAGCACGACGGCTCGCGCACGGTCTCGCTGCCCGCGTCGGTCGAACCGGGGCACCACTACCTGAAGGTCGTCTACGTCGGCACCGCGACGAAGAAGAGGTCGGTCAAGGTGCCGCTGTACTTCACCGTGTACTGATGCCGTCCGGCGCTCGGGGCTGGACGGCGACGAGTGGGGGCGGGGGTCGCCGGCCCGCAGGCCGGCG
>NZ_JABFAJ010000010.1 GCF_013085345.1 Isoptericola sediminis | reverse complement strand
GCGCCGACCCGTCGGGTGCCGGCCCCTGAGGGACCGGCCGGGGCGACTCAGAAGGAGTCGATCGCGCTGTTGAGCGTCTTGGAGGGACGCATCACGGCCGCGGCCTTGTCGCCGTCGGGCCGGTAGTAGCCGCCGACGTCGGCCGGGTTGCCCTGCGCCGCGACCATCTCGTCGACGATCGTGGCCTCCTGGGCCGCGAGCTGCTCGGCGAGCGGGCCGAAGACCTCCGCCAGTGCGGGGTCCTCGGTCTGCTTCGCCAGTTCCTGCGCCCAGTAGAGGGCGAGGTAGAAGTGCGAGCCGCGGTTGTCGATCCCGCCGATGCGGCGCGAGGGGCCCTTGTCCTCGTGGAGGAACGTCTCGGTCGCGCGGTCCAGGGTGTCCGCCAGGACCCGGGCGCGGGGGTTGTCCTCGGCCTTGGCCAGGTGCTCGAAGGACGCCGCCAGGGCGAAGAACTCCCCGAGGGAGTCCCAGCGCAGGTAGTTCTCGGCGAGTAGCTGCTGGACGTGCTTCGGGGCGGAGCCGCCGGCACCCGTCTCGAACAGCCCGCCACCGTTCATCAGCGGCACGATCGAGAGCATCTTGGCCGACGTGCCGACCTCGAGGATCGGGAACAGGTCCGTGTTGTAGTCGCGCAGCACGTTGCCGGTCACCGAGATGGTGTCCAGGCCCTCGCGCATGCGGTCCAGCGAGTACCGCGTGGCCTCGGCCGGGTTCATGACCAGGATCTCCAGGCCGTCCGTGTCGTGCTCCGGCAGGTACTGCTCGAGCTTCGCGATGAGGTTGGCGTCGTGGGCACGCGTCTCGTCCAGCCAGAACACCGCCGGGGCGCCGGACTCGCGGGCGCGACGCACGGCCAGCGCGACCCAGTCGCGGATCGGGGCGTCCTTGGTCTGGCAGGCGCGCCAGATGTCGCCGGCCTCGACGTCGTGGGAGGTGAGCACGTCGCCGGCGGAGTTCACGACCTCGACGGTGCCGTCGGCGGGGATCTCGAAGGTCTTGTCGTGCGAGCCGTACTCCTCGGCCTTCTTCGCCATGAGGCCGACGTTCGGGACGGAGCCCATCGTGGCCGGGTCGAGGGCGCCCTTGGCCTTGCAGTCGTCGATGACGGCCTGGTACACGCCGGCGTACGAGGAGTCGGGGATGACGGCGAGCGTGTCGTGCTCGGCGCCGTCGGGCCCCCACATGTGGCCGCCGATGCGGATCATGGCGGGCATGGACGCGTCGATGATGACGTCGGAGGGCACGTGCAGGTTGGTGATGCCGCGGTCCGAGTCGACCATCGCCAGGGCCGGGCCGTCGGCCAGCCCCTTCTCGATGGACGCCTTGACCTCGGTGCCGTGCTCGAGCGAGTCCAGGCCCTTGAGGATGCCGCCGAGGCCGTCGCGCGAGGACAGGCCCGCGGCCTTGAGCTCGGTGCCGTACTTCTCGAAGACCTCCGGCAGGAACGCCTCGACGATGTGGCCGAAGATGATCGGGTCCGAGACCTTCATCATGGTGGCCTTGAGGTGGGCGGAGAACAGCACGTCCTCCGCCTTGGCCCGCTCGATCTGCTCGGCGAGGAAGGCGTGCAGCGCCTTGACCGACAGGAAGGTCGAGTCGACGACCTCGCCGGCCTCGACCGCCAGCCCCTCCTTGAGGACCTGCGTGCCCTCGGCGGTGCGCAGGCGGATGGTCAGCGTGTCCGCCGACGGGATGACGACGGACTGCTCGTTCGAGCGGAAGTCGTGGGCGCCCATCGTGGCGACCTCGGTCTTGGAGTCCGCGGTCCACTCGCCCATGCGGTGCGGGTGCGCCTTGGCGTAGTTCTTGACCGCCGAGGGGGCGCGCCGGTCGGAGTTGCCCTCGCGCAGCACGGGGTTCACCGCGGAGCCCTTGACCTTGTCGTACGCGGCGCGGGCCTCGCGCTCGGCGTCCGTGGCCGGCTCCTCCGGGTAGTCGGGGATCGCGAAGCCGGCCTCCTGGAGCTCGGCGACGGCGGCCTTGAGCTGCGGCACGGAGGCCGAGATGTTCGGCAGCTTGATGATGTTCGCCTCGGGCGTGGTGGCCATCTGGCCGAGCTCGGCCAGGGCGTCCTCGACCCGCTGGTCCTCGCCGAGGGTCTCGGGGAACTGGGCGAGGATGCGTCCGGCCAGGGAGATGTCGCGGGTCTCGACGTCGATCCCGGCCTTCGCCGCGAACGCCTGGACGATCGGGAGGAACGAGTAGGTGGCGAGCAGGGGCGCCTCGTCGGTGTACGTGTAGATGATCTTGCCGGCCGCAGGCCGGGACTCGGTGTTCATGCGCAGGTGCTCCTGGGGACGACGAGATGGTTTGATATCAAGATACTTTGCCGCCCGCGGCCGTGTCGAAACCACGCGGCGAGCGCCCGGGCGGCGGTGCGCGTGCGTTCCCATCGTGTCCGACGGCGCGGCTCCTGTCTCCCCGCGCGATCAGGCGCAGGCCCCACTACCGTCGTGACGTGCCCATCCGCCAGCTCCGGATCGCGTCCGCCACCCCCGAGGACGTCGGGAGTGCGCTGGCGACGCTACGTGCCGAGATCGGGCTCCCGGCGATGTACCCGGCCGAGGCGCGGGCGGAGGCCGAGGCCGCCGCGCGGGGCGACCTGAAGGACTTCCGCCAGGACCGGCGGGACATCGGCTTCGTGACGATCGACCCGGCCGGGTCGAAGGACCTGGACCAGGCCGTCCACGTGGCCAGCTCGGGTCACGGGTACATCGTGCGGTACGCCGTCGCGGACACCGCGGCCTTCGTCTCGCCCGGCGGGGCGCTCGACACCGAGGTGCACCGGCGCGGGGTGACCTACTACGGCCCCGACACCCGCTCGCTGCTCTACCCCTCCGTGCTGTCCGAGGGCGCGGCGAGCCTGCTGCCGGAGGAGGACCGGCCGGTGGTGCTGTGGACCGTCTCCCTCGACTCCTCCGGTGAGATCGGCAGCGTCTCCGTGACGCGCGCGGTCGTCCGTTCCCGCGCCCGGCTGACCTACGGCGAGGCGCAGACGGCGCTCGACTCCGGCACCGCGCCGGAGTCCCTGGTCCACCTGGCCGACGTCGGGCGGCTGCGCCAGCAGCGCGAACGGGACCGCGGCGGGGTCTCCCTCGACGTGCCCGAGCAGGAGGTCGTGCAGCGCGCGGACGGTTCCTTCGACCTGGAGCTGCGCCGGACGCTGCCCGTCGAGTCGTGGAACGCCCAGATCTCCCTGCTGACGGGCATCGCGGCGGCCCGGCTGATGCGCGAGGCCGGTGTGGGTCTGCTGCGCACGCTGCCGCCCGCCCAGGAGCAGGACGTCCGGCGGCTGCGTCGCACGGCGGCCGCGCTCGGGATCGACTGGCCCGACGACGTCCCGTACGGCGAGATGCTGTCGACCGTCGAGTCCCGCCGTGCCGCGCACGCGGCCTTCCTCACCGAGGCGACCACCCTCTTCCGGGGGGCCGGCTACCTGGCCTTCGGGGTCCCCGGGCCCGGCGGCGGGGCGCGGGTCGGGTTGCCGGACGACGCCCGCCACGCCGCCGTCGGGGCCGAGTACGCCCACGTGACGGCACCGCTGCGCCGCCTCGCGGACCGGTACGCGACGGAGGTCTGTCTCGCCCAGTCGGCCGGCCGGGACGTCCCCGGGTGGGTGCTGGAGGCGTTGCCGCACCTGCCGGGCACGATGGGTGCGGCCACGGCGCGCGAGGCCGCGTTCGAGCGGTCGTGCATCGACATCGTCGAGGCGGCGCTGCTCGCCCCGCGGGTGGGGCGCCGCTTCGAGGCCGTGGTGGTCGACGACGGCGGGGAGCCCCGGCCGGACGGCCTGCGGCGGGGCGAGGTGATGCTGCGCGACCCGGCGGTGCGGGCCCGGGTCCAGGGCACCGAGCTCCCGCTGGGCGAGCGGATCAAGGTCACCCTCGCCGAGGCGTCGGTGGCCGACCGCCGGGTGCTGTTCACCGCGCCCTGACCGTTCGGCCTATGGTGTCGCCATGCCTGCGCGACGACGGACCGATCCGGCGACCGGACGTGCCGCCGTCGCGTCCTGGCTCGCCGGGGACGCCGACCGGCGTACGACGACGACGGCGGTGCGGTTCACCCTCGAGGAGCTGGCCGCCGTCGCGCCCGGCAACGCCGTCGAGGTCCGCGTGCCCCCGGCCGGTGCCGTCCAGGCAGTCCCGGGGCCCCGGCACACCCGCGGGACGCCGCCCAACGTCGTCGAGACCGACGTCGACACCTGGCTCGGCCTCGCCACGGGACGGAGCCGCTGGGCTGACGCGGCGGCCGCGGGCAGGGTCCGCGCCTCGGGGGAACGCGCCGACCTCAGCGCGTGGCTGCCGTTGCAGGCGGCGCGCGAGCGCTGACCGACACGGCCTGTCGCCGTGCTTTCGTCGGTACCGACCGCTACTCTCGCGGCCACCCGCCCCCTGTCGGCATCACGCTCGTGACCTGCGGTTCAACTGGGGTTCACAGGATGCTGCTTCGCTGGGCGTCCTGTCATCCCTGCCCTGGAGGATCAGCGTGACCCGCACCTCATCTGCCAGACCCCCGCGCCGTACCGGGTACGCCGCGGTGCTGGCGGCCACCCTCGCCGTCCCGTCCGTCGCCGCGCTCCCCGCGGCCGCTGTGCCGTCCGTGGACGCGCCCGTCCTCATCGACGAGGTCTACGGCGGCGGCGGCAACAACGGCGGCGCTTACGACCGCGACTTCGTCGAGCTGTACAACCCCGGTGACGAGCCCGTCTCCCTGGACGGCTGGTCCGTGCAGTACGGCTCCGCCGGCGGGACCACCTGGTCCTCCCAGACGGACCTCACCGGTGAGATCCCGGCCGGAGGGTCCTTCCTCGTCGCCCAGGCGCCGGGCAACGACGACTCGCAGCCGGACCTGCCGACGCCGGACGTCGAGGGCGGCATCTTCATGTCCGGCTCCGGCGCCGAGGTGGCCCTGGTCCGCTCCACCGACCGTCTCGACTGCACCGGCAGCGCCTGTGCCGAGGTCGCCGACCTCGTCGACCTGGTCGGCTGGGGCTCGGCGAACACGTTCCTCGGTGCGGGCCCCGCGCCGGGGACGAGCAACGCCGTCTCGGTCGCCCGCGTCGAGCACAAGAACACCGTGGACAACGCGGCGGACTTCGTGACCGGTGAGCCCACCCCGCAGAACAGCGGGACGACGCCGGGCACCGACCCGGAGCCCGAGCCCGAGCCGGAGCCCGAGCTCGTGCCGATCGCCGAGATCCAGGGCACGGGGGACTCGTCCCCGCTCGACGGCCAGGACGTGACCACGCGCGGCGTCGTCACGGCGGCCTACCCGACCGGCGGGTTCGACGGCTTCACCCTGCAGACCGCCGGCACGGGCGGCGACCCCGCCGACGACGCCACCCCCGGCGCCTCGGACGCGGTGTTCGTCTACACCCGTGCGGGTGCCCAGGAGGTCGCCGTGGGCGACCACGTCGAGGTCACCGGCGAGGCCGGCGACTACTACGGGCTGACCCAGGTCTCCGCCGAGTCCTGGACGGTGCTGGACGAGGCCGCCGCACCGGTCGAGCCGACGGTCACGGGCTGGCCCGCCACCGAGCCCGAGCGCGAGGCGCTGGAGAACATGCTCCTCGCGCCCGCGGGCGAGTTCACCGTCACCGACAACTACTCGACGAACTCCTACGGCACCGTCGGCCTGGCGGCCGGGGACAGCCCCCTCGTGCAGCCCACGTCGGCGGGTCGTCCCGGGTCGGACGAGGCGGCCGCGCAGGCGGCGGAGAACGAGGCGCTCGCCGTGCAGCTCGACGACGGGTCGTCGTGGAACTACGGCAGCTCCTCGCGGAGCAGCACGCCGCTGCCCTGGCTGAACGGCACCGACCCGGTGCGCGTCGGGGCCTCCGTGACGTTCACCGGTCCCGTGGTCCTCGACTACCGGTACGGCGCCTGGTCGTTCCAGCCGCAGCAGCAGCTCACCGGGGAGAACGCCGACGGCGTGCAGCCCGCGACCTTCGAGAACACCCGCGAGTCCTCGCCGCAGGACGTGGGCGGTGACCTGCAGGTCGCGACGTTCAACGTGCTCAACTACTTCACCACCACCGGCGACCAGCTCGACGGATGCTCGTACTACACGGACCGCGAGGGCGAGCCGATCAGCGTGCGTGGCGGGTGCCTGGCCCGCGGGGCCGCGGACGCCGAGAACCTCGAGCGCCAGGAGACCAAGATCGTCGCGGCCATCAGCGCTCTGGGCGCGGACGTCGTGGCCCTGGAGGAGATCGAGAACTCCGCCGCGTTCGGCAAGGACCGGGACCAGGCGCTGTCCGACCTCGTCGACGCGCTCAACGCGGTCGACGGTGACGACACCTGGGCGTTCGTCCCCTCGCCGGCCGAGCTGCCGGCGGACGAGGACGTCATCCGCAACGCGTTCATCTACCGCACGGCCGGTGCCGAGCCGGTGGGCGAGTCGCGGATCCTCACCGACGCCCCGGTGGCCTTCCAGAACGCCCGTGAGCCGCTGGCCCAGGTGTTCCAGCCCGCGGGCGGCAAGACGGCGGCCGCCGTGGACGACGTCGTGGTGATCACCAACCACTTCAAGTCCAAGGGCTCGCTCGGTCCGTGGCCGGGGGACGTCGACAGCGGTGACGGGCAGGGCAACAACAACGAGTCCCGCGTCCGCCAGGCGACCGCGCTCGTGGAGTTCGCCGACGAGGTCGCGGCCGACGCCCGCACCGACCGCGTCCTGCTGGTGGGTGACTTCAACGCCTACGAGCAGGAGGACCCGATCATGGTGCTGACCGAGGCCGGGTACACGGACCTCGGTCCGACCACCGGCGAGTACACGTACAACTACGGCGGCCAGGTCGGCTCGCTCGACCACGTGCTCGCCTCGGAGGGCGCGCTCGAGGACGTCACCGGCGCGGACATCTGGAACATCAACGCCTACGAGCCGGTCGCGAACGAGTACACCCGGTACAACGACAACGTGACCCTTTTGTACGACGAGTCGCCGTTCCGGTCCTCCGACCACGACCCGCTGCTGGTGGGGCTGGACCTGGTGCCGGGTGCCCCGGCCTGGGCCGAGGACCGTGTCGCCGAGGCGCGCGGCACCCACGGCGGCTGACCTGCCGGTGAGCCGACCGGCGGTCCGGGCGGGCGCGTCATGACGACGCGCCCGCCCGGGCCGCCGGGTTCGCCACCGGGTGCTGTCGCCGGGGGCGATAGGCTCGTCGGGTGAGCAGCACCTCTCCCGAGCAGCCCGCCGACACCCCCGACGCCGTCGAGGAGACCCGGCCGGACCAGGGCGTGACGTCCGGCGGCGCCGTCGCCGACGACGACGCGGAGGACCACCTGCTCGTCGACCCGACCCGGGTCCGCCGGGCTCCGCGCTACCGCGCGTTCTTCACCGTCGGCGCGATCGTGGGTCTCGTGGTCGGCGTCGTCGCCGGCACCTGGCTCACGAGCGTCGCGGTCGACGAGGAGATCCTCCTGCTCAAGCCGGGCGTCTTCGTCTCCGTCTTCACGCTGGGCACGACGACCCTCTTCGTGCTCCTCGCGGGGGGTCTCGCGGTGCTCGCCGACCGGCGCAGCCTGCGACGTCGCTGACGGTCGGGCCGCGGCCGTCCCGGGGGACGACCGCGGCGACGATCCCCGGACACGTGTGTGGGATACTCGACACATGCCCTTGCGCCCCGACGGCCGCCTGAACCACGACCTCTTGCCCGGCGAGAAGGGCCCGCAGGACGCCTGCGGGGTCTTCGGTGTCTGGGCCCCCGGTGAAGAGGTCGCGAAGCTCACCTACTTCGGCCTGTACGCCCTGCAGCACCGGGGGCAGGAGTCCGCCGGGATCGCCACCAGCAACGGTGAGCAGATCCTGGTCTACAAGGACATGGGCCTGGTCTCCCAGGTCTTCGACGAGACCGCGCTCAACGCGCTGGCCGGGCACATCGCCGTCGGCCACTGCCGGTACTCGACCACGGGCGGCGTCACCTGGGAGAACGCGCAGCCGACCCTCGGCGCGACCGCGGCCGGGACCGTCGCCCTCGGGCACAACGGCAACCTGACCAACACCGCCGAGCTGGTCGACCTCGTGGCCGAGCGGTACGGCGCCCAGCGCCGGGGCGAGCTGGCCCGCGGCAACACGACCGACACCGCGCTCATCACGGCGCTCCTGGCCGGCGACGAGGACCACACCCTGGAGCAGACGGCGCTCGAGGTGCTGCCGCGGCTGCGGGGCGCCTTCTCGCTGGTGTTCATGGACGAGCACGCCCTCTACGCGGCCCGCGACCCGCAGGGCGTCCGGCCGCTCGTGCTGGGCCGCACGCAGCGGGGCTGGGTGGTCGCCTCCGAGACGCCCGCCCTGGACATCGTGGGCGCCTCCTTCGTGCGGGAGGTCGAGCCCGGCGAGCTGATCTGCATCGACGACGACGGTCTGCGCTCCACCCGGTTCGCCCCGGTCGAGCGCGCCGGCTGCGTGTTCGAGTACGTGTACCTGGCCCGCCCGGACAACACCATCCAGGGCCGACCGGTGCACGCCGCCCGGGTCGAGATGGGACGCGTCCTCGCGCGCGAGCACCCCGTGGACGCCGACCTGGTCATGCCCGTGCCGGAGTCGGGCACGCCGGCCGCGACGGGGTACGCGGCCGAGTCCGGGATCCCGTTCGGTCAGGGACTGACGAAGAACGCCTACGTCGGCCGGACCTTCATCCAGCCGTCGGACACCCTGCGCCAGCTCGGCATCCGCCTGAAGCTCAACCCGCTGCGCGAGGTCATCCGCGGCAAGCGCCTCGTCGTCGTCGACGACTCGATCGTGCGGGGGAACACCCAGCGCGCGCTGATCCGGATGCTCCGTGAGGCCGGCGCCGCCGAGGTGCACGTGCGCATCTCGTCCCCGCCGGTGAAGTGGCCGTGCTTCTACGGCATCGACTTCGCCTCCCGTGCCGAGCTCATCGCCAACGGCCTGACCCCGAGCGAGATCGGGCAGTCGCTCGGGGCGGACTCCCTGGGCTACATCTCGACCGAGGGCATGATCGCCGCGACGGAGCAGCCCGCCTCGAGGCTGTGCGCGGCGTGCTTCACCGGGGAGTACCCGATCGAGCTGCCCGAGGAGGACCGGCTCGGCAAGCACCTGCTCGAGCAGTCCGAGCTGCCGCTCGGCGCCCCGGAGGACGGGCTGTCCCAGCTCTCCGTCGGTGTGGGCGGCCAGTCGGCGCTCGAGCACCCGTGACCCCGGCGACCCCGCCACCGTCCGACCAGGAGTCTGAAGAACACGTGACCGAACGCCTCACCTATGCCGCCGCCGGTGTCGACACCGAAGCCGGTGACCGGGCCGTCGAGCTGATGAAGGACGCCGTCCGCCGCACCCAGGGGCCCGAGGTGCTCGGTGGTGTCGGGGGGTTCGCGGGTCTGTACGACGCATCGGCGCTGACGCGCTACCGCAAGCCGTTGCTGGCGACCTCGACGGACGGCGTCGGCACGAAGGTCGCCATCGCCCAGGCCCTGGACGTCCACGACACGATCGGCTTCGACCTCGTGGGCATGGTCGTCGACGACATCGTCGTGGTGGGTGCCGAGCCGCTGTTCATGACCGACTACATCGCGACCGGCAAGGTCGTCCCCGACCGGGTGGCCGACATCGTCCGCGGGATCGCCCGCGCCTGCGAGGTCGCCGGGACCGCCCTGGTCGGCGGGGAGACCGCGGAGCACCCCGGGCTGCTCGCCGCCGACGAGTACGACGTGGCGGGCGCGGCCACCGGTGTGGTCGAGGCCGACGACGTGCTCGGACCGGACCGGGTGCGGGCCGGGGACGTGCTGATCGGCATGGCATCCAGCGGTGTCCACTCCAACGGCTACTCGCTGGTGCGTGCCGTGATCAGGCATGCCGGCTGGGCGCTGGACCGGCACGTCGAGGAGTTCGGGCGGACGCTGGGCGAGGAGCTGCTCGAGCCGACGCGCGTCTACGCCGCCGACTGCCTGGCGCTCGCCCGCGACGAGGCCGCGCAGGTGCACGCGTTCACGCACGTCACCGGCGGCGGACTGGCGGCGAACCTGGCACGGGTGCTGCCGGTGGGCACGGTCGCCACGGTCGACCGGTCCAGCTGGGAGGTGCCCGCGGTCTTCCGCACGGTGCGCGACCTGGGCGACGTGCCGCGGGGCGACCTGGAGAACACGCTCAACCTCGGTGTCGGCATGGTGGCGGTCGTCGCGGCGGACGGCGCAGATGCCGCCCTCACGCTGCTGCAGGAGCGGGGGGTGCGCGCCTGGACCCTGGGCACGGTCGCGGCCCTCGACCCCGCGGACGCCGGCGACGACCTCGTCGCAGGAACGAAGGGTGTCCGGGCGGGCGCGGTGCGGCTCGTCGGCGACTACCGCTGAGCGGCGGTGCCGTCCGGCCCCAGGTGCACGAGAGGCCGGACGGTGCTCACCGTCCGGCCCTTCGGTGGTCGTCCGAGACGCTCCGGGTGCCGTCGAGCGTCAGTATCGTCGGTCGTCGTCCCAGTCCGCGTCGTTGTCGTAGGCGGAGTCCGCGGTGCTTCCCCACCGGTCGTCGGTGACGACGTCGGTCTGGGAGGCCTTCAGCTCCTGCTCCAGCGCGTGGTAGTTCGTCTCAGGGCTGTAGTACTTCAGCGCGCGAGCAACTTTGGTCTGCTTAGCCTTCTGACGGCCGCGGCCCATGGCTCCGACCCCCTCAACGTAGGAGCGGGGCGGCGACGTCCCAGACGCGCGGCCCCGAGAGAAGATTTCGTCTGTTCAGGTTCCAACGGTACATGGTGCTCAGGCATTCCCTCCACTCGATCGGGCATTCCGGCGGTGGCGTGTCCTGGGTGGACGCCGTACCGGGCCGCGTCGTGACATATGTCACGTACCGATCGGAGTGTGGCGAGGCGGTCGGCACGGGGGACGTCGCGGACAGCCCGGACCAGCGGTGCGAGGCGGGCTCGACGGTTCAAGTCGCCTCAATCCCACTTTCTGCCCACAATGGCAAGACACGGCCGTCGAGCTGTCCGGGCGCCGTCCGGACCGGTCGCATGCCAGGAGGTGCAGGGGATGTCGTTCCACGGTGACTCCGAGGTCCTGTTGACGCCCGCCGAGGTGGCCAGCCTGTTCCGTGTCGACCCGAAGACGGTCACGAGGTGGGCCAAGGCCGGCAAGCTCTCGTCGATCCGCACGCTGGGTGGCCATCGCCGCTACAAGGAGTCCGAGGTCCGGGCGCTGCTCGGTGCCGCGTCGGACGCCGCCGAGGCGGAGGCCGCGGCGAACGCGGGCGGTACGCCCGACAGCGCGGGCGACCAGAACAAGTAGGGCGCACCAGCCGCGGCGGGCGCCCGACGAGGGGCCCGGACGGTCGGCGCGCCGGCGTCGCTCAGCGTCGAGCGACCGCCCGGACGACGAGTGCGGTCAGGGCTGCCGCGCCGAGGGCCGCCGCGCCCAGGAGGATCTTGACGTTGCGCGACCGGGGTGCGTCGTCGGGCAGACCGGTCCCGTCGAACAGGCCCCGCGCGTCCGTCGCGGCCTGCCTCGTGCCGTGCGCCAGCCGTGACGCCTGGTGGGCGGGGGAGAGGCGCGTGGTCAGCGCGTCGAGGGCGTCACCCAGCTCGCGGCGGGCGTCGACGACGTCGGCCTGGAGCTCCTCACGGCTCCGTGCCGGCACGCCGTTCTGCATCGCCGGGTCGGTCGTGGACTGCTGGCTCACCGCTTCATCCCCTCCTTGACGGTGCTGACGTCCTCCTTGACCCGGTCGATCGTCTCGGGCCGGGTGCTCGCCTGCTTGAGCTGAGCGGCACCGATCCCCACGAGCAGTCCGGCGAACAGCACGAGCGCCACACCGACCACCAGGGCGGACAGCCACAGGGGCCAGGCCTCGGCGAGACCGAGGATCGCGGACCAGATCAGGACGCCGACCGCGTAGAGCACCACGACGAGCGCCACGGCGATCAGACCGGCGCCGATGCCGGACCGCTTCGCCTTCTCCGCCGCCTCCGCCTTCGCGAGCGCGATCTCGGCCCGCACCAGGCGGGTGGCCTGCTCCGAGATCTTCTCCACGAGCCGGCCCACGCTCGGGGGCCGCTCGGCGGGCGGAGTCCGCCCGTCGTCCCAGTCCGTCATCGACAGTTCCCCTCCTCGACGCGTTCGTGGGTACCACTCAACCCGTCCTGGCCGGTCCAGGCAATTCCAACAGCCCGGCGCGTCGTCGAGCCGGGCCTCCGGAGCGGACGACAAGACCCCCCGGACGCGATGTCCGAGGGGTCTTGTGCGAGGTGGCTCCGGCCGGCGTCGACCCGATGCGCCGTCCGGGGCCGACGGCGCGGTCATGACCGAGGGTCGCGTCGTCAGTCGGTGGCGCGACCGGCTGCGGTGGCGGCCTCGATCTCGACCAGTCGGCCGGTGCGGACGTCGTACACGAACCCGTGGACGGGGATCCGGCCCGGCACGAGCGGGCTGTTCCTGATGCGCACGACGTCGTCGACGACGGCCTGGGCACGGTCGGAGATCGTGAGCCAGTCGACGTCGGCGCCGGCGTTCGTGCCCGGGCCCTCCCCGACGTCGCGGAAGCCGTCGGGTCCGAGCTCAGCGGTCTCGAGGCTCTGCGCCAGCAGTCCGCTCATCACCTCGTCGGTGAAGAACTCCATGCCGCAGTCCGTGTGGTGGATCACGAAGAACTCGCGCGTGCCGAGCAGCTTGTACGAGATCACCAAGGAGCGGATGGCGTCGTCGGAAGCCCGCCCGCCGGCGTTGCGGATGACGTGGGCGTCGCCCTCGGCGAGGCCCGCGTACTTCGCCGGGTCGAGCCGGGCGTCCATGCAGGTGAGGATGGCGAAGCCGCGCGCGGGCGGCAGCGCCAGCTCGGACCGCGCCGAAGTCGGCGGCATAGGCCCGGTTCGCGTCCAGAATCTCGTCGAGCACGGACATGGCGTCCTCCGGTGCGGCGCGGGGTCGGGATCGGTGCGGCGCTCGTCCACAGGCTACGGGCGGTGGGGGCCGGTCGCCGCACGGGCGGTGTTCGACGGCGCCGACGAGGCCGGAAGCAGGCCGGACGTTCGGTCCAGGACGAGTGCTCGACGGCCGCAACACAAGACCCCCCGGACCTGAGGTCCGGGGGGTCTTGTCGGGGTGGCTCCGACCGGCGTCGATCCGGTGACCTTTCGATTTTCAGTCGAACGCTCTACCAACTGAGCTACAGAGCCAGGACACGAAAGCCCGGGCGCCGTTGCCGACGTTCCGGGCGCTCATGCGCGACCCTGACGGGACTTGAACCCGCGACCTCCGCCGTGACAGGGCGGCGCGCTAACCAACTGCGCTACAGGGCCATGATCGAGATGATCTCCCGATCGAGGTGCTCGTTTCGAGCCGAGAAGAAGCGTACCCCATGCTGGCCCGGATCTGAAAATCGGATCCTGACCAGGAGAAACACTCCTGATGCCGGTGCCGGACGTGGCACAGGCCACGCCGACAGCCGACCCGTGCGGACGCCGGGGCGCCTGCTGAGTACCCCCAACGGGATTCGAACCCGTGCTACCGCCGTGAAAGGGCGGGGTCCTAGGCCGCTAGACGATGGGGGCCGGCCGGGGACAGCATACCGGTCACCCGCCGACCGGGTCTCCTCCGCCCGTGAGGGAGGATGGACCGGTGGTGGAGATGTCGCGCGAGGAGTTCGAGGCCGCCGTCTCCGAGGGCCTCGACCAGGTCCCGGAACAGCTGACCCGTCTGATGGACAACGTCGTGGTGCTGGTCGAGGACGACGCCCCGGCGGACGACCCCGAGCTCCTCGGGCTGTACGAGGGGGTGCCGCTCACCGAACGGGACCAGGGCTGGGCCGCCGGCTCGCTGCCGGACCGCATCACGATCTACCGGCACCCGACCCTGGCGATCTGCTCCTCGCCGGACGAGGTCGCCGAGGAGGTCGCCGTCACCGTGGTGCACGAGATCGCCCACCACTTCGGGATCGACGACGACCGCCTGCACGAGCTCGGCTGGGGCTGACCGCGTCAGCCGATCGGCTTGTACTCCCAGTGCCAGGCCTCCGGCTTGCGCCCGTCGGCGCGGGCCCACGCGGGGTTGTCCCAGCCGAACTCCGGGGCGTGCTTGCGCATCCAGGTGTACTCGGCGGTGCCGAAGGACTCGACGCCGTCCCCGAGGTCGACGGCCACACCCCAGCCGTGGTTCGAGTAGCCCGGCACGGCCGCCATGTAGCCCTTGCTCGCGCGGGTGGCGACCTGCGAGGAGTACGACCGGTAGGAGTCGTTGACCGACAGGCTCCGGCCGAACTTGGCGCGGTAGGCGACGTTGAGCCGCTCGAGCTGCGCCGCGGCGTCGGCACGCAGGGTCTCGCCCTTGGCGAAGGAGAGGTTCTTCAGCTTGCCGCCGGGGATCTTGCCGTTGGCGAACCCGTCGAGGGAGTCCGCGTGCCGGGAGATCTTCTTCGCGGCCTTCTCGGCCTTGGTCGCCTGCTCCTTCGCGACCTCGCGCGGCGTCGGTGGGGCCGCCTCGACGTCGACCGCCGAGGTCTGCGCACGGTCCAGCAGCTTCGTGAGCTCCTGGGCCGTCGTCGTCAGCGACTTCTCGGTGGCCTTCGTCGTCGCCGAGCCCTGGTCGGCCGCCGACAACGGGGCGCGCTCGGCGGCACGGGAGGCGCCGGCCTCCGAGCGCGTCTCGAGCATCGCGGACAGCTTCTCCGCGCGGCGCTCGATCCGGCGCTCCTGCTTGCGCGGCAGGGACTCGGTCTGCTGGACGACGGTCTCGGCCCGGTGCAGGGCGGCCGTCGCGGTGAGGGTGGCGCTGTCGTCGGAGGTGACGACGGACGCGGTCGGGTCGTCCGACGGCGCGGGGCTCGCGGCGCCGCGCGTCTCGGCGAGGGTGCCCGTCTCGGCGTCGGCGATGCCGGGGGTGACGGCGGTCGCGACGGCGGCCGTCAGGGCCAGGCCGGCCATGGCACCGCCGACGGCGGTGCGGGGGCTGCGCGTCGCGCCGATCCGGTGCCGGGGCGCGACGCGGCTGCCGGTCCGGCGCCAGGGCAGGGTCAAGCGAGGTGCGATCACGGGGATGTCCTTGGAAGTACTCGGGGTCCGGGTTTCGGGCCGCAGACCATCGTGGTGCCTCGATGTGACAGCACTCTGCCGAGGAGGGGACGATCGGTCGAGAGTCTCGCGGGCGAAGTGCGCCGCGTCGGTGAAGAGGGGGCGAAAGCCGCATCCCGCACCCGATGGCGGTGGTGGTCCGCATCCTGAACGGAAGCGTCCCGGTCACGCGTCCCGGTTTCGCCCCGGGGCACCGCACCACGAACACTACGGGCATGACGCCCACACCCGTGACCGTGTCGATCCACCGTATCGTCAGCCCCGACCGAGTGCCCGAGGTGACCGCCTGGGTCCAGGCGGGTGTCCGGCTCGCCAACCGGTGGCCCGGGTTCCTGGGCTCCGGGTGGATCCGCGCCGCCGAGGGGTCGACGGACTGGATCATGCTCTACCGGTTCGCCGACGCCGAACGTCTCGAGGCCTGGGAGACCTCCGCCGATCGCCGGAGCTGGCTCGCCGAGGGCGAGGGGCTCGTCACCGAGCACGCCGTCACGAAGCGGACCGGCATCGAGGGATGGTTCGACCCGCCCCTGCGCCAGGACGAGCCGTCCGGCCCACCGCTGCTGCCGGCTCCGCCCCGGTGGAAGCAGTCGATCGCGATCTGGCTCGGGTTCTTCCCCGTCAACCTGACGTTCACCGCTCTGGTGGCCTGGCTGGTCCCCGCCTTCGACGGGTTGCCGCTGGTGCTCCAGGTCCTGATCACGACGCTGATCCTCACCCCGATCATGTCGTTCTGGGTGCTGCCCTGGGTGACCGGTCGGCTCCGCACCTGGCTGCACCGGCCGCCGCGCCGACGGTTCGCCCCGTCCACGTCCTGACCCGCCGGCGGCTGCGCACGATCCGCCGGGCGTCCTTAGGCTGATCCTCATGTTCCTGGACGGTGATGGCGGAGGAATCGACGAGGAGACGGTCGACCAGACGGTCGAGGCGACGGTCTCCCTGACCGTGACCCTGGCCTGGGCCGGGGCCGCGCTGGTGGTGGCGTACCTCCTGGTGACCGTGGTGTCGGCGCTGATCCGGCGCCTAGCCCGGCGTCGGCCGCTGCTGCGCGACATGGCGACCCGGCTCCGCAAGCCCTTGCGCGCGCTGCTCATGACCGTCGCCGTGTGGGTCGCGGTCACCGTGTCGGCGGACCGGGACCAGGCCTGGTACGGCGTGGTCCAGCACACGCTGGTCATCACCGCGATCCTGGCGGGGGCCTGGTTGGTCGGCGCCATGGCGTTCGTCGTGGAGGACCGCACCCTGGCCCGGCTCGCCGGCAGCCACGACGACCGGCACAAACGCCGTGTGGAGACCCAGATCTCCATCGTGCGGCGGTTCACCGTCGCGGTCGTCGTCGTGTTCGCGATCGCCGCCGTGCTGCTCACGTTCCCGCAGATGCGCACCGCGGGTGCCTCGATCCTGGCCTCGGCCGGTGTGCTCTCGCTGGTCGCCGGCCTCGCCGCGCAGTCGAGCCTGGCGAACACCTTCGCCGGCATGCAGATCGCGTTCACCGACGCGATCCGCGTGGACGACGTCGTGGTGCTCGAGGGCGAGTTCGGCCGGATCGAGGAGATCACCCTGACCTACGTCGTCGTCCACGTGTGGGACGACCGGCGCATCATCCTGCCCAGCACCTACTTCACGACGACGCCGTTCGAGAACTGGACGCGGCGGGCCGCCGACCTGCTCGGCACCGTGGAGTTCGACGTCGACTTCCGCGTCCCGCTGGCGGCGATGCGGGCCGAGCTGGAGCGGATCCTGCGCGCCTCGTCCCTGTGGGACGAGCGGCTCGGCATCCTCGAGGTGACCTCCGCCACGTCCGGGTACGTCCGCGTCCGTGCCCTGGTCAGCGCACAGGACTCGCCGACCCTGTGGGACCTGCGGTGCACCGTGCGCGAGGGCCTGGTGTCCTGGCTGCAGCGCGAGGCTCCGTACGCCATCCCGCGGACCCGCTTCGAGGAGGCCGACCACGTGCTGCCGGCCGTCGAGGACGCCGCAGCCCCGAGCGAGGACGCGGCGCAGCCGGAGCCCGACGACGCCGCGGCCCTCTCGCCCGGGGCCGAGCAGGACGAGGACGACGGCCTCATCGTCGTCCCGGGGCGCACGGCGACCTCCGGGCCCCGGCGGACCTCCGTCCGGGAGCGGGGTCTGCTCCGCCGGCTGCGCGACCGGCGCTGGGAGGAGCCCGCGCCGGCGCCAGACGCCGCGGCCGACGCGACGATGGTGCTCGACAGCGTCGACCGTCCGGGGCTGTACAGCGGCAGCGAGTCGGCCGAGGAGCGGTCGCGGACCTTCAACGGTCCGGGGCAGGACGTCATCGAGGAGCGCGAGGAGAACGCCGAGCGCCGGCTGACGGGGGAGATCGCGATCGAGGACGACAGCACCGGCACACCCGACGACCCGCGGGTCGCCGCGGACGGCACCTCCGACGACGGCACCGCCGCGGAGTCCGACGACCCCGCCGACGACGAGGCGCACCGCCGGATGCGTCGGTCCGGGCTGTCCCGGGACTCCGGGGAGGGCGGCCCGGTCGAGGGCGGTGACGGCGGCTAGCCGACGACCGAGCCCGCCCCGCGCCGCGCGCGCCCGCTGAGCCATCCGCGCAGCTCGCCGGGCCGGTCGGTCACCACGCCGTCGACGCCGGCGCCGAGCAGGAGCTCCCACTCCCGGGACGAGTTGGCGGTCCAGGGCATGACCCGGCGGCCCGCCGCCTGCGCGTGTCGGACGAGCGCCGGATCGGCCAGCACGGACGCCACGGCGGGGTTGACGGTCACGACGTCGAGGTCGGCGGCGGCGTCCAGGAGGTCGGCCGGCACCTCCTCGCAGAGCAGCCCCCGGGGCAGGTGTGGTGCGGCCTCCCGCAGCGCCGCCACCGTCCCGCGGTGGAACCCCTGGACGATGCAGCGCCCCGCCAGCCCGGCGGCATCGATCGCGGACGTCGTCGGGGCGACCTGCTCCGTCGTCCAGGCGCCCTTGTACTCGCACAGGAGGTCCATGCCGGGCCGGGCAGCCAGGAACGCCAGGACGTCCTGCAGGAGCGGGATGCGCTGCCCGGCGAACGCCGACGAGAACGGGCCCCCGGCGTCGAGGCCCTGCAGGGTGTGGACGTCGAGGTCGGCGACGGCGCCGGAACCGTCGGTCACCCGGTCGACGACCGGGTCGTGGATGACGACGGGGACGCCGTCGGCGCTGAGCCGCACGTCGAGCTCCAGGGCCGGGGCGCCGGCACGCCACGCCGCGTCGAAGGCGGCGAACGTGTTCTGCGGCGCCACGGCGGAGTAGCCGCGGTGGGCGACGACGACGGGACGGTCGGGGTCCGGGTGGTCGGGCAGCAGCGTGGTCACGACGACCATCCTGCGCCGTGCCGGCCCCGGCGTCACCCCGCGTGCGTCGCACCGGGCCGAGAGGCTCCGCCGCGCGAGCGCACGGGACGCTGTCTAGCGTGGTCAGCGTCCGTACCGCGCACCCGGCGGCGCCGCGGCTGCAGCACGACCCAGGGAGGGTTCCCATGTCCGCTCCAGGTCCCGTCACCCGTCCCGGCAGCGTCACGTTCGTCGTGGTGCTGACCTGGCTGGTCGCCATCGCCTCGGTCGTCGGCGGGGTGCTCATGCTGCTCGCCACCGACGAGGTGCTCGCCGATGCCGGCATCGGCGCGAGCGACGCCCCCGTCTACGCCTGGGTCGAGATCGCCCTCGGCCTCGTCGTCGCCCTGGTCGCGGTCGGCCTCGGCAACGGGAACCGCTTCTCCCGGTTCCTGGTCACTCTGCTCATGGCGCTGCGCGTGGTGCTCTCCCTCTGGGTCGTCATCGTCTGGGGGGAGTACGCCGGGTTCTGGTCCGCGCTCCTGTCCGGGCTGTTCGCCCTCCTGATCATCGTGATGCTCTGGAACGCCCGGGCGAACGCGTTCTTCCGCGCCACCTGAGCGTTCCAGAGCTCACGTCAGCCGACCTGGAGGACCCGCATCATCTCGTGGTCCTCGTGCGACAGGATGTGGCAGTGCCAGACGTACCGGCCGCTCTTGGAGAAGTCGGCCTTGATCCGCACCATCTGTCCGGTCGGCGGAGCACCGTCGGGATCGCCGGGCAGCGCGGTGACCATGTCCTTCGGGGCGTTCTCGAAGTACTCGCTCCCCACCGACGCCGGCGTGAGGTTGCGGATGTTCGAGATCTCGGCGGCTTCTCCCGTCGTGCCGTTGTGCTGGGTCGTCGTCTGCGTCCCGGTGATGTCGTACTCGAAGGCCTGCCGGTCGAGGATCTCGAAGTTGACCAGGTGCAGGTGGATCGGGTGCGCGTCCGCGGTGAAGTTGTAGACCTCCCAGATCTCGGTGTCGCCCGCCGTCGGGGTCTCCGTCGGGGGCTGGAACCAGGTGTACGCCGTGGCGACGTTCGTCCCGGTGATGTCGTTCGCCACGGTCCCCAGCAGCGGCTGGAGGCGGCCGAACTCGTCGGTCCCCTCGAACAGGGCGACCCGTCGAGTGGTGTTCTCGGGCCCGACGCCCCCGTACCCGGACAGGCTGTCCGGGTCGAAGATGTCCGGCACGTCCGACAGCGGGACGACGACGTCGAACGCCATGATCCGGTCGGTCTGCCGGTCCGGGAACAGGTCGTCCGGGTCGAGGTCACCTCCGAAGGCCCCACCGAAGGGGGCGTCCCCGCCGAGGTTCTTCAGGATCACCCGGCTGCCCGCCGGCACCTGGGAGAAGTCGACGACCACGTCGTAGCGCCCGCCCGGCTCGATGACGAGCGTGTCGGTCTGCGCGGGCGTGCCGAGCCCCTGGTCGGAGCCGATCACCCAGAACGGCACGGGCGTCCCCGAGCTGGGGTCGGTCGCCCCGGCGTTCACGGCGACGAACTGGGTGACGAGGAAGCGTGAGTCGCAGCCGTTGAGCAGGTGCATCCGGTAGTTCCGCGGCTCGACGTCCGCCTTGGGCCAGATCTTGCCGTTGACCACCATGTGGTCGCCGAAGAACTCGGCGAGCGCGGTGGGACCGCCGCCGGGGAAGAGGTCGGGCGGCAGGACGACGCCCTGGCCGGTGATGAAGTCGTCGTAGAACGGGTCACCGGGGAAGGCCGGGTAGAACAGCGCTCCGCGGTCGGTGAACATGCGGTCCTGGATCGCGTAGGCGAGCTCGTAGGGGAACGCCGGCAGGTCCAGCGGGTTGTCGGCCGTCCCGGTGTCGATCTCGTCCCGGACGAAGTAGAAGCCGGCCAGACCCGCGTACACGTTGAGCCGTGTGATGCCCAGCGTGTGGTCGTGGTACCAGAGGTTCCCGGCGGGGACGTCGTTGTTGTAGCGGAACGTGTTGGTGAACCCGCCGTCCACGAAGTCCCACTGTGGCCCGGTGACGAGGCTCTGGCGTCCGTAGAAGAACTCCGGGTTCCCGTCGTACTGGAAGTCCGTGTTGCCCCCGTGCAGGTGGGTGATCATCGGGACGCCGTTCTTCCTGATGCTGTACTGCCGGTAGTCCACGCCGTTCGCCGAGCCGGCACCGTGCAGCGAGTAGGCCCAGTGCAGGTTCTCGTCGACCGGCAGCAGGTGCCGGTTCGGGAGCTCGTTGTCCCAACGCACGGTCGTCTCGTCCGCTCCGCCGGCCGACGCGCTAGCGACCTGGAAGGTCTGTCCCGGCCACGAGACGGTGCTGTCGCCGTAGCCCCAGACCGGGGTCGTGAGGCGGCGGCCGTTCTTCGGTTCGATGAGCCCGGTCTGTTGCACGGTCTGCCGGGCCCGGAGTCTGAAGTCCGGACGCGTGGCCGGCCCGCCTCTCTCGTTGAGGTCCTTGAACAGAAAACTAGGGTCGAGCGCGTTGGGGGCCAGCTCGACGAACTTCGGTTGCAGCGCCGGGTCGCTCAGTCCGGCGGTGAGGGGTGCCGCGAACGCCGCGTACCTCGAGGGTGCGGCGGTCGGGAGCACCGGGACGCTGCTCAGCGCCACGGCGCCGGCGCCGGCACCGGCAATTCTCAGAAAGTCTCGCCTGCTCAGCTCCATGATCGTGCCTTCGGTGAGGTTCGAGGCGCGGAGCCGCGGGGCGTCGCGAACGTGAACGGAACCCTGGGCGACACGTCGTCGGTGTCGCGGAATACGCCCCCCTCCCCCTCGAAAGGTCGCGGCTCCTAGCAGAAATCGTTGATCCGTCCCCCCGCAGCGTCAAGGTGCCAAAGGTCCCGAACCCCGGTGGTCGGCCGAAATTCACCCGGTCCCGAGGACATCCGCGCTACCGACCGTCGTTCCTTCGCTCCTCGAGCGTCGCGCGTGCCCGGCGGTACTCCTCGTCCGTGATCTCCCCGCGGGCGAAGCGCATCTCCAGGACCTCGGTGGGCGTGGGTGATGCCGCGCCGCCGTCGCGTCGGCCGCTGCGGGTCAGGGCGACCACGCCCCAGACGATCAGTCCCAGGACCACGACCCAGACGACGACCCAGACGAGCATCATCCACCCGCCGCCCCAGCCCATGCCCCAGCCGTCACCCATGTGGCCCCATCCGTCCGTCCCGGACCCGCCGTCCGAGGCGACCAGGGTTCCCAGTGCGATGCCGATCACGATGCCTCCCTCCGCTGTCGGCCGGCCCCCGCTGGTACCGGCTCCTTCGAGGATGTCGCGGCAGACCGGCGGACCGATCTCCGGCCGGTGAAGAAACGATCAAGACGCCGGCCGCGGGTCGTGCGCGGGCAGCCGGACGACGAACCGTGCTCCGTCGGCAGGACCCTGCGGGCCGCTCGCCTCGAGCCGGCCACCGAGCTCGACGACGATGGCCCGGGCGATGGTGAGACCGAGACCGCTGCCCGAGCCGTCGGCGGTTCGCGACGGATCCCCGCGGTGGAACCGGTCGAAGATCGCCTCGCGCTGATCGGCGGGGACGCCCGGCCCGGTGTCCGTCACGGTCACCGTGACCTGATCGTCGCCCCGGGCCACGCCCACGTCGACCCGGCCGCCGGGCGGCGTGTGGCGCACGGCGTTGTCCAGCAGGTTCCCCAGCACCTGCCCGATCCGGTCACGGTCGGCGAGCACCTCGGCCGTGGCTACCGGCGGGGGAACCAGCTTCACGGTGATGCCGGCGGCCGTCGCGCGAGGCTCCGCGAGGGCCACCGCGGAGGCGGCGGACCCGACCATGTCCAACGGCTCGCGGCGCAGGTCGAGCGCGTGCTCCTGGGCTGCGGCGACCTCGCGCACGTCGCTGCTGAGACGGCGCAGCCGGTCGACCTGCTGCTGGGCGGTCTCCCACGACTCGTCGGTCAGCGGGACGACGCCGTCCTGCATCCCCTGCAGATAGGCCTGCAGCGTGGCCAACGGCGTCCGCAGCTCGTGGGCGAGGTCGGCGAGCAGGCGGGCGCGGCCGCTGTCGACGTCGGCCAGCCGCCGCGCCATGTGCTCGAAGGAGTCCGAGAGCTGCCGCATCTCGGAGCTGAACGCCGCGACGGGGACCGGGGCCTCGCCGCGTCCCGTCGCGATGGTGTCCGCCGAGACGGCGAGCTGCTCGATCGGGCGCACCAGACGTCGCACCAGCACCCACGAGACCAGTCCGGCGGCCGCGAGCGCCATGAGGGCTCCGACCGGCAGGGCGATGCCGAGGGCGTCCGTGAACGCGGACCGGACGTGGTCGAGCGTCTCCTCGTCCGGGGCTCCGGCCCGGGCGAGATGGTCGGAGAACAGCCCCGGGGCGACGAGGAAGGCGGTGCCCAGCAGCGTGACCGCCCCGGCGGTGATCACCAGGAACTGCGCCAGCATCAGACGCGCGGCCAGGCCGTCCCGGACCCGGCGTCGCGGCCCGCGCGCGCGAGCGGTGCTCACCGCGGGACCGCCCCGTAGCCGACGCCGCGCACGGTGCGGATGTAGCGTGGCACGGCGGGATCGTCACCGAGCTTCCGGCGCAGGTGCCCGACGTGGACGTCGACGACGTGCTCGTCGCCGAACCAGCCCGGCCCCCACACCGCCTCCATCAGCTGCTCGCGGCTGAACGCCGTGCGTGGTCGTGCCGCCATGGTGGCCAGCAGGTCGAACTCGGTGCGGGTCAGGTCGACCTCCCGGCCGTCGACGACGACCTGCCTCGACTCGGGGTCGACCGTCACGTCCCCCAGGGCGAGGACGCGGGTCGCGGTCGCCCCGTCGGGCGTCGCGGAGCGTGGTCGGCGCAGCATCGCCTGCACCCGCGCGACCAGCTCGCGCGGCGAGAACGGCTTGACCACGTAGTCGTCGGCGCCGACCGACAGGCCGACGACCTTGTCCGTCTCCTCGTCACGGGCCGTGAGCATCACGACGTACGCGTCGCTGAAGGTGCGCACCCGGCGGCAGACCTCGACGCCGTCGAACCCCGGCAGCATGACGTCCAGCATGATCAGGTCCGGTGCGTGGGTGCGGGCCGCCTCGACCGCGGCCGGACCGTCGTGGGTGACGAGGACGTCGAACTGCTCCCGGCGCAGGTAGCCGGCGATCACCTCGGCCAGCGCGCGCTCGTCCTCGACGACCAGTGCCCGGACCCGGTCCGCCATCGCCACCCTCCTTCGTCGTCCCCCTCGATGCTAGGACCCGACGGCGTCCCGGGCGGCGTCCGGACGGCCTCGGCAGGCCGCCTTGATGGAACCTTCATCGAACGCGCGGCGTTCTCTCCTGCTGACAGGGCCACGATCGTCGTGTGCCGCGCACCGCGACCGTCGGATCCGGGGGTCGCGGCCGGCGTCACCGTCCGCACGCGTCCAGCCACCGATCCGAGGAGCTCCCCCCCATGAACCGCCCCGCCGTCCTCGCCCTCGCCGCCCTGCTCTCCCTGGTCCTGTCCTCGTGCGGCGCCGCCGAGCAGGAGGGGGGAGATGCCGAGGCAGGTGGGACGCCGACACCGACGCTCTCGTCCTCCCCGTCACCGTCCTCCCCGGCACCCGAGGAGAACGGTCCGCGCGTGCGGACCGTGGCGCTCGACGAGGCGATCAGCCACGTCCACGGCCTGGTCGTGGAGGACGAGGGGGTCGTGCGCGCCGGGACCCACGAGGGCGTGCGCGTCATCGACGACCGGGGGAGCGTGACCGCCGTCGGCCCGCAGGACGACCTCATGGGCATGACCGGGCTGCCCGGCACCCGACGCCTGGTGTCCTCCGGCCACCCCGGCCCGGGCAGCCCGCTGCCCAACCCGCTCGGGCTCCTGCGCAGCGACGACGGGGGCGAGACCTGGGACCCGGTGTCCCTGACCGGCGAGATCGACTTCCACGCCCTGGCCGTCACCGACGACTACCTCGTCGGTTTCGACGGCGTCACCGGGCTGATCGTCTCGACCGACGGCGGGTCGACCTGGGACCAGGGGCCGCGGATGGCGGCCGCGTCGCTCGCCGCGGTCGGCGACGAGGTGTGGGCCGCCACCCCGGACGGTCTGATGCACAGCACGGACCGGGCCGCTTCCTTCGCCCCGGTGGACGGGGCGCCGCTGCTGCGGCAGGTGTCCGCCGGGGTCGACGGCTCGCTGTGGGGTGTGGACGTCGACGGCACGGCCTGGGTCAGCGCCGACGGCCGGCAGTGGACCGAGCACGAGGAGATCGCGTCGGCGCAGGCGATCGCCGCGCTCGACCGCTCCACCGCCTACGCGGTCGACGAGTCGACGCTCTTCGTGCTGACGGACTGACCGGCCGGTCGGACAGGATGCCCGGGGGTGCTGCGTCGGTGGGCCCCCAGGGGATCGAACCCTGAACCCACGGATTAAAAGTCCGTTGCTCTGCCGATTGAGCTAGAGGCCCGCCGCCGACCGTCCGGCCGGAGGCTGTGGCCAGCCTACTGGCGCCGCGCGCCGGCGGGCGCTGCGCCGCCGCGTGCTGCGAGGAGTCTCACAATGCGGCCGGGAGGGCAACATAAGCCCCGCCGGCAGGTCTGTCACCTGCAGTCTCACAGGCCGGGACGTTCTCCGGCGATCGCGGCGAACCGTTGCGTTCGCCGCGTGGTCCTGATTCGGTGGACGAGTCGCGTACCCGACGAGAGGAGCTCCCATGCTCACCGTGACGGACAACGCCCGCACCGCCGTCGACTCGCTGGCCGAGCAGGCCGGCGTCCCGGCCGAGGGCGGTCTGCGTATCGCGCAGTCCGCCGAGCAGCCGGGCAACTTCGAGCTCGCGCTCGTCCCCGCGCCCCAGCCCGAGGACCAGGTGGTCGACGAGTCCGGCGAGACCAACGTCTTCGTCGACTCCGGCTCGGCGCCGGCCCTCGACGCGCTGCAGCTCGACGCCGAGCCCTCCCCCGAGGGACCGGGATTCGTGCTCACGCCGCAGGCCTGAGCTCCCCAGCTCCGCGACGGCGGGTCGTCCTCCTGAGGGAGGGCGGCCCGCCGTCTTTCGTCTCGCGTGGCGCCGAGCGGACATGTGCGCCATGGTGAACGGCACGCCGCGACCGTCGCGGCCACCAGGAGGTGTCCACGTGTCATCCACGTCCCAGAGCGCCCAGGGCGCTGCCCGGCAAGCCCGCAACCACCCGGCCGTCCGGACCCTCGCCCGGGCCGGCTACGCAGCGTCGGGTCTGCTGCACCTGATCATCGGCTGGCTGGCGGTGCAGCTCGCCTTCGGGTCCTCCTCCGGGCAGGCCGACTCGTCCGGTGCGATGCAGCAGGTCAGCCAGGCGCCGGGCGGCGAGATCCTGCTCTGGGCGGCGACCGTCGGCTTCGCTGCGCTCGGGCTCTGGGAACTCACCGAGGCGATCATCGGTGTCCCCGGCGTGTCGGACAAGAAGGAGGCCGGCGCCCGCGTCAAGGCGGCGGGCAAGGGCATCCTCTACGCCGTGCTCGCCTTCACGGCGGGTCAGTACGCCACCGGCAGCGGGTCGGGCGGCGGTGGCAACAAGGAGGAGAGCCTCACCGCCTCCGTGATGGGGGCTCCCGGCGGCGTGCTGCTGGTGGGCGCCGTCGGTCTCACCGTCATCGGTGTCGGGATCTACCACATCTACAAGGGCGCGACCAAGAAGTTCCTCGAGGACCTGCGGGGCACCGGTGGTGGCACCGTGGGCAACGCGGTCGTCCGCCTCGGCCAGGTGGGCTACATCGCCAAGGGCATCGCGCTCGGCGTCCTGGGCGGTCTGTTCGTCGCCGCAGCCGTCACGCACGACGCCGACCAGGCCGGTGGCATGGAGGAGGCGCTGACCACGGTCCGTGAGCAGCCGTTCGGTGTCGCGCTGCTCGTCGTCCTGGGTGTCGGGATCGCCGCGTACGGCGTCTACTCCTTCGCCCGGGCCCGCTACGCCAAGCTCTGAGGAGACGGCTCAGGCGGTCGTGACCGGTCCGACGATCCACGACCCGCCGAGCACCAGTGCACCGACCGTCACCAGGAAGAAGATCAGGACCCAGACGATCCCCGGCACGCCGGTGAGCCGTCCGAGCTGATCCGCGTCCGAGGTGCGGGCGCGGCCCCTGGCCCGCTGCGACTGCAGCTCGGCCACGGGCCGCACCGCACCGAGGAGCAGGAACCAGGTCACGGCGTACGCGACGGCGGACTGCACGGTCGGGTCGAGCCACCAGGACACCCCGACCAGCAGCGCGCCGCTGACGAGCACGGACCACAGGCCGAACCAGTTGCGGATCTTCAGCAGCAGCAGGGCCAGCAGCACGACGAGCAGCCAGAGCAGCCCGACGGCGTACCCGGCGCGCAGCAACCAGGCCGCGCCGAGGCCGACGAGCCCGGGGCCGACGTATCCCGCGAACGCGGTGAGGATCATGCCCAGGCCCCGGGGGCGGCCCGCCGTGACCGTGAGCCCCGAGGTATCCGAGTGCAGGCGGATGCCGTCCAGGCGCCGCCCCGTGAGCATCGCCACGACCGCGTGCGCCCCCTCGTGCGCGATGGTGATGACGTGCCGTGCGACACGCCACACCGGGGACACGGCGACGACAGCCAGCGCCACCAGGCCCGCAGCGATCACCACCGTGCGGTCGGGCGGGTCCACGGCGGTGGTCGCGGCGGTCCAGATCTGCGCGAGCACGTCGCCGGCGGTCGTGAGGAAGTCGTCCACGGCCGCCATTCCACCACGTCGGGCCCGGGGCACGGCGGGTCCGAGCGACGGGCCGTGTGACAATGGGACCTGAGGGCGGCTGCGACACCCGCGCGCCCGGCGTCGTGGAGATCCCCCCGGATTGCGTGCGGCGGACCCCGACCGTGGACGTCGTCGACGTCCGGAGAGGCTTTTCTGTTGACTTCTTTCGCCGCATTCGGCCTGCCCGCCCCCGTCGTGGAGCACCTGACCCGGACGGGCATCACCACCCCCTTCCCCATCCAGTCGGCGTCGTTGCCCGACACGCTCGGGGGATCCGACGTCCTCGGCCGCGGCCGGACCGGGTCGGGCAAGACGCTCGCGTTCTCGTTGCCCGTCGTGACCCGGCTGGCGCAGCGCGCCGCGCGGGAACGTGCGGCCGGCCGCCCGCGCCGGGTGCCGAACAGGCCCACCGCGCTGGTGCTGTGCCCGACGCGTGAGCTGGCGAACCAGATCGACGCGACGATGAAGCCGCTGGCCGAGGCGCTCGGCCTGCGCACGACGACGATCTTCGGCGGCGTCGCGCAGTCCCGCCAGGTCACGGCCCTCGGTCAGGGCGTCGACGTCGTCATCGCGTGCCCGGGGCGTCTCGAGGACCTGCTCAACCAGAAGGTGCTGACGCTCGAGGACGTGGCGATCACGGTGCTGGACGAGGCAGACCACATGGCCGACCTCGGGTTCCTGCCCGGCGTGAAGCGGATCATGGACCGCACGCCGCGCACCGGCCAGCGCCTGCTCTTCTCGGCCACGCTGGACAACGGCGTCGACGTCCTGGTCAAGCGCTACCTCAAGAACCCGGTGACCCACTCGGTCGACGAGGCCGCGGCCGCGCCGCCGAAGATGACGCACCACATCCTCGCGGTGGCGGACAAGGAGTCGAAGAAGCAGGTCGTCCACGAGCTCGCCCGCGGGACGGGCCGGCGGGTGCTGTTCACGCGGACGAAGCACCAGGCGAAGAAGCTCGCCCGGCAGCTCACCGCCGCCGGGGTGCCGGCCGTGGACCTGCACGGCAACCTCGGGCAGGGTGCGCGCGAACGCAACCTGGCCGCGTTCTCGACCGGTGACGTCAAGGTCATGGTCGCGACGGACATCGCCGCGCGCGGCATCCACGTCGACGAGATCGAGCTCGTCGTGCACGTCGACCCGCCGGCCGAGCACAAGGCCTACCTGCACCGGTCCGGGCGCACGGCGCGCGCCGGCTCGGGCGGCGACGTCGTCACCGTGATGCTCCCCGAGGAGCGCGGCGACGTGCGCGACCTGACCCGCAAGGCGCGGATCACCGCCCGCCCGCAGCCCGCCGCGCCCGGTGACGCCACGCTGACCGCGCTGGTCGGAGAGGTCGCCCCCTACGTGGCCCCGTCCGAGACGCCGCCGCCGCAGCAGGCGGGCCGCGCGTCCGGGAAGAAGCCGTCGGGGCAGGCCGCGACGGCCGGCGCCGGTGGCACGGGCGACGGTCGTCGCCGTCGTCGCCGGGGCCGTGGTGGCCAGGGTGGTCAGGGCGCGACCGCGCAGCCGCGTCAGGGTCAGCAGGGTCGGCAGCGGCCGTCGCGGTCCGGCGGCTCGCGGCAGCGCTGAGCCGGGGAACACCGCTCGGACGTGCGGTGTTGGCGCCGACATGACCTACGACGTTTCCAAGACTGACGACCAGTGGCGCATCGAGCTGTCCCCGCAGGAGTTCTCGGTGCTGCGCCAGGCCGGGACGGAGCGGCCGTGGACGGGTGAGCTGCTCGACGAGCAGCGCGAGGGCGTGTACCGCTGTCGCGGCTGCGGCGGCGAGCTGTTCCGCAGCGAGACGAAGTTCGAATCCCACTGCGGGTGGCCGTCCTTCTACACCCCGTTGGCGGAGGACCGCGTCGAGCTGATCGAGGACCGGTCGCTGGGGATGGTACGCATCGAGGTGCGCTGCGCGCGGTGCGGGTCCCACCTGGGCCACGTGTTCGACGACGCACCCCAGACGCCGACCGGTGACCGCTACTGCATGAACTCGGTCAGCATGACGTTCGAGCCCGTCGAGGGCTGAGCGACCGTCGGGGGCCGCCCGTCCGGGGCGGCCCCGCGGTCAGCCCGCCGTCGCGACCGACGGCGTGCCCGACGTGGCGGGCGACTCCTCACCCTGACGGGTCCCCAGCCAGCGGACGACGTCCGCCGAGTAGCGGCGCAGCAGCGTGGCGAGCTCGGCGATGTCCTCCTCGGACCACGACGCCAGGGCACCCTCGAGCATGCCGATCCGCGCGTCGCGGGCGTGCTCGAACCGCGCGACGCCGTCGTCGGTGAGCGTGATGCACTGCCCGCGCGTGTCCTCGGGGTCGGTCTCGCGGTGCACCAGTCCGAGGTCCGCCATCCGGCTGAGCTGCCGGGAGACGGTGGCGCGGCCGACGCCGAAGTGTGCCGCCAGGTCGGACCCGCGACTGTTCGGGTACTGGGCGATGTGGGCGAGCAGCGGGTAGGCCGACGCGTCGAGCTCCGGGTGGATGAGCCGGGCCATCTGGGCGGCCGTCGACTGGGCCCGCCGGATCAGCACGCGGACCTCGCGTTCCAGGGCACCCAGGGGGTCCGTCGTCGGGTCCGGCGGGGTCGTGGGCGCAGCGCTGTCGTGCATGTGCCCCATCATGGCGGTCCCTCGACGCTCTCGGGACGTTCCGGAGGTCACGATTTGAACTCCGGCCCCCTGGAGCGGGTGAATTTGCCCCTGCCGGGCCGGGTGGCGGTCACTCCCGGGGGTCGACGGCGCGCGTGGTCCGATCCTCCGCGGCGGGGACGGGAGCGGGGTCCGTCGCCGCCTCCTGCTCCGCGACGAGGTCGCGGGTCTGCTCGATGCCGGACCGCTCGCCGAGGGGGATCTCGACGATGAAGCAGATCGCCACGAGCGCCACGACGGCCATCGGCACGGCGACGAGGAAGATCCCGGTGATCCCCTCGGTGTAGGCGGAGGACACGACGTCGGCGACCGGCGCCGGCAGCGTGGACATGTCGGGCACGGAGCCGCTGGACCCGCCGAGCGTCCCGGCGGGGACCCCGAGCCCGGCCAGGCCGCGCGTGATCTCGTCACGGACGTCGGCCGCCGGGACGGCGCCGAGGGCCGAGACGCCGATCGCGCCGCCTAGCGAGCGGAAGAACGCCACGGTGGCGGTGCCCGCGCCCATGTCGCGCAGGCCGAGCGTGTTCTGGGTGGCGAGCACGAGGTTCTGCATGAGCGCCCCCACGGACAGCCCGAGCCCGAACAGGAACACGGAGACCACGACCAGGCTGGTGCCGGTCCCGATCGTCGACATCCCGAACAGGGAGGCCGTCAGCACGACGGCCCCGCCGATCATGATCGCCTTGTACCGGCCCGTGCGGGAGATGATCCGGCCGAGCACGATCCCGCCCACCATGGTGCCGACCACCATGGGGATCGTCTGCAGACCCGACTGGGTGGGTGTCATGCCCCGGGCCAGCTGCAGGTACTGGGCGAGGAACACCGCGGTGCCGAACATCGCCACGCCCACCGCCGCCGAGGCGACGACGGACAGCACGAACGTCCGGTTGCGGAACAGGTGCAGGGGGATGATCGGCTCGGGTGCGCGGCGCTCGACGAGGGCCGCGGCGAGGAGAGCGACGACGGCGCCGCCCACCATGGCGGCCGTCTGCCAGGACGCCCAGTCGAACTGGTCGCCGGCGAAGGTGACCCACAGCAGCAGGAGGGCGACCCCGAGCGCGATGAGCGCGGCGCCGGCGGCGTCGATGCGCACGGTGCGCGGCGGCCTGGCGGGCAGGTGCAGGGTCTTGCGGAGCACGACCAGGGCCACCACGGCGAACGGCACCCCGACGAAGAACGTCCAGCGCCAGCCGATCGAGTCGGTGATGACGCCGCCGAGCAGCGGGCCGCCGATCTGCGCCACGGCCATGACACCACCCATGAGGCCCATGTACTTGCCGCGCTCGCGGGGGCTGATGATGTCGGACATCAGCACCGTCGCCAGGGACATCAGCCCGCCGGCGCCGACGCCCTGCAGGGCGCGGGACGTGATGAGCATCTCCATGTTCTGGGCGAACCCGGCCGACGCGGCGGAGACCACGGTGACGACCAGCGCCACCTGGATGAGCGTCTTGCGGTTCGTCAGGTCGGCGAGCTTGCCCCACAGGGGGGTGGAGATCGTCATCGTCAGCAGCATGGCCGTGACGACCCAGGTGTAGGCGTGCTGGGAGCCCTCGAGGTCGGCGACGATGCGCGGCAGCGCGGTCGAGACGATGGTGGTGGCGAGCAGGGAGACGAAGACGCCGAGCAGGATGCCCGAGAGGGCCTCCAGCGTCTCGCGGCGGGTCATCGCCGGGGCGCGGCCGGTCGCGGGCGTGTCGGTCGGGGTGGATCGGGTGGACGTGTCGGTCATCGGGGAGGGGCCTCCTGGCTGACGGAGCTGATGGCGTCCGCGACGTCGCGGATGTGGTCGATGGCGTCGGCGAGGTCCTCGGCCGACCAGTCGGCGAAGGCCTCGGCGACGAAGGCGTCGAACCGGTCGTCGCTCTGGGCGGCGAGCCGGTGGCCGGCGTCCGTGAGCTCGAGGGTGCGGGCGCGCCGGTCGGTCTCGTCGACGGTGCGTCGCACGTAGCCGCCCTCGACGAGCGCGCCGACCTGCCGGCTGGCGACCGAGGCGTCCACGCGCAGGGTGTCGGCGACCTCGCAGAGCTGGACGGGGCCGCGGACGCGCAGCAGCCGCACGACGCCGAGCGCGGCGCGGGGGCGCCCGAGGTCGCCGGCGATGCGGGCCGCGGCCTCGCGCTGGGCCCGGCTGAGCCGCTCGAGGGCCGTGACGAGAGCGGTGGTGGCGTCGTCGGACATCGCGCACCCCCTTTCGTTGCTTCGAGAAACAATAAGTCAAGTGCTTGCAGCATGCAAATATTCCGGTCGCCGACTGCGAGACTGGTGGGGTGACCGACCGCCCCCGCTTCCGCCGCCCCGCGATGCTCGACCCGGTCGAGGCCGAGAGCCTGCCGGGAGAGCTCGATCCCGCACGCCGTGACGAGGTGGCCCATACGACCGCCCGCGCCGTGGTCCACACCGCGCGCGCCGCCGAGGACCCGGAGGTGGTCGCACGCCTCGTCCGGCTCGTGGAGGAGGAGGGCCTCGACGTCGTGGCCGAGCTGTGGTCCGACGCCGCCCCCGCGTCCCTGCCCGGTGCGCTCTGGCGGCTGTACGCGCTGCGCGAGTGGGTGCGCCGGGACCCCCGGACCATCGGCCTGCGCTACCGCCTCGGGGTCGACGTCGCGCCCGTCCACGAGGTCGTCGCGGGGGTACCGCGGCCGCCCACCCCGAGCGACCTGCGCGAGCTGGCCGACCGCGTCCTCTCGGGCGTCTACGGCGGCGACCTCGCCGTCGCGCTCGAACGGGCCGCCGCCTTCTGCCGGATCCTGGCCACCGGCGCGGCCTACGACGCGGACGCCCGCGAGACGGCCGACCCGGACGCCGCCGCCCGCATGACCCGCGGGGCGAGCGACCTGACGCGCACGGCGGAGGAGCTGGAGCACGCCGCGGCGCTGTGGCGTGCGGGATCGCTCGACTGAGGCGAGAGGTTTCGACGTGCGCGGGTCGCGCCCTTACGATGGTGGGGCGGCGCCGGGCCGCGGTAGCCCCGGGCTCCATCTTCAGCCGCTTCGAGCGGCCACGCGCCGAGAGGCGCTCCCGGTCCGGCGTCGCACTTCTTCTCCTCCCACCGTCACGGAGCGGTGAAACTCCGTGACCGGAGTACGCGCTGCCCCGGGGCGGGTCCTACCCTGTGACTGACCAAAGCGTTCTTTCCCACCGGGGGTCTCTGTGCGTCTGCGCCTCACTCCGCGCGACTCGACCTACTACGAGCTGCTCGCCGCCCTCGCGCGGCACACCGTCACCGGTGCCTCGCTGCTCGCCGAGCTGCTGGGCGCCTCCCGGCCGGAGCGCGAGCAGATCGTCGCCCGCCTCGCCGAGGCGGAGCACCTCGCCGACGACGTCACGCACTCGATCAAGCGGCGGCTCAACCAGACCTTCGTGACGCCCTTCGACCGTGACGACCTGTACCACCTGGCCTCCGCCCTGGACGACTGCATGGACGCCATGGACGAGGCGGGGCACCTCATCGTGCTGTACAAGGTCTCCGAGCTGCCGATGGCCGTCTCGGAGCAGGTGCAGGTGCTGCAGCGCTGCGCCGAGCTCACCGCGGACGCGATGCCGCGGCTGCGCAAGCTCGACCAGCTCCCCGAGTACTGCGTGGAGATCAACCGGCTCGAGAACCAGGGCGACAACCTGCACCGCTCCCTGCTCGGGCACCTGTTCGACAAGGTCGCCGACCCGATCCTGCTCATCAAGCTCAAGGAGATCGTCGACACCCTCGAGGAGGCCACCGACGCCTTCGAGCGCGTGGCCCACCTCGTCGAGTCCATCAGCGTCAAGGAGTCGTGACGGTGGAGGTCGCGCTGGTCGTCGTCATCGTGGTCGTCGCGCTGGGGTTCGCCTACACCAACGGCTTCCTCGACGCGGCGAACTCGATCGCGACCTCCGTCTCGACGCGGGCCCTGACCCCGCGCATCGCGGTGACGATGGCCGCGGGCATGAACTTCGTCGGTGCCCTGCTCGGCACGGAGGTGGCCGAGACCATCGCGACCTCGATCGTCGACCTCGACGGCGCGACCGCCCTGCAGTCCCTCGTCGTGGTGCTCAGCGCGCTGCTCGGCGCGGTCGTGTGGAACCTGTACGCCTGGTGGTCCGGGATGCCGACCTCCTCGACGCACTCGCTCATCGGGGGCCTGCTGGGCGCCGGGCTGGCCGGCGGGATGGCGGTGTACGGCGCCGAGGTGGTCGACAAGGTCGTGCTGCCGATGCTGCTGTCCCCGGCGGTCGGCTTCGTCGGCGCCTTCGGTCTCATGCTCGCGCTGATGTGGCTGCTGCGGAACGTCGCCCCGGCACGGGTCAACCGGCGGTTCCGCCTCGCGCAGACCGCCTCGGCCGCCGCCATGGCGCTCGGGCACGGACTGCAGTCCGCGCAGAAGACGATGGGTGTCATCTGGCTCGCGCTGATCACCGTCGGCGCGGCCACGACGAGCGGCGGCGTCCCGCTGTGGGTCAAGATCTCGGCGGCCACCGCCATGGGGATCGGCACCTACGCCGGCGGCTGGCGCATCATGCGCACGCTCGGTCAGCGGATCATCGACCTCGACCCGGCGCGCGGGTTCGTCGCCGAGTCGGTCTCGGCGGTCGTGCTGTACGCGAACGCCATCGTCCTCTACGCCCCGGTGTCGAGCACGCACACCATCACCTCGGCCATCATGGGCGCCGGCGCCACCCGGCGCTGGACCGCCGTGCGCTGGGGCGTGGTCCGCACGATCGCGATCTACTGGTTGCTCACCGCCCCGGTGGCCGCGCTGCTCGCGGCGGCGGCGACGCTGGCGCTGCTGCCGCTCGTCGGCGGCTGACCCTCACCGGGGCCGGGCGCCCAGGCGGGCGCTGATCGCGGCGGCCGCCCGGGACACCTGGTCGGCCAGCCGCTCGCGGTCCTCGGGGCCCCGATCGGAGGACCGGAACGTCAGGGCGAGCCCGGCCACCGGCCGGTCGAGGTGGTCGACGACGACGTCCGCCACCGAGGCGAACCCGTCGGTCACCTCGCCGTCCTCGACCGCGTACCCCCGCCGCCGGACCTCGCGCAGCACCGTCCGCAGCTCGCTGAGCGTGCGCGGCCCCCGTCCCGTGCGGTCGCTGAACGCCCCGGTGGTCGGGTAGGCGGCCCGGACCTGGGCGGCGGGCAGATGGGCGAGGACCGCCCGCCCGGACGCCGTGAGGTGGGCGGGCAGGCGGACGTCGACGTCGGACACGAGCGGCGGGCGGCCCGGTGCCCGCTGCTCGACCAGGTAGAGCACCTCACGTCCGTTGAGGAGCGCGAGGTGGCCGTTCTCGCCGGTCGCCTCCACCAGCCGGGAGACCACGGGGCGGGCCAGCCGCGTCACGGGTGCCTGACGCGTGTAGGCGGTGCCGAGCCCGAGCGTCGCGACCCCGAGGCCGTAGCGACGCTCCTCCGGGTAGTGGGTCACGAACCCCTCGTCGGTCAGGACGGACAGCAGGTGGTAGACGGACGACCGGGGCAGGTCGAGGCTCGCGGCCACGGACGACGCGGGGACCGGGCCGGGCTGGGCCGCCAGGTGGGCGAGCAGGCGCGCCGTGGCGCGCGCCGCGGGGACGTCGCTGCTGCCTGCCACGCCGCACCACCTCCCTCGGCCGACCGGGACGCACTGTCTGGTATCCCAGACACTATCGCCGTCCGACGGCTCCCCGCCGACCGTCGGCGGGTGTGCGATGAGGGCATGAGCACGACGCACCCCTCGCCGCCGTCCCCCGTCACCGACGGCCGGGGGACCACCACGGTCCTGCTGGACGGGTCCCCCCTGCGGGTCGACCAGGTCGTCGCCGTCGCACGCCACGGCGCCCCGGTCTCCGTGGGTGGCGCGGTCCTGGACGCAATGGCGCGCTCCCGGGCCGTGATCGACGCGCTGGCGGACGACGTCGTCCCCCACTACGGCGTGTCCACCGGGTTCGGCGCCCTCGCCCGCCGGCACATCCCCGCCGGGTCGCGGGCCCAGCTCCAGCTCTCCCTGGTGCGCTCGCACGCCGCGGGGTCCGGGCCCGAGGTGGAGACCGAGGTGGTGCGCGCCCTGCAGCTGCTGCGTCTGGCCACGCTGTGCACCGGCCGCACGGGGGTCCGTCCCGAGGTCGCCGAGACCTACGCGGCGATGCTGAACGCGGGGCTCAGCCCCGTCGTCCACGAGTACGGCTCCCTGGGCTGCTCCGGCGATCTCGCACCGCTCGCCCATGTCGCCCTGGCCGCCCTCGGCGAGGGCGAGGTCCGGGACCCCGCGGGCACCCGGCACCCGGCCGGGGAGGCGCTGGCCGCGGCCGGGATCGAGCCGCTGGCGCTGCAGGAGAAGGAGGGGCTGGCGCTCATCAACGGCACCGACGGGATGCTCGGCCAGCTCTGCCTGGCCCTGGACGACCTGCAGGGCCTGCTCGCCACCGCCGACGTCGCGGCCGCGCAGAGCGTCGAGGCGCTGCTGGGCTCCGACGCCCCGTACGCGGCCGACCTCGTGGCGATGCGCCCCCACCCGGGGCAGGCGGCGTCGGCGGCGAACCTGCGGGCGCTGCTCGCCGGTTCCCCGCTCATGGCGAGCCACCGCGAGCTCGAGCCCGACGGGACGCCGTCCTGCACCCGCGTCCAGGACGCCTACTCGTTGCGCTGCGCCCCCCAGGTGCACGGCGCCGCCCGCGACACCCTCGACCACGCGCGCCTCGTCGCCGACCGCGAGCTGGCCGCGGCGATCGACAACCCGGTGGTGACGGTGGACGGGCGGGTGGAGTCCAACGGCAACTTCCACGGCGCCCCCGTGGCGTACGTTCTGGACTTCGTGGCGATCGCGGTGGCCGACGTCGCCGGCATCAGCGAGCGCCGCACCGACAGGTTCCTCGACGTCGCGCGCAACGAGGGCCTGCCGCCGTTCCTGGCCGACGACCCCGGCGTGGACTCGGGGCTGATGATCGCCCAGTACACGGCCGCGGGGATCGTCTCCGAGCTCAAGCGTCTCGCGGCGCCGGCGAGCGTGGACTCGATCCCGTCCTCGGCCATGCAGGAGGACCACGTCTCCATGGGCTGGGCCGGTGCCCGCAAGCTGCGCCGCGCCGTGGACGGGCTGAGCCGGGTCCTGGCGATCGAGCTGCTCACCGCCGCCCGGGCCCTGGACCTGCGCGCCGCCGCGGACCCCGCCCACGGGCCGGCCGCGGGCACCGGCGCCGTCCGCGACCTGCTGCGCACCCGGGTCGAGGGCCCGGGGCCCGACCGGTACCTGACGCCGGAGATCGACGCCGTCGTCGACCTCGTGGTCGGCGGGGCGGTGCTGGACGCCGCGACCGCCGCCGTCGGCGAGCTCGCCTGACCGACCCGAACCACCCGAGGAGTCACCGATGACGACCTACGACCGCGGCACCCCCGTGCCGGTCCGTGCCCCGCGCGGTACCACCCTGACCGCCCGGAGCTGGCAGACCGAGGCGCCGCTGCGCATGCTGCAGAACAACCTCGACCCGGAGGTCGCCGAGCGTCCCGACGACCTGGTCGTCTACGGCGGCACGGGCCGTGCCGCCCGGGACTGGCCGAGCTTCCACGCGATGGTCCGCACGCTGACGGACCTGCGCGCGGACGAGACGATGCTCGTGCAGTCCGGCAAACCGGTCGGGGTGCTGCGGACCCACGAGTGGGCGCCGCGGGTGCTCATCGCCAACTCCCACCTCGTGGGGGACTGGGCGACCTGGCCGGAGTTCCGTCGTCTCGAGCAGCTCGGGCTGACGATGTACGGCCAGATGACGGCCGGGTCGTGGATCTACATCGGCGCGCAGGGCATCCTGCAGGGCACCTACGAGACGCTCGCCGCGGTGGCTGCCAAGCGGTTCGGCGGCACCCTGGCCGGGACGCTGACGGTCACGGGCGGCTGCGGCGGCATGGGCGGCGCGCAGCCGCTCGCCGTCACCCTCAACGGGGGTGTCTGCCTCGTGGTCGACGTCGACCGGGCACGTCTCGACCGGCGCGTGCGCGAGCGCTACCTGGACGTCGTCGCCGACTCCCTCGACGACGCCCTGCAGCGGGTGCAGGAGGCGAAGGCCGCCGCCCGGCCGCTGTCGGTCGGGCTGACGGGGAACAGCGCGGAGGTGCTGCCCGAGCTGCTGCGCCGCGGCGCGGACGTGGACGTCGTCACCGACCAGACCTCCGCGCACGACCCGCTGTCCTACCTCCCGGTGGGCGTCGACGTCGCCGACTGGGCCGAGTACGCCGCCGCGAAGCCCGAGGAGTTCACCGACCGGGCCCGCGAGTCGATGGCCCGGCACGTGGAGGCCATGGTCGGCTTCCAGGACGCCGGTGCCGAGGTGTTCGACTACGGCAACTCGATCCGCGACGAGGCCCGCCAGGGCGGGTACGAGCGGGCCTTCGAGTTCCCGGGTTTCGTGCCCGCCTACATCCGCCCGCTGTTCGCCCAGGGCAAGGGGCCGTTCCGGTGGGCGGCGCTGTCCGGGGACCCGCGCGACATCGCGGCCACCGACCGGGCCGTGCTGGACCTCTTCCCCGAGGACGACCACCTGCACCGGTGGATCCGCGCCGCCCAGGACAAGGTCGCCTTCCAGGGGCTGCCCGCCCGCATCTGCTGGCTGGGTCACGGCGAGCGCGACCGTGCCGGCCTGCGGTTCAACGAGCTGGTCGAGTCCGGGGAGATCAGCGCGCCGATCGTCATCGGACGCGACCACCTGGACTCCGGCTCGGTGGCCTCGCCGTACCGCGAGACCGAGGCGATGGCGGACGGCTCGGACGCGATCGCGGACTGGCCGCTGCTCAACGCCCTCGTCAACGCGGCCTCCGGCGCGACCTGGGTGTCGCTGCACCACGGTGGTGGCGTCGGCATGGGCCGGTCGATCCACGCCGGCCAGGTGACGGTCGCCGACGGCACCGACCTCGCCGCGCAGAAGCTCGAGCGGGTGCTGTCCAACGACCCGGCCACGGGCGTGCTGCGGCACGCCGACGCCGGGTACGACGACGCCGTCGCCGCGGCCGAACGTGGTGGCCTGGAGCTGCCGATGCGGGGTGACGCGTGAGCGGTGTCGCGGGACTCCTGCGGGACCTCGCCGACGTCGGACGGGCCTCGAGCGGCGGGTACGCCCGCTTCGCCTGGACGACGGCGGACCTCACCCTGCGCGAGTGGTTCGTCGCCGAGGCCGCCGCCCGCGGGCTCGACGTCACCGTGGACCGCGCCGGGAACCAGTGGGCGTGGTGGGGCGACCCGGACGCCGACGGCCCCGGTGTCGTCACCGGCAGCCATCTCGACTCGGTGCCCGGAGGCGGCGCGTTCGACGGCCCGCTGGGCGTCGCGAGCGCCTTCGCGGCCGTCGACCTGCTGCGGGCCCGCGGCGTGCGCCCCGCCCGGCCCCTCGGCGTCGTGAACTTCTCCGACGAGGAGGGCGCCCGGTTCGGGCTGGCCTGCCTCGGGTCGCGGGCCGTGACGGGCACCGCGGGTGCCGACCGTCTGCTCGGTCTGCGCGACGACGACGGGGACACGCTCGCCGACGTGCTGGCCCGGGCGGGCCTGGACCCGGCCGGCTACGGGCGCGACGCCGAGGCGCTGGCCCGGGTGGGCACCTTCGTCGAGCTGCACGTGGAGCAGGGGCGGTACCTCGCCGACCTGACCGGCGACGACGAAGCGCCCGTCGCGGTGGCGTCGGCGATCTGGCCGCACGGCCGCTGGCGGGTCGACCTGCACGGCGAGGCGAACCACGCGGGCACGACGCCGCTGGCCCACCGGCACGACCCGATGCTGGACCTGGCCGGGCTGATCCAGGAGGTCCGGGCCGCCGCCGGGTCGGCCGACGCGCTCGCCACCGTCGCGAAGGTCTCCGTGGAGCCGAACGGCGTCAACGCGATCCCCTCGCGGGTCCGGGCCTGGATCGACTCCCGGGCACCCCGCGAGGACGCCGTGCACCGGGTCCTCGCCGACCTGTCGGGCTACGGCCCCGTCGAGGAGTCCTGGTCCCCGGCCACCGTGTTCGACCCGGCCCTGGCCGCCCGCCTGGCCGACGTCGTCGGACGACCCGCCGGGGGCGCAGCCGCGCCCGTGATCGGGACCGGCGCCGGGCACGACGCCGGCATCCTCGCCGCCGCCGGCGTGCCGACCGCGATGCTGTTCGTCCGCAACCCCACGGGTGCCTCCCACACCCCCACCGAGCACGCCGAGGAGACCGACTGCGAGGCCGGCGTCGTGGCGCTCGCGGACGTCCTGACCGACCTCCTGGGGGAGGCCGCGTGACCTTCTGGTGCGAGCACGCGTGGCTGCCGGGCGGCCTCGCCGCCGGGGTGCGCGTCGAGACCGACGCCGGCCGGGTGACCGCCGTCGAACCCGGGACCACGCCGGACGCGACCGACACGGTGCTGCCCGGCGTCGTCCTGCCCGGGCTGGCCGACGCCCACTCGCACGCGTTCCACCGGGCGCTGCGCGGACGCACGCACGACGACGGCGGATCCTTCTGGACCTGGCGCGAGCGGATGTACGCGGTCGCCGACGTCCTGACCCCCGCGGCGTACGAGGAGCTCGCCACCGCCACCTACGCGGAGCTGGCGCTCGCGGGCGTGACGGCGGTCGGGGAGTTCCACTACGTGCACCACGCGCCGGACGGCGGCCGGTACGACGACCCGCACGCCATGGCCGGGGCGCTGCGACGGGCCGCCTCCCGGGCCGGGGTGCGCCTGACGCTGCTCGACACCTGCTACCTGCACGGCGGGCTCGAGGACGGTTCGTACCAGCCGCTCGCGCCCGCGCAGCGGCGCTTCGGCGACGGGGACGCCGACGCCTGGCGGACCCGCGTGGAGGCGCTGCGGTCGGCCTGGGCGGGAGCGGACGACGTCCGCGTCGGGGCGGCCGTGCACTCGGTGCGGGCCCTCGCGCCGGACGAGATCGCCGTCGTCGCGTCCTGGGCGCGCGAGCACGGGGCCCCGCTGCACGCGCACCTGTCCGAGCAGCCCGGCGAGAACCGGGCGGCACGGTCGGTCCACGGGACGAGCCCCACGGGGGTGCTCGACGCCGCCGGTGCGCTCGGCCCGCGCACGACCGTGGTCCACGGCGTCCACCTGGACGCCGACGACGTCGCCCGACTGGCCGCGTCCGGCACCGCCGTGTGCGTCTGCCCGACGACGGAACGTGACCTGGCCGACGGACTCGCCCCCGTCGACCGGCTCGCCGCGACCGGGGTGCCGCTGTGCGTCGGCTCCGACCAGCACGTGGCCGCCGACCTGCTCGCCGAGGCGCGCGGACTGGAGGAGCACGCCCGGCTGCGCACCGGCCGCCGGGGCGTGCTCGCACCCGCCGCCGTGGTCGAGGCGGCCACCGCGGCCGGGCACCGTGCCCTCGGCTGGGACGACGCCGGCCGGATCGAGGTCGGGGCGCGGGCCGACCTCGTCGCCGTGGCCCTCGACACGCCGGCCACGGCGGGTACCGACCCCGCCCAGCTCGCGCTGGTCGCCGGGGCCCGCGACGTGCGGACCGTGGTCCGCGACGGACGCACCGTGGTCCGCGACGGGCGGCACGTCGACCTGGACGTGGCCTCCGCCCTGCGGACGTCGATCGCGAGGATCTGGGACCTCGTGGAGGAGGGACGATGACGGAACCGGCCGAGGACCGCACGCTGCTCGTCACGGGCATCGGCGAGCTCGTCGCCCACGACCCCGCGCACGGCCCGTCGGGGGTCCTGACCGACGCCGCGCTGGTGGCCTCCGGCGGTCGGGTCGTCTGGACCGGCCCCGCCGCACGGGCCCCGGCCGCGGACGACCGGCTCGACGTCGAGGGACGCTGCGTGGTGCCCGGGTTCGTGGACTCGCACTCGCACGTCGTCTTCGCCGGGGACCGGTCCGCGGAGTTCGCCGCCCGGATGGCCGGCGAGCCGTACACCGGCGGGGGCATCGCCACCACCGTCGCGGCCACGCGGGCCGCCTCCGACGACGTGCTGCGCCACGGCGCGGGACGCCTCGTGGCGGAGATGCTCGCCCAGGGGACCACGACCGTCGAGATCAAGAGCGGGTACGGCCAGGACGTCGCCACCGAGGAACGCATGCTGCGCCTGGCGCGCGAGCTCACCGACGAGACGACGTTCCTCGGCGCCCACACCGTGCCGGCCGAGCTCGCGCACGACCGTCGTGCCTACCTCGACCTCGTCACCGGGCCGATGCTCGCCGCCTGCGCACCCCACGCCCGGTGGGTCGACGTCTTCTGCGAACCCGCCGCACCCACGGCGTTCGACGCCGACGAGTCCCGGGAGGTCCTGGAGGCCGGGATCCGCGCCGGGCTGCTGCCCCGCGTGCACGGCAACCAGCTCGGCCCCGGTCCCGGCGTCCGGCTCGCCGTCGAGGTCGGCGCCGCCAGCGTCGACCACTGCACCCACCTCACCGGCGACGACGTCGCGGCACTGGCCGGGTCGAGCACGGTGGCGACGCTGCTGCCCGCCGTGGAGTTCTCCACCCGCTCGCCCTACCCGGACGCGCGGGCCCTGCTCGACGCGGGCGTCGCCGTCGCCCTGGCCACCGACTGCAACCCCGGCAGCTGCTACTCCTCGTCGATGCCGTTCGTCGTGGCGCTCGCCGTGCGGGAGATGGGGCTCACCCCGCTGGAGGCCGTGCGCGCCGCCACCGCCGGGGGAGCCGCGGCCCTGCGGCGCGACGACGTCGGGACGCTGCGGCCCGGGGCGCGGGCCGACCTCGTCGTGCTCGACGCCCCCTCGCACGTGCACCTGGCCTACCGCCCGGGCGTGCCGCTCGTGCGCACGGTCCTGCGGGGCGGCCGCACCGTCGTCTGACGCGTCCGGTGCGGGCGGGGCCTCAGAAGACCTGCGGGGCCACCCGCTCGGCCGCGACCACCTTGGGGCCCTTCGGCGTGCGCGCCACGTGCGCGACGAGCGCCTCGCCCGGCTCCAGGTACGGGTCGCGCCGCGGCAGCGTGGAGGCCACCGACCGGCTCGAGTGCTGGCCGAGCACGTCCAGCACCGTCGGCAGCACCGGCCGGTGGGTGCACAGCACCGCGGCCCGGTCGGCCTCCAGCAGGTCGCGCACCGCCGCGGCGACGCGCGCCGGGGACCGTTCGTGCTGGGCCTCTCCGAGGTTGTCGCTGTACTCCGGGCGCAGGTTGGCGGCGCGCACGTACGGGTCGATCGTCGTCGCGCAGCGCTCCCAGCGGCTGGAGATCACCGCGTCCACGCCGTAGGAGGCCAGCACTGGCACGAGGGCGGCGGCCTGCCCGTGCCCCAGGGGTGTGAGCGGACGGTCCTGCTCGACGCCGTACCAGTTGGCGCGCGGCAGGGCCCGTCCGTGCCGGACGATGACGACGGCGTGCGTGGCCAGCTGGCCGTCGCGGTGCGCCTCGACCAGCGCGTCCAGCGGCCCGCGGTCGGTGCTCCGGGTGAGCCGCTCGGCGGCGTCCTCGGCGTCGAGCCACTCGGCCTTGTCGATCTCCCGCCTCGAGGCGGGGGCGACCGGCGTGCGCGCGGCCAGCGCCCGCGAGTCGTGCTTGGCCGAGGCGCGCCGCGCGGCCCAGTAGTGCACCCGCTTCACCCGGCCCTCCGGCGTCAGGTACTGCAGGCCGGGCAGCGGGAGCCCGAGGACCACGGGTTTGCCCGTCTCCTCGGTGACCTCCCGCACGGCCGTGGTCGCCAGGGACTCGCCCTCCTCGTGCTTGCCCTTGGGCCACGACCAGTCGTCGTAGCGGGGGCGGTGGACGAGCTGGACCTGGAGGCGGTCGTGGCGGATGCGCCACACGACCGCGCCGGCGGTCTGGATGACCGGGGCGTGCTGCACGGACGTCGGCCCCAGCGGGTCGACGAACGGGGTCGCGGTGCGCAGGACGCGGCCGGACTGCGACGTGGTGCTCATCGGGCGGCTCAGCGCGAGCTCGGCGGACGCCGGCGGTGGCGGTCGACCAGCACGGACTGCAGGTCCACCGTGGGGCGGCCCTCGTCGTCCTCGACCTGACGGCGCCAGGTGCCGTCCGGCTGGAGGTGCCACGCGGCGGTCCGGGCGGACATCGAGTCGTTCATCAGCTCGAGCAGCTCGAGGATCTGGCCGGTGTCCTTGACCCGGATGAGCGCCTCGACCCGGCGGTCCAGGTTGCGGTGCATGAGGTCGGCCGAGCCGATGAAGACCTCCGGCCCGTTGCTCTCGCCCTCGCCGATGGCGGGGCCGACCGAGTTCGCGAACGCGAAGATGCGCGAGTGCTCCAGGAACCGGCCGAGGATCGACCGCACCCGGATGTTCTCGCTGAGCCCCGGCACCCCGGGGCGCAGCGCGCAGATGCCGCGGACCACGAGGTCGACCTTCACCCCGGCCTGGGAGGCGCGGTACAGGGCGTCGATCGTCGCCTCGTCGACCGCCGAGTTGACCTTGATCCGCACCCACGCCTCGTGCCCGGCACGCGCGGCCTCGGCCTCGCGGTCGATCCGCTCGATCAGCCCGCTGCGCACCGTGCGCGGCGCCACGAGCAGGCGGTGGAACTTCGAGTGCGGCGCGTAGCCGGAGAGCTGGTTGAACAGCCGGGTCAGGTCCTGGCCCACGTCCGGGTCGCAGGTCAGCAGGCCGTGGTCGGTGTACAGCCGCGCCGTCTTCGGGTGGTAGTTGCCCGTGCCCACGTGGCAGTAGCGGGCCAGCCCGTCCGACTCCTGGCGCACCACCAGGGAGAGCTTGCAGTGCGTCTTCAGCCCGACGATGCCGTACACGACGTGGACGCCGGCCTCCTCCAGCTTGCGGGCCCAGGAGATGTTGGCCTGCTCGTCGAACCGGGCCTTGATCTCCACCAGGGCCAGGACCTGCTTGCCCGCCTCGGCGGCGTCGATGAGCGCGTCGACGATCGGGGAGTCGCCCGAGGTGCGGTACAGCGTCTGCTTGATCGCCAGCACCTTCGGGTCGGCCGCGGCCTGCTCGAGGAACGTCTGCACCGACGTCGAGAACGAGTCGTAGGGGTGGTGCAGCAGCACGTCCCGCTCGCGGATCGCGGCGAACACGTTCCCCGGCATCGCCGACTCCACCTCGGCGAGCTGGCGGTGCGTCGTCGGGACGAACGGCGGGTAGTGCAGCTCCGCGCGGTCGATGTCGGCCAGCACGTTGAGACCCGTCAGGTCGAGCGGCCCGGGCAGCTGGTAGACCTCCTCCTCGACCACGCCGAGCTCGCGCACCAGCAGCTCGCGGATGCGCGGGGAGATCTCCTCGTGCAGCTCGAGGCGGACCGGCGGGCCGAAGCGGCGCCGCAGCAGCTCCTTCTCCATCGCCTGCAGGAGGTTCTCGGCGTCGTCCTCCTCGACCTCCACGTCCTCGTTGCGGGTGACGCGGAAGGTGTGGTGCTCGCGGATCTCCATCCCGGGGAAGAGGTAGTCCAGGTGCTGGGCGATGACCTCCTCCAGCGGCACGAAGGACTTCTGCGTCCCACCCTTCTGGGTCGGTGTCGGCGCGCTGGGGCGGCCCCGGTCGTCGACGGCGATGAACCGCGGCAGCAGCGGGGGCACCTTGACCCGGGCGAAGTGCTCCTTGTCGGTCAGCGGGTTGGCCACCACGACCGCCAGGTTGAGCGACAGCCCGGAGATGTAGGGGAAGGGGTGCGCGGGGTCCACGGCCAGCGGCGTGAGCACCGGGAAGATGTGCTTGCGGAAGAACTTGTGCAGGCGCTGCTGCTCCTTCTCGAGCAGCTCGTCCCAGTGCACGAGCGTGATGCCCTCGTCGTGCAGGGCCGGCGAGACGTCGTCGCGGAACACCCGGGCGTGCCGGTCCATCAGCTCGTGGGCCTTGGCGCCGATGCCGGCGAGCACCTCGCGCGGGCTGAGGCCCGAGGCCGCCGTGACGGCGATCCCGGTGGCGATGCGGCGCTTCAGGCCGGCGACGCGGACCATGAAGAACTCGTCCAGGTTCGAGGCGAAGATCGCCAGGAACCGCACGCGTTCCAGCAGGGGCAGGGACTCGTCCTCGGCGAGCTCGAGCACCCGTTCGTTGAAGGCGAGCCAGCTCAGCTCGCGGTCGGCGAACCGGTCCTCGGGGAGCTCCGGCTGGTGCAGGGACTCCTCGACGACCTGGTCCTGGTCCGGCTCCTCGGCGATGTGCTCGGCGATGTGGGCGGCGAGCTCGGGATCCATCCGGCGGGGTCCTGCCTTCGCTGTCGTGCGGGTCTCGGACGAGGTGGAGGTGGCAGCGGCCACGAACCGGCCACGGGCGTCGCGTCGACGCGCCGCGGGGGTGGAGGAGCCTGTCATACGCCCCATCGTGGCACTGATTGCCGACCGGTGGGTGACGCAGGCGTCGACCGGGTCAGCGGCGGGCGTACTGCACGTCCACCGCGGCCCGGGTGAACCCGGCCCGCTCGTAGGTGCGCAGCGCCGGGACGTTGTCGCCCTCGACGTACAGCACGGCGCGCGTGCAGCCCACGGCCGCCAGGTGCTGCAGCCCCGCCTGCGTCAGCACCCGGCCGAGGCCCTCGCCCTGCGTGCCCGGGTCGACGCCGAGGGCGTAGATCTCGCCGTCGGCCTGCCCTGCCGGCTGGTCGGTCTCCACCTTCGTCCACACGAATCCGGCCGGCCCGCCGTCCGGACGGTCCAGCAGGAGGAACCCGGCCGCGTCGAACCAGGGCTCGGCCAGCCGGGCCCTCAGGTCGTCCGGACCCAGGCGCCCCTGCTCGGGGTGGTCGGCGAACGCCAGCGCGTTGAGCGCCAGCCAGGCGTCGTCGTCCTCGCCGGGCCGGAACGGCCGCAGGACGTGGCCCTCGGACACGGCGGGGGCGTCGGCGGCGTCGACCGCCCCGTCGAGCGGGCGGGCCAGGAACAGCAGCTCGCGCACGACGGCGTAGCCGTGGGACTCCGCGAAGGCCCGGGCGGCGGGCAGGTCGCCGTGGGCCCACACCCGCAGCGGCTTGCCGCGCTGGTCGGGTGCCCCGGACCGCTCCGGCAGCCGCGCGTCGCGCTCCGCGGTCCGCAGCAGCAGGCTGCCCACGCCGGCGCGCCGGTGCTCGGGGTGGACGACCATCTCCGCACCGGCCACGTCGCCCCCGCGGTCCACCTGCAGGTAGCCGACCGTCGCGCCCGACCGGGACCGGACCACCGCGTGGGTCAGGTCGGCGCCGTCGTCGCCGAGGCGCAGCAGCGGCTGCTCCGACAGCGGGTCCACGCCGTCGTGGGCCGCGGCCGTCGAGGCCAGCGTGCGGACGGCGTCCTGGGCGGACGGGGACAGGGGACCGATCTCGATCGGGACGGGAAGTCGCACCCGACCATTGTGGCCCCTGGCCCGTGCCCGTCGGCGCTCCGGCGAGGGTCCGCGCCGGTGGTAGCGTCCGACGCCATGGCGATCGGCGCACCCGTGGAGCTGTGGCCCGAGGCCGAGCGGCTCATCGACGCGTTGTCCCCCGAGCTCGTCGACCTGCTCGACGAGATGTCGGGCACGATGTTCTGCGCCAAGGACGTCACCGGCCGGTACGTGCTGGTCAACCGGACCTTCGTGGACCGCGCCAACCGTCGCTCGCCCCGCGACGTCGTCGGCCGCACCTCGGCCGAGCTGTTCGCGCCCGAGCTCGCCGCCCGCTACGAGGAGCAGGACGGCAGGGTGCTCAGCGAGGCCTGGCCGCTGCGCAACGAGCTCGAGCTCATCCGACGCCCCGGGGGGGTACCGGGGTGGTACCTGACGACCAAGCTCCCCGTGCAGCGGGACGGCGTCGTCCTCGGGCTGGTGTCCACCTCCCGGGACCTGAACACCCGCGACGTGCACGACCAGGTGATCGGGTCCATGGCCCGCGTGGTGCAGGTCGTCGAGGACCGTCTGGGCGTGGGCGTGACCCAGGCCGAGCTGGCCGAGGTCGCCGGCTGCACGACCGGCGCCCTGGACCGTCGGATGCGACGGATCTTCGGGCTGACCCCCAAGCAGTTCGTGCTGCGGGCGCGGGTCGACCACGCGACCACCCTGCTGACGCAGACCGACCTGACGCTCGCCGAGGTGGCGGTGCGGGCGGGGTTCTACGACCAGCCGTCGTTCACCCGGACCTTCGTGCGGCTGACGGGGGAGACGCCGTCGGTCTACCGGCGCAAGAGCCGGGCACTCGCCACGGAGTGACCCCGCTGACGGGAGCCACCACCACCGCCGACGACGGCGAGGTCGTACCGTCCGCGCCGCGGTCGCACCCGCGGGGTACGACGGGGACGCGGACGGTACGACCTCGCCGTCGTGGCAAGCTCCGGCTCAGTCCTCAGGGCCTGTTGGTCGGACGGAGCCTGCACTCGCGAGCTCGCTGCGGCTCAGTCCTCCGAGGGCTTGCCGAGGCCGGCCTGGATCAGGTTCATCACCGACGAGTCCGCCAGCGTCGTGGCGTCGCCGACCTCACGGTTCTCGGCGACGTCGCGCAGCAGGCGACGCATGATCTTGCCGGACCGGGTCTTGGGCAGCTCGGGCACGACGAGGATCCTGCGGGGCTTGGCGATCGGGCCGATCTCCTTGGCCACGTGGTCGCGCAGCGTCTTCTCGATGCGCGCCGACCCCTCGTCGGTCGAGGCCTCGTCGGCGTGCTCGCCGCGCAGGATGACGAACGCCACCACCGCCTGGCCGGACATCTCGTCGGACGCCCCGACGACGGCGGCCTCGGCGACGAGGTCGTTGGACACCAGGGCCGACTCGATCTCGGTCGTGGACAGCCGGTGCCCGGAGACGTTCATGACGTCGTCCACGCGGCCGAGCAGCCAGATGTCGCCGTCCTCGTCCTTCTTGGCGCCGTCCCCGGCGAAGTACAGGCCGGGGAACCGGGACCAGTAGGTGTCCTTGAACCGCTGCAGGTCGCCCCAGATGCCACGCAGCATCGACGGCCACGGCTCGGACAGCACGAGGTAGCCGCCTCCGCCGTCGGGCACCGGCTTCGCCTCGTCGTCGACGACGTCGGCGCTGATGCCCGGCAGCGGGACCTGGGCCGAACCCGGCTTGGTCGCGGTGACGCCGGGCAGCGGGCTGATCATGATGGCGCCCGTCTCCGTCTGCCACCAGGTGTCCACGATCGGGGTGGTGTCACCACCGATGACGCGGCGGTACCACATCCACGCCTCGGGGTTGATCGGTTCGCCGACCGAGCCGAGGAGCCGCAGCGAGGACAGGTCGAAGCCGGCGGGGATCTCCTCGCCCCACTTCATGCAGGCCCGGATCGCGGTCGGGGCGGTGTAGAACAGCGAGACCTTGTACTTCTCGACGAGCTCCCACCAGCGGCCCTTGTGCGGGGTGTCCGGGGTGCCCTCGTACATCACCTGGGTGGCGCCGTTGAGCATCGGTCCGTAGACGATGTAGGTGTGCCCGGTGACCCAGCCGATGTCCGCCGAGCACCAGTAGACGTCGCTCTCCGGCTTGAGGTCGAAGACGTTCTTGTGCGTGTAGGCGGCCTGGGTGAGGTACCCGCCGGTGGTGTGCAGGATGCCCTTCGGCTTCCCGGTGGTCCCGGAGGTGTACAGGATGAAGAGCGGGTGCTCGGCCTCCACCCAGGTGGGCTCGTGGACGTCGTCGGCGGTGTCGACGACGTCGTGCCACCACACGTCCCGGCCCTCGGTCCAGTCGACGTCCTGCTCGGTGCGGCGGACCACCAGCACGTGCTCGACGCTCTCGGCGCCCTCGCCGCGCAGGGCCTCGTCGACCGCGGGCTTGAGGGGGCTGGGTGCACCGCGGCGGTAGCCGCCGTCGGCGGTGATGACGACCTTGGCCTCGGCGTCGGCGATGCGGCTGCGCAGGGCGTCGGCGCTGAACCCGCCGAACACGACCGAGTGCGCGGCGCCGATCCGGGCGCAGGCGAGCATGGCCACGGCCGACTCGACGAGCATGGGCATGTAGATGACGACGCGGTCGCCGGACTCGACCCCGAGCGCGGCCAGGGCGTTGGCCGCGCGGGACACCTCGCGCTGCATGTCGGCGTAGGTGACGGTGCGGGTGTCGCCGGGCTCGCCCTCGAAGTGGATCGCGACCCGGTCGCCGAGGCCGGCCTCGACGTGCCGGTCGACCGCGTTGTAGGCGGCGTTGAGGGTGCCGTCCGCGAACCAGCGGGCCACCGGCGCACCGGACCAGTCGAGGGTCTCGGTGAAGGGCGTCCGCCAGGTGACGAGGTCGCGGGCCTGGCGTGCCCAGAACTCGAGGCGGTCGGCCGCGGCGTCCTCGTAGAGCGACGGCTGGGCGTTCGCCTGGGCGGCGAACTCCCCGCTCGGGGGGAAGGTGCGGGTCTCGTGGAGCAGGTTCTCCAGGCTCGGGCTGCTGGACTGGGTGTCGGTCACTGGTTCCTCCGCGTCGTCGCGTTCCGTCCGTCCGCGTGCCTCTCCGGGCCGCATCACAGGCGAGTCTAGACCCGCACCGTGACCGGGATCACGCCCGGGACGCCGAAAGTAAGGAGTGCTCCGCAATCCGCTCGGCGGCGCCGTTCCGCGAGCGGTCGCCCTGGTCCGCCGAGCGGTCGTGGTCGCGCCCGGACGGTGCGTGACCGGGTGGGGTGCCGTTCGGGCGACGGCCCGGACCCACCACGCGAACGGCGCCCGGGCACGGTGGCCGGGACGCCGTTCACGCCGGACAGGACACGGGTAGCAGGCGCCTTGTCCTCGATCGCCGTACCGGGTCCAGCCCGTTCGACGAGTCCTCGACGTGGACTTCCTGAGCGTGGGTCCCGCGTGCCGTCCTGACCCGTCCATCAAACGCCCGGGGGACGTCCACCGCAAGCGCCCGCGTCAGGCGAGGTCGCGTCCCTGGCGACGGCGCCACCACCACGTGAGGCCCACCGCGCCGAGCAGCCCGACCGCCGCCAGCACCGGGACCGGGCGCACCCGCGGGCGCAGCGCCACCGGGCGGGTGAAGGTCAGCATCTCCCACCCGTTCTCGGCGGCCATCCGGCGCAGCGCACGGTCGGGGTTGACCGCGTGCCCGTGCCCCACCGCGGCCAGCATCGGCGCGTCGGTCACCGAGTCCGAGTAGGCGTAGCAGCGGTCCAGGTCGTAGCCGCGCTTGCGCGCGAGGTCCCGGATCGCCGTCGCCTTGTTCTCCCCGTAGGCGTAGAAGTCGATCTCCCCGGTGAACCGGCCGTCGGCGACCGCCATCCGGGTGGCGACCACGTGGTCCGCCCCGAGCATGGCGGCGATCGGCTCCACCAGCTCGGTGCCGGACGCCGAGACGACGACGACGTCGTGCCCGGCCTCGTGGTGCTCGGTGATGAGCTCCACCGCCTCGGCGTAGACGTACGGGTCGACGTGCTCGTGCACGGTCTCGGCGACGATCTGCTTCACCCGGGCCACGTCCCACCCGGTGGCGAGATCCGACAGGTGCTGGCGCATCCGCTCGGTCTGGTCCGCATCCGCGCTGCCGGCCATGTAGAGGAAGTGCGCGTAGGCGCTGCGCAGCACGTCGCCGCGCGTGATGAGCCCGCCGGCGAGGAACGAGGGGGAGAACACCGCGGTGGAGCTCGTGGCGATGATCGTCTTGTCCAGGTCGAAGAACGCGGCGACCCGCCGGCCCGTCGACGTGGCGCCCCCCTGCTGCTGCGGCTCCAGCGGCGAGGTGCTCATGGGGGCGAGCCTAGCGCCGTCCTGGAGGAGGTCGGCAGGGCCGCGGGAGCGTTCGGGGACGTCACCCCCAGGTCTCGTCGTCCCCGGCGGCGGCGTCGTGGCCCGCGACGGGGTGGTCCGGCCCGGCACGGTGGTCGCCATGGACCTCCCCACGACCCCCACGGACGGCGTGCCCCCCGTGCCGGCCGCCGCACGTCTCGTCGGGGTCCTCGGAGCCTGCGGCGGGGTCGGCACCTCGCTGCTCGCGGCCGCGCTCGCCCGCGCCCTGAGGCGGCGGGTGGGGTCGACCGCGCTGGTCGACCTGGACGTCCCGGGCGCCGGTCTGGACGTGCACCTCGGGATCGACGACGCCGCGGGTGCCCGCTGGAGCGACCTCGCCGGCGCCCGCGGCACGGTCGACGGTGACGCCCTCGTCGCCACCCTGCCCCGGTGGGGAGCGGTCCCCGTCCTGTCCGGAGGGCACCGCGACGCCACCGCACCCGACGAGGCCGTCGTGCTGGACACGACGACGGCCGTCCTGCGCACCGGGCACCGGGTCGTGCTCGACCTGCCCCGCCCCTGGGTCTGCACCGCGGCCGCGGCCACGCTGGTCGGCGCGGCGGACGCCGTCGTCCTGGTCACCCCGCTGCGCACCGGGGGCGTCGCCGGAGCGCTGGCCACGCTGCGACAGCTGGACGACGTCGGTGCCCCGCACGTCCTCCCGGTCGCCTGCCGGCCCGCGCACGGCCGGGTCGACGAGCGCGGGCTCGGCGAGGTGCTCGGCCACCCGGTGGTCGCCACCGTCGGCTGGGACCCGCGGCTCGCCGGCCGCCTGGAACGCGGCCACGGCCCGAGCACGGGACGCCGGGCGCCGCTCGGACGCGCGGCGAACCGGCTCGTGGACGCGCTGACCGGCACTGCTGCCCGACGGGAGGCGGCGTGACGACGCTCGACGACGGGCTCCTCCACGACGTCCGGGCACGGCTCGGCGGTCCTGGCCGTACCACGCCGCCCGATGCCGCTGACGTCGCCGCGGCGCTGCGGTCCACCGGCCGGGTCCTCGGGTCCGACGCGCTGGCCGACCTCACCCGCGCGGCCCGGGCCGAGCTGGTCGGCGCCGGTCCGCTGCAACCGCTCCTCGAGACGCCCGGCGTCACGGACGTCCTGGTCAACGGGCCCGAGGAGGTCTGGCTGGACCGGGGCCACGGCCTGGAGCGTGCCGACCTGGCGCTCGCGTCCCCGGGTGCCGTGCGCGAGCTCGCGGTCCGCATGGCCGCCGTCGCCGGCCAGCGTCTCGACGACGCCAGCCCTGTCGTCGACGCCCGCCTGCCCGACGGCACCCGGCTGCACGCCGCCGTCGCGCCCGTCGCCCCCGAGGGCGCGGTGATCGCCCTGCGGGTGCTGCGCCAGGCGACCCACGACCTGCGGGCGCTCGCGGAGCGCGGCGCCCTGCCGGACGCGTGGGTGCCGGTGCTGCACGGGCTCGTGCGGGGACGGGCGAACCTGCTGGTGACCGGGGGCACGGGCACCGGGAAGACGACCCTGCTCGCCGCCCTGCTCGGCCTGGTCCCCCACGACGAACGCCTGCTCACCGTCGAGGAGGCCCGTGAGCTGGCCCCGGTCCACCCCCACGTCGTGGCGCTCGCGGCGCGGCGGCCCAACGTCGAGGGGGTCGGCGAGATCACGCTGGCCGACCTCGTGCGGGGTGCGCTGCGCATGCGTCCCGACCGCATCGTCCTGGGCGAGTGCCGCGGGGCCGAGGTGCGCGAGCTCCTGCTCGCCCTCAACACCGGGCACGACGGCGGGATGGCCACCGTGCACGCCAACGCCGCCGAGCACGTCCCGGCGCGCCTCGAGGCGCTCGCGGCGCTGGCCGGCATGTCCCGCACCGCCGTCGCCGCGCAGGCCACGGCCGCCCTCGACGTCGTGCTGCACCTGCAGCGCCGGCGCAGGGTGCGCCACCTGGCCCAGATCGCCACCGTGCACCGCGACGGCCAGGGCGACCTGCAGGTCGTCCCGGTCGCCACCTGGCAGGGTCCGGGCGACGTCGCCGAGCCGGTCCCCGGCCACGGGTGGGACGCGCTGCGGCGGAGGTGGGTGGCGTGAGCGTGCTGGCCGGCCTGTGCGTGGCCGGTGCGGTCTGGTGCGTGACCGCTCCCGGCGGACGTCGGCCCGCCGGGCTCCTGCCGGGCGCGGGCGGGGCGGACGCCCCCCGACGAACGCCTCGACGCCGCGGACGGGGCCGGGCTCCCGACGACGTCCGTGTCGCCCTGGCCCGGGTGGTCGCCCTGCTGCGGTCCGGGGCCGCCCCGGCCACCGCCTGGGCGCGCGGGCTGGACGTGTCCACCGATGTCGACGGCCTGCCCGTCACCGAGCGCCTGGCCGAGGTCGTGACCGACCCCCGGCAGGCGGCGGCGGTGATCGCCGGGGCACGCCTCTCGAGGGAGGTAGGCGCGCCGCTGGGACAGGTCCTGGAGTCGGTCGCGGACGCGCTCGTCGCCGAGGCCGAGGCCGCGGAGGAACGGGACGCGGCGCTGGCCGGCCCGCAGACCACCGCGCGCGTGCTGGTCTGGTTGCCGGCGCTGGGCGTGCTGCTCGGCGGGGTGCTCGGTGCCGACCCGGTGGGGTCGGCCACGGACGGCGGGTTCGGCACCGCGGCGGTCGTCGCGGGCGGGATCGCGCTGGCCGTCGGCCGGTGGTGGACGGCCCGGCTCGTCCGTGCCGCACGACGCGCCGGAGGTCCGTCGTGATCGCCGTCGTCGTGGGCGGGTGCGTGCTCGTCGGCCTCGCCCCCTGGTGGTGGACGCCTGTCGGTCCGCGGGCCGCACGCCGGCGCGGTGCCGACCGCCGGGGGAGTCACGGCCCCGACCGCGCGGGCCGCCCCGTCGCGGACGACCCCGGCGGTCCGGTCGACGTGGCCGTGCTGCTCGAGCTCGTCGCGACGGCCGTGCGCAGCGGCGTCGGCGTCCCCCGGGCGCTGGAGGCCGTGGGGTCCGCGGTCGCTGGTCGGGACGGCCGGACCCTGCGCGCCGTGGCGGCCTCCCTGCGGCTCGGCGGCGACTGGCACGTGGCCTGGGAGGCCTCCGGCGGGGTGCGGCCCGGTACCGGCACGGCCCGGCTCGCCCCGCTGCGGGACGCGCTGCGCAGCGCCTGGACCGACGGCGTCGCACCGGGCGAGTCGTTGCGGGCCGCCGCGGCCGAGCTGAACCAGCGCCGACGTGCCGCGGCCCGCTCGGCGGCGGGTCGGCTGGCGGTACGGCTCGTGCTCCCGCTGGGCCTGTGCTTCCTGCCGGCGTTCGTCCTGCTCGGGCTCGTGCCCGTCCTGCTCTCGCTCGGTGTGGACCTCGTGTCCGGCTGAGCGCACCGACCCCCGCCACCGGCGGGTCCGACCCCGGCCGTCCGGCCCGGGTCCCGACGGGCGGCCGGCCACCGTGGCCGGCCGCCCGCGACCGAGAGGAGAACACATGACCGTCGAGACGACGCCGCTCGCGGCGCCCGAGAGCGCGGTACCCGAGACCGCGGCGCCCGAGGTGCCGGAGCCCGCTGCGTCCGGGACGCCCGACCTCGACCCGGAGGCGGGGCTGGCCACCGCCGAGTACGCCATCGCGACCATCGCGGCGGCCGGGTTCGCCGGGCTCCTCATCCTCGTGCTGCAGAGCGACACGGTGCGCGGGATGCTCGAGTCGATCATCAGCTCGGCGTTGACGGTATGAGACCGCGCGACCGGTCCGAGCGTGGCGCGGTGACGGCCGAGCTGGCCGTCGGTCTTCCCGTCGTGGCGCTGCTGCTGGTCGCGGTGCTCACCCTCGTGGCCGCGTCCGCCGCACAGCTGCGTGCGGCGGACGCGGCGCGGGCGGGCGCGCGGATGGTCGCCGTCGGGGAGGACGAGACTGCCGTCCGTGCTGCCGTGGCGCGCGTCGGCGGCGCCGGGGCCGAGGTGACGGTGATTCCCGAGGGCGACTGGGTGCGGGTCGTGGTCACGCGTCCGGTGGCCGGGGGCGTCCTGGCCGGGATCCCGCTGGAGGCGACCGGCGGGGCCGTCGCTTGGGTCGAGCCGTGACGGCCGTCGACCGCGAGCGCGGCGCCGGCACGGTGCTGGTCCTGGGTCTGGTCGCCGTCGTGCTGCTGTGCCTGACCGGGCTGCTGGCCCTGGTGGAGACGCAGCAGGCTCGGGCGGGAGCGCGGACGGCCGCCGACCTCGGGGCGCTCGCCGGTGCCGAGGCGCGCCGGTGGGGGTACGACGCCTGCCCGGTGGCCCGCCGGACCGTGGTGCACCACGGCGCCCGGCTCGCCCGCTGCGAGCAGCACGACGGCGGCGTCGTGGAAGTGGTCGTCCGGCGGCCCGTCAGCGGTCCCGGCTCCCGGTTCGGTCTCGGCGCCGCCACGGCGAGCGCCCGGGCCGGACCCGCCGGGGCGCCGCGGCGAGCGCGCCGGCAGGGTGCCGGACCGCGTGGGTCAGGAGGGTTCGACCCGGAAGAGTCGCGCGCGCTCCGAGATCAGGCGGGCGCGGGCCAGGCGCGGCTTGTCCGACCCGTCGCGGATCACCGAGCCGGCGGCCTCGAACTCCGCCAGGAAGTCCTGGGCCCAGGCGACGTCCGCCGGTGCCGGGGACAGGACCTCGTTGATGACCGCCGGCTGCTCCAGGTCGAGGCAGATGCGTCCGGTCATGCCCATCGCCACGGCGTCGCCGGACTGCTCGCGCAGGAGCGGGTGGCTGGACCCGACGGTCGGGCCGTCGATCGGTCCTGGCAGCTCGCCGATGCGGGAGGCGGTCACGAGGCGCGACCGGGGGTAGGCCATCGCCAGCGGCTCGTTCGCCGCGCCGGTGTCGCGGCGGTAGTCCCCGGAGCCGAAGGCGAGCCGGAACGCGCCGGGGGCGCGGGCGATGCCGACGGCGTCCTCGATCCCCAGGGCGGACTCCACCAGCGGGATGACCGGGACGTGTCCGCCCAGCCGCTGGACGGTGTCGACGACCTGGTCGGGGCTCTCGCACTTGGCGAGGATCACGCCGCACAGGCCCTCGGCGTCGCGGAAGGCGGTCATGTCGTCGGCCCAGGCGGCCGCACCGCGCTCGTTGACCCGCACCCAGGCGCGTCCGCCGGTGCGGAACCAGTCCAGCACGAGGCGGCGGGCCTCGTCCTTGCGCGACTCGTCGACGGCGTCCTCGCAGTCCAGCACGAGCTGGTCCGCCCGGGACAGCTGCGCGGCGTCGAAGTCGTCGGCGCGCAGCGCGGACAGCAGCAGCCACGAGCGGGCGTTCGCCGGGTCGACACGGGTGTTCTCGCGCCGGTCACGGCGTGCGGTGAGTTCGTCCTCGGGGGTCACGCCTCGATCGTAGGGGGTCTTACGACGTCGGGGCGCCCGCCGGGGCGTGGGACAGCACGGCGTCGAGCAGTCGCACGGCCCCCGTCTTGTCGAGCGGGGAGTTCTCGTTGCCGCACTTCGGGGACTGCACGCAGGCCGGGCAGCCGTCGGCGCAGGGGCAGGCGGCCACGGCCTCCCGGACGGCCCGCAGCCACTGCGCCCCGAGCTCGTACCCGCGTTCGGCGAACCCCGCACCGCCCGGGTAGGCGTCGTAGACGAACACGGTCGCCTCGCCGGTGTCGGGGTGCCGGGCGGTGGAGACGCCGCCGAGGTCCCAGCGGTCGCACGTCGCCAGCAGCGGCAGCAGGCCGATCGCGGCGTGCTCGGCGGCGTGCAGCGCGCCGGGTGCCGTCTCCTCGTCCACCCCTGCCGCACGCAGCACGAAGTCCGGCACCGACCACCACACGGCCGTCGTGCCCAGCGTGCGCGCCGGCAGGTCCAGGGCCTCGGTGTCCAGGACCTGCATGTCCGGGACGCGCCGGCGCTGGAAGCTGACGACCTGGCTGGTGACCTCCACGGGGCCGAGACCCCAGGTCACGGGTCCCCACGCGCGACCGCGGGCGGGTGGTGCGCCCTCGGGTGCGGGGTGCTCGGCGTCGCCGGGCTCGGCCAGGCTGATCTCCATCAGCTCGCGCGACCAGGTGGCGTGGTCGACGTCCCGGCGCGCGACGAGCGCCACGTGCTCGGCGAGGTCCAGGTGGTCGACGACGAACGTCACGCCCTGGTGCACGTAGACGGCGCCGTCGTGCACCTGACCGTCGGCGGACGCGGCGTCGACCGTCCCGAGCAGCCGACCCGTCGAGGCCTCGACCACCCGCACCGGACGGCCGCCGCTGCCGCGCAGGTCGGCCAGGTCGGCGGCGGGCCGGGCGTGCGTCCAGTACCAGCCGGAGGGGCGGCGCCGCAGCGCCCCGCGGGCCACGAGCACGTCGAGGATCTCGCGGACCAGGGCCGGGTCGCCGAACCGGGCCAGGCCCTCGCTGCGCAGCGGCAGCTCCTGCGCCGCCGCGCAGAGCTGGGGAGCGAGCACGTACGGGTTGGCGGGGTCGAACACGCAGGCTTCCAGGGGCGCGTCGAACACGGCCTCGGGGTGCGTGACGAGGTAGGTGTCCAGCGGGTCCTCGCGCGCGACGAAGGCCACCAGCCCGTCGGCGCCGGCCCGTCCGGCGCGTCCGGCCTGCTGCCACAGCGACATCCGGGTCCCGGGCCAGCCGGCGACGAGCACGGCGTCGAGACCCGAGATGTCCACCCCGAGCTCGAGGGCGTTGGTGGTCGCCAGGCCGAGCAGCGCTCCCGAGCGCAGGGCCTGCTCCAGCTCGCGGCGCTCCTCGGGCAGGTAGCCGCCACGGTAGGCGGCGATCCGGCCGGCCAGCTCGGTGGAGACCGGGCGCAGGTGGTCGCGGGTCTGCTGCGCCACGGACTCCGCACCGCGCCGTGACCGCGTGAACGCCAGGGTCCGGGCACCGTGCGCGGCGAGGTCGGCCAGGAGGTCCGCCACCTCGGCGGTGGCGGACCGGCGCGGGTGCTCGGCCTCGCCCGAGGGGGTCAGGACGGCGTCGGTCTCGTGCGCCTCCCGGTCCAGGGGGTCGGGCAGCGCCCACGGGTCCGCCGCCGGGTCGAGGCCGTCGGCGCCGACCCGCTCCACGGCGGGTCCGGTGATCTCGGGCGGGCGCCACAGCGCCACGGTGCGCCGCCCCGACGGCGAGGAGTCGCGGGTGACGGCCGTGACCTGGTCCGGGTCGACGCCGATCAGCCGGGCGGCGCTGACCGCCGGGTCCGCGGTCGTCGCGCTGGCGACGACGACGGTCGGGGCCGTGCCGCCGAGGTGCTCGACCAGCCGGGCCAGGCGTCGCAGCACGAGCGCGACGTGCGCGCCGAAGACGCCGCGGTAGGTGTGCCCCTCGTCGACGACGACGTACCGCAGTCCTCGCAGCAGCCGCGTCCACCGGCGGTGCTGGGGCAGCAGCGCGAAGTGCAGGAAGTCGGGATTGGTCAGGACGACGTCGGCGTGGTCGACGACCCAGCGCCGCTCCTCGGTCGAGGTGTCGCCGTCGCAGGTGGCGGTGCGCACGTCGCGGATGCCGGCGGCGTCGAGCAGCCCCGTCAGACCGGAGAGCTGGTCCGCGGCGAGGGCCTTGGTGGGTGACAGGTACAGCGCGGTGGCGCCCCGGTGCCGTGTCTCGATCCGTCCGGCGTCGGGCGTCGCGGCCCGCCGGGCGTCGCGGACGGCGGTCAGGGCGGGCAGCCAGAACGCGAGGGACTTGCCCGAGCCGGTCGAGGTGGCCAGCGCCACGTGCTCGCCGCGCCAGGTGGCCTCGGCCGCGGTGACCTGATGGGTCCAGGGCCGCTCGACCCCGAGCGCGCGGCACCCGGCGACGAGGTCGGGGTCGGCCCACGCGGGCCAGTCGGCGTGCTCCCCGCTGCGCGCCGGGAGGGTGCGCAGGTGCGTCAGGCGGTCGGCCCGGGCGCCGTGCGCGGTCAGCACGTCCACCAGGGGATGGTTCTCCCCGGGGACGGCGGCAGGGTCGCGGGACGGCACGCCGACAGTGTGGCACCCGCGGCCTGGCCGGTCTGTGCGGAGGCGTCCGGTTCGCCCGAGCACGGGTGCGTGGTGGCGGCGAGGGTTGTGTGAAGGAACACGGCGCGGGGCTGTTATCAGATCGTGATCATCGTTTCCTGGTCGCCATGACCACACCCCTCCGGCGGCTCGGCGCGACCGTGGCCGCGGCGACCGCAGTCGCCCTCGTCCCCGTCGCCGGCCTCCCGGCGACGGCCGCCTCGGCCGCCGCGGCGCCGTCCACCGCCACCGCGGCGCCCGCCGCCGTCGGCCCCGTGCCGACCGCCACCACGACGACGTACCGCTGGGTCAAGGCCGACCGTGCCCGCACGACGGTGAAGCGCAGCCCGAGCAGCCGGACGATCGCGCGCCCCGACGACGGCACCCGGCTCGTCGTGCTCGACCGGTACCCGAAGCGGCTCAAGGTACGCCTCCCCGACGGCCGGGTCGGCTGGGTCGGCAAGAAGCGGGTCACGTCCGTCCCGCTGCGCGACATCACCGGCCGGACCTACACGACCAAGCGCTTGCGCGTGACGAAGCACATCCGCACGACGTCGCGCACGATCACCTATGCCGACCTCGGGACCCGGGTCGTCAAGCGCGCCCGCACGACGCAGCGCGACGTGGACCGGATCAAGGTGAAGCTGCCCGGCGGGCGCACCGGCTGGGTGCGCGAGGGACGCTTCACGAAGCGCGACGTGTGGGGCGAGCTCGCACACTGCGAGTCCGGTGGCCGGGTGCGCCTGAACACCGGCAACGGGTACTACGGGATGTACCAGTTCTCGTCCAGCACCTGGCGCGCCGTCGGCGGCTCGGGACTGCCGCACTACCACGGCGCGCAGGAGCAGACGAAGCGCGCGCAGATCCTCCAGCGGCGGGCCGGCTGGGGGCAGTGGCCGCACTGCACGAGCAAGCTCGGGCTGCGCTGAGCCACCCGCCCGGGCCGGGTCAGCGCACCAGCACCGCGCCCATCGCCCGCATCAGGTACCAGGGGTCGACGACGGCGGTCAGCTCGCGGGCCGAGTGCATCGACAGGATCGGCACGCCGACGTCGACGACGCGGATCCCGAGGCGCGTCGCCGTGATGGGGCCGATGGTCGAGCCGCACGGGATCGTGTTGTTGGACACGAACTCCTGGGTCGGCACCTCGGCCGCGTCGCACGCGGCCTGCCAGGTCGCGGCCCCGTGGGCGTCGGTCGTGTAGCGCTGGTTGGCGTTGATCTTCAGGATCGGGCCGCCGCCGGCGACCGGCTGGTTCGCCGGGTCGTGCCGCTCGGGGTAGTTGGGGTGCACGGCGTGACCGACGTCGGAGGAGATGCACAGCGACGCCGCGAGCGCGCGGTGGCGGTCCTCGCCGCTCGCACCGAGCGACCGGGAGACGCGGTCCAGCACGTCGGCGAGGAAGGGGCCGGCCGCGCCGGAGCGGGACTCCGACCCGATCTCCTCGTGGTCGAAGGCGGCGACGACGGCCACCCCGGTGAGGGCGTCCGGCTCCGCCGCGAGCAGGGCGGTCAGGGCCGCGTGCGTCGAGAGCAGGTTGTCCAGGCGACCGGAGGCCCACAGGTCGCCGCGGGCCCCGAACGCCCGCGGCTCCTGGGTGTCGGCGACGACCACGTCGTACCCGAGGACGTCGGCCGGGTCCACGGCGCCGCCCTCGACGCGGCCGGCGAGCTCGCCGAGGACGTCGTGCTCGCTGACCTCGCCCAGCCCCAGCACGGGCTGGGTGTGGCGCTGCTTGTCCAGGGTGAGGCCGTCGTTGACGCTGCGGTCCAGGTGGATCGCGAGCTGCGGGATGCGCGCGAACGGCCCGGTGCGGACCAGGTGCTCGGCGCCGTCGCGGGTCACGACGCGTCCTGCCAGCTCGAGCTCGCGGTCCAGCCACGAGTTCAGCAGGGGGCCGCCGTACACCTCGACACCGGCCTGCACCCACCCGCCGCGACCCGTGGTCGGCTTCGGCTTGAGCTTGAACCCGGGGGAGTCGGTGTGCGTGCCGAGGATGCTGAACGGCGTCGTCGGGTCCGCCGTCGGCGGGACGACGAACGCGATCGCGGACCCGTCCCGCACGACGACGTAGCGGCCGCCGGGCGTGACCTCCCAGACGTCGGTCTCGGTCAGGCGGGTGAACCCGGCCTCCTGCGCGCGGCGGGCCGTCTCGGCGGCCGCGTGGTACGAGGACGGGGACGCGCTGACGAACCGGCCGAGGTCCTCGGCGTGTACGCGGGCGGCGTCGGGGACGGTGCGAGTGGTGTCCTGCATGGTCCGCATCCTGCCACGGTGGCGGACGCCGGCTCAGAGGTGGCCGGCGAGGGTGGTCAGCGCGCTCGCGCCGACGAGGTCGTCGCCCAGCAGCGGCACCTCGTCGCGCGGCAGGTGTCCCAGGTGCTCGCCCAGCGTGTCCAGGTGCGCCTCCTCGCCGGCGCGGCGGGCGGCCAGCAGCTCCCCGGCGTCGGCCGGGGACCTCTTGTTCACCACGAGCCCGCCGACGGGCACGCCGATGCCCTCCAGGGTGCCGACCAGCTCGACCGACTCCAGCACGGGCAGCCGCTCGGCCGCGAGCACGACGACGAACGCGCACCGGGCGGGGTCGGTGAGCACCTCGCGCAGCAGCGCGAACCGTTCCTGGCGACGGGTGAGCACCGCGCGGATCTCGGCGTCCCGCCGGGCGGCCTGCTCGGCGCGCCCGCCCAGCATCTGGGCCGCGGCGCCGAAGCGCTCGGAGCGCTCGCGGCGTCGCAGCAGCCCGTCGGTCCACGCGCCCATCGTCTCCGGCAGCGACAGCAGCCGGGTGGTGTGCCCCGACGGCGCGGTGTCGAAGACGACGAGGTCGTACTCCTGCGTCCCCTGTTCCACGAGGTCGGCGACGCGTTCGAGCACCGCCGCCTCGTGCATCCCGGGGGCGTCCCGGGCGAGGTCGAGGTGGCGGTCCACCTCGCCGCCGAGGTGCTCGGGCACCAGCCGCCGGAGCGTGGCCCGGACCGCCGTCAGGTGCGCCGCCGTCGTCCGCTCGGGGTCGACCTCCACGCCGTCGAGGTACCCGCCGGACCCTCCCCCGTCGGCGAGCCGCACGACCTCGTCGCCCACCTCGCGGAGCCAGAGGTGGCCGAGGTTGTGCGCCGGGTCGGTGGAGACCACGAGCACGCGGCGGCCCTGGCGCGCCTGGTGCAGGGCGACGGCGGAGGCGACGGAGGTCTTGCCGACGCCGCCCTTGCCGCCGAGGAACAGCACCTGCCGCCGTGCGGCGAGGTCTAGCAGCACGAGACTCCCTCCAGCGGGGAACGGTCCATCCCGAGCCGCGTGTGCCACTCGTGCACGCGGTCGGCCAGCAGCGGCAGCAGCTCGACGGTGTAGTACGTGGCGGGGTTCGGCACCCCGAGCGCCTCGGCGAGGACGACGATCGTGAACAGGTCGTCCTCGTCGCGCCGGGCACGGGAGAGGGTGCGCCGGTAGGGCGCCTCGTAGAACTCCCGCAGCCCGGCGGACAGGGCGCTCAGGGTGCCGGCCACGTCAGGAGTCCCGCGTGGTGGCGGTGGTCCCGGCGGACTGCCCGGCGGCCACCGGTTCGTCGGTCTCCGGGTCGAACTCGCCGCGGCGGGCGGCGACCATCGCAGCCGTGGCCTCGACCGCGACCCAGGCCGAGGCCACGAGGATCACCACGTCGAGCCCCAGCAGGAACCAGTTCTGGTCGGCGTAGAACGTGCCGAGCTGCACGATCAGCGCGTACACGCTCATCGCCAGGACGAACACGAGCGGGACCAGCACGACCACGGGGTTGCGCTTCCGGCGCAGCAGCATCACGGCCACGATCGACAGGGTCAGGGAGGCCAGCAGCTGGTTGGTCGTGCCGAACAGCGGCCAGATGAGCAGGCCGCCCGCGCCGTCGCCGCCCGCGCTGAAGGTCAGACCGACCGCGACGACGAGCACGACGATCGTGGCCAGCCCCTTGCGGACCGTCACACCCATGACCTCGCCGGCCTCCTGGACCACGAAGCGCTGCAGCCGCACGCCGGTGTCCATGGTCGTCGCGGCGAACAGCACCGCCATCGTGGCCAGGATGGTCGCCGACAGCGACACGGGGATGCCCAGGCCGGTGTTGACGATCGACGCTCCGCCGTCGATGAACGCGGAGACGCCGCCCTCGTTGAACGCCGAGTAGACGGCCTCCCAGTCGGCCAGCGTCCGGAAGCCGGCGGTGGCGGCGATGATCGCGCCGAGCGCCAGCAGGCCCTCGCCGACCGCGCCGAAGTAGCCCACGAACCGGGCGTCGGTCTCCTTGTCCAGCTGCTTGGCGGAGGTGCCGGAGGCGACCATGCCGTGGAACCCGGAGATGGCGCCGCAGGCGATCGTCACGAACAGCAGCGGCACCATGCTCGGCGTGCCCTCGGGCACGTTCTGGTTGACGGCGGGGGCGACGACGGCGGGGCTGGCGAGCAGCACCGACAGGTACAGGATGCCGAGGCCGATGAACAGCTGGACGCCGTTGATGTAGTCGCGCGGCTGCAGCAGCACCCACACGGGCAGCAGCGAGGCGATCCCGGCGTACAGGAACAGCGCCACGATCCAGAACGTCGCCGGGGACATGCCCAGCACGGAGTCGGGCAGCACGACGGGGAAGCGGTCGCCCAGCAGGATGAGCCCGTACAGGGCGGTCACGCCGATCAGGGTGGTGACCGGCAGGTTGATCTTCCAGCGGTAGATCATCTGGCCGATGATCGCGGCCACGGCGATGGCGCCCCAGACCGGGATCACCGAGGTCGGCGTGGAGATGAGCAGGTTCTTGATGACCGTCGCGAAGGCGGCGATCACCATGAGCAGCAGCAGGAAGATGACCACGAGGAAGAGCGCCCGCCCCCGCGAGCCGATGTAGCGGCCGGACAGCATCCCCATCGAGCGGCCCTTGTTGCGGACCGAGGCCCACAGGGCGCCGAGGTCGTGCATGCCGGCGAAGAACACGGTCCCGAGGGTCACCCACAGGAACGCGGGCAGCCAGCCCCAGATCACCGCGACCGCGGGTCCGACGATGGGTGCCGCGCCGGCCACCGAGGTGAAGTGGTGGCCCCACAGGACGAACTTGTTCGTCGGGACGTAGTCGACGCCGTCCCGCATCTCGTGGGACGGCGTCCGGAAGTTCTCGTCGAGGCGGTAGATGTGGCGGGCCAGGAACTTCGAGTAGAGGAAGTACCCGGCGAGGACCATGGCGAGGCCCACCACCATCAGCACAAGGGAGTTCACGTGTGGCTCCGATCAGTCGTCATTGACGTCGTGGCCGGATCCTATGGCCGGACGGTGCCCCGGTCACCCACCATTTCGTGACAGGCATCACAGATGAGTAGACTCGCGCGCATCCCGTCGTCAACGGCGACGACGGGCTCTCACAGGCTTCCCGTGCGGTCACCGGCGACCGGGCGGGGCGTGGCAGAACGTCGAGGAGGACGGATGCTCACACTCGGGTCCGACAGTCTGACGATCGTCGCAGTCATCGCGGTGATCGCCCTGGCAGCGCTGGTCTGCGCAGGAACGCTGCGCCGCCAGGTCCTCGCGGCCGACGAGGGGACCGCCGCCATGCAGGACATCGCGCGCGGTGTCCAGGAGGGCGCATCGGCCTACCTGAACCGGCAGTTCCGCACGCTGGCCATCTTCGCCGTCGTCGTGTTCGCGCTGCTGTTCCTGCTGCCCGGGGACGGCGGGGTGCGCATCGGCCGTTCGGTCGCGTTCCTCGTCGGCGCGGGCTTCTCCGCCGCGATCGGCTACCTGGGCATGTGGCTGGCGGTGCGCGCCAACGTGCGCGTCGCCGCGGCCGCCGCCCTGCCCGGGGGCCGTGCGCTCGGCGCCCGGATCGCGTTCCGCACCGGTGGCGTCGTCGGGATGTCCGTCGTCGGGCTCGGCCTGCTCGGTGCGGCGGGGGTGGTCCTCGTCTACCGGGGCGATGCGCCCGCGGTGCTCGAGGGCTTCGGCTTCGGCGCCGCGCTGCTGGCGATGTTCATGCGGGTCGGCGGCGGCATCTTCACCAAGGCGGCCGACGTCGGCGCGGACCTGGTCGGCAAGGTCGAGCAGGGGATCCCGGAGGACGACCCGCGCAACGCCGCGACCATCGCCGACAACGTGGGGGACAACGTCGGCGACTGCGCCGGCATGGCCGCCGACCTCTTCGAGTCCTACGCCGTGACCCTGGTGGCCGCGCTCATCCTCGGCAAGGCCGTGATGGGGGAGCAGGGCCTCGTCTTCCCGCTCGTCGTGACCGCGATCGGCGCGTTCGTCGCCCTGCTGGGCGTCCTCATCACCCGCGTCCGCGGTGACGAGTCCGGGCTCACTGCCATCAACCGGGGCTTCTACATCTCCGCCGTCGTCGGGGCGGCCCTGGCCGCCGTGGCGGCCTTCGTCTACCTGCCGGACAGCTTCGAGGGGATGGGCGGCACGGCCGACCTCGCCGGCGTCACCTCCGACCCGCGCGTGGTCGCCTCGCTGGCCGTGCTCGTGGGCATCGTCCTGGCCGGCGTCATCCTGTGGATCACCGGGTACTTCACCGGCACGGACTCCAAGCCGACCGCGCACGTGGCCGCGACCTCCCGCACCGGGGCGGCCACGGTGATCCTCTCCGGCATCGGCGTCGGCTTCGAGTCCGCGGTGTACACCGCCGGCATCATCGCCGCCGCGATCTGCGGCGTGTTCCTGCTGGCGGGCGGGTCGATCTGGCTGTCGCTGTTCCTCGTGGCGCTCGCGGGCTGCGGTCTGCTCACCACGGTCGGCGTCATCGTCGCGATGGACACCTTCGGGCCCGTCAGCGACAACGCCCAGGGCATCGCCGAGATGTCCGGCGACGTCGACGAGCAGGGTGCGCAGACGCTGACCGACCTGGACGCCGTCGGCAACACCACCAAGGCCATCACCAAGGGCATCGCCATCGCGACCGCCGTGCTCGCCGCGACGGCCCTGTTCGGCTCGTACGCCGACGCGGTGGAGACGGCGCTCGGCGGCGTGGTCGTGGCCACCGACGGACTCGTGGCCTCGATGCTCAGCTACGAGATCATCTCCCCGGTGACCCTCGTGGGCGTCATCCTCGGTGCGGCCACCGTGTTCCTGTTCTCCGGGCTGGCCATCGACGCGGTGACGCGGGCGGCCGGTGCGATCGTGTACGAGGTGCGCCGCCAGTTCCGCGAGCACCCGGGCATCATGACCTACGAGGAGCGCCCCGAGTACGGCCGCGTCGTGGACATCTGCACGAAGGACTCCCTGCGTGAGCTGGCCACCCCCGGCCTGCTGGCCGCGTTCGCCCCGATCGCGGTCGGGTTCGGGCTCGGCGTCGGTCCGCTGGCCGGGTTCCTGGCGGGCACCATCGGCGCCGGCGTGCTCATGGCGATCTTCCTGGCGAACTCGGGTGGTGCCTGGGACAACGCGAAGAAGATCGTCGAGGACGGTGCCTACGGCGGCAAGGGGTCCGAGGCGCACGCCGCGACCGTCATCGGTGACACCGTCGGGGACCCGTTCAAGGACACCGCCGGACCGGCGATCAACCCGCTGATCAAGGTGATGAACCTCGTGTCGCTGCTCATCGCCCCGGCGGTGGTCATGCTGTCGGCCGGTGAGGACGCGAACCACACGCTGCGCATCGCCATCGCCTGCGTGGCGGCCGCCATCGCCATGGGTGCGGTCGTGCTGTCGCGGCTGCGGGCAGCCCGCGTCGACGGCGAGACCTCGGACGTCGAGGAGAAGCCGGCACCGGTCTCGTCCCGCTGACGATTCGTGCGCCGACGCTGCCGGTCGCAAGGCTTCGGTCCTGCGGCCGGCAGCGTCGGCGTCTCGGGTACCTCGCAGAGGCGGAGGAGACCAGAGGTCGTCTGCCCGACGGTGACACGTGCCGGCGTCCCGACCGCATCGTTCGGTGCGTCGACGCCCGTGAAGGGGGCGACGACCATCGAGCAGAACCCCGTGGCCGGCCGACGGGAATCGCCGGTGCCGCCGACGCCCGAGCGTTGACAGAAATATTCGCGAAGGCGAAACTTTCTGTCATGGGCGGGTTCATGGCGGTCTCGGAGGCCGCTGAGAGGCTCGGCGTCTCGGTGCGGCAGGTCCAGAACCTGGCGACGCGCGGCGAGCTGCGGAAGGTCGCGCGCGGCCTCGTCGATGCGACCTCCGTCGAGAGGCACCTGGCCGTGCGCATCGACTCGCACACGCGCGCGTGGTCGAGCTCCACGGCATGGGCGGCGATCTCGCTGCTGGAGGGCGACCAGCCGGACTGGCTGGGCGTGAGCCAGCGGTCACGGTTGGCGAAGCGTCTTCGCGAGATCTCCGTGGACGAGTTGGTCGAGCGATCGCGGGGCAGAGCTCAGGTCTTCCGGTACGCCGCGCACTCCAGCGCCCTGCGTCACCTCCAGCACGAGGTGGTGCACAAGCGAGAGGCCGAGCTGCGCCTCGGGCTGGCGTCCTCCGATGCCGTCGACGGCTATGTCGCGGAGTCGGCTCTCGGTGGCCTCGTCGGTCGGTACGGACTTGCCCGGGACGACGACGGACTTGTCACGCTGCGGGCCACGGCCATGAGGCTCGACGTGGTCCGCCGGCTCGCCGACCGAGGTCCTCTGCTGGCCGCCGTCGACCTGGCGGAGTCCCTCGACGTGCGGGAGCGCAGTGCCGGGCGCGACGCGTTGGAGCGAGCGTTGGGGGAGTACCGTGCCTGATCGTCCGCTGCTCGACATCCCCAGCCCGCCCGGTGGGTGGGGTCCACCGTGGTGCAACGTCGCCGAGCTCGCCGCGGTCCTGCCGGGTGACCGGTGGACGCTCGTCGGCGGTCTGATGGCCCAGCTCCACGGTGTGCATCAGGGGATCGGCATCGTGCGCCCGACGCACGACGTCGACATCCTCGTGCATGTCGAGACCACCCCTGGCGTCGTCGCGGAGACAGCGCGTGCCCTCGAGTCGATCGGCTACGGATTGGTGACATCCATCGACGAGCGCAACACGACGGCTCACCGATTCCGGCGGAGCGCGGACACGGTCGACGTCGTCACGGCAGGCGACGACGTCGTCGACGTCCTGATCGCCGACCATGCTCCACCTCGTGTCGTGGGGCCGTTGCGGGGCCGAGACATGGTGGCGATCGAGGGCGGGACGCAGGCACTGAGGCGGACGGTCGACGCGCGCCTCACCATCGGCACCGAGGGGTCGACGACGATCAGCGTCCCGTCGGCGATCGGCGCCACGATCCTCAAGGCCGCCGCCTACCGCACCGACTCCCGGGACACGGGACGACATCTCCAGGACGCGGCGCTCCTCCTCGCCTGCATCGAGGACCCCTTCGTCGAGCGCGAACGGTTCACGGGGTCCGACCGCTCGAGGGTCCGGACACTGGCACGAGCCCTCCCCGACGGCGCCCGTGAGTGGCGCCTCCTTCCCGAGACACGCCGGAACGACGGTCAGGCCGCGCTCCGCATCCTCGCCGCCGACCCGCCGGCGACCTGACAGGACGCTCCCAGCAGCCGCATCTCCCCGGAGGGAGGGCGACAGGCATGCGCTGCATGTCCGTGACGACGGTGTTCGCAGGTCAGAGCCCGACGCGCCCGTCGATGCACTCGCGCAGCAGGTCGGCGTGACCCATGTGCCGCGCGTACTCCTCGACCATGTGGATCACGACGTCACGCACCTCCACGGTGCCGTCGTCGAACGGCACCTCCCGGTCGAGGTCCTCCTCGATCATCAGCTCGTCGGCCGCGTCGACCGCGGCGTGCCACGCCTCCCAGGCCTCCGCCACGGCTTCCGGCGTGCCGACCGCCTCGTCGAACTCGACGTCCTCGACGCCGGGCCGCTCGAACGGGGCGTCCGCCGTCGAGCCGCCGAGCACGCGGGAGAACCAGTGGTGCTCCCCGTTGGCCAGGTGGCGTACGAGCCCCAGCAGGGAGAGCGACGAGGGGTACACGCTGCGCCGCGCCAGCTGGTCGGCGTCGAGCCCCTCGCACTTCATCACGAGGGTCATCCGGTAGCGGCAGAGGTACTCCCAGAGCGTCTCCTTCTCGCCGACCGGATCGATACCGGTGGCGCGCGGATCCTTCTCGGGTGCTACCCACATGCCCGTCGTCGTCGATGTCACTCGCACAATCTGGCGGTCAACCGGGTCCCAGGTCAAGGTCACCAAGGCAAGGATCGGGCAACTCGATCTCGGTGCCCGGGGGTCACCCGGTACTGTTCGCCGACATGAGGCCGACCGACGTGCACCACGACGTCCCCGATCCGGACGGGGACGACGCGGGGCAGCACGGCGGCCCGGAGGGCCCGGTGGCCCCGCCCTGGGCCTCCGCGACCGTCGGCACCGACGTGCCGGCCCTCGACGACGTGCTGGGTGGCCGCTCCGCAGCGGGGCCGTCGTCGTCCTCCCCGGGAGGGGACAAGGCCACGCGGCGCGGGAAGCGTGGCGGGGCCGGGGGTCGCGGCAAGCGCGACGACGCGGCCGCTCAGGGGTCCGGGGGCCGCCGGCAGCGGGCCGCCGACGCAGGTCGCGACGCCGCGGACAAGGTGGCCCATCGTGCCGCCGGGATGAGGCGACGCGGGGTCGTGCTGGCCAGGAGCCGTCCCGGCGGCCGGTTCGCCCGACGCAGCTCCCTGGTCGTCGTCACCGCCGCCGCGCTGATCGCCGGCGTGGGCGCGGGTGCCGGGTTCGACGCCGTCAGCGGGCCGGGCGGAGGATCCGAGGCGAACGCCAGCTTGCTGACCACCGCGCCCGAGACCTGTGCGGCGGCCCAGGTCGCGTGGTCGCGTGCCGCCGCCGCCCAGGTGCAGATGGACCTCGAGTCGCCGAAGTCGCTGCGCACCGGCTTCGTCGCGGCACGCAACGCTCTCACGGGCCTGACGCCTCCCGCCGAGGTGGCCGCCGACTGGTCCACCGTCGCGACCTACGTGACCGTCGTGGCGGACGCGGCGGAGGAGGCGGAGTCCTCCGACGTCGAGGCGGCCGTCGCGGGCGCGATGGCCGAGCTGGACACGGCCGCCATGGCGGCGGCGTCGGAGCGGGTCACGAAGCATCTCGCCTCCGACTGCGGGGCGACGGACGGGTGAGGTCCCGGACGGCAAAGCCACCGTCTGATCGTCGTCCGCCGGGTCCGGCCCGGCTTGCCGGGAACGCCCGGAAGGTCGCGCGCGCGGCGCCCACGCGCGGCGCGCCCGATTTCCGCACGGCCCCGGGCGTGGGTCACCATGGGTCGATGCTGACCACCCGTCGACGTTCCCGCCGAGCCGCCGCCACCGCCGCGGCGACGCTCGCGACCGTGCTGGCCGCCGGTGCCTGCAGCGGCGGCGAGGAGTCGGACGGGTCGGCGTCGGCCGAGCCCATGCCCGCCATCTCGATCGGTTCCGACCTCGTGATGAGCAACGGCGACGACGACGGCGACGACGAGTCCCCCGCGCCCTCCCCGTCGGTGGACGAGGAGTGCCTGGAGCTGCAGCAGGTCTGGGCGGACACCAACCGCGCCCTGGCCGGCATCGACGAGCAGCACCCCCGGGCGCTGGTGTCCGGCTTCCGGGAGGCCTACCGGGCGATCTCGTCGGTCGAGGCACCCGACGTCGAGGGCTGGCCGGGGATGACCAGCTACCTGGACAGCGCCGTCGACGCGCTCGCCGACGTCGACACCGACGACGCCGACGAGGTCGCCTCCGTGATGACGCTGACCTTCTCGGAGGCCGACACGGCCCGAGCGGCCGTCGCCCACGACCAGGTGACCCAGTACCTCGACGGCGGGTGCCGCGGGTGACGGTTCCGTCCTCGTCCGGCGACCCGGCCGCGCTGCGGTCGGCGCTGGAGCGGGTGGACTACACCGTCGACGGGGTCGAGGACCTGCTCGGCCCGCTGGCCGCCGCGGCGCTGCACCGCGAGCAGACCGTCCCCGCGGACCGTGTGCTCGCCCGGCACGCGGAAGACCCGCGGGCGGCGCTGGCCCGGCTGTTCCTGCTCGGCCGGGAGGTCACGCGGGGTGCGATCGACGCGGCCCTGCCCGGCGTCGGCACCTCCGGCGCCCAGGCCCTGGGTCTCGTCGAGGCCGCGGGGTCGGGGGCCGCGGACGCGGTGCGGGCCCTCTGCGATCTGCGTCCCTACGCCGCCACGGACGCGGGCGGTCCCGTGCAGTGGTGGCTGGCCAGCGACCTCGGCGAGCTCGCGACCGGACGTCGGCTGGCCGCCGACCACGTGCTCGGTGCGGGCGGGGCGTCGACGACGCTCGCCCAGGTGACGGTCCGCACCCCGGTCTCGCGCGTGCTCGACCTCGGGACGGGGTGCGGCATCCAGGCGCTGCACGCGGCCCGGCACGCCGAGGCGGTGGTGGCCACCGACGTCTCGCAGCGCGCTCTGGGTTTCACGCGGTTCAACGCGGCGCTGAACGCCCCCGGGGCCGACCTCGACCTGCGGGCCGGCTCGATGCTGGACCCGGTGCGGGACGACCGCTTCGACCTGGTGGTGTCCAACCCGCCGTTCGTCATCACCCCGCACGCGGGCGCCGCCGGTGCCGTCGTCTCGGAGACGTTGGGCGCCTTCGAGTACCGCGACGGCGGTCGGGCCGGCGACGACCTCGTGCGCGACCTGATCACCGGCGTCGGCGAGGTGCTGTCCCCGGGCGGTGTGGCCCAGATGCTCGTCAACTGGGAGCGCCGTCGCGGCGAGCCCTGGACCGACCGGGTCGGGGCCTGGCTCGACGCGTCCGGTCTGGACGGCTGGGTGATCGAGCGGGAACTGCTCGACCCTGCCGAGTACGCCGAGACCTGGATCCGCGACGGCGGCACGACGCCGGACCGGGAGCCCGAGGCCTGGGCCGCGGCCTACGGTGCCTGGCTGGACGACTTCGCCTCCCGGGACGTCGAGGGCGTCGGCTTCGGTCTCGTCACGCTCCGGCGGCCCGCCGCCGACGACCGCCCGACGTTGCGGCGCCTCGAGGAGCACCACGGTGCGCTGCGGCAGCCGCTGGGCGGGCACGTCGCGGCGTCGTTGGCCGCGCACGACTGGCTGGCGGTGCGCTCGGACGCCGAGCTGGCCACCGAGCGGCTCGTCGTGGCCGGCGACGTCACCGAGGAGCGGTACCTCACCCCGGGCGCGAGCGACCCGAACGTGGTGGTCGTGCGCCAGGGCGACGGGCTCGGCCGCGGTGTCCAGGCGTCCACCGGCCTGGCGGCCTTCGTCGGTGTCTGCGACGGCGAGCTGACCGTCGGCCAGATCCTGGGCGCGCTCGGCGCCCTGCTCGAGGTGCCGGCGGACGACCTCGCCGCCGAGCTGCTGCCCGTCGTGCGCGACCTCGTGCGCGACGGGTTCCTGGCCCCGGCCCCCGCCGGCTGACCCGCCGCCACGGCCGGTCAGCCGATGACGACGGCGGACTCGGGCCGCCGGTAGAGCCGTCGGCGCTCGCGCAGCGCGAGCCCGGTGCCCAGCGTGATGGGGCCGAGGCGTCCCAGGAACATCAGCAGGGCCAGCAGGCACTGGTGCCACGGCTCCAGGTCGCCGGTGATGCCGGTGGACAGACCGGTGGTGCTCAGCGCCGAGACGACCTCGAACAGCACGCGGTCCAGCGGGACCACCTCCGGCGGCACCGTGACGGTGATGGCGAGGGTCGTGACGACGACGGCGGCCATCGCGACGAGCGCGACGGTCCCGGCCTGGCGCTGGGTGAAGGGGGCGAGCCGCCGGTCGAAGGCGGTCACGTCGGGGTCGCCGCGCAGCTCGGCCCACAGGACGACGGCCAGCACCGCCAGCGTGCCGACCTTCACCCCGCCGGCGGTGCCGCCGCTGCCGCCCCCGATGAACATCAGGATGTCGGTGAAGAACCACGACCCGTGGTTCAGGCCTTCGGTGTCGATGCTGTTGAACCCCGCCGTGCGCGGCATGACGGCCTGGGTGAAGGCGGCCAGCATCTTGCCGGGGACGTCCAGCGGACCGAACGTGCGCGGGTTGGCCCACTCGACGGCCAGGAAGAACAGGGTGGCGACGGCCAGCAGCACGGCGGTCATGAGCAGCGTCAGGCGGGTGTGCACGCTCCAGCGCCCGGGGCGGCGCAGCAGCAGCACGGGGCGGTCGCCGGAGGTGGTGCGCCGGGTGAGCTCGACGAGCACCGGGAAACCGATGCCGCCGATGATCACCGCCGCGCTGATCGGCAGGCAGACCCAGGGGTCCGTGACGAACCGCATCAGCGAGTCGCCGTACAGCGAGAACCCGGCGTTGTTGAAGGCCGACACGGAGTGGAACAGGCCGGACCAGGTGGCGTGGGCGACGGACTCGCCGTAGCCGACGCGCAGCCGGAGCGTGATGACCGTCGCCACGAGCACCTCGGCGATCACGGTGAACTGCAGCGCGCCGATCATCACGCGGCGGACCTCGCCGAGCCCGATGGTGTGGGTCGACTCCGCGGCGACGAGCCGGGTGCGCAGCCCCATGCGCCGGGACAGCAGCAGCCCGAGCAGGCTGGCCACCGTCATCACGCCGAAGCCGCCGATCTGGACGAGCACGAGGATGACGGCCTGCCCGAACGGCGACCAGAAGGTCTCGGTGTCGACGACGACGAGCCCCGTCACGCAGGCGGCCGAGGTCGCGGTGAAGAACGCCTCGACGACCGAGGCGGTCCGCCCCGTCGCGGCGACGGGCAGGCTCAGCAGGAGGGTGCCGGCGGCGATGGCACCGAGGAAGCCGGCGGCGACCACTCGCGCGGGCCGTCGGCGCAGGCTCGCCGGGGAGACCGCGGGGGAACGACGGCGGTCGGCCAGGAGCCGCAGGATGCGTGACTGCACGAAGGACAACTGTGGCACCGTCCGGCCCGCCCCGCACCGGTCCGGTGGTCAGTCCTCGCGCAGGTACTGGTTGGCCCAGGCGCTGATGATCCGGGCGGCGCGCTGCGCCTGACCGGGTCGCGTGAGCAGGTGGTCGGACCCCTCGAGGGAGACGAAGCTGCGTGGGTGGCGGGCCGCGGCGAAGATCTTGCTCGCGTTCTCGATGCCGACGATCTGGTCGGTGGGCGAGTGCATGATCATCAGCGGGGTGTCGAGCTCGGAGATGCGGTGCTCCAGGTCGGCGTCCCGGACGTCCTCGACCATGCCGCGCTTGAGGTTGAGCCGCTTGCCGCCGACCTGCCAGACGGCGTTGCCCTCCTCCAGCACCTGGTCGACCAGGTCGTCGTAGTGGTTCTCGGCGTGGCTGGGGTCGAAGGGTGCGCACACGGAGGCCACCGCCCGGACGCCGGGGATCTCGGGCGCGGCGGCGATCGCGGCGGCGCCACCCCAGGAGTGGCCCACGAGCAGCTCGACCGGGGTGCCCCGGTCGGCCATGAACTCGGCGGCGCGCACGACGTCGGCGACCTTGATCGTGAAGGAGCCGTCGCCCCAGTCACCCTCGGAGTCGCCGAGACCGAGGTTGTCGAAACGCAGCATGCCGATGCCCTCGGCCGCGAGCTGCTTGGAGATGCGCGCTGCCGCCGGGGAGTCCTTGCCGAGCGTGAAGCCGTGGACGAACACGCCCCAGCCGCGCACCTCCCCCTCCGGCTCGTCGATGATGCCGGCCAGCATCGGTCCGGTGCTGCTCGCGAACGTCACGCGCTCCGCCATGATGACTCCTCCCGCCGTCGTGCGGCACCATTGCCCCAGGAGCCTATGTCGCCCGCGGCTGCGTCCGCCTGGTGACCAGGCACACGCCGCAGATCCATCCCCCCGACAGGATGCCCGGGATACCATCCCGGTATGGAGATCGACCTCCGCCACCTCCGGCTCGTGACCGCCGTCGCGGAGCACGGCAGCGTGACCCGCGCGGCCGCCGCGCTGGGGATGGCGCAACCTGCCCTGACCGCGCAGCTCAACCGGATCGACGACGCCCTCGGCGGCTCCGTGTTCGTCCGGGACCGCCGCGGTGCCCGGCCCACCCCGCTGGGCGATCTCGTCCTCCGGCACGCCCGCGTGCTCCTGCCGGCCATGGACGCGTTCGGCGAGGACGTGCGCCGCCACGTCAGCGGCCGGACCGACGTCGTGACCGCGCTCCGGGTGGGGACCGTCGCCACGGTGCTGGGCGGGATCTTCCTCAACCGGTTGCGCGCCGACCTGACCGGCATCGCGCTGACGTCGTTCACGGCGTGGTCGGCGCAGGAGGCGACCCGGCGGCTCGCGGCCGGTGACCTCGACCTGGCGCTCGTCGGCGCCTGCGAGAACGAGGTGCTGCCCACCGACGGCGACGTGGTGTGGACCCGGCTGTTCACCGACCCGGTGTTCGTGCTGCTCTCCGACGCGCACCGGCTGGCCGACGACGAGGTCGTCCCGCTCGCCGAGCTGGCGGAGGAGTACTGGCTCTCGGCACCGGGGGAGGGGTGCTTCGAGCGGTGCTTCGTGGCGGCGTGCGTCCGGTCCGGCTTCACCCCGCGTGAGGTCAGCGAGACCGAGCGCGCCTCGGCCATCGAGCAGGTGCGGGACAACCACGCCGTCGCGCTGGTGCAGCCGCTGCTGCTCGACCAGCCGGGGGTGACGCCCGTGGCCCTCGAGGGCGAGCCCCTCGCCTGGACCCAGTACGTCGGCTGGCGTCGCGACGCCGAGAAGCGGTTCGACGTCGAGGCCGTGCGTGCGGCCGCGCACGAGGCCCACCGCCAGGCCGTCCGGCGCACCCCGGCCTACGAGCGGCATCTCGCGCAGCGCTGAGCAGCATCGACCCTGGGCATCGGCCCTGGCGACCGGTAGCGTGCGGCGGTGATGAGCCCTCGACATGCCGTGCCCTCGTGGCGTTCGCCCGTTCTGTTCGGTGTTCCGTTGGTCATCGGCCTGGGCCTGCTGGCCGTCCTCGCCGGGGTCGCCCCTGACGCGCTCCGGCCGGGTCCGGAGCGAGCGGATCCCGCGGGATCGACCGCGGCTGCGCCGGCCGGGCCGTCGTTCGTCCGCCCCGTGGGTCCCCCCGGCGTGACGGACGCCGCAGGGCCGGGGGGTCCGGGGCCGTCCCCGGACGTCGCCGCGAACCTCGGGCCGGCGATCGTCGTGGACGGCGAACGCTCGACGGAAGAGGTCGCCCCCGCGGTGCGGGTGCAGCCCGCGCCGTCTCCGACGCCCGACCCCCGGGCGGCCTCGGAGAAGCCGGGGGACGAGGGCTCCGGTCGCGCGGACGGCGAGGACCCGGCCGGCGCCGCGGCCGCCGCGGTGCTCGAGCTCGTCAACGCGGAGCGGGCGGACGCCGGGTGCGGACCGCTCCGGCAGGACCCCGAGCTCGACGCGCTCGCGACGGCGCACTCGCAGGACATGCGCGTGCGCGACTACTTCGACCACACCGACCCCGATGGTCTGACCCCCTGGGACCGGGCGGACGCCGCGGGCGTGAGCGGGCTGGCGGCCGAGAACATCGCCGTCGGGCAGCGGGACGCGGCGGCGGTCGTGCAGGCCTGGATGGACAGCCCCGGCCACCGGGCGAACATCCTCGAGTGCTCGCACACGCGTCACGGCCTCGGGAAGGAACCCGGCCAGGGCGGCCCGTGGTGGACCCAGGTCTTCGGCCGCTGAGAGCTCGCGCCCTCGGCCGCCGACGGCGGGAGACTGGATCATGACCGTGCTGAGATCCGTCGTCCTGTTCGTGGCCGCCGCCCTGTTCGAGATCGGCGGCGCCTGGTTGGTGTGGCAGGGCGTCCGCGAGCATCGGGGCTGGCTCTGGATCGGCGCGGGGGTGATCGCGCTCGGCCTGTACGGGTTCTTCGCCACGCTGCAGCCGGACGCCCACTTCGGCCGCATCCTCGCCGCCTACGGCGGGGTGTTCGTCGCCGGGTCGCTGGTCTGGGGGATGGCGGTCGACGGGTTCCGCCCGGACCGCTGGGACGTGATCGGCGCCCTCGTGTGCCTGGTCGGCGTCGCGGTGATCATGTACGCGCCACGCCCGGCCTGACGCGCGCGTCCGTCACGGTGCCCCGGACGCCCCGGGGGAGTCCGGCAGCGGTTCGACCCCGGGCAGCACGGCCCGGAGGATCGCCTCGATCGCGAACGCGGTCGACTCGGCCAGGTCGACGACCTCCGGGTCGAGCAGCCACTGGGTCTGCAGTCCGTCCATCACCCCGATGACGGCGCTGGCCGCCCGCACGGCGTCCTGCTCCGCGAGGTCGACGCCGCGCTCGTCCGCGACGGTGCGCAGCGCCGACGCGATGTCCTCGCGCAGCACCCCGAAGCGGGTCCGTGCCCGGTCCGCGGCCGGGTGCCCGTCGGTGACGGCCTCGCCGGTCAGGACCGTGTAGGCCTGCACGATGCCGCGGCGGTCGGCGTTGCGCCGGGCCGTGGTGACCAGGTGCCGGAACAGCTCGAGCCCGCCGGGGATGTGCTGGCCCTCCAGATGCTCGACGTCGACGCGGTCGCGGTACTCGAGCACCTCCCACAGCAGCCGGTCCTTGCTCCCGAAGTGGTGCAGCACCCCGGCGTGCGTGATGCCGACCTGCTCCGCGACCTCGGCGAGCGAGCCGGCGCGGTACCCCTTGGAGCCGAACACGCGGGCGGCGGCCGCCAGGATCTCCTCGCGCCGCTCGGCACGGGGGACGCGGCGGGACCGGGGAGGTGTGGCCTGGCTCATGACGTCACCATACTGTGATCCAATCCACTTACTAACAAGTAAGTAAGTATGGTTCACTGTGACGCGACGCACAGCCGCGCCGGACAGGAGACATCGCGTGTCATCGCCGACCGCCCTCCCGACGACCGTCGGGACACCCAACGAGGAGGCCGTTCTGGACGGGCTCCTCGCCCGCCTGACAGCCGAGGAGAAGGCCTCCCTCGTCGTCGGTGCGGGCATGTGGTCGACCCGGGGGATCGAGCGCATCGGGCTCGCGCCCGTCGTCATGTCGGACGGCCCGGTCGGTGTGCGCCGGCCTGACGGCTCGTCCAGCTCCGCGATGCTGCCGGCCCCCTCCGCGCTCGCCGCCACCTGGGACGTCGGGGCGGCCCGCGGGGTGGGCCGACTGTTCGCCGCCGAGGCCCGCCGCCACGGGGTGCACCTGGTGCTCGCACCCCAGGTGAACCTCCAGCGCACCCCCGTCGCCGGCCGGCACTTCGAGTGCTACAGCGAGGATCCGCACCTGACGGCCGAGGTCGCCGTCGCGGTCGTCACGGCCGCCCAGGAGGACGGCGTCGGCATGTGCGTCAAGCACTACGTCGCGAACGACTCCGAGACGGACCGCACCCGCTACCTCGCCCGGGTCGACCCCCGCACGCTGCGCGAGGTCTACCTGGCGCCGTTCGAACGGCTCGTCGCGGCGGGCGCGTGGAGCGTCATGGGCGCCTACAGCGGCGTCGACGACGGCACCACCGCCGCACAGGTGCTCGAGCACCGGCCGCTGCTGACCGGGGTGCTCAAGGACGAGTGGGGGTTCGACGGGCTCGTCGTCTCCGACTGGGTCGCCACCCGCTCCGTCGCGCCGGCCGTCCGCGGCGGGCTCGACCTGCAGATGCCCGGTCCCGACGGCGCCTGGGGCGACGGCCTGGGCGCGGCCCTCGAGACCGGGGCGGTCACCGAGGCCGACCTCGACGACAAGGTGCGACGTCTGCTGCGGCTCGCGCACCGGGTCGGCCGCCTGACGCCACCCGGCGACGACGCCGCGTACCCGGCAGGTCGAGCCCCGCGACCGGCGTTCGCCGTGCCCGAGGCGCGCGAGACGTTCCTGCGCGAGCTCGCCGCGCGCTCCACCGTCGTCCTGCAGGACCGCGCCGGGCTCCTGCCGCTGCCGGGCGTCGAGAACCGCGCGCCGCTGCGCGTGGCGCTGCTCGGGGCCGCCGCCGTCGAACCGTTCTTCCAGGGCGGGGGCTCCTCGTTCGTCGTCCCCGACCGGCTGTCCTACCCGGCCCCCGCGCTCGCCGAGGCGCTGCCGGAGGGGTCGCACCTCGACGTCGTGGCGGGGTCCCGGGCACTGCGCAACCCGCCTCCCCTGGACCTGGACCGGTGCACGGACCCCGTCACCGGAGCACCGGGGATGCGTCTCGAGGTGCTCGACCGCACCGGTGCGGTGCGCCGTGCCGAGACGCGGACGCGGTGGGACGGCTGGATGACCGACCTGCACGCCGAGGACGTCACCGTGCGCCTGAGCGCACGGGTCGACGTGGCCGAGCCGGGCGTCCACGAGATCGGGGTCGGCACGGTCGGCGTGCACCGCGTCGTGCTGGACGGCCACGAGATCGCCGCCGGTGACGTCGTCGCCACCGAGGACGTCATCCTCGCCTCGGCCCACAACCACCCGGTCGCCGCCACGGCGCGGGTCACGGGGTCGTCCGCCGAGCTCGTCGCCGAGCTGCAGGTCGTCCACCCGGTCGGCTACGACCGGTTCGTCCGCGCCCAGCTCGTGCACCGGCGCCCCGGACCCTCCGCCGAGCAGGAGCTCGACGCCGCCGAGCAGGCCGCCCGCGCCGCCGACGTCGCCGTGGTCGTGGTGGGCACCACCCACGAGGTCGAGTCCGAGGGGTTCGACCGCACGGACCTCGGGCTGCCCGGCAACCAGGACGAGCTCGTCCGCCGCGTGGCGGCCGCGAACCCGCGCACCGTCGTCGTCGTCAACGCGGGCGCCCCCGTGCTCCTGCCCTGGCTCGCCGAGGTGCCCACGGTGCTGTGGGCCTGGCTGCCGGGCCAGGAGGCCGGGGCCGCGCTCGCCGACGTGCTCACGGGGGTCACCGAGCCGTCCGGCCGGCTGCCCTGGACCCTGCCGGCGCGCGCCGAGGACGTCCCGGTGCCGCACGCCGTGCCGACCGACGGCGTCGTCGACTACACCGAGCGGCTCGACGTCGGCTACCGGGCGTGGGAGCGCCGGCGCGACACCGACGGCACGGCCTCGCGCCAGGAGCCGGCCGCCCCCTTCGGGCACGGCCTCGGCTGGACCACGTGGTCCTACGAGGCGGCCGAGCTCCTCGACCCGCCCGCGGACCCCGCGGCCGGTGCCGTGGTGCGGGTCCGCGTGCGCAACACCGGGCCGCGGTCGGGCCGGGAGGTCGTCCAGGTGTACGTCGAGCCGCCCGCCGGGACCGCCGTCCGTGACCCGGCCCGGCCCGTGCGCTGGCTCGGCGGCTTCGCCGTCGTCGACGTCGCACCGGGCGGGACCGCCGAGGTCGACGTCACGGTCCCGCGCCGCGCGCTGCAGACGTGGGACGCCCACGCGGGCTGGACCACGCCGTCGGGCACCTACCGGCTCGTGGCCGGCCGCTCCGTCCGTGACCTGCGGTGCCCCGTGGACGTCCCCGTCCACGGGGCCACCGACCGACCGTCCCCCCAGGAACGCTCCACCGAAGAACACGTGCAAGGAGGCACACCGTGAGAATCCGCAAGCTCTCCGCGTCGCTCGCCGGGGTCGCCGCCGTCGCTCTGCTGGCGACGGCGTGCGGCGGCGGTGGCGACACCGACACCAGCGCCGACACGGCCGACGACCAGACCGCCGCGGCCACCGGCGAGGTCCTGACCGTCGGCATGCCGAACGGGACCCAGACCGAGAACCAGTCGCCCTTCGCGACCGGCTCGGCCGCCCTGTCCCTCGGCTACGCCTTCGTCATCTACGAACCGCTGATGATGGCCAACGACGCCAAGCCCGCCGAGGAGCCGCAGCCCTGGCTCGCGGAGTCCATCGAGTGGAACGACGACTACACCCAGGCCGTCGTCACGCCGCGCGAGGGCGTCACCTGGTCCGACGGCGAGGCGTTCGACGCCGAGGACGTGGCCTTCTCGATCCAGCTCCGCCAGGACCACGAGGGGCTGAACACCTCCGCCCTGCCGATCGAGTCCGTCGAGTCCGACGGGACCACCGTCACCGTGACCTTCGGGTCCCCGCAGTACGTCAACACGGCCAAGCTCGCCGACATGCTCATCGTGCCCGAGCACCTGTGGGCGGACGTCGAGGACCCGACGACGTACACCAACACCGAACCGGTGGGCACCGGTCCGTACACCCTGGAGTCCTGGACCCCGCAGGCGGCGACCGTCGTGGCCCGCGACGACTACTGGGGCGGCGAGCTGTCCGTGCCGGAGATCCGCTACTCCTCGTACAACGACAACAACGCGCTGACCACGGCGCTCACCACCGGTGAGGCGCAGTGGGGCTGGACGTTCATCGCGGACTACGAGAACGTCTACATCGCCGCCGACCCGGAGCACTACCACCAGTACGCGGCGGCCGGGCTGGGCATCGACGCGCTCTTCGTCAACAACGAGGAGAAGCCGTTCGACGACGTCGCCTTCCGCCAGGCCCTCAACATGGCCCTGGACCGGCAGTCGATCACCGACGTCGCCACCTCCGGCGTCAACCCGCCCATCACCAGCGTCACCGGGCTGCCGCTGCCCGCCGGTGAGGAGTTCATCAGCGACGAGCTCGCCGGCGAGGAGCTGTCCGCGGACGTCGAGGGCGCCAAGCAGGTCCTCACCGACGCCGGGTACACCGGGGTGGGCGAGCAGCTCGTGGACCCCGACGGCGAGCCCGTCACCTTCGAGCTGACCAACCCGGCCGGCTGGAACGACTACCTCACCGCGCTCGACCTCATCAAGAACGCCGCGGCCGAGCTCGGCGCCGAGGCCACCGTCCAGCCCGCGAACGCGGACGGCTGGTTCGCCGACATCGTCCCGCCCGGCAACTTCGACGCCACGCTGCACTGGACCGACGGCGGCGCCACCCCCTGGGACCTGTACTCCAACATGATGGACGGTGCCCAGTACGAGCCGCTCGGCGAGCCGGCGTCGTGGAACTTCGGCCGCTACCGGAACGAGGACGTCACCGAGGCGCTCGCGACCTACGCCGCGACGACCGACGACGCCGAGCGCTCCGAGGCGCTGGCGACGATCCAGCAGCACTTCGTCGAGGACGTCCCCGCCATCGCCCTGTGGGCACGTCCGGCCACGGCGCAGTACTCGACCGTCAACTACGTCGGCTGGCCCTCGGAGGAGGACCCGTACAACCAGCCGCAGCCGACCGGTTCGCAGGCGCTGCAGATCCTGCTCGAGCTCGAGCCCGCGACGGACTGACCAGGACGTCGCGGTCCCGGGTCGGCCGGCCGTCGCCCCCAGCGGGCGGACGCCGGCCGACCGGGCCCCGGTCCCGTCCCGCCGTCCCTTCCCACCCAGGTGACCGCATGAGTACCTCAGCAACCGACCCGTCCCCGGCCGCCACGGAGCGCGACGTCCCGGTCCTGCGCGCCGTCGGCCTGACCAAGCACTTCCCGGTCCGCGGCCGCCGCGGCGCCGTCGTCCACGCCGTGGACGACGTCGACCTCACGCTGCACCGCGGCGAGGTCGTCGCCCTGGTCGGCGAGTCCGGGTCCGGCAAGTCGACCATCGCCCGCCTGCTCGCCCAGCTGATGCCGCGCACCGCCGGGAGCCTCGAGCTGCACGGCCGGGACGCGACCGTGCGTCGTCGCCGAGGATTCCGGGCCTACGTCGGGCGCGTCCAGATGATCTTCCAGGACCCGTTCGGCTCGCTGAACCCGGTCCACACGGTGCGGTACACGCTCTCGCGCAGCGTGCGCATCCACCAGGGCAGGCTGCGCGGCGCCGAGCTGGAGGCCGCGATCGAGCGGCTGCTCGAGCGGGTCCGGCTCAGCCCCACCGAGCGGTACATCGACAAGTTCCCGCACGAGCTCTCCGGGGGTCAGCGGCAGCGCGTCGCGATCGCCCGGGCCCTGGCCGCCGACCCCGAGGTGCTGCTGGCCGACGAGCCGATCTCGATGCTCGACGTCTCGATCCGGCTCGGGATCCTCAACCTGCTGCAGGACCTGCGCGACCGTCTCGACATCGCGATCCTCTACATCACGCACGACATCGCCTCGGCCCGCTACTTCGCCGACCGGACGGCCGTGATGTACGCCGGGCGGGTCGTGGAGACCGGTGACAGCGAGTCGGTCACCCAGGACCCGCGGCACCCGTACACCCAGCTGCTCATCGGTTCGGCGCCGGACCCGGACGACCTCGCGACCCGGGCCCACGGGGCTCGCGGCGAGGCCCCCAGCCTCGTCGACCCGCCCGCCGGGTGCCGGTTCCACCCCCGCTGCCCCTTCGCCACCGACGTGTGCCGCACCGAGACGCCGACGCTGATCGAGGTCGCCGCGGGACGCGCGGTCGCCTGCTGGGGGTACGCGGACCGTGCTGACCGCCCGCGCCTCGGCGACGTCCTCGACGCCTACGGCCGGCGCACCGACGAAGGAGGGACCCCGTGAGGTTCGCCGTCCGCCGCACGATCTTCTACCTGATCACCGCGTGGGCCGCGGTGACCATCAACTTCCTCATCCCGCGTCTGATGCCGGGCGACCCGGTGACGGCCCTCATGGGGCGCATGCAGGGACGGATCGACTCCAACGCGGAGGAGTCCATCCGGGTCCTGTTCGGCCTCGACACCAGCTCCTCGATCTGGCAGCAGTACGTCGACTACTGGGGTCTGCTGCTGCGCGGCGACCTCGGGCTGTCGTTCACGTTCTTCCCGACGCCGGTCGCCGAGATCGTCCAGCAGGCGCTGCCGTGGACGATCGGGCTGGTGGGGATCGCCACGATCATCGCCTTCGTCCTCGGGACGTCGATCGGCGTCGCGATCGGGTGGCGCCGGGGCACCTGGGCGGACGCCCTGCTGCCGATCACGACCTTCTTCTCCGCGGTGCCGTACTTCTGGCTCGGCCTCATCGCGATCACCGTGTTCTCGGTGACGCTCGGCTGGTTCCCCTCCTCGGGCAGCTACGACCGCGGCATGGTGCCCGCGTGGTCGTGGGAGTTCGTGGGCTCGGTGATCTACTACGGCTTCCTGCCCGCGCTGACGGTGGTGCTGTCCTCGATCGCCGGCTGGATCCTGGGCATGCGCAACATGGTCGTCACGGTCTCCTCGGAGGACTACGTCACCGTCGCCCACGCCAAGGGCCTGCCGGAACGCACCGTGATGGTCGGCTACGCCGCGCGCAACGCGATCCTGCCGCAGGTCTCCAACTTCGCCCTGTCCCTCGGGTTCGTCGTCGGCGGCACCCTGATCATGGAAATGGTCTTCTCCTACCAGGGCATCGGCTACACGCTGTTCCAGGCGGTCAACACCCAGGACTACCCGCTGATGCAGGGCTGCTTCCTCGTCATCACGCTCGCCGTGCTCGGGGCGAACATCATCGCCGACTTCGTCTACGCCGCGCTCGACCCGCGCGCCCGTCAGGAGGGGTGACCCATGGCCCAGGACACGTCGCTGGTCGAGTCCGAGACCGTCGTCGAACCCGCCGTCGAACACCGGACGCGCGACCCGCGCCGACCGAAACGGTTCCTGTTCCTGCGCAACGGCAAGGCCCTCACCGGGATCGGCATCCTGCTCTTCTTCGGCGTCCTGGCCGTGGTCGGGCCGTGGATCGCTCCCTACGACCCCAACCAGGTCTCGGTGGACCTGCTGCAGCCGCCGTCGTGGACGCACTGGCTCGGCACCGACCACACGGGGCGGGACATCCTGTCCCAGATCGTCGTGGGTACCCGCGGGGTCCTCGTGGTCGGGCTCATCGCCGGGGTGTCGGCCACCGTGCTCGGCGTGGTCGTCGGCGTGACGGCAGGGTTCGTCGGCGGCGCCGGGGACGAGACGCTCTCGGCGCTGTCGAACGTGTTCCTCGTCATCCCGCAGCTGCCGCTGATCATCATCATCGCCGGTCAGCTCCCCACCGCCGGCGGTGTCACCGTCGCGCTCGTCATCGGGGCGACCGGTTGGGCGTGGGGCGCACGGGTGATGCGCGCCCAGACGCTGTCGCTGCGCAAGCGCGACTTCGTCGAGGCGGCACGGGCCAACGGCGAGCGCACCTGGCGCCTCGTGCTCGCCGAGGTGCTGCCCAACCTCACCGCGATCATCGCCGCCGGGTTCGTGGGCACCGTGACGTTCGCCGTCATGTCCCAGGTGACGCTGGCGTTCATCGGCATCACGCCCGTCTCCGACTGGAACTGGGGAACCATCCTGTTCTGGGCGCAGAACAACCTCGCGCTGCAGCGCGGCGCCTGGTGGTGGTTCGTCCCGGCGGGCCTCTGCATCGCCCTGCTCGGCATGGCGCTGACGCTGGTCAACTTCGGCATCGACGAGTTCGTCAACCCGCGCCTGCGCAGCACCGGGATGAACGCCCGCGTCCTGCGGCGCCGGCGCATCCGTCCGCGGATCGGCTTCACGCCGGTCCTGCGCACGCCACCGGGGGCAGGACCCCGTGCCGCCGCCGCCGGCCCGACCCGCAAGGAGCGCTCATGACCGCCTCGACCCTCGACGTGCCCGCCCCGACGGGGGCGGTCGGCGAGCCGGTGCTCGAGATCGAGAATCTCTCGGTCGACTACGGCTACGTCGATGACGCCACCCACGTGCTGCGGGACGTCTCGCTCACCCTGCACCGCGGCGAGGTCCTGGGCCTGGCCGGCGAGTCCGGCTGCGGCAAGTCGACCCTCGCCTACGCCGCGACCCGGTTGCTGCCGCCCCCCGGGCTCATCACCTCCGGCAGCGTGCACTTCACCGACCGGGACGGACGACGCACCGACGTGCTGCGCCAGAGCGACGCCGAGCTGCGCGCCTCGCGCTGGCGGGACACCGCGATCGTGTTCCAGGGGGCGATGAACTCGCTGAACCCCGTCTACCGTGTCGGCCGGCAGATCGCCGACGGCATCCTGGCGCACCGTCCGGGCATGCGCCGGCGGGAGGCCTGGGACCAGGCCGCGTCGCTGCTGGAGATGGTCGGGATCAACGCCGACCGGCTGCGCGACTTCCCGCACCAGCTCTCCGGCGGGATGCGTCAGCGGGTCATGATCGCCATGGCGCTGGCCCTGGACCCGCAGGTGCTCATCATGGACGAGCCCACCACGGCGCTGGACGTGGTCATGCAGCGCCAGATCGTCGAGGAGATCGCCGACCTCCGGCAGCGTCTGGGCTTCTCCGTCGTCTTCATCACCCACGACGTGTCGCTCCTCATCGAGATCGCCGACCGCATCGCGATCATGTACGCGGGCGACATCGTCGAGGACGCCGGTGCCGAGGAGATCTACCGCCGGCCCCGGCACCCCTACTCGTCGGCCCTGCTGCACTCCTTCCCGCCGCTGCGGGGCGAGCGCCGCGAGCTGACGGGGATCCCCGGCGCCCCGCCCGACATGCACCGGCTGCCGCCGGGCTGCCCGTTCGCGCCCCGGTGCGCGCACGCGATGGACGTGTGCCGGGAGGTGCGGCCCGGTCTGACCGCCACGGCGCTCGGGGACCGGGGCGCGCAGGAAGCGGCGCGCCGCGTGGCCTGCCACCTGCACGACCCGGCGTCGGCCGGGGCCCACGGCCTGCCCCCGGACCTGTCCCGCTGACCCGGACGCGTCGCCGTCCGGAGAGTGCACCGGCCGTCCACCGGAACATCACACGGACTGGTTATCCTGACCTGCATGAACGGCGACTTCCACGAGGTCCCGGTCGCGCCGCCCCGGCCGACGGGCGCGACGACCGCGCAGGGATCGCGGCCGGTGGCGCAGGTCGCCGCACCTCTGCAGCCCGAGACCCGTCCGCTGGCCCAGGCCGCGGCGGCGGTGATCGCGCTCGTGGCCGCGCTCGGGGTCTGGCTCACGTACCGGGTGCTGGTCACGACCCTGCCCGGTCAGCAGCTCGACGACCTCGCCCGCGACGGCGCGCTCTACGGGCAGGACAGCCTGTGGCGGGTGGCCGAGCCCGTGCTCGACGTCGTGTCGGTGGCGTTCGTGGTGGCCGGGATCGGCGCCGCGATGCTGGTCGCGGTGGTCCGTCGACGGTGGGTCGTGGCGCTGCAGGTCGCGGCCCTGGTCGGCGGGGCCAACCTCACCACCCAGGTGCTGAAGCACTACCTGCTGACGCGCCCCGACCTGCTGCCGGGCTGGTACAGCGGCAACACGCTGCCCAGCGGGCACACCACGGTGGCGGCCTCCGTCTCGGTCGCGCTGCTCTTCGCCACCCCGCGGGCCTGGCGGGCCGTCGTCGCGCTGCTGGGTGCCTCGTACACGGCCGCGACGGGTGTGGCCACGCTCGTCGGGCAGTGGCACCGGCCGTCCGACGTCGTCGCGGCCCTGTTCGTCGTGCTCGCCTGGGGCGCCCTCGTGTGCGCCCTGACGCCGTCCTCGTCGCTCGACGTCGCCCCGCGCCGGCACCGACTGCCCACGGGCGAGGCCCGGCCGAACGCCTTGTCGTCGCCCGGTTCCTCCGTGGTCGCGGGACTCCTGCTCCTCAGCGCCCTGGTCGCCGGCACGGTGGCCCTCGCGGGCGGCGTGCGGCTCGTCGACGCCGCCAGCGTGCCCATCGGCGAGGACGTCACCGCCTATGCGGTCGGGGTCCTCGGTGTCCTCGCCGCCACCGCGGTGACGTTCGCGCTGCTGCTCCTGGTGCGTCAGGCGACGGCACGACCGCGGGAGTGAGCGCCGCCGCCCGGTGGCGGCCCTGTGGACCGCCGTGCGCCGGGCCGGGCGTGCCTCGGTAGAGTTCCGCCGTCGTCGAGCGTGTCGTACCGTGACAGGACGCGACGCTCCCGGCGCCGCGTCCCGCCACCACCGTCGGAAAGCAGGAACGGATGCCTCAGGCCCGCAAGCTCGTGATCGTCGAGTCCCCGACGAAGGCTCGCAAGATCCAGGGCTACCTCGGCGACGACTACGTCGTGGAGGCCAGCGTCGGCCACATCCGTGACCTCCCGCAGCCGTCCGAGCTGCCGGCGGAGATGAAGAAGGGGCCGTACAAGAAGTTCGCCGTCGACGTCGACAACGGCTTCGACCCCTACTACGTCGTGCACGCCGACAAGAAGTCCAAGGTGCGGGAGCTGAAGGCCGCGCTGAAGGACGCCGACGAGCTGTACCTCGCCACGGACGAGGACCGCGAGGGCGAGGCCATCGCCTGGCACCTCATCGAGGAGCTCAAGCCCAAGGTCCCCGTCAAGCGGATGGTGTTCCACGAGATCACCCGCGAGGCCATCACCCGGGCGCTGGAGAACACCCGTGACCTGGACGACGACCTCGTCGACGCCCAGGAGACCCGTCGCATCCTCGACCGTCTCTACGGCTACGAGGTCTCGCCCGTCCTGTGGCGCAAGGTCCGCCAGGGCCTGTCCGCGGGCCGGGTGCAGTCCGTGGCCACGCGGCTGGTCGTCGAGCGCGAGCGGGACCGCATGGCGTTCGTGACCGCCGACTACTGGGACGTCACCGGCTCCTTCGCCCCCGAGTCCGGCGACGACGCCGGCCAGCTCTTCCGCGCCCGCCTGACCGGTCTGGACGGCGACCGCGTCGCGACGGGCCGCGACTTCGACGACCTGGGCCGCCTCAAGGTGCGCACCGGCGTCGTGCACCTCGACGAGGCCGCTGCGGGGGCGGTCGTCGCCGGGCTCGACGAGGCGTCCTTCGCGGTCCGGTCCCTGGAGACCAAGCCCTACTCGCGCAAGCCCGCCGCGCCGTTCACGACCTCGACCCTGCAGCAGGAGGCGTCGCGCAAGCTGCGCATGGCCTCGCGGCAGACGATGCGCACCGCCCAGGCGCTGTACGAGAACGGCTACATCACCTACATGCGGACCGACTCGCCGGCGCTGTCCGCCGAGGCGACCGACGCCGCCCGGCGCCAGGCCGCCGAGCTGTACGGCTCCGAGTACGTGCCGGGTGCGCCGCGGCTGTACGCCTCGAAGAACAAGGGCGCGCAGGAGGCGCACGAGGCGATCCGTCCCGCGGGCGACTCCTTCCGCACCCCGGCGCAGGTGGCCGGTGAGATCTCGGGGGACCAGTTCAAGCTCTACGAGCTCATCTGGAAGCGGACCGTCGCCTCGCAGATGGCCGACGCCAAGGGGTCGACGGCGTCCGTCCGGCTGGGCGCCCGTCTCGGGGACGGCGCCGGTGACCGGGCCGGTCGCGACGCCGTCTTCTCGGCGTCGGGCACCGTGATCACCTTCCGCGGGTTCCTCGCCGCCTACGAGGAGTCGACGGACGTCGAGACCCCTGAGGGCGGCGGCTCCGCGCCCGCCGGCCCGAAGGAGAGCCGGCTGCCGCGCATGGCCGAGGGCGACGCCCTGGCCGGGACGGAGATCGCGGCCGAGGGGCACTCGACGAGCCCGCCCGCGCGCTACACGGAGGCGTCGCTGGTCAAGGCGCTCGAGGAGCTCGGGATCGGGCGCCCGTCCACCTACGCGGCGACGATCTCGACGATCCAGGACCGCGGCTACGTGCGCACCAAGGGCCAGGCCATGGTGCCCACGTGGCTGGCCTTCGCCGTCGTGCGGCTGCTGGAGGAGCACTTCGCCCGGCTCATCGACTACGACTTCACCGCCGAGATGGAGGCCGACCTCGACCAGATCGCGTCCGGTGACCGGGAGCGCCTGGCCTGGCTGACGCGGTTCTACTTCGGGGACGGCTCCGGCGGCGACGAGCAGTGGGGCCTGCGCGACCTGGTGGAGAACCTCGGGGAGATCGACCCCGTGGTCATCAACTCGGTCGAGATCGGCGAGGGCATCCGGGTCCGGGTCGGTCGGTACGGGCCGTACCTGGAGGACCTGCAGGCGGAGCCGGGCAAGGACGGCAAGGCGCCGCGGGCCTCGGTGCCCGACGACGTGGCCCCGGACGAGCTGACGGTCGAGAAGGCGCGCGAGCTGCTCAAGGCCGGTGCCGACGACGGGCGCGTGCTCGGTGTCGACCCGGAGTCGGGCCACGAGATCGTGGCGAAGAACGGCCGCTTCGGACCGTTCGTCACCGAGAAGCTCGACCTGCCCGAGATCGACCCGAACCTCTCCCAGGCAGCCCAGAAGAAGGCGAAGGCCGCCCAGCCCAAGCCCCGCACCGGGTCGCTGCTGAAGACCATGTCGTTGGATACGGTGACGCTGGAGGACGCGCTGCGGATCCTGTCGCTGCCGCGCGTGGTGGGCACCGACCCGGAGACCGAGGAGGAGATCACCGCGCAGAACGGCCGGTACGGGCCGTACCTCAAGCGGGGCACGGACTCGCGGTCCATCGAGTCCGAGGAGCAGCTCTTCACGATCACCCTCGACGAGGCGCTGAAGGTCTTCGCCCAGCCGAAGCGTGGCCGGGGCCGGACGGCGACCCCGCCGCTGCGCGAGCTCGGCGACGACCCGACCAGCGGCAAGCCGATCGTGGTCAAGGACGGGCGGTTCGGTCCGTACGTGACCGACGGCGAGACCAACCGGACGCTCCCGCGGGACGCCACCCCGGAGTCGATCACGGCCGAGCGGGCCATCGAGCTGCTCGCCGAGAAGCGGGCCCAGGGGCCGAAGAAGCGCAGCACGTCGGCCAAGAAGTCGACCGCGAAGAAGCCGGCCGCCAAGAAGCCCGCCGCGAAGAAGTCGTCGACGACCAAGAAGTAGCGGTCAGCTGCTGGTCGCCCGCCGGTAGGCCGCCGCTCCCGCGGTCCCCGTCCGGCGCCAGGCGGTCGTCGCGGGGCCGCCGTCGAGGGGGACCGAGGCGTGCCAGGCGTACGTCGTGGGCCAGGTGCGGAAGACCGGCAGCGCCGTGGTGACGAGGCGCATCAGCCCCGGCAGTCGGCGCGGACGCCACCGCCGGGTCACCGCGAGCTCGACCTCGGCGCGACCGTCGACGACCTCGACGCTCCAGGTGCCGCCCGTGAGCAGCGCGTCGTCGAGCAGCACGCGCCACGCACCGTGCCGGGCGTCGCCGTCGGCGAGCTCGCCCGGGTCCGGCAGGGGCGGGCGGAAGAGCACCCGCGCGGCATGTCCGTCCGCGGTGGCGCGGACGCCCCGCAGCGCGTCCCCGTCGGTGGTGGGAGCGGCCTCCCCGGGCCCGCCCGCGACGGCCGGGGGATCGCCGTCGCGGTTCAGCTCCAGCACCCACAGCCGGCCGGAGGTCTTGACCAGCAGCCTGCCGTGGAGGCGCCCTGCGGGCAGCCGGCCGGTCGCCACATCCCGGCCCCCGATGCGGACCACGGGGTCGTGACCCGGGACCGCGCGCAGCAGGTCGAAGCTCGGCATCCACACGAGCATCAGCGAGGCCGGCTGCCGGATCGCGGCTCCCAGGGGCGCGAGCAGCGCTGCCGGCCGCCGGGGGCCGGCAGCGCGGTCGTCGACGTCGATCTCGACCACGTGGCCGTCGGCGTCGGCGAACCGCACCTGCGCCACCGTGCCGGCGTCGCTCACCTCGAGCCGGTCCCGGTCGAAGTCGATCTCGCGCCACGACCGGATGCCGCCGCCGATGCCGTAGCGGGCGCGGTCCAGCCGGAGGCCACGCTGGACGGCGTAGTCGACGGTGCCGTCCGCCCGGCGGGTGAGGAACGCGAGTATTCCGCTGCCGTGCTCGGGGTCGTCGAACCGCTGGAGCTCGAAGCCGTCGTAGACGGGGTGGTCGGCGAGCTCGGCGTTGAGCATGGCGGGGACCTGTCCCAGGCGCAACGAGATCGGCACGGCAGCGTGCGGCGTCGTCATGGCGGCTCCCGCGCGGTCAGTCGGGGTGACGCTCGACGACGTAACGGTGGCCGTCGGGCCCGGTGACCTGCTCGTAGGTGCTGTGCAGGCGGGCCTCGCGAGCCAGGTCCTCGGCGCTCGGGGGCACGGGCGGTGTCCTGCGGATCGACGCCGGCCCGAAGACCGGCAGGAACGACTCGGTGAACCGCATGCCCCAGGTGCGGTCGTCGTCCGGGCGGCGGCGGAACAGTCCCACGGCGTCTCCTGATGTGTGGCCCACCAAAGATTGGTGCACCAACTATATGTCGGACCGGAGGGCTCGGCCTACCCTGAGCGCATGGACCGACCGGTGGATCCCCTCGCGCTCGAGACGCAGGTCTGCTTCGCGCTGTCGGCGGCGTCCCGGGCGATGGTGTCGCTGTACCGCCCGGTGCTCGAGCCGCTCGGTCTCACCCACCCGCAGTACCTCGTCCTGCTGGGCCTGTGGGAGGACGCCGGTGCGGGACGCACCACGACGGCGACCGGGCTCGCCGGCCGGCTGTACCTCGACCCGGGAACCCTCTCGCCCCTGCTCAAGCGCCTGGAGCAGCAGGGACTCCTCGAGCGGCGACGGTCCGCCGCGGACGGGCGCGTCGTCGAGGTGCACCTCACCGAGGCCGGCCGGGCCCTGCGGTCCGAGGCGGTCGAGGTGCCGGGTCGTGTCGTGGCGGCCTCGGGGCTCGGCCTGGACGACCTCGAGCGGGTGCGCGCCGCCTCCGCGGCGGTGATCTCCGCCGCCCACCGCGACGCCGCGCCTACGGTGGACCCATGACCGATCCCACCGCCGCCACGCCGTCCACCTACGCCGCCCGTCTCACCGCCGACGACCTCGTCGGCACAGTGCCCGACCTGATGGCCGCCCCGGCGATCCGGTGGGGGGTGCTCGGTGCGGGGAACATCGCCGGGTCGTTCTCCGACGGCGTCCGGGACCGCACGGCGTCGCGGGTGACCGCCGTCGGCTCCCGCTCGGTGGACAAGGCCCAGGCCTTCGCCGACGCCCATGCACCGGGTGCGCGGGCCCACGGGTCGTACGAGGACCTGGTGGCGGACGACGACGTCGACGTGGTCTACGTCGCCACCCCGCACTCGCACCACCTCGAGCACGCCCGCCTCGCGATCGCCGCCGGCAAGCACGTCCTCGTGGAGAAGCCGCTCACCCGCTCGGTGGCCGAGTCGCGTGCGCTGCTCGAGGCCGCACGCGAGGCCGGGGTGTTCCTGCTGGAGGCGGTGTGGACCCGCTACCTGCCGCACGTCGCGGCGATCCGCGCGGCGATCGCCCGCGGGGAGATCGGCGAGGTGCGCACGGTGCTGGCCGACTTCGACATCTACCGGGACTACGACCCGACGCACCGGCTGTTCGCCCCGGAGCTGGCGGGGGGTGCGCTGCTGGACCTCGGCATCTACCCGATCACCCTCGTGCACGACCTGCTGGGCGTGCCGGCCGAGACCGTCGCCCGCGGGACGCTGGCGGAGACGGGCGTCGACGACCACGTCAGCATGATCCTGCGGTACGAGTCCGGCGCCCAGGCGGTGCTGCACACGTCCTCCACCGCCAAGGGCGCGGCCGGCGCCCGCATCATCGGCACGCGCGGCCACATCGAGATCCCCGAGTGGTTCTTCACCCCGACCGGCTTCCGGGTGGTGCGGGACGACGGCACCACCTGGTCGTTCACCTCCCCGGCGGGGGAGGGCAAGGCGTACGAGGCCGCCGAGGTCGCCCGGTGCCTCGCAGCCGGGCGGACCGAGAGCCCGCGGATGCCGTGGGAGCACACCCTCGAGGTGATGAGCATCCTGGACGACGCGCGCGCCCAGCTCGGGGTCGTCTACCCGGGCGAGTGAGCGCGACCGCCGGTCACCGGGTGAGCCGGCGGCCGCTCATCTCGGTCGGCGTGATCCGGACCCAGACGTTCTTGCCGTCGTCGAGGTAGGGCACGAGCTCGGTCGCCTCGGCGGCGGCGATGTCCTCGTCTTTCTCCAGGACCTCGGCGGTGCCCTTGAGCACGACGCTCGAGGCGGTGTCGAAGCGCCACTCGTCCGCCTCGAAGGCGACACGGTTGTTGACCGTCACCTCGACCAGCTTGCTGCCCGGACGGGTGAGGAAGTAGACGTGTCCGTCGGCGACGGCGTGCGAGACCGGGAAGATCTCCGGCTCGCCGGCGACGGCGGTCGCGAGGCGGCCGATCGGCTGCGCGGCCAGCACGGCCCAGCACTCGTCCGGGGTGAGCGTGGTGGTTGTTCCGTCGTCGGTCATCGTCGTCCCCTTCGGTCGTGGTGTCCCTATCGTCCCGCTACCGGGAGGGTCCTGCGTGCCGAGGACCCCCTGATGCGACCAATACCACAGCACGAGCCGTGTGGGACGGCCCGGTTAGGGTGTGGGCGTGAGCAGCGCACCCGGGTACTTCGTGTCCTTCGAGGGCGGTGACGGCGCCGGCAAGTCGACGCAGGCCCGCCTGCTCGCGGAGTGGCTCGGCACGGTCACCGGGCGCGAGGTCGTGCTGACCCGCGAGCCCGGGGGCACGGCCCTGGGGGCGGAGCTGCGCCGGGCCGTGCTGCACGGCGGCGACGTGGACCCCCGCACCGAGGCCCTGCTGTACGCCACCGACCGGGCCCACCACGTGGCCACCGTGATCCGGCCGGCGCTGGAACGCGGCGCCGTCGTCGTCACCGACCGGTACCTCGACTCCTCGGTCGCCTACCAGTCGGGAGGGCGCGAGCTGTCCCAGGACGAGGTCGAGAACCTCTCGCTGTGGGCCACCGACGGACTGCTGCCGGCCGTGACGGTGCTGCTCGACGTCGATCCCGCCACCGCCGCCGCGCGCCGCGAGGGACAGCCCGACCGGCTCGAACGGGCCGGACTCGACTTCCACCGCCGCACCCGCGACGCGTTCCTGCGTCGGGCGAGCGCGGACCCGGGCCGGTGGCTCGTCATCGACGCCACCGGCACGGTCGACGACATCCAGGCGCAGATCCGCGTGGACGTCGCCTCCCGCCTGGACCTGACCCCCGTCGTCGGAGAGGCCGTGCGGTTGGCCGACCCCGAGGTCGCCGCGGTGCGCAGGTGGCCGTCGGCCGACCCCTCCGACATCGAGCCCGAGCATGCCCGCACGGACCAGGAGGGCACGTCGTGACCGTCTGGGACGACGTCGTCGGCCAGCCCGAAGCGGTGGGCGTGCTGCGGCGCGCCGCGACCGACCCGAGCGCGATGACCCACGCATGGCTGCTGACGGGACCGCCCGGGTCGGGCCGGTCCGTCGCGGCGCGCGCCTTCGCCGCTGCGCTGCAGTGTCCCGAGGGTGGGTGCGGGCGCTGCCGCGCGTGCACGACCACCCTGGCCGGGACCCACCCGGACCTGACGGTCGTGGCCACGGACAAGGTCGTCATCACCATCGACGAGGTGCGAGACCTCATCACCACGGCGTCGCGCACGCCGTCGGCCGGCCGCTACCGCGTCATCGTCGTCGAGGACGCCGACCGGATGGTCGAGCGCACGACCAACGTGCTGCTCAAGTCGATCGAGGAGCCGCCGGCGCACACCGTGTGGGTGCTGTGCGCACCCAGCAGCCAGGACGTCCTCCCGACGATCCGTTCGCGGTGCCGCAGCGTCGCGCTGCGCGTGCCCCCGGCCCGGGACGTCGCCGACCTGCTGGTGCGCCGCGACGGCGTCGACCCCGCGGTGGCGCTGCAGGCGGCGCAGGCCGCGCAGTCCCACGTCGGGATGGCGCGCCGGCTGGCGCGGGACCCGGAGGCTCGGCAGCGCCGGGCGGACGTGCTCCGGATCGCGCGCCGCATCCGCGGGGTGCCCGACGCCGTGCTGGCCGCCGCCGACCTCGTGGAGGTCGCCAAGGCCGAGGCGGCCGCCGCGACCACCGAACGCGACGCCGCCGAGAAGTCCGAGCTCCTGCGCGCTCTGGGCGTGGGCGAGGGAGAGACCGTCCCGCCCAAGCTCCGGTCGCAGGTCAAGCAGCTCGAGGACGACCAGAAGCGCCGGGCGACCCGTAGCCAGCGCGACGTCCTCGACCGGGCGATGGTCGACCTGCTCTCGCTGTACCGCGACGTGCTGGTCGTCCAGCTCGGCGCGGACGTCGAGCCGGTCAACGGCGAGCAGGCCGACACGGTGCGCGGCCTGGCCCGCGACTCGACACCCGAGCAGACGGTGCGTCGCATGGACGCGATCGGTCAGGCGCGGGAGCGGCTGGAGGGCAACGTTGCGCCGTTGCTCGCCGTCGAGGCGATGGCGATCGCGCTGCGTCCCCAGGGCTGACGGCCCCTTCCTGTCATCAGCGACGACGCGCCGGAGGAGGTTCGGTGAAGGTGCCGGGCCGGGCTCGACGCGGCCGGTAGGTTGTCCGGGTGAAGTTCCCCGCCCGCCGCCCCCGCCCGTACCCCGACGTCCCCGCCGGCCGACGGACCGGCGTGCTGGCAGGGGTGGCCGCCGCTGCGCTGGCGCTCGCCGGCTGCACGGCCGACGCGCCGGCCAAGACCGCGACCCCGGTGGGCGAGGCGACCGTCGAGGCGGGCTCCGACCCCGTGGCCGGCGGCCCGGAAGGTTTCGAGGACTTCTACGCCCAGGACCTCGAGTGGTCCGGCTGCCGTGGCGGGTTCGAGTGCGCGACGGCGACGGCGCCGCTGTCCTGGGACGACCCCGAGGCCGGCAGCATCGAGCTGGAGCTCGTGCGCACGCGGGCCACGGGGGAGAAGGTCGGCTCCCTGCTGGTCAACCCGGGGGGACCCGGCGGGTCGGGGACCGACTTCGTGGAGAACGGCTCGTTCGGGGAGCCGCTGCGCGAGTCGTTCGACATCGTCGGCTTCGACCCGCGCGGGGTCCAGGACTCGACGGCGGTCACCTGCTTCGACGACGCCAAGAAGGACGAGTACCTCAGTGAGGACTACGACCTGACCACCGACGCCGGCCTCGAGGACGCGCGGGAGTCGGCCGCCGCCTGGGCCGAGGCGTGCGAGCAGAACACCGGCGAGCTGCTCGGTGAGGTCGACACCCAGAGCGCCGCGAAGGACATGGACCTGCTGCGCGCGGTGCTCGGTGACGACCAGCTGCACTACCTCGGGTTCTCCTACGGCACGAGCCTGGGCGCGACCTACGCGGGGCTGTTCCCCGACCGCGCCGGCCGGCTGGTCCTGGACGGCGCGATCGACCCGACCCTCGACGCCGACGAGATCTCCGCCGGGCAGGCGGTCGGGTTCGAGAACGCGCTGCGCGCCTACGTCACCGACTGCCAGGCGGGCGCGGACTGCCCGCTGACCGGGTCGGCCGACGAGGGTATGCAGCAGGTGCGCGACGTGCTCGACCGCGCCTACGACAACCCGTACCCCACCAGCGGGGACCGCGACGTCACCCAGACGCTCGCGTTCTACGGGGTCGCGGTCACGCTGTACGCCGAGCAGAGCTGGCCGGTGCTCACCCAGGCCCTCGACGAGGCGATCAACGCTGGCACCGGGGACACGCTGCTGTACCTGGCGGACTTCTACAACGACCGGAACGCCGACGGGTCCTTCGCGACCAACTCCACCGAGGCGTTCACGGCGATCAACTGCCTGGACAGCGCGGGTGCGACGGACGTCGAGACGATGCGTGCCGAGGCGAAGGAGATCGAGGAGGCCGCTCCGACGATGGGCTCCTTCTTCGGGTACGGCGGCCTCTCCTGCGCCGACTGGCCCTACCCGCCGGCCGAGCAGGAGTACGACGTCGCGGCGCCCGGGGCCGACCCGATCGTCGTCATCGGCACCACCAACGACCCGGCGACGCCGTACGTGTGGTCCGAGGGGATGGCCGACGCGCTCGACTCGGGGGTGCTGGTCACCTACGAGGGCGAGGGGCACACCGCCTACGGTCGGTCGAACGACTGCATCGCCGACGCCGTGGAGAACTACCTCATCGAGGGCACGGTGCCGGAGGACGGCCTCACCTGCTGACCGGCTCCCCGCGAGTCAGGCCCTCTCCCCGCGAGTCAGGACCGCTCCCCGCGAGTCAGGACGATCTTTCGCGGGTCAGGGCAGTTCCCCGCGAGTCAGCGCACTCTGCGCCGAGTCAGGGTGGTCTGCCGCGAGTCAGGACCGCGTGCGTCGGGCCGTCCATCGAGGTGTGACCGACCCGACGGCGTCGCTCCACGGATCGCTTTGGAGTCCGGCCTGGCCGTCGGGTAGTGTTGCCTCGCCCGCTGATCGGGACCCGTCCCGGTCGTGCACGGCACGCCGCCTTAGCTCAGTCGGTAGAGCGATTCACTCGTAATGAATAGGTCGTCGGTTCGATTCCGACAGGCGGCTCCCTCCGAAGCCCCAGGTCAGGCCAAGCGCCCCGCCTGGGGCTTCGTCGTTCTCCGTGCGTGCATCGCCCGGGGTTCAGGCATGACCACCGTGGGCCTCGAGCAGCCTCGCGATCTCGGCCGTATCCTCACGGGCCTTCTTGTGCCGCCGGCGCTGGGTCCACGTCCACGGCGTCTGCTTGCCCGTCGTGCGGGCATTGACGTCGGCGCCGGCTTCGAGCAGGCGTTCGGCAGCCCGAGGGGCGACGAACAGCACGGCCCAGTGCAACGGCGTCTCGTCGAAGCTCGTGCGCACGTTCGGGTCCGCACCCGCCGCGATCATGGCGTCGACGAGCTCGGGGGAGTCGTTGACCACCGCCAGGAAGAGCGGCGTCGGTCCGGTGCGGGACTTGCTGAAGGGGTGCACGGCAAGAGCCTGGCCGATCAACGTGCCGTGGCCCCAGGTCTCGACGGTGATCGGCGGGTACTGGACGGGGCTCCAGATGTCCGCGCTGCCCTGAGAGTTCAGCGCCAGTTCGTAGCGGCGGTTCACGTCGGCGCCCAGCTCGACCAGGCGCAGGGCGATCCGTGCCTGGTCGGCTGTCATGCGGCGTCCGGCCATGGCGTAGACGAACGGGATGACGTCGGTGGTTGTATACCGCCGTGACCCTGCACCTGCACGACGATGGTCGTCCGTCCGTCGTCGATCTCACGGTCGACCTGATGACGGCGTGGGAGCTCCTCGACCCCCGCGACTCCCGGTCGTGGTGCCGTCCCGGGTTGCCGGTTCCTGGTGACAGCGGGCGACCGAGCGACACCGTCGATATCGTCGCTGAGCATGGACATGCTGACGGGCGACGAGATCGCCCGGGCCGGTCTGACCGACTGGCGCAAGCTGGCTCAGGGGCTGCACGCCCGCTACCTGACCGCCGACTTCGGCACCGGCGCGCGCTTCGTCGCCGCGCTGGGCGCGGCGGGCGACGCGATCGGTGACCATCTGAGCGTGTCGATCGGCACGGGCCACGTCGACCTCCGGTTGATGAGCGACGACGCCGTCTTCCGCGACGACGAGGGCACCGAGCACGTGGTCCAGTGGGTGACCCAGCGCGACGTCGACCTCGCCCGACGGATCACCGAGATCGCCGCCGGGCACGGGGTCGACGCCCATCCCACCGCGGTCGGTGTCCTCGAGCTCGGCCTCGACACGGCAGGTTCCGGGACCATCGCCCCGGTGTGGGCCGCCCTGCTGACCGGGGACGCGGAGGCGCAGGGCCACGGATCTCCCAGCGACGAGGTCCGGGATGCCACGGGACGGGTGCCGAACCTGTGGTTCGGGAGCCCTGCGGAGCATGAGACCGCCGGGCAGCGGTTCCACGTCGAGGTCTACGTGGCACCCGAGGTGGCCGAGCAGCGGGTCGCCGCCGCCGTCGCCGCGGGCGGGACCGTCGTCGACGACAGCGACGCCCCGGGGATCACCGTGGTCGCCGACCAGGACGGCAACAGGGGCGCGGTGTGCGTCGACGTGTCCGCGGCACCCACGGACTGAGTCGACGACCCGCTGCCGCCAGCGACCACTAGTCGGCGTCCTACTCGGCGAGCCAGTCCCAGGCGGCGTCCTGGTCCGTGAAGAACTGCGCGTCCTGCGCGTAGAACGGTTCGGCGAGACGCGCGAGCCACTTCTCCCAGCCGTGATCCCCGACGACAGCCATCCGCTCGATGACGTGCCGGAAGTGCTCACCGAACCGGAGATCGGCACCCCAGGCCTCGGCCTTCTCCCACCGGAAGTCGGTCAGGTCCAGCAGCAGCCGCGCTCTGCCGTGCTCGTCGACGACGGCCTGCACCGCCGGCACGAGCTCCTCGTAGTCCTCGCGGGTGACGTCCCCGACGACCCGGTAGCCGAGCACCGCGTCGTGGCTGCGGGCGATCTTCTCGATCATGTCGTCCTCCTCCGACGGCCACGGCCAGCGTCACCGCGATCCGCCCGGCCCGCACCTTCTCGGGCCTCACGACCCGTCTCCGGTGAGGGGATCGTGGAGGGATGACGACGCGCGGTCGGACTTCGGCGTCGGCACGCTACGGTGGCGTCTTCCCTGGTCATCGAGTCGCCGACGGAGGCATCCCTGCGGGCCGACCACTACGACGGGTTCGCGCGGGAGTACCAGGAGGCGAACGCCTCGGGCCTGTTCAACACCTACTACGAGCGTCCCGCGATGCTCCGGCTGGCCGGCGACGTGCGCGGCCGGCGGATCCTCGACGTCGGCTGCGGGACCGGTCCGCTGACGGCCGAGCTCCGTGACCGGGGTGCTGAGGTGACCGGGCTCGACGGCAGCCCCGCGATGATCGAGCTCGCCCGCGAGCACCTGGGTGACGACGTGCCGCTGCACGTCGCCGACCTCGCCGAACCGCTGCCGTTCGCGGACGACACCTTCGACGACGTCGTCGCCTCGCTCGTGCTGCACTACCTCGAGGACTGGGCCGGCCCGCTCGCCGAGATCAAGCGGGTGCTCAAGCCCGGCGGCCGGCTCCTGCTCTCGGTCAACCACCCCGTTCACCAGGTGGTCGACCGGCCGGAGGCGGACCAGTTCGCGGTCTGGCCGTACACGGAGGACTACGACTTCGACGGCGAGACGGTCTGGCTGACGTTCTGGCACCGGTCCCTGCGGGCGATGTCCGCGGCCTTCGCGGACGCCGGCTTCAGCATCTCCCTCCTCGACGAGCCCGAGCCGTCGCCCGACACCCCGCCCGAGCTGCTGCCTCCGCGCCTCCGCAGCGGGGAGCGGTCGACGTTCTTCGGCTTCCTGTTCTTCGTCCTGGAGGCGCGGTAGACGTGGCGGGGGTGTGGTCGCCCGCGGTCACCCACGGGCCGTGAGCCACTCCGTGGTGCTGCGCAGGGTCTCGCGCAGCGTGCGGCCCTCGCGCCACTCCCGCCACGTCAGCAGGACGATCAGCGCGTCGAAGACCGTCAGCAGGGCGACGACGACGGTCGGGTGCACCACGAGCTCGTAGACCTGGTAGCCGAGGAATGCCAGCAGCACGGCGATGGCCCAGGGGTAGACCCGTCGCGTCCCCAGCACCAGCGCCCCGACGATGCCGATCTTCACGACCCCGTGGATCAGCAGGTACGCGGCCAGGAACGACGCGGTCCCGGCGTCGAGGTTCTCGACGCCGCGCAGCAGGACGTGCGCGAGCAGGTCGTGCGGGTCCTCGGCGAGCTCGGGCGCGGTCAGGGCGTCGGCGGCGTCGCGGAGCTGGGCCGGCGTCACGATCAGGAGCACGACGCCGACGATCAGCTCGACGACGCCGTCGAGCCCCTTGAGCAGCACGCCGACCAGGAAGACGAGGTCCAGCACCCGGTCGCGCATCGCCGGGTCAGCGCCCGAGCTGCGCGTCGAGCGCCGGGCGGTCGAGCAGCTCCCACACGTGCGTGATGCGCGGACCGTCGAACCGGAAGAAGAACATGTGCTCGACCTCGATCGAGCGTCCGGTCGGCTCGAGGCCCTGCCACGCGCCGCGATGCGTACCGCGAAGCGTCGCGCGGACCGCCGCGACGTCGTCGGAGGCGGTCACGGCGTGCACGTCGAACCGGAGCTCGGCGAAGGCCTCGTGCCAGGCGCCGACGATCGCCTCGAGCTCGGCGAGGTCCGTCGTCCGGTGCTGACCGCCCACGTGGAGCTCGAACGTCCCGAGCGCCGGGGCGAGCGCGTCGAAGCGCTGCTCGTTCCAGCCCTGGTCGAAGACGGCGCGCACGATCCCTGCCCGGTCCATCCACGTCACGCTAGCAACGACCTCGTCGCCAGGCGTCGGTGGGAAACCCCCGAGGCTGCTCTGCGGGGTACCGGGCGTGCGGATACCGTGAGACCGCCGGTGACACGCGGAGGTGGGCGGCATGGGTGAGGCGGTCGGCGTCACGATCGGCTACGCGGTCGGTATCGCGATCAGCCCGCTGCCGGTTGCGGCGGTGATCCTCATGCTCTTCAGCAGGCGTGCCCGCGTGAACAGCCTCGTGTTCATGCTCGCCTGGATCGTCGGCGTCGCGGGCGTGGTCACGCTCGTCCTGCTGATCCCAGGGCTCGGGACCGACAGCGGTGAGCCGGGCACCACCGCGGGGTGGATCAAGCTCGTGCTGGGTGCGCTCCTGCTGCTGACAGCCGGCCATCAGTGGGCCGGGCGGCCGGGCCCCGACGACGAACCGCCCGTCCCGGGCTGGATGTCCCGCATCGACGAGCTCCGCCCCGTCGCCGCCGCGGGCCTGGGGCTCGCGCTGTCGGCGGTGAACCCCAAGAACCTCCTGCTCGCCGCGGCCGCCGGCGCCTCGTTGGGCTCGCTGTCGCTGTCGACCGGCGGGACGGTGGCGTCGGTGGCGGTGTTCACCGTCCTGGCCACGCTGACGGTGACGCTGCCCGTGCTCGGCTACCTGGTCGCGGGACGACGGCTCGCCCCCGCGCTCGACCGCACCAAGACGTGGTTGATCGCGAACAACGCCACGGTGATGGCGGTGCTCCTGGTCGTCTTCGGTGTCAGCCTGGTCGGGGACGCGCTCCAGATCCTGACCTGATCGGCGGGGGATCCGACGGCACGAGGGGAGGCCCGGGTGGACGACGTGGAGGCGGTACCGGCCATCGGCGACTGGAGCCTCGCCGAGAACATCTCCGTCTGGATCGAGGTCGTCGCGATCGCGGTCATCACGGTCGCCGTCGTGGCGGCGTTCGTCGCCGGGGCCAGGACGTGGCGGACCGCCGGGGTGCGCGACGCCGTCGAGCGCGTCAAGCAGTCGGTGGGCCGGGGCCTCCTGCTCGGCCTGGACCTGCTGATCGCGGCCGATGTGATCCGGACCGTCACGCTCGAGCCGACCCTGCAGAACGTCGCCGCCCTGGGGCTGCTGGTGGTGGTGCGGACCTTCCTGTCCTGGTCGCTCATGGTCGAGCTGCACGGCCGATGGCCGTGGCAGCGCGGCCGGGGAACGCCCCAGGACTGAACCGGGGACCAGGGCTACCCGCCCGAGGCCGGGCAGGGACGTCCGGCGATCTCCGGGGCCGACTGCTCCATCGACACCGTCGTCTGGTCGATCAGCGCCGGGGACACCCGTCCGGAGCCGGCGGAGAAGGGGCTGTTCAACGCTGCGACCAGGAGCACGAGCACGGTGGTGAACGACGCGGCGAGCCCGACGAGCACCGACTGCGTGCGTCGTGCAGCCGGCAGCGTCACGGCGAAGATCAGCGCGACGACGAGCAGCCCACCTCCCAGCACCAGTGCCCACAGCAGCACGGGAAGGACGGTGGTGGCCGCGACGAGGCGGGTCTCGCGGGCGGTCGAGATGGACCCGATCTGCACGAGGACGTTGGTGGCCGTGGCGGGCCCGAAGGTTCCCTGCGGAGGTTCCTGCGCCTGCCCCAGCGAGGCGACGAGGTCGGCGTAGGCGTCGTCGACCTCCGGGGCGGACGTGCCCTCCTGCATCGCCGGCCAGTCGTAGGCCGACGCCGCCCGGGCGTAGCAGATCAGCGCGTGCTGCACGTCCGGCGCGGCCTCGTCGAACAGCTGCACCTCCTCAAAAGCGGTGCCGATCGAGGTCGCCTCGTCGCCGACGGCGCTGCGGGCCCCGGCGTACGCCCCGAACAGGTAGAGGATGGAGAAGCCGATCACGATGCCGTAGGCGGTCGCCACGTAGGAGAGGGTCGCGGACCAGGGAGCCGGATCGACGGAGCCGAGCCGGGGGGCCGTACGGCGCACGACGATCGTGATCGTGCCCGCGACGAGCCCGACGAGGACGATGATGACGGCACTGACACCCGGGCCCCACGACATGACCTCACGTCCTCCCCGCTCGACGACGCGCGCTCGACCCGTGCCCTCGACCACGTGCACCGGTGCGAGCCCGGCCGGGCAGGTCCATGGTGGTTTCCATGGCCCTTCACTCGTCCGAGTCCTCAGAGTTGCAGGAGTTCGAGCGGCTCGCGATCGCTCCGCTCTACGCGCGCCCGCGGGCGACGCACGGCATGCCCGCGCAGGTGATCCCCGAGGACGGGATGGACCCGCCGATCGCGTACAGCATGATCCACGACGAGCTGATGCTCGACGGCAACTCGCGCCAGAACCTGGCCACGTTCGTCACGACGTACATGGACGACGAGGCCCGGCTGCTGTTCGCGGAGACCTCGGACAAGAACATGATCGACAAGGACGAGTATCCGCAGACCGCGGCGATCGAGGGCCGTTGCGTCCGGATGATCGCCAACCTGTGGAACACGCCCGAGGGTGAGGAGGCGACGGGCACGTCGACGACCGGATCGAGCGAGGCCGTCATGCTCGGGGGGTTGGCCCTGAAGTGGCGGTGGCGCGAGCGCCGTCGTGCCGCCGGACTGCCCACGGACCGGCCCAACCTCGTCATGGGGATCAACGTGCAGGTCGTGTGGGAGAAGTTCTGCCGCTACTGGGACGTCGAGCCGCGCTACGCACCGATCGAGGAGGGCCGGCTCCAGCTGAACGCCGAGGAGGCCGTCAAGCTCGTCGACGAGAACACCATCGGTGTCGTCGCGATCCTCGGGTCCACCTTCGACGGGTCGTACGAGCCCGTGGAGGAGATCGCGAACGCGCTCGACGAGCTCGCCGCCTCGGGTGGGCCGGACGTCCCGGTCCACGTGGACGCGGCGTCCGGCGGATTCGTCGCGCCGTTCCTCGACCCGGACCTGCGCTGGGACTTCCGCGTGCCGCGGGTGCGCTCCATCAACTCCTCGGGGCACAAGTACGGGCTGGTGTTCCCCGGGGTCGGCTGGATCGTCTGGCGCACGCCGGAGGACCTCCCGGAGGACCTCGTGTTCCACGTCAACTATCTCGGCGGGGACATGCCGACCTTCGCCCTGAACTTCTCGCGGCCCGGTGCGCAGGTCGTGGCCCAGTACTACAACCTCGTCCGCCTGGGTCGGGAGGGCTACCGGCAGATCCAGCAGGCAGCACGGGACACCGCATTGTTCCTCTCGGGGGCGATCGCCGGGATGGGACCCTACGAGCTCCTGTCCGACGGCTCGGAGCTGCCGGTCTTCTTCTTCCGGCTCAGGCCCGAGGTCACGAACTACACGGTGTACGACGTCTCGGCGAAGATGCGCGAGCGCGGGTGGCAGGTCCCCGCCTACACCCTGCCGGCAGACCTCACCGACGTCGCGGGGCTGCGGGTCGTGGTCCGCAACGGTCTGTCACGCGACATGGCCGAGATGTTCCTCGCCGACCTCGCTCGGTCCACGGACTTCCTCGAGAGCCTGGAGACGAAGCTCCCGCACGACCCGAGTCACACGGAGTCGTTCCGGCACTGACCGCGCGACACGTCAGCCCGCGAGGATCTTCGCCTTCTGCTGGGCGAACTCCGCGTCGGTGAGGACCCCGGCGTCACGGAGCTTCCCGAGCCGTTCGAGCTGGGCGAGCATGTCGTCCGCGCCCGCCGGGGCGGCGGCCGGAGCCGGTGCGGGTGCCGGGGGCGGCGGCGGTGGGGCGCTGTACTGCGGCGGCGGTTCCTGGGCGTACGCCTGGTTCGCCCACCGGTTGGCCTGCCGTCGGGAGACGCGGTTCGAGACGGCGGTGGCGGTGCCGGCGATGGCCGCCGTCCGCGCCACGCCGCGGAGCAGTCCGGGCATGTCAGATCTCCTCGGATCGGGGTCGGGTCGTCACGATGCGTCCTCGCCGTCCACGGCGTCGAGCAGCACGTCCAGGGGGATGCGGCCGAAGGCGACCAGCTCACCGCCGCTGCGTCGCATCGCCGCGGCGAAGGGCGCCGCCCAGGTGTTCTCGTACAGCAGCACCCCGGCGGCGCTGCCGGGCTCGAGGGCGGCAGCAGCCTCCGCCAGGTCGTCGTCCCCCAGCAGCCCGGAGCGGGCGCCCTCGAAGACCTCGAGCTCGACACCGTCCGCCCCGAGGTCCTCCAGCGCGAGCCCGCTGACCGAGCCGTCCTCGGCCTTGCGCAGGAAGGCCAGGTCCAGGATGCGGATCACGCCGCGGTCGACGAGGTCGACGAGGATCGGCCAGCCCTCACCGGTCATGCGGTCGCCGCGGAACTCGATGACGAGGTAGTCGACGGGCCCCATCAGCACCTCGTCCGATCCGGGTGCCGCCGCCGCGTCGCTCACGTCGAGATCCTCTGGTGCGTGTCGTCGGCCATCTGCGCAACCTCCCGTCCGTCGCCGCGCTCGAGCGTCGTCCGACCGCGTCCGTCGCGTCCATGATCACGCCGCGCGGCCGACGTCGCACACCCGGACGCACACGGGGGCCACGGGTACCCTCGGGGGCATGCCTTGGACCTTCGGGCGTCGGCGCCCCACCACCTATCTGCTCGGTGAGCCCGTCGACCCGTACCCGGCCCAGGTGCCGGAGGCGCGGCGCGGTCGCGCGCTGCGCATCACCGAGATCGGGGAGCCGGTGCTGCACGGCCCGGCCCGGCGGGTCGAGCAGTTCTCGACGCCGGAGCTCGCGCGGCTGGTCGACGACCTGTTCGCGACGATGGAGGTCGCGCAGGGCGTCGGGCTCGCGGCGCCGCAGGTCGGTGTCGACCTGCGCGTCTTCGTCTACGACCTCACGGACGACCGGGGTGACCGCCACGTGGGTCACGTGGTCAACCCGGTGCTCGAGATCGACGACACCGCGGAGCTGGTCACCGAGGACGAGGGCTGCCTGTCGGTGCCCGGTGCCTACGAGCCGCTGGCGCGGCGCGCGGGAGCGAGCGTCCGGGGCGTCGACCAGCACGGGGGCCCCGTGCAGCTCGACGCCACCGGCTACCTGGCGCGGGCGTTCATCCATGAGTGCCAGCACCTCGACGGCGTCCTGTACTGGGACCACCTGTCCCGGGACCTGCAGCGGGACGCGCTGCGTCAGCGCGACGAGGAGCGCGAGGGCGTGCTGGCGGACCGGCGGGAGATCACCCTGGAGCTGGGCAAGCGCCCGGCGGACTATCCCGAGCAGCCGGCCGGAGGTCGCTGAGGGATCTCAGTCGGCGCGGAACCGCGCCCGCAGGGCCACGGCGCCACCGACCGCGACGCCGACCGCGGCCAGACCCAACCCGATGGCGGCCCAGGTCTCACCGTCCAGGATGCGGTCCTGGGCGCTCCACAGGTCGCTGTCGCCGGGTTCACCGCCGGCCGGACCGTCGGCGAGCGGGGCGGCCGACGGCGACGGCGTGGGGCCGGTCTTGGTGAACGTCGGCGAGGGTGTGGCCGACGGCGACGCCGACGCGCTCCGGCTGGGCGACGGGGTCGGTGTCGGGGAGGCGGTCTCCTCCTCCGGCGTGGGCTCGGCGGAGGTCGGCGCGGGCTCCGGGGCCGGCTCGTCCTGCGGCTCCCGGGGCGCCGTCGTGGTCTGGTCGGAGCTCGACGGCGGCCGCGCGGTGGACGTGCCGGTGCACCGCTGGCCTCCGGAGCTCTCGCGGAACTCGCCGACGCCGGGGACCCGGACGTACGTGACGCAGTAGCCGTCGGGCATGGCGCCGGGCGCCTTGGTGAACGGGACCTCGCCGGCACGGCCCATCGACATCGGTTCGGTGAGCCACTCGAACCGCCACTCGTCCAGGCTGCGGATGGCGTAGGTGACCTGGTCCTCGTGCGCGCGCTGGTCGCGGTCGCGGTAGGTGACGCCGTTGGTGGTGACGTCCAGGTCGTCGTCGGCGGCGACGGCGGAGGAGCCGATCCCGCTCGCGGCACCGGCCAGCACGATGCTCACGACGACACGGGAGACGAGGTGGGCGCTACGCACGTGGACCTTCCGACGCTGGGACCGGCTCGCGCCGGACGGCGACCCACATGCTAGGGGAACAATCGTCGTTCCGGGCACTCGTGCCGGCGATCGGCGTGGCTGGACCTCACAGGGAGTCGATCCACTCCGCCACGGCGTCCGCCACGTCGTCGACGGCCTTGACGTCGTGGGCGCCGCGCAGCGTCGTCCGGGTGACGGGGCCGGGGATCGCCGCGGTGTGCTCGGCGAGCTCCTCGGGGCTGCCGAAGGGGTCGCGGTCGCCGGAGACGAAGAGCACGGGCAGGTCGAGCTCCCCGAAGTGCTCCGTGCGCAGCTTGTCGGGCTTCCCGGGCGGGTGCAGCGGGTAGCTGAGGAGCACGAGCCCGGCGGCGGGCAGGCCCTGGGCGACGGCCATCGAGCACATCCGGCCGCCGTAGGAGCGTCCGCCGAGCAGGAGGCGGTCCGTCGGGACGCCGAGGCGTGCGGCCAGTGCCTCGGTCTCGGCCCGGACGTGGGCGATCGCGACGGGAGGTCGGTCCGGGGCGCGTTTCCCGGCGGTGCGGTAGGGGAAGTCGACGCGCTCGACGGGCAGCGGCGGGTCGTGAGCGGCCAGGCGGTCCTCGACGGCGCGCAGGGTCGGGTGCTCGCGGTCCGCACCGGCACCGGGGGTGAGCAGCAGGCCTGCGGGGGTGGTCGCGGTGGGCATGGGGCCAGTGTGACCCCGCCGTGTCCCCGGCGCGTGCCGGCTCAGCCGTTGAGCACGGTCACGGGACTGCTCGCGTAGTCGAGCACCTGCCGCGCCGTCGAGCCCAGCACGAGGCGGTCGAACCCGCCGAGGCCGCGCGTGCCGACCACGATCCGGTCGGCACCGACCGAGGCCTCGATGAGGACCTTCGCCGCCTGGCCGTGCACCACCCGTGGCTGGACCCGGTCGGGCGACAGCGGCAGCTCGACCGCACGGATGACGTCCTCCAGGCGTTCCCGTGCGAAGCGCTCGTAGTCGTCGATCGGGGGTGCCCATCCCCACGAACCCGGCAGGGGCGCGAGCGTCGTGATCTGCCAGGCGAACACCGGTTCCAGCACCGCCCCCAGGCGTGCGGCCGCCCGGGCGGCGTGCACGAGCGCGGCCACCGAGTGGCCGGAGGTGTCCACGCCCGCGACGACCCGCGGCCTGTCCGAGGGTTGGTCCGGGCCGCTCTGGTCGCCGTCCTCGGGGCGGCGCACGACGGTCACCGGGATCCGGCTGTGCTCCACCACGGTGGTCGAGACCGAACCCAGCAGCCGGCGCCCCAGGCGGTTGCGCCGTCGTCGGCCGAGCACCAGCATCTCCGCGTCGTCGGCCGCCGCCATCAGCGCCTCGGGCTCCGGGCCGTGCACCACCCGGACCTCCGCGTCGAGCTCACCGCCGTGGCGCTCGCGGGCGCGTCCGAGGATCTCCGCGGCCTCCGCCTCGCGCTCGGCCAGCACGGCGCCGAGCGACTCCTCGTCCCGCTCGCGGGCGACCATCACGACGACCAGCGGCAGGCGTGCCGACCTCGCCTCCGCCGCCGCCCAGTCCAGCGCCTCGTCGGCCTCGACCGACCCGTTGACCCCGACCACGATGCCGTCCATGGGTCCACGGTAGGACGGCGGTCGTGACCAGGCACGACGACGGGGATCCAGGGGGTCAGCGATGCTCGGGCGGGTGCAGCAGCGACCGGATCGGCCGGGTGACGACGGTGACGCGGTCCACGAGGTCGGCCGGGCCGGTGATCACCAGACCGCGTCCCGGCGTCGCGACGTGCACGGCCACGACGTCGCGCACCTGCACCTCGGTGGCGGCGACCGGGCGCCCGTCGACCCCGAACGTGTCGTGCTCCAGCTCGACCGCGTCGACCTCGGCCACGATCGCCCGCATCGCGCTGCGGTAGTCCGCGAAGTCGTCGGCGAAGTCCCGGCCGGGCCGCGGCGCCGGCTCGGCGTCCGGCTCGACGGGCGCCGCGATGTCGGCGTGCAGGGGTGCCGCCAGGGCGCCGCTGGCGGCGGCGCGGACCACGTCCTCGACCGCGTCCTCGGCCACCGCCGTCCGGAGGGTCTCGATCTCGAGGGACTCGCCGGCGAACGTGCGGTAGGAGCGCACGAACCGGTCCGACGTCGGGTCGATGTCGTCCTCGCAGCCCGTCAGTGCCTCGTCCTCCAGGTCGAGACCCCAGGTGAGGGGGTCCTCGACCTCGCCGACCCGCCCGGCGAAACGCGCCATCCGCGGGTCGACGTCACCGGCGTGCTGCGGGTTCGGGGTGGTGTCCTGGCCGGCGCTCTCGTGCCCGGCGTCGTGCCCGCCGTCGTCCATGGGGACCTCCCGGTGCGTGTGGCCACTTGCCCTCACTTTTCCCCGCCCGGCGCGAACCGGCAACGGGCCACGCCGTCACGCCCCTGGCGAACACGGGCATTCCGAGGCCGTTCGGTGAGTTGGGAGCGAATAGAGTCGTAGCGGTCAGGCTGTCGCCGTCACACCGACGGGGTGCAGGAATGCCGCCCGCATGAGGAGCAGCACATGTTCGAGAGATTCACGGACCGAGCCCGTCGGGTCGTCGTCCTCGCCCAGGAAGAGGCGCGGATGCTCAACCACAACTACATCGGGACCGAGCACATCCTCCTCGGCCTCATCCACGAGGGTGAGGGCGTGGCGGCCAAGGCGCTCGAGTCCCTGGGCATCTCGCTCGACGGCGTCCGCGCACAGGTCACCGAGATCATCGGCGAGGGCCAGCAGGCCCCCAGCGGGCACATCCCGTTCACGCCGCGCGCCAAGAAGGTGCTGGAGCTGTCGCTGCGCGAGGCGCTGCAGCTCGGCCACAACTACATCGGCACCGAGCACATCCTCCTCGGCCTCATCCGCGAGGGCGAGGGCGTGGCCGCTCAGGTGCTGACGAAGATGGGCGCCGACCTGAACAAGGTGCGCCAGCAGGTCATCCAGCTGCTGTCCGGCTACCAGGGCAAGGAGCCGGTCGCCGCCGGGAGCCCCCAGGAGGGCCAGCCGTCCGGCTCGGCCGTGCTGGACCAGTTCGGCCGCAACCTCACCCAGGCGGCCCGCGAGGGCAAGCTCGACCCGGTGATCGGCCGGACCACGGAGATCGAGCGGGTCATGCAGGTGCTGAGCCGCCGCACCAAGAACAACCCGGTCCTCATCGGCGAGCCCGGCGTCGGCAAGACCGCCGTCGTCGAGGGGCTGGCCGCGGACATCGTGCGCGGTGACGTCCCCGAGACGCTGAAGGACAAGCAGCTCTACACCCTCGACCTCGGTGCGCTGGTGGCCGGGTCGCGCTACCGCGGTGACTTCGAGGAGCGCCTCAAGAAGGTCCTCAAGGAGATCCGCACCCGCGGCGACATCATCCTGTTCATCGACGAGATCCACACCCTCGTCGGGGCCGGTGCCGCCGAGGGCGCGATCGACGCCGCCAGCATCCTCAAGCCGATGCTGGCCCGCGGCGAGCTGCAGACCATCGGTGCCACGACGCTCGACGAGTACCGCAAGCACGTCGAGAAGGACCCGGCCCTGGAGCGTCGCTTCCAGCCGATCCAGGTCAACGAGCCCTCCCTCGAGCACACCATCGAGATCCTCAAGGGCCTGCGTGACCGGTACGAGGCGCACCACCGGGTGTCCATCACCGACTCCGCGCTCGTCTCGGCCGCCCAGCTCGCCGACCGGTACGTCAACGACCGGTACCTGCCGGACAAGGCGATCGACCTCATCGACGAGGCGGGCGCGCGCCTGCGCATCCGCCGCATGACCGCCCCGCCGGAGCTCAAGGAGCTCGACGAGGAGATCTCCGAGGCGCGTCGCGAGAAGGAGTCGGCGATCGACGAGCAGGACTTCGAGAAGGCCGCGGGTCTGCGTGACACCGAGAAGCAGCTCACGCAGAAGCGCGCCGAGAAGGAGAAGGCCTGGAAGTCCGGCGACCTCGACACGGTCGCGGAGGTCGACGACGAGCTGATCGCCGAGGTGCTGGCGATGTCCACCGGTATCCCGGTGGTCAAGCTGACCGAGGAGGAGTCCTCCAAGCTCCTGCACATGGAGGACGAGCTGCACAAGCGCGTCGTCGGTCAGGACGCGGCGATCAAGGCGCTCTCGCAGGCCATCCGCCGCACGCGTGCCGGGCTGAAGGACCCGAAGCGTCCCGGTGGCTCGTTCATCTTCGCCGGCCCCACCGGCGTCGGGAAGACCGAGCTGGCCAAGGCGCTCGCCGAGTTCCTCTTCGGGGACGAGGACGCGCTCATCCAGCTCGACATGTCCGAGTTCTCGGAGAAGCACACGGTCTCGCGGCTGTTCGGCTCGCCCCCCGGCTACGTCGGCTACGACGAGGGCGGCCAGCTCACCGAGAAGGTCCGTCGCCGTCCGTTCTCCGTCGTGCTGTTCGACGAGGTGGAGAAGGCGCACGCCGACATCTTCAACTCGCTGCTGCAGGTGCTCGAGGACGGTCGCCTCACCGACTCCCAGGGTCGCGTGGTCGACTTCAAGAACACCGTCATCATCATGACGACCAACCTCGGCACGCGGGACATCGCCAAGGGCGTCCAGACCGGCTTCAACGCCGGCGGCGACCTGGGCACCTCCTACGAGCGGATGAAGGCCAAGGTCAACGAGGAGCTCAAGCAGCACTTCCGGCCCGAGTTCCTCAACCGTGTCGACGACATGATCGTGTTCCCGCAGCTCTCCGAGCAGGAGATCATCGAGATCGTCGATCTCGAGATCGCCAAGCTGGACCGCCGTCTGCGCGACAAGGACATGGCGATCGAGCTGACCACGGCCGCCAAGAAGCTGCTCGCCGAGAAGGGCTACGACCCGGTCCTCGGTGCGCGGCCGCTCAAGCGGGCGATCCAGCGGGAGATCGAGGACTCGCTGTCCGAGAAGATCCTGTTCGGCGAGCTCAAGCAGGGCGAGATGGTCGTCGTCGACGGCGAGGGCGAGGGCATCCTCGGGGAGTTCACCTTCCGCGGGGTCCCCAAGTCCGAGCACGACCGCGGTCCCGTCTCGGTCGGTGCGTCGGCGGCGCTGGACGCCCCGTCCGGCGTCTCGGTCAAGGACCTGCCGCCCACCGGGCAGATGCAGGCCGGCGCCGAGTGACCCGGTGACCGCGTGAGCGACACCGCCTGACACCGCGAAGGCCCCGGAACCCGTGGAGGGTTCCGGGGCCTTCGTCGTGCCCGACGGCCGGCTCAGGCCCCGATCGCGTGGACGCCGACGCCTGCGCCGACGCCTGCGCCGGCGCCGGCGTCCACGGTGAGCGCGGCGGTGACGGCGAACGCGAGCGCGGTGACCTCCTCGACCATGTCGACGGCACCGGCCTCCTGCAGCTCGCCGTCCGGTGCGTAGCCCCAGGCGACCCCGAGGCAGTCGATGCCGTGCGCGGCGGCCCCGTGCACGTCGTGCTCCCGGTCGCCGACCATGAGCACCGGACCGTGGGCGGGGTCGACGGGGGAGAGGCGCCCGGAGCCGGCCAGGGCGGCGGCGACGACGTCGGCCTTCGTCGAGGTGCTCCCGTCGCCGGCGGAGCCGTGCACGCGGTCGACCAGGTCGCTCAGCCCGAAGCGGTCGCAGATCGGGCGGGCGTACATCTCGGGCTTGCTGGTCGCCACGACGAGCTCGTAGCCGGCGGCCCGCAGGTCGCCCAGCGCGTCCGCCACCCCGTCGAACACGGAGCAGTCGAACATCCCGCCGGCGGTGAACGCCTCGGTGTAGGCCTCCACCGCGGCGTCGGCGCGGTCCGCCGGGACGCCGTGGCCCGCGAAGGACTCGCTGACCGGCGGTCCGACGAACGTGCGCAGCGTGGCGTCGTCGGGCACCGGCAGCCCGATCGTGCGGTAGGCGTGGGCGACCGACGCGGTGATCCCGGGAGCGGAGTCCATGAGGGTGCCGTCGAGGTCGAGGAGGACGAGGGGCTGTGTCACGGCGGCGAGCCTACGGTCAGATCGCCCCGGCATGCTCGACGAGCCGGTCGAACCCGGCGTCGAGCACCGGGTCGACCTCCTGGGCGGCACGGTGGGCGTCGAACCAGGCGATCTGCTCGTGCGCCGCCTGGTCGTACGTGACCGTCGTCGCGAAGTCGGGCACGAGCGCCTGCAGCTTGGCGCAGTCGAACAGCATCGTGTGCGCCTTGTCGCCGAGCAGACCTGGCCCGACGTCGGGCAGCACGTGGGCGATCGTCTCGGAGGCGACGTGCACGATCTCCGGGTCGGGGACCCCGGCCGCCTGCCCGAGCCAGGTGTAGACCTGGTTCCAGGTGGGCGCGTGGGTGCCCATGATCTGGAAGGTGTCGCCGATCGCCAGCGGGTGGCCGAGCAGACCGACGAACCCGACCGCGAAGTCGTCGGTGTGGGTCAGGGTCCACAGGCTGGTGCCGTCCCCGGGCACTACGACGGGCCGCCCCGCGCGCATCCGGGCGACGTCGGTCCAGCCGCCGAGCGTGGGCAGCAGCGTGCGGTCGTAGGTGTGGCTCGGTCGCACCACGGTGGCGGGGAAGGCGTTCTCGCGGTGGGCGCGGACGAGCAGGTCCTCCCCGGCGATCTTGTCGCGGGAGTACTGCCAGAACGGGTTGCGCAGCGGCGTGGACTCGGTGACCGGCAGCCGCGCGGGGGGCGTCTGGTAGGCGGACGCGCTCGAGACGAACACGTACTGGCCGGTACGGCCGGTGAAGCGGGCGATGTCCCGGGCGACGTGGTCGGGGGTGAAGGCGCGGAACTGGGCGACCACGTCGAAGTCGCGGCCCTCCAGCACCGCGTCCACGGCGGCGTCGTCCGAGATGTCGGCGGTCAGCTGCTCGACCTCGGCCGGCAGCTCGCGGTGGGTCGAGCGGCCGCGGTTGAGCACTGCGACACGGTGCCCCTGCGCGACGGCACGGTGGACGGACGCGGCGCTGATGACGCCGGATCCGCCGAGGAACAGGATGTCGAGGGGGTTGCGGGTCATGGGGTCATGCTGCCCGACGGCGTCGCACCGCGCCGGGTGGCGACGGTGCGACCGACGGTCACGGCCGGGCTCGGTACGGTGGGGCCGTGGCTTCGACCGAACCCCCCGCCCCGTCTCCGGACGACACCCCGACCGCGGTGCGGCTCCTGGTCGTCGGTGTCCTCTTCGCGCTCGCCGTGTCGCCGGCCGTGCTGCTGCTCGGACTGCGCGGCGCCGGAGCGGCCGGGACGGCGCTCGTGGCGCTCGCGCTGGTGTTCGTGGGGCCGGCGTTCTCCGCGGCGGCGTTCGCGCTCGGGGACAGGGCGATCGAGGAGGGTCTCGGACCCGTGGCGGCGTTCGGGCGCGGCTATCGGATCAACGCGATGGACGCCCTCGTGCTGTGGGTGCCCAGCGTGCTGGCGCTCGCGGGACTGACGCTCGCCGTGGCCTCCGGGATCGGCACGGCTCCCGCCTGGGCGACCGGTGTCGGGATCGGTGCCGCGGTGCTCCTGCTGCTCTGGCTGGTGCAGGCCACCGTGATCGCGTCGTTCTTCTCCTTCCGGGCCCGGGACACCGCCAAGCTCGCCCTGTACTTCCTCGGACGGCTGCCGCGGTCGACCCTCGTGGTGCTCGTCGCCGTCGTGCTGGCGGGTGCTGTCGGCTGGCTGATGTCCCCGGCGCTGCTGGCCCTGTTCGGTGTGCTCTGGGTCGCCGTCGTGCTGCGCGCGGACCGGCCCCTGCTCGCCGAGACCCGGCAGCGGTTCGTCGCGGACGACTCCTGAGCCGCTCGCGTCCCGGCGTGTACCGCGGGTCGTCCCCACGACGACACACCGGGTGAATTCGTTCCGCCGGTGAAGAGGAGCCGGAACCGGCACGGAAGCCCTGAACAAGCGGAAAAGCGGGCCAGCGGGGCACAGGGGACGTGCCGGACAGGACCGCACGGCCCGGCCCCGGGTGCGGTCGGTGTCCCGTCGCAGGTCACGGGTGCTCTAGGCTTCCCAGGCCGTCTCCACGTCGACCCCCCGAGAGTGAGCTCCCAGCGATGACCGCTGCCCGTCTACGCCTACCGATCGCCATGATCGCCACCGCCGTGCTGATGCTGCTCGGCGCCCTCGTGGCGCTCCCCGGCGCCGCCGCCCTGCCCGCGGGAGGTGCCGCTGTTGCCGGGAACGGCAACGGCCAGGCGACCTGCCCCGCCGACGGTGAGTGGTCCAAGATCGACGACCTCACCGGGACCGAGTACCTCGCCGAGGCGAGCGAGGGCCACCTCATCGCCGAGGTGTGCGTGAAGTCCGCGCGCACCGTCGAGCGACTCCTGGTGGACCCCCCGGCGAAGACCTTCCTGATCGTCTCGCCGTCGGACAACGGCAAGGGCAGCGTCCAGGACATCAGCCACGTCTCGATCCGCGAGGTCGCGGACGACGGTGGCTGGCCGTACCCCGCGCCGACCTGCGAGGCCGGCCTGACGGTGACCTACCCGGACGGCGTGTCCGGCAACGACGTCAACGTCCGGGTCCGCAACCTCGACACCGACGAGGTGGAGACGTTCAACTTCCACCACGACGCCGGCCGGTGGACGGGTGTGGAGAGCTTCGACCCGACGACGCTCGACCAGTGGCCCGGCTGGACCCGCTACGCCTACGAGTGGGTGCAGGTCGACGGCACGAACTACCACTGGGAAGGCCTCGTGGAGTGCAAGGAGCCGACGCCGGAGCCGTCCGTCGAGCCGAGCACGGAGCCGTCGGAGGAGCCGTCCGTCGAGCCGTCCGTCGAGCCCTCTGTCGAGCCCTCGGAGGAGCCGTCCGTCGAGCCGAGCACGGAGCCGTCGGAGGAGCCCTCTGTCGAGCCCTCGGAGGAGCCGTCCGTCGAGCCGAGCGCTGAGCCCTCGCAGGAGCCGTCCGTCGAGCCCTCCCAGGAGCCCAGCGAGGAGCCGTCCGCCGAGCCGAGCACGGAGCCGTCGGAGGAGCCGACGTCCGCTCCGGTCGAACCCTCGCTGGCCGGCTCGGTCGCCGTCGGCGAGTGCGTCGCGAACGCGCCGTGGATCTCCTTCGACGTGGTCCTGACCGACCCGGACGGCCTGTCTCCCGAGCGCGCCGTGACCCTCGTGCTCACCGACGGGACGCACACGGAGACGCTTCAGCTCGGCATGCTCGGAGAGGACGGCACGCTGTCCGGTCGCACGCTGTGGCCCGGAGCCGCGGTGGCGGACGACGGGGAGACCCCGACGGCCTGGCCGGGCTGGGCCCAGCTCGAGGACGGCACCTGGGTGCCGACCAACGGCAACGACGCCTGGACGCGCGGGGACATCGAGGCGACGCTCGTCGTGAACCCGGAGATCTCCGTCGACCTCGTCTACCCGCCGGCCACGCCGAGCTGCGCTGCCGCGCCACCGCAGACCGAGCCGACGCCGGAGCCGTCGGTCGAGCCCTCGGAGGACGCCTCGGAGGCCCCTGAGGAGCCGACCGTCGAGCCGACGCCGGTGTCCGCCGGCGAGGTCGAGTCCGGCGCCGACGAGCTCCCGCAGACCGGCGCGCAGGTCACGCTGATCGCGATCGGCGCGCTCGTGCTGATCGCCGCCGGCGGGGCCATCGTCTGGCTGCGACGCCGGGCCTGATCCGGGGGGTTCGCACGGAGGCCCGCCCGGGGGAACCCCCGGGCGGGCCTTCTGCCGTCCGGCACCTGGCTTCGTCCGACATCCGCTCGGCGGCCCCCGGATCGGCGACCCCGAGGCCCGGATCATGATGGGCCGGGAAGATCGGGCAGAACGGACAGAAGTCCTGAGTCCGCGATATCACCAGCGGGTAACGTTCCGCGGACGGGCCTTCCGACCTGGCACGGACTCCCCTAGGCTGCCAAGCGCCGCCTCGTCACGACCAGCCTGAGAGTGAGACACCAGCGATGACCGCTGCTCGATTCCGCTTGCCGATCGCGTTGATCGCCGCCGCCGCTTTGTTCCTCCTCGGTGCCCTCGTGGGGCTTCCCGTGGCCACGGCCACGCCGGGCGCCACCATCACGACCAGCGACGAGCAGGTCTGCCCGGACGAGAACGACGGGTGGATCAAGACCGAGGACATCGACGAGACCACGTTCGAGGTGACGGCGTCCGAGGGCTACCTGATCACGAAGATCTGCGTGAAGGCGGCGAACGACGGGGTCACGTACATCACGCTGGACGAGCCGGTCGCCGAGTACCTGGTCGAGTCCCCGGCAACCAACAACAACGGCCAGGTGCAGGAGATCAGCCACGTCTCCGTCCTGGAGGTCAAGATCGAGCCGTCGCCCTCGCACTCGCCGGCCCCGTCGACGTCGCCGTCGGTGTCCCCCTCGCCCTCGATGTCGCCCTCCCCGTCGATGGAGCCGTCGGAGGAGCCCTCGATGGAGCCGTCGGAGGAGCCCTCGATGGAGCCTTCCGAGGAGCCCTCGATGGAGCCGTCGGAGGAACCCTCCACCGAGCCGTCGACGGAGCCCTCGACCGACGTCTCCGACGAGCCGTCCCCGGGCGACAGCATGGAGCCCACCACGGACGAGCTGCCGCAGACCGGTTCCGAGGTCACGGCCATCGCGATCGGGGCGCTCGCGCTGATCGCCGCCGGTGGCACCTTCCTCTGGATGCGCCGCCGGGCCTGATCGCCTGACGTTCTTCGAGGGCCCGACCGGGAGCTTCCCGGTCGGGCCCTCGCCGTCCGTCCTCGGAGCGGGGCGACGCGGCGTTCCAGACGTGACGTGGGGGTGCTACGGCCGACGGCACGCAGAACGCCGCGACGAGCCGTCGCTCGTCACCGGCCGACGGGCGTCCGCGTCTCCGGTGCGGCGTGGCGTGCGGACCCGGAACCGCTCCGCGAGCGGTCTCGCGCGGCCAGCGTGAACCGCGCCCACACGCGCTTCTCCCAGGCGGAGTCGCGGTACCAGCCGACCTCGTCGGCGACACGCAGCGCCAGCTGGAGGCCGAATCCGCCCTCACCCAGATCGCGGTGCGGGCTGAGCACGGGCGGGAGGTCGGGGCGCTGGTCCGTCACGGAGACGACGACGGTCGCGCCGTCGCAGCGCAGCTCGACCCGTGCCGGCCCGTCCGCGTGCTCCAGCGCGTTGGACGCCAGCTCGTTGGCGATGAGGACCACGTGGTCCGGGCTCGCACCCGAGGGGGCGAAGCAGTCGCAGTCCACCGCTTCCATCCGTTGCAGGGCGCGGTCGAGGTCCGTGCGGATACGCGCGAGGTCTTCCGGGGAGTCGATCGCCCATCGGGCCATGACCGTGTTCGGGGATCCGCTCGTCATCCCGTGACACCGCCCCGGACGAGCATTGCTACCCCTCACGATTGGCGGACTTCGAGACTGACTCGCCGTCGAGCCTACAATGCGCCGGACGGGACCGCCTGACGGCCTTTCGCCGAGTCGGCGGACTCAGCGGAACCGCTGGACCGCCTGCGGTGCCGCCTCGGCGAGCTCTTGCACCACCGGGTGCGTCGCGGTCGCCAGCACCTGCGAGAGGCTCCCGGAGGTCACGAAGGTGCCGTCGGCGAGCACGTGCACCGTCGGGCAGAGTCGCTCCACCAGCTCCAGGTCGTGGGTCACCAGCAGCACGGCCGTGCCCTGGGCGGACGTCGCCTCGCCCAGCCGGCGCACGACCTCGCCGCGCATCGCCGGGTCGACGGCGGTCAGGGGCTCGTCCAGCAGGAGGGCGTCCGGGCGCGTCGCCAGCGCGGAGGCGAGCGCGACGCGCTGCTTCTCGCCCCCGGAGAGCGTGCCGATCTGCCGGGGCGCGAAACGCGGCTCGAGGGCGACGTCGGCCAGCAGCTCCTCGACGGTGCGGCCCGAGGGGCGGCCGGCCTTGCGGGCGTCGGTCAGGGCCTTGCCGAGCACGCGGTCGACGGTCCAGCGGGCGTCGGCGTCGGCGATGCCCTCCTGGGTGACGCGACGGACCTGGGTGCGGAAGGCCTTCTTGTCGCGCAGCCCGATGCGGCTCACGGTGCGGCCGTGCCAGGTGGCATGACCGCTGGTGGGCCTGACCCGTCCGACCAGCGCGCGCACGATCGTGGACTTGCCGGCCCCGGACGGCCCGACGACGCCGACGGGAGCGGAGCCGGTCGTGAGCTCGAGGTCGATGTCGCGCACGACGTCGGGGCCGCCGTAGCCGGCCGAGAGGCCGGTGGCGCGCAGGATCGGGGTGGTGTTCGAGCTCATCGGGACCTTCGGGGTGCAGGGGAGTGGTGGCCCGCCGGAGGAAAGGGTTCCGGCGGGCCACACGGTACGACGAACGGGGCACCGCGGAGGTTCCCCCGGCCCCGCGGGCGCGAATCAGTCGCGGACGTCGACGTCCCGCTCCGCGGTCGGGGTGTCGTGCGGGACCAGCTTGAGGCCGACGACGGCCCCGACGATCCCGAGGAGGAACACGACCTTGAGGGCGGAGAGGGGCTCCTCGCCGGTCGCGATGGCGTAGGACACCGTCAGGGCGGCGCCGAGACCCACCCACACCGCGTAGGCGGTGCCCAGCGGGATGCGGCGCACGGCCCAGCCGAGGCCGGCCATGGAGATGGCGAGGAACACGAAGAACACGATGGTGGGGCCGAGGACGGAGAAGCCCTCGGACTCGCCGAGCGCGGTGGCCCACACGGCCTCGGCGACGGCGCTGAGAAGCAGGATCAGCCACGACATGGCTAGCTCACCGCCTTGAGGCCCACGACGGAGCCGACGAGCAGGGTCAGGAGGAGGACGCGCGCGACGTTGACGCGGTCCTGCCCGGTGACGAACCCCCACACGACGGTGAGGGTGGCGCCGATCCCCACCCAGACGGCGTACGCGGTGCCGGTGGGAAGGTCGGTCATCGCCCACGCGAGTCCGGCCATGCTGGCGGCGAGCGCGACGACGAAAAGGAGGGTGGGCTTCGGCTTGCGGAAGCCTCCGGAGGCGGCGAGCGCGGTGGCCCACACGGCCTCCAGCACACCCGAGACGAGCAGGACGATCCAGGCCATGACGAGACGTACCTCTTTCGCGGCAGTCTTGTCGTGTGGCGGGTACTGCTCCCTCGTCCGCGAACCCACTGTCGGGCTCCGCTCATCACGGTACACACCCGGTGCACCGGAGTCGATGTCAGACGCGTCACCCGGGCCTGTCGCGCGAGACCGGCCCGTGGCGTGCCGAGCGAGGCCGGGCCGTCAGGACCCGTCGAGCGCTTGGCGCATCAGCACGCGCGGGAACCCGTCGAGCGTCGACGACGTCGCGGCGGCGACCGTGAAACCCGCCTGCTCGAACATCGTGCGGGTGCCGACGTAGGCCATCGTGGTGTCGATGCGCTCGCCCTGGTTGTCCAGCGGGTAGGCCTCGACCGCCGGTGCGCCACGGTCGCGGGCGAACCGGACCGCCCCTTCGATCAACGGGGCGGTCAGCCCGGTCCGGCGGTACCCGGGCCGCACGCGCAGGCACCACAGGGACCACGCGTCGACGTCGTCGACGTGCGGGATGCGGCGGTTCGTCGCGAACGACGTGTCGGCGCGGCGGTGGATCGCGGCCCAGGCGACGGGCTCTCCGTCCAGGTAGGCGACGACGCCGGGAGGGGGATCCTCCGCGCAGAGCTCGCGGACGCGCTCGCCGCGGGCCGGCCCACGCAGGCGCCGGCTCTCCGTCGAGCCGATCCGGTAGCTCAGGCAGAAGCAGACGGTCGCGTCGGGACGCCGCGGTCCGACGAGCGTGGCGACGTCCTCGAAGACGGTCGCGGGGCGCACGTCGACGTCCGCCGGCGTCGGTGCGGCGGGGTCGGGGACCGGCATCCACTCACCTCCCGGACGCGTCGCCCGGAGCGCTCCGGACGCCTCCAGTCCTAGCGGGTCCCGCCGGGCCCGGCAACGGGACGCCGGAGCGGGCGTCCCGTCGCCCGGTCGTCAGGCGGCGACCTGCAGACCGGTGCCCCGCACGGCCTGCTCGAGCACCTGGGCGTAGCCGGAGAGCATCCGGACGTGGCTGAACCGCTGGCGTGCCGCGGTGAGCGCCCCGCGCAGCTCGCCGCGTCGTGCCGCGGCCTCGATCCACGTCTCGGCGATCTCGGCGGCGTCGAAGCCCGTCACGAACCCGATGCGCTCGACCAGCCGCGCGCTGTCCCCGACGGGCGTGGTCACGGGGACCGCGCCGCTCATGGCGCCCTCGATGAGGCACAGCGGCGCGGCCTCGCCGTAGGCCGAGGTGAGAGCGACGACGTCGGCCATCGCGTAGACGTTCTCCATGTCGCGGCGCACGCCGAGGGTGTGGACGCGGGCGAGCAGGTCGGGACGGTCCCCGAAGGCCTGGTCGAGCAGCTCCGTCAGTCCGGTGTTGTCCCGCGTCATGCCGGCGCCGCACATCATGACGTGTCCGGAGTCGTCGCGCTCCAGGAACTGGCGTGCGGCGGCGACGAAGAGCGTCGGGTTCTTCATCGCGTCGTAGCGGGCCGCATAGGCGACGAGGGTCGCGTCGGCCGGGATGCCGGCCGATCCCCGCAGCGCCAGCCGGCGCACGCGGCGCAGCGGGTGGAACCGCGTGAGGTCGATGCCGTTGGGGACCACCTTGAGCAGGTGCTCCGGGACGCCGGCCGCGGCGTAGGCGTCCCGGGTCGACTCGGCGCAGCACACCGCTGCCGCGAGCAGCCCGCTGTCGGCGGCGGTGCGCAGGTCGTCCAGGGCCGCACCGGAGTTCTCCGGGTCGGAGCGGTGCAGGCACGCCACCACCGGACGGTCCGGGAACCCGGCCGCGTTCGCCAGGCGCAGCGGCTGCTCCTTGAGGGACAGGACGACGTCGGCCCCCGTCGCCTCGCGGCGGGCGACCTCCATCTCTGCGTCGGTGAAGACACGCGGGTCGTGGTCGTCGTCCGTCGACCGGCCCAGTGTCGAGATGCGGACGCCCGCGGCGCGCAGCGCGAGGAACCGGGGGTCGTCCTCCATCCGCTGCAGCATGGTCTCGCGGCGCACGGCGCTGTACAGGCTGAGCGCCGAGTGCTGCTGGTGGCCGTGCGCGTGGAGACCCGACACCACTGTCGAGTGCAGCACGCGGGCGCCACCGGAGAAGAAGCCCTCGTAGAGGGACAGGACACGCAGTGAACTGTGTTCGAACACCTCGACCACCTCCTGGAACCACGGTGAAGCCACGTGATGTGGCAGGGATGACCGTCGTGTTAAGTCTTCATGACACTTCAGAGGGCGCTGCCTGAGGCAACCCCGGTGCGGGGTCGCGCGACGGCGCGCGGTGCGTCTGGCTTCGACAGGTCAGGAGGGCGGCAGCACGGAGGAGGTTCGGCGCGGGAGCACGACGATCAGGCACAGGTTAGGCCACGGACCGGATCTCCTGCTCGGCGACGCTCGGGGTGAGCGGCCGGCAGCCGAGCTCGGTCCAGCGGCGCACGAATTCCGGCTCGGCGCGCATGAGGCCCCAGCCACGTCGCAGCAGCGTGAACGGGGGTTTGCGGGACTCCCCGAGGTCGCGCAGCAGGCGGAACCAGAAGGTCACCAGGCGGGGACGTGCCAGGCAGATCGCGTCGGCGAGGATGCCGTCGGCGCGCAGGTCGGCCACGAGCTCGGCCGCGAACACGCCCTCGGCGATCACGACCTTCTCGCCGTGCGCGTCGACCACCGAGGCGCCGGTGCGGCGCGACGTCGGGATGTCGTAGACCGGCACCTCGGTGCGGCCCGTGGCCGCGAGGGTGCGCAGCGCCTCCAGGGCGGCGTCGTGGTCCCAGCTCGCCGGGTCGTCCCAGTCGACGATGCCGAACGCCTGCGGCATCCCGGGGTGGTCGTGGTCGCGGTAGAAGTCGTCCAGCATGACGACGGGCAGTCCGAGCCGGCGGGTCAGGGCGGACTTGCCGCTGCCGGAGGCTCCGGTGAGCAGGACGATCCGGGTGGCGGGGCGGCGGGCGTCGGCGGGGACGTCGAAGAGCGCGTCGGTCACGGGGGCCCATTGTTCCGCATCGGCGGAGGCGGGCCCACGGCCCGAGTGCGGGGCACCGGGGACGAGCCGGCGTTGCCTGCCCGTCGAACAGTTGCCAGTCTCGGTCCACCCTGCTCAAGGGCAATGTCGTGTTCAATGGCGACCGAAAGGACGAGATCCGGGCAGCCCGTCCACGTCCTGATCGATGCCCGACACGATGAGGGGCCACAGCGATGGAAAGCCTCGACGAGGCTGACCGCGGGGGAAGGACCCCTCTGCACTCTGCCGCTCTGGACGGCGACGTCGAGGAGGTCAGGTCCTTGGTTGCGGCCGGTTGCGACCCCGGGGCGGCCGACAGGTCGGGTTTCACTCCGCTGCACTTCGCGCCCCAGGGGGACATCCGGAGGCGGCTCGCGCCCCGCTGGACGGTGGTGCCGAGGTCGATCAGAGGAATCGGTTCGGCAACACCGCACTGATGGTTGCCGTCGCGAACTCTCGGGGTAGAGGGGACGTCATCGCTCTGCTCCGTTCGAGGGGCGCCGACCCGATGGCCGCCAACGCGTACGGCAGCACCCCTCGCGGAACGGCCGAACTGGTGGCGAACTACGAATATCGCACAGCACTTTGCTGATCTCCGCGAACGAGGAGCGAAATGATCTCAGATGTGAGAGAGCTCTCTGGGGAGCCGGGCGCCGCACCGATGTTCAAGTGTCGTTCGAGATGGAGGCCGAGAGCGACAGCTGGCCACCCGTGCTCAGCGAGCGCACGTGGTGCGAGAGGACGGATGTCAGGGGCGAGCTCCGAGTCCTCAACACGCCGCTCTTCGTCCGGGGCATCGCCTATGGCGACCGCATCGCCGCACGTCCGGACCATGAGCTCCGCGAGCTCGTTTACGAGGAGCTGACCGGAGAGTCCGGATACTCGACCCTCAGGATCGTCCTTCACGAGGACGACGAGAGAGCAGCGGTCGAGGAGCACCTCGGAACGGTCGGCTGCGTCTGGGAGTCGTCGTGCACGTTCGCCCAGCTGATCGCCGTCGACGTTCCGCCCACGGTCGACTACGCGTCGCTGCGCGGCTGGCTGATCCGCCGGCAACAGGCAGGTGGCATCGGCCTTCAGGAGGGCGCAATCTCGGGCATCCATCACCGCCAGGCGCGGGATTGACGATACCGTCTGACGACGAGCGTGGACCGGGCCGCGGACGACCCGTCACGGAAGAATGAATCTTCGGACCGAGGGGAGGCAGACGGTGCGGCTGAAGGCCCGGAACGTGGGGTTCTTCGAGGACTACGACGACGAGGAGGCTCTGGAGGTCGCGTTCGCCGGTGAGGACGAGGGCGGTTGTGAGCGATCCTTCTCGATCCAGCGTTCGACCTATCCCCCGGATGCGCAGGAGATCCGGTCGGGGATGGATTCGTACTGCGTCTCCACCGAACGAGGTCTGACCGTCTACGGTTGTCTGCTCGACGTGAGCCTGGTCGGCCACCTCCTTCGTCTTCAGCTTAGAGGTGACGATGCCGACGCCTTGGAGGTGTCGTCGGTCGTCGAGGTGGATCTGGGCGACACCGGTGTCGACACTGCTGAACTCTCCGCAAGGCTGCGCGAGATCCTGGTGTGGGGCTCCTATGAGAGACGTCCGGGAGTGCGGCACCTCGGCGAGTCGGACGTTCCCGCCGACCCTGCAGGCCGAGGAGCAGGTCGTCTTCTGCGATGACTCGTACAGCTTCGACGGGGAGGTCCCGTCGGACGCGTCGGCCAAGGACATCGTCGCCCTCACGGCCCGCGCTGACAGAGAGGTGGGTTGATGATTCGTCGCTCAGTCGAAGAATTTGTCGACATGACCCCCCTCCCTGCCGAAGTCAGGGCTACGCCCGAGGAGCTTGACACGATTGAGGGTCTCCTCGAAGCCATTGAGAAGCCGGTGACGGACGAGGAGGCTCAGGCCCTCCTGGGAGCCTTCGGACCTGACGGATGCTTCGGTTTCGGGTGGTTCGTGCTCCATCTCATCGAAACGGCACCCGGTGCGGCGAGCGTCGACTACTCGCGGAACTCCGAGAACGATTGGGTGAGGCTGCTGGAGGAGCGTCGTGGGTGGTGTCGGTCCGCAGGATCGGGTAGCCCGTCCTGAGGAGCTGTATTTGGGTCTTCGATTCCGAAGCAAAACTTCCTCCCTTTGCGTACAGTATCGGGTTTACTTCCAGTTATGATCACGCCGAAGTTGTTGTGGCTGGATTTGCGGAGGAGCTGTCAGGAAGCGTATTGAGCTCAGTGCAGTCCATGCTGACTGACGGGAGGGTATATAGAGATGGTGACGCGTCGGGTGAAATTCTTGAGGGAGCCGAGGTTCGGTTCCGGGCGCTCTCGCGAGATATTCTGATCTCGAACCTGGTACAGGCCACGGTGTTCTACGGCGAGGATTCCTTCGACGCGCTCCAGCTCCTGTGGCCTGACAGAAACGGAAGATTCCCCGAGGAAGAAGACGCGCCGGTCTGGCTGAGCGATAGGCAATCTCTGTTGCCGTAGCCAGAAGAGAGAGGAACTTGACGTGGAAGTGACGAGTACCGTGCGCACGGACGCTGGCCTGTTCGCGTTGTGGAGGACTTCCCGATTCTCTGAGGTGGCGGGGATCGATGAATGGGAGGATCGGGTCGCGGGGGACTCCGCTCTTGCCGCGGTGATCGCTGAGGGCGCGCTGGTCCCCATCAATATTGGTGGTGATGGGGCGTACGAGTTTACCGTTCGTGTCGTGTCCGAACTAGGAACCCTCACTGAGCGTGAGGAGGCCTTCCGGGTGGTTTCGTCGCAACCGTATCTTCTTGTCTCTGACGGGATGGTCGCGCTGGGCGGACTGGAGGCCGTTGGCGAGGATTTTGGCGCCCCTATGCCCGAGATTCCGTTGGATTCTGGCCGATACGCGGTACAGATCCACCTGATCGACTGGAAGGCTGAGCCCGGCGCAACGGACGCGGACGGAATGCCGACGACGAATGCACTGGCTGACTTCGTGATCGAGATGTGTCGAGTCCAGGATGATGGGGATCTTAATTACTGTCAGAGCGCGGTGACCTTTGCTAGGGACTAGCAGTCGCTCGATCCGTCGCCGGTGATTGCTGCGGCTCCTGTCGCCCTGCGGTGAGCAGGACGTGCAGCGTGCGCGGCCCGTGCACCCCTTCGACGCGGTCGAGCTCGATGTCGCTGGTGGCGCTGGGGCCCGAGATCCAGGTCTGCGGCCGTTCGGGATGCTTGGCGAGCCGGCGGACCATCTCGGGCACGGTCTGGACGACCTGGTCGGTCCGCACGACGCACAGGTGGACGTCGGGCACCAGGGAGATCGCCCGGCGGCCCTGGTCCGCCTCGGCGTCCAGGACGATGGTGCCGGTCTCGGAGCACGCGACCCGGGCGGCGGTCAGGACAGCAGAGACCTTGTCCAGGTCGTGCGCGGTCATCGGCGCGTCGGGGGAGTCCCGGTGCACGACGATGTAGCTCGGCAGGGCGTCGAGCCACGCGGGCTCAAGCCCGGGCGGCACGGCGACGGACGGCGCGTCGCCCGAGGCCGGTGCCAGGTCGCCGACCCGTCGCGCCACCACGGCGGGCAGCTCGCCCGCCGTGACCCGGTGCACGTGGGCCCGGTAGTCCTCCAGGCGGTCCACGAGCTGCTCGACGACGGCCTGCGACCGGGGCGCGTCGTCCCCGGCGGTCCGGTACTGCCGCGGCACATCGACGGCTGCGGGGGCCGTGCCGACGTGACCGGCCGGCGTCGTGCCCGCGCCGGGCTGCCCGAGCGCGGCCCGGATCCGGCGCAGCACGTCCTCGCGCGCGGTCATCGTTCACCCTCCGTGGATCGAGTGTCTTGATCCGATGCGGCC